>NZ_CP059901.1:0-1396693 GCF_014127285.1 Mumia sp. ZJ1417
TCACTGGGATCACGGGGATCTCATCACGGGGAGCAGTAAGTCCACAGATTGTGGATAACGATGTGGACGTACCGCGCCCCCCAGGGAGCCGGAGATTGGGGCCAACATGAGTGATGACCAGCCGACGCCGCCCTCGGAGGTGATCGACAGCGCAACGCTCCACCGCCGTTGGAACGCGATCACCGAGATCCTCCCCGTCACCACACGGGCATGGGTGACGAGCTCTGTCCCGATCACGCTCCACGAGAACACCCTCCTCGTCGGGGTCCCCAACGACTTCACGCGGACCCAGATGGAGGTACGCCTGAGGCCGCAGCTCGAGCAGGCACTGTCGGACTCCTTCGGGCGGCCGATCCGGATCGCGGTCACGGTCGATCCCAACGTGCTCCCCGCCGCCACGGAGAAGGCCGACAACCTCGAAGAAATTGACTTGTCGACAAATCGAGATGGCGTTAACTCGACTCCTGACGGCGTGGGGGTACCTGCCGCCGACCCGGTGTCCGCTCCAGGGCACACCGCCGACGTCCGCGCCCCCGCGTCGTCCGCGGCGCACGACGACGGCGCGCCGGTGAACTTCGACGCTTCACCGGCCTTCGTCCCCACGACGAGCCAGGCACGCCCTCCGCACCACGTCCGGGCAGCCGAGACGCGACTCAACCCGCGCTACCACTTCGAGAACTTCGTCATCGGCTCGTCCAACCGCTTCGCGCACGCGGCCGCCGTCGCTGTCGCCGAGGCGCCGGGGCGCGCCTACAACCCGCTGATGATCTACGGCGAGTCCGGGCTCGGCAAGACGCACCTCCTGCACGCGATCGGACACTACGTCCGCAGCCTGTACGCGAACGCGCGTGTGCGCTACGTGAGCACCGAAGAGTTCACGAACGACTTCATCAACGCCATCCGTGACGACCGGATGCCCGCGCTGCAGCGGCGCTACCGCGACACGGACGTCCTCCTCATCGACGACATCCAGTTCCTCGAGGGCAAGATCCAGACCCAAGAGGAGTTCTTCCACACGTTCAACACCCTTCACGGCTCCAACAAGCAGATCGTGATCACCTCGGACCGGCCGCCCCGTGGGCTCGAGTCGCTCGAGGACAGGCTCCGCAGCCGGTTCGAGTGGGGCCTCACGACGGACGTCCAGCCGCCCGACCTCGAGACCCGCATCGCGATCCTCAGCAAGAAGGCCGAGATCGAGAAGCTCACAGTCCCGCCTGAGGTGCTCGAGTTCATCGCCAGTCGGATCCAGACCAACATCCGCGAGCTCGAGGGCGCCCTGATCCGGGCGACGGCCTTCGCGAGCCTGAACCACCAGGCAGTCGATCTGCCGTTGGCCGAGATCGTCCTGAAGGACCTCATCCCCGAGGGTGGAGAGCCTGAGATCACCGCCGGCCTGATCATCGCCCAGACGGCCTCCTACCTCGAGTACTCGATCGAGGAGATCTGCGGAGCGAGCCGCTCCCGGGGACTCGTCCAGGCGCGCCAGATCGCGATGTACCTCTGCCGCGAGCTCACCGAGCTCTCGCTGCCCAAGATCGGGCAGCACTTCGGTGGCCGAGACCACACGACCGTCATGCACGCCGATCGCAAGATCCGCACCCTGATGGCCGAACGCCGACAGGTCTTCAACCACGTCACCGAGCTCACGAACCGCATCAAGCAGCAGGCTCGCCAGGTGGGCTGAGCGGGACCTTCAGCGGCCCCGCACGCGCTCCTCAGACCCCCAAAAGGGGCGGTACGACACCCGTCGTACCGCCCCTTTTGTTGTGATTCACGACTACCCACATCTGGGGATACACCTGGGGAAAACACCCCAACTTCATCCACAAGCCCCCGCTGTCCCGTGCACGACCTGGGGAGCGCGAGTCCGTCCTCCACCGCGTCGCACAGCGAACGGGTCGGTTGTCCACATCACGTGAACATTGCCATTCAGTTGCTGACCTGCACTGACTCGAGTTGTCCACTCCGTCAACAGCCCCTACTACTGAGATGAGAACTACAAGATCTCCTCATTCGTTCGAAGTCATCCACAGGCCAAACCTGGGGATGACGAATGACAACCTCCCTGACTGGTCGCCCGAGCCAGAGCCGTGGCAGGATTCCAGGAAACATGTCATTCCCCGGCCGCTCCCACGGCCGGCCACACCCGTCCGGAGGCACATCGCTGTGAAGTTCCGCATCGACCGCGACGCCTTGGCCGACGCAGTCGCCTGGACGGCCCGGAGCCTGCCGACTCGGCCGACCGTTCCCGTGCTCGCCGGCCTCATGGTCGAGAGCACCGACGGCGGCATCGCGCTGTCGAGCTTCGACTACGAGACCTCCGCCCGCTCCACCGTCGACGCCGACGTCGCCGACGATGGCCGGGCCCTCGTGTCCGGTCGGCTTCTCGCCGACATCTGCAAGTCGCTCCCCTCGCGTCCGGTCGACGTCTCGGTCGACGGCACCAAGGTCTCGCTGGTGTGCGGCAGCAGCCGGTTCAGCCTCCAGACGATGCCCGTCGAGGACTACCCCCAGCTGCCGGCGATGCCGACGGCGTCAGGCACGGTGAGCTCGGACGACTTCGCAACCGCCGTCGCGCAGGCCGTGGCCGCCGCTGGGCGCGACGACGTCCTCCAGCTCCTCACCGGGGTCCGCATCGAGCTTGCCGGGTCGACGATCTCGCTGCTGGCCACCGACCGGTTCCGGGCGAGCCTCCGCGAGCTCTCGTGGTTCCCCGAGAACCCGGACACCTCCGCGACAGCCGTCGTCCCGGCGCGCTCGCTCTCCGAGATCGCGAAGTCCTTCACGTCCGGCGGCGAGCTGACGATGGCCGTCGCCACGGGTGAGCAGGGCCCCGGCCTCATCGGCTTCGAGGGCTCCACGGCCAGCGGCACCCGCCGCACGACCACCCGGATGCTCGAAGGTGAGTTCCCCAAGGTGCGTCAGCTGTTCGCCGCCAACGCCCAGACCATCGCGTTCGTGGGCCGCCAGGACCTCATCGACGCCGTCCGCCGAGTCTCGCTCGTCGCCGAGCGCAACACTCCGGTGCGCCTGACGTTCTCCGACGGGCAGGTCCTCCTCGAGTCCGGCAGCGGGGACGACGCCCAGGCGCAGGAGACGCTGCAGGCGCAGGTCGACGGCGACGACATTGTGGTCGGCTTCAACCCGACGTTCCTCCTCGAGGGCCTGCAGGTCATGACCGACCCCGCCGTCCACCTCGCCTTCACCCAGGCGAGCCGCCCCGCGACGCTCGCGGGCGTGCAGGAGCTGGGCGGGGAGCCCGACATGTCCTTCCGGTACCTCATCATGCCGATGCGCCTGCCGGGCTGACGTCCGCTCGTCACCCCTGTCGCCACCATCTCGCCCGGACACGACTCCAAGGAGTGCCATGGACATCGGACTGATCGGCCTCGGCAAGATGGGCGGCAACATGCGCGAGCGCATGCGACGAGGGGGCATCAACGTCGTCGGGTACGACCGCAACCCCGACCTTGCCGACGTCTCCTCGCTTGGTGCACTTGTCGAAGCCCTTCCCGCTCCGCGGGTCGTGTGGGTCATGGTCCCGGCCGGCGCCGCCACGCACGAGACGGTCGCCCAGCTACGTGACCTGCTCTCAGCGGGCGACGTCGTGGTCGACGGCGGCAACTCGCGCTGGACCGACGACCTCCGCCATGCCGCTGAGCTGGCCGAAAAGGGCATCGGGTTCGTCGACTGCGGAGTCAGCGGCGGCGTCTGGGGTCTGGAGGAGGGCTACGCCCTGATGGTCGGCGGTGCGCCCGACGACATCGCCAAGGTCACCCCGGCGTTCGACGCCCTGCGACCCAGCCCGACCAGCGGCTACGTGCGCGCAGGTGGGGTGGGCGCCGGTCACTTCTCCAAGATGGTTCACAACGGCATCGAGTACGCGATGATGCAGGCGTACGCGGAGGGTTACGAGCTGCTCGAGAAGGTCGACCTCGTCGACGACGTCACCGAGGTGTTCGCCTCGTGGCGCGAGGGCACGGTCGTCCGCTCCTGGCTCCTCGACCTGATGGTCAAGGCGCTCCAGGAGGACCCGGGCCTCGCGCATATCCGCGGCTACGCGGAAGACTCGGGTGAGGGACGCTGGACCGTCGAGGCCGCGATCGACAACGCGGTGCCGGTGCCGGCGATCACCGCAGCGTTGTTCGCCCGGTTCGTGTCGCGCCAGGACGACTCGCCCGCCATGAAGGCGATCGCCGCGATGCGCAACCAGTTCGGCGGCCACGCGGTGAAGTCGGAGTAGCCACCGCACCGTGCACGTCACCCACCTCTCCCTGCACGACTTCCGCTCCTATGTCGAGCTCGAGCTCACGCTCGAACCCGGCGCCTCCGCCTTCATCGGTGCGAACGGTCAGGGCAAGACCAACCTCGTCGAGGCGATCGACTACCTCGCGACGCTGGGCTCGCACCGGGTCGCGAGCGATGCGCCACTCGTCCGGATCGGCGCCGACCGCGCGGTCGTCCGCGCGAGCGTCGTGCGCGATGACCGGTCTGCGCTGCTGGAGATCGAGATCACGCCCGGGCGCTCGAACCGCGCACGCGTGAACCGAGGTCCGCTCCCCCGCCCGCGTGACCTCCTCGGATGGCTCCGCTCGGTCGTGTTCTCACCCGAAGACCTCACGTTGGTCAAGGGCGACCCGAGCGACCGCCGCCATTTCCTCGACGCGCTCCTGGTTCTGCGTTCACCGCGGTTCGCCGGGGTTCGGGCGGACTACGACCGGGCACTGCGCCAGCGCAACTCGCTGCTCAAGTCCGCACGGCACGCCGGCCGCGGTGCGAACCTCGACACGCTCGACATCTGGGACGGTCAGCTCGCCACGTACGGGGGTGAGCTGCTGGCCGCACGGCTCGCGCTGCTCGACGCCCTCGGTCCGTACCTCGCCGACGCCTACCGCGCGGTCGCGGCGTCTGCGGCGGCTGAGCGTACGGAGGCCACGACCGCGTACAAGCCCTCCTTCGAGCTCCCCGAGACCCTGGACCGCGACGTCCTCCGTGAGGCGATGGCCGAGGAGATGGTGCGGCGCCGACGCGACGAGCTCGACCGCGGGGTCAGCCTCGTCGGCCCGCACCGCGACGACGTCGTCCTGTCTCTCGGGAGCATGCCCGCCAAGGGGTACGCGAGCCACGGTGAGTCGTGGTCATACGCACTGGCGCTGCGACTGGCTTCGTACGACCTCTTGCGCGCAGACGGCGACGACCCGATCCTGATCCTCGACGACGTGTTCGCCGAGCTCGACCGGGACCGGCGCGCTCACCTTGCCGACAGGGTCGCCGGCGCCGAGCAGGTGCTGGTGACCGCGGCTGTCGCAGAGGACGTGCCCGCGGGCCTGCGAGGGCGTCGGTACGACGTGGCGGCAGGCGAGGTCAGGATGGACGAGGAGGTGGCTGATGAGTAAGGAACCCGTCGACCCCGGTGAGCGCACACCCGTCGAGCCTGTCGAGCCTGCGGCAGACCATCAGACCGACGGCATCGAGCTGGCTCGCAGCATCGCACGTGCGTACCGTTCGGTCGGTCCCGCCGCCTCGCGCTCATCGACGCCACGCCGACGCCGACGCCGACGCACCATCCCGAGCGTGAGCGGCGCTCACCCCGACGACCGCGACCCCCAGACCCTGGAGTCGACGCTCGACCGGCTCGTGACCGAGCACGGCTGGGACACCGAGGTTGCGGTCCACGGCTTGTTCGGGCGGTGGAGCGAGATCGTGGGCGCGGAAGTCGCCGAGCACTGCCGGCCCGACCGTTATGCCGACGGGCAGCTCTGGGTGAATGCGGACTCGACGGCGTGGGCGACACAGTTGCGGATGCTCGCTCCCAACGTGGTCGGCAAGCTCAACGAGCGGCTCGGCGACGGCACCGTCACGCGGATCAACGTCCGCGGACCCCAAGGCCCGAGCTGGGCGAAGGGTTCACTGAGGGTGAAGGGCCGCGGGCCGCGCGACACCTACGGGTGAGTGGCGCGCCTCAGCGCGCGAAGACCGACGAGATCCGGTCGAAGACCGCCACGACCAGGGCGACCGCGATGCCGATGATCACCATCACGCCTGCGGCTGGCCCGACGCCGTCCCAGCCCCCGTATGGGCGCACGCCGATGAACAGCAGGACAGCGCCGGCAGCGACGGCTCCGATCAGCCCCCACCCCAGCGAGGCGAAGAACCCGCCGGTCGGCGGGCCGCTGCGGCGCAGTGCGAGCACGAAGACGGCGCCCGCGCCCCAGAGAAGTCCGACGGCGAGTGCCGCGACGACATCGGACGGGCGGTGCCACCCGGCGACGACGGTCGAGACGCCGGTGAGGACGACGGCGGCCGAGCCGAGCATCGTGACTAGGCCGCGGAGGGCCGCCGGCGCGACCAGCAGCGCTGCGATGACGAGCGAGATCGCGGCGGTGGTGTGACCGCTGGGAAGGCTGTTGACGTGCCAGCCGTACCCGTGGTCGGGCCGGTCGAGGACAGCGTGCTTGAGCACCTGGGTCGTGATGTTGGCGCCTGCGACGACGATCACCGCGGCGAATGCTGCGGCGAACCGCTGCCGCAGCACCGCCATCGTCATCAGGACGACCATGGCGATCGCCATCGTGCCGATGGAGAGGTAGCCGAGGACGGACAGGAGCTGGTCGAGGGCGTCGCGGCGCGCATACACGGCCTCCATCGCCCGCTGGTCGAGACGCTGCCCGCGGGGGTTCTCGATGAGATAGGACACCATCAGCACGAGTGCGGCGAACGACACCACGAGGAGTCCGAACGCCGACGCCAGCGTCCGTCCGCGATAAAGCCTCTGCCCCGCGGACGGCGCACGAGCAACCGTCGAAGATGCCATGTCCCCCACCTTGCCTCATCGCGCAACAGCGATCGACACCGTCTCGACCGTCCGCGACACAGAAGCCCCGTACAGGCGTTCGAGTGGGGACGGGGCGCATACGGGGCATCGTCGGCGGGGTCCCGATCCGTCACAGAGGGCACCTGAGCCCTCTCAGAGGCTTCCGGGCTTCGTCGCGCCCTCACGGGAGGACGCTGTCGGCTCGTGTGGCGCGCTCTACCGGCTACACTGGACCAGTTGTGTCCCGGCTGTTCTCGCCGCCCCGGCGACCATGCAGGTCGGGACGCCTGCGAGTTCGCGACCTGAGTTCTCGAGACGATGGAGGCCATCCACCTGTGAGCGAGTCGATCCCCACCCCCGAGACCCGCCCGACAGACTCGGGGTCCTCGTACGACGCCGGAGACATCCAGGTTCTCGAAGGCCTCGATGCCGTCCGCAAGCGGCCCGGCATGTACATCGGGTCCACCGGTGAGCGCGGTCTGCACCACCTGGTCTACGAGGTCGTCGACAACTCGGTCGACGAGGCCCTCGCCGGCCAATGCGACACCATCGAGATCACCCTCCTGTCCGACGGCGGTATCAAGGTCGTCGACAACGGTCGAGGCATCCCGGTGAAGGACCACCCCATCGAGAAGATCCCGACGCTGACGCTGGTCCTGACCTCGCTGCACGCCGGCGGCAAGTTCGGTGGGAGCGGCTACAAGGTGTCCGGTGGCCTGCACGGCGTCGGTGTCTCGGTGGTCAACGCGCTCTCGACCAAGCTGTACGCGGAGGTTCGTCGCGAGGGTCACGTCTGGCGTCAGTCCTTCACGTACGGCGTGCCTGACGGCCCGCTCGAGCGCGGCGAGGCCACGGAGGAGACCGGCACGACG
Source organism: Mumia sp. ZJ1417 (assembly GCF_014127285.1). GTDB lineage: Bacteria > Actinomycetota > Actinomycetes > Propionibacteriales > Nocardioidaceae > Mumia. The sequence continues at coordinate 7,687 of NZ_CP059901.1, forward strand.
ATCACCTTCTACGCCAGCGACGAGATCTTCGAGACCACGACGTACTCGTTCGAGACGCTCACGACCCGCTTCCGTGAGATGGCCTTCCTCAACAAGAGCCTCGAGATCGTGGTCCGCGACGAGCGCCCTGCGGCCGGCGAGGTCGCCGAGGCCCTCCAGAGCGCAGAGGCGGCGCACGACATCACCCCCGCCGACAGCGCGACCGGCGGCACGGACGAAGGCGCGATGGAGCGTCGCTTCAAGTACGAAGACGGCCTGATCGACTACATCCACCACATCAACACGGGCAACCGCAGCCCGCTCAACCGCGAGGTCATCGCGTTCGAGTCCGAGAACCCGGACGCCGGGCTGAGCCTCGAGCTCGCGATGCAGTGGAACGTCTCGTTCTCGGAGTCGGTCCACACCTTCGCCAACACGATCAACACCCACGAGGGCGGCACCCACGAGGAGGGCTTCCGTGCGGCGCTGACCTACACGGTCAACAAGTTCGCCGAGGACCAGGGCCTGATCAAGAAGAAGGAGGACCGCCTCTCGGGTGACGACATCCGCGAGGGGCTGGCCGCCATCATCTCGATCAAGCTCTCTGAGCCGCAGTTCGAGGGTCAGACCAAGACCAAGCTCGGCAACACTGAGGCCCGGTCGTACGTCCAGACGGTCACCAACGATCACCTCGGTGCATGGTTCGAGCAGAACCCGGCCGAGGGCAAGATCATCGTGCGCAAGAGCATCGACGCGGCGACCGCGCGGATGGCGGCCCGCAAGGCGCGCGATCTCGCCCGCAACCGCAAGAGCCTGCTGGGCGGCGCGGGCCTGCCGGGCAAGCTCGCCGACTGCTCCTCGCGCAACCCGGAGGAGTGCGAGCTGTTCGTGGTGGAGGGCAACTCCGCCGGCGGCTCGGCCAAGGGCGGGCGCGACCCGCGGATCCAGGCGATCCTCCCGCTGCGCGGCAAGATCCTCAACGTCGAGAAGGCGAGGATCGACAAGATCCTCCAGAACGCCGAGGTCCAGGCCATCATCTCCGCGCTCGGCACGGGCGTCACCGACGACTTCGACATCGACAAGCTGCGCTATCACAAGATCGTGCTGATGGCCGACGCCGACGTGGACGGCCAGCACATCTCGACACTGCTGCTCACGCTGCTGTTCCGCTTCATGAAGCCTCTGATCGACGGCGGGTACGTCTACCTGGCGCAGCCGCCGCTGTTCAAGATCAAGTGGTCCAACACTGCCCCCGAGCTGGCCTACTCCGACCGGGAGCGCGACGCGCTGCTCGCCGCCGGCAAGGAGGCGGGCAAACGCCTGCCCAAGGAAGCCCCGGTCCAGCGCTACAAGGGTCTGGGTGAGATGAACGACCACGAGCTCTGGGAGACCACGATGGATCCGGAGCAGCGGATCCTGCGCCAGGTCACGCTCGACGACGCCGCCAACGCCGACGAGGTCTTCACCGTGCTGATGGGTGAGGACGTCGAGCAGCGTCGCGCGTTCATCCAGCGCAACGCCAAGGACGTCCGGTTCCTTGATATCTGACGTGGCCTCGACATCTGACACGTGGCGCCACGCATCGTTTCACGTGAATCCACAGACTGACCCGTACGACGAAGGAAACCTTTCGTGACCGAGACACCCACGCCACCGGAGCGGATCGAGCGCGTCGAGCTGCAGACCGAGATGCAGCGGTCCTACATCGACTACGCGATGAGCGTCATCGTCGCGCGCGCCCTCCCGGACGTCCGGGACGGGCTCAAGCCGGTGCACCGCCGCGTGCTGTACGCGATGTACGACGGTGGCTACCGCCCCGACCGTGGCTTCAGCAAGTGCTCACGCATCGTCGGTGACGTCATGGGTCAGTACCACCCGCACGGCGACACCGCGATCTATGACACCCTCGTCCGCCTTGCCCAGCCGTGGGTGCTTCGCTACCCGATGGTCGCGGGCCAGGGCAACTTCGGTTCGCCGGGCAACGACGACGCAGCAGCGATGCGGTACACCGAGTGCCGGCTGGCGCCGATCGCGATGGAGATGGTGCGCGACATCGAAGAGGAGACCGTCGACTTCACGCCCAACTACGACGGTCGCTCGCTCGAGCCGACGGTCCTGCCCGCGCGGATCCCCAACCTGCTGGTCAACGGCTCGGCCGGCATCGCGGTCGGCATGGCGACGAACATCCCCCCGCACAACCTCCGTGAGGTCGCCGACGGGGCCATCTGGGCTCTCGAGCACCCCGACGCCTCGCGTGAGGAGCTCCTGGACGCGCTGATGGAGCGCATCAAGGGCCCTGACTTCCCCAGCAAGGCCCTCATCGTCGGAACCAAGGGCATCGAGGACGTCTATCGGACCGGCCGCGGGTCGGTCCCGATGCGCGCGGTCGTCGACATCGAGGAGGACGCCAAGGGCAAGATCTCCCTCGTCGTCAAGGAGCTCCCCTACCAGGTCAACCCCGACAACCTGCTCCAGAAGATCGCCGACCTGGTCAACACGGGTCGTGTCCAGGGCATCTCGGACGTTCGTGACGAGTCGAGCTCCCGCGTCGGTCGGCGCCTGGTGGTCGAGCTCAAGCGCGATGCGATCGCGCGGGTCGTCCTCAACAACCTCTACAAGCACACCGAGCTGCAGACCAACTTCTCGGCGAACATGCTCGCGCTCGTCGACTCGGTGCCGCGCACGCTCACGCTCGACCAGTTCATCTCGAACTGGGTCGAGCACCAGGTCGAGGTCCTCAGGCGCCGCACCGAGTACCGCCTCCGCAAGGCCGAAGAGCGGGCCCACATCTTGCGCGGCCTGGTCAAGGCGCTCGACATGCTCGACGAGGTCATCGCCCTCATCCGCCGTAGCCAGACGGTCGAGGACGCCCGCGACGGCCTGACCGGTCTGCTCGAGATCGACGAGATCCAGGCACGGGCGATCCTCGAAATGCAGCTGCGGCGCCTGGCAGCCCTCGAGCGCCAGAAGATCATCGACGAGCTCGCCGAGATCGAGGCCGAGATCGCCGACTACAAGGACATCCTCGCCAACATCACGCGCCAACGCTCCATCGTGGCCGAGGAGCTCACCGCGATCGTCGAGAAGTACGGCGACGACCGTCGTACGCGCATCATCCCCGCCGACGGCGACCTGTCGATGGAGGACCTGATTCCCGACGAGGACGTGGTCGTCACGATCACCCGCGGTGGGTACGTCAAGCGCACCAAGACCGACCTCTACCGAGTCCAGCGCCGTGGCGGCAAGGGCGTACGAGGGGCGACGCTGCGCGGCGACGACGTGGTCGACCACCTGTTCTCCACGACGACGCACCAGTGGATCCTCTTCTTCACGACCGCGGGCAGGGTCTACCGCGAGAAGGCGTACAACCTTCCCGAGGCGGGGCGTGATGCCAAGGGCGGTCACGTCGCGGGTCTGCTGCAGTTCCAGCCCGACGAGCAGATCGCGCAGGTGCTGGCGATCCGCGACTACGAGCAGTCGCCCTACCTCGTGCTGGCCACCAAGAACGGCCTGGTCAAGAAGACGCGCCTCGCGGACTACAACAGCCCGCGTCAGGCCGGCGTCATCGCGATCAACTTCCGTGACCCCGACGACGAGCTGGTCGGAGCGGAGCTCGTCGGCCCCGACGACGACTTGGTGCTGTTCTCACGCCGTGCGCAGTCGATCCGGTTCACCGCCGACGACGAGACCCTTCGGCCGATGGGCCGCGCCACCTCAGGTGTCACCGGCATGAAGTTCCGTGACTCTGACGAGCTCCTCTCGATGGCGGTGATCCGCAGCGATGCCGACGAGGACGACCAGTACGTCTTCACTGCCACCAACGGCGGCTATGCCAAGAAGACCGCGGTCGCGCAGTACCGCGTCCAGGGTCGCGGGGGTCTCGGCATCAAGGCGATGAAGCTTCAGGACGAGCGCGGGGCGCTGGTCGGTGCCCTCGTCGTGGACGATGATGACGAGATCATCGCGATCAAGGCCAGTGGTCAGGTCACCCGGTCGCGTGTGGCTGACGTCACTCAGACCGGACGTGACACCATGGGCGTGAAGTTCGTCGGTGTGAAGGGGGACGACGAAGTGGTTGCCCTTGCGCGGAATGAGGAGAACTCTTCACTGTTGGATACAGTCGACGAGTCCGACGCCGAGGAGATGGTTGAGGCAATGGAGCCAGAGACCACGACCCCCGACGCCCAGGAGGAAGAATGACGGACCGCAAGCCGAACCCCGCGGCTCCGCAGCGGCCGAGGCAGAGTGAGCCCGACACGAGCGCCGTCAACGGCGGCCCGCGGCGACCTGCCCAGCCGACTCCGGGGAGCCTGAACGGGGGGCAGTCGAGCGCGAAGCCGTCCGAGGCCACCCCGCCCGCGTCGCCTGGCGCCCAGCCGAGGCCGAACGGGCAGAAGCCGTCGCAGCCGCCGCAGCAACCGCAGCAACCACAGGGCGCCTCGCAGCGTCCGGCACCCTCGCCCCCGGCGCGTCCGGGCACGCCGGTGACGCGTGACCGGCAGGCCTCCAACGGTCAGCCTGCTCAGCCGTCTCGACCGACGGCGCCCGCCGCGTCACCGACGCCGCCGTCTGCGCCGGCCGCAGGGGCTGCGCAGCAGCAGAAGCAGTCGGCGCCCGCCAAGGACGCCCCGGCAGTCAAGCCTGCGTCCCCGGCGTCCACCGCACCGGCCACGGCAAAGCCCGCCCAGGATGCGTCGGCAAAGCCTGTGTCGCCTGCTGCGAAGCCGGCGCCGGCATCGACCGGCTCGTCGACCGCCAAGCCCCCGGTGCCGACAGCCGGCTCGATCGCAGAGGCTGAGGCCCGCGCGACCGAGACCAAGCGCCAGCCGACGGTCTCCAAGCCGACGGTCGCTCCGGTCGACACGGAGGCGCGCCCCCGCAAGCGCCGTCCGAAGCCGTACGAGGACTCCCCCAAGGACGAGTCCAAGAATGCCTCGACTGCACCGTCGCGCAAGGCGCGCTTGCGCGTCTACCGGGTCGACCCGTGGTCGGTCATGAAGATGTCATTCGCACTCGCGATCGCCGTCGGCATCGTCACGGTCGTGGCAGTCGTCCTGGTGTGGGCAGTGCTCGGCGCCGCCGGTGTGTGGGACGCGATCAACCAGAGCGTCGCCACCGTCCTCAACGACAACGCCGACGCTTTCGACATCAGCGAGTACGTCGGGTTCGGACGGATCATCGGCCTCACCATCGTGATCGCCGCGATCGACGTCATCCTGATCACCGCACTCGCGACCGTTGGAGCGTTCCTCTACAACCTCGCCGCGCAGCTGCTCGGCGGGCTCGAGGTCACGCTGGCCGAGGACGACTGAGCCTGCACAGCCTGGCGGCCTACCCCGGTTTGGGTACGCCGCCAGGCACCAGGTAAAGTCTCCGTCGGCTCACCGGTTCGGTGAGAACGGGCCTATAGCTCAGCTTGGTTAGAGCGCTTCCCTGATAAGGAAGAGGTCACAGGTTCAAGTCCTGTTAGGCCCACGTACCCCACCCAGAGGAGAATCTGATGAAGAAGCTCGTGATCGCCGCCATCGCCGCAGCAGGTCTCTTCGCGGTGGCCAACAAGAAGAAGAAGGCCGGCCGCAACGGTCAGCAGCTCTGGGCCGAGTCGACCGACAAGGTCTGACCCACTGCCGGGCGCCCCGCGCCCGCAGTTTGCGGGGCTGTGGCGCAATTGGTAGCGCACCTGCTTTGCAAGCAGGGGGTTAGGGGTTCGAGTCCCCTCAGCTCCACCGCATAATCTCTCGTTGGATCGACGACAGGCCGGACCCTCCAGGGTCCGGCCTGCGTACTTTTGCCGACCGCCGAGTTGCCGGTCGTCACACCCCCGCTCATGCTGGAAGGCACCGACCGAGCTCGCTGGCCACGGTCAGCGGGTGCCAAGGACAGGGGCCATCGACGTGTGCACCGGCATCAGATTCAACGACGAGAGCGGCAACCTCTATCTCGCCCGGAACCTCGACTGGACGAGCGGCTACGGGGAGCGAGTGGTCGTGACACCCAAGGGGTACGACCTGAAGTCGCCGTTCGGGGCGGTGTCGAACATCCTGCATGCGACCATCGGGATGGGCATCGTCGAGGAGGGCACGCCGCTCTACTTCGACTGCGGCAACGATGCGGGCCTGGCCGTGGCGGGACTGAACTTCCCGGGATATGCGGCCTACGCACCGGAGCCTGTCGAGGGCGCGACCAACGTCGCTGCGTACGAGTTCCCGCTCTGGGTGGCCTCGCAGTTCGCGACCGTCGACGAGGCCGCCGCAGCGCTCGAGAATGTCGTCATCGTCGACAAGCCGATCAACGAGAAGTATCCGAGCTCGATGCTGCACTGGTTCATCGGCGACGCGGATCGCGCCATCGTGGTGGAGCACACGAGCGACGGCATGCACGTCTTCGATGACGACGTCGACGTCCTGACCAACCAGCCCGGGTTCGCCTGGCACCACGAGAACCTGCGCAACTACCTCAACGCTTCGCCCGAGTTCCCCAAGGAGCTCGTGCTCGGCAGAGCCCACCTCACCCCGTTCGGCTCGGGGTCGCACATGCGAGGGATCCCCGGCGACTACTACTCGCCCTCCAGGTTCGTGCGTGCGGCGTACGTCAACGAGCACTACCCGGACAAGGCGAGCGAGGAGGAGAACGTCAGCCGCGCGTTCCACACCCTGCAGCAGGTCGCGATGGTGGACGGCGGCGCCGTGATGGGCGGCTCGGGCGAGTTCGAGAAGACGATCTACACGGGGCTCTTCTCGTCGAGGACTGCGACCTACTACTGGAACACGTACGACGACCCGACGATCCGCAGCGTCAGGATGGCGGACCACTCACCTGACGGGACGGACCTCGCCCTCGTCTAGCGCGACGCGCGTCGTCTCAGGCGACGATCGGCAGGAGGTCCGGCCGCTTGGCGGCGCGGCCGTCCCCGGACGATCGGCCCGTGAGGCGACGCCCGAGCCACGGACCGAGGTGCGTGCCGTACCAGGCCGCCTCGATCTCGGCCCGCTCCCTCAGTCCACGTCGGAGCGGTGGGGGGAGCGGCGCCCGCCACGAGTTGTCGGTGTCCGGCAGCCCAGCTGTCGCGGCCATCGCGCGGGCGAGGAGCGCATGGCCGTCGGGGTTGAGGTGGAGGCGGTCGTCGGCCCAGACACGGGGGTCGCCGGCGGAGGGGACGGTCGCGATGTCGAGCACGTGCGCGCCGTGGCGCGCGGCGACCGTACGAAACCCCCTGTTGAGGTCCGTGATCCGCCCGCGGACGAGACGGCCGACGGGCGAGACCGCGGCCAGGTCCGGAAAGGTCATCAGGAGGACATCCGCTCCCTGCCGTCGCAGCGCACCGACCATCGCCTCGATGTGGCCGATGATCGCGTCGGCGCTGAACCGCGGGCGGATGAGGTCATTCATGGCGACCACGAGACTCACGAGATCCGGGTCGAGCGCAAGGGCGGGCGCGAGCTGCTCGGCATGAACCTCGTGCGTGACCTTGCCCCGTACAGCGAGGTTGGCGTAGGACGCTCCCGGGACCGCCTGCGCGAGGAGCGTGGCGAAGCGGTCCGCCCAGCCCTGCGGACTGCCGTCGGCGTACGGGGTGTCGCCGATCCCCTCTGTCGTGCTGTCACCGAGGGCCACGAAGCGCTGGTAGGTCACCATCGCCCCAGGATACCGCGGGACCTAGTCAACAAAGTGAGTACGCGCGCCGGCCCGGTGGTGCACCGGGCCGGCGCGTCCGTCACTCGACGTCGCTGAGCAGACCTCCGCGCGCTTCGCGACGGCGCCGCTGCTCTGCGGGGTCCGGCACCGGGACGGCAGCGATCAGCTGGCGCGTGTACTCCTCGCGCGGCGAGTGGAGCACGTCCTGCCTCGTCCCCTCCTCGACGATCCGCCCGTTCCGCATGACCGCGACCCGGTTCGCCAGTGCATCGACGACAGCCAGATCGTGGCTGATGAACAGGCACGCGAACTGGAGCTCGCGCTGCAGCTCGGAGAACAGCTCCAGCACCTTCGCCTGGACGGAGACGTCGAGCGCCGACGTCGGCTCGTCCGCGATCAGCAGGTCGGGATCGAGCGCGAGCGCCCGAGCGAGGCTGACGCGCTGACGCTGACCGCCCGACAGCTCGTGCGGGTAGCGAGCAGCGTACGACGCGGGGAGCTGCACGCGGTCGAGGAGCGTCTCGACCTTGGCCCGCTGGTCGGCCGCGGAGAGGTCGCTCTGCACCTTCAGCGGCTCGGCCACGCACTCGCTGATCGTCAGGTGCGGGTTCAGCGAGGCGGCCGGGTCCTGGAACACGAAGCCGAAGCGGCCCCGGTGCGGGCGCAGGCGGCGGTCGGACAGCGTCGTGATGTTCTCGTCGCCGATGAGCACGGAGCCGGCGGTCACCTTCTGGAGGCCGACAGCGACCCGCCCGAGGGTGGACTTGCCGCTCCCCGACTCGCCGACCAGGCCGAGGACCTCGCCGCGTCGCACGGACAGATTCACGTCGTCGACCGCGCGGAACGACGGCTGGCCGAGGCGTCCGGCGAACTCGACGGTCACGTCCTGCAGCGTCAGCACCGCCGGGGCCGACTCGGGAACGGGCGGTGCACCCGCGCCCTGGCCGAGGTGCGGGACGGCTTCGAGCAGCCTGCGCGTGTACGGGTGGCGCGGTGCGCTGAACAGCCGGTCGACCGGAGCCTGCTCGACGATCTCGCCGCGATACATCACGACCGCACGGTCGGCGACGTCGGCGACCACACCCATGTTGTGGGTGATGAGCACGATCGCGGTGCCGAGACGGTCACGCAGGTCGAGCAGCAGCTCGATGATGGACGCCTGCACGGTGACGTCGAGCGCCGTGGTCGGCTCGTCGGCGATGATGACCTCCGGCTCGAGGGCGATCGCCATCGCGATCATCACCCGCTGCTTCTGTCCGCCGGACAGCTGGTGAGGGTAGTAGTCCACGCGACGCTCGGGGTCGGGGAGCCCCACCAGGGTGAGCAGCTCGACCGCCCGTGCCCGCGCCTCCTTCTTGGACACGTCGCGGTGCGTGCGGATCATCTCCACGATCTGCCAGCCGACCGTGTAGACCGGGTCCAGCGCCGTACCCGGCTCCTGGAAGATCATCGAGAGCTGGTCGCCACGGACGGCGCGGAGCTTGCGCTCGGACATCCCGATCAGCTCGCGGGAGTCGCTTGCGCCGGTCCGCAGGAGCGCCGATCCCGACACGTCCGCCGTGGCCGGGAGCAGGCCCATGACGGCACGCGACGTCACCGACTTGCCGGAGCCGGACTCGCCGACGACCGCGACCACCTCTCCAGGACCGATGTCGAAGCTGACGCCCTTCACCGCGTGCACGGGTGCGGCCCCGGTGCGGAACGAGACCGCGAGATCGGTGAGGCTGAGCGTCGCGACGCGGCGTACGTCCTCGTCCACCGCGGCCGCCTCTTCGGCAACCTCCTCGTCGAGGCCGGCCTGGGCGACGGCCTCGGCGTACTCGGCGCTGATCTCCGCCTCGTCGGAGGTCGTGGTGTCGCCCCCGCGCGCCTTGAGGAGCGGGTTGAGCACGTCGTTGAGGCTCTCGCCGACCAGCGTCACGCCCATCACCATGAGGACGATCGCCATGCCGGGGAAGACCCCCGTCCACCAGATGCCGTTGGTGGCGTCCGACATCGCCTTGTTGAGGTCGTAGCCCCACTCGGCGGCAGACGACGGCTCGATGCCGAAGCCGAGGAAGCCCAGGGCCGCCAGGGTCAGGATCGCCTCGGAGGCGTTGAGCGTCGCGATGACCGGGACCGACTGGCGGACGTTGGCGAGGATGTGGCGGAAGAGGATGCGGGGGGTGCGGGTGCCCACGACCCGCGCCGCGTCGACGTACGGCTCCACCTTCACCGCGAGCGTGGCGTTGCGGACCACGCGGAAGTACTGCGGGATGAAGACGACGGTGAGCGCGATCGCCGCGGCGAGGACGCCTCCCACCACCCCGGAGGAACCGCCGCCGACCACGATCGCGACCACGATCGCCAGCAGCAGCGACGGGAACGCGTACAGCGCGTCCATCACGAGGACGAGCGCGCGGTCGAGCGGACCCGAGAGGAAGCCGGAGAGCAGGCCGAGCGGCACACCGATGACCAGCGAGAACGTCACCGCGAGCACGATCACCGCGACCGCGGTGCGCGCCCCGTAGATCACCCGGGACAGGACGTCCTGGCCGCCAACGGTGGTGCCCCACCAGTGCTCGGCGGACGGAGCTTGCTGGGTGCCGAACGGGACACCGTCGACGCGGGTCTCGTTGAACCCGTACGGGGCCAGCCACGGCGCGAAGGCGGCGAGGATCAGGAAGACCGTGACAAGGATCAGACCGGCGATGAGCATGCCGCGCTGGAGGCCACGGGTGGACTTGAGCAGAGAGAACATCGGTGACTCCTCAGAACCGCACGCGGGGGTCGACGTAGGCGACGATGACGTCGATCAGCAGGCTCGAGATCGCGACGACGACGGCGATGAGCGTGACGATGCCTTGGACGGCGATGAAGTCGCGCTTCGTCAGATACTCGGCCAGCGTGTAGCCAAGCCCCTGCCACTCGAACGTCGTCTCGGTGAGCACTGCTCCGCCGAGCAGCAGCGCGACCTGCAGACCCATGACGGTGACGACCGGGACGAGCGCGTTGCGGTACGCGTGCTTGCGGACCACACGCCGCTCTGGGATGCCGCGGGCGCGCGTCGCGGTGACGTGGTCGGTGCGCAGCGTGTCGATGAGGTTGACCCGGACCAGCCGCAGGAAGATGCCTCCGGTGAGCAGGCCCAAGGCGATCGCCGGCAGGATCGCGTGTTTGAGCACATCCCACACGTACGCGGGATCGCCCCACAGGATCGCGTCGATGATCATGATGTGCGTCTGCGGGTTCACGTCCTGCAGAGCGAGCTCCACCGACGTGCTCGCGCGGCCTGCGACAGGGAGACCCAGCGGCACGAACGCGAGCTTGAGAAGCAGGCCGACGAAGAAGACCGGAGCCGCGTACACGAGGATCGAGAAGATCCGCAGGACGGCGTCGGGCCAGGTGTCGCGGCGCCGAGCCGCGAGGCGTCCGAGGGGTACGCCGATCGCGAACGCCACGAGCAGCGCCCAGAAGGCGAGCTCGAGGGTCGCGGCACCGTTGACGATGAAGACGTCGGAGATGGAACGACCGTCGGTCATCGCGGTTCCGAAGTCCCCGCGCAGGATCCCGGTGAGGTAGTCCCAGTACTGCTGGATGAGCGGGGCGTCGAGGCCGGCGGCGGCCTTGCGCTCGGCGATCTGCTCGGGGGTGAGCCGCCCGCCCTGTGCCGCGCTGATCGGGTCACCGATCACGCGCATCAGGAAGAAGACGAACGTGACGAGGATCCAGATCATCGGGATCACCAGCGCCACCCGGACGAGAAGGTAGCGGGTCAGTGGGCTCAGTCCCCCGGAGCTGCGCCGGGCGTCGGACGCCTCGGGCTGCTCGGGCTGCTCGGGCCCGGTCAAGAGCTCGGTGGTCGCCATCGGCTCAACTTTCCACGAGAGGTGTTTTCGGGGGTGCAGACGAACAGGGGCGAGCCCCGGCCAGCGGCCGGGACCCGCCCCTCAGGTGGTGCTCAAACCTTGCTTGCCGTCACTTCGACAGCGAGGTCAGGCGGAACTTGAACGCCGCGTCGAGCGTGTCCTCCACGCCCTTCACGTCATCGGTCGCGACGGCGACCTGGGCACCCGTGAGCAGGGGCAGCGTCGAGATCTGCTCGGCAGCCAGCTGCTGGACCTGGCCGAGGAGGTCCTCGCGCTTGGCCTTATCGGGCTCCGTGCGCTCCGCGGCAAGAAGGGCGGTCATCTTCGGGTCCTCGTAGTGGTTCCCGATGAAGTTCTCCTTGTCGTAGAACGGCGTCACGTAGTTGTCCGCGTCCGGGAAGTCCGGGAACCAGCCGAGCTGGTAGACGGGGTACGAGTCGTTGACGCGCTCCTCGTTGTACGTCGTCCACTCCGCCGACTGGAGGTCGACCTTGAAGAGGCCGGTGTCCTCGAGCTGGCGCTTGACCTCGTTGTACTCCTGGTCGGAGCTGCCGCCGTAGTGGTCCGGGTTGTACTGGAGGTTGATCGTCACCGGCGTCTTGACCCCGGCGTCGGTGAGGAACTTCTGGGCTGCTGCCTTGTCGGGCTTGTCGCCGTACATCTCCTTGAACGGCTCGGTCGCGCCCGGCAGACCCTCGGGGATCGGCGAGTACGCCGGGACGTAGGTGCCCTTGTAGACCTGCTCGGAGATCGCGTCGCGGTCGAGCGACGAGGCGACGGCCTTGCGGATCGCCAGCTTCTGCGCGTCGTCGGCGCCCGGCATCGTCTTGAGGTTGAAGACGATGTAGCGGAGCTCGCCGCCGGCACCCTTGTGGACGGTGACGCCGTCAGCGCCCTCGAGGCTCTCGATGTCGGTCGGTGTCAGCGAGCGCCACGCGACGTCGATGTTCTTCTTCTCGATGTCGAGCTTGAGGTTGTTGCTGTCGGCGTACGTCTTCAGGGTGACCGTGTCGATCTTGGGGTCGTTGTAGGCCCCGTCGTAGTCGTCGTGCGCCTTGAACTCGGCGAGCTGACCCTTCTCGTACTTCCCGATCGTGTAAGGACCAGAGAAGCCCTGGGCCTCGACGGCCTCCTCATCGCTGAGCGCCTTGTCGGCCGGGTAGGTGGCCTCGTCGACGATCGGGCCTGCCGAGGTCACGAGGACCTGCGGGAAGGTCTGGTCGTTCGGCGTCTTGAGGGTGAAGACGACCGTCTTGTCGTCCTTGGCCTCGACTGTGGCCATGTTGACGAGGAGCGACGCGGGGCCGTTCGGGTCCTCGATGTCGACGATGCGCTGGAACGAGTGCGCGACCGACTTGGCGGTGAGCGGGTTGCCGTTCGCGAACGTCAGCCCGTCCTTGATCGTGCAGGTGTAGGTCGTCGGAGTGTCGAACTCGCACTTCTCCGCCGCATCGGGCTGGGGCTGGGTCTCGCCCTCAGGGAAGTTCAGCAAGTACTGGTAGACCTGCGTCTGCACCATCAGCGAGCCGTTGTCGTACGAGGCTGCCGGGTCGATCGACACGACCTTGTCGGTCGTGCCGACGACGATGCTGTCGCCGCCCGAGCTCGAGTCCTCGTCGCCGTTGTTGCCTGCGCCGCATGCCGAGGCACCCAGGGCAAGAGCCGTGGCACCCGCGAGAGCGGCTGTTGCTCTCAGCTTCTTCACGTCGTTCTCCTCGTTTCGGAGCGGCCGTGCCGGAGAATCTCCGTCCCGCGCGGCCTCGTCAGGAAGGTTGTCCGCATGGCGGACAGCCGCTGGGCACGCTACTCCAGGTGCTGGGCCGCACCTAGGCGGGCCGCGCAACCTTCACGCGACTGTTACCAACTCTCAGGGAGCCCGGCCCGGACCACGCACAGGATCCACCGCTGGCCGCGCCGGTTAGGCTGGGGCGGGGCGACCAACGCCCCCCGCCCGTCGCCGCGCCCAGGAGTCCGCTCGATGACCACGAACCAGCCCTCCCCGCTGAACCAGACTCTCGCCGAGTTCGACCCCGAGGTCGCCGCCGCGATCGACGCCGAGCTCGGGCGCCAGCGCGACACCCTCGAGATGATCGCCTCGGAGAACTTCGCACCCCTGGCCGCGCTGCAGGCCCAGGGCAGCGTCATGACCAACAAGTACGCCGAGGGCTACCCGGGCAAGCGCTACTACGGCGGCTGCGAGTTCGTCGACATCACCGAGAACCTCGCGATCGACCGCCTCAAGGCGCTCTTCGACGCCTCGTACGTCAACGTCCAGCCGCACTCGGGCGCTCAGGCGAACGCGGCCGCGATGCACGCGCTGATCAAGCCCGGCGACACGATCCTCGGCCTCGACCTGGCGCACGGCGGCCACCTGACGCACGGCATGCGCCTCAACTTCTCCGGCAAGCTCTACAACGTCGTCGCCTACCACGTCGACGAGACCTCCCACCGCGTCGACATGGACGAGGTGCGCCGCCTCGCCCAGGAGCACCGCCCGCAGCTGATCATCGCCGGCTGGTCCGCGTACCCGCGCCAGCTCGACTTCGCCGAGTTCCGCGCGATCGCCGACGAGGTCGGCGCCAAGCTCATGGTCGACATGGCGCACTTCGCCGGCCTCGTGGCGACCGGCCTCCACCCGAGCCCCGTCCCCCACGCGCACGTCGTCACGTCGACGACCCACAAGACGCTCGGCGGCCCGCGCGGTGGCGTGATCCTCACCAACGACGAGGAGGTCGGCAAGAAGATCCGCTCGGCCGTCTTCCCCGGTCAGCAGGGTGGTCCGCTGGAGCACGTGATCGCCGCCAAGGCGGTCGCCTTCAAGATGGCTGCGCAGCCGGAGTTCAAGGAGCGTCAGGAGCGCACGATCGAGGGCGCCCAGATCGTCGCCGAGCGACTCAGCGCTGACGACATGCGTGAGGCCGGGGTCAGCGTGCTGACCGGCGGGACCGACGTGCACCTCGTGCTGGTCGACCTGCGCGACTCGACGCTCGACGGTCAGCAGGCCGAGGACCGCCTCCACGAGGTCGGCATCACGGTCAACCGCAACGCGGTGCCGTTCGACCCGCGCCCGCCGATGGTGACGTCCGGCGTCCGTCTCGGCACCCCGGCCCTCGCGACGCGCGGGTTCGGAGCCGACGAGTTCCGCGAGGTCGCCGACATCCTCGCCGAGGCGCTCAAGCCCGAGGTCGCTGACGTCGAGTCGCTGCGCAAGCGCGTTGCGGTGCTCACCGATCGCTTCCCGCTCTATCCGTCGTTGGCTCCGTTGGCGTGACTGGGTCACCGTCCGGCCGTTCCGGCTCCGCTCGCCCGTCAGTCGGGTGGCTGTCGCCACGCCTGTGGGGCCTGCACGTCCTGCTCGTGGTGGCCGTCGCGTTCACCACGTTCATGGGGTTGTGGCAGCTCGGCGCGTACGAAGAACGGCGCGACGATGCGCAGGCGAACCTCACGAAGACCGTCGCGGTGCCGCTCCAGGACGTGCTCGGTCCGGACGATCCGTACACGTCGACGGCGGACTACCAGCCGGTGACCGTCACCGGGACGTACGGCCCCACCGACGAGCAGGTGTGGATCGAGGGGCGCGAGCACGAGGGCCGCGAGGGCTACTGGCTCGTCGCCCCGATCGTCGTCGACGGCGTGGAGCCGGCCGTCGCCGATCGTCAGCCCGCGCTGCTGGTCGTCCGCGGATGGTCGGCCGAGGCAGGAGCGCTCCCGCCGACGCCGCAGGGCGAGGTCTCGCTCGAGGCGGTCCTCCAGGTGGGCGACGCGCGCGGCTCGGCGTTCGACGTGCAGACCCGGACGCTCGACAGCATCCGCATCCCCCGCCTGGTCAACGAGATGCCGTACGACCTGTACGGCGGCTACGGCATCGTGACCGCCCACGATCCCGCCGACGCGGCCGCGCTGACGCCGGCGACGGTTCCCGAGCCGACGAGCGACTCCACCGCCGGGACGCGCAACCTCTTCTATGCGATCGAGTGGTGGATCTTCGGGGCGTTCGCGTTGCTCATGTGGTGGCGGATGTGCCAGGACATCCGGCGCGAGGGCACGGTCACGACCTCGCACGTCCCCGCGGCCAAGCGGGCCGCGCAGGAGGCGGCGCGTGCACGAGCCCGCGCACGCGAGGCCGAGCCGGTCGAAGAGAAGTCGCCGTCGGGGCGTTGAACCCCGGCGGTACTCTCGAAGGCGTGCCCAAGACACTTGCCGCGTACCGCGTCCTTGCACTCGTCGTCAGCTTCTTCGTGATCGCCGTCGTCGGCGGCTGGATCATCAAGATGGTCACCTCCGGGGGCACGACCCTGCACGACATCGGCGAGTTCACGGCGTCGATCTCGCCGATCCACGGGGTCTTCTACATGGTGCTGCTCGTGATCACGGCGATCCTGTCCCGGCAGGCCGGCTGGAGCGTCGGCTTCACGGTCGCGACGATGGTGCTGGCGACGATCCCGTTCGTGTCGTTCTGGGCCGAGCGCCGCGCCACCCTGCACACCCGCGCGCTCTGGGCCACGTACGAGGCCGAGGCCGAAGCCACCGCCGCGCAGTAGCGTCCGTCAGCGGCCGGCGTACGTGGCCCGGCCCGGCCCGTCCTCGAGGAACGAGCGGATCGCCGTCCGCATGTCCGCGGTGTCGTACAGCGCGGACGCGATCGTGGTGATCTCGGCGTCCGCCGCGGCGACACCTCCCCGCTCGACCGCGCGCAGGACGTCCTTGGTGGCCGCGTGGGCGCGCGTCGGTCCGGAGGCGAGCGAGTCGACGAGCGTCGCCACCGCCGCGTCGAGCTCGTCGACGGGGTGCACCCGGTTGACGACACCCCACCGCTCGAGGGTCGCGGCGTCGTACAGGTCGCCCGTCATCACGAACTCCTTGGCGCGGCCGATGCCGGCGCGCGACGCGAAGCGCTGCGTGCCGCCCATGGTCGGTGTCAGGCCGACGACCTTCTCGACGAGCCCGAACTTCGCCCGGTCAGAGGCCACGATGAGGTCGCACGCGAGCGCGACCTCGAGCGCCCACGTCAAGCACAGCGCGTGCGCAGCGAAAACCACCGGGTAGTCGAGCGCGGCGATGCGTAGCGGCAGCTCGAGCATCCGGTCGAACAGGACCTTGCCCTCAGCGGCGGAGGTCTGCGCGTCAAAGAGCGAGACATCGACCCCTCCGGAGACGACCTTGCCTTCGGCACGGATCAGCAGCGCACGCGGCGGGTCTGCGGCCAGGCTGTCGAGCGCCTCCTCGAACGCCTCGTGGAGCGCGAGCGAGTAGAGGTTCACCGGCGGCGCCGCGAAGGTGAGGATCGCGGCGCCGCTCGGCTCGTACGTCAGAGTGACAGTCACCCTCAGATCTTGTCGGACCCGGGCTCCTGGCCGGTGCGAGGGTCGGCGTCGCCGTCGACGATCACATCCTCGTCCTGACCCTCCGGCGGCTGCGGGGCCGACGGGGAGGCAGGCACCGTGGCGCCGGTCGGGCGTACGGGCTCCGGCGGCGGAGGCGGCGGCGTATAGCTGCCACCCGACGGAGGCGCCGTCAGCTTCTTGACCGCGAACGCGATCGCCCCGCTGATCGCGGCGAGCACGACAAACTTGCGCAGGCGGTGCTTCTTCTTCTTCTTCGGCTCGTCGTCATCGGCGCCGGCGTGCTCCTCTGCCTTCGCCGCCGCAGCGGTGGCAGCGACAGCAGCGAGGGCGGCAGCGCGCTTCTTGGCCTTCTTGGCCTTGCGGCGCGACAGCTCCTTGGCCTCGGCAGCACGCTCCTGTGCGTCAGCGAGGACGGGTGCCGCAGCTTCCCGGGCTTCTTCGAGGCGAGGTCCGACCGTGCTCGCCACCGAGGTTGCCGCTTCGGAGATGGACTGGGACGCGCTCTCCCAGAACTCCCCGGCCTTCTCCGCGAACTCCTCGCTCTTGGACTTCTTCTTGCGCAGCAACATGGTTGGCCTTTCCCATGGACAGCGTTCTCTTTGTCAACACCGTACCGACGTCGTGGTCACCGTGCCGGTGCCCGCAACTGCGGCTGTCTAACCTGAGGCGTCCCCCACTGCGCGTCCGGCTGTGGTGCCGCGTGGGAAGATGGAAACCAGAGTTCCCGAGCGAGAGGCAACCGTGGCAGACCAGTCGACCGTCACCCTCAAGACGAACCGTGGCGACATCACCATCCGGCTCTTCCCGAACCACGCTCCGAAGACCGTGGACAACTTCGTCGGGCTCGCCAAGGGCACGAAGACGTGGAAGGACCCCGAGACGGGGGCCGAGCGCAACGATCCCCTGTACGACGGGACGATCTTCCACCGCGTCATCGACCAGTTCATGATCCAGGGCGGCGACCCCAAGGGCAACGGCACCGGCGGCCCGGGTTACGAGTTCGAGGACGAGTTCCACCCCGAGCTCCAGTTCGACCGTCCCTACCTGCTCGCGATGGCGAACGCGGGTGCCAACACCAACGGCTCGCAGTTCTTCATCACGACGGTGGCCACCCCGCACCTCAACCGCCGCCACACGATCTTCGGCGAGGTCGCCGACGACGCGAGCAAGGCGGTCGTGGACGCGATCGGCTCGACGCCGACCGGCCGGCTCGACCGACCCGCCGAGCCCGTCGTCATCGAGTCGGTCGTCTTCGACGAGGCCTGACCTCCACCGTCGATGACCCACTCCCCGCACGACGCCGGGGCGGCACCCCAGCCGGTGCCGCCCCGCTGCTACCTCCACCCGGACCGCGAGACCTACATCTCGTGCCAGCGGTGCGGTCGACCGATCTGTCCTGACTGCATGGGCGAGGCCTCGGTCGGCTTCCAGTGCCCGAACTGCCTGCGCGAAGGTCAGGCAGGGGTGCGTCAGGCCCGTACGGCAGGCGGCGGGCTGGTTCCGGGCCGTCCGGGTGTCGTGACGCTGAGCCTGATCGGCCTCAACGTCGTCGCATTCCTGCTGATGATGGCCACCGGCGGCTTGTGGCAGTCCCCGCTCTGGGAGTGGGGGGTGATGCTCGGCGACTCCGCTGCTTTCCCACTCGATGACGGCTCGGTCGCGCTGATGGACGGTGTCGCCGACGGCGCCTACTGGCGGATGCTCTCGTCAGCCTTCCTGCACGCAAGCATCCTGCACATCGCGTTCAACATGTACGCGCTCTACCTGTTCGGTCCGGTGCTGGAGCGCTACCTCGGGACGGCGCGGTTCCTTCTGGCCTATCTCACGTCGGCCGTCGCCGCATCGGTCTTCGTCTACTGGCTCTCGACACCGCACCAGACGACGCTCGGGGCATCGGGCGCGATCTTCGCCCTGTTTGGGATGGCGCTCGTCGTCATGTACAAGCAGGGGCAGGACGTACGCGGCCTCCTCGCGCTGGTCGCGATCAACGCGGCGATCACCTTCATCGTCCCCAACATCAGCTGGCAGGGGCACCTCGGCGGCTTCGTCACGGGCCTGGTGCTGGGAGCGGTCTTCGCGTACGCCCCGCGGGCGCGGCGCAACCTCGTCCAGTGCGCAGCGTTCGGCGCGATCTGGGCCGCGATCATCGGGGCGACAGTGGCGCGGACGCTCCAGCTGAGCTGACCGTCACTCGACCACCTGGGCGTGCTGGAGGTCGACCGTCCCCGAGTAGGCGGGGGCGACGACCTCGTCCTTCGGTGTGATCGTCATGCCAAGCTGGTAGCGGTCGGCGTAGTCCTGGTAGGTCTGGACCGCGCCGGAGCGCGAGAGCCCGCCGTACAGGTCGTCGATCGGGCCGACGCCCTCGATGACGTACGGCGGTGAGTACGGGACGCCGTTCAGGATGACGGTGTTGCCGACGCACTTGATGCCCGTGGTCGAGATGAGCCGCTGGCCCTGGAGCGTGACGGCCGTCGCGCCGCCCTCCCAGAGGGCGTTGACGAATGCCTGGATGTCCTGCTGGTGCACCACGAGCAGGTTGGGGTCGAGCCCCGGCTCGTCGACCTCGCGGGGCGCGTCCTCGAGCGCAATGCGGAGCCCCGGCCCGCTCACCTCGGTGAAGCCGGCCGGCCCGCGCAGTGCGCGGGTCTCCTTGCGGGCCTTGGAGACCTCGGCATTGTCGACCTCGTCGGTGAGCGAGGCGATCTGCGCGCTGAGGTCGTCGACGACCTGCTGCTGCGAGGCGACGTTCTCGCGCCGCTGCTCGACGAGAGTGGGCAGATCGGTCTTCTCCTGGCGCAGGTCGTCGCCCTCGGAGCTGATCGCACTGGTCACGAAGAGGACGCCGGCGAGGGCCGTCGTCACGGGCACAGCGACGCGCCACGACAGGGGTGCCCGCGGCGCAGCGGGCTCCTTGTCTGGGACGGTCACGACGCTCTCCTTCACTCCGCCGAGGTGCGCCGACTACGCTAGCCGACAGAACCAACTGCCCATGCCGCCCCGACCCCGGGGTGCCTGTCTCTCTGAGGTGTCCTCGTGTCCGAAGCCGAGTCCAACAAGTCCGCTGCACGGTCGGGCAATCCTGCCAAGCGCGAGGCCGCTGCGGAGGCCGCCACGCCGGACCGCCGTACCCCGGTCAAGCCCAAGAAGATCGGCAACCGCTGGGCGGCGCCGGCGATGATCGCGTGCGCCGTGATCGGCCTGGTCTGGATCGTCGCCTTCTACACCGCCGGTAACGAGATCCCTGTCATGAAGGATCTCTCGAGCTGGAACCTCGTGATCGGGATGGGCTTCATCGTGGCCGCTTTCGGCTTCGCGATGAAGTGGGAGTGACGCTGCCTCGACACCGTTAACTACAGCGGTGTAGTTCTCCACAGTGGGGATAACCCCTGTGGAGAGGCAAAACCCCGGGTTCTTCGGAATCCGGGGTTTTTTGCGTCCTCACGGGCGGCGCAAACAGGGAGGTATAGGAAGAAAAGCGTCGTCCACAGCGCGGGGAAAACTGTGTTCACAGCCCCTGACCTGGGTGATCCACAGGGGTTTCCCCAGCTTCATCCACAGACGTGTGGTGCGGAGGGCATACGCAAGAGGCCCCGAGTCCGGAAGGACTCGGGGCCTCTTGGGCGGACGGGAGACGGTTAGCCGCCGTCACCGTCGGGGAACATCGGATCGGTCGGTTCGGTCGGCGGGATGTTCGGATCCGTCGTCTGGGGACCGCGCGAGACTGTCAGGACGATCTGCGTGCCCGGGTCCGCCTGGCCCGAGCCGGGGATCTGCTCGATGACCGTGCCGGCCGGCTGGTCAGAGTCAGTCTCGAAGACGCGGACCTCGAACCCGGCGTCGCGGATGAGTTGCTCGGCCTCTTCGCGCGTCTTGCCGACGACGTTCGGGACCTCGGTCTTGCCCTTCGAGACGGTCAGTGTGACCGACGTGCCGGGGTCGACCGGTTCGCCCGGGACGGGATCGGTCTTGAGGACCTCGTTCTTGGGGGCGTCGCTCTCCTGCTGGACGACGTCCGACTTCAGGCCCAGAGCCTCGAGCTCGGCGCGGGCCTCCTTGAGGCGCTTGCCGACGAGGTACGGGACCTCGACCCGCTCAGGTCCGGCACTGACGATGATCTCGACGTCGCTGCCCTTCTTGACCTCGGCCTCGGCGGCCGGGTCGGTCGCGATCACCTCGCCCTTGTCGATGTCAGAGCTGGGCTGGGTGCTGACGGTCGTCTCGAAGCCATACGTCTCGCCGGTGAGCTCGCGCTCGGCGGCCTCCTGGGTCTTGCCGGTGACGTCGGGCACCGTGACCATCTCGACAGGCGGCTCGTTCTCGCCCATCAGCTTGGGGATGCCCCACGCTGCCAGGCCGATGACGAGCAGGGCCGCGATGGCCGAGACGACCCAGATCCAGCGCTTGCTCTTGCCCTCGTCCTCGTCCGAGGCCGGGGGGAGGTTGGCAGGGGCCAGTGCCTCGGTGGCCGGAGCCGCCGGGACCGGGGCGTACTGCGCGGTCGGAGCGGCCGAGGCGGCGGTCGGCTGGCCGGCGAGGACACGCTCGATGTCGGCACGCATCGCGGCCGCGCTCTGGTAGCGCTCATCGGTGCGCTTGGCGAGCGCCGTCGCAACGACGCGGTCGACGGCCGGGCTGACTTCGGGGTTGAACGTCGACGGCGGCGGTGCCACCTCGCGGACGTGCTGATAGGCCACCGAGACGGGGCTGTCGCCCTGGAACGGCGGGCGGCCGGTCAGCAGCTCGTAAAGGAGGCAGCCGGTCGAGTAGATGTCGCTGCGCGCGTCGACGGTCTCGCCGCGCGCCTGCTCGGGCGAGAGATATTGCGCGGTGCCGACGACGGCGGCGGTCTGCGTCATCGCCGACGAGGTGTCGGCGATGGCACGGGCGATGCCGAAGTCCATCACCTTGACCTGGCCCGACGGCGTGAGCATCACGTTGGCGGGCTTGATGTCACGGTGGATGATGCCGGCACGGTGGCTGTAGTCCAGCGCCGCCAGGATGTCTGCGGTGATCTCAAGGGTGCGCTCGGGGAGGATCTTGCGCCCCTCGCGCTCCATCTCGCGAAGGAGGTCGCGCAGCGTCCGACCCTCGACGTACTCCATGACGATGAACGGCACGGTGTGGCCGTCGGGGCCGGTGGCCTCACCGGTGTCGTAGACGGCGACGATCGAGGGGTGGTTGAGGGCGGCTGCGGACTGCGCCTCGCGCCGGAAGCGCGCGAGGAAGGTCGGGTCGCTGGCCAGGTCGATGCGCAGGCGCTTGATCGCCACGGTGCGGCCGAGCCGCAGGTCGCGTCCGATCCGGACCTCGGCCATACCGCCACTGCCCAGCAGACCGCCGATCTCGTAGCGGTCGCCGAGGCGGCCGTACGCACCCGGAGGCCCTGCGTAGCCCTGACCCGGGCCGGTGGGCGTTTCGGTCATCGTCTCCTGCTTCCTTCATGGCAACTGCTCAAAAATAGCGGCTCGGCGGTGAAGTCCCGAGCATCGACGTTCATCGGTCGAGCACCGCCTGCATCACTGATCGGGCGATCGGGCCGGCCAGGCGGCCGCCCGAGATGTCGTCGCGACCAGTGCTCGACGACTCGACGACGACAGCGACCGCAACCTTGGGGTCGTCTGCCGGGGCGAACGAGATGAACCATGCGTACGGCGGGCGGTCGGCGGTCGACTGCGCCGTGCCGGTCTTGCCTCCGACCTCGATCCCCGGGATCGCCGCAGACCCGCCGGTGCCGTTCTCGACGACGTCGACGAGCATCTGCGACAGGCCCGTCGCCGTACGGCTGGAGACCGCGTCGCGGATCTTCTCGGGCTTGGCCGTCTCGATCGTCTTGAGGTCGGGCGAGCGGACGGTCGAGACGAGGTAGGGCTTCATGAGGGCACCGCCGTTGGCGATCGCTCCGGTGGCCATCGCCATCTGCAGCGGCGTCGCCGCGACCTCGAACTGGCCGATGCCGCTCTGCGCGAGCTGCGGCGCCTCGAGCTCGACATCGGGGTCGGAGGAGAACTGGCTGGGGCTCATCGGGAGCTGGTCGAGGTCGCGCGCACCGAACCCGAAGGCATCGGACTGGCGCTCCATGTCGTCCTGGCCGACCTTCATGGCGAGGTCGCCGAACGTGACGTTGCACGAGACCTCGAGGGCCTGGGTCAGCGTGATGCGCGGGCCGCCACAGTTGCCGCCGCCCTGGTTGCGGAGCACGTACGACCCGAAACCGGGCGCGGTCAGTCCGCGTCCACCCTTGACGACGCTGTCGGGGTTCAGGTTGAGCTTCTCCATGGCCGCCGCGGCGGTGACGATCTTGAAGGTCGAGCCCGGCGGCAGGATCTGCTGCGTGCTCCGGTTGAGCATCGGCTTGTCCTTGTCGGCGTCGAGCCGCTTCCAGGCCTTCGATACCTCGTCCAGGTTGTGGCTGGCGAGGAGGTTGGGGTTGTAGGTGGGGCTGCCGGTCATCGCGAGGATCGCGCCGGTGCTCGGATCGAGCGCGACGACGGCGCCCTTGGCGTTGCCGGGCAGGTTCTCGATCCCCTCGGCGGCCGCCCGCTGTGCACGGCGGTTGATCGTCACCGAGACGCTGCCGCCGCGCGGTTGGTTGGACCCGATGAGGTCGACGACGCGGTTGACGAAGAGCCGGTTGTCGCTGCCGGACAGGATGTCGTTCTGGGACTGCTCGAGCCCGCTGCGCCCGAAGGTGTAGCTGAAGTAGCCGGTGATGTCGGCGTACAGCTTGGCCTCGGGGTAGCGGCGCTGGAACTTCCACTGGTCGTCGACCGGGACGCTCTCGGCGATCGGGCGGTCGCCGACGAGGATGGGGCCTCGCTCGCGGGCGAACTCCTCGTCGATCACGCGGCGGTTGCCGTTCTTGGCGTTCAGCGTGTCGGCCTCGACGAACTGGATGTAGTTCACGCCGATGAGCAGGGCGGTGAACAGCACCAGGCACACGATCGACATCACACGGATCGGCCGGTTCACAGCTTCACCACCTGGGTCGCGTCGTCCATCTGCATCGGGGCCGCCTCCGGAGGCGGGCGTCGGCTCTGGTCGCTGATGCGGAGCAGGAGGGCGATGATCGCCCAGTTTGCAAGGATCGACGAGCCTCCGTACGACATGAACGGTGTGGTCAGACCGGTCAGCGGAATGATCCGGGTGACGCCGCCGATGACGACGAAGACCTGGAGCGCGAACGAGACCGCGAGGCCGGTCGCGAGCAGCTTGCCGAACGCGTCACGGCACAGCAGCGCGATGCGCAGGCCGCGCTCCACGATCAGGCCGTACATCAGCAGGATCGCCATCGCGCCGGCAAGCCCGAGCTCCTCTGCGAACGAGGCGAAGATGAAGTCGGAGTAGGCGAACGGTGTGAGGTAGGGATTGCCCTCGCCGAGACCGCGTCCGAGCAGGCCGCCCCACGCCATGCCGTACAGACCCTGGGTCAGCTGGAATGTGCCGTCGGTCACCGGGAACGGGCTCAGCCAGGCGTCGACACGGCTCTGGACGTGGCTGAACGTGGTCGCGGCGAAGAGAGCGCCGCCGAGGAACAGCGACATGCCGACGACGAGCCAGCCGGGGCGCTCCGTGGCGACGTAGAGCATCACGACGAACAGCCCGAAGAAGAGCAGCGACGAGCCGAGGTCGCGCTGGAGGATCAGGACACCGAGGCTGACCACCCAGGCGGCGAGGATCGGGCCGAGGTCGCGCCCGCGGGGGAAGTCGATGCCCATGAAGCGCCGGCCCGCCAGCGCCAGGGCGTCGCGCTTCACGACGAGGTAGCCGGCGAAGAAGATCGCCAGGCAGATCTTGGCGAACTCGCCCGGCTGCAGGCTGAAGCCCCCCACGCGGATCCAGATCCGGGCGCCGTTGATCTGCGTCCCGATCACCGGCAGCAGCGGCAGGATCAGCAGGACGAGCGCCGCGAGGCCGAACGTGTAGGTGTAGGCCTGGAGCTTGCGGTGGTCGCGCACGATCAGCAGCACGGCCACGAACAGCGCCAGGCCCATCGCCGTCCACATGACCTGCTTGCCCGCGAACTGCTTGGCCTCGTCGCCGAGACTGTCGAGGCGTGCGAGGTCGAGGCGGTAGATCATCGCGATGCCGAGCCCGTTGAGGGCGACGACGAGCGGCACGAGCACAGGGTCGGCGTACGGGGCCACGAAGCGGACGACGAGGTGGGTCGCGACCGCGATGACCACGAGAAGGACCGCGAGCCCCGCAACGAACCCGGGGATCTTGCCGCGCGCGCCGAGCCCGACGGCGCAGAACGCGAAGATGACGATCACGAGCGCGAGCGCGATGAGGAGGGCCTCCGCCCCTCGACGCTTGCGGTGGACGACGGCGGGAGTGGTGGCGGGGTTGCTCACTCCGCACCACCGCACTCGTTGCCGGGCAGGTTGGCCTGTGCCGGGTCGGCGCACAGTGTCGCGATGTCGCGCAGCGTGGTGACCGTGTCACGGGCGTCGGTCAGCGAGGTGGACGCGATGCCCTTCTTGACCTGGTTGGCGCGGAAGGTCGGGAGGGCGTCGACGCGGACGTCGGAGACCTCCTCGACGCTGTCGACGTCGATGAGCGGGAGGTCGGCCTGGATGCCCCGGTAGATCACGACGACGCCGTTCTCGGTGCCGACGTAGTACTGGTGCTGGGTCCAGTCCCACGCGAGCTTGGCGGCCGCGGCGAGCAGGGCGACGACGAGCGCGACGACGACGAGACGACGCAGCCAGATGTGGCGGCGCGGCGCACGCGGGGCGTAGCGCAACGCCTCGGGGTCGATATCGCGCGTGATCGCCCCGGCGCCTCGCTCGCCGTTGACGCCGACCTCGTCAGGAGGGAGCGGGATCGCGTCCAGACTCGTGGCGGTCGTGCTCGTGTCGCCCCCGGGCCTGGCCTGCTCGGCGGCGGCACCGACGAGCATCGGCTGCTCGTCGGCGCAGGCGAGCGTCGGGTCGACAGGGGCTTCGGGGTCGACCATCTCGCCGAGGATCACGGTCACGTTGTCGGCGCCGCCGCCGACGAGCGCGCGCTGGACCAGGTCGACCGCGGCGACGTCGACGTTGGGCGCCGTACGGAGGACGTCCGCGATCGCGTCGTCGTCGACCATGTCGGACAGACCGTCGCTGCACAGCAGGTAGCGGTCGCCGAGCTGCGGCTCGATGAGGGTGAGGTCGGGCTCGGACTCGTCGCGCCCGAGCAGCACGCGCAAGATCAGCGAGCGGTTGGGGTGGGTACGGGCGCCCTCGCGGGTGAGTCGTCCCTCGTCCACGAGGCTCTGGACCAGCGTGTGGTCCTTGGTGATCTGGTGGAGCTGCCCGTCGCGCATGAGATAGGCACGGGAGTCGCCGATGTGGGCGAGCCCGAACTGCGCACCGTTCCACAGCAGCGCGGTCAGGGTGGTCCCCATGCCCTCGACGCTCGGGTCGTCCTCGATGACCTCGGCGAGCCGGTCGTTGGCACGGTGCACCGCACCCGCGAGCGCCTCGATCACGTCGCCCGGCGGGGGCCCGTCCAGGCGCCGCACCACGTGCATGACCTCCGACGACGCGAGGTCGCCGGCGGCCGCGCCGCCCATGCCGTCGGCGATGACGAGCAGGTGCGGGCTCGCATAGCCCGAGTCCTGGTTGGAGGTGCGACGCCGACCGACGTCCGACAGCGCGGCGTACGTGTAGGCGAGGCGGGGCTGCTGCAAGGACACGGGCGTCGCCTACTTCCGGAGCTCGACCACGGTCTTGCCCAGGCGTACGGGCACCCCGAGGTCGACCGGGACAGGGGTGGTCACGCGTTGGCTGCCGAGATAGGTGCCGTTGGTGGACCCGAGATCCTCCACATACCACTGCTCACCGTTGGTGGAGAAGCGGGCGTGACGGGTGGAGACATAGTCGTCGTCGAGCCGGATCGCCGCGTCGGTGCCGCGTCCGAGCAGGATGTCGGCGCCGGTCACCGGGACCAGCTGGCCGGCGTTGGGGCCGTCGGTGACGACGAGCGTCGACGGCATGCCGCGCTTGGGTTTGCGGCCCTTGGGTGCCTTGGGTGCGCGCGCCTTCTGGCTGGCCTGCTTGGGGACGCGCGGCGACTCGACCTTGGCGCCGAAGATGTCCGAGCGGATCACCGAGACGGCGGAGAGCACGAACAGCCAGAGCACCGCGAGGAAGCCGAGCTTGATGAGGGTGAGGGTCAGCTCGGTCACCAGCGACCACCTTGAGGGCCAGCATGAGGAGGCGGTGGGGCCGGCGCGTGCCCGCCGTACGCACCGGGGCGGCCCTGGCCCGACGGTGGTGCGGCGTGCGAGCCGGGTCCTTGCGAACCGGACTGGGGACCGGCGGGCGAGCCGGCGGCCGGTGCGACCGGCCCAGTGGGACCGACCGGAGGGCCGGGTCGTGCGTGGGGGTTGCGGACGACGACGAGGGTGTTGCCGAGCTGGACCCGCGAGCCGTCGGAGAGCACCGCGTGCGTGACGCGGCGGCCGTCGACGACGATGCCGTTGGTCGAGCCCAGATCCTCGATCGCGACGCGGACGCTGTTGCCCTCGAGGAAGACCCGCACCTGCGCGTGCTGGCGGGAGACCCCGGGGTCGTTGATGCGCAGCTGGGCATCGGTGCCGCGGCCGATGATCACACCGGGCGGCTCGACGGGATGGCGTACGCCGTTGACCTCCAGCACCACCGGTGCCTTGGCGACGGCGGTGTCGGTCATCCGGACTCCAGCTGCGGGGGTCACAGCGGCGGAGGCGCGCGAGCGGATGCGGAAGCGGCCCGTGGTCAGGTCGGGCTGGTGGACGAACTCGAGCTTGAGCGGGCCGGCGAGGGTGTAGTGCTGCTCGGCGACGTGCTCGTGGACCAGTTCGGACAGCTCGCCGGAGAGCGTGCCTCCGTACGGGGCGAGGCGCTCGAAGTCGGTCTGGGCAAGCTCGACCGTGAAGTCGTTGGGGACGAGCACGCGGTCGCGCGACAAGATCTGGGCCCCGTTGTCGAGCTCGCGCTGCAGGGCGGCGGCGATCTCGACCGGTTGGACCGCACTCTGAAAAACGCGCGCGAACGCACCGGAGACTGCGTCCTCGAGACGCTGCTCAAAGCGCTGGAGCACACCCATCGCTGCGACCTCCTCCTGTCCGCTCGTGCCGGGCGTCGTGACAGACACGCGTACTCTCTCGGAGAAGAGGACCGCGCGTCCACCCGATCGTATCGGGCCGGGGGAACATGCCGCGCTCCTCACACCGGACGCGCGTCGAGAGGCCACCCGTTTGACTGTCGTGCTGGGGGTGGCTGTTAGACTCACGACGCAATCGCGCGAGTGGCGGAATGGCAGACGCGCTGGCTTCAGGTGCCAGTGTCCGTAAGGACGTGGGGGTTCAAGTCCCCCCTCGCGCACAAGCGAAGGCTCCCGGTCAGATCTCCGACCGGGAGCCTTTTTCGTGGGGGTGCGCACGTGTGGCGGGCGTTCAGACTCCGGTGCCGGCGAAGACGTCGCGGCCCTTGCCGCCCTTGGCGAACCGGAGCCCGAGCTCGAGGCTGCCGACGCGCTTGAGCGTGGCGCCGTGCTTGGGGTTGGCGAGGATCATGTCGACGATCGGCGGCGCGGCCTCTTCGACGGGGTCGGCGAGGATGTTCATCGCCTTGCGGACCCGCGCGAAGCCTTCGGGACCGAGCTCGCGTGCCTCGCGGATCATGCCGTCGGTGACGACGACGCCGGGGCTCACCGACGCGATCTTGACTGGGCCGTCCGCCGTCTCGCGGACCAGCGCGTCGGTGAACGCCCGCAGGCCGCGCTTGGTCGACCCGTACACGGTCATGCCGGGGCGGATCTTGCCGTCGGAGCCGCCACCGAGGATGTTCACGAGCTGGCCGTGACCCTGGGCGGTCATGCCGCGGACGGCCACACGGCTGCCGAGGATCGTGCCGACCATGTTCGAGGTCACCATCTCGACGATCCACTCAGGGCGGAGGTCGACCACAGGGTGGACCGTACGGGCGACGCCGGCGTTGTTGATCCACAGGTCGACGGAGCCGAGCTCGCCGACGGCGGCGTCCCACAGGTGCTGCACCGAGGCGGGGTCGGAGACGTCGCAGACGAGCCCGATGACCCTCCCCGCGTCGGAGGACTGCTCCAGGCGCTTGGCGGCGTCGGAGACCGATTCTTCGCCGCGTCCGCTGACCACGACGTCGAAGCCGCGTGCTCGCAGCTCCTTTGCCAGGCCGAATCCGATGCCCCTGCTGCTGCCGGTGATCACCGCGGTCTTCATGCAAGGAACGTATATGATAGTGACGACGTTCCGCTAGAGGGAATGCCCGACCACGTCGTCCCAGAGCTCGTCCACCGCGGCCGCGTCCGGCGTGGCCCCGGCGAGCTGGCCGACGAGCATCCGCCCCGTCCGTACGAGGTGAGTCCGCATCGCCGCCTCCGCGGCCGGGCCGTCGTGCCGGGCGAGCGCCTCGACGATCGGCGCGTGCTCGATGCGGATCTCGTGCAGCGACCGCCCCGCGTGTGAGGTCGGCGGACCGAGGAGCGCTGTGGTCGCACGCAGGGAGGCGACGATCGCCGCGGCGCGGACGTTGCCGGACCCGTGGAGGACCGCCTCGTGAAGCGCCTGGTCGGCCTCCCAGAACGCCGGCTCGTCGCCGCGCTGCTCGGCCTCGACTAGTGCCGCGTACGGGCCGGACAGGTCGACGCCGCGCTCGCCGCACCGCCGTGCCGCTGCGGGCTCGAGCGCGAGTCGTACGGCGAAGATCTCGGCGACGTCGCGCGCCTGCGGGAGCACCACGCGGAAGCCGCGGTTGCGGGCGATCTCGATCAGCCCTGCCTCGGAGAGCCGCACCATCGCCTCGCGTACGGGGCTGCGCGAGACGCCGAGCGCGTCGGCCAATTGGTAGACGGAGTAGATCTCCCCCGGGACGTACTGCTGGTGTCGGATCCCGTCACGGACGTGCGCCACCACGGAGTCGGTCAACGAGGGCATGAGTAACATGTTACTCGTGACGGTGACTGACACGCGCGACACCACGGCCGCCCTGCGCCGCGCCGGCCTCGAGGTGCACGACGACGACGGCACGAAGGCGATGTACGCCTCCGACGCCTCGCTCTACCGGATCCCCCCGCTCGCGGTCGTCCGCCCGCGCGATGCCGCCGACGTGGCGGCGACGCTCGCGCTCGCTAAGGAGCACGGTGTCCCACTGACCGCGCGGGGGGCCGGCACGTCCATCGCGGGCAACGCGATCGGGCGGGGCATCGTGCTCGACTTCAGCCGCCACATGAACCGCGTCCTCGCCGTCGATCCTGCGGCGCGCACCGCCGTCGTCGAGCCTGGCACCGTCCACGCCGTCCTCCAGAAGGCGGTGCTGCCACACGGGCTGCGCTTCGGCCCCGACCCGTCGACGCACCCGCGCTGCACCATCGGCGGCATGATCGGCAACAACGCGTGCGGCAACCGCGCGCTCGGCTACGGCCGGACGTCCGACAACGTCCGTGGCTCCACCCACCTGCTCGCGTCCGGCGAGACGCTCGTGACCGGGTACGACGCCGCGGGCGCCGCGTTCGCGACAGGCCCCGAGCCTCTCCTCGCCGACCTGCGGGCCGCCGCCGGTCGCTACCTCTCGACCGCGCGGACGGAGTTCGACCGGTTCGGCCGCCAGGTCAGCGGGTACGCCGTCCAGCACCTGCTGCCCGAGCGCTTCGACCTCACGCAGCTGCTCGTCGGGTCCGAGGGCACGCTCGGCATCCTCACCGAGGCGACGGTCCACCTCGTAACGGATCCCGCGCACCGTGTGCTCGTCGCGATCGGGTTCGCCGACATCGTCAAGGCGGGCGAGGCGGCACCGACAGTGAAGACGTACGGCCCGACCGCGTGCGAGGGCATGGACGTGCGTCTCGTCGACGTCCTGCGGTCGCGTCGCGGTGATGCGGCGATCCCCCCGCTGCCGCGCGGCGCCGCCTGGCTCTTCGTCGAGATCGCCGGCGACGACCGTACGGACGTGCTCGACCGCGCACGCGCGCTCGTCGACGCGGACCTCGGGGTCGAGTCGCTGCTCGTCGAGGACCCGGTGACCGCCGCACGCCTGTGGCGGATCCGCGAGGACGGGGCGGGCCTCGCCGGCCGCGCGCCGTCGGGAAAGCCCGCGTGGCCCGGCTGGGAGGACGCGGCGGTCCCGCCGGAGATGCTTGGTTCCTACCTCGCGCGGTTCGAGGAGCTCGTCGCCGAGCACGGGCTGACGTCTGCCCCGTACGGGCACTTCGCCGACGGCTGCATGCACGTGCGGCTCGACTACCCGCTCGACGAGCCCGACGGCCTGCCGCGCCTGCGCCGGTTCCTCACGGCGGCGGCGGGGCTCGTCGCGGAGTACGGCGGGTCGCTGTCCGGCGAGCACGGCGACGGCCGGGCCCGCAGCGAGCTGCTGCCCACCATGTACTCCGCCGACGCGATCGCGTTCTTCGGCCAGGTCAAGCACGCGTTCGACCCGGACAACCTGCTCAACCCCGGCGTGCTCGTCGATCCCGACCCGTTCGACGCCGACGTGCGCGTCGCGGGCGTCGCGCCGTACCGCAAGCAGCTCGCCTTCGCGTACGAGGCCGACCACGGCGACCTTGCGCAGGCCGTGCACCGCTGCACCGGCGTCGGCAAGTGCCGCGCGGACAACTCGGCGGCGGGCGGCGTGATGTGCCCGTCCTACCTCGCGACCCGTGAGGAGAAGGACAGCACGCGTGGCCGGGCGCGGGTGCTCCAGGACGTCGTACGGGGTGCGCTCGACTGGCGTGCGCCCGAGGTCGCGGACTCGCTCGACCTCTGCCTGGCCTGCAAGGGCTGCGGGTCGGACTGCCCGACCGGCATCGACATGGCGACGTACAAGGCAGAGGCGCTGCACCAGAAGTTCCGGCGGCGCCTGCGTCCGCGTTCGCACTACACCCTCGGACGCCTGCCGCTGTGGAGCCGCCTGGCAGGGCGGATGCCGCGCGTGGCCAACCTGATGATGCGCCTTCCGGGGATCCGGCACCTGGCCATGTTCGTCGCCGGTGTCGACGGGCGTCGGTCGATCCCGGAGTTCGCGAGGACGCCCTTCCGGCGCTGGTGGTCGGCCGAGGTGGCGGAGGAGACGACCGATCGCCGCCCGGTGGTCCTTTTCGTCGACAGCTTCTCCAACTCCTTCTCCCCCGAGGTCGCGCAGGCGACCGTACGACTGCTGCGCGATGCGGGCTTCGAGCCGACGCTGCCGTCGTCGCAGCTGTGCTGCGGCCTGACCTGGATCACCACGGGCCAGCTCGACGCGGCCCGCCGCATCCTCGGACGTACGGTCGGCGAGCTCGCGGAGACCGTCCGTGCTGGGGTGCCGGTCGTCGGCATCGAGCCGTCCTGCACCGCGGTGCTGCGCAGCGACGCCGTCGAGCTCCTCGACAACGAGGACGCGCGCGTGGTCGCCGGTGCGACGAAGACCGTCGCCGAGCTGCTCGCGACCGCCGAGGACTGGACGCCGCCGGACCTGACGGGCACGACTGTCGTCGCCCAGCCGCACTGCCACCACCACGCCGTGCTCGGCTGGGAGGCCGACCGGGCGCTGCTCGCGCGGACCAGCGCGACCGTCACGACGCTCGCTGGGTGCTGCGGGCTCGCCGGCAACTTCGGGGTCGAGCGGGGCCACTATGAGGTGTCGGTCGCGGTCGCCGAGCAGAACCTGCTGCCCGCCTTGGACGCCGCGCCCGACGCCGTCGTGCTGGCCGACGGGTTCTCGTGCCGGACCCAGGTCGCGGACCTGCGCGAACGTCCGGCCGTGCACCTGGCGGAGCTCCTGACGAGGGACTGAGAGCCGGTACGGCCAGGACGTCGTACGACTCCCCCGTCAGTCGCCGAGGGTCGCGAGTCCGGCGACCACGACGTCGAGGAGTGCGTCGAAGCTCGCATCGAGGTCGTCGGGCAGGCGGAAGCCGAGGTCGAGCTCGAGGACGACGAAGCCGTGCATGGCCGAGCGGAAGATGCGCACGGCGTCCACGAGGCGGTCGTCGGACACCCCGGCACCGCGGACCACCGCTGCGAGGACGGCGACGGCGTCGGCGCCCGCCGCCGCCAGCGAGGCGTCGTCCGGGTCGTCGGGATCGGCGGCGACCTGGGTCGCCGCATAGCGCCCGGGGTGCGCGCGGGCGTAGTCGCGCATCGCGTGCCCGAGCGCCCGGATCGCCTCCGGCCCCGAGCGGCCCACGGTCGCGCGGCTCGTCGTCCGGACGAGCTCTTCGACCGCCCGTACGGCGATGTCCCGGCGCAGGGCAGCCAGCGACGCGACGTGCTTGTAGAGGCTGGGCGTCGAGACCCCGGACGCCGAGGCGACCGCTGCGAGGGTGAGGTCGGCGAAGCCCGTACGACCGCCGAGATCGACCACGTCGAACCCTACGGCGACCACCCGCTCGCGGTTGAGTCCCGCCCTAGGCATCGGCGTCGTCCTCGCGGGTCGTGGCTGCAAGGAACGGGAGGAGGACGGCGAGCACCTCGTCGCGCGCCTGGAGGTGCGGATAGTGACCGACCTGCTCGAGCACGATGCCGTCGGCACCGAGCGTCTCGCGGGCGAAGGCGAGCTCGGCGCGCGCGTCGGAGAAGTCCGGGTCGGTGTCGCCGAAGACGGCCAGGACCGGCGTACGGACGTCGGTGAGGCGGGCCTCGACCTCGCGGTGGTCGAGGGCGACGGTGAGGCGGCGGAACGCCCGCAGGCGAGCCGGGTCGCCGAAGGTGCGGCGCAGCAGGGCGATGCGCGCGTCGAGCCCGGGTGTGGGACGACCCTTGCTGAGCATCGAGCGGACGTACCAGGCCCACACGGCGCCACCCCACGGGCGGGCGAAGAGGATCCGGTAGAAGCCGCGCATCACGGCGCCCATCGCCGGCGACATCGGCTCGCGCAGGAAACCGGCGAGCAGGACCACGCCGCTCACGAGGTCGGGGCGGTCCGCGGCGGCGATGACGGCGGCGGACCCGCCCATCGAGCTGCCGACGAGCACGGCGGGGCCGGCGTCGAGGTGCTCCACGAGAGCGACCAGGTCCGCCGCCGTCACGGAGTCGCCGTACGCCCGGAAGTCGGTGTCGGAGTCGCCGTGGCCGCGCAGGTCGGTGACCACGACGCGGTAGCCGGCGCCGGCGACGAGGGGTGCGAGCGTGTCGTACGTCGCGCGGAGGTCGCCCATGCCGGGGACGAGCACGACGACCGGGCCCTCGCCCGTGTCGGTGTAGGCGACGCGGCCGTCGGGGCGCGTCAGCTGCTGGACGTCGGATGCGTGGCTCATGTCCATCACTATACGGCTAATGCTATTAACTTTGCAAGGCGTGCCCACCCCTGTCGTACGGTGTCGCCGTGACCCCTGCGCCCGACCCCCAGGCGACGTTCGACGCGCTGTCCCGTGTCCTCGCGCCGACGCCGTGGCAGGTGACCCGACGCGACAGCGGAGTCGTCGACGTTCAGAGGGACCTCGCCGATGCCCGGTGGCACGGGGCCCTCGCCAAGGCGGGGCTGAAGAAGGACATCCGGCACGAGCTGCGCTTCACGCCTGACAGGGGGACGTACGTGATCACCGACGTCGCGACGACCGTCCGGTGGTCGGCGGGGATCAGCGGTGCGCCGCACGCGAGCTGGCGCAAGGACGTGCACCGCGGCCGGCAGCTCGGTCGTACGCGCTCGACCGAGGACGTCCGCTCCGTGATCACGGCGATCGCCAGGGAGCACGGCTGGCGCGAGAGGCTGCCAGTGTCGGCCTGGGTCGGGATCGTCGTCGGTGGCGTGGCGCTGGTCGCCGGCCTCGTCGTCGCCGTCCTCGCTCTGGTGCTCGGGCTGTGAACGACATGGCGTACGTCTTCTCCGACGACCCCGCGCGCCTCGACCGCGCCCGCATCCACGGCTGGCTCAGCGAGGAGGCCTACTGGGCGCTCGGTCGTCCCCGCGAGGTGCAGGACGCGGCGATCGATGGGTCGCTCAACTTCGGTGTCTACGACGCCGACGGCACGCAGGTCGCGTACGCCCGCGTGGTCACCGACGGCGCGACGTTCGCCTGGCTGTGCGACGTGTTCGTCGCGCCGTCCGTACGAGGCCGGGGCGTCGGGGTGATGCTCGTGGACGGCGTGGTCGCCGCGCTCGACGCGCTGCACCTGCGCCGCACGATGCTCGCGACCGCCGACGCCCACGGGCTGTACGAGAGGTACGGGTTCGCGGTCGTCGACGATCCACGGAGGTGGATGGTGCGGCCCGGCTCGTGAGCCGGGCCGCGTCCAGCGGGTCTCAGTCGACCCAGGTCGCGCCCTCCTGGAAGAGGAGCTCGCCCTCCTCCACGCTCAGCGAGTCGTCCGGCCACTCGTCGGGGTCGCTCGGCAGCAGGCCGTCGTTGGCGACGGCGAGCGCGACGTGCGCGACCGGCTCGATGCCGCTGGTCTCGGCGAGACGGCTCCAGCCGCCGAGCCCGTGGCTGTGCGCGAGCGCATAGAGCGCCTCACCGACACCGGTGACCGGCCCTTCGATCTCGCCGTCGGACAGCCGCTGCGCGACCGCGCCGGCCGCGACGACCGCACGCGGGTCGGTCACGCGGTAGTCCATGCGCTGCAGCACCGTGACGCCCGTGACGTCCTGGTCGTCGATCGGTGCGCCGTCGTGCGCGGCGTCGTCGTGGTCGTGGCCGTCGTCGCCACCCTCGTCCTCCTCGATGATCGCGAAGGGCGGGAACGTGCCGCTGTAGTCGTACTGCGCCTCGTCGTACGCCTCCAGCGCGTCGGCGAGCGCCTGCTTGGCGGCGTCGATCGTCGCGACGTCGATGTCCGAACCGGCTGCCGCAACCACGACGGCGTGGGTGCGGAGCGCGGAGCTCAGGGCGTCGGCGGCGCGGACGAAGGAGTCCTTCGCCTCGTCGGACCAGCGGTCGGGCTCGGTGTTCTCGGGGTGCTCGTCGGTCATGGGACGAGCGTAGGCCCCACGACACAGTCGCCGCGACGAGCCGGAGGAGCGAACGCCTTCAGTCGGTGTCGCGGACGCGCCCGCGGCCGGACTTCGTCTCCGACCGGCGTCGCTTCGCCTCGACCCGGCGACGCTGCGAGCCGCGGGTCGGCTTGGTGGCGACACGGCTTCGGGGCGGTGGCGCGAGCGCCGTACGGAGCCGTTCGGCGAGACGTTCTCGGGCGGCGACACGGTTGCGCAGCTGCGAGCGGTGCTCGGACGCCGTCACGCTCAGGCGCGTGCTCCCGAGCGCGGCGACGACCCGGTCGCGCTGCTGCGGGGTCAGCACCTCGGACGCGTCGACGTCGAAGACGATCTCGACCCGGCTGTCGGTCGTGTTCACCGACTGCCCGCCCGGCCCGGGTGAGCGCGAGAACCGCTCCTCCATCTCACTCTCCGGCACCACGAGACCGCCCGGGACCCCTGGGCCGGGCGGCACGACGAGCGGACCTGTCGCCTTCGGTGTCACGACGCCCGCTTGGCCCACTCGATCATCGGGCAGGTGTCCATCACCATCGCGACGCCGGCGGCACGGGTCCGCGCGAACGCGTCCTCGTCGATCACGCCGAGCTGGAACCACACGCCCTTCGCACCGATCGCGACCGCCTCGTCGGCGAACGGACCGGCGGCCTCCGAGCGGCGGAACACGTCGACGACGTCGATCGGGAACGGCACGTCGGACAGCGTCGCGTACCCCTGCTCGCCGAGGACGACCGGCGCGGCGGGGTGGATCGGGACGATCCGCTTGCCGCGAGCCTGGAGGGTCTCGGCGATCCGGTAGGCGGTGCGTGTGGGGTCGCCCGAGAGCCCGACGACGGCCCACGTCTGGAGGTCGTCCAGCATCAGCGAGACCGCGTCCGGGTCGTACCAGTCGGTGCTCATGGTGTCGACGGTAGCGCTGTGGAGCCCGGGGGCGCCCATGTCGGTGCGGACGTGTAGAACCGACGGGTGACCCCCCGTACGCGACGTCTCGCCCTGTCCCTCGCTGCCGCTTCGCTGCTCGCCGTCTCGGCCTGCGGTCCCGTCGAGGGCGAGCAGCCCGCTCAGGCCGCGGCGGAGACCACAGCGCCGGCGGCAACCTCAGCGCCGGCGGCCGTCGCAGACCAGGTCGCCAAGGCCCGCGCGATGCTCGACGGGCTGAAGGTCTCGGGGCGGGCCCCCAAGACGGGCTACGACCGGGTCGGCCAGTACGGCCAGGCGTGGGCCGACGTGACCCGCAGCGGGTGCGGCACCCGCGACAACATCCTGGTCCGCGACATGCGCGACGTCGAGAAGCGCAACAAGTGCGTGGTCGTCGCCGGCACCCTCGCTGACCCCTACACCAGCTCCACGATCGCGTTCCGCAAGGCCGATGCCTCCGCGGTGCAGATCGACCACGTGGTTCCGCTGTCGCTGAGCTGGCAGCTCGGCGCGCAGCAGTGGCCGGTCGGCAAGCGCGTGACGTTCGCGAACGACCCGCTCAACCTGCTCGCGGTCGACGGTCCGACCAACTCGAGCAAGTCCGACTCCGGGCCCGACGGGTGGCTGCCGCCGAACAAGGCATACCGCTGCACCTACGTCATCCGGTTCACCCGCATCGCCCACGCCTACACGCTGCGGGTGACAGCCCCGATGAAGACGGCGATCGCGGGCATCCTCGACGGGTGCACGCGCGTCGACGGCACCCCAGCCGACCTCGCGCCGCTGCCGAAGTCGACGTGGTCGTACGCGGCGGGCTTCGCGAAGGGCTCCAAGCCCACCGCGAGTGCGCCGGCCGACGGGGCGACGGCCGCTCCCGCGGGCAAGACGTGCCCGGCCAAGGCTCCGATCAAGGGCAACGTCCCCGACGACGGGGGCGACCGGATCTTCCACGAGCCGGGCGCCCGCTCGTACGCGGTCACAGTGCCCGAGGCGTGCTTCGTGTCGGTCGCTCAGGCCGAGGCAGCGGGGTTCCGGGCTCCGCGCTGACCCGCCTCACCCGTCCTGCGCCGCGACCTCGGCGTCGCTGCGCAGGATGCAGAACTCGTTGCCCTCGGGGTCGGCGAGCGTGATCCAACCCGTCCCGTCGGGTCGACGGAAGTCCCCGAGCTGGGTCGCGCCCAGCGCAAGCAGACGCTCGACCTCGTCGTCCCGTGAACGGTCGGTGGGGCGCAGGTCGAGGTGGAGGCGGTTCTTCACGGTCTTGTCGTCGGGGACCTCGATGAACAGCACGGGACCTGCGGCACCCGCGCTCCCGTCGGTGGGCGGGACGATCATGCACTCCTCGTGGCCGGGCTCGTTCGGGTCACCCGGGACGTCGGTGTATCCGACGAGGACCTGCTTCCACCACTGCGACTGGGCGTAGGCGTCGTGCGAGTCGATGGTCGTGTGCGAGATGCGGCAGCTCATGGCCAGACCGTAGCGGGGGCCGTCGGTCTCGCCGAACGGATTCTCAGGCTTCCGTGAGCCGCCGCTGCTCGAGCGCGTCGAGGATGAGGTCGAGCCCGTACGCGTACTCGTCGCCGAACGCGTAGCCGGGCTTCATCACGTGCTCCACTGCGATCTCGGTGAGATAAGGGAGCTCGACGGGTGCGGCTCCCTCGAGCATGCTGCCGGCGACCTCGGCGGCGCCCTGCGAGTCGCTGAACGGCAGGTTCACCTCCTGCACCACCTGGCCGAAGAGCTGGGCGTCGATCAGGGCGAACGCGTGAGCCGCGAGGCGGACGGAGAATCCCGCCTGCCGCAGGCAGGCGAGCACCGCCTCGTGGTGGCGCAGCGTCGCCGGGCTGGGTGCCGTGCGCGACTCGACGAACCCGATCGCCCAGGGGTGACGCAGGAGCACCTCGCGAGCGGACATGCACCGCCGCCGGATCTGCGTACGCCAGTCTTTGCCGGCGACCGGCAGCGCGATCTCTGCGAAGACGAGGTCAACCATCCCGTCGAGCAGGTCGTCCTTGTTGGCCACGTGGTGGTAGAGCGACATCGCCTCGACGCCGAGGTTGCGAGCGAGCGCGCGCATGGTGAGCGAGGTGGCTCCGGAGCCGTCCGCGAGGGAGACCGCCGTACGGAGCACCAGCTCGCGGGTCAGCGGCGGGCGACGGGCCATGGCTCCTCCTGCAACGGGTCTTGCGCGACCTTACGACGTAAGGCTACCGTCGAGGCGTCCCCTTACACCGTAAGGTTGTGGTTCAGATGAAAGCGATCGTCCGAGATCGGTACGGAGATGCCGACTGCCTCGAGCTTCGTGACGTCCGCGAGCCTGTGCCTGGCAAAGGCGAGGTCGTGCTCGACGTCCATGCGGCGGGGCTCGATCGAGGGGCGTGGCACGTCATGACCGGCCGTCCGTTGATCGGACGCGTCGCGATGGGCGTGCGCCGCCCGCGATGGCCGATCGGCATGGAGGTCGCGGGGGTCGTCCGCGAGGTCGGTGAGGGCGTCACGCAGCTCGCGGTCGGCGACGCGGTCCTCGGTGCGGGCACGGCCACGTACGCCGAGCGGGCGCGCGCCAAGGCGAAGCACCTCGTGCCCAAGCCCGACGCGCTCTCGTACGTCCAGGCCGCGGCGCTGCCCGTCTCTGCGGTCACGGCGCTCCATGCCGTGCGCGACGCCGGCCGCGTGCGCTCAGGCGACCGTGTCCTCGTGATCGGCGCGTCCGGCGGCGTCGGGACGTACGCGGTCCAGATCGCGCGTGCGTTCGGCGCCGAGGTCGCCGGCGTCTGTCGTACGGAGAAGGTCGACGGGGTGCGTGCGCTCGGTGCGGACCCGGTCGTCGACTACACACGCGACGACCTCGCCGAGCACGCGGGCCGCTATGACGTCGTCCTCGACATCGGCGGCCTGCGTCCGATCTCCGACCTG
Organism: Mumia sp. ZJ1417; assembly: GCF_014127285.1. Lineage (GTDB taxonomy): Bacteria > Actinomycetota > Actinomycetes > Propionibacteriales > Nocardioidaceae > Mumia. The sequence continues at coordinate 47,233 of NZ_CP059901.1, forward strand.
AGGCACCTGCTGACGCCCCGCGGCACCCTGGTCATCACCGGGGGCGAGGGTGGTGGCCGCATGCTCGGCGGGATCCACCGCCAGCTGGTCGCGCGCGCTCAGTCGCTGTTCTCCCGCCAGCGGCTCACGTCGTTCCTGTCGATCACGAAGGCGCATGATCTCGCCACGGTCGCGGACCTGGCGGCGCGCGGCGAGATCCGACCGGTGATCGACGCGGCGGTCCCGCTGGACGCGATGCCGGACGCGATGCGCCGGTTGGTGGACGGCGAGGTCCTCGGCAAGATCGTCATCGCGGTTCGCGAGGACTGAGCCTCACTCCCAAGCTGCCCGCCAGAACGCCTCGAAGACGGCTGTCGGCTCGGGAGAGGACCACATCTGGTTGGTGAGCAGCACGGCGACGACGTCCTTGACGGGGTCGACCCACAGCGTCGAACCCATGCCCCCGTCCCACCCGTACGATCCGGCGCTGCGCCCGTCGGGCTGGTCGCCGGTCTTGACGCCGAACCCGAGCCCCCAGTCGGCGAGGCCGTCGGCGTCGATCTGCCCGACACGCGGCCGGGTCGCCTCCGCGAGGACCTCGCGCGAGAGCACCCGCGTGCCGTCCTCGGCGACGCCGCCCGCGCGGAGCATGCGGCCGAACGCCGCGAGGTCCTCGACGGTCGAGACCAGGCCGTCGCCGCCGTTGGGGAACGCAGGCGGTCGGGACCACTGCCCCTCGGCCGGGTCGTACGGCATGAGGGCACCGCCGTCCGGCGGCAGCCAGTGCGGGCCGAGACGGTCGGCCTGCTCCGGTCGTACGCCGAAGCCGGTGCCCGTCATCGCGAGCGGAGCGAGCACCCGCTCGGCGAGGACCTCCGGCAGCGGTGCGCCCGCGGCTCGGGCGACGAGGACGCCGAGGACCTCGGAGCCCGAGTGATAGAGCCAGCGCTCACCCGGTTGGTACGACAGCGGGACCGCGCCGACCGTAAGCATCCAGTCGTCGGGCGCGGGATTGGTCTGCGGTGCGGGCGGTCCGGCCTGGAGGCCCGCAGCGCCGAGCGCCGAGAGCACGGGGCCCGGGAACGGGCCGGAGAAGTCGAGGCCGATGCCGAGCCGAAGCTCCAGCACGTCGGCGACCGTGATCGGACGTGCCGCAGGAACGGTGTCGTCGAGAGGCCCGGCAGGATCGCGCAGCACGCGGCGGTCGCCGAGCTCGGGCAGCCACCTCTCGACGGGGGCGTCGAGGGTGAGCGTGCCGTCGTCGAGGAGCGACATCGCGGATGCCGCGACGACCGGCTTCGTCACCGACGAGATGCGGAAGGGGGTGTCGGGTCGGACGGGCGTGGCGTCCTCGGGCCCGTACGTCCCCTGGGCGCCGACGGCGACCTCGTCTCCGCGGGCGACCCACCACGCGAGGCCCGGTGGATCCACCCGCTCGATGTGCGGGGCGACGGCTTCGGTGACGCGGGCCTGCAGGTCCATGGGCTCTCCCTCTCGAGTGGTCCCTGGATCGACCGGTCGGAGGCGCCGAACTCATCGGACCTACCGCACAGGGGCGGGAACGACGAAGGGCGGGTCGTCGATGATCGACGGCCCGCCCTCCCCAGGTCTGGAGCTAGGGGGTGTGGCTCCAGATCCCGATCTTGTTGTTCTCGAAGCTCGAGAACACGAGATCGCTGTTGCCGTCGCGGTCGAGGTCGGCGATCTTCGCGCCGCCGGCCTGACCCCATCCTTCGGACTCCGGCAGCACGTGCTGCGCGAAGACGCCAGGGGCGGTCTGCTCGATCCAGTAGAGGCGGAAGGCGCCGTCGCCGGAGACCGCGAGGTCGGTGTCGCCGTCACCGTCGACATCACCGAAGCCGGTCTTGCCCGGCGCGGCCTGGCCCGGTCGTGCGTTGGCTGTGAACTCGGCACCCGGATCCACGCTCGAGGCGAGCGGCGCGACGGTCCACGGGGTGCGCGGGTCTGCGCCCGGGGTGAGGAGGAAGACGTCGGGCTTGGCGCGCAGGAACACCGGCGGACCGGGGTTGCCGGTCGTCGTGTTGGTGTGGTTGACGCCGACCCAGCGGTCGACGCCGTCGCCGAAGAGGTTCTCAGCCCGGTGGATGCTGAACGACGGGCCCTGTCCGCGGCTGATCTCGTGCATGACGAAGTCGGAGTCCGTGACGCCGTCCGTGGCGGAGCCGACGCGCTCGAACCAGACGAACGAGGCCTCGCCGGTCGGCGGGCCGGCGACGACGGGGCTCACGCCGAAGTACTGCGCGGAAGCGACGTCGAGGTCGCCGTCACCGTCGACGTCGGTCACGATCGGGCTGCTGCCACCGCGATCGGCGAGTGCGACGGCGGGGTCGAACCCACCCTTGCCGTCGCCCTTGAAGAACTGCAGCTCGACGATGTCGTCGGTGGTGCTCGAGGGGTTGAAGCCCTGCTCGCCGACGGTGACGATGTCCTTGCGGCCGTCGCCGTCGAAGTCGACGAACTCGAGATCGTGGTAGGCGAACGGGCTGTCGGTGACGATGTCGTGACGGTCCCAGTCGCGCAGCCCGGCGAGGCACTCCTTGAGCTGGGCGAGCGTGCGCGAGTTCAGCGGGCACTTGGCGAGGGCGAGGACCTCGCGAACGCTGCGCGGGGCGTCGCGGTTCTCCCACCAGGTGACCGAGCCGCGGTTGAACCCCATGCCGGAGTCCCAGAAGTAGCCGGCAGGCTGGATGATGTCGAGGTCGCCGTCACGATCGACGTCGGCGAGGGTCGGCTCGCTGGGGAAGATGATGCCGTCCGACGGCTCGATGACCGAGCGGGTCGCCCAGGTGTCGACGCCACCGCCGCGCTTGCGCCCGTCGTTCTCGTACAGCGTGACGCTGCCCGGCTCGGGGAGCGCGGCCGACCCCTGCATCGTGAGCTTGCCGTAGCTGGTCGAGACCACCTCGGGGCGGGAGTCGCCGATGAGGTCGCCGACGGAGGTGAATGCGGGGCCGACCGCGTCCTCGGCGATGACGGTGCGAATGAAGTCAGGCGTGTCTGCGGACGCTGGTCCGCCGGTCATGGACGCCGCCGCGACGGCTGCGGCGAGTGCCAGCGCAGTCGTGGTCGTACGAGCGGGGGTACGCATGGGTACTGCTCCTCGAGCATGTGCGTTCACAGATTCGGAACGGCGTTTCGATATGTGGCTGAACTGTGGCACAGAACAGGCCGGGAGTCGAGGGTCTTGCGGTACTGGCCGTTCGGCTCCTCCAAGCGTTCTCCAAGTTTCTCCAAACCTTGGAGTTGGGAGTAAGGTTTGCTCCAAGATTTGGAGAAACTTGGAGGAGAGTTGAAGGTCCCGGCCCCACCCCCTGATGTCGACGCCGTGCTCGAGGCTGCAGGCCAACAGGGCCGCAGGCTCAACATCTTTCAGGCAAGCCTCCAGTTGCGAGCGATGTCAGGCGACTATCTAGCTTGGGACAAGCTGCGATACAAGCAGCCGCCCGATGACCTCACGCACGAGGAATGGTGGGCGGCGACTCGCCTGGCAAGGACCATGGTCGAGCGACCGGTCGATCGCCTCGTCGATGTCGAGGGCCGTCCCTTCACGTTCACGCTTCCCGACGCTGTGCTGCAGTCGATCGAGAACGTCAACCGTGCGGCGAGCGGGCACATCGCGGTCAGTGAGCAGGTCACGAACGCGTCCACTCGCGACCGCTATCTGGTGAGCAGTCTCATCGAGGAGGCGATCACGTCGAGTCAGCTCGAGGGCGCAGCAACCAGCAGACGAGTGGCCAAGGAGATGATCCGAAGCGGGCGACCTCCGGCGGACCGCGGCGAGCGGATGATCCTCAACAACTACCGTGCCATGCGGCAGATCATCGGGCTCCAGCACGAAGAACTCTCGCCTGAGCTGGTCTGTGAGCTGCACCGCATCGTGACCGAAGGGGCACTCGACAACCCGGCTGCCGCGGGCGTTCTCCGGAGCGACGACAGTGAACGCGTCGCGGTCTGGGGTGACGGCGACCAGCTCCTCCATCGGCCGCCGCCGGTCGACGAACTGCCGGAACGCCTGCGGAGAGTGTGTGCGTTCGCCAACGGTGACGGCGCCCCTGGCTACGTACCGCCGGTGCTCCGTGCGATCACTGTCCACTTCATGATGGGGTACGACCACTACTTCGAGGACGGCAACGGCCGTACCGCACGAGTGCTGTTCTACTGGACGATGCTCCGCGAAGGTTTCTGGCTCACGGAGTTCGTGCCAATCTCGCGCATTCTCAAGCAGGCGCCGGCCCAGTACGCGCGGTCGTTCCTCCTGACCGAGCAGGATCGTGGCGATCTCACCCACTTCTTTCTCTCCCAGCTTGACGTGCTCGAGAGAGCGATCAAGGACCTTCACGAATACCTTGCACGCAAGGCGTCAGAGGTCCGCGATCTGCAACGGTCGATGCGGGCACGCCCGGGGGTGTACAACCACCGGCAGCTCGCGCTACTCGAGAATGCGGTGAAGGACCCGGGCGCGGAGTACTCGGTGCGTTCGCACTCGCTCAGCCACAACACCTCGGGAGAGACTGCGCGCCACGACCTGCGGGCACTCGAAAACGCGGGCCTCCTCGTACGGTCGCGACGAGGCAAGCAGTACGTGTGGGTGCCGGTCAGTGACCTCGTCGATCGCCTCGAGGGGTGAGGAACGCTCTTACGCGTCCCAAGACTTCGCGACCAGGGTCAGGACGTCGTATGTGGCAACCGGCGCGCCCTCGCCGTTCGCCACGACGGCGTCCCACCGGACCTCGCCGTAGTCGGCGGTCGCCCGCGGCGTGATCTGCTTGACGGTCAGCGTGACGGCGATGTCGTCCCCGGCCTTGACCGGCGTGAGGAACCGCAAGTTGTCGACGCCGAAGTTCGCGAGGACCGGCCCCGGGTCCGGGTCGACGAAGAGGCCCGCCGCGAGCGAGACCACAAGATAGCCGTGCGCGACGATGCCGCCGAACAGCGGGTTCGCCGCGGCCGCCACCTCGTCCGTGTGTGCGTAGAACGTGTCTCCCGTGAGGTCGGAGAAGCGGTCGATGTCCTCGCGCGAGACCGTACGAGACTCCGAGGCGATCGTGTCGCCGACCCGCAGGTCCGCGAGGCTCTTGCGGAACGGGTGGGTGCCGTCGTCACGGCGTGCGCCGCCGGTCGTCCACCGGCCCGTGATCGCGGTGAGCATGTCCGGCGAGGCCTGGAGCGCGGTGCGCTGCATGTGGTGCAGCACGGCTCGGATCCCACCGAGCTCCTCGCCGCCACCGGCTCGGCCGGGTCCGCCGTGGACGAGGACGGGGAGCGGCGACCCGTGGCCGGTGGACTCGCCGGCGTCGTCGCGGTCGAGGACGAGCAGACGTCCGTGCCAGGGGGCGAGGCCAAGCGTCAGCGTACGAGCGACGTCCGGGTCGTGCGTGACGATCGACCCGACCAGGCTCCCGCGACCTCTGGCAGCGAGTGCGACCGCGTCGTCGAGCGTCTCGTACGAGATCACCGTGCTCACGGGTCCGAACGGCTCGACGTCGTGCGGTTCGGTCGCCCCCGGGCGGGCCTGCAGCAGCACCGGGCCTAAGAACGCACCACGCTCCGCCTCGGCGCCGACCACCTCGACCTGGTCCGGGTCGCCGAACACCACGTCGGCCGTGCTGCGCAGCGCCTCGACCGCCTTGCGGACCTCGTCGCGCTGGGCGAGGCTCGCGAGCGGCCCCATCCGGACCTCGGGATCCGTAGGGTCGCCGACCGTCACCTTCGCGAGCCGGTCGCGAAGGGCTCCGACCACCGTGTCGGCCATGCCGGCGGGGACGAGCACGCGCCGGATCGCGGTGCACTTCTGTCCCGCCTTGGCCGTCATCTCGGTGACGACGCCCTTCACGAAGAGGTCGAGCTCGGGATCGTCCGCTGTGACGTCCGGACCGAGGATCGAGCAGTTCAACGAGTCGGCCTCGACGGTGAGCCGGACGCCGCCGGTCGCGATCGACGGGTGGTCGCGCAGCACGTTGGCGGTGTGGGCCGAGCCGGTGAAGGCGACCGAGTCCTGCGGACCCAGCTCGTACAGGAGCGTGCCGGCGCTCCCGCTCACCAGCTGCAGCGCCCCCTCGGGCAGGAGGCCGGACTCGATGATCTGGCGGACGAGCGCCTCTGCCACGTACGCGGTCGGGCTGGCCGGCTTCACGATGGTCGGGAGCCCGGCGAGGAAGGCGGGCGCGAGCTTCTCGAGCATCCCCCAGACCGGGAAGTTGAAGGCGTTGATCTGCACGGCGACGCCGGGCCGCGAGGTGAAGAGGTGCTGGCCGACGAACGTGCCGCCCTTGCCGAGCGGCTCGGGCGGTCCGTCGAGGACGACCGTGTCGTTGGGCAGCTCGCGAGTGGCCTTGCTCGCGTACGAGAAGAGCGTGCCGATGCCGCCGTCGACGTCGATCATCGCGTCGCGTCGCGTGGCGCCGGCGCGCGCAGACAGGTCGTACAGGTGGTCCTTCTCGACGCCGAGATGCTTCGCCAGTGCTTTGAGGAGGCCGCCGCGCTCGTGGAACGTCAGGCCGCGGACCGCAGGACCGCCGACCTCACGGGCGTACGCGACCATCGCGGCGACGTCGAGGCCGGTGCTCGAGACGCGCGCGACCTCCTCGCCCGTGGCGGCGTCGAGGAGCGGCGTGCCCTCGTCGGGCGCGGCATACCAGCGTCCGGCGACATAGCTCTGCAGCAATGCGCTCATGGGTCCCCCGGGTGTCGTTGCACGCGTACGGTGACCCGTGTCACAGTATTACAGAACGATCGGTCAGTAAATCCCGGGAGGCACCATGACTCTCACCGAGCCCGAGCTCCTCGCCGGCTTCGAGGAGACAGTCGCGCGCCACGACCGGATCGAGCCGCGCGACTGGATGCCGGAGCGCTACCGCAAGACGCTCGTCCGTCAGATCGCGCAGCACGCCCACTCCGAGATCATCGGCATGCAGCCCGAGGGCGCATGGATCACCCGGGCGCCGTCGCTTCGTCGAAAGGCGATCCTGCTGGCGAAGGTGCAGGACGAGGCGGGGCACGGGCTCTACCTCTACTCCGCCTGCGAGACCCTCGGCGTCTCCCGCCAGGAGCTGACCGAGCTGCTGCTGGCCGGCAAGCAGAAGTACTCCTCGATCTTCAACTACCCCACCCCGTCGTACGCCGATGTCGGCACGATCGGCTGGCTCGTCGACGGCGCCGCGATCTGCAATCAGGTGCCGCTGTGCCGCACCTCGTACGGGCCGTACGGACGCGCGATGATCCGCATCTGCAAGGAGGAGTCGTTCCACCAGCGGCAGGGCTACGAGCTGCTGATGACGATGATGAGCGGGACCGACGAGCAGCGGGCGATGGTCCAGGAGTCCGTCGACCGGTTCTGGTGGCCGTCGCTGATGATGTTCGGTCCGCCGGACACGCAGTCGCCGAACACGGCCCAGTCGATGGCGTGGGGCATCAAGCGCGACACCAACGACGACCTGCGGCAGAAGTTCGTCGACATGACTGTGCCGCAGGCGCAGGTCCTCGGCGTGACGCTGCCCGACCCCGAGCTGGCGTGGAACGAGGAGCGCGGGCACTACGACTTCGGCGAGCCCGACTGGGACGAGCTCACCGCGGTGATCAGCGGCGACGGGCCTTGCAACGCCGAGCGGATCGCGCACCGCCGCCGTGCGCACGAGGAGGGTGCGTGGGTGCGCGAGGCCGCGATGGCCTTCGCGGAGCGGAGCCCGTCGTCGGTTGAGCCGCCGTCGTCGGTTGAGCCTGTCGAAACCCCAGAGGCTCCGCGATGAACACCGTCCGAGCCGAGTGGCCGCTCTACGAGGTGTTCATCCGCGGCAAGCGCGGGCTCAACCACGTGCACGTCGGCTCGCTGCACGCTCCGGACGACGAGATGGCGCTGCGGCACGCGCGTGACGTCTACACCCGGCGCAACGAGGGCGTGAGCATCTGGGTCGTCCGCTCCGACGCGATCACGGCGTCGAGCCCCGACGAGAAGGACCCGCTCTTCGCGCCCAGCGGCGACAAGGTCTATCGGCACCCGACCTTCTACGAGATCCCCGACGATGTCCCGCATATGTGAGGAGGGGTGATGGTCTCGACAGGCTCGACCGGCGGAGCGGGCGGCTCGACCGGCGGAGTGGGCGGCTCGACCGGCGACGTGGGCGGATCGACCGGCGACGTGCATGACAACCCGTACGAGGGCCTGTACGGGGGCGATGCCACGCACTGGGCTTTCGGGACGGCCTTCGAGGATCCGCTCGCGACGCTCGGCGACACGACGGTCCCCGACGGGGTCGACCCGCACGACCTCGCGTCGTACGCCGTCATGCTCGCCGACGACGCACTCGTGATGTCCCACCGGCTCGCACAGTGGTGCAGCAACGCGCCGGACCTCGAGGAGGACGTCGCGCTCGCCAACGTGGCGCTCGACCTGCTCGGTCAGGCGCGGCTCCTCTACACGCGAGCCGGCACTGCCGATCCTGAGGGCGTGCCCGTGCTCGCCGAGGGGTCACGGGCGGCCGCGGAGGACGCCTTCGCCTCCTTCCGCGACGTCGGCGACTTCCACAATGTCGCGCTGGTCGAGGTGGAGAACGGCGACTTCGCCGACGCCGTCGTCCGTATCCTGCTGTTCGCGACGTGGCGCCTTGCGCTGATGGAGCGGCTGCGTGACAGCACCGACCCGGTGCTCGCGGCGATCGCGGCGAAGGCGGTAAAGGAGCTGACCTACCACCGTGACTACGCCGGTCGGTGGGTCGTCGTGCTGGCGGGCGGCACCGACGAGTCGCGGCGCCGCGTCCTCGCCGCCCGCGACGCGCTCTGGCCCCTACGCGCGGAGCTCGGCGCGACGCACCCGGTCGAGGCGCGGATGGCGGAGTCCGGCGCCGGAGTCGATCCGGCGACGGTCGACGACGAGGTCGACGACGTGCTCGCGCAGGTGTGGGAGGCGGGGGGTCTCGACAGGCTCGACCGGCGGAGTGTGGGTCTCGACAGGCTCGACCGGCGGAGTGTGGGTCTCGACAGGCTCGACCGGCGGACGGGGCGCCACGGTGTGCACACCGAGGACCTCGCAAAGATGCTCGCCGAGATGCAGAGCGTCGCCCGCGCACATCCGACGGGGAGGTGGTGACCATGGCGACGAGGGTGGCAGCGTACGAGGTCGCGGCGCGCGTGACCGATCCCGAGATGCCGATGCTCACGCTCGAGGACCTCGGCGTGCTGCGCGGGGTCGACGTCGACGACGGCACAGTCGTCGTGACGATCACGCCCACCTACTCCGGCTGCCCCGCGATGACGGCGATGCGCGACGACCTCGTCCGTACGCTTCGCGCCGAAGGGTTCGCCGACGTCCGGGTCGACGTCGCGCTGGCTCCTGCGTGGTCGAGCGACTGGATCAGTCCGCACGGCCGGCGGGCGCTCGCCGCGCACGGCTTGTCGGCTCCCGGCCCCGCGCCGGACCATGACGGGCCCATCGCGCTGACCCTGACGGCCACACGGCGCGACGTCCCGTGCCCGCGGTGCGGCTCGCGCGCGACGGCGATCACGTCGGAGTTCGGCCCGACCCCGTGCACTGCGCTCTACCGGTGCACGGCGTGCCTCGAGCCGTTCGAGCACGTCAAGGAGATCTGATGACGCTCGCCTCGCCGGAGCCTCGCACGCGCAGGTCGGCGCCGTTTCACGCGCTCACCGTGACCGCGGTCGAGCCGCTCACCGACGACGCGGTCGCGGTGACCTTCGACGTGCCCGAGGCGCTGCGCGAGGAGTACGCGTTCCGCGCGGGCCAGTCCGTGACCCTGCGGCGGGTGCTCGACGGCGAGGAGCACCGACGGTCGTACTCGATCTGCGCCCCCGTCGGCGCGCCCCTGCGCATCGGGGTGCGGACGATCCCCGACGGGTTGTTCTCGTGGTGGCTCGCGCGAGACGTGACCCCCGGGACGCGCGTCGAGGTGCAGCCGCCGACCGGAAGCTTCCGGGCGGACCCCGACGAGGGCGGCCGTCACCTCTGCATCGCCGCCGGCTCCGGGATCACGCCGATGCTCTCGATCGCGAGCACCGTGCTCGCCCACCCCTCGGCGCAGGTCACGCTCCTGTACGGCAACCGGACCACCGCGAGCACGATGTTCGCCGAGGAGCTCGCCGACCTCAAGAACCGCTACGGCCCGCGCTTCGACCTTGTGCACGTGCTGTCGCGCGAGCCGCGCGACGTCCCGTTGTTCTCCGGTCGCATGGACGCCGATCGGCTCCGCCGGCTGCTCATGCTGCTCGTCCCGGTCGGCGACCTCGACCACGTGTGGCTGTGCGGTCCGTTCGGGATGCTCGCTGATGCCCGCGCCGTCCTCGCCGAGGTCGGCGTCCCGGGCGAGCGCGTCCACGTCGAGCTGTTCTACGTCGACGAGCCGCCGCCCGAGGTCCGGCACCTCGACCCCGCGCTCGAGGGCGTGACGAGCGACGTCACCGTCGTCCTCGACGGTCGCAGCACGACGACGCCGATGCTGCGCGACCGTACGGTGCTCGACTCCGCGCAGCGCACGCGCGCCGACCTCCCGTTCGCGTGCAAGGGCGGTGTCTGTGGGACGTGCCGCGCACGCGTGTGCGACGGCGAGGTGGACCTGCGGCGCAACTACGCGCTGAGCGAGGACGAGCTCGCGAGGGGGTTCGTGCTGACCTGTCAGTCGTACCCGCTCAGCGAGCGGCTCACCGTGGACTACGACGCATGACCGGGGACGGCGCCGCCGCGATGTGGGCGGCCGACGCGGCGAGCAGGGCGCTCGGCATGGAGTGCGAGCACGTCGCGCGCGGCGAGGCCCGGGTCTCGATGGTGGTGCGCGACGACATGGTGAATGGGCACGGCCTGTGCCACGGCGGGCTCGTCGCGGCGCTCGCCGACAGCACGTTCGCCCTCGCGTGCAACGGGTACGGGGAGGTGACCGTCGCCGCGGGCTTCGACATCACGTTCCTCGCGCCTGCCCACCTCGGGGACACCCTCGTCGCGGAGGCGGTGGAGCGTGCACGCAGCGGCCGGTCGGGACTGTACGACGTGACCGTACGCCGCCGTCCCGACGAGGCGACGATCGCGGAGTTCCGGGGTCGCAGCCGTGGCGTCGGTCCGGTCAGCTCTTCCTGATCGCAAGCCCGTCGAAGGCCAGTGCCGTGACGGCGTCGGCGAGCAGCGCGGTGTCGGCGGGGCCGCCCGGGCGGTACCACTCGATCAGCGAGTTGACCATGCCGAAGAGCAGCCGGCTGATCAGGTCGGGGTCGATGTCGTCGCGCAGCGCGCCCTCTGCGACCGCGTCCTGGACCAGCCCGCTCAGCCGCTCGTCGATCGCGCGCCGCCGGGCAAGGGCCTGCTGCTCGACCTCGCTGTTGCCGTGGACCCGCAGCAGGAGCGTCACCGACGGCAGGTGAGCGACGAGCACCTCGACACTCTGGCGCACCGCCGTCCGCAGACGGTCGTACGCACTCACTCCCGGTCGTTCCTGCACCGCCCCGGCGATCACGGCGTCCAGCCCGTCGAGCGCCTCGTCCAGCGCGAGCGCGAGGAGGTGCTCCTTGCTCGGGACGTGGTGGTAGATCGCGGACTTCGTCAGGCCCAGCTCGCGTGCCAGGTCACCCACGCTGGTCGCGTCATAACCCTGGCGGTTGAAGAGTGCGACCGCGCGCCGCAGCACCGTCTCCTGGTCGTACCCGGGGCGGCCTCGCCGCGCGGTGCCTCCCGTCGAGCCGGTCGCCATGCCCACAGGCTCTCACAGCGGACGAGACGGAGGTCACGACTCGGCGCAACCCCTGGGGCGCGAGACCGGAGCGCACTACTGTCGGTGGCGACATGGACGACAGCGAGACGACGCCCCGACGTGCGCGGCGAAGGTGGATCCCCGCCGTCGCCGCGGTCGTGCTCGCCTGCCTGGCGATCGTGGCCGTGCTCCTCGTACGGGGGCCCCTCGCCGATGCGGACGACGACAAGGCGGGTGACGCCTCCCTGGCGACGAAGGAGCCGATGGCGTCGTACGCGTCGCCATGCGTGAGCATTCCTCGGTTGCGCTCGATCACCGACCTGCAGAGCATCGTCGACACCACGCGTGGCGGCGCCGCGCTCCAGGGCGCCGATGTCGGTGCCGACCTGACGCTGCAGGACGGACGGCGCATCTGGGTCATGGGCGACACGCTGCGCGCGGCCGACTTCGACGGCCAGCGCTTCGTCCGCAACTCGATGCTGCTGATCTCCGACGGCTGCGCGCAGACGGTTCTTCCGGAGGACAACGGCGCGCTCATCCCCGACCGCGCCGACGGGGTCGGCTACTGGCCGATGTCGATCGGACGAGTGCACCGCAACGGGGTCGACGTGGTCGGCGTCGGCGTGCAGCGCGTACGGGGCACCGGCGGCGCGTCGAGCACCGACTTCGAGAACCTCGGCCCTGCGATCGCGGTGTTCCACGTGGAGCCCGGCGGTGTGCCCCAGCTCGTCGAGGTGAAGGACATCGGGCGCGACGACCCGAGCCGCAAGCGCCCGACGTGGGGTGCCGCGGTCGCGATCAAGGGCGAGTGGGTCTATCTGTACGGCACCGCCAACCCCGAGGTCGACGGCGTCTTCGGCTACTCGCTGCGGGTCGCCCGGGTCCACATCGACCACCTGCGCGACCATTCCCGGTGGCGCTACTGGGACGGCACCGAGTGGAGCAAGAATGCCGCAGAGGCGGTCGAGCTGATCCCCGCCCAGGGAGGGGTCTCGCAGACGTTGAGCGTCTTCGAGCAGGACGGGTCCTGGTACGCCGTGAGCAAGCAGGATGAGTTCCTCGGCCAGGACCTGGTGATCTGGAAGGCGCCCGCGCCCTCAGGTCCGTTCACGCGCGCGTCCACGGTCGCCCGGATCCCGTCCAACGCCGTCACGGGCCAGCTCCGCTACATGCCGCTCGCCCACCCTGCGATCCTCCCTGTGCCGGGGACGGTGATCGTCTCGTACAGCCGCAACAACACCGATCTCGGCAAGGTCGAGGCCAACCCGTTCCTCTACCGCCCCGCGTTCATCCGCGTGCGTTTGCCCTAGCGCTGCCCCTCGCACCTGCGCGCCGCGTCCCCGCGTGTCTCGCTCACCACGGTCGTTGGGCCCCCTAGTGTGCGGATCAAGGCGAACCAGGGGGAAGCCATGACCGATCTTGCCGGGACCATCACCGCAGCCACGAAGTCGGCGTGGTGGATCGTCGTCATCCGAGGCGTCGTCGCGATCGCCTTCGGCATCCTCGCGCTGGTCTATCCGGAGTCCACCGCGAAGGCGATCGTCATCGTCTTCGGCATCTGGGCGCTCGCCGACGGCGTCATGGCGCTCGTCAGCATCTTCACCGGGGGCGGACGCGCGTGGGGATGGCTGCTCCTCGAGGGCGTGCTCGGCATCGCGGCTGGCATCATCGCGTTCCGTGACCCGGCGATCACGGTGTTCGCGCTCGTCCTGGTCATCGCGTTCTGGTCGCTGATGATCGGCGTGCTCGAGATCTCCGGCGCCCTCCAGCTGCGTCAGGTCCCCGGCAGCGGTTGGGGATGGCTCCTCGCGGCGGGCATCGCCTCACTGCTCTTCGGCATCCTCCTCATCGCCAACCCCGACATCGGCGCGGCGACGTTGCTCGTGCTGATCGGCATCTACGCGCTGGTGATCGGCGTCTTCTGGCTGATCGGCGCGTTCATGTTCCGCAAGGAGGTCAAGCAGCTCGCCTGAGCGGGCCCACAGACGCCAACGCCCCACGTTGCGACCAGGGCCGTGGGGCGTTGTGCTGGGTGCGAGCGCAGGCGTCAGCCGTACAGGCGGACCGGCATCGACTCCACGCCGTACACGATCGAGCGCTGGCGGAACGCCAGGTCGGCGGAGTCGCACGCGAGCGTCATCTCGGGGAAGCGGCGGAACAACTTCGGGTACGCCGCGCGCAGCTCCATGCGGGCCAGCTCCGCTCCGACGCAACGGTGGAACCCATAGCCGAACGTGATGTGCGAGACGGGCCAGTCGCGGTGCGGGTTGAAGTTCTCGAGGTCGGGCCCGCCGGTGCGGTGGTCGCGGTTGGCGCCCGACAAGGAGCAGACGACCGCATCACCCTTCGAGATCTGCTCGCCGAACAGCGCGTGGTCGTGCTTGGCGAACCTCGGGAAGGCGATCTGCACGACCGTGAGGTAGCGCAGCATCTCCTCGACGACGGGGTCGGCGAACGTCTCGTCCGCGATGAGGCGACGACGAGACTCGTGATCGTTCATCAGCACCATGGCGCCGAGGGCGATCGTGCTCGCGGTCGTCTCGTGGCCGCCGGTGAATGCGCCGTCGGCGAGCCCGCCGAGGTCGTAGTCGGAGATCCCGTCACCGACCTCTTCGATGATCTTGCCGATCAGACCGTCGCCGGGCGCGTCACGCTGTGCCTTGGTGGCGTTCATGAGGAACGTGCGCGACTCGGAGATCGCACCGAAGCTCGCGGCGCCACCTCCGGAGACGTCGAAGCGTGCCGAGCCGAGTGCGAAGAACTCCTCGCGAGACTCGTCGGGAAGACCGAGCAGCTCGCAGATGACGAGGAACGGGACGGCGAAGGCGAAGTCGGCCATGAGGTCGACCTCCGGCCCCTTCTCCTCCATCACGTCGAGCTGGTGCTCGATGATCTCGTCGATCTTGGGCGTGAGGCGGGCGAGGCGCCGCATCGTGAACTCCGGCGTGAGGAGCTTGCGCAGGCGCGTGTGGTCGGGTGGGTCGGTGAACCCGAGACCGCCGATGTCACCGTCAGCAGCGCCGACTTCGCCGACGAGCGGCCGGATGTCGTTGCTGTACGAGGTGCGGTCGGCTAGCACGGCCTGCGCCTCGGCGTGGCCGGTGACGAGCCAGATGTTCATCCCGAGGAGGCTCGCGAGCTTCTTCACGGGGGTCTCGGCACGGGTCTTCGCGAGGGGGGCGACAGGGTCGAGCCCGTCGCGGCGCAGCGGCATCAGCCAGCGGTTGGGGACGAAGGTGAGCTTCGAGAGATCGATGCCGTCCTTCTGTGACCGCAGGACAGTCCGTTGCGCGACCCACGTGAGCAGGTCCGTTGTCATCTTGCGCATAGTCCGACCAGACTAACCGCAGGGGAGTCCGCTGAAGCCCTCGCTGCGGTGATTTCAGGGATGACCCTGAGCACCCTCAGGGAGCAGGTCGATGAGGATGGGGACGGCGCTGCGCTCGAGGGGCTTCGTGGCCGTGAGCAGCGTGAGGACGTGGCCGTCTGCGCGTTCTCGCAGGGCCTGCAGCGCCGCCCGTCCTGCTGGCGAATCGAGCTCGGCGCGGTATCGGCGGGCGAACTCCTCGTACGCGAGGCCCTCGTGGTGCAGCGCGCGCCGCAGCTCGGTGGTTGGTGCAACGTCCTTGTCCCACGCGGTCAGGTCGAGCTCGTCCTTGCGGAGGCCGCGCGGCCACAGGCGGTCCACGAGAACCCGCATGCCGTCGTCGTCCGAGGGTGGGTCGTACGCGCGTCTGCCTTGGATCCGCAGCGGTCCCATCACCTCAGTCAGCCACAGGCGCCGCCGACGCGCAGGCGGTGGGTCTCGACAGGCTCGACCGGCGGTGGGTCTCGACGGGCTCGACCGTCGCTGGTTGAGCCTGTCGAAACCCCCAGACCCGTCAGAACCCGAGGACGCGCGCCGTCACCGTGGTCTCCGAGGCCGCATGGGTCGCGTCGCCGGAATAGCGGACGGTGAGCTGGTGCGTCCCAGGCTTGAGCGCCTTCGCCGGGAGCGCGACGACGGTTACGCCACGCACGAGCCGCTGGCTGGCGAGGACCGTGTCGCCCTTGAGCACCTCGACCGTCCCCGTGGCTCGCGGCTTGACCTGCGCGGCGATGATCGGGCCGAACAGCGGCGAGACCCCCGGTGTCGCGACGGCGCTCAGCGTCGTCGGCGTGAGCTGCTCTTCGAGCGCGATCCCGACGAGCGCCGGGTCGTGGTCGCTGGAGCGGAACGCGCTCTCGTCGTAGAAGTCCGTCGCGTTGCCGTGGTAGCGGCTGTACTCGTACGCGATCGGCTCCATGGCGTTGATCGCCCACACCCCCATGCCGGTGATGTCCTGCGCCGCGGCGGGCGACGCGAACACGTGGTCGAGCGAGCCGATCTCGCCCTCGAACTGGTACGTCTCCGCCGTCTCGTACTCCTCCTCGAGATCGACGTAGCCCGCCTCGCGCAGGACCGTGATCGGGTCCTCCTTCGAGTACGCGTTGAGGTCGCCGGTGAGATAGACCTTCTCGGTGCCTGAGGCGGCCTTGACCGTGTCGGCGAACGCGACGAGCGACTGTGCCTGCTGGACCCGCTCGGCGTTGCCCGCACCCTGGTCGGGATCAGGCGTGCCCGAACGCTTCGACTTGAAGTGGTTGACGATCGCGACGAAGCGGTCGGCCTCCCCACCTGCGACCGGCTGGAATGCCTGCGCGAGAGGCTCGCGGGCGTCCGCGAACGCCGCATCGCCGACGAGCACGGTCGACTCACCGACGGCCTCGACTACGGCCGGCTTGTAGATGAAGGCTGTACGGATGAAGTCCTGCTCGTCCAGCGCCGGGAGCGTGGCCGGCGACGGGACGAACGCCCAGGTGCCCGCGCCAGCGTCGGCGTTGAGCGCCTCGGTCAGGGCGGCGAGCGCGGTGTCACGGTCCTGGCCGTAGTACTTCGCGGAGTTCTCGATCTCCTCGAGCGACACCACGTCGGCATCGAGCGTGTTGATCGCCTCGACGATCTTGGCCTGCTGGCGGGCGAAGCTCGCGTCGTCGGCCGCACCGCGCGGGCCGGCGTTGCCGGGGCACTCGTCGACCGTCGTCGGAAGGCCGTCGCGATCGAGGAAGTAGACGCACTCGATGCCCGTGGCCGCCTTGTAGTCCTCGCCGGTGGTCGTGAAGTAGTTGAGGACGTTGAACGCCGCCAACTTCACGTCGCCGCCGACCTGCGGCGGGGCTGCGGGACGCTCGGCGCCGCTGAACGTGGCCGGGAGCACGTCGTTGGCGTCGTCGGCGGTCAGCTGGGCCGTCGGCTGAAGCTTCCAGGCGTTGTTGCGGTAGTCGAGGACGACGTCCTTCGTGAACGTCGCCGCGGCTCCCACCCGGATTGTCGTGTCGGCGTCGATCCACGGCATCGGCGTGAACCGTCCGCCGCCGGTGTAGTTGATCGACGAGCCGTCGTCGAGGGTGATCCGCTTGGTCGCGTTCTCCGCCTTCACAGCCTGGGAGGCCGTCCCCGGAGCGGCGATCTCGGTCGGGACGTACAGCGGCGAGTCGCCCGCGGCGAGCCCGACCTCGGCGAAGGTGTTGGTCGTGTAGTTGTTCGTCACGGTGAACGTGCCCGACGGGGCGACGAGCATGCCCTCGAGCGTCTCGCGGTCGGCATCGCCGAGCGGGAGCGCGAGCGCGGTCGCCTTGACGGCCTCGGCCGGCTCCGAGAGGACCTCGACGTCTGCCGCGGCGGGCGTGATCTGGGTGAGTCCGTTGAACTCGACGATCGGACCCGTGATCTTGACGTGGTCGCCCTTCGCGACCTTGGCGACCGCGGCGCTGCCGAAGACGAAGAGCCCGTCGGAGGCACCCGGGGTGGCGTCGGTCTCGCCGCCGCTGCCCGCGGTCTGCAGGTAGAAGCCGTTGAAGCCGCCGGTCTTGTACGCCGCGGTGACCACGCCCTGCGTGATCACGGTGTCGCCGACGTACGGGCTGGCGACCCCCGTGCCCTGGATCGCGGCGATCGTCCGCTCGACGACCGGGTTGGGGCCGGGGACGCACGCCTCGCCGCACGCGGTCGGCGTCGGGGCGCCGGTCGTGAAGTCGACACTGTTGTTGTCGGCGTCCTCACCGCCCGTACGGTTCAGCGAGGCGGTGACCGAGTAGCCGTCGGCCTTCGGCGCGGTCTCTGACGTGTTGGACACGCCGTACCCGAGCACGTCGACCACGGCAGGGTCGGCGAGCACGGTCGCGCCGTCACCGGTGAGCGTGGCGTCGGAGGTCGAGAGCGCGAGTGTGCCGCCGTTGGCGTTGCCCGAGAATGCGATCGTCGACGCCGCGTCGGGCGTCGGCAGCGGAGCGCCGTTGGTCGAGTTGGCGTTGCCGCTCACGAGGTAGTGACCACCCGCGGGAATCGTCCCCGACAACGCGATCTTGCCGGTGAAGTTGCCGGTGGACGAGTACGAGCGGTATTGCACCGTCCACCCGTCGACCTCGATCTCCTCACCGGTCGGGTTGTGGAGCTCGACGAACTTGTTGAGGTACGTCGCGCCGGCGCTGCCGCCGTTGAGGTAGGCCTCGTTGATCACGAGGTGGTCGGCGGGCGCGGCCACAGCCGGTGCGCCGACGGCGGCCAGCGTGCCGGCCGCGAGGGCGACAGCGGCCGCGAGCGCGGCAGGCCGTAGCCGAAGGAGGTGCGGGCTCATGCGGGTTCTCCTCGCTGTCGTCAGCGTCCGAGGACGCGGACGGTCTTCACGGTCTCGGACGGCTTGTGCTTACCGTCGCCGCCGTACCGGATGGTGAGGGTGTGCGTCCCCGGCTTGAGGGCACGGCCACCGAGCGCGATCACCGTGTGACCGGCGAGCAGCTTGCCGGAGCCGAATGCTTTCCCGCTGGCGTCAAGCACCTGCACGGTGCCGGTCGCGCCACGCGGGCTCACGCGAGCGACCACGATCGGGCCGAACAGCGGGGAGAGGCCCGGGGTGGCCACGGCATCGATGGTCGTGGCGATCTTGCCCTTGACCACCGTGACGGGGAGCGACACGACCGTGCCGGTCGGCTGCGCGGTCAAGGTGAGCATCGCCGCCCCGGCTGCGAGCCCCGCGGGCACGGTGAACGTGACGGTCGCCGTACCGTTCGAGACCGGGAAGCTCCCGACCTCGGTCTCGCCGACCTTCGCGGTCAGCGTGGTGTTCTGCGGGCTGTCGAGCGACGTGAGGTCGAGCTTGGAGACCGTGAAGGTGGTCGGCTCCCCCGTCGTCAGGGTCGTCGGAGCATCCGTGGTCACCGTCGAGCGTCGGGCGAACGACGGGGCGACGGGCGACTTGTCCTCGAGGTACGAGATCCAGGCCTCGCGATCGACCAGCCCGGAGTCCTTCGGCGCTGCACCCTCCTTGAACACGTGGAAGTTGTCCTGGCCGGTGACGAGGAAGGCGAACGTCCCGACGCGGTAGTCCTTGGCGAGGTCGATCGGCTCGCCGTCGATCGTGACCGAGTCGATGACGCCCTTCTTGCGCGGGTTGCCTGCCGGGTCCGGCGGGACGGCCGGGTCGTCGACCTCGTGGTAGGTGTACGAGACGTTGTCGGAGAGCCCGAGCTGGAGGTATGCGCGGGAGGGCACGGCGCCGTTGACGTCGCGCTGCCACTGCTGCTCGAGCAGCCGCACGAACTGCTCACCCGTCAGCGTGACGGACGAGAGGTTGTTGGCGAAAGGCAGGACGGAGTTGGCCTCGGCGAAGGTGACGACGCCGTCGGTGTTCGCCGGGTTGGTGCTCGTGTCACCGGCATAGAACAGCTCCGCGCGAAGGCCGCCGGGGTTGGCGATGCCGATCTCGGCGTTGCCGCCCTGGTCGTTCGCCAGGCTGTCACGCAGCGCGTTGGCGACGAGGTTGCCGAGGGTGGACTCGGAGGCGCGGTCGTCGCGCACGCCGGTCGCTCCCGGCGTGGGGTGCGTGTAGACGCCGTCCTGGTAGGTGCCGCCGATGAGAGCGGTCGTGATGTCGTTGCTGACGGTCGCGACCGGTCGGTTGCCGACGGCCGCCGAGTTGGCGATCGCGGTGTCCACGATGGTCTTCACCGCAGCGACCCGCGGGTACTGGGCGACGAGGTCGGCGTCTGCCGTCGTGGTGCGGGCGACGACCGACCGGGTGTGCGCGACGACCTCGTCTGTCGCGGTGTCGTACGTGATCTCGACCTTCGCGACGCCCTCGCCGTAGTTGCCGGACTGCACCAGCGGGCGCGTGCCCGTACCGCCGGGGATCGGCGCGTCGTAGGCATAGCGCTGATGGGTGTGTCCGGTGAAGATCGCGTCGACGGCCGCCGTGGTGTCGTTGACCATGTGCGCGAAGACGGGGCTTGCCGCGACCTGCTGGTCGAGCGTGGCCGCGGAGTCGGAGAGCGGTGCGCCCTCGTGATAGCTGGCGATGATCAGGTCGGCCTCGCCGTTGGCGTCGTCACCGTCCTTGAGCTCGCCCGCGACGCGGTTGACGGCCTCGACGGGGTCGCCGAAGTCGAGGTCGGCGATGCCGTCCGCGCTGACGAGGGACCTGGTCTCCTCGGTCACCACGCCGACGATCGCGACATCGACGCCGTTGACCGTGTACTCGGCGTACTCGGGGAGGGCGGGGTCTTCGGTGCCCTTGTCGTAGACGTTGGCGCCCAGGAAGACCGGCGTGCCGAAGCGGTTCTGGCCCATCCGCGGGATGACGCGGCCCGTGAGGTCGGCGAAGCCCTGGTCGAACTCGTGGTTGCCGACGGCGGTGTTGTCGAGCTGCAGGGCCTTGAGGACATCGATGGTCGGGTTGTCCTGGTCGACGGCCGAGGCGAAGAGCGAGGCGCCGATGTTGTCGCCGGCGGCGACGAAGACGGTGCTGTCCTCTCCGCCGGCGGCCCGCAGCTGCTCGACCGTGCCCGCGAACTTCACGGTGTTGGCGTCGATCCGGCCATGGAAGTCGTTGATGCCGAGGAAGGTCAGCGTGACCTCGTCCTCAGGAGCCGCAGATGCCGCGGGAACGACGGACAGCGGAGCCGCGACCAGCGCGGCCGTAGCGGCGAGAAGAGTGGTCCGCCGCAGGAGAGTACGGTGTCTGGGTCGCATCTAGGGGCTCCTCAGAGAGACGTGATCCGCTGACCATAGCGAGCAGAGGTGTCGAGCGCTGCCGCAAACTATGACGGTTCGACCACGTTTAGATGTCAACAATTGGCTTTTCGGACAGGCTGGCAGGAGGTCCTGTGGCGCCCGACCACTATCTGGTGCCCGCTCGTGACGCCGAGGCCACGATCGAGGTCAAGGGTTCGCGGTTCCTGGGCTGGGTCCGGCGGGTCGATTCCGAGGACGAGGCGCGGGCGTACGTGGCTGTGGCGAGGCGCGAGTTCTTCGACGCCCGGCACCACTGCTCGGCGTTCGTCATCGGGCCTGACGGCTCGCTCCAGCGCAGCAACGACGACGGGGAGCCGAGCGGGACCGCCGGTGCTCCGATGCTCGAGGTGCTGGTGCGCCGGGAGGTCCGTGACGTCGTCGCGGTGGTCACGCGGTGGTTCGGCGGGACGCTGCTCGGGGCCGGAGGGCTGGTCCGCGCGTACTCCGAGACGACCGCGGCGGCGCTCGACGCCGCAGGGGTGCTGCGCCGCGAGCGACGCGTGGTCGTCACGGTCGAGGTCGCCCACGCCGAGGCGGGCAAGGTGGAGAACGAGCTGCGTGCGCGAGGTGCCGAGGTGGTCGGCGTCGAGTACGAGGCGGATGCCGTACGGCTCCGTGTCGCCGCGTGGCCGGATGCGGTCGTGTCCCTCCGGGAGCAGGTTGCCGCCCTCACCCGCGGAGCCGGGGAGATCGTGGTCGGCGACTCGGTGTGGATGCCGTGACTCGGTACGGTCGGGGCATGGCTCAGAAGCAGTGGTCCGACCTGACACCGCCCCAACGGCGCGCGGTCATCGCGCTCGGCGCCGTCGAGGTCGTCCTCACCACGGCGGCGCTCGTCAGCCTCGCGCGCACGCCGGCCGAGCGCATACGAGGCCCTAAGGCAGCCTGGGTGGGCGGGTGCTTCGTCCAGCCCGCCGGGCCGATCGCCTACTTCCTCGTCGGTCGCCGCTGACCGGCCACCGACGGGTCAGAGCGCGTCGAGGCGGCCGAGCACGTCGCGTACGTGGTCGAGCGAGCGCTTGTGCGCGAGACCTGTCGTGTCGTCGAAGTAGAGCCCGTCGCCGATGAGCTGCACCGTACGGGCGAGCGCGTCGTCGCCGTAGTGCTCGGCGAGCACGGCGAACCACCCGTTTCGCAGCTCCGCGAGCGTCTCTCGGGCCCGGACGTCGTCCTGGGCGAGGCGTGATGCGGCGATCAGCCCGCGGTCGAAGGCTGACCCGGTGTCGACGGAGGTCTCGAGGTAATAGCGGACCGGACCCTGCGGCGCGTCCTTCATCGTGAGGACGTCGGCGCGACCCTGCTCCCGGAGCCGGTCGAGCATCGCGTCGGCCATCGCGTCCTTGCTCGGGAAGTGATAGAGCAAGCCGCCCTTGGAGACCTCGGCCCGCGCGGCGACGGCGTCGAGCGTTGCGATCTTGACGCCCCCCTCCACGAGGAGCATCTCGAAGGCGTCGAGGATGCGGTCGCGGGTAGTCGCGCCGTCGTTGCGGGCGGGCATGCGAGCACTCTAGCGAGGTCGTCCTTGCCGCTCGTCCCACCCGTCTGCCGATGCCGTGGTGGCGCAGAACACCACAAATCGGCTTGAGTGGGAAGAAACGCGCACTGTACCGTCTGGACGGGAACAACTGTACCGGCTGGACGGTTAAGTCCCACATACATCCGAGACCTCGCCCGGGGGAGACATGAGCACCAGCACCACGCCGCGCCACGTGGCGTCCACTCCTGCGCGCGCCGGCTGGCGCCAGTGGGCGGCGCTGGGCGTCCTCATGCTCCCCGTCCTCATGGTGAGCATGGACAACACCGTGCTCAGCTTCGCGCTGCCTGACATCAGCTCCTCGCTGCACCCGTCCGGCACCGCGCTGCTGTGGGTCGTCGACATCTACGCCCTGATGCTGGCGGGTCTGCTCGTCGCGATGGGGTCGCTCGGTGACCGCGTCGGTCGGCGTCGCCTGCTCATCTTCGGCGCGCTCGGGTTCGGTGCCGTGTCGTTCTTCGCCGCGCAGGCGACCGACATCTCCCAGCTCGTCGTCGCGCGCGCCCTGCTCGGCGTGTTCGGGGCGACGCTGATGCCGTCGACCCTGTCGCTGCTGCGCAACATCTTCGTCGACCGCCAGCAGCGTCGGCTCGCGATCGCGGTGTGGGCCGCTGGCTTCTCCGCGGGCGCGGCGCTCGGCCCCGTCCTCGGCGGCTGGCTGCTCGAGCACTTCACCTGGGGCTCGGTGTTCCTCATCAACCTGCCGGTCGTGGCGCTGCTCGTCCCGCTTGCGCTGTGGTTCGTCCCGGAGTCGCGCGACCCGAACCCGGGCCCGATCGACCCGCTCAG
Organism: Mumia sp. ZJ1417; assembly: GCF_014127285.1. Lineage (GTDB taxonomy): Bacteria > Actinomycetota > Actinomycetes > Propionibacteriales > Nocardioidaceae > Mumia. The sequence continues at coordinate 70,328 of NZ_CP059901.1, forward strand.
CATCGTGCTGTCGATGACGACGATGCTGCCGATCGTGTACGCCATCAAGTCGTACGCGGAGCACGGCCTCACGGGTACGGTCGCGTGGTCCGTCGCGCTCGGCGTCGCGAGCATCGTGGTGTTCGTACGGCGCCAGCTCGTCCGTGAGCACCCGCTGGTCGACGTCCGGCTCTTCTCCAACCGGGTCTTCTCCGGTGCACTCGTGGCGAACATGCTGAGCCTGATGGGCCTGACCGGTTTCCTCTACTTCAGCGCGCAGTTCCTGCAGCTCGTGGTCGGGCTCGAGCCGATGGACGCCTCGCTCGTGCTCGTGCCGGGCCTGGTCGGGACCATCGTCGCCGGCCTGACAGCCGTCCGGCTCATCCCGATCTTCGGGGTACGCGCGGTGGTGACCGCCAGCTTCGGGCTGTCGGCGGCCGGCTATGCGATCGCCACCTTCGTCGGTGAGGTCCCGACGGCCTGGTCGATCGCGGTGGCGTTCCTCGTGCTCGGCATCGGCATCGGGTTCGCGGAGACGCTGACCAACGACGTGGTCGTGTCGAGCGTGCCGGCGGAGAAGGCCGGCGCGGCGTCTGCGCTGTCGGAGACGGCGTACGAGATCGGCGCCGTGCTCGGGACCGCCGTGCTCGGCGGCATCCTCACCGCGACCTACCGCGCGGAGGTCTCCGTACCGCCACTGGCGGGGACCGAGGCGCAGCGCGAGGCCGCCGGCCAGACGCTCGGCGGCGCGATGGACCTCGCGTCGAAGATCCCGGCGCAGGTCGGTGACTGGCTCGTGGAGTCGGCGCACCTCGCGTTCGACCACGCGGTGCAGGCGACGACGTCCCTGGCGATCGTCATCGCGCTCGGCGCCGCGATCGTCTCGTGGTTCACCCTGCGCGACGCGGAGCGCTGACTCGCCCGCGCTTTGCCACGCCAGCGTGGCAAACCCTCGGCGGCAAGAGGGACGCGGACGGGCCCCGGGAGGATGCCTCCCGGGGCCCGCTCGCGTGAGGGATTAGATCAGTTGATCTTGATCGTCATCGAGGTGCCCTTCTGCTCCAGCACCTTGACCTTGACCCCGACGGCCGGGAGCTTGACGCCGTGGTTCGGCAGCTCCGCGTACCAGTACTTCTTGGTGTCGTTGAAGGTCGACTGCGCCGGCTGGGCCCGGACATAGCTGGGCTTGCCGTTGGTGTGCAGCGTCATCGAGTCGGCCTTCTTGAGCCCGAACGGCGCGTCGTACACCTGGATGCGTGCACGCCACGGCGCCCCGGTCGCGATGTTGATGATCGGCTCCGGGTGCGCGTCGATGGGCAGGTTGCGGCCCTGACCGGGGTGGTCCGTCGTGTTGTTGTCGGCCACCGAGGTGTCCCAGTACGAGATCAGCAGGCCCTGGCCGTAGCGGTAGTGCTCGACCCAGTCCGGCTTGGTGTTCAGGAAGCCGAAGTTGTACGGCCCGGTCTGGAGGTACTTGTCGTACCCGACGTACGAGCGGTGGCCCATGACGTAGTAGTTGTCGTACGGCAGGGTCGTGCTCTCGCCGACGATGCTGTAGCCGGCGAACGTCCACGCCGCGCCGCCGTCCTCGGCGCCGTCGGACAGGAGCGTGGCCCCGTCGGCGGTCACCGCGACGTCGTCGAGGAACAGGCCGGGGCGCGTCAGGCCGCCGTCGGTCTTGTAGTACGACCGGAACAGGATCTTCTGCCCGGCGTACGCGTCGAGCGGCACGACCACGTCGCCCCACGCGGGGTGAGCGCCGTCGAGCGCGGGAGCGCCGGACGCGTCTGTGCCGAACGCCGCGCCGTCGACCGTTCCGGCGAGCGACGTCCAGGACTTGCCGCCGTCGGTGGACGCCTGGAAGTACGCGTAGTCGTAGCCCTTCTCGATGTCCCAGCGCGCCTTGGCCGTGAACGACGCCGACGCCTTGCCGGTGAGGTCGAGCTCGGTGGTCATCGCGTTCGCCAGGTCGTCAGCGGCACCGGAGAAGAACTGCTTGGTCCCCGAGGCCGGTGCGCCGTAGCTGCGCGTGACCTGCTTCTTCGGCAGGACGACGACCGCGCCCTGGGCCTTCTTGGAGTTCCACTCCTGCGGGCCAAGCTCCAGCTTCTTCTTCTGGGTTGCCGCGACCACCTCGTAGTCGAGCCAGCCCAGCTGCAGCTTCTCCCACGCGCCGAGGTCACCCGGACGGGTGCCGAGCGGCTCGCCGGCATCGTTGAGACGGCTCTGCGCCATCAGCGTCCAGTACTCGTTGGAGTTGTCGCCCTTGTTGGACGTGTCGTATGCGTCCGGCAGACCGAGGTCGTGACCGTACTCGTGGACGAACACCGAGAGCCCGCCGTTCTCCGGCTGGATCGTGTAGTCGCCGACCCAGATGCCGGTGTCGCCGATCTCGGCGCCTCCGAGGGGGTTCTGCTCCGGGCCGGTGATGCCGGCGTCGGTGACGAAGGCGTACCAGCGGTGCGACCACAGCGCGTCGCTGCCGTAGATCGGGTCACCGTCCGCCTCGTCACCGCCCGCGTGGACGATCTGGAAGTGGTCGATGTAGCCGTCGGACTCGTTGAAGTCGCCGTCGCCGTCGAAGTCGTAGCGGTCGTACGTGTCGTACGTGGCCAGCTCGGACTTGATCTCGTCGTCGGTCTTGCCGGCGGCCTTCTGGTCGGCCACCCACGCGGTGACCGCGTCACGGATGAGGTCCCAGGCGTTGGTCTCGGTGCCGTCGGCCTTGAGCCGGCCGTAGCGGGCCTGGTTGTAGGGGACCTTCACCCAGTCGGCGACGGTGCCGTCGACGGTGTAACGGCCGGACGACTGCGCCTCGTAGTACGTCTTGACCGACTCGTCGTTCTTGCCGTCCGCGAAGTACAGGTCCTGGAAGTGCTCACGGTTGTAGTCGGGCTGCCAGACGGTCGAGTTGTCCTTCGTCCGGTCAGGCTCGGGGATCTGGTTGTGGATCGGGCCGTCGAAGCGCTGCGGCTCGACGTCCTCGCCGGTGACGTTCCAGCCGTCGTCGGGGAAGTCGGGGTGCCGCTCGTCGCCGAACTCCGTGAGCACCACGAAGATCTTGTCCGCGCGCTCCTGCTCGATCTCGACGTACTGGTCCTGCTTCTCGGCCTTCTTCCCGGCCTTCGCGAGCGCCTTGCGCCCGCGAGCCGATCCGAGCGCTGCGGCCTCGGCGGGCGAGTACGACTTGCCGACTTTGACGACCGAGGAGCCGTTCTTGGTCACGGGCGTCGCGTCGCCGTTGACGACCGAGGTGATCGCCTCCTCGCGGAGCGCGCGGCGCTTGTCCTCGAGCGGGTTGGGGAGCTCGTGCTCCTTGTCCGTACGGTCGGCGGCGGTGACCGGTGGTGCGGGTTCGGCTGATCCTGGTGAGGCGTACACGGCGCCGAACGAGGCCGTGACGCCGAGGGTGATGAGGGCCGTGCTGAGACGTCTCAAGACTTTTCCCCTTCTGCAACGGTGGGACCGGGCCGGTCGACCCGGCGGTCCGCGTCGCCCCCGGTGGCGCAGATGTGGTTGCGACGAGGAACGAAGCGCACCGTCGCCCCAACATAGAGAGGATGCGGGGGCGCGTCTAGACCGCAAGTGCTGTTGATTTCAAAGCGTTTGGATGAAGATCTTCGAGGGTGCCGAAGTCATTCGCGCCACTCCCCGTACGGGTCCTCGCCGTGCCAGGATGCCTTCATGCGCGACGCGCTCCTGCAGGAGGAACGGGCCCGCGAGGCGGCGAGGTGGATCGCCGCCGCCAGCGGGGTGCCGGTGCACCATGCCGTCGTCGTGCTCGGGTCCGGCTGGGGCGGCGCGCGCGAAGCGATCGGCGAGCCGACGTGGGTCGTGCCGAGCGCCACCGTCCCCGGATTCCTCGCGCCGGTCGCCCCTGGTCATGCCGGAGAGATCGCCTCGGTGCCGCTGCGTACGGACCACGGAGCATCCACCCGTGTGCTGGTCCTGAGCGGGCGGACCCACCTGTACGAGGGGCACGGCGCCGGGCCGGTCGTCCACGGGGTGCGGACCGCGGCCGCGACCGGCGCACGGACGTGCATCCTCACGAACGCCAACGGCTGCCTGTGGCCGGAGTGGCCGACCGGGACGGGCGTCCTGATCGCGGACCACCTCAACCTCGCCGGCATGTCGCCGCTGGCCGGGGGCACCTTCGTGGATCTCACCGACTGCTGGTCCGCACGGCTTCGGGCGGTCGCACGCAGTCTCGACATCGCGCTCGTCGAGGGGACGTACGCGGTGATGCGCGGTCCGGAGTACCAGACGCTCGCCGAGCTGCGGGCGCTGCGCGCGCTCGGCGCGGACGTCGTCGGCATGTCCTCCGTCCTCGAGGCGATCGCCGCGCGCGCCGCCGGGATGGAGCTGCTCGGCATGTCGGTGGTGACGACCAACGAGCTCGACGACGAGGGCAACCGTCTCCTGGTGACCGACCCCGACGCGGTCGTCGCCGCCGCCACGCAGGCCGCGTCCGGTCTCGGGAGCACGATCCACAGCATCCTTGCCGCGACCCTCCTCGCGACAACCCCAGCCTAGGCAGCACCCCTCACAAGGAGAGCCGATGACCATGGAACCGCCGTCGCGTCACCCTGAGCCCGTCCCCGGGGCGGGCCCGGTCAGCGCACCCACCAGCGCGATCGAGGCCAACGGCATCAACGTGATCGACGAGTCCGAGCGCAAGGGCACGCCACGCTCGCTGTTCTGGCCGTGGTGCGCGTCCAACATCTCGGTCTTCGGCGTCGCGTACGGGGCATACTTCCTCGACTTCGGCGTCTCGTTCTGGCAGGCGTTGATCGCGGGCCTGCTCGGCACCGTGATCTCGTTCCTGCTGGTCGGGATCGTGTCGATCGCGGGCAAGCGCGGCTCGGCGCCGACGATGGTGCTGTCGCGTGCGTCGTTCGGCGTACGGGGCAACGCGCTGCCGAGCGCGGTGTCGTACGTGTTGCTGGTCGGCTGGGAGACGGTGCTCGTCGCCCTCGCGGCCCTGGCCAGCGCGTCGGTGATCGAGGAGCTCGGAGGAGGCGGGGGCGACGGCGCGCGCATCCTCGGGTTCGTGCTCACGGCGGCCGTGGTGATCGGTGCCGGCATCCTCGGGTTCGACACGATCATGAAGCTGCAGGTGTGGATCACGATCGCGACCGCCGTGCTCACGGTCGGCTACGTGATCCTCACGTTCGACCATGTCGACTGGGACGTCGTGACCGCGCTGCCGTCGGGTGACGCCGCGGCCGTGATCGGACTCGCGATCTTCGCGACCGCGGGGTTCGGGATCAGCTGGGTGAACTCCGGCGCCGACTACTCGCGCTACCTGCCGCGTACGGCGTCGGCTGGCGGTGTCGTGCTGTGGACGACGGTCGGCGGGGCGATCGCGCCAGTGTTCCTCGTCCTGTACGGCCTGCTGCTCGCGGGGTCGGACCCTGCGCTGCTCGCGGCGCTGGGTGCCGATCCGATCGGGACGCTCGTGACGCTGCTGCCGACCTGGTATCTCGTGCCGTTCTTCCTCGTCGCGCTGGCCGGTCTCGTCGGCGGCGCGGTGCTCGACATCTACTCGTCCGGGCTCGCACTGCTCACGCTCGGGCTCAAGACGCCGCGCTGGGTCGCCGCCGGGATCGACGGCGTGATCATGGTGCTCGGGGCGATCTACTTCCTGTGGTTCGCCGACGACTTCTTCGGGCCGTTCCAGGGGTTCCTCATCACGCTGGCCGTGCCGATCGCGGCGTGGGCGGGGATCTTCATCGCCGACGTCGCGCTGCGGCGCCGCAACTACGCCGCGCTCGACCTGTACGACCCGCGCGGGCGCTACGGCGCGTGGAACGTGCCGACGGTCGTGTGGTTCCTGCTCGCGGTGGTCGTCGGGTGGGGCATGGTGACGAACACGTGGGCGGAGTGGCTGTCGTGGCAGGGCTACCTCCTCGGGCCGCTCGGACTCGGCGGCAAGGAGGGCGAGTGGGCGTACGCGAACCTCGGCGTCGTCGCCGCGCTCGCGATCGGGTTCGTCGGCTATCTGCTCACCGGACGCGGCCAGGTCGCGCGCCAGGAGGCGTTGCCGGGCCCCGGGCGCCGATGAGGATCGCCGTCACGGGGGCGAGCGGGAACGTCGGCGCGCGCGTCGTCTCGGTGCTCGCGGCGTCGGACGCGCACGAGGTGGTGCCGCTGTCGCGCCGCGGTCCGGTCCGTGCGGACTACGACGACCCGGCTTCGCTTCGTACGGCGCTGGCGGGCGTGGACACGCTCGTGTTCGTCTCCAGCGACGGCGAGGCGGCACGGATGATGACGCACCACGCGAACGTCGTCCGCGCCGTCGTCGAAGCCGAGGTCGCTCACGTCGTCTACCTGTCTGGTCTCGACGCGGACCTGGCGTCGCCGTTCTGCTACGCGTACACGAACGGGACCACCGAGGGGCTGCTCGCCCGTACAGGGTGCGCGGTGTCTGTGGCGCGCGCGTCGCTGTTCACGGAGTTCTTCGGCGGGTTCCTCGAGCGGGCCCGCGAGACGGGCGAGCTGCGGCTGCCGGCGGGCGACGCACGGGTGTCCCTTGTCTCGCGTGCGGACGTGGCCCGGTGCCTCGCCGCGCTCGCCCTCCGGCCACCCACGGGCCGACCCCATGACGTGACGGGACCGGCCGCACTCTCGATGTCGGAGGTCGCCGCGGTCGCCGGACGTGCATGGGACAGGCCCGTCTCGTACATCGCCGCGGACGAGGCCGCCTTCGTCGCGGAGCTCGCGCTCGCACGCGAGTCGCCGTGGTGGACGTACGCGTACGCGTCGCTGTTCGCCTCGATCCGCGAAGGGCGTTGGGCAGCCGTGTCCGACGAGGTCCGCGCACTCACCGGTCGCGCACCCGCCTCTCTCGCGTCAGCGTTGTGACGGCATCACCAGGGCGTCTGAGGGCACTCTCGTACGACGGTGAGGAAGGCGGCTTCGGGAGGTAGATCCGCGTAGGGCGACCAGGGGGGCCGCTCGCTCATGTAGTCGCTGATGTACTCCTGCCGCGACGGCGGCTTCGACGTGTCGTACCCGAACCCGGCGATGCACGTGCGCATGCGCACCTGATGGTCGTACAGCTCGCCGGCACGTTCCGGCGTCATGGGGACATCGACGGGTGACGGCCCGAGTCGCCCCTCGCAAGCAGCCTGATCGGCGTGGAACTGGTCGGCCTGATCTTGGGGAAGATCTGCCAGCGCGATCCCGTCCTGGAGGTAGTCGACTCGGACGCCCCAGCCGTGCTCGGTGAGGCATGACGCGACGTCGAGCCACGCGTCCATCGCTTCGCGAATGCTCGGGATGGCCGTCGGCGTCGTCGCGGGTGCACGCGGGGCTGGGTTCGTTGTGCGCTTCTCAGGCTCGGCGCGTGGGGGGAGGTCCTGGACCACCTCAGTGGTGAGGAGCGTGGAATAGCTAGGGCGATCGACGCCGTCGTCGTGAGAAACGCTCTGGAACCCGAGGAACGCCCCCGTTGCCCGATCGAATGCGAGCTGCGTCTCGTAGTCGCCCTCCGCCCGCGCGACGATCACAGCCCGGTACCCATGGAAGTCGGTGCGGTCCGAGACGATCCGGACGCCATCGACCTGGGTGAGGGCTTCGAAAAGCCTGGCCCTGAAGGCACTGGGCGTCTCGGCCGCCGCGAGGGTCTCGATCGCGCGCTCGAAGGCGGCCTCGGCGCCGCGGAGGTCGCCGTTGTCGCGGCCCAGCCACGTGAGCAGCTCGCCGGTGCTGGCGTCGGGATCGTCCATGATCGCTGGGCGCTCGAGCCGTCGACGCGTGACGTCGCCGGCGGGGTTGCGGAAGACCACGTGACCCTGTCCTGCCCCGGGAACCCAGTGCTCTTGCAACGTCACCTTCTCCGCGTCCGCTGACCAGCGCGTCGTCTCGCTGGTCACGTGCACCCACTCGTCCTCGCTCGGCTGGGGAGCCGTCGCCTCCGCGCTCACCGCGCGCTCGAGCACGGCGACCGCGGTGACCTCGGTGTCGCGGTCGCCAACGAGGGCGGAGGAGAGCAGGAGCGTGGCCAGGGCGAAGGTGACTGCGGCGCCGATGAGCACGCGACGACCACGTCGTCGACGAGGCGTCGCGACGGCGAGCGTGTGGCGCAGGAGGCGTCGGCGCGCTCGCCGGAGGCTGAGGGCATCCGCCTCGACGTCCGACCGCATCTGCTCGAGGAGCTGCATCTCGTTCATCGGGTCTCACCTGCCTCCGCCGCCGTCGGTTTTACGTCCAGCTGTTCTCGCAAGAGTCTTCGGGCGCGATGGAGCCGTGACTTCACGGTGCCGACCGGGATCTCGAGCGCGGAAGCGACCTCGTCCTGGCCGAGCTGGGCCCACGCGATGAGCAGGAGTACGTCGCGATCGCCGGTGGAGAGCTCGGCCAACGCACCAGCGAGGTCTCGAAAGGAGCGATCGGCGTCCATCCGATCTGCCGCGGCATCCTCGAACTCGAGAGTGGCAGCAGGCGTTCCTTCCCGCTGCAGAGTACGAAGGAATCGCACCTCGTCACGGTGTCGACGCGCGATCAGATTGCTGGCGATCCCGTACAACCATGGGCGAGCACTTGTCGCGCCCGGGTCAAAGGAAGCGCGACGCTCCAGAGCCACGACGAAGACGTCTCCGAGTGCGTCTTCGGCATCGTGCGGACCGAGTCGGCGAGTCAGGTAGCGCAAGAGGCTGGGAGCGTGCCGGTCGAAGACCTCGGAGAGCGCTGCAGGCTTGCTGACAGACGCCGCGAACAACGCGGCATCCGTCGCGCCGGGCTGCCTGAAGAAGTCGTCGAAGAACGTCACACCCATAGTTGCCCGATCCCGCCGGTGTGGTTCACGGCGAGCACGATCATGCCCTTCCCGTCCGCGTTGTGAAAGGAACCTGACCGAATCGCGGGTCGAGAACGGTCAGGTTCCTTTCACAACGCGGACGGGGGGCGTCAGCCTGCGGCGGCGGTGCGCTCCGTCGCGAGGAGCCACGCGACCGCTGACTGCTCGAAGCGCAGCCCGCTCGTCGCGATCCGGACGTGGCGGCGCCCTTCCTCACCGGCCGCGACGTCCGTCCCGATCCCGACCCGGATCCCCGCAGCGCCGAGGCGTCGTACGGTGTCGGCCGCGTCGTGGACCCGTACCCACACCGCGAGTCCCTCGACCCCCGGCACCGCGACACCGTGCCTGCGCAGAGCACGACCGAGCGCGTGCCACCGGTGGGCGTACCGCCAGCGGGCCCGCGCCACGGTCTCGGCGACCCCCGGGTCGCGCAGCATCAGCGACAGGGTCCGCTGGGCCAGCAGCGACGGGAACGAGCCCGTGACGTCCTGGCGGGCGCGAAGCCGGTCGACCACAGGGGCAGAGCCGGCGAGCAGCGCCATCCGGATCCGCGGTCCGTGCGACCGCTGGTAGTCCCGCACCAGCACCGTCTGACCCGGCAGCCATCCTCCGAGCGATGCTGCCGGGCTCGTCGCGAGCGCGGCAGCGCTGTCCTCCTCGACGACGAGCACGTCGCGGTCCACGAGCACCGACGCGAGCGCGTACGCGCGCTGCTCGGTGACGACGTGCGCGAGCGGGTCGGCCATCCGCGGCTGCATGACGACCAGCGACGGGCGTACGGCCATCGCGCGTTCGACCTCCTCAGGGATCATCCCCGCGGCGTCGCACGGGACACGCACGATCTGCGCCCGGTGCGCCGCGAGCACAGCGACGGTCTCGGGCGAGCACGCCGACTCGACGAGCACCCGGTCACCCGGTGCGACGACGAGCGTGACGATCTGCGCCAGCGCGTCCGAGAATCCGCGCGCAACGGCCAGGGCCTCGGGGACGAACGGCCACGACGCGTGCACATCCTGCGCGAGCGCCTCGTCGACCTCGGCCGACTCCGCCCCGTGCCAGGCCAGGGTCTGCGCCGCCGCCGCGAGGTGCGGCGCAGGGTCGGGCACGAGGTCGACGTCGTACGAGGGCGCGACGAGGTCGAGGCGCGCGACGCCCGCGTCCTCGTTCGCCGCAGCGGGCGCTGGGCCGGGCGAGACGGACGCGCCGAGGTTGCGGACGTACGTGCCGTTGCGGCCGTCGGAGCGGATCAGGCGGTGGTGGCGCAGCAGCGTCCACGCGGTCGCGACCGTGGTCGCGCCGACGTGCAGCGCGGCGGCCACCGCCCGGACGGTCGGGAGCCGGGTGCCGTCGGGGAGGCGCCCCTGCTCGATGAGACGGGCGACGTGGTCGGCGATGCCGCGGGCCGACGGATCGGACAGCCCGGCGACGAGCGCACGGACCGGGAGCGGATCCGCGGCAAGCCCATCCTGTCCTCCCATGACGTATTCGTAGCGTGAGTTGCGGAGGGCCGCCACCCGCGGACAGGTGTCCTACCGATAAGTCCGCACAATACGGAACAAGAGAGGCGGCACATGCCGTGTGAATGCTCCCTAACGTGAGGCAACCTCGCCGCACACCAGCGGCGGGTCACGTGGAAGGGCAGCACATGACACACAGACGATTGCTCTCCGCCGCCGTCGTGACGGCGTCGGTCGCGTTGCTCGGGACCAGTCTGGTCGCATCGACGGCCACCGCGGAGGCGCCGTACAAGATCACCTTGCCGGCCGCAGCGGAAGGCATCCAGACCCCCGAGGAGTTCTTCGGGTTCAAGATGGGCACGGTGGGGAAGCTCGCCGCGTACCACGACGTCCTCGACTACATGAAGTCGATCGCCAAGGCGTCGGACCGCGTCGACTACGAGACCGTCGGCGAGACGACGATGGGCAACGAGTACGCCACGTTTTTCATCAGCGCACCGAAGAACCTCGAGCGCCTCGACGAGATCGTGGAGGCCAACCAGAAGCTCTCCGACCCGCGCAACACGTCGCCCGCCGAGGCGAAGACGCTGGCCCGCGAGAGCATCCCGATCTACCACCTCGAGGCGACGGTCCACTCGACCGAGGTCAGCAACGGCCAGGCGATCAACAACATCGTCCACCGGCTCGCCACCGAGGACTCGAACTTCACCGAGGAGGTGCTGAACAAAGCGGTGATCATGCTCGTGCCGTCGCAGAACCCCGACGGCCAGGAGCTCGTGGTCGACCACTTCAACAGGACCGCGGGCACCAACCTCGCGCGGGTCTACCCGGACCTGTACCACAAGTACACCGGCCACGACGACAACCGTGACTGGACGATGTTCACGCAGGTCGAAGCGAAGTACCGGGTCGCCCTCGAGAACAAGTTCCGGCCGGTGGTCACGCACATCATGCACGGGCAGGGTGCCACCCGTCAGCGCATCTTCGTCCCCCCGTACGGCGGCGTGTCGAGCGCGAACAACCCGCCGAACATGAACGCGTCGACCGCGGCCATCGGCGCGCACGCCCAACGCGCACTCACCGCGGAGGGCAAGACCGGCGTCGGCAACGATGTGGGCTACGACATCTTCTGGACGCTCGAGCAGCCGATGGGCTTCTTCCCGTTCACCGGCACGGCGGCGTACCTCAGCGAGATCGCGTCCGTCACCGACCTCGCCTACCCGTACAAGTCGAGCGACGGCAAGAACCTGGGCCCGCAGGTTCCGGACCAGAACATGCCCGAGCCGTACGACAAGGACACCTGGACGCTCGCCGACCAGGTCGAGTACGGCGAGATCGCCGCGTACGCCGGCATGGAGTACACCGCGCAGAACGGCGAGAAGCTGCTCTACGACAACCTGTACGCGACGCCGGAGCGGTACCTGAAGAACGGTGTCGCCTCGGGCGTCCAGGCGTACGTGATCGATGCCGATCAGCGTGATCCGTACGCGGTGTACGAGATGCTCCAGTCGCTCGAGCGGACCAAGGTCGAGATCGACCGGGCGGCGGCACCGTTCACGGTGGGCGACAAGCAGTACGCCGCGGGGTCGTACGTCATCCAGACTCACCAGCCGCGCGGCAACTGGGTGGACCAGGTGCTCGGAACCGACAAGTACCCGGTCGACGAGCTCCCCTACGCCGAGGCGACGACCAGTCTGCCGCTCGAGCTCGGCGTCGTCGTCGACGCGGTCAAGGAGCCGGTCGAGGCGCAGGTCGAGCGGGTCGAGTCCGTCGAGGTGCCGGAGGTGACGATGCCGGCGGCGCCGGGCGCGTCCGGGGCGTACCTCGTACGGCCCGAGTCGTACGGCACGATCCAGATGACCGCTGCGCTGCAGAAGTCGAACATCACGACCTTCCGTACGAGTGCGGAGTTCAAGGACGGCAGCACGTCGTACCCGGCGGGCACGTACGTGGTCCCGGCGACGCCGCAGGCGCGCTCGGTGCTCGCGACGGCGTCCAAGAAGGTCGGGGTGCCGGTCGCCGCGGCCGCGGAAGCGCCGAAGGTCAAGGGCGTCCAGCTCAAGCCGCGTACGCGGGTCGGTCTGTTCCGCGGCATCAACAACATGCCCGGTGGCTGGGACATGTGGACGATGGACCAGTACGGCATCAACTACGAGGTCGTCGGAGCGCAGGACTTCCAGAGCGGCAAGCTCATCGACGTGTACGACACGATCGTCCTGCCGCAGGGCATCACGAAGGCGCGGATCGTCGACGGGCTCGACCAGACGAAGTACGACGAGGAGTTCGCCTGGGCGTACGGCGTCGGGGAGGCCGGCTGGAAGAAGCTGCAGCAGTTCGTCAAGCAGGGCGGCACGCTGCTCGCGATCGGCTCGTCGGTCGCCACGGTGAAGGAGCTGATGGACCTGCCGATCGAGCCCGCACTGCCGACCGACCGCACCAAGTTCGCCACCGGCGGCAGCCTGCTGAACCAGAAGTTCGACAACACCGACATGGTCGCGTGGGGCATGCCGGAGAAGTGGCCGGTGTGGCTCTACAACACGCAGGCGTGGACGCCGACCGGCAAGAAGGCCGACGTCGTGTCCTCATACCCGGAGTCGGACGTGCTCGCGAGCGGCTACCTCAAGGGTGAGGAGCACATCACGGGCGAGGCCAATGTCGTGTCGTTCGACATCGGCAAGGGCAAGGTCGTGACGTACGGGTCGGAGATCACGTTCCGCTCGCTGATGCGCTCGACGTACAACCTGCTCTACAACGCGGTGTACGGCGGCCCGGCGGCGGAGGTGAACAAGACGCAGCTGCGTCAGCTGAAGCCCGCCTTCTCCGCGAACGGCACGCTGCTGCAGTAGCGGAGCCGCAAGTCAGATGGTTGAGCCTGTCGAAACCCGGGTTTCGACAGGCTCAACCATCGACGGGGTCTGCTCAGTCCGCCGCGCGGTGCAGATCGGAGAGGTGCAGGTAGGCCTTCGCGTTGCGCGTGAGGCCCGCACGCTCCTCGTCGCTGAGCGCGCGCCGCACCTTGCCCGGGACGCCGGCGACCAGCGAGCCGGGCGGGATGTCGGCGTTCTCGAGCACGACCGCCCCGGCGGCGACCATCGAGCCCGCGCCGATCCGCGCACCGTTGAGCACGACCGCACCCATGCCGATGAGGCTGTCGTCCTCGACGGTGCACCCGTGCAGCACCGCGCGATGACCGACCGAGACGCCGCTGCCGAGCGTGAGCGGCTTGTCGGTGTCGACGTGGAAGACACAGCCGTCCTGGACGTTGCTGCGCTCGCCGATGGTGATCGGGGCGTTGTCGGCTCGCAGCACCGCGCCGTACCAGACGCTCGCCTGCGGCCCGAGCGTCACGGCTCCCGTGAGGACGGCCGTCGGAGCGACGTACGAGGTGGGATCGAGGTCAGGGCTGGTCCCGCCGATGGTGCGGAGCAGAGGTGCGTCGGTCATGGACCCGATCGTGCCACGGGTCACACGAGGCTCATCCGAGGAGGGCGCGGCGTGCCATCTGCGTGAGGAGCTCGGTCATCGCGTCCTCGGAGATCCGTGCGCTGTGGGGCGTGGAGTTGAGGAGACCGAAGGTGGCCTGGACGGCGGCGCGGGCCGTGCGCTGGTCCAGCTCGGGCCGCAACGCGCGCAGCACCTCGACCCACGCGTCGACGTAGTCGAGCTGCAGCTCGCGGACCGTCGTACGGCTGCTCGGGTCGAGGTTGGTCCACTCGCGCTCCTGCACGACGATCAGCGCCGGGTTGGTGAGCGCGAAGTCGATGTGGAACGCGACGAGTGAGTCGAGCGCGTCCTTCGGGTCGGCAGCCGCGGCGAGGCGTGCGCGTCCTCCGTGCTGCAGGGTCTTGCTGATCCCGACGAGCATGTCGGCGAGGATCGCGTCTTTGCCGGCGAAGTGGCGGTAGAGCGCCGGGCCGGAGATGCCGCACGCGGCGCCGATGTCGTGGACCGAGACACCGTGGAAGCCTCGCTCGGCGAAGAGCGTCGCGGCGGTACGGAGGATCTGCTCCTGACGAGTCGTGGCCACGTGGTCATGCTAGGTCTCGACAAGGCTCGACCGGCGGGAAGGGGCGCGCTCGACCGGCGGGAAGGGGCGCGCTCGACCGGCGGGAAGGGGCGCGCTCGACCGGCGGGACGGGGCGCGCTCGACCGGCGGGAAGGAGCGCGCTCGACCGGCGGGAACATAAAAAGCGGCCGGCGGGGGTGCCGCCGGCCGCTGGTGCCCGTGAGCGGTCTCGGGTCCGCTCACGAACGGGTCCCCTCCGCGTCACGGGGGCCGCGCGGAGGAGATCGGGGTGCTACAGGAAGAAATCTGCCATGAATTCACCGCGATGGGAATGGCATAATGCTGCCGTGTCGCATATACGACACCCTTGTACGGCCTCGAGGTCTCGGATTGGGAGGAATTCACGCAAACCCCTCCCTGCTCGAGGGTGGGGCGTGGAACGATCCGCCCAGCGTCAGGACGGATAAGGAGGTCACGCGTGCTCGAGATCCTTGGGCTCGCTCCCGACGAGTACGACCTCTATCGGGTCCTCGTCGAGACAGCGAGCGCCACCCCTGCACAGCTCGCCTCGATCCTCGGCGTCGATGTCGAGGACGTGACCGCCTACCTCGCCTCCCTCGAGCAGCGTGGGCTCGTCGGTCGCCACGTCAACGGTGACAACGAGCACTTCACCGCCTCGCCGCCGACCGTTGCGATCGGCTCCCTCATCGTCGAGCGTCAGCGCTGGCTGCGACGCGCCGAGATCGAGCTCGAGCGCCTCAACGAGCTCTATCGCAAGGCCGCCGACGAACGTACGGCCTCCGACCTTGTCGATCTCGTCCCCGGACGGCGGGCCGGCATGCACCGGGTCGCCCAGCTCCTGCGCGCCGCGCGGCGCGAGGTCCGGCTGACCGTACGCACCACCAAGCTGACCTCGCCGGAGTACGACTTCGCCGAGGAGCGGCGTGGCGTCGAGCGCGGTGTGCGCTTCCGGGTGCTCGCCGAGCGTGGCGTGCTCGACCGGCCGAACGTGCTCACCGACTTCCACGACGGCCAGGGCATCGACGTCCGTCTCGCCTCCGCGCTCCCGTCTCGGCTGCTCATCGTCGACTCCGAGGTCGCGATGGTGCCGGTGATGGCCTCGCCCGACGACCTCTCGGGCGGTGCGCTGATCGTCCACCGCAGTGGCATCCTCGACAGTCTCATCGCGCTCTTCGAGGGGCTGTGGGCCGCCGGCACTCCCCTGCTCGAGAGCGCGCCGGAGTCCTCCGAAGATCTCGACGACACCGACGCGCGGATCCTGCGCCTTCTCAACGCGGGCCTCACCGACCACAAGGTCTCCAACCAGCTCGGCCTGTCCGCGCGTACGGTCCAGCGCCGGATGAGCCGGCTCATGGAGCGCGCCGGTGTCGAGACCCGCCTGCAGCTCGGGGTGGCGGCGAAGCAGCGCGGCTGGCTCTAGGCGTTCGTCCGGCGGCTGATCTGCCAACCGGCTGCGATCACGACGAGCAGGACCGCCAGCTGGAACACCGGCGCCGCCGGGCGCGCCAGGCTGACGAGCGCGGCACCGATCGCGGCGCCTACCACCAGGGCGGTCAGGAGTCGCGCGGACCGACCCAGGCCACGGGGTCGGCGGTCCGAGGCGAGTGTGACGACGAGGGTGGTGAGCGTCCCGGTCAGGTAGGTGCTCGACAGGCCGCTCACGCCGAACCGCAGGATCGCGCTGGCCTGGATGCCGAGGCCTGCCGCGCAGAGCGCGAGCAGCGGCAGGATCCATGCGCCGTGCGGATCGCTGTCCAGCAGCCACCAGCCGACGGCGTACGCGGCGAGGAGGCCGAGCTCGGCCAGGAGGGCGACCGTGACCGCCGGCGGCCACGCCCCGTCGTCGCCACGGGGCCGACCCGCCACGCGCGTGCCGACGGCCACCCCCGCGACGTACGCGACGATCGCGGTCGCGACCGCGCCGAGCGCCGCGGCCTCGCGAGAGCCGATGGCGGCCCCGACGAGGACGAGGTTCCCGGTCATCACCGACGTGAACGCGCTGCCCAGCGCGAGGAAGCTGATCGCGTCCGTCGCGCCGCTCAGCACCGCGAGCCCCACGACCGCGCGGTCGCGGGCCTGCTCGCCGGGAACGACATCCGTCGACATGGCGTCGAACGTACGCGCGTGGAGAGCACTTCGCGGGTCGCCCTTGACCTCAAGTGGACTTGAGGATCGAGACTCGGACCACGCGACCCGACGGCGAAGGAGATCCGATGCGAGCGGTGCAGGTCAGCAGGTACGGCGGTCCCGAGGTGCTGGAGGTCGTCGACCTCCCCGTGCCCGATCCGGGCGAAGGAGAGGTCGGGATCGAGGTGGCGGTCGCCGACGTGATCTTCCTCGACACGTTGCTCCGACGCGGTGCGGGCGAGCAGTGGGGCATGGCGGTGCCGTACGTCCCTGGTGGTGCGGTGGCCGGCACGGTCCGGACGGTCGGCGCGGGCGTCGATGAGCGATGGGTCGGTCGGCGGGTGCTTGCGCGTACGGGCACGGAAGGGGCCTCCGCGGAGTACGCGGTGGCGTCTGCCGACCTTGTCGTCGCGCTCGACGACGACGTCGCCGATGCCGATGCGGCCGCGCTGTCACGCGACGCGGTGACCGCGCTCCGGATGCTCGACGTGACACGTGTCGGTGTGGGAGACCGGGTGCTCATCAACGCGGCTGCCGGTGGCGCGGGTGCGCTCCTCGTGCAGGCGGCGCTCGCTCGTGGCGCGACGGTCGTCGGGGCGGCGCGGGGCGAGCGCAAGCTCGCGCTCGTACGCGACCTCGGTGCCGAGGCAGTCGACTACACGCTCGCCGGGTGGACTGACAAGGCTGTCGCCGCGTTCGGCGGCGAGCGGCCGACCGTGCTGCTCGAGGGTGCCGGTGGGACGCCAGGACAGGAGGCGTTCACGGTGCTCGCGGACGGCGGGCGGCTCGTCGCGTACGGGGCAGCGGGCGGGTTCTTGGAGCCGGACCCGGACGAGGTGCGGCGACGGCGACTGCAGGCGGACGGCATCGCGGGGGTCCAGCTCGCGAACGATGCCGTCCGTGAGCTGATGGGCGACGCGCTCGCGCTGCTGCGTGAGGGCTTCTGGGCGCCGGTGATCCGGCAGCGGTACGGGCTCGAGGGCGTGGCCGACGCGCACCGCGGGCTGGAGGAGCGGACGGCGATCGCGAAGACGCTGATCGAGGTGGTCGAGTAGTGCGGGACATCCACCGAACGGTGGAGGCGCGAATCAACCCCTGCCCCGACGCTGCGGCCGATGTGGAGGGGTGCGGTGCGCCCATAGCGTCGCAGGGTGACCGCATTGGACGTACGAAATCTGCGCAAGCGCTACGGGCGGCACGTTGCCGTCGACGACGTCTCTTTCACTGTTGAAGAGGGGGAGATCTTCGGCATTATCGGGCCCAACGGCGCCGGCAAGACGACAACCGTCGAGTGCATCGCCGGCCTGCGAACGCCCGACTTGGGATCGATCTCTGTGCTGGGACTCGACCCGATCGAGGACCGGGCCGAGGTGCGTGAGCGACTCGGCGTGCAGCTGCAGGAGAGCAGCTTCCCGGACGCGATCAAGGTCGCCGAAGCCTTCGAGCTCTACAGCTCGTTCTATCGGGACCCCGCCGACTGGCGCGAGCTCATGGAGCTTCTCGGTCTCACCGAGAAGCGCAACACGCAGTACAAGGCTCTCTCAGGCGGGCAGAAGCAACGGCTGTCGATCGCGCTCGCGCTGGTCGGCAATCCGAAGGTCGCGATTCTCGACGAGCTCACGACGGGACTGGACCCGCAGGCGAGGCGGGACACGTGGAGCCTCATCGAGCGGGTCCGTGACACGGGTGTCACGATCCTCCTCGTCACGCACTTCATGGACGAGGCGGAGCGCCTCAGCGACCGCATCGCCGTCATCGATCGCGGCCGGGTTGTCGCCGTGGACACGCCGGCAGGGCTGATTGCGCAGGCGAGCACGGTGCAGCAGGTTCGGTTCCGCGTGAGTCACCCGCTGGCCGAGAGCGTCCTGACCGAGCTCCCTGACGTGATCGATGTCGAGATCACCGGGGGCCGCTGGCTGGTCACGGGCAGGGGGCAGCTTCTGAGCAGCGTCGCAGGGGCTCTCGCCAGGGCGCAGGTCGTGGCGGAGGACCTCCGCGTCGATCAGCGCAACCTCGACGACGCGTTCGTGGCCATGACGGGACGCGCCCCGGAGTCGCCAGCACCCTACGAGGGGAGGGTGGGCTGATGCGCGCTCTCCTGAAGATGGTCAAGATCGAGACGAAGCTCTTCCTGCGAGACTCTGCCACCGTCATCTTCGGTGTGCTGTTCCCGGCGGGACTCCTTCTCGCGCTAGGTGCCATCCCCGCGCTCAGAGAGACGTCGCCCGACACTGGCGGGCTCCGGTCCATCGACGTCTGGGCGCCGACCGCACTGGTGTTCGCGATGGTGATGATCGCCGTGCAGCATGTCCCCGCGGTGATCGCGACGTACCGTGAGCGCGGCATCCTGCGCAGGCTCTCGACTACTCCTGCGGATCCGCGGAGCGTCCTGCTCGCGCAGATGATCGTCGCGTTCGCGTCGGTGGTCGCCTCCGCGGCCCTCATGGTCGTCCTCGCGTGGGCGGTCCTGAAGATCGCGCCGCCCGAGCGACCTCTGGAGTTCGTCGTCGCCTTCATCGTCGGCTATGCGGCACTGCTCGGGCTCGGTATGATCTCCGCGGCCGTGGCCCGCACGAGCAGTGCCGCGAACCAGGTCGGCACCCTCGTGTTCGTTGCGCTGATGTTCTTCGGCGGGGCCTTCCTGCCTCGTGTCCTCATGCCCGACGTGCTGCGCGAGGTCGGTGAGTTCGTCCCGCCCGGGCTGCAGGCTCTCACCGCGGCGTGGTCCGCCGAGGCGGGCGAGATCACCGCCACCGCGGCTGGGCAGCCCTTCTGGCTGCAGATTGCCATAATGGCGGGTGTCGCAGTGACCGCGAGCGCCATCGCCGCGAAGCTCTTCCGCTGGGAGTAGAGGTCGATGATGCGGGATGCCGGGGCCGGTGAGCGCCCGAGCTCGGGGACGCGCGCTTCCGCCCTCGCGCAAGAGGCGGAGATCGCGAATCGCTCGCGGTTGGCCTGGAAAGCAGAGCAGCTGCGGGTCTGGGACCTTCTGCAGCTGATCACCCCGTGGCTGCTGCTGACGATCTCGACGACGATCTACTTCTCGTGGGTGCTGCCGGCCTCTGGTGAAGGCTTCTGGCCCGAGGGTGCATCCGTCCTCGGGCTCGTCGCGGTCTCGGTGCTGTGGGTGCTGTTCGGGCACACGCTGCCCCTCAGGAGGAGGGCGCTCCGGCCGGTGCCGGCGGGGATCTACTTCGTCGGGCTGCTGGCGCTGTGCGTCACCCTCATGACGTACTCCGACATCTTCCTCGTCTTCACCATCGCGGGCTTCTTCCACGCGTACCTGCTCAGGCCGTGGCCGTTGGGGGTGCTCGGAGTCCTGGCGACCTCCGTGGCCCTCAACGGCTCGGTGATGCGCGTGTGGGATGACCCGACCCCAGAGATGCTCGCGGAGTTCCTCCTGATCGTCGCCGTGCAGACGGCGGCGATCGGCGTGGGCATCGTGCTGACGGCGCGCAGCGAGCCCGAGGAACGCAAGCGGGAGGAGCTCGTCGAGCGACTCGAGGCGGCCCTGCACGAGAACGCCGGGCTCCATGCGCAGCTGGTCGCCCAGGCCCGTGAGTCCGGGGCGCAGGACGAGCGGCAGCGACTGGCCGGCGAGATCCACGACACGCTGGCCCAGGGTTTGGCCGGCATCATCACGCAGCTCCAGGCAGCCGAGCGTTCCGCGCGTGAGCAGGGTGAAACGGACGAGCACGTTGCGCGTGCCCTTCGGCTCGCGCGCAGCAGTCTGACCGAGGCCAGACGGTCCGTGCAGGCGCTCGCTCCCCAAGAGCTTGGGCGAGCGCACCTCCCCGACGCGCTGCGCACGTTGACCGAGCGATGGTCGGAGGACCACGAGATGACCGCGCAGCTTGAGGTCACCGGCACCCGCGAGCCACTGAGCCCGGCGATCGAGGTGTCGCTCTTCCGGGTCGCGCAGGAGTCGCTGACCAACGTGGCGAAGCACGCAGAGGCCTCGCGTGTCGGTGTCACGCTGTCGTACACGGGCCCCGAGGTGCTGTTGGACGTGCGGGACGATGGACGCGGGTTCGTGAAAGGGGTCGGCACCGGCTTCGGCCTGACGAGCATGCGCCAGCGCATCAGAGGCGTCGGCGGTCACGTGGAGGTGCAGAGCGCCCCGGGTGAAGGGACTTCTGTCAGTGCGCGCGTCCCGGCGATCGCCCCCGGGGACACGGGAGCAGAGGAGGAGACCGACCGATGATTCGACTCGTCGTCGTCGATGACCATCCGATCGTGAGGGGCGGTCTTCGCGACACCTTTGCGGACGCCGAGGACATCGTGGTGGTCGGTGAGGCCGGGGACGGCGCCGAGGGCATCGAACGCGCGACGCTGCTGGCAGCCGACGTCGTGCTCATGGACCTTCGGATGCCCGGGATGGACGGCGTCGCCGCGACCGCGGCCCTGCACGAGCGGGCCCCGAGCGTCCGCGTGCTGATCCTGACCACCTTCGATAGCGAGAGCGACGTCCTGCCGGCGATCGAGGCGGGTGCGATTGGTTATCTCCTGAAGGACGCGCTGCCCGACGAGCTGATGCGAGCCGTCCGTGCAGCCGCGCGTGGAGAGGCGGTGCTCGCGCCGTCGGCGACGCAGCACCTGATGGGGCAGGTACGCAGGCCAGGCGCCAGCACGCTGACCGATCGAGAGAAGGAGGTGCTGCAGCTGGTCGCGAACGGCAGCTCGAATCGGGAGGCCGCTCAAGCGTTGTTCATCGGCGAAGCGAGCATCAAGACCCATCTGCAACACATCTACGGCAAGCTCGGCGCTCGTGATCGAGCCTCGGCGGTGGCCGAGGGCTACCGTCGTCGCCTGCTCACGTGACGGCCGGCGGGTTGGTGCGCGAGGTTAACAACCGTTAACATCACCTTCATGCACCCCACCGGCATGCGTGAGCTCGTCGCCGAGCTCCGCGAACGCCTCGCCGTCGCGCGCTCGGGCGGCTCCGAACGCGCCCGCGCGAAGCACGAGAAGCGCGGCAAGCTCTTCGTCCGCGACCGCGTCGACCGTCTCCTCGACCCCGGCTCGCCGTTCCTCGAGATCGCGCCGCTCGCGGCGTACGGGATGTACGGGGTTTCGACAGGCTCAACCAGCGACCCGTACGCCGTCCCGAGCGCGGGCGTCGTCGCCGGCATCGGCCGTGTGTCCGGTCGCGAGTGCATGGTCGTCGCGAACGACGCGACCGTCAAGGGCGGCACGTACTACCCGATGACGGTCAAGAAGCACCTCCGCGCGCAGACGATCGCCGCCGAGAACCGCCTCCCCTGTCTCTATCTCGTCGACTCCGGCGGCGCGTTCCTGCCGATGCAGGACGAGGTGTTCCCCGACCGCGAGCACTTCGGGCGCATTTTCTACCACCAGGCGCAGATGTCCGCGCAGGGCATCCCGCAGGTCGCGGCCGTGATGGGCTCGTGCACCGCCGGCGGGGCGTACGTCCCGGCGATGAGCGACGAGACCGTCATCGTGCGCGACCAGGGCACGATCTTCCTCGGCGGCCCGCCGCTGGTGAAGGCGGCGACGGGCGAGGTGGTCACGGCCGAGGAGCTCGGTGGCGGCGAGGTGCACGCGCGCCGCTCCGGTGTCGTCGACCACCTCGCCGACGACGACGCGCACGCGCTGGCGATCGTGCGCAGCATCGTCGCGACCTTCGAGCGCCGCACCCCGCCGAGCCTCGAGCGCACGGAGGTCGTCGAGCCGCTGGAGGACCCCGAGACCCTGTACGACGTGGTGCCGACCGACTCGCGCACCCCGTACGACGTGCGTGACGTGATCCGGCGCGTGGTCGACGGCTCGACGTTCCACGAGTTCAAGCCGCTGTACGGCGAGACGCTCGTGTGCGCGTTCGCCCGGATCTGGGGCTTCCCGGTCGCGATCGTCGCCAACAACGGCATCCTCTTCTCGGAGTCGTCGCTCAAGGGTGCGCACTTCATCGAGCTGGCGAACCAGCGCGGGGTGCCGCTCGTCTTCCTCCAGAACATCACCGGGTTCATGGTTGGGCGCGAGTACGAGAACGGCGGGATCGCCAAGGACGGCGCCAAGCTCGTCACTGCGGTCGCGTCGTCGGTCGTGCCACGGTTCACGGTCGTGATCGGCGGCTCGTACGGGGCCGGCAACTACGGCATGTCCGGGCGCGCGTACGACCCGCGCTTCCTGTGGATGTGGCCCAACGCCAAGATCTCGGTGATGGGTGGCGAGCAGGCCGCATCGGTTCTCGCGACGGTGCGCGGCTTCGACTCGCCCGACGACGAAGAGGCGTTCAAGGCGCCGATCCGGGCGCAGTACGAGGCGCAGGGCTCGGCGTACTACTCGACCGCGCGTCTGTGGGACGACGGCATCATCGACCCCGCTGACACGCGGCGCGTGCTTGGCATGGCGCTGCAGGCGTCGTCGAACGCGCCGATCCCTGAACCCCACTACGGCATCTTCCGGATGTGAGTGCGATGACCGAGACCCCCCGATTCACCTCCGTCCTTGTGGCCAACCGGGGCGAGATCGCGCTGCGGGTGATCCGCGCGGTGCAGGCCGCCGGGCTGCGCGCGATCGCGGTGCACTCCGACCTCGATGCCGGTGCGCCGCACGTCCGGCTCGCCGATCACGCCGAGCACGTGGCGTCGTACCTCGACGTCGACGCGATCCTCGACGCCGCGCGGCGCAGCGGAGCGCAGGCGGTGCACCCCGGGTACGGGTTCCTGTCGGAGCGTGCGGATGCGGCGCGTGCCGTCGTCGACGCCGGACTGGTGTGGATCGGGCCGAGCCCGGACGTCATCGACCTCATGGGACGCAAGGACCGCGCGCGCGAGGTCGCCGAGCGCGCCGGCGTTCCCGTGACGCGACGGTACGACCTCGGGGGCGAGGTCGCGTACCCGGTCCTCGTCAAGGCGGCTGCCGGTGGTGGCGGCAAGGGCATGCGCATCGTCCGCGACCCCGCCGACCTCACGGACGCGGTCGCCGCCGCCGGTCGCGAGGCCGCGGCGGCGTTCGGCGACGACACGCTGCTCGTCGAGGAGTACGTCGAGCACGGCCGCCACGTCGAGGTGCAGGTCATCGGCGACGAGCACGGCACCGTCCTCCACCTCTTCGAGCGCGACTGCTCCGCGCAGCGTCGCCATCAGAAGGTCCTGGAGGAGGCGCCAGCCCCGACGATCTCCGCAGCGACGCGCGCGCGGCTCACCGAGGCGGCGGTCGCGCTGTCGCGCGAGGTCGGGTACGTCAACGCCGGCACGGTCGAGTTCCTCGTGCACGACGCCGACGCTGTGCCCGGCGAGGAGAAGATCGCCTTCCTCGAGATGAACACCCGCCTCCAGGTCGAGCACCCCGTCACCGAGGCGATCACCGGGCTCGACCTCGTCGCGCTCCAGCTGCACGTGGCCCAGGGCCTCCCGCTGCCGCTGGCGCAAGGCGACGTCACCGCGACCGGGCACGCGATCGAGGCACGCGTCTATGCCGAGGACCCGTACGCCGGGTTTCTTCCGCAGGCCGGCCGCGCGACCACCGTCGTCTGGCCCGAGCACGTCCGCGTCGACGCCGCGCTGCAGTCCGGTGCGGTGGTGACCACCTCGTACGACCCGATGCTCGGCAAGGTGATCGCGCGCGGGCCCGACCGCGACTCCGCCCGCGCCGCGCTCGTGGATGCGCTCGACCGTACGGCGATCTTCGGCGTCACGACCAACACCGGCTTCCTGCGGCGGCTCGTGGCCTCCGACGCGTTCGGGGAGTCGCGGATCGACACAGCGTGGCTCGACTCGCCGGCCGCGCAGGAGCTCACCACCCGCCCCTCCGCACCGGACGCGGCGGCGCGTGCGGCCGCCCTCGCCTGGGCGGACTCGCACGCCCGTCCTGCGGGCGACCCGTTCGGCGCCGCGGACGGCTGGCGCTCGGGGGGCGACCCGGCACCGGTCCTCGTGTCGCTCGTGGACGCCGACGACACGCCGGTCGAGATCGCGCTGCCCGTCGGCTCGTACGTCGGCGCCCTCGACACGCAGCCCGTGGCGCTCGACGCCGGCGGGGTCACTGTCGCGTACGAAGGCCAGACGTGGACATTCCGTCATCCCGACCCTGCCCGCGACCGCGCGGCGGAGGGCAGCGGTGACGCGGATGTCGTCTCGCCGATGCCGGGCACCGTGCTGTCCCTCGCGGTGACGGAGGGTGAGATCGTGAGTGAAGGTCAGGTGCTCGGCGTCGTGGAGGCGATGAAGATGGAGCTTGCCCTCAAGGCCCCGTACGACGGCGCGGTGACGCATGTCGGGGTCGCCGTGGGAGACCAGGTTGCGCTCGGGGCGCTGCTGTTCCGGGTGGAGAACGCATGAGCCTTCCCGCCGTCCACCGTGACCCGGCGATGCCCGAGCGCGTGACGATCTACGAGGTCGGAGCGCGCGATGGGCTCCAGAACGAGAAGGGCATCATCGGCCTCGACACCAAGCTCGAGTTCGTTCAGCGCCTCACGGCCGCCGGGCTCCCGATCGTGGAGGCGACCAGCTTCGTCCATCCGAAGTGGGTCCCGCAGCTCGCCGACGCCGCCGACCTGGTCGCGAGGCTCGACCTCCACGGCGCCACGCCGTACCCGGTCCTCGTCCCCAACGAGCGCGGCCTCGGCCGTGCGCTCGACGCTGGGGTCACGCACGTGGCGATCTTCGGAAGCGCCACCGAGACGTTCGCGCAGAAGAACCTCAACAGCACGTACGAGGCACAGTTCGCGATGTTCGAGCCGGTCGTGCGGCGCGCGCTCGACGCCGGCGTGCAGATGCGGGCGTACCTCTCGATGTGCTTCGGCGACCCGTGGGAGGGCGAGGTCGCGCTCGATCGCGTCGTCACCGCCGGCAAGCGCCTGCTCGACATGGGCGCGTACGAGCTGTCGCTCGGCGACACGATCGGCGTCGGCACCGCGCACCACGTCGAGGCGATGCTCGACGCGTTCGCGGCGGCGGGGGTCCCGACAGGCGGGGTCTCGACAGGTTCGACCGGCGGTGGGGGCGGCGGGTCGCGGATCGCGATGCACTTCCACGACACGTACGGACAGGCGCTCGCCAACACGTACGCGGCGCTGCGGCGTGGCGTGACCACGTTCGACGCGAGCGCCGGCGGCCTCGGCGGCTGCCCGTATGCGAAGTCTGCCACCGGGAACCTCGCCACCGAGGACCTGGTGTGGATGCTCGACGGTCTCGGAGTCACCCACGGCGTCGACCTGACCGCCCTCGCGCAGACCAGCGTCTGGATGGCCGAACAGCTCGGCCGCCCCTCGCCCTCGGCCGTGGTGCGCGCGCTGACCGCCGGCTGATCTCGCGTCCACGCTGTGAAAGGAACCTGACCGTTCTCGGCCCGCGATTCGGTCAGGTTGCTTTCACGACGTGGACGGGGGCGCGGCGCGCCCTCGATCGACGACATCACCGACTTCTTCGAAGCCGGCGTGACGCGGACCCCAGCCCGGTCGAGGATCAGACGCAGGCGCTCGCCTACCTCGCCGAGCTGCAGGTCCGTGCCAGCGACCCCGAGGCCGCGGTGTTGACCCTGGAGGCCCTCGACGACCGCCCCCTCGCGCCCGAGATCGAGGAAGCGGTCGCCGACGTGCGGGCCGCGCTCAGCCGCGCTTGACGTAGCGGCTGAACCGCGTGACCTCGTCGTACGAGTCGTGACCCGGCCCGACACGGGCGAGGATCGCGGCCTTGGCCTTCACTCGGGTGCCGGTCGTCTTCGACAGGCACGACACCGGGACAGAGATCGTCGTCTTCTTGCCCGACCAGCTGGTCTTGATGCCCGTGCACGGCAGCACCGTGAACGTGCTCGGGTCGTCGCCGCGCTGCCACCCGAGGATCTTGTCGGTGACCTTGCCCTTGCGGTTGCGGACGATCGACACGACGTACTTCCAGCGGCCGCTGTCCCTGGTCTTGATGATCAGGTCGGTCGACGCGAGCTTCTTCTTGTTGCGGTGCGGGATCGTGAGCACGCCGGAGACGCGCGCGGGCCCGTTCTTCACGCGCAGCTGCGTGATGTCGGCGACGCGCGGCGCGTCACCGCGCGGGTCTTTGACCACCGCGGACGCGGCGTGGGCCGTGCCCGGGATCATGCCGACCGCGAGGACCGCTCCTGCGGTCACCGCGCCGATGCGTACGAGTCGTCTCGTCATGACGTACCCCCTTGTTCGTCAGTTCTCGGCTCCGTCCATGGCAGCACACGCGAGGGTCACGGCGGCCCGTGTGTCGATGGCCAGGGTTGACTGGTTCAAGACTGCTTGTTTTGACTGATTCAAGAAAAGGCGCCAGACTGGGCGCATGGACCCCACGCCTGATACCGAGCAGATGCTGCGTGCATCCTCGCTGCGCGTGACCCGCCCGCGGATCGCCGTGCTCGAAGCGGTGCACAGCCTCCCGCATGCCGACACCGACACGCTCATCGACGCCGTACGCCGCCTGTTGCCCAGCGTGTCGCACCAGGCGGTCTACGACTCGCTGCGCACGCTCACCGACCACGGCCTCGTCCGTCGCATCCAGCCGACCGGCCTGGTCGCCCGGTACGAGGCGCGTGTCGGCGACAACCACCACCACGTCGTGTGCCGCTCGTGCGGCGCGATCGCCGACGTGGACTGCGCCGTCGGTGCGGCTCCCTGCCTGCACGCGTCCGACGACCACGGCTTCGCCATCGACGAGGCCGAGGTCCTCTACTGGGGCGTCTGCCCCGCGTGCTCCGCACCCCAGACCTCGTGACGACCCGTACCAAGCCCTGACAGCCCTGGAAAGGAATCCATGTCTGAGAACCACGACGCCGTGATCGGTGAGGTCAACGAGGAGTCGCCCGCGGGCGGTTGCCCGGTGGCCCACGGCCAGACGACCCACCCGACCCAAGGTGGCAGCAGCAACCGCGGCTGGTGGCCGAACCAGCTCAACCTGAAGATCCTCGCCAAGAACCCCGCGGTCGCGAACCCGCTGGGCGACGACTTCGACTACGCCGAGGCGTTCAAGAGCCTCGACCTCACGGCCGTGAAGCAGGACATCGCCGAGATCCTGACGACCTCGCAGGACTTCTGGCCGGCCGACTTCGGGCACTACGGCCCGTTCATCGTCCGCATGGCGTGGCACAGCGCGGGCACGTACCGCGTGAGCGACGGCCGCGGTGGCGCCGGTGCCGGGCAGCAGCGGTTCGCGCCGCTCAACAGCTGGCCGGACAACGTCAACCTCGACAAGGCCCGCCGCCTGCTGTGGCCGGTCAAGAAGAAGTACGGCCAGAGCCTTTCGTGGGCCGACCTGATGATCCTCGCCGGCAACGTCGCGCTCGAGACCATGGGCTTCGAGACCTTCGGGTTCGCCGGCGGCCGCGAGGACGTGTGGGAGCCCGACGAGGACGTCTACTGGGGCCCGGAGACCGAGTGGCTCGGCGGCGACGCCGGAGGCGCGGAGCGCTACACCGGTGACCGCGACCTCGAGGATCCCCTCGCGGCCGTCCAGATGGGCCTCATCTACGTCAACCCCGAGGGCCCGGAGGGCAACCCCGACCCGCTGGCGTCGGCGCGCGACATCCGCGAGACCTTCGCCCGCATGGCGATGAACGATGAGGAGACCGTCGCGCTCATCGCCGGCGGCCACACGTTCGGCAAGACGCACGGCGCCGCCTCGGCGGACCTCGTCGGCCCCGAGCCCGAGGCCGCTCCGCTCGAGGAGCAGGGCCTCGGCTGGAAGCAGGGCTACGGCACCGGCAAGGGTGACGACGTCATCAGCTCCGGCCTCGAGGTCACCTGGACCTATCACCCGGTCCGCTGGGACAACGAGTTCTTCCACATCCTGTTCGCGTACGACTGGGAGCTCATGGAGTCGCCCGCCGGTGCGAAGCAGTGGCGTCCGAAGAACGGTGCGGGCTCGGACCTTGTGCCGCTCGCGCACGACCCGTCGAAGCACCGCGAGCCGCGAATGCTGACGTCGGACCTGGCGCTGCGCTTCGACCCGATCTACGAGGAGATCTCGCGCCGCTTCAAGGACGACCAGGCGGCCTTCGCCGACGCGTTCGCCCGCGCCTGGTTCAAGCTCACGCACCGCGACATGGGCCCGGTCGTGCGCTACCTCGGCCCCGAGGTCCCCAGCGAGCAGCTGCTCTGGCAGGACCCGCTGCCCGAGGCCTCGTACGAGGCGATCGACGCCGCCGACATCGCTGCGCTCAAGGACCAGATCAAGGCCTCCGGCCTGACGGTCTCGCAGCTGGTCACCACGGCGTGGGCCTCCGCGTCGTCGTTCCGCTCCAGCGACAAGCGCGGTGGCGCCAACGGTGCGCGCATCCGTCTCCAGCCGCAGGCCGGCTGGGAGGTCAACAACCCCGACGAGCTCGCGGGCGTGCTCCGTACGCTCGAGGGCGTCCAGGCGGCGTTCAACGAGGCGCAGTCCGGCAAGCAGGTCTCGCTGGCCGACGTCATCGTGCTCGCCGGCGGCGTCGGTGTGGAGCTGGCCGCCCAGGCCGCAGGCCACGACCTCTCGGTGCCGTTCACGCCGGGCCGCGTGGACGCGTCGCAGGAGGAGACCGACGTCGACTCCTTCGCCTACCTCGAGCCGAAGGCCGACGGGTTCCGCAACTACCTCGGCAAGGCCAGCCGCCTCCCCGCCGAGTACCTGCTCGTCGACAAGGCGAACCTGCTCGGCATCAGCGCGCCGGAGATGACGGTGCTCGTCGGTGGCCTCCGTACGATCGGGGCCAACTACGACGGGTCGTCGCTCGGTGTCCTCACCGCCAACCCGGGCACGCTGACGAACGACTTCTTCGTCAACCTGCTCGAGCTCGGCACCACGTGGACGCCGGACGAGTCCGGGCGGAGCTTCACCGGCACGACGGCGACGGGCGAGACGTGGACGGGAAGCCGCGTCGACCTGCTCTTCGGGTCGAACTCGGAGCTGCGTGCGCTCGCCGAGGTCTACGCCAGCGATGACGCCAAGGCGAAGTTCGTGAGCGACTTCGTCGCTGCGTGGGTCAAGGTCATGGAGGCCGACCGCTTCGACCTCGCCTGACGCTCTGACTTTGCGTGGGGCCCCACGCAAAGTTCGTGCCCCACCGAACCTGTTCGGTGGGGCACGACGTCTTTGTTGGCCCCACCGAA
The DNA here is from genome assembly GCF_014127285.1 of Mumia sp. ZJ1417. GTDB lineage: Bacteria > Actinomycetota > Actinomycetes > Propionibacteriales > Nocardioidaceae > Mumia. The sequence continues at coordinate 99,781 of NZ_CP059901.1, forward strand.
GAGTGTGACCCGTCAGTGCGGGGGCGGGAGGCGTCGGTCGCGCCACTCGCGGCGCGCGTACGAGGCCAGCTGTGCGGTGGAACGGGCGTCGGCGAGCGCGCCGACCCCGCCGCCGAGGATCGGCACCTTGCGAAGGAACACGGTCGCGCCCTGCTTGCCGCTGACCCGGCCGAACAGCGCCGCCGTCACCTCGCGGGCGATCCGCTCGTCGAGCGCGGGGTCGTGGACCGGCGAGGTCGCGAGCCCCATCGGAGTCGAGGGCAGCCGGCCGTCCTTGATCGCCTTCGCGACCTCGTGCTTGCCGAGCAGCGTGGCCATCACCGCGTTGCGCACGCGCGGGTCATCGAGGTCGTAGCCGCGCAGATAGGCGATCGCGGCCACGAGGTGGCACTGGAGCAGCGCGAGCCCGGCGACGTTCGCGGGGATCGTCACGACCATCGACGCGACACCGCCGAGGTTGGTGAGGAAACCCTGCGCGCTGGCGTAGCGGACGTGGATCCCGACCGACTCGCTGATCGCGTCCTCGACGCGGCCTCCGGCCAGTGCGAGACGGGCGTCGCACGCGACCCGTACCGGCTTGAACGGCCCGACCCCGTCGATCGCGCGGTCGAGCAGCACGCGGACGTAGCCGGCCGTGACCTTCGGACCGGCGGACATCGCGACGCGCGGTGCAACGAACTTGGCGGTCGACTTGGCGATCCCCACGAGCACCTCCTCAGGCAGTAGGTCCCATCGTATGTGAGGCACCCACAGCGCTGACTAGAGTCGACCCGTGACGCCGCAACCCCTCGGACCGAACCGCTGGGAGTTCGACCAGGACTCGTGGCCGGACGACGACTTCGTCGGGGTCGGCGCCGACCTGGCCCCGGAAACCCTGATCGCGGCGTACGCGACCGGTCTCTTCCCGATGCCGGTCGAGCCCGGAGGGCCGATGGGGTGGTGGTCGCCCCTTCGGCGCGGCGTTTTGCAGCTGGATCGCCTGCGTGTGACGAGATCGTTGCGCAAGTCGACCAATCGCTTCACGACAACGATCGACACAGCCTTCGACGAGGTCGTCGAAGCGTGTGCAGACCCGGTGCGGGACGGGGCATGGATCGACGGTCAGATCGGTGTCGCGTACGGGCGTCTGCACGCCCTCGGATGGGCGCACTCGGTCGAGGTTCGCAACGCCGACGGGCTGCTCGTCGGCGGCCTGTACGGCGTCGCGATCGGCGGCCTTTTTGCAGGTGAGAGCATGTTTCACCGTGAGAGTGACGCCTCTAAGGCGGCGCTGGTGGCCCTCGTTGAGGTGCTGTCCGACGAGTACGCGTCGCAGCGCCTCGTGGACACCCAGTGGCAGACCCCGCACCTGGCCTCGCTGGGGGTCGCGGAGTGGCCCCGCGACGAGTATCTCGCTGCCCTCTCGAGGGTCCTCGACACACCGTTACCGGCCACGTGGCGCTGATTCGGACATGGGTGTGGGCTACTGTCGACACGCACCACACCGGCGTGGGCCGCTGGAAATCCAGGGATCTCGGGCATTTCTTCCTATGCTGGTGTGCGTCATAAGACAACTGACCACACGCACGTCGGAGGAATCCCGTGAACCGTACTGAACTCGTAGCTGCAGTCGCCGAGACTGCCGGCACCACCAAGGCCGACGCCGATGCGGTCCTCAGCGCTTTCGGTGACACGCTCATCGCCGCCGCCGGCAAGGGCGAGAAGGTCCAGATCCCGGGCCTGCTGACCGTGGAGCGTGTCGAGCGCGCCGCGCGCACCGGCCGCAACCCCGCGACCGGCGAGACCCTCGAGATCCCCGCCGGTTACGGCGTCAAGGTCACCGCGGGCAGCAAGCTCAAGGCCGCCGTCAAGTAAGACGCACCACGAAGGGACCTCGGGTACGCGCCAGCGTCCCGGGGTCCCTCGCGTTTTGCCCCTCCTCCCCGTCCCGTCCGCGATCTGGGCACTTCGCCACCGAACGCCGGCGCGACAACGGTGGGGAACTGCCCAAATCGCGGACGAGGCGGCACACTGGGGGCGTGCCCGAGCTGCCCGAGGTCGCCGCACTCGCCGACGACCTGTCCCGCCGCCTGGGGGTCACCGAGGGTGAGCCCCGCGCGATCGCCGCCGCATACCCGGCCGCGATCAGTGCCCTCAAGACGTACGACCCTCCGGTCAGCGCGCTCTCCGGACTCCTGGTCGACGGCGTCACGCGCCACGGCAAGTTCCTCGACATCGACGCCGGTGGGCTGCACCTGATCATCCACCTGGCGCGCGCCGGCTGGCTGCGCTGGAAGGACGAGCAGCCCAAGGCGCCACCACGCCCCGGCGGTGGCAAGAACCCGCTCGCGTTCCGGGTTGTGCTCGACGACGGCTCGGGCTTCGACCTGACCGAGGCCGGCACCAAGAAGGGGCTCGCGGTCTACCTCGTACGCGATCCTGCCGAGGTCCCCGGGATCGCGAGGCTCGGCCCGGAGCCGCTCGACGGGGCGTTCACGCGCGATGCGCTGCGTGACATCCTCACCGCGGCCGGGCGGGCGCAGATCAAGGGCGTCCTGCGCGACCAGTCGCAGATCGCGGGCATCGGCAACGCCTACTCCGACGAGATCCTCCACGTCGCGAAGATGTCGCCGTTCAAGCCGGCGAACACCATCGCGGGGTCCGAGGAGGACCTGACGATCCTGTACGAGGCCATCGGCAGCACGCTGCGCGACGCGATCGCGCGTTCTGACGGGCTTGCCGCGTCCGAGCTCAAGAGGGAGAAGAAGTCCGGCATGAGGGTGCATGCGCGGACCGGCGAGACGTGCGAGGTCTGCGGCGACACGATCCGTGAGGTGTCGTTCGCGGACTCGTCCCTGCAGTACTGCCCGACCTGCCAGACCGGAGGCAAACCCCTCGCCGACCGGCGGATGTCGAAGCTGCTGCGGTAGGACGGAACGTCAGACCAGTGGGCGCCCGGCCTGGTGCCACGCGACGACGCCGCCCGCCAGGTTGACCGCGTCGACGCCACGCTCCTTCAGGAACGCGGTGGCGCGGGCCGAACGGCCCCCGACGTGGCAGTACACCAGCACCTGGCCGCCAGTCGGCACCTCGTCGGCACGGGCCGCGAGCTCGCCGAGCGGGATGTGCACCGCGCCCTCGATGTGTCCGGCGGCCCACTCGTCGTCCTCGCGCACGTCGAGCACGACCAGGTCGGCGGGCACAGGGTCGGGCACGCCGGCGACCTCGACGGTGGGGATGGTGGTCTCGTCCATGTCGGACATCCTCCCAGGCGATGGCAAGGCCGTACCGGGGTCGAGGCTCGAGAAGCCCCTGGTTGGCTAGGCTTGGCTCGCCGGTCGCACGCTTGCTCGCCGGTCCGAGGAGGAACACCACCATGTCGCAAGGCCCGCAGGACCCGTACGGTCGCCCGTACGGGGGAGCTTCCGGTCAGCCCTCTGGCGAACCCGGCTGGGGCGGCCCTCAGCCGGGCGTCCCGCAGCCCGCCTCGCCGCAGCCGCACTGGTCGACGCCGCACGCGCCTCCCACCTCCAGCGGCCGTGACGTGGAGCAGCCGTCGCCGTGGGGCACGGTGGCACTGATCGGTCTCGTGATCGGCGCACTGGTGTCGCTCGGCTACGCCGTGTACGCGCTCACCGCGCGGCGCGGCATCTTCGCCGATCTTGCCGACGACCCGTCCAGCGTGAGCCGCAGCGTCGCCGAGGACAGCGACTCGCTCAACTCCGTCCTCGTGGTCGGCACGGTTGTCGTGCTCGTGATCGCGGTCCTGCTGTGGATCCTCGCGATCCTCAACGGCCGTGGCCGGGTCGCGCTCGGCTGGGCCGGGCTCGGGCTGACGGCCGTCGGTGTTGCCGTCGCCGTCGCCGGAGCCGTCATGACCAGCGGCGTCGAGGACGCGGAGGACGTCGACAGCGCCGTCACGGGCTACCTGTTGGTCGGAGGCGGGATGGTCGTCGTCGCCCTCGGCTTCGTCCTCGGGGTCCTCGCGCTGCTTGCCACCCGCGGCAGCGGGACGTCCACGCAGGCACGCCCCGAGCCGAGCGCGTCGTACGGGCAGTCACAGCCGCAGCAGCAGCCGTACGGCCAGCCCGAGCCGACGCAGCAGTTCCCTCGTCCCTCGTACGGTCAGCCCAGCCCGCCGCCTCAGCAGCCGCCGCACGGGCAGCCGCAGCCGCCTTATGGTCAGCCGCCGCACGGGCAGCCGCAGCCGCCTTATGGTCAGCCGCCGCAGCAGCCCCAGCAGCCCCCGTACGGGCAGCCGCCGCAGCGCCCCGGCCAGCCGTACGGGCCGCAGCCCGGCCAGCCGCCGTACCCGCCGCAGGGCCCGTCCGAGCGTCAGTGACCACACGGTCACCCTCACCGAACTCAGGAGAAGAAGTATGGGCAAGCGTTCCCGCCGTCGGGTGAAGCCGGAGAAGGTCGAGCGGATGCCGTTCCGCGCCCGGACGTTCGAAGGCATCCCGGGCGAGTGCGACCTGGTGGCACTGCGCGAGTTCGTGCCGGCCGCGACCGCATCCCTCCGGCTGCGCGAGGGCCTGGCCGCCGACAGGTCGGTCCGGTTCATCACGCTGCTGCCGTCCGCGTCGGCCGGCCTGGTGCGCCCCGACGGCGAGATCTGGGTCGGGCTGCAGGTGACGCACAACTTCGGTGACGTGAGCCGTGACCTGGCCGCGGTGATCCTGCAGGGTCTCGAGACCGAGCCCGGCACCGAGATCGTCCTCGCCGACCCGGGTGTCGGTGAGCGTCTCCAGGACATCGTCGACACGGACTCCGACCTCGAGGTCGACGTGCAGGAGGGGTTCGACTTCTGGACCGCCGGCATCGACGACCCGACGGGTGACGTCGCGGCCGCGATCGAGCAGGCCAACGAGATCGTCTCGCCGACCGTCCGGCTCGAGGAGGTCGACGCGGCGTACTGGACGCAGCTCGGCGAGCGCCAGTTCCTCCGCTGGGTGATGCCGTACGACGAGGACGAGCTGCTCACCGCGCTGGCACGGCTGCGTGCAGCCGGTGACGACCGGCTCGGCGAGCACGTCCGCCTGATCGGGTCGTTCCGCGCGCACGGCCTCCTCGTCCCCGTGTGGGAGATGGACGAGCCGACGCCTGCAGCCGAACTGGAGGGCCCTTCAGTGGCTTTTGAAGGTCGACTCAAGGAAGCCCTGGCCGATTCGACGCCTCTCACCACCGAGCAGCGGGGTGCGCGCAACGGTCTCGCGAACCGCCAGATCACGGTTCGGTAGACCAAAACACCACAAAATTCGTCAGCGTGATCCAGGTCACGAAGTCGCCACTTGTACGACTGTTCAGGATGCCTTAAAGTCGTCTTCAGGCCCCGGTCGTTGCTGTATCCCCCGTCAGCAGCGGCTGGGGTTTCCAATTCCCTGGAAATCCACAGGTGCCCGGGAGGGCTCGCCACTGCGCGTGCTAGCGTCGTCGACGTGATGAGCGGACGATTTTATGGGCGCGACGTGCTGGTGCAGCCAGCGGTCGGCGCCTCATAGACCGACTCGCTCAGCAAAGCCAGCACAGGCACGGACCACACGGTCCGTGCCTTTCGTCATTCGTGGCGGTGCCGGCTCAGGATCAGGCGCCGCCGAGAGGAAGCACCTGATGTCTGTGAAGCACCCGGCCCCGAGCACCGCCGCGGCCCGCGGTCGTACGACGAGCAACCTGCGGGTCCGCAGCCTCGATCCCCTCGAGCCGCCGCGTGACGTCGTGGCGTCCCGTCCGCTCGGCGACGCCGCAGCCGGACTCGTGGCGCGCTCGCGTGATGCCGCCGCGTCGATCATGGCCGGACACGACGACCGGCTCCTGGTCCTCGTTGGGCCGTGCTCGATCCACGACCCCAGCGCCGCGCTCGACTACGCCCACCGGCTCGCTCCGCTGCGCGAGGCCTACGCCGACGAGCTCGAGATCGTCATGCGGGTCTACTTCGAGAAGCCGCGCACGACCGTCGGCTGGAAGGGACTGATCAACGACCCCGGCATGGACGAGTCGTACGACGTACGCCGCGGCCTCCGGTTGGCCCGCTCCGTCCTGGTCGACGTGCTCGCGACCGGCCTGCCGGCGGGCACCGAGCTCCTGGAGCCGACGAGCCCGCAGTACCTCGCCGACGCGGTCTCGTGGGGCGCGATCGGGGCTCGTACGCCGGAGAGCCAGGTGCACCGCCAGCTCGTGTCGGGCCTGTCGATGCCGGTGGGGTTCAAGAACGCGACCGACGGCTCCGTCCAGGCGGCGATCGACGGGTGCGGCGCAGCAGCCGCCGAGCAGACGTTCTTCGGGATCGACGACGAGGGGCGTGCGTGCGCGGTCTCGACGAGCGGCAACCCCGACTGCCACGTGATCTTGCGGGGCGGGCACTCCGGGCCGAACTACGGCGCCGACTCGCGGCGGGCCGCGCTGGCGCTGCTCGCCGCCGTGGGGATGCCGCAGCGCCTCGTCGTCGACGCGAGCCACGGCAACTCCGGCAAGGACCACGTCCGCCAGGCCGCCGTGGTGCGCGAGATCGCCCACGACGTCGCGGCCGGCGACCGCGGGATCGGTGGCGTGATGCTGGAGAGCTTCCTCGTACCGGGCAAGCAGGCGCCGGCGCCGGACGGTCTCACGTACGGACAGAGCGTGACCGACGCGTGCATCGGGTGGGACGTCACCGCGGACCTGCTCGAGGAGCTGGCGACGGCGTCGGCGGCCCGACGGGTTTCGACGGGCTCAACCAGCGGGGTGCGGGTTTCGACGGGCTCAGCCAGCGGCGGGGAGGGCGCCTAGGCTGACGACCTACCCCCGGGTAGGGTTCTAAGCGGCCGCTTACCTAGAGAGTGGCCGCCACCACGTACGCCATCAGGGAGCGAACATGAGGCTCGCGCTGTCAGCGGAGGACGCGCAGCTCCAGCAGGAGCTGCGGGAGTTCTTCACCACCAAGGTTCCTCAGGAGATCCGCGACGCCGTCCGTCACGGCGAGGAGCTCACCAAGGAGCAGATCGTCGAGACCCAGCGGGTGCTCAACGCCGGCGGTTACGCCGTGCCGAACTGGCCCGTCGAGTGGGGCGGCAGGGGCTGGACGCCGTTGCAGCGCCACATCTGGCTCGACGAGATGCAGACCGCGGGGGTGCCCTCGCCGCTGCCGTTCAACGCGAGCATGGTCGGCCCGGTGATCGCGACATTCGGCTCGCAGGAGCAGAAGGAGCGCTTCCTTCCGGCGACGGCCAACCTCGACATCTGGTGGTGCCAGGGGTTCTCCGAGCCCGATGCCGGCTCCGACCTTGCGTCGCTGCGGACGACGGCGGTGCGCGACGGCGACGAGTGGGTCGTCAACGGCCAGAAGACGTGGACGACCCTCGGCCAGTACGCCGACTGGATCTTCTGCCTGGTCCGCACCAACCCCGACGCCCCCAAGAAGCAGCAGGGCATCTCGTTCGTGCTGTTCGAGATGTCGACCCCAGGCGTGACGGTGCGCCCGATCAAGCTGATCGACGGCGGGTACGAGGTCAACGAGGTCTTCTTCGACAACGTGCGCGTCCCGGCCGACCAGCTCGTCGGCGAGGAGAACCGCGGGTGGGACTACGCGAAGTTCCTCCTCGGCAACGAGCGAGACGGCATCGGCGCGACCGGCAGCACCAAGCTGCGCCTGCAGGTGCTCAAGGAGCACGCGTCGGCGTCGCTGGCCGATGGCAGCCGCCCGATCGACGACCCGGCGGTCGCGACCCGCTTCGCGTCGCTCGAGAACCAGCTGCTCTCGCTGGAGCTGACCGCGCTGCGGGTCGCCGCGGCCTCGAAGGACGGCAAGCCCGACCCGGTCTCGTCGATCCTCAAGCTGACCGGCTCCCAGCTGCAGCAGGCGGTCTCCGAGCTCGCGGTCGACGTCGCCGGCGCGGACGTCCTCGCGGCGGGTGCCGGTGACGACTCCGACGTGCCGGCATGGGCGGGCGACTCGGTCCCGACCTACCTGAACCTCCGCAAGGTGTCGATCTACGGCGGGTCCAACGAGGTCCAGCGCCAGATCATCGCCGGCACGATCCTGGGACTGTGAGGGACTGACATGGATTTCACGTACGACACCGAGCAGCTCGCGCTGCGTGACGCGGTCCGAGGCATCCTCGGCGAGTCGGTCGGCAATCGCGAGAAGATCACTGCCACCGAGCCTGGCTGGGACCGCGAGGTCTGGGGCAAGCTCGCCGAGATGGGTCTGCTGGGCCTGCCGTTCGACGAGGCGTACGACGGTGCCGGTGCGACTGCGGTCGAGGTCGGGATCGTCGCCCAGGAGATCGGGCGCGTGCTCGCTCCGGAGCCGTTCATCGACGTCGTCGTCGGTGCCGGCCAGCTGATTGCCGATGCGGGGTCGGAGGAGCAGAAGCGCGAGCTGCTGCCCAAGATCGCCGCCGGCGAGCTGATCGCCGTCGTCGCGCACACCGAGCCGCGTGCCCCGCACGGCACGGCCGCGTACGGGGTGACCGCGACGTCGAACGGTGACGGCTGGACCCTCGACGGAGTCAAGGAGCCGGTACGCCACGGTGGCGCCGCGGACGTCCTGATCGTGAGCGCGAAGGACGTCGACGCGACCCGCCTGTTCGTCGTGGACGCGACCGCCACAGGCGTCTCCCGTACGACGTATTCGACGCCCGATGACTCGTACGCGGCCCGCATCGTGCTCTCGGGTGCCGCGGCGACTCCGCTCGGCGACGCCGGCGAGGAGGCGCTCGCGTCGGCGTTCGTGCGGCTGCAGACCGCGTACGGCGCCGAGGCGATCGGCGCGATGGAGGTCTCGGTCGAGACCACCGTCGGCTACCTCAAGACGCGCAAGCAGTTCGGGGTCACGCTGTCGAAGTTCCAGGCGCTGACCTTCCGTGCGGCCGACATGTACACCTCGCTCGAGCTCGCCCGCTCGATCTCGACGTGGGCGACGATGTCGCTGGCCGAGAGCGGACCTGACGCGCTCGTCGGCTCGCGGCTGCAGGCCGAGCTCGGTCGTACGGGGCGCCACATCAGCCAGGAGTCGATCCAGCTGCACGGTGGCATCGGTGTGACGGCGGAGTACTCGATCGGCCACTACGCCGCACGTCTGACGGTCCTCGACCGCACCCTCGGCAACGAGGCGTACCACCTCGCGCGGATCACCGACGGCGTCGCCGACCGCGGCATCGTCGAGCTGCTGCACTGACGCAGACCCCCCGGTGAGCCACGTCCGCCACCGGTGAGCCACGACGACAACCGTCGCTCACCACCGGCAGACGTGGCTCACCGCTACTGTTCCGCCATGACGCGACTTCGTACGGCGTGGGCGGCCGCGCCGCTCGCGCTGCTGATGGCGTGCGGTGCCGGCGCCGACGACGGGGCGGCGCGTGCGTGCACGATGATCGCGTCGTCGGCCGGGATCGCCGTCGTGGTCGAGCCCCCGCTCGCGGCTGGGGCCGTCGCCGTCCGGGCCCGCGTCTGCTGGGTCGGCGAATGCGTCGACGCGGAGTCACCGCTCACCCCGGGCCAGACTGCGGTCGACGAGGGGTGTGACGGCGACGACCCCGACTCCGTGTGCAGCGCGGTCATGACCTCGGACGGGACGATGCAGGGCTTCGTCGAGGCGCCGGCGCTCCCCGCCGAGGAGGTCGAGGTGACCGCCGTCGTCACGAGGGCCAACGGCAGCGAAGCCCACCGCGCCGCTACGCGTGTGACCGCCGAGCCCACGTACCCCAACGGCAAGCACTGCGACCCCGGCGGCAACCAGGCGCGCGTCACGCTCCCCTGACCGCTGTCCAGAAAAAGTCCGTGACCGTGTCGAAAAACCTGCGTCTCGTTCGGCGTAGGGGTGAGGAACCGCTTCGGCACTAGGGTCGAAACGGTCTCATCCGACAAGGAGAACGTCATGCGAGTCATGGTCATGGTCCAGTCCACGCCGGCGTGGGAGGCGGAGGGGCAGATGCCCACCACCGAGATGCTCGAGGCGATGGGCACGTACAACGAGGAGCTCGTCAAGGCCGGCATCATGCTGGACGGCGACGGGCTGAAGAACAGCAGTGACGGCGCTCGCGTCGTCTTCGGCAACGGCGAGACCCGCGTCGTCGACGGGCCGTTCACCGAGAGCAAGGAGCTGCTCGCCGGCTACTGGATCTGGGAGGTCAAGTCCTTCGAGGAGGCCGTTGAGTGGGCAAAGCGGTGCCCGCACGATCCGTCCGAGCCGAGCCAGCTCGAGCTGCGCCCCCTCCACGAGGCAGCAGACTTCGGCGACGAGTACACCCCGGAGCTGCGCGAGCAGGACGACCACCTGCGCGAGCAGATCCAGCAGCAGCACGGGTCCTGACGCGGCCCAGGTGACGGGAAGCGCACGGATGCCCGACGTACGGCGCACGATCGACGCGATCTGGCGGATCGAGTCGGCGCGCGTCGTCGCCGGGCTCGTCCGCGTCGTGAACGACGTGGGCTATGCCGAGGACCTCGCGCAGGACGCGCTGGTCATCGCGCTCGAGAAGTGGCCGCGTGACGGTGTTCCCGACAACCCGGCGGCCTGGCTGACGAAGGTCGCACGCAACCTCGCGGTCGACAAGGTGCGTCGCGAGCAGAAGGGCCGGGAGAAGTACGCGGTGCTCGCCCCCGAGCTCGACGAGCAGCGCCGCGCCGCGACGCCGGACCCTGAGGCAGTCGTCGAGGACCCGGTCGGCGACGACGTGCTACGTCTCGTCTTCGTCGCGTGCCACCCCGTGCTCGCGCGGGACGCGCAGGTCGCGCTCACGCTGCGGATGCTCGGCGGTCTCTCGACCGACGAGATCGCGCGCGCGTTCCTCGCGCCGTCGGCGACGGTTGGTCAGCGGATCTCGCGGGCCAAGAAGACGCTCTCCGAGGCGCACGTGCCGTTCGAGGTGCCGTCCGCGCGAGAACTTCCGCAGCGGCTCGAGGCGGTGCTGGAAGTGGTCTACCTGATCTTCAACGAGGGCTATTCGGCCAGCTCCGGCGACCGGCTGATCCGCGACGAGCTGTGCGGCGAGGCGATGCGGCTGGGGCGCATCCTGACCGCGCTGCTGCCGCGCGAGCCAGAGCCGTACGGGCTGGTCGCGCTGATGGAGATCCAGGCGTCGCGCTTCGCCGCTCGTACCGACCGGCACGGTGAGCCGGTCCTGCTCGACGACCAGGACCGTTCGCGGTGGAACCGCACGCTGATCCGGCACGGGCTCGGCGCGCTCGACCGGGCGGTCGCGCTCGGCCGCCCGCTCGGGCCGTACACGCTCCAAGCCGCCATCGCCGCGTGCCATGCGCGCGCCGCGACGCCAGCGGACACGGACTGGGAGCGGATCGTCGCCCTGTACGACGGTCTCGCCGCGCTCAATCCGTCGCCCGTGGTCGAGCTCAACCGCGCGGTCGCGGTCAGTCGGGCGTACGGGGCCTCCGAAGGGTTGACGGTCCTCGAACCGTTGCGGCAGGACCCGCGGCTGCGCTCCTACCACCTGCTCCCGAGTGTCCGCGCCGACCTTCTCGTGCGGCTGGGGAGGGACGGCGAGGCCGCTGCGGAGTTCGAGGCGGCGGCCGCGCTGGCCGGCAACGCGCACGACCGCCGCGCGCTGCTCGAGCTGGCAGCTGCCGCGCAGGAGCGGGCCGGGCGTTGACCCCAGCGGCGGCGGAGGACGGCGTCGACGGAGGGGACGACCGCAGCCCCGTACGGTGGCGTCGTGGACGACCTCGAGATCTTGCCGGTGGACGTGTCCGACGAGGACGTCGCGCGCGAGGTGCTTGCCGTGCAGAGGGCGGCGTACGCGATCGAGGCGGAGCTGATCGGGTTCACCGAGCTGCCGATGCTGCACGAGACGCTCGACGAGCTGCGCGCAAGCAAGGAGTCATTCCTCGGCGCGTACGAAGGCGGCCGGCTGGTCGGCGCCGTCTCGTGGGACGTGCTCGAGGACGGGACCGTCGACGTGTTCCGACTCGTCGTCGCCCCGACCGCTCATCGCCGCGGCGTCGCGTCGTTCCTGCTCGAGACGCTGGCCGCGTGGGAGCCCACGCGCCGCACGATCGTGTCGACCGGCAGCGCGAACGCGCCCGCGCTGGCGCTGTACGCGCAGCACGGCTTCGTACGGGTCGCCGAACGCGAGGTGGCGCCGGGAGTCTGGCTCACTGATCTTGAGCGCTGCGCGATAGTTTGAGGTATGACCACCAAGGAGATCGACTTCGACGGCGGGATCCTCGTCGGCCACGACGGATCCGACTTCTCCGACCAGGCGGTGCGTTGGGCGCTCGAATACGGCAACCTGACCGGCCAGCCCGTGACGGTGACCCGCGCCTGGGTCCTCACGACCGCGCCGCGCCCGAAGACGTGGGAGCCCGGCTACATGCCGCCCCTCGAGGACTTCGCCGGCGCCGTGGTCGAGCGGCTCGACGAGGACATCGCGCCGTTGGTCGCCGACTACCCGAGCGTCGAGGTCCGCACCTGCGCCGTGCACGGCAAGCCCGCTCCGCGGCTCATCGAGGCGTCCGACAAGGCGTCGACGGTGGTCGTCGGACGCCGCGGTCTCGGCGGTTTCAAGGGGCTCGTGCTCGGCTCGGTCAGCGAGCAGGTCGTCCGCCACGCACAGGCGACGGTCATCGTGGTCCACCCCGAGAGCGTCGACGCGTCGCCGGCCGCCCGCAACGTCTTGGACTCCAGCCTCTCCGACGACGCCTGACCATGTGGGTCGGCACGATCGAGTTCGACCTGCTGCTCGGTGACGTCCACACGCTGAAGGAGAAGCGCGCGTTCGTACGCCCGCTGGTCGCTGACCTGCGCCGTACGTTCGAGGTCGCGGTCGCCGAGACCGGTGAGCAGGACCTCTATCGGCGCGCGGCGATCGGTGTCGCGGTCGTGGCCGGCGAGAACGGTCACGTCATCGAGGTGCTCGATCGGGTCGAGCAGTTCGTCGCGGGCCGGCCCGAGGTGGAGCTGTTGTCGGCGCACCGCGCGTTCTTCAACACCGACGACTGAGGTCTTGCGTCCGCTGCCGGTCGCAGCGTACGGTCCTGGTTACTCACTTTGTTGACTACTCAGGAGATGGTGGTCGTGGCGAACACCGCAGAGGGCTTCCGTGCCGCTGTCGAGGCTCGCGATGTCGACGCGTTCGACGGCGTGCTGGCGAGCGACGTGACATTCCACAGCCCGGTGAAGTTCTCGCCGTTCCAGGGACGCGACCTCGTCAAGCAGGTCCTGTCGCTCGTGATGGTCGTCTTCGAGGACTTCCGCTACGTCGGCGAGCTCGACGGTTCGGGGTCGCTGGCCGATGAGGGAGACGAGGTGCCGGCGGAGATCCTCGTGTTCCGCGCGACGGTCGACGGCAAGGCCGTGCACGGCATCGACATGCTGCACCTCGACGAGGACGGGCTCGTCGACGAGCTCACGGTGATGCTCCGCCCGCTCTCGGCCGTCCAGGCGATGCGCGACGCGATGAACCGCGCGATGGTCGAGGCCGGCCTCGCGCCGGCGTCCATCCTCGGCTGACCGCTCGCGGGTCACTCCGGCGCCGCGTCCGGTCGGGCCCCACCGCAAACGGCAGGCCTCACCGGATGCTTCCGGTGGGGCCTCGACTTTCCGTTGGGCCCAACGGAAAGTGAACGGGCCGGCTTGACCTTCACATTGATATCAAGGCCTAGCCCGCGGATATGAGTGCAGAACACACCAGCAACCCCGGCTCCAGATCACCCTGTTCGAAAAGCTGATGTCGCTGGAGGAGCGGCAGGGGCTGGACGGCTTCGGGACGGACGCGGAGCGGCGCGATGGCTGACCGTACGGCGATCCCTCAGGCGACCTCGCGGACGCGGGGGCGCCCTCGCCCGCGCTTCGACGCGACGGGCGCCCCCTTCGCGAACACCTCGCCGCCCCATACGCCCCACGGTTCGCGCCGCTCGATCGCGGCGGTGAGGCAGAGGTCGCGGATAGGGCACTGCAGGCACAGCGCCTTCGCCCGCTCCACGTCGTCGGTGTGCTCGGCGAACCACAGGTCGGGGCCGAGGACGCGGCAGGGGACGTCCGGTGCGTCGAGCGCGGCGCGGGCGGCAGCCGTCATCGGACGAGCTCCTTCACGCGTGCGTGGATGCCGGCGGCGTCGAGGCCGTGCGCGGCGGCGTGGTCCTTCGGCGAGCCGTACCGACGCAGCTCGGCGTCGCGCGGCACGCCCACGTACGCCACCCGGCTGGGGCGGTCGGCAAGCGCGGCGGAGACGGCGGCAGCGCTGGTGCCCTCGAGGTACGGCTCGACGACGGCGACGACCGGCGCCGGGCCGACGAGGGTCCGCAGGCCCCGTGCGTCGAAGGGGTGCGGCGTCGCCGTGTACGCGACGCGGACCGGCAGGTCATGGGTTGCCTCGACGACCGTGTCGAGCATCGGGCCGACGGCGACGACGAGCGGGCGGGTGTGCGCGCCACCCCGTATGAGGTGGAGCAGGCCGTCGGCCGGATAGGCCTGCGCGTTCTGCTGCGTCGACATGCGGACGTACGCGCGGTCGTCGGTCCGTGCGGCGCGCCGCAGCATCCGCACCAGCTCGTCCGCGTGCCCGGGGACGTGGACGGTCCAGCCGGGCAGCGCCGACAGGAGGGCGACGTCGGCCGGCGCCTGGTGGGTACGGCCGGCGGTGCTCGCGTCGTACGAGGCGCCGGTGCTGACGAGGACGGCGCCGACGTCCTGGTGCCCGAGGTCGAGCTTGACCTGTTCGTACGCGCGCTCGACGAGGAACGGCGCGTACGTGTGGACGATCGGCCGGATGCCGGTCAGGGCGAGCCCGCCCGCGACTCCGACCATCGCCTGCTCGCGGATGCCGACGTCGATCACGCGCTCGGGGTGCCGTGCGGAGGCGTCGCCGAGCATGCTTGCGCCGATGACCGCCAGCACCACCGCCGTACGGGGCTCGTCGTCGAGGAGCGGCCCGAGCTCGGCATAGAACCGTTCGCGCATCGTGGGGCGGATCATGCGGCGGCCTCCTCGGCGACGGTGCGGGCGACGACGACGGTCGGCCGTTCGGGGTCGGTGCGGCCGAGGGCGGTACGGAGGGCGGCGTGGTCGTGCCCGTCCACGTCGGCGGTGACCCAGCCCTCGACCGCGAAGCGTGCGCCGATCCCGCCGGGCCAGCCGTGGTTGTCGGAGCGGTTGTCGACGACGACGCACGTGAGGCGGTCGAGGCCGAAGCGTCCCGCGATCGCGATCGCCTCGGCATTGCTCCCCTCGTCAAGCTCGGCGTCACCGACGAGGACGACGACGCGGGCCATGCTGCCTCGGAGCCGCAGTCCGAGCGCCGTACCGACCGCGAGCGGGAAGCCGTGGCCGAGCGAGCCGCTGCCGATCTCGATGCCCGGCACGAGAGTGCGGTCCGGGTGGTGGCCGAGGCGTGAGTCCCAGCCGGCCACGTCGTCGAGCCAGGTGGCCGGGAAGAAGCCCTTGGCCGCCAGGACGGCGTACGTCGAGGCCGGGCCGTGGCCCTTCGAGAGGAGGAAGCGGTCGCGGTCCGGGTCGTCGATGCGGTCCGGCGCCACGTCGAGCACCTGGTCGTACAGGACCCAGACGACATCGAGGGTCGAGTGTGCGCTGGGGTCGTGCTTCTCGTCCCCGGTGACGCGAGAGAGCAGGTCGAAGACGGGTGGCGGGACGGTCGTCGTACTCATGCAGGTATCGTGCAAGTTCAAGTGCACTTGAGATCAAGCCCGGCCATGAAAGCTCCCGAGGAGGCACGGTGACCCCCGAGCCGCACCTGACGATCGGCGAGCTCTCGCAACGCAGCGGTGTCGCGGCGTCGGGGCTGCGCTACTACGAGTCGCTCGGGCTGATCGCGTCCGAGCGCACGACCGGCAACCAGCGGCGATACGTCCGCAGCATGCTGCGGCGGGTCGCCTTCGTCCGTACGGCCTCGCGCGTCGGGCTGACGCTCGACGAGATCAGGGATGCCCTCGCGACCCTGCCCGAGGGACGTACGCCGACTAAGAAGGACTGGACCCGGCTCTCGCGTGCGTGGCGGCCCCGGCTCGACGCGCGGATCGCCGAGCTTGAACGGCTGCGCGACGACCTTGACGGGTGCATCGGATGCGGGTGCCTGTCGCTGCAGCGGTGCGCGCTGTCGAACCCGGGCGACCGCGCCGCGCGGCTCGGTCCGGGGGCGCGCTACCTCGACGGCGACACGGTGGCGGATGCGATGAAGGCGTGAGGCACACTCCCCCGAAGGTCCCGCGCCCGACCCGGCCGCCGGTCGCGGTGAGCCCTACGTTGGGCGTGGAGCCGGCGGCTGCCGACGCGACCGCGCTGTGGCGCCGCGCGCCCGCGATGCCGTACGTGGAGCCTGCCGACGATCCTGCGTCGGCGATCGTGACCTTCTTGTGGGACGACCCGGACGCTGAGGACGTGCTGCTGTTCGTCAACCGGATCACCGACGAGACCCATCTCGCCGACAGCCTGATGCGCCGCGTGTCGGGGACGACCCTCTGGACGTTGTCGTACCGGGTCAGCCGCGGGTGGCGTGCCTCGTACGGGTTCGTGGTGCGACGCGCGGGCGAGCGGGCGCCCTGGGTCGCCGAGGATGACCAGGTCGCGATCCGGACGGCGCTCGACCGCGCGCTGCCCGATCCGCGCAACGGCGACACGTGTCTCAATCGGGGTGGGGTGGCGCACTCGGTCGTGGCGCTCGATGCCGCGCCCGCGCAGCGGTGGCTCGCACGGCGTCCGGGCGTCGACCGTGGCATGTGCGAGACCGTCGACGGCCCGGACGGTCGTACGGTGTGGGTCCACCGGACGCCCGGGTGTGCCGCGGGCGGGCCGGCCCTCGTCGTGCTCGACGGCGAAGTGTGGACGTCCTCGCAGGACCTGCCGACCACGCTCGACAACCTGGTTGCAGAGGGCGAGATCCCGCCGGTGACCGCGTTCTTCGTCGACTCCGGCGGTGTGGACGCGCGGTGGCGCGAGATGGGCGGCGATGGCGGCGCCGAGCGGTGGATCGTCGACGCGCTCGTGCCGTGGATGCGGCGGGGGTACGGCGTCGGTCAGCGCCCGGAGGACGTCGTCGTGATCGGGCAGAGCCTCGGCGCGCTGACCGCCCTGCGGGTCGCCCTGGCGCGGCCTGACATCGTCGGTGGAGCGGTGGCGTCATCGGCGTCGCTGTGGCAGGACGACCTCGCGGACCGAGTGGCCGCGCTGCCGTCCGGTGGCTCACCCCGCGGCTCACCCGCGATCGCGCTCGAGGTCGGCCTGCAGGAATGGGTGCTGCTCGGGCCGCACCGCCGGCTCGCCGGAGCGCTGCGTGAGGCCGGGGTGGGACTGTCGTACGCCGAGTACGACGGCGGGCACGACTACGCCTGCTGGCGCGGCGGCGTCGCGGACGGCCTGCGGGCCGTGCTCGGTGGGCGCTAGGCGAACGGCAACCCGGCGTAGTTCTCCGCGAGCCCCGTCGCGCCCGCCTCCGACGACGTCACCCACCGCAGCTGCGAGAGCTGGAGCTGCTCCTCGAACGGGTCGCCGGTGCGATGCAGCATCGTCGTCATCCACCACGAGAAGTGCGTGCAGCGCCACACGCGGCGGAGCGCCGTGTCGGAGTACGCGTCGGCGAGGCGCGCGTCGTTCTTGCGGACCAGGTCGGTGAGTGCCGGAGCGAGCAGCGCGACGTCGGCGATCGCGAGGTTGAGCCCCTTCGCGCCGGTCGGCGGGACGATGTGCGCGGCGTCGCCGGCGAGGAACAGCCGCCCGTGCTGCATCGGCGCGTGCACGTACGACCGCATCGGCAGCACGCTCTTGTCCGTGATCGGACCGGCGGTGAGCTCCCAGCCGTCCTGGCCGTGCCCGAGCCGCGTCGCGAGCTCGTCCCAGATCCGGTCGTCGGACCACGACGCGGGATCCGTGCCGGGCTCGACCTGGAGATAGAGGCGGCTCACCGTCTCCGAGCGCATCGAGTGCAGCGCGAAGCCGTTCGGGTGCCACGCGTAGATGAGCTCGTCGGTCGACGGCGCGACGTCGGCGAGGATGCCGAACCATGCGTACGGATAGGTCTTCTCCCACGTCGTCCCGCCGGGGATCGCGCTGCGGCTCGGACCGAACGAGCCGTCGCAGCCGGCGATCGCGACCGCGTCGAGCCGTCGCGGCGTGCCGTCGGCGTCGGTGAACGTCACGTACGGGCGATCGGTGTCGACGTCGTGCAGCGCGGTGTCGGAGATCGAGTAGAAGAACTGCTGCCCGTCGGCATCACGGGCCGCGACGAGGTCGGCGGTGACCTCGGTCTGGCCGTACACCCACACGCTGCGGCCGATGCGGTCGACGAAGTCCAGGTGGTGGCGCTCCTCGGGGAACTGGAGGTAGATCCCGCGGTGCTGGTCGCCCTCGCGTGCGAGCCGCCCGCCGAGTCCGACGTCGGTGAGGAGGTCGACGCTGCTCTGCTCGAGGATCCCGGCGCGGATGCGCGCGGCCACGTAGTCGCGGCTGCGGGTCTCAAGGACGACCGAATCGATGCCCTCCGCGGCGAGCAGGTGCGAGAGGAGGAGGCCGGCCGGGCCGCCGCCGATGATGGCGACCTCGGTACGGAGGGTGTCGTTGCTCATGGCGTCATTGGATCGTGCCGCACCTCACACCGCGAACCAGACCTTCCACTGGGCGAAAGCGGCGCCTCCATGTCAGGTGACCCGCGGGCGCCAGGGAGTGACCCGGGGGCGCTTAGAGCTGGCGGCCGATGCCTTGGGCGGCGACCTGCAGCGCGGTGACGAGCCGAGCGCGGTCACGCTTGAGGTTCGCGACGACGATGCCGATGGCCGCGACCACCTCGTCCTCACGCCGTACGGGCACCGCCACCGAGCATGCGCCGAGCGTCATCTCCTCGTACGTGGTCGCGTAGCCGTCGCGGCGGATCCGCACGAGCTGCTCGTCCAGCAGGCCGGGCTGCGTGACCGTGTAGCGCGTGACCCGCGTCAACGACGCGAGCACGCGAGCCCGTACGTCGTCCGGCGCGTGCGCGAGCAGCACCTTGCCGACGCCCGTGGCGTGCATCGGAAGGGTCGATCCGATCGAGCTCACGACGGGCACGGAGGTACGGCCGCGCATCCGCTCGAGATAGAGCACCTCGTCGCCGTCCCGTACGGCGAGGTGGACCGTCGCGCGCGTCGCCGCGTACACGTCGTGCAGGAACGGCTCGGCGACCTGCCGCAACCCGGTCTCCACCGGCGCGAGCAGCCCGATGTCCCAGATCATCCGCCCCACCACGTAACGGCCGTCCGGGCGCTTCGCCAACGCACCCGCCGCGACCAGCTCGCCCGCCAGCCGATGCGCCGTCGGCAGCGGCAGCCCAGCACGACGCGCGAGGTCCGTCAGCGTCAGCCTGCGGTGCTCCGTATCGAACGCGCCGAGCAGCGCGAGCACCCGCGAGGCCACCGTCGTACCAGGGCTCGACGTGTTCCCAGCCATCGCCCTCCTTCCACTGAGTGAAATCCTAACCTCGCTGCCGTGACTGCCGTCACCTAGCGTTCAGGCATGACCTCACCCGCCCCGAGCTCCGGCGGTGCACTGGCGAGCCAGGACGACATCACCGCAGAGATCACCGACATCGAGGCGGCGTACCAGCGTGCGGGCGTCGAGGAGACGCAGCCACGGCTGGACTACCCGCCGTACCGCAGCAGCATCCTCCGCCACCCCACGAAGGACCTGCACCATGCCGATCCGGAGACGATCGAACGCTGGGCGCCGTGCTTCGGTCATCGCGACGTCGACCCCCTCGAGGCCGACCTGACGATCCAGCACGGTGGGGAGCCGATCGGCGAGCGAATGGTCATCGCGGGTCGCGTCGTCGACGGAGAGGGGCGCCCCGTACGGCACCAGCTCGTCGAGATCTGGCAGGCCAACGCGGGCGGCCGGTACGTCCACAAGCGCGACCAGCACCCCGCGTCGCTCGACCCGAACTTCACCGGTGTCGGACGTTGCCTCACCGACGCCGAGGGCAACTACCGCTTCCAGACGATCAAGCCCGGCCCTTACCCGTGGAAGAACCACCACAACGCCTGGCGGCCGGCGCACATCCACTTCTCGCTGTTCGGCACGGACTTCACTCAGCGGATGGTCACGCAGATGTACTTCCCGGGCGACCCGCTGTTCGCGCTCGACCCGATCTATCAGTCGATCACCGACACGAAGGCACGCGAGCGGCTCGTCGCCTCGTACGACCACGACCTGACGTCGCACGAGTGGGCGACCGGCTACCGGTGGGACATCGTCCTGACCGGCAGCCAGCGCACCTACATGGAGGAAGAGGAGGACGACGCATGAGCACGCTCACGCCCACGCCCGGGCAGACCGTCGGGCCGTTCTTCCACTACGCGCTCCCGTACGAGGGCGACCGCGACCTGGTCCTTCCCGGCACGGCCGGCGCGATCCGCCTGCACGGGACCGTGTACGACGGAGCGGGCGCGCCGATCCCGGACGCGCTGATCGAGATCTGGCAGGCGGCGCCTGACGGCTCCGTCGTGCAGCAGCCGGGCTCGCTGCGTCGCGACGGGTGGACGTTCACCGGGTTCGGGCGCGCATCGACCTCGCGCGACGGGTCGTACACGTTCTCCACGCTGACCCCCGGTCCGACCGAGGACGGCGCGGCCGCGTTCTTCGCCGTCACGGTGTTTGCGCGCGGGCTGCTGAACCGCCTGTTCACGCGGGCGTACCTGCCCGACGACGCCGACGCGCTCGCCGCCGACACGCTGCTCGCGTCCGTCCCGGACGACCGTCGCGGCACGCTGATCGCCGCACGCGACGAGCAGGGACTGTGCTTCGACATCCGGCTCCAGGGTGAGGACGAGACCGTCTTCCTGCGTTTTCCGGGACACTGACCGTATGGCGGACCTTCTCTGGCCCGGCGACGAGCGGGCCGAGGCGCTCGTGAGCGACGGGGCTGTCCTTGCGGCGATGGTGCAGGTCGAGCAGGCGTGGATCGACGCCCTCGCCTCGGAGGGCGTCGCGCCCACGACGGCCGATCTGACCGGTCTCGTCGGCGACGACGATGTGGATGCGCTCGCGGTCGCGGCGGAGGGTGGCGGCAATCCCGTCCTCGCGCTCGTCCGTCTCCTGCGCGAGCGGCTCGGCGACACCGCCGCCGCGTCGTGGCTGCACCGCGGCCTCACGAGCCAGGACGTCGTCGACACCGCGCTCGTGCTGGGCGTCCGCGATGTGCTCGACCGCGTGGAGTCCGAGCTGCGCAGCCAGGTCGAGTCGCTCGTACGGCTGGCCGGCACGCACCGCGGTTCGGTCATGGTCGGCCGGACGCTGGCGCAGCACGCCGTCCCGACGACGTTCGGGCTCGTGGCCGCCACGTGGCTCGACGGTCTGCTCGACGCCGCCGAAGAGGTGGCGCGCGTGCGTGCGGGGCTGCCGGCGCAGCTCGGCGGCGCGGCCGGGACGCTCGCGGCGAGCACGGAGCTGGCCCGTCTGCGGGGGCTCGAGCACCCCGAGGCGGTGTCGTTGCGGCTCGTCACTGCGACCGCGGGCGCGCTGGGCCTCGCGGACGTCCTCCCGTGGCATGTCCGGCGTACCCCGATCACCCGCATCGGCGACGCACTCGTCACCTGCACCGACGCGTGGGGCCACGTCGCGACCGACGTCGTGATGCTGTGCCGTCCAGAGGTCGGCGAGCTGGCCGAGCCGGCGGCGGATGGGCGCGGCGGCTCCTCGACGATGCCGCAGAAGCAGAACCCCGTCCTCTCCATCCTCGTCCGCCGTGCGGCGATCGCCGCTCCCGCGCTCGGCGCGACGCTGCACACCGCCTCCGCGCTCGCGGTCGACCAGCGCCCGGACGGCGCCTGGCACGCCGAGTGGGACACCGTCCGTACGCTCGCGCGGCGTGCCGTCGTCGCGGCGTCGCAGACCTCCGAGCTCCTCGCTGGGTTGCGCGTCGACCACGAGCGGATGCGCCTCAACCTCGACGCGGCGGGCACGGGAGTCCTCGCCGAACGCGCCACCATGCGGCGCGTGATGCCGCCGGTCGAGCCGCCCTCTCCGCTGGTCGAGCCTGTCGAGACCCCGTACCTCGGCGCGGCCCCGCTCTTCGTCGACGCCGCCCTCACCCGAGCCCGTACCTACCTGGAGTCTGCATGACCACCCCCCGCATCATCGGCGTCGAGCTCTCCGGCGACGCCTCGCTCCCGCTACTGCTCGTCGGCCCGTCCCTCGGCACGTCGGCGACGACGCTGTGGTCCGCGGTGGCCGCCGAGCTTGCGAGCGACTTCCACGTCGTCGGCTGGAACCTGCCCGGGCACGACGGCGGGCCGGTGGGCGAGGCGTTCACGATAGCCGAGCTCGCGGAGGGCGTCCTGGCGTTCGCGCGCGGGGTCTGCGAGGCACGAGGCGACGACACCATCGGCTTCGCGTACGCGGGTGACTCCGTGGGCGGCGCGGTCGGGCTCCAGCTCGCTCTCGACGCGCCCGACGCCGTCCGTTCGGTGGTCGTGCTGTGCACGGGCGCCAAGATCGGCGAGGAGTCGATGTGGCGCGAGCGCGCGGCGACCGTACGGGCTTCCGGCACGCCGGTGATGGTGAGCGGGTCGGCGCAGCGCTGGTTCACCCCGGGTTTCCTCGAGCGCGAGCCGGCCGTCGGTGCCGCGCTGCTGCACGTGCTGCAGCGTGCGGACGCCGAGGGGTATGCGCAGGTATGCGAGGCGCTGGCTGTCTTCGACGTGCGTGACCGGCTGGGCGAGATCTCCGTACCCGTGCTCGCCGTCGCGGGCTCGTACGACGCCGCGACGCCGCCGGAGAAGCTGGAGGAGATCGCCGACGGCGTACCGAACGGCCGTCTGCTCCTCCTCGACGACGTCGCGCATCTCGCCCCCGCCGAGTCGCCGGCCGAGGTCTCGTCCGCGATTCGGGCACTTAACGACGCAACGGCGCGTTCGGAACGGTCGCAAAGTGCCCAAATCGGGGACGGGGCGGACCCGTACGACCGCGGGATGGCCGTACGGAGAGCGGTGCTGGGCGATGCGCACGTGGACCGTGCGACCGCTCGTGCCGATGAGCTCACCCGCCCGTTCCAGGAGCTGATCACCCGCTACGCGTGGGGCGAGGTGTGGGGTCGCGACGTGCTCGACAGGCGGAGCCGCTCCATGATCACGCTCGCGCTCCTCGCCGCGCTCGGTCACGACGGCGAGCTCGCGATGCACGTCCGCGCGGCGCTGCGCAACGGGCTGAGCCGTGAGGAGATCGCCGAGGTGCTGATCCACACGGGCGTCTATGCGGGGGTCCCGGTGAGCAACTCCGCGCTGTCGGTGATGCAGAGCGTTTTCGCCGAGCACGACCCCGAGTCGTGATAGCCTGTTCACCTAACGTACCGATGTTCGCACAGCGAACGGTGATGACGAACGCGGCGGCATCGGCCTCATGACGGCCCAGAGGAGTGCGATGCCCGCCTACGTGTTCGACGCCGTGCGGACCCCGTTCGGCCGGTACGGCGGAGCGCTGGCCGGAGTCCGGCCCGACGACCTCGCCGCCACCGTGGTCGCCGCCACGACGACGCGCTCGCCCGGGCTCGACCCGGCCGCGATCGACGACGTGGTCTGGGGCAACGCCAACGGCGCCGGCGAGGAGAACCGCAACGTCGGTCGCATGGCCGCGCTGCTCGCCGGCCTCCCCACGAGCGTTCCGGGCACCACCGTCAACCGCCTCTGCGGGTCCAGTCTCGACGCGGCGATCGCCGGCTCGCGCGCGATCGAGTCGGGTGACGCCGACGTCGTCCTGACCGGCGGTGTCGAGTCGATGAGCCGCGCGCCCTGGGTGATGCCGAAGCCGTCGCGCGCCTTCCCGGCGGGCAATGTCGAGGCGGTCTCGACCACCCTCGGCTGGCGCCTCGTCAACCCGCGCATGCCCAAGGAGTGGACGATCTCGCTCGGCGAGTGCAACGAGCAGCTCCAAGAGCGCTTCGGCATCTCGCGCGAGCGGCAGGACGCCTTCGCCGCGGCCTCGCACCAGCGCGCACATGCCGCGTGGGAGGCTGGACACTACGGCGACCTGGTCGTGCCGGTGGACGGCGTCGACCTCACCCGTGACGAGGGCATCCGTCCGGGGTCGACCCCCGAGAGCCTCGCGAAGCTCAAGCCCGCGTTCCGCCCGGACGGCACGATCACGGCCGGCAACGCCTCACCGCTCAACGACGGCGCCAGCGCGGTCCTGCTCGGCTCTGAGCGCGGCGCCGACCTCATCGGCCGCGACCCGATCGCGCGCATCGCCGGCCGCGGCGTGATGGCGCTCGATCCTCACGAGTTCGGGTACGCCCCTGTCGAGGCGGCCAACCGTGCCCTCGCCCGTGCCGGGATCGGCTGGGACCAGGTCGGAGCCGTCGAGCTCAACGAGGCGTTCGCCGTCCAGAGCCTCGCCTGCGTGGATGCGTGGCCGATCGACCCCGAGATCGTCAACCAGTGGGGAGGCGCGATCGCGATCGGCCACCCGCTCGGGGCGTCGGGCGGACGCGTCCTCGGCACCCTCGCCGCCGTGCTGCGTGCGACCGGCCAGCGCTGGGGCGTCGCCGGCATCTGCATCGGCGTCGGCCAGGGCCTCGCCGTGGTTCTCGAGAACACGAGCTCCTCTGAGAGCGTGGCCTCCTGATGCGCGTCCTCGACGCCGACGCGGCCGTCGCCGACATCGCGGACGGCTCGACCGTCCTCGTGGGTGGCTTCGGACCCGCAGGCATGCCGTTCACCCTCATCGACGCCCTCGTACGCCAGGGCGCCCGTGACCTCACCGTCGTCAGCAACAACGCCGGCAACGGCGACACCGGCCTCGCCGCGCTGCTCGCCGCAGGGCAGGTTCGCAAGATGATCTGCTCGTTCCCGCGGCAGTCCGACTCGTACGTGTTCGACGGCCTCTACCGTGCCGGCAAGATCGAGCTGGAGGTCGTTCCGCAGGGCAACCTCGCCGAGCGGATGCGCGCGGCCGGTGCCGGGATCGGCGGCTTCTTCACGCCGACCGGGTACGGGACGATCCTCGCTGAGGGCAAGGAGACGCGCACGATCGACGGACGCGGCTACGTCCTCGAGGCGCCGCTGCGCGGTGACGTCTCACTGATCGCGGCCCGCCGCTCGGACACCCTCGGCAACCTCGTCTTCCACAAGACCGCCCGCAACTTCGGCCCCGTGATGGCGACTGCCGCCTCGACCACGATCGTCGAGGTGGACGACGTCGTCGAGGCCGGCGAGATCGACCCCGAGGTCGTGGTGACGCCGGGGATCTACGTCGACCGTGTCGTCGCCGTAGGGGCCGAGCAGCGCATCGCCGCCCGCGAAGGAGCGCACACATGACCGTCGACCAGACCGTACGAGGCGTCGCGACCCTGGAGCACGCCGACCGTGAGCCCCTGTCGCGCGACGAGATGGCGGAGATCGTCGCACGCGACATCCCGGCAGGCGCCTACGTCAACCTCGGCATCGGGCAGCCCACCCGCGTCGCGGACCACCTGCCGGACCAGAAGGGCATCGTCCTGCACACCGAGAACGGCATGCTGCGGATGGGCCCGCTGGCCGAGGGCGACGCGATCGACCCCGACCTGGTCAACGCGGGCAAGTTCCCGGTGACCGAGCTGCCCGGCGCCTCGTACTTCCACCACGCCGACTCCTTCGCGATGATGCGCGGCGGCCACCTCGACGTGTGCGTGCTCGGTGCGTTCCAGGCCTCGCAGCACGGCGACCTCGCCAACTGGCACACCGGCGCCCCCGACGCGATCCCCGCCGTCGGTGGTGCGATGGACCTCGCCGTCGGCGCGAAGGACGTCTTCGTGATGATGACGATGTTTGCCAAGGACGGGTCGAGCAAGCTCGTCGAGGCGCTGACGTACCCCGTGACCGGGCTCGCGTGCGTGAGCCGGGTCTACACCGAGTACGGGGTGTTCGACGTCGGCGCGGACGGCGTGACCGTACGGGAGACGTACGGCATCACCGTCGATGCGCTGCGCGAGCGGCTCCCTGTCGCGCTGCGGCGCCTGGAGGACTGAGGCGCGGGCGGGGCGCCCGTACGCCTAGGGCGCGAAGTGCGTGTCCTGCGCGACCGCGATCTCGACGACGAGCGGCCCGCCGGGCTGGTCGAGCCGTGAGGCGGCCTCGGCGAGGGTCGCCTCGAGCGCGGCCTTGTCGTCGACCCGGATCACCCGGCAGCCCAAAGCCTCCGCGACGCGGCCGACGGACAGCTCGAGGAACGACGGCCACGGCGGCTTGCCGTCGACGCGTTCGGCGAGCCGGTCCATGACCGCATAGCCGCCGTTCGCCATCACCAGGCACAGCACGCCGATGTCCTCGCGCGCGGCGGTCCACAGCGACTGGATCGCATACATCGCCGACCCGTCGCCGACCACCGTCACGACGGGACGCTCAGGCAGCGCCATCTTGAGCCCGATCGAGGCGGGCATCGCGAAGCCGAGCCCGCCCATCGCCGCCGACACGAACCCGAGCGGCTCGCGTGCGGGGACCATCGCCTGCAGCAGCGGTCGCGACGACGGTGACTCCTCGACGAGGACGGTGTCGCGGGGCAGCACGGCGGCGAGGGTACGGAAGACGTCGGCGGCGGTCAGAGGCGTGGTCTCGACAGGCTCGACCGACGAGATGGTCTCGACCGACGGGATGGTCTCGACAGGCGAGGTGGGCTCGAGCGCCTCCATCGCCGCGAGCACCGGGTGCGCCAGCAGCGACGCGATCGCGACCGCCGGCGGTGCGACGACCGCGAGGTCAGCGGGTGAGCGGTACGCCTCCTGCGCATCCGCGGTCACGACCGCGACCCTGGTGCCCTCGGGCACGAGCCGACCTGGGGCGTACGGGTACTGGCGGATCGCCGCTGCCCCCACCACGAGCAGCAGGCCCACGCCGTCGAGCGCCTCCCGGACGCGCGGCCGGTCCGCCGGGAGGTGCCCGGCGAACAGCGGGTGGTCCTGAGGAAACCCTGCGCGTGCCCCGAACGGCTCCTGCCACACCCGTGCGCCGAGCCGTTCGGCGAGCGCGGTGAGCGTGCGCCACCCGGCGACGTCGTCGTTGCCGGAGCCGGCCAGGATCGCCGTCCGCCCACTGCTCGCGACCAGCGCCGCGAGCGCGTCGACGTCCACCGAGGCCGGGCGTGGCGCCTGCACCTCGCGCGGCGAGGACACGTCGGTCGCGTCGTACGGGGCCTCCCAGTCGTCCATCGGGACGATGACGACGACCGGCCCCTGGTCCGTACGGGCGCGGTGCGCGGCGCGTTCGACCGCCGACGGCACGTCCTGCGCCCGTACGGGCGAGAGCACGTCGAGCGGGTAGTCGCCGGCGAGCCCTTCGAGCCGTCCCGCGAGGAACGGCTCGAGCGCGAGGTGGCGCCGATCCTGCTGGCCGACCACGATCACCATCGGTGCACGGTTGACCCGCGCCGTGGCGATCGCGCCGACCGCGTTGCCGAGGCCGGCTGTCGTGTGGAGCAGCACGAACGCGGGCTCGCGCCGCGCGATCGCCCACCCCGAGGCGATGCCGACGACTGAGCCCTCGTGCAGCGAGAGCACGAAGTCGAGGTCGTCGGGCAGGTCGACGAGGAACGCGACCTCGGTCGAGCCCGGGTTGGAGAAGATCGTCGTCATGTCCTGACGGCGCATCACCTCGTACGTGGCGTCGCGGACGGTGGTCTCGACAGGCTCGACCGGCGGGGTGGGCTCGACCGGCGGGGTGCGGGGCGGGTGCGGGCTCACTCAGCGGCTCCCTTGCCCCGTTTCGCCCTCTGGATCTGCTCGTACACGTGCGCCCGCAGCTCGGTGAATCGCGGCATCGACCGCGTTGTGAGCTGGTCGCGTTCGGCCGGCAGGTCGATCGTGAGGTCCTCCTGCACGACTGTCGGCGAGTTGGACAGGATCAGCACCCGCTCGCCGAGATAGACAGACTCGTCGATGTCGTGGGTGATGAACAGGATCGTGACGCCGAGCTCCTTCCACACCGTGCGGATGAGGTCCTCGAGATCGGCGCGGGTCTGCGCGTCGACGGCCGCGAACGGCTCGTCCATGAGGAGCACCTCGGGCTCGTACGCGACGGCGCGCGCGATCGCGACGCGCTGCTGCATGCCGCCCGACAGCTGCCACGGGTATGAGCCGGCGGCGTGGTCGAGCCCGACGGCGTGCAGCGCCTTCTCGACCGCGGCCTTGCGCTCGGCCTTGCCCATGCCCGCGTTCTTGAGCGGCAGCTCGACGTTCTGGCGCACCGTCATCCATGCGAACAGGCTGCGCCCGTACTCCTGGAAGACGACCGCCATCTTCTTCGGCGGGCTGGTGACCCGGGTGCCGTCGAGCTCGACGGTGCCCGCGGTCGGCTCGAGCAGCCCGGCGATGCACCGCAGGAGCGTGGTCTTGCCGCACCCGGACGGGCCGACGAGGCAGACCAGCTCACCCTGGCGCAGGTCGAACGTGAGGTCGCGGACGGCCTCGACGTCACCGTTGTCGGACGAGTAGATCTTCTGCAGCCCTCGGACCGACAGAGTCACCGGCGCATCGGTGCCCTTGAGGGCGCCGGATGCGACGGGGGCGCTGTTACCGACCATGCTGCACCTCCTTCTGGCCGTAGTACCAATGCAGGATCTTGCGTTCGCAGAGCTGGAAGACGACCGACACCGCGACGCCGATGAGGCCGAGCAGCACGATGCCGCTCCACATCTCGGGGATCGCGAACGACCGCTGGAACAGGACGATCGTGAACCCCAGGCCGGACGACGACGCGAACATCTCCGAGATCACCATGAGGATCAGGCCGATCGCGAGTGACTGGCGTACGCCGGCCGCGATCTGCGGAGCGGCGCTCGGCAGGACCACCGTCCGCAGCCGGGTCCAACCCTTCAGCCCGTATGTCCGGGCGGTGTCGAGGAGGACCGTGTCGACGGAGCGCACGCCCTCGATCGTGTTGAGGAGCACCGGCCAGACCGCGCCGATGACGATGACCGTGATCTTCATCCGGTCGTTGACACCGACGATCAGGATGAGGATCGGCACGAGGACCGGCGGTGGGATCGCGCGGAAGAACTCGAGCAGCGGCTCGAGCAGGCTCCGTACACGGCGCGCCGAGCCGATCCACACGCCGGCCGCGATGCCGAGGACGATCGCGAGCGCGGTACCGATCGCGAAGCGCGCGACGCTCGGGAGGATGTCGGTACGGAACCGCTCCCCGATCCAGGTGTCGACGAACGTCGTGGCGAGCTCGCCCGGCTTCGGGACGTAGAAGTTCGTGGTGTCGCGTGAGAGGAACCACCACAGGGCGATCAGGAGGACCGGGAGGCCGAGGGCGTACGCGGCCTTCTTCACGAAGGTCATGCGACCGCCTCCCTGCGGACCGAGACGTGCCAGTGCAGCGTCCGCTTCTCGATCGCGCGGACGAGCAGGTTGATGCCGACTCCGATGAGGCCGGTCGTGACCACCAGTGCGTACAGCTCCGGCACGGCGCCGCCGCTCTGGGCGAGCGCGATCTGCGTGCCGACTCCGCCGCCGCCGATCACCAGCTCGCCGGTGATCGTGAGGATGAGGGCGACCGCGGCGCCGAGGCGCACGCCGGTCATGACGTACGGCAACGCCGACGGCCACACGAGGTAGCGCACCCGGGCGATCCAGCCGAGGCCGTAGCTGCGGGCGGTGTCGTCCGCGACGGGGTCGACGTCGCCGACCCCGTACAGGACCTGGATGAGCACCTGCCAGAACGCCGCGTACACGACGAGCAGCAGCGTCGACTGCATCGAGGTGCCGTAGAGCAGGACGGCCAGCGGGATCAGCGCGACCGAGGGGATCGGTCGCAAGAACTCGATGGTCGTGTGGGTGGCCTTGCGCAGGAAGCGGCTGCCGCCGATGACCAGACCGAGGGCGATCGCGGCGACGCCCGAGACGGCCAGGCCCACTGCCCAGGTGCGAAGCGTCCAGCCGACCGCCTCCCAGAACGCGGCCGTGGTGGCGATTGATGCGAGCTCGGACAACACGGTGCTCGCCGCAGGGAGGTACTCGGGCTCCACGATCCCGGCACGGACGACGAGCTCCCACAGCAGCAGGAAACCGACGATGCCGAGGAACCCGAGCACACCCGACGGGACCGCGGTCCCCCGGCGGCGGGAACGACCCGGGGGTGAAGCCGTTCCTGCCGCCGGAGGTGCGGAGCTCATCGAGGTCATGGCAGGAGTGCGTCCAGGTCGGGTTCCTTCTCGAGCGTGCCGTACTTGACCGCGGCAGCGCCGAGGAGCTCCATCGACTCACGGTCGAACTCCGAGCGGAAGACTGGGAGGACCATCTTGCCGCGGGTGGCCTCGTCGATCTTGGTGTACGTCCCGACGATGTCGCGGACTTCCTGCTCGTTGTCGCCGGCGTAGTCGAGCGACTTGTTCATCGCGCGCGTGAAGCGCTCGACGAGGTCCTCGTTCTCCTTGATGTACTGCGTTGTCGTGAAGTAGCCCGCGATGTCGAGCTGCGGCGACATGTCGAGGTAGTTGTAGGTGACCACCCGCGCGCCGTCGGCCAGTGCGGCGGACATGAACGGCTCGAGGACCCAGATCGCGTCGACCTGCTTCTTGGCCAGCGCAGCTGGGGCGTCGGGGAACGCGACCTCGACGAACTTCACGTTCTCGGGATCACCGCCGTCCTGCTCGATCGCGTGGCGGACCGTCGTGTCGCCGATGTTCTTGAGGTTGTTGACCGACACCGTCTTGCCGACGAGGTCCTTCGGCGTCTGGATCGTGGAGTCCTCGGGCACGAGCACAGCGCCAAAGTCGGGCTCCTTGCCGGCCGACGAGGTGCCGTTGGCGACGAACTCGAGCGGGAGCCCCTGGTCCGCACCCACCATGAGCGACACGACGTTGCCGAAGGCGAAGTCGAAGTCGCCGCTGACCACGCCCGGCACCGCGGCGGCGCCACCGGTGGTCGTGGTGATCTCGAGGTCGATGCCCTCTTCCTCGAAGAAGCCCTTCTCCTTGCCGAGCCAGATCGGGGCGGTGTCGACGATGGGGATCACGCCGACCTTGATCTTGGTGTCTCCGTCGGCGCTCGTGTCGTCGGAGTCACCGCCTCCGCAGGCGGCGACGAGGGTCAGGGCCGCCGCGGCGAGGACGGTGGTGGCTATGCGACGCATGGTTCTCCTTGGGGCTGTACGGGGGCTGGCCCGCGGACCAGTAGGGGGCTGATCAGAAGGGGTAGGTGGGTGGCTCGTTGCGGACCGTGACCCAGCGGGTCTCGGTGAACGCCTCGATGTTGGCGTCGGCCCCGCCGTGCCGAGATCCGGTGCCGGACGCCTTGACGCCCCCGAACGGCGCGTTGGCCTCGTCGTTGACCGTCTGGTCGTTCACGTGGACGATCCCGGTCGGGATCTTGGCGGCGACCTCGAGACCCGCGGCGGCGTTGCTGGTGACGACGCCGAGCGAGAGCCCGTACGGACCAGCCGACGCGAGCTTGATCGCCTCGTCGACGGACGAGAACTTCACGACGGACGCGACCGGTCCGAAGACCTCCTCCGCGTACGCCGGCGCGTCGACAGGCGAGTCAGCGAGGACCGTCGGGCGGTAGAAGAGATCCTCGTACTCGCCGCCGGTGACCAGGCGGGCTCCGGCCTCGATGCTTGCGGTGACCAGGGCGTGAATCTTGTCGCGCTGGCCCTCGTCGATGATCGGGCCGAGGGCGACCTGGTCGGTGGCGGGGTTGCCGACAGGGAGGTGCGAGGCCTTCTCGGCGAGCTTGGCGACGAAGTCGTCGTACAGGCTCTCGTGGACGAGGTGGCGCCCCACAGTCATGCAGATCTGACCCTGGTGGAAGAACGCACCCCACGCGGCGAGGTTGACGGCCTTGTCGACGTCGGCGTCCTCGAGGACGACAAGGGCGGAGTTGCCGCCGAGCTCGAGGTGTGCGCGCTTGAGGTGCTTGCCGGCGGCCTCGCCGACCTTGCGGCCGGCGGCGGTCGAGCCGGTGAACGCGATGACCGCGATGTCCTCGTCGGTGGTCAGTGCCTCGCCGACGTCCGCGCCGCCGGGGAGCATCTGCAGGACGCCTGCCGGGAGACCCGCCTCCTCGAAGATGCGTGCGAGCACGACGCCGCCGGTCACCGCGGTACGCGGGTCCGGCTTGAGGATCACCGCGTTGCCGAGCGCGAGCGCGGGGGCCACGGCGCGGATGCCGAGGATGATCGGCACGTTGAAGGGCGAGATCACCGCGACGACGCCGGCGGGCACGCGCTGCGTGAACGACAGGCGCGACTCCTCGGTGGCGAGGACCTGGCCGGTCGGGTGCGACGGCAGCGCGGCGGCTTCGTAACACTCCGCGGCGCCGACGCTGAGGGCGAAGCCCGCCATGCCTGGGATCGCGCCGACCTCGCGGATGTTCCACTGCTGGATGGTCTCCGCGTGCTGTGCCCACAGGTCGCCCGCGCGGCGCAGGACGGCGGCGCGCTCGCTGTTCGGGCGGGCCGCCCACTCGCGCTGAGCAGCGATGGCGTGCTCGGCGGCCAGCCGGACGTCGGCCGCTCCGGCCCGGCCGACACGGCCGAGCTCGTCGCCGGTGGCCGGCTCGATGACCGGGTAGGTCTGCCCGTCCGACGGCTCGATCCACTCGCCTCCGAGGAAGATCTTGCCGGTCCAGATGGCTGGGTCGAGCATGGGCGACTGCCTCCTTGATCGTGGTAGCGTTCACGAGCGTTCGCATAGTGAACGTCTGTGCAATATCCGAACATACCGTGACGCCTGTCACAGGGCAACGGTGGATGCGGCTCTCTTCACGCCGTCCCCCCGGGGGGACGCTGATCACGGATAAGGTGCGAGCGTGGCGATCACTGACGAGGGGCGGCCGGTGGCGTCCGTCCAGTCGCTCCAACGAGGACTTGCGGTCATCCGCGCTTTCGATGCCGACCATGCGCGCATGACGCTGTCGGAGGTGGCGAAGCAGACCGGCCTCACGAGGGCGACGGCGCGACGCTTCCTGCACACCCTCGTCGACCTCGGCTACACCGACACCGACGGCCGCGAGTTCTGGCTGCGCCCGCGCGTGCTGGAGCTCGGGTATGCCTACCTGTCGAGCATCTCCCTGCCCGAGATCGCGACCCCGCACCTCAAGCGGCTGACCGACGAGGTCAACGAGTCGTCGTCGGTCTCGATGCTCGACGGCTCCGAGATCGTGTACGTCGCGCGTGTCCCCACCCGCCGCCTCATGACGGTCGCGATCAGCGTCGGCACCCGCTTTCCCGCGTACGCGACGTCGATGGGGCGGGTGCTCCTCGCAGGGCTCGACCGGGATGAGCGTGCGCGCGTGCTCGACACCGGCGATCTCGTCGCGCTCACGCCGAGCACGATCACCTCGCGCCCCGCGCTCGACGAGGTGCTCGACGAGGTTGCGGCGCAGGGATGGGCGCTCGTCGACCAGGAGCTCGAGGTCGGCCTGCGCTCGATCGCCGCACCGATCCGCGACGCCGGCGGCGCAGTGATCGCGGCAGCGAACATCTCGATGAGCGCCACCCAGGGCACCGTCGCCGAGGCGCAGGAGCGCCTGCTGCCGCCGCTGCTCGAGACCGCCTCGCAGATCGGTCGCGACCTCCGCGTCACCGGCGCCTGAGCAGCGGCGACGCTGACGACCGGCTCGACTCGGCTGGCGCGCGCGGCTCGAGAACGAGCGAAGCCGCGACCGGAGTCCGGTCGCGGCTTCGTCTGGCGGAGGTGGCGGGATTTGAACCCGCGAGAGGTTTCAACCTCAACCCGCTTAGCAGGCGGGCGCACTAGGCCACTATGCGACACCTCCAGGCGTGCCGCTCAAGGCTACAAGGTCGTACGGGGACCGATCCAATCGGGGCCGTGGCTCACGATGTGGGCGGCAACGGGCGGTAGCCGTGGGAGGCGTTCAGACGCTCGCGGATCTCGCGCTGGAGGTCGAGCCCGCGGATGCCGAACAGCATCATCGGCAGCCGCGTCGTACGCCCCTGCTCGAGGCCGATGACGAGGTCCGTGCCGCCTGCAGGGCTCGGCATGTCGTCGACGCGCTCGACCTGCGCCCAGGAACCCGCACGCACCCCGGCACCACGGACGCGGTGGACGCGATATCCGGTCTCCGTGAGCGTGATCAGGCGCGGAGGCCAGCGCAGGGCCGCGGCCGACGCGACCACCAGGAGCGCCACGAGCACAGCCGCGACGACTCCCCAGACGGCGGTCGAGCCGCCGATCGTGAGCAGGACCGCGGCGATCACGGCCCCGACGGCGGCGACCATCATGCGCAGGCCGAACAGCCGCAGCGCGAGGACGAGCGTCAGGCGGTACGTCGTGGGTTGCATCGTGTCACTCATCTGTCCGTCGATCATGGAGCAGAGGGGGCGGGATTCGAACCCGCGGCTGACACTTCTGCCAGCGACCGCTTTCAAGGCGGTTCCGATCGGCCACTCCGGCACCCCTCCTCGGGCGTCGTGCGCGCACCACACCCGGTGTCGATTGTCGCACCAGCGTCGTACGGGCTCGCCGACCACCCACCGACCCGGACGACAGGGCAGCTGCTCGGGCTACTTGAGGGCGGTGAAGCGCGCGGGCTCGGCGCGGACGAACGCGTCGCCGTCCTCACGGCGTGCGGCACGACGGCCAGAGCGCGACGTGGAGCCCGGGTCGAGCTTGCGGATGAGGAGCCCGAGCCCGAGCCCGAGGATCGCCGAGTAGAACGTCGACAGCGCCACGTACGTGACGTCGGCGTTCGGTGACGCGAGTCCGGTGGCCATCACGGCGGTGCCGACGACGCCGAACGCGCACATCCACCAGCCCTGCCGGCGGTTGGAACGCGTGCTGATCCCCCAGACGAGGGCGGGGAACCCGATCAGCACCTCGGTGGGCCGAGGGACGCCGCCGATGGTGTCGCGCAGCCAGTCCGCCGTGTCGTCGATCGCGCTCACCAGCTCGGGCGAGCCGTACGAGCGGACGATCGTGCTGTAGACGAGGAGCACCGCGAGCACGCCGGCCCCGCCCGCGATCAGCGTGACGCCGCGCCGGCCGAGCCCGTGCAGACCGGCCCCGAGGCTCCAGACGATGCCGAAGATCGTCGCGACCGCCGCCACCAGCACGAGGATGTAATAGCGCTGCTGGACCAGCGGGGCGTTCCAGGCGGCGACGGCGACGGCCGCGCTGGTCGCCATGACGAGCGCGATCGCATACTCGCGGAGGACGCCCGACAGAGTCTCGGCCGGTCTCGTGATGAGGACGGCGAGCACCGCGCCGAACGTCGCGGTCACCACCGAGGCGCCGGCCATGGCCCACGACCACTCGGTGAGCAGGGCGATGCCGCTCAAGGCGGCGACGAGGATCGACCACAGCGTGCTGCGGCCGCCGCTGCGCCGGGCGACGCCGGCGGTGAAGACGACGGCGAGCACCGCTGCGCCGTACCGGGCATACCGGTCGGGGAAGCCGACCGCCACCACGGACGTGATCGCGACCGCGAAGCCCGCCAGCCAGGCGAGGAACAGACCGCTGACCCCGGCCGCACGCAGCGCCTTCATGCTGAAGCGAGGCTCGCGGATCGGCGGGATGTAGCTCAAGGTGTCGCTCGCGCGCCTGTGCGGCGCGGCGCGGCGGCCTCCGGACGTGTTGCTCACGGCGCCACCACCTCGTGCGTCACGCCGATCCGGCGGTTGGCCAGCGACGGGTTGGTCGTACGGGCGCGCTCGAGGCGCTCGGCCGACAGCGTCGCGCGGACGATCGCGGGCTCCTCGCCGGCCGAGGCGACCACGACGCCGAGCGGGTCGACGACCATGCTGTGCCCGACGTACTTGCCGCACTGGTCCGCGGCGACGACGTCGACGGTGTTCTCGATGGCTCGAGCGCGCAGTAGCGTCGACCAGTGGTCCTCCTTGAGCGGCCCGCGGACCCAGGCCGCCGGGACGCACAGGAC
Source organism: Mumia sp. ZJ1417 (assembly GCF_014127285.1). Classification (GTDB taxonomy): domain Bacteria; phylum Actinomycetota; class Actinomycetes; order Propionibacteriales; family Nocardioidaceae; genus Mumia. The sequence continues at coordinate 135,537 of NZ_CP059901.1, forward strand.
GTCGGCACCCGCGTCGACGAGCATCCGCGCCATCTCGGGGAAGCGCAGGTCGTAGCAGGTCATCAGCCCGATGCGCCGCCCTGCGACCTCGAAGACGGCCGGGGCGATCTGGCCCGGGGCAAGGCGCTCGGACTCGGCATAGCCGAAGGAGTCGTACAGGTGGATCTTGCGGTACGTGGTCACGAGCGTGCCGTCGGGCGCGAAGGCGAGAAGCACGTTGTAAGGGAGATCGGCTGCGCCCGTGGCGTCGTGGCGGCTCTCGAACCCGCCGGCCACGACGTGGGCGCCGAGGCGCGCGGCGTGTCCTGCCAGCTGTGCGGCGAAGGCGCCGTCGAGCGGCTCGGCGGCACTGCGGAGGTCGTCGTCAGAGGTGCCGAAGTCACGCATCGTCGCCTCGGGGAGCACGACGAGGTCGAGTCCGTCGCGCGGACCGAGAGTGCCGAGGACGTCGTCGACCAACGCTCGGTTCGTGTCGGCGTCGGTCGTCGCGCTCAGCTGGACGAGGGCGACCTGCATACGTCCATCTTTGCAGGGCCGTCCACGCTGCGGCAGGGTGAGGCCGTGCCCGTCTCACCGATCGTGCAGCCCGGAGTCCCGCCGTACGACGTGATCGTCGTGGCCGGAGGGTCGTCCCGCCGGTTCGGTTCGGACAAGCTCGCGGCCCGTGTCGGCGGAGAGTCCCTGCTCGACCGCGTGCTCGGGGCTGCCTCCGGTGGCCGGCATGTGCGGGTGGTGGGGCCGCGACGTCCGACCGTACGTCCCGTGGCGTGGACGCGTGAGGAGCCTGCGGGTGCCGGCCCCGCTGCCGCCGTCGTCGCCGGGATCGCCGCGATCGAGGGCGATTCCGCGGATGCTGCCCCGTACGTCGTCCTCCTGGCGGCCGACCTGCCGTACGTGACCCAGGAGACGGTCGACCGCCTGGTCACGGCGGTCGACGAGTCCCCCACGAGCGACGGCGCGCTGCTCGTCGACCCGGACGGGCGCGCCCAATATCTTTGCAGCGCGTGGCGACGCGACGCTCTCACGACGGCCGCTACACGCCTGGCGGACTGGGACGGCGTGGCCGTACGGGCGCTCCTGGAGCCCTTGCACGTACGGCAGCTGCCCACGCGGGGGCGGGAGGGCCATGACGTGGACCGGCCGGAGGACCTACCGTCGGACGCATGAGCACTTCGACCGGACCTGAGCGCTCGCTCGACGACTGGGGTGACGTCGTCTGCGCGGCCCTCGGCATCGAGCCCGACTACGACCTCCACGCCCTCCTCGACACCGCGCGCGAGGTCGCCCACGCGGTGGAACGGCCGGCGGCCCCGCTGACCGCGTTCCTCGTCGGCTTCGCGGCCGCACAGGCCGGTGGGAGCGCCGAGGACCTCGACCAGGCCCTCGACCGCGTGACCGCGCTGGCCCAGGAGTGGACCACCTGACCCGACGGTACGGTGTGGCCATGCGTGCCGTGGTGGTGAAGGAGCCCGGAGGGCCGGAGGCGTTGACCGTGGTCGACCTCCCCGATCCGGTCGCCGGACCGGGTGAGGTCGTGATCGACGTGGTGGCCGCAGGGGTCAACCGCGCCGACGTCCTGCAGCGGCAGGGGCACTACCCGCCGCCGCCAGGCGCGAGCGACGTGCTGGGCCTCGAGTGCTCCGGCCTGATCGCCTCGGTCGGCGCCGACGTCACCCGCTGGAAGGTCGGTGACCCCGTCGTCGCGCTGCTGGCCGGCGGCGGGTACGCGGAGAAGGTCGCCGTCCCCCAGGAGCAGGTGGCCCCGCTGCCCGAGGGCATGGACCAGGTAGCGGCCGGCGGGCTGATGGAGGTTGCGGCCACGGTGTGGTCCAACGTGTTCATGACCGCCGACCTCCAGCCGGGCGAGCGCCTGCTCGTGCACGGCGGGGCATCGGGGATCGGCACGATGGCGATCCAGATGGGCAAGGCCTTCGGGGCGTGGGTCGCCGTGACCGCAGGGTCCGAGGCCAAGCTCGAGGCGTGCCGTGAGCTCGGCGCCGACGTCGCGATGAACTACCGCGAGATCGACTTCGTCGAGGGGTTGCGCGCCGCCACTGAGGGGCACGGTGCCGACGTCATCCTCGACAACATGGGCGCGGCCTACCTCCCGCGCAACGTCGCGGCCCTCGCCCACGACGGGCGGCTCGTCGTGATCGGGCTGCAGGGCGGGGTGAAGGGCGAGCTGAACCTCGGTGCCCTCCTCGCCAAGCGCGGCTCGGTGGCCGCCATCAGCCTGCGCGGCCGGCCGCCGGTCCAGAAGGGCGAGATCGTGTCCGACCTGGCGGCGAGCACGTGGTCGATGTTCGCCGACCAGACGCTCAACCCGGTGATCCACGCGACCTTCCCGCTGGAGGACGTCGCCGAGGCACACCGGGTCCTCGACGCGTCGAGCAACGTCGGCAAGGTCGTGCTCACGCTGTGATCACGCTCGCGCACGGGGCGTGGTCGGCGACGGTCAACCCGTACGGGGGCGGGCTCGCGTCGTTGGTGCACGACGGTGAGGACGTGGTGGTCCCGCAGGACGGTCAGGGCAGCCACCCCGCGTACCGCGGTGCCGTGCTCGCCCCGTGGCCCAACCGCCTCGAGGACGGCACGTACGAGTTCGACGGCGTGACGTACGAGGTGGCGCTCAACGAGACCGAGGAGCACACGGCGCTGCACGGGCTCGTCCACGACGTGGAGTGGGAGATAGTGGAGCAGATGTCGGCGTCCGTCGGCCTGCAGGCCGACGTGCCCCGCGTTGCCGGATATCCGTTCTCCATCCGGCTCGACCTGGCCTACATGGTGTCCGATGCAGGGCTCGCCGCGTCGCTCGTCGCCACGAACACCGGAGAGGGCGACGCCCCGTACGGCAGCGGTTTTCACCCATACCTCGTCGCCGATCCGGTCGCGCAGACCCCGCTCGCGCTCGACGCGGCCTGCTTCGTCGAGACGTCGGCGGACCGGCGCCTCCCGACGGGGACGGCCGGCGTGGCAGGAACCCCGTACGACTTCCGCGAGTCGCGACCGATCGGTACGACCACGCTCGACACCGCGTACGGGCACCTCGGGGCGCCGGTCGTGCGGGTGGGCCGGACCGTGGTCGGGCTGGGAGCCGGGGTCCGTTGGCTGCAGGCGTATACGCCGCCCGACCGCCGTTCCGTCGCCGTCGAGCCGTGCTCGTGCCCCGCCAACGCGTTCCGGTCGGGGGTGGACCTGGTCGTGCTCGCTCCTGGGGAGCAGCACACCCTCGCGTTCACGCTCTCGCGCGCGGCTTAGCCAGCGCGGAATGCCGTCGCCGATCCTCGGCATCGCCGTTGCCTGACTACAGTGGATGGATGGCAGGCGAACCGTTCGACCACACCGGCAGCGAGCACCACCAGGTCATCGGGCCCGACGGGCAACCCGTCGCGGAGCCAGAGGCCGAGGACGAAGCCCAGGGACGCTCGGTCACCGAGCTCGTCGAGCAGCCCGCGAAGGTGATGCGGATCGGGAGCATGATCCGTCTGCTCCTCGAGGAGGTGAAGTCCGCCCCGCTCGACGAGGCCAGCCGCGCGCGTCTGCGTGACATCCACCAGACCTCCATCAAGGAGCTCGAGGACGGGCTCGCCCCCGAGCTGGTCGAAGAGCTCGAGCGCCTCAGCCTGCCGTTCAACGAGACGACGCCGTCGGACGACGAGCTCCGGATCGCCCAAGCACAGCTCGTCGGCTGGCTCGAAGGACTGTTCCACGGCATCCAGACGGCGATCTACGCCCAGCAGATGGCGTCGCAGGCGCAGCTGCAGCAGATGCGTCGTGCGCTCCCGGGGGCTCAGGGAGTCCCGGTCCAGGGCCGCCCCGGCGTGCCCGGACAGGTGGCCGAGGACGGTCCGCAGCAGCGGCCGGGCATGTACCTCTGAGCTGACGACCCCGGGCCACGGTCACGGATCCGTAACAGAACTTGTGCGGGTGACCTTTATTGGCGCTACGGTGTGAGACGTGTGACCGGTACTCGCCTGGCGTTGAGTAGACATTTGCGTCCGTCTGAGTACGTTCGCCCTGATATGTCTCTTGACACCGATGTTTGACTTTCTGCATCTCGAAGTCCACAAGGAGATGCAGTCGCCATGCACATCGTCTCGGACCGCCGCCAGGTCGACGCCCACACGGACGTCGTCCCCGCCTGCGCCCAGATGCCCGACGTTTACGACACCCTCAGCGAACCACTCGAAGACCTGTCCCGCTCCGGTGAGAGCTGGGACGCGTGGTTGGCTGCTCACGCCCAAGCACGCGAAGCATGTGCCGCGTGCCCGCTTCTCACCCAGTGCCTCTATCGCGCCGTCGTGGATGGCGAGGTCGCGGGCTACGCCGCCTGCACCTCACCCGAGGATCGCGCCGAGATGCGCTCCCGCCTCGGGATCAGGCTGACGCCGCCCGACATCGACCGGATCGCCGGCGTCCGTACGGCAGGCTCGCCGGTCGACCACGAGTCGATCCTTGCGGCGCGACGCCTCTACCCCCGTGACACGTTCGCTCAGCTCGCCGAGCGGCTCGGGTGCTCACTGTCCACCGTCAAGCGCCACCTGCGCGAGGCGTCGACGCGACCGCGAACGGTCGCCCCGGCGCGCACTCGGACGACACGGCCGACGGTCGACGAGGTCCTGGACGTCTTCGACGAGGTGGTCTCGGCCAGCATGTCGGGCAGGGGCTCGACGAGCACGGTCGCCGACACCGTCCAGCCGCCCTGTTCCCTCAGCGCGTGATCCCTGAGTCCGGCCACGCACGGGGGTGGCCGGCCCAGGGAGAGCCCGACGGGCGCCATTGGGCGTCGTCGGGCCAGGTCAGAGGTACTTCTCGAGCTCTCGTACGACGCCGTCGTTCTCGACGGTCTCGGTGACGTCGTCGGCAACGGCCTGGACGTGCAGGGGAGCGTGGCCCATCGCGACCCCGCGTCCGGCCCACTCGAGCATCTCGACGTCGTTGGAGCCGTCGCCGATCGCGAGCACCTCCGCGCGGTCGACACCGAGCTCGGCGCACACGTGCTCGAGCCCGGCCGCCTTGGAGACTCCCTCGGGTGCGAGGTCGAGCCAGGCGGTGTAGCCGACGTAGTAGTTGGTGCCTTCGAGCCCGAGCGAGTGTGCCAACTCGGCGAACTCCTCGGCCGAGGCATTCGGGCTGCGGACGATCACGCGGCTCACGGGCTCGGCGATGAGGTCCTCGACCGGCTCGTGCGCCATGGTGCCGCTCAGCTCACCGTCGGGGAACGCCTTGTTCATGCGGTAGCCGACGCCGACGTTCTCGACCGCCACCGCAGCGTCCGGCACCGCCTCGAGCAGCGCCCGTACAGCGGGGCCGGCGTCGAAAGTGACCGTGTGCAGGAGCGTGATCGGGTCGTACGAGAAGACCACGGAGCCGTTGCTCGCCACTGCGAGACCCTCGTCGAAGCCGAGCTTGGCGACCGCGTCCATGACGCCCGGCACGGCGCGTCCGGTGGAGATCACACAGTGCATCCCCGCGTCGGCTGCGGCGCGGACCGTCTCGCGGACGGCGTCGGTCATCCTGTTGTCGTAGTCGACGATCGTGCCGTCGATGTCGAGGGCGATCATGCGGGGCCGCCAGGTCCTGGCGGCGTCGTCGGTGGAGTGTGAGGTCAACGTCAAGACAGCGGCTCCAAGATCTCTCGGCCTGCGAGATAGGGCTGCAGCGCCTTGGGGACCCGGACGGACCCGTCGGCCTGCTGGTGGTTCTCGAGGAGGGCGATGATCGTCCGGGTCGACGCCATCAACGTGCCGTTGAGCGTGGCGAGCGGGGTGATCTGCTCGCCGTCGCGCATGCGGATGGCGAGGCGGCGCGCCTGGAAGCTCGTGCAGTTGGAGGTGGAGGTCAGCTCGCGGTACTTGCCCTGGGTGGGGATCCACGCCTCGCAGTCGAACTTGCGGATGGCCGACAGGCCGAGGTCGCCGGCCGCGACGTCGATGACGCGGTACGGGAGCTCGAGCGCGTCGAGCCAGTCCTGCTCGTGCCGGAGCAGCTCCTCGTGCACGGCGTACGAGTCCTCGGGCTTCGCGTAGACGAACATCTCCACCTTGTCGAACCAGTGCACCCGGAAGATGCCCCGGGTGTCCTTGCCGTACGAGCCTGCCTCACGGCGGTAGCAGGGGCTGAACCCCGCGTAACGGAGCGGCAACGTCTGGGCGTCGAGGATCTCGTCGGAGTGGTAGGCCGCGAGCGGCACCTCGGACGTCCCGACGAGATAGAGGTCGTCCTTCTCGAGGTGGTAGACGTCGTCGGCGGCCTGGCCGAGGAACCCGGTGCCCTCCATCGCCGACGGCTTGACCAGCGCGGGCGGGATCATCGGGGTGAAGCCCCAGGCGCTCGCGCGGTCCATCGCCATCTGCACCAGCGCGAGCTCGAGCTGGGCGCCGATGCCGGTGAGGAAGTAGAAGCGTGCGCCGCTGACCTTGGCGCCGCGCTCGATGTCGAACGCGCCCAGGCGCTTGCCGATCTCGAGGTGGTCGAGCGGCTCGAACCCCTCGGCGGCGAAGTCGCGCGGCTCGCCGACGATCTCGCGGACCACGAAGTCGTCCTCGCCACCCGCGGGTGCCTCGGGAGCGGCCAGGTTGGGCAGCGTCGCGAAGAGCGTGTCGAACGTCGCGCTTGCGGCGTCGGCGGCTGCGTTGGCCTCCTTGACCTGTGCGGCGAGCTCCTTCGTACGGGCCAGCAGGGCGGCCTTCTCGTCGCCGGTGGCCTTGGCGACCTGCTTGCCGAGTTGCTTCTGCTCCGCCCGCAGCGCCTCGTACCGGCCGATCGACGAGCGGCGTGCCTCGTCGGCGGCGATCAGCTCGTCGACGACAGCCTCGGACTCACCGCGGCGGCCCTGGGCTGCACGGATCTCGTCAGGGTTGTCACGCAGCGTACGAACATCGATCATTCCCCCAGCCTATCGGCGTGGCTGACACGACTACCCTGATCGGGTGCCGATCGACCTTCGCCGCGCCCGGCCGGCGCGCCCTGCCCTCCTGCCGACGACGTGCGGCGTCCTTTTCGCCGTCTTCGTCGCGCTCGCCGCTGCGGTGTGGTGGGAGTGGGCGCCGCTGATCGACCTCGACCAGCGGGTCGCTGACGCCGCGCACGAGGCGGTGGTGGGCAGCGCGACACTCACGGACGTTCTCCTGTGGGTCGCTGACTGGCTCGGGCCGTGGGCGCTGCGCATCGTCCTGCTGATCGTCGCCGTGTATGCGCTGGCGCGGCGGTCCTACCGGATCGCGGTGTGGATCGGGCTGTCGATCGCCGTCCAGTACGCCGCGGTCTATGGGCTGAAGCGGCTGATCGAGCGCCCCCGGCCGACGTTCGACGACCCGATCCAGGTGCTGGACACCTTCTCCTTCCCCAGCGGGCACGCGACGGCGGGCGCCACCTTCTCGACGATCATGGTCATCGTCACGCTGCTGGTCGTACGCCGAGGCGGGCTGCGCTCGCTGTTGAGCGTGCTGTGGATCGCCTGCGGGGTGCTCGTCGGGCTCGACCGCATCTTCCTCGGCGTCCACTACCTGTCCGACGTCGTCGCCGGATGGGCGCTGGGGACGGCGATCGCACTGTTCCTCTGGTGGCTGTTCACCCGTACGGCGTACGCCGTGGAGGAGCCCACCCACCCTGCCGTCGCGGGTACGGGGCGCCGGCAGGTCGGCGTCGTGCTCAACCCGGTCAAGGTCGGCGACCCGGAGGCCTTCCGTACGAAGGTGCGCGACGCTGCGGCCCGGCACGGCTGGGCGGAGCCGCGGTTCTTCGAGACCACCGTCGAGGATCCGGGGGCGTCGCAGGCCGTCGAGGCGCTCGAGGGTGAGGCCGACCTGATCATCGTGGCCGGCGGCGACGGCACCGTACGCGAGGCGTGCGGCGAGCTCGCCCGTACGGGCATCGGGGTCGGCGTGATCCCGCTCGGCACCGGCAACCTGCTCGCACGCAACCTCTCGCTGCCGCTGCACACCGGCGACGCGATCGACAACGCGTTCGTCGGCCAGGACCGAGCGATCGACATCGTGCGGCTGTCGATCGACGGCTCGGAGGATTCGACGACGTTCCTCGTCATGGCGGGGCTCGGCTTCGACGCGGCCATCATGACGGGCACCAACGAGGACCTCAAGAAGCGCGTCGGCTGGCTCGCGTACGTGGTCTCGGGGGTCAAGCAGCTGTTCCGGTTCCCCAGGACGCGGGTGCAGATCTCGATCGACGACGGGCCGTTCGTACGCCGCCGCGCGCTGACCGTGGTCGTGGGCAACGTGGGGTTCCTGCAGGGCGGCCTGCCGCTGCTGCCGGACGCGCAGATCGACGACGGTGAGATCGACGTCGTGGCGATCGCGCCGCCGCACAAGTTTGCGTTCCTGTCGGTGGGGCTGCGGTTGTTCGCCCGTCGCAAGCGCACCGACGAGCGGCTCGACCGGATGACCGGCCGTACGGTGACGCTGCGGACGGACCGACCGACCCCGATGCAGCTCGACGGGGACCCGATCGGCGACCACACCGAACTCCGCGCGACCGTCGAGCCCGGCGTTCTGCTGGTCCGCGTGCCCCGCTGAGGACGTGGCTGGGCATGCGACCGCGCGTGCCGTACGGACAAATGTCACGGTTAGGTAACGGAAGTCATTCGCGTGTTCCCTTCGTGGTAACCGGGTGTTGAACTCTCTTTCGCATGTGGTGCAGATCGCACCGTTCCTTCGGAGGGAGACCGATCATGCTTCAGTCGAAGCCTGCCCGTACGGGCAAGCGTCGTACGCGATTCGCAGCGGCCGCGACAAGCACTGCACTGGTCGCGGGAGTCGGAGGCCTGGTGCTCGCCGGTGCACCGGCAGCCAACGCCGCCAACGTGAACCTCGACAAGCGCTTCAACTACACCTGCAAGGTCGATGCCGGCGCGCTTCCGCTCGGCAACCACGTCCTGGGTGTGCGTGCGCAGGTCCAGGTCCCGAGTGTCGTCAACCGCAACCAGACGCTGCCCACCCGCAAGACGACCATCACGCTGACGCTCCCCGAGACGCTGCGTGAGGCGACGTACGACATCCTTCGCGGGCGCACGGCCGGCGGCGAGTCCAAGGACGCCAAGGTCAGCCTCTCGGCGCCCGGCTCGTCGACGCTGACGGTCGGCATCGCGAACCTGAGGGCTGCGCAGGCCGCTGTTCCCGCAACGGCTGGCGCCCCGTGGAACATCGCGACCGTGGGCGACGTGCCCGCGATCAAGGTCCCGGCAACTGCCCACACTCGGGCCTCGTTCAGCATGCCCGCCGCCTTCAGCATCGCCGCGACCGTCATCAACGTGGACGATGTCCGCATCGGCGTCACGCTGGCGTGCAAGACGGCAGGTAGCCGCGTCATCGGCTCGGTCGCGATCAACAAGAACGCCTCGAAGGTCGCCGCGAAGGTCTCGCCCAAGAAGATCAAGGCCAAGAAGACCAAGGCCAAGATCGCCGTCACCGTCTCGGCCGGTTCGCCGAAGGCGTCCGGCAAGGTCACCGCCAAGATCGGCAAGAAGACCGTCGGCAAGGGCACCGTCAAGAACGGCAAGGCGACGATCAAGCTCAAGAAGTTCAAGAAGAAGGGCACCTACAAGATCAAGGTGACCTACGGCGGGTCGGCGTACGCCAAGGGCTCGACGAAGACGATCAAGGTGAAGGTCAGGAAGTAACGACCCGCACCATCTCGCGAGCACGTCATCGGCGATAGCGCCGTACGGATCCTCCGAGGGGACGAGTGCCCCGGCCCGCCCACGGGTCGGGGCACTCGCTCGTTTCGGGGTCGGGGACCGTTCCGCCAGGCCATTCATTGGGGTACCCGACCGAGGCCCGACCTACCCCAACCGGCCCAGTAGGGGCGGCGTCGGTTCGTTGGGGTACCCCAACGAACCGAGAGAGCGGAGGGCCCGGGCACTCGCTCGAACTGAGGCGCCTCCGAGGTCGTGCAGCGCGCCCTAGGGGTGCGGGACGGTGGCGGTGATGATGGAGCCGTCGGCGCGGCGTACGCCCTCGAGCGGGCCGGGGCCGGGTGTTCCGGCGAGGACGGGGCCCTGGTCCTCCAGCGGCACCACGACGGGCTCCGCGGCGGTGACGTGCACGATCTTGCCCCGTACGGAGAACTTCGCGCCCGGCCCCTCCTCGACGGTGAGCTCGACGGCATCGGCCGTGACGCGCACGCGGATCCGGCTCTTCTTGATCGTCAGCCGATAGACCAGCTCGTCCCAGCTCACAGGCAGCCGTGGATCGATCGAGAACTCGCCGTTGTAGTCGCGGAATCCGCCGAACCCGTTGGCTAGCGTGCCCCACACGCCGCCGGTGGACGCGACGTGGACGCCGTCGGAGGCGTTGCCGTGCAGGTCCGCGAGGTCGACGTAGAGCGCCTCGGTGAAATAGCGCACTGCCATGTCCGAGTAGCCGACCTCGGCCGCGATCAACGCCTGCACGACCGCCGACAGCGTGGAGTCGCCGGTCGTGATCGGGTCGTAGTACTCGAAGTCGCTGCGCTTCTGCTCGGTCGTGAACTGGTCGCCCTGCAGATAGAGCGCGAGCACCACGTCGGCCTGCTTGAGCACCTGGAACCGATAGATCACCAGCGGGTGGTAGTGCAGCAGCAGCGGCCGCTTGTCCGCCGGCGTGTGCGCGAGGTCCCACACCTCGCGCTCGAGGAAGTGCGAGTCCTGCGGGTGGATGCCGAGGTGCTCGTCGTACGGGATCGCCATCGCCTCGGCGGCCCGCTCCCACTCCTCGACCTCGTCGCTGTCGAGGTGCAGCCGCGCGACCATCCGCCCGTACGCCTGCGGCCACGCGCGCTCGAGCTCGCGCACCGCCCGCGCGGCCCGGCGCAGGTTGAAGCGCGCCATGACGTTCGTGAACAAGTTGTCGTTGACGACCGTCGTGTACTCGTCGGGTCCGGTCACGCCGTGGATGTGGAACGAGCCGCGTCCCTCGCTGCGCCAGAAGCCGAGATCGGTCCACAGGCGCGCGGTCTCCACAAGGATGTCGACAGCCTCGCGCATGAGGAAGTCGGTGTCGCCGGTCGCGTCGACGTAGCGGCTCAGGGCGTACGAGATGTCGGCGTCGATGTGGTACTGCGCGGTGCCTGCGGCGTAGTACGCCGACGCCTCCTCGCCGTTGATCGTGCGCCATGGGAAGAGCGCGCCGCGGTTCGAGAGGTCGCGGGCGCGGCGCCGCGCGGCGGGCAGCATGTTGTAGCGGAACCGCAGCGCGGACCGGGCGAGCTGGGGATAGACGTACGTGAGGAACGGGAGCACGTAGATCTCGGTGTCCCAGAAGTAGTGGCCGCCGTACCCGGAGCCGGTGACGCCCTTCGCGGGGATGCCGGCCCCCTCGGCGCGGGCGGAGGCCTGCGCGACCTGGAACAGGTTCCAGCGCATCGCCTGCTGCAGCGCGGGCTGGCCGCCGATGGTGACGTCGGCCTTCGCCCAGTAGTCGGCGAGCCACGCCTTCTGGTCGTCGAACTGCCGACGGAGCCCTTCGGCCTCGACCCGGTCGAGCGTGCGGCGGCACCGGTCGAGGAGCTCGCGGGCGGGGACGCCGCGCGAGGTGTGGTACGAGGCGACCTTGGTGAGGCGTACGGTGTGGCCGGGCTGCGCGTCGATCTGGTAGACGACCTTGGCCATGTCGTCGTCGACCTGCATCTGGCGCTGCACCGGGTCGACGGTCTCGATGGAGTGGTCGGCCCCGACACCGAGCGTCATGCCGGACTCGGCGGCCTTGTAGCCGAGCATCACCCGCCCGGTCTCCTCGTCGGCGTGCTGGAGCTGCGGCAGCAGCACGCGCCGGCCGAACCGCTCGGCCTTGCGCGGGTCGGCGCCTTCGCCCATCGCGGCGGAGCGGACGTGGTACTCGTCCTCGCCATCTTGGCGGTTGAGGATCTGCGACGACAGCGTGATCGGCGCGGCGGCGTCGAGCAGCGTGACCTCGAACGTCATCACCGCCAGGTGGCGCTGCGTGAACGACACCATGCGCTGCGCCTTGATGCGGACACGCTTGCCGGCGGGCGTGCGCCAGACGATCTCGCGGCACAGCACCCCCGTACGGAGGTCGAGGGTGCGCTCGTACTCGATGAGGTCGGCGACCGGCAGCAGCAACGGCTCGTCGTCGACGTAGAGCCGGATGACCTTCGCGTCCGGCGCGTTGACGATCGTCTGCCCGACCCGGGCGAACCCGAACGCCTCCTCGGCGTGGTTGATCTTCCACGTCTCGTGGAACCCGTTGACGAACGTGCCGTGGCTGTGGGACTCGCGCCCCTCCTCGACGTTGCCGCGCAGGCCGAGATAGCCGTTGCCGAGGGCGAACAGCGTCTCCGTGCGACCGAGGTCGTCGGCGCTGAAGAACCGCTCCGAGAGGCGCCACTCGTCGATCGGCCAGCGGTGACGGTCGAGGTAGTCGGAGACGGGGCGCGGGGTGTCGCGCGGGACGGGGGTCATGCGAGCTCCCCTAGGTCGGAGACGACGATGTCCGCGCCGTTGTCGAGCAGCACCTGGTGGCCTGCGCCGCGGTCGACGCCGATCACGAGGGCGAAGTCGCCCGCGGCGCCCGCCTGGACGCCGGAGACCGCGTCCTCGACGACGACCGAGTGCGCGTCGTCCGTGCCGAGCTCCTTGGCGGCGAACGCGTACGTGTCCGGGGCGGGCTTGCCCGGCAGCCCGTGCGCCCGCGCGACGGCGCCGTCGATGACTACCGAGAAGCGGTCGGCCAGGCCCGCGGCTGCCAGTACGGCGGGCGCGTTGACCGAGCTCGAGACGACGGCGAGGCCGATCGGGAGGGTCGCGAGGTGGTCGAGGAGGGCTACGGAGCCCGGGTACGCGGCGACGCCGTTCGCGGCGAGCTCGCGCTCGAACTCGGCGTTCTTGCGGTTGCCGAGGCCGCAGACCGTCTCAGCCGTCGGCGGGTCGCTGGGATCGCCCTCGGGCAGCGTGGCGCCACGGGAGGCGAGCATCGTGCGGACACCGTCGTAGCGGGGCTTGCCGTCGACGTACGCGAAGTAGTCGGCGTCGGTGTATGCGGGAGTGATGTGGTGCTCGTCGAGATACGAGGTGAACAGCGCGGCCCAGGCACGCATGTGGACCTCGGCAGTCGGTGTCAGCACGCCGTCGAGATCGAACAGCACGGCGTCGTAGTCGGCCCAGCGGACCAGCGGGGATCTGCTCACTCTTCGAGGGTATGGCGTCGAGGTTGCGGTCGCGTCACGTGTGTCCAGGCGCGGCGGCGTCGGCGTTTATTCGAGGAAGTTCTCAAATCTTATTCACGTGACGTATCTCACTGTGTCACAGTGAGTTATTCGGTACGGCGTGAATCGCGTCGACCTCTGGAGGGAGACCAGATGGACCACCGTCAGCGCAGTCGCGCTGCCATGAGCCGGACGATTGCGGCGATCGCCGCCGGCGCACTCGTGCTCGGAACGACCACCGCTCTCGGAGCGGCCTCACCAGCGAACGCGGCGATCGGCGCCGTCGCGGCGGACGCGCCTGTCACGCAGGACATCACGCTCGACAAACCGGTGTACCGGACGCCATTCTTCCCGATCGCCACCGCGACGCTCGCGGCGAGCGGCGGGTCCGGCGAGATCACGTACTCCGCGGGCGCGATCACCGGCCCGAACGGGGACACCGGGGGCAACATCGAGATCGTCGGCGACACCGCCAAGATCAACATGAACCAGCAGGACCCGGTCGGCGAGTACTCGTTCCCCTACACCGCGACGGATAGTGCCGGCGAGTCCAGCACGTCGACGGTGCGGTTCAGCATCGAGAACCTGCTGGCGAACGTCCGCGACCTGCGCTTCACGACCAGCAAGGACAAGCCGTTCGACGCGTGGCCGTACGCCCGCGATCCGGAGACCGGCGGGCCGTTCCCGTGGACGTGGACGGAGAACTCGTTCAGTTACGGCGAGCCCGAACACGGCGAGCTCGTCAAGTTCTTCACGCCGCCGGAGGACCCGAGCGACTCCGTCGCGTCGAACTTCGCGGCGATCCAGCACAAGATCACCTACGTCCCCGACCCGGGCTTCGTCGGCACGGACTCGTTCACCTACACGCTGACCGATGGAGACGGCGACGAGTCGACCGGCTCGATCACCGTCGACGTCGTCGACCCGGGGACCACGGCGCGCGGCGTCCTGAACGACGTCCGCTACCGCTGTGCGTTCGCCATCCGCGCCAACATGGAAACGGGCGAGATCGGCAACGAGAACGATCCCGTCGACCCGGGGACGAGCAACCTCGTCAACATGGTCATGGGCGGTGACGTCACGTTCCGCGTGGACGTGAGGGCCCACATGCCCACCACGCTCGCGCCGGGCGAGAAGTTCAAGGTGCGCGACACCGCGATCGACCTGAAGATGGCGCAGCCGATGGCCGAGCTGCTCGCCGGGAGCGACATCACCGCAGCGCCGGTCGACGCCCCGCCGCCGCTCGACGAGGCAGGCTTCGGCCAGATCGAGGTCGGCGGTGCTGCGACGGCGACGGCGGTGTTCACGGAGTCGGCGACGGGCAAGTCGTACGAGGTGCCGATGTCCGGGCTGCGGTCCGCGATGGTGCCGATGTCGCTCCCGATCCCGTCCGACGGGGTCAGGATCCCCGTCATGGGCGGACTTCCCGAGCTGACCGCGCCCAGGTCGGGCGAGCTCTCGGTGTCGATGCCGAAGAAGTTCTTCATCAACTCGATCCTCAACCCGGGCGTGCTCGGCGGGATGATCAAGAAGGTGGGGCTCGACTGCACGGCGATGGAGGGCGAGAGCCTCGTCATCGCAAGCGCGCCGATCGTGGACCCGGTCGCCTCGAAGGTGGCGGCGTCGGCGTCGACCGTGCGCTACGGCGTGGCCGCTCCGAAGGTGAATGTGTCGGTGGCGCCTGCCGGTGCGACGGGCACGGTCGAGGTCCGCAAGGGCACGACGGTTCTGGGCAAGGCTAAGGTCGCGGGCGGCAAGGCGTCGGTGACCCTGCCTCGTACGGCGCTGAAGCCTGGCGCGCACACGCTGTCGGTGCGGTACTCCGGTGACGTGCGGACGAAGGCCTCCACGGGGTCGGTGCGGGTGTCGGTGACCAAGGCCAAGGCCTCGCTGACGGCGAAGGTGACGACCAAGAAGGTCGTGGCCAAGAAGACCCGCGCCAAGGTGCGCGTCACGGTGAAGGCGCCGGGTGTGAAGCCCGGTGGCACCGTCGCGATCTATGCCAAGGGCAAGAAGATCGGGACGGCGAAGGTCGGTTCCTCCGGCATCGCGACGGTCACGCTCAAGAAGTTGCCGAAGGCCGGCAAGGTCACCCTGAAGGTCCGCTACCTCGGCAGCGCGACCACCGGTGCGGCGACCAAGACGATCAAGGTCGCGGTCAAGAAGCGCCGCTGATGAGACGTCGGCGCCGCCCGTGATCGGACGGGCGGTGTCGTACGAGGCGGTCCCTGGTCTCACCCTCACGAGACCGGGGACCGCCGCCCTTTGGGGCGGCACGGCGTCCGGCGGCTCGCCAGGACGACGTGGCGCACCGCACCCGAGGCCCTCGGTCCCTCCCTCCGGGATCGGGGGCCTCGGTCGTTCGCTCAGCGCCGTCAGGGCAGCGCGAGCCGGCCGTCGACGCGGCGCGGGATGCGCCACGGGTTGTCGTCGCGCAGCGGCGCAGGAAGCGCTGACTCCGGCACCGACTGGTAGGTGACGGGCCGCGTGAAGCGGCTCAGCGCGGAGGCTCCGACCGACGTCGCGGTCGGGTCGGAGGTCGCAGGCCAGGGGCCGCCGTGGTGCTGCGCCCATGTGTACGCGACGCCGGTCGGGAAGTCGCCGACGGTGACGCGCCCGGCCTTGGTGGAGAGCTGGGCGAGGAGGCCGGGCAGGTCCGGGTCGGACTCGCCGTCGGCCATGATCGCCGCAGCGAGCGTGCCCTGCAGGGCGTTGATCGTACGGGCGAGGTCCTCGTCGTCGCCGTACTCCGCGACGAGCGCGACCGGTCCGAAGCACTCTTCCAGCAGCCGGCTCCCCGGCTCCAGCGCGTCGAGCGGGACGGAGAGGACGGTGGACGCGACGGACCATCCGGCCTCGGGGCCGTCGACGGACGCGACGACCTCCGCACCGGCGTCGACGAGCTCGCCGACGCCCGTACGGGCTGCTGCGGCGATGCCCTCGGTGAGCGACCAGCCCTGGGGTGCGGCGTCGCGGAGCGCGTCGGCGACGGCGGCGGCGGCGCCTGAGCCGTGCGGGGCGAGCATGAGGCCGGGCTTCGTGCAGAACTGGCCGGTGCCCAGCGTGAACGAGCCGACGAAGCCCGACGCGATCTCGTCGAGGCGTGCGTCGGCCGCAGCGGCAGTCACCACCACGGGGTTGACGGTGCCCATCTCGGCGAAGACCGGGATCGGGGCCGTACGCCGCTCGGCCGCGTCTCGCAGCGCCATGCCTGCGCGCTGCGAGCCCGTGAACGCGACGGCGGTGATCTGCGGCTCCTCGACGAGCCGTACGCCGGCGTCGAAGCCGTGCACGATCCCGAAGACGCCGTCGGGCGCACCGGCCTCGCGCAGCGCGTCGGTCGCGAGCGCGCCGAGCCGCTGGCTGAGCAGTGGGTGCGCGGGGTGGCCCTTGACGACGACCGGGCAACCCGCGGCGAGCGCGGACGCGGTGTCGTTGCCGAGGACGCTGAACGCGAACGGGAAGTTGCTCGCGCCGAACACCGCGACCGGTCCGCGCGGCACGTTGACGCGGGCGAGCGCGGGGTTGGCTCCGGCCGCGTGGTCGATCGTGGCACCGAGGTACGAGCCCTCGATCGCGACATCGGCATAGAACCGCAGCTGTCCTGCCGCTCGGACGACCTCGCCCTCCAGACGAGGTCGCCCGAGCGCGGTCTCTTTGTCCGCGAGGTCCACGAGCTCGTCGCGCGCGGCCTCGAGGGCGTCGGCGATCGCGCCGGACCAGCGGGCGCGCTCGGTCGGTGGCATGGCGGCCACCTCCGTCGCGCACGCGGCGGCCGCGGCGACGATCGCGTCCACCTCGTCCGGTGGAGTCGCGGCGACCTCACCGTTCACGCCGCCGGTGCGCGGGTCGTACGAGACGTCGGTGGCCGCGGTCATGCGGGGAGGCCCTGCACGCCGGCCTCGAGCACGCCGAGCGCGTCGTCGAGCAGCGCGTCGCTGATCACCAGCGGCGGGAGCAGCCGGATCACGTTGCCGTACGTCCCGCACACCAGCACGAGCACTCCCGCCGCATGACAGTGTGCGGCGAGGGCCTGGGCGAAGCGCGGCGCCGGGTCCTTCGTGCCGGGCTCGACGAGCTCGATCGCGAGCATCGCCCCGCGGCCCCGTACGTCGCCGATCCGCCCACCGGACTCCGCGCGCATCTCCTCGAGCCGTGGCGTGACCCGCTGCTCGATCTGCGCCGCCCGCGCGACGAGCCCCTCGCTCTCGATGGTCTCGATCGCACCGAGCGCCGCCGCACACGCGACCGGGTTGCCGGCGTACGTGCCGCCGAGCCCGCCGGGCGCGACCGCGTCCATGATCTCGGCGCGCCCCGTCACCGCGGACAACGGCATGCCGCCGGCCAGCGCCTTCGCGGTCGTGATGAGGTCCGGGACGATGCCCTCGTGCTCGCTCGCGAACATGCGGCCCGTCCGCGCGAACCCGGTCTGGATCTCGTCCGCGACGAACAGGATGCCGTGCTCGCGCGCAAACTCGACCACGCCCGGCAAGAACCCCTCGGCCGGCACGATGAACCCGCCCTCGCCCTGGATCGGCTCGGCGACAATCGCGGCGACGTTGTGCGCGCCGATCTGCGTGAGCACGATGTCCTTGAGCGTAGCCAGGGCGTCGGCGGCGCACGCCTTCTCGTCGCCGTCGTAGCGGTACGGGTATGCCATCGGCGCGCGATAGACCTCCGGCGCGTACGGCCCGAAGCCCTCCTTGTAGGGCACGTTCTTGGCCGTCATCGTCATCGTCATCAGCGTGCGCCCGTGGTACGCGTGGTCGAGCACGACGATCGCCGGACGGCCCGTGGCCGCGCGCGCGATCTTCACCGCGTTCTCGACCGCCTCGGCGCCGGTGGAGAAGAGCGCCGTCCGCTTCTCGTGGTCGCCGGGCGTGAGGCGGTTGAGCGCCTCGGCGACCTCGGTGAAGCCCTCGTACTCGGTGACCATGAAGCAGGTGTGCGTCATCTTCGCGGCCTGCTCGGCGATCCGCGCCACGACCTTCGGCGCTGCGGCCCCGACGCTCGTGACGGCGATGCCCGAGCCCATGTCGATGAGCCGGTTGCCGTCGACATCGACGAGGAGCGCACCGTCCGCGTGATCGACGAACACCGGCAGCGTGATGCCGAAGCCGCGCGCCACCTGCTTCGCCCGGGCCTTGTGCAGCTCGACCGAGCGCGGCCCCGGGATCTCGGTCTTGAGGAGTCGTGCCTGGTCGGTCATCGTCGTCATCCTTCGAGGTTCGCCATCACGTGCTTGATCCGCGTGTAGTCCTCCAGGCCGTACATGGACAGGTCCTTGCCGTATCCGGAGCTCTTGAACCCACCATGCGGCATCTCGGCGACGAGCGGGATGTGCGTGTTGATCCAGACGCAGCCGAAGTCGAGCGCGTTGGACATCCGCAGGCCGCGCCCGAGGTCCTTGGTCCACACCGACGAGGCGAGCGCGTACGGCACGCCGTTGGCCTTCGCGATGGCCTCGTCCTCGTGCTCGAAGGTCTGCACGGTGATGACGGGGCCGAAGACCTCGCTCTGGATGAGCTCGTCCTCCTGCTGCAGGCCGTCGATGACCGTGGGCTCGATGTAGAAGCCGCGATCGCCCTGCCGGCCGCCCCCGGTCGTGACAGTGGCGTGGTCGGGGACGCGCGAGAGGAAGCCGAGGACACGCTCGAGCTGGTTCGCGTTGTTGACCGGCGGCACCCACGCGTCTTCGTCGTTGCTGCCGCGCCCGTACGAGGTGGTGGCGGCCTTCGCCTGCTCGGTGAGCGCCGCGACGAAGTCGTCGTGGACGCGCGGGTGGACGAGCACGCGCGTCGCGGCGGTGCAGTCCTGCCCGGCGTTGAAGTAGCCCGCGACTGCGATGCCCTCGGCCGCCGCCGCGATGTCCGCGTCGTCGAACACCACGACCGGCGCCTTGCCGCCGAGCTCGAGGTGCACGCGCTTGAGGTCGTGAGACGCCGCCTCGGCGACCTGCTTGCCCGCCCCCACCGAGCCGGTGATCGACACCATCGCCGGCGTCGGGTGCGAGACCACGGCGGCACCGGTCGTACGGTCGCCGCACACGACGTTGAGCGCGCCCGCGGGGAGGAACTCCGCGGCGATCTGCGCCATCAGCACCGTCGACACCGGCGTCGTGTCGCTCGGCTTGAGGACGACGGTGTTGCCCGCGGCCAGCGCCGGGGCGAACTTCCAGACGGCCATCATCATCGGGTAGTTCCACGGCGCCACCTGGCCGACCACGCCGACCGGCTCGCGGCGGATCCACGACGTGTGGCCGGCCATGTACTCGGCGGTGGCGCGCCCCTCGAGCACGCGCGCCGCGCCGGCGAAGAAGCGGATCTGGTCGACCATCGGCGGGATCTCCTCCGCCATGGTCACCGGGATCACCTTGCCGGTGTTGCGGCTCTCCGCCGCGACGAGCTCGTCGGCGCGCGCCTCGATCGCGTCGGCGATCTTGAGGAGGGCCTGCTGGCGCTCCGACGGCGTCGTGCGCCGCCAGGTGTCGAACGCCTTGGCCGCCGACTCGTACGCGAGGTCGACGTCAGCCTGGCCGGACAGCGGCGCGTCGCCGTACGTCTCCCCGGTGGTCGGGTCGACGAGGTCGGTACGGCGTCCGTCCCGCGTGTCGACGAGCGCGCCGTCGACGAAGTTCTGGACGTGCACGGTGTCGGTCATCCTCGATCTCCTGTGTCATCTCGTTGGTTGAGCCTGTCGAAACCCCGTTGGTTGGGCTAATCCCGTTGGTTGAGCCTGTCGAAACCCGACTCCCCCGGATACGGCGTGACGATGTTGAGCGCGTCGCCGTGGGCGGCGTCGGAGTGGCGGTACGGGCGGGCGAGCAGCATGTAGACGAGACCGACGCCGAGCACGATCGCGGCGCCGAGGGCGACGATCCAGTTGTCGTACCAGGGCACGTCAGGCGTACGGGGCCAGATCATGTTGAGCGAGGCCATCAGCTGGTAGGCGAGCGCGGCGATCGTGACGAGCAGGCCCCACCGGCCGAGGGTGAACGTGCCGGACGGCTTCCAGCCCTTCAGGCGCGCGCGCAGGGCAGCGGCGACGACCATCATGAACGCGAGATAGATGCCGAACGAGGCGAACGAGATGATCCGTATGAGCGCGTTGTCGGAGACCTGGGAGCCGAGGATGATGACGATCGGGATCAGCGCCGCGAGCGACAGCGCGTACGGGGGCACGTGTCGGGCGCTCGAGAACCGCTTGAGCAGTGCGCTGCCGGGCATCATGTCGTCGCGTGCATACGCATAGATCATGCGGCTCGCCGCGGCCTGCAGGCTGAGCACGCACGACAAGAACGAGATCAGCACGATCACGAGGACGATGCGGAAGCCGACCGACCCGAAGGCGTTCTCGAGGACGGTGCTGACCGGATCGGTGTCCTGCTCGGCGAACACGGCCGCGAAGCTGGGGACTCCGAGGATGAGCGCGAAGGTGATGAAGAAGGCCGCCGCGCCGCCGATGTAGATCGTCATCCGCATCGCCTTGGGGATCTGGCGACCCGGGTCCTTGACCTCCTCGGCCACGTCGCCGCAGGCCTCGAAGCCATAGAAGAGATAGAGGCCGATGAGCGCGGCGGCGGCGAACGCCGGGAAGTACGAGCCGTCGCCCTGGACGTCGTACGTGTCGAACAGCGCGCCGACGCTGTGGTGCCGCTCGGTGAGCAGCACCCAGATGCCGACGACGAGGGCGCCGACGAGCTCGGCGGCGAACCCGAAGAACGCGATCCTGGCGAGCAGCCTGGTGCCCCCGAGGTTGAGGAGGGTCGTGAGCACGATCAGGCCGATCGCGCACCAGACGGTGACGGCGGTGGTCCCGTCGATGCCGAGCACGATCGCGACGAAGGGTCCCGCGCCGTACGAGACGGCGGCGATCGTCACGGTCAGCGCGATCATGTAGACCCAGCCGGTCATCCACGCCCAGCGACGACCCCACAGGCGGCGCGCCCACGGGTAGACGCCGCCGGCGACCGGGTACTGCGCGACGACCTCGCCGAAGACGAGCGCGACCAGCAGCTGTCCGAGAGCCGCGAGCACGATCGCCCAGATCATCGGCGGCCCGCCCTGCGCGAGCGACGTACCGAACAGGGAGTAGACGCCGACGACCGGCGAGAGATAGGTGAACCCGAGGGCGAAGTTGCCCCAGAAGTTCATGTCGCGCTTGAAGTCGGAGGTGTAGCCGAGCGAGGCGAGGTGGGCGTCGTCGGCGGTGTGGGACGCGGGTTCGTGGGACGCAGTGGGATCGAGCGGCGAAGTCGTCACGGGAATCTCCCTCGGAGCAAGCCGGGCAGTGCGCGGCGACCTCGTCGCACACGGGGGTGTCAAGCAGGCTAGGAGCGACGGCTGCTCGTGGGTCCCTGCCGAAACGGTGCGCGGATGCTGCATGGCATGGACACTGTGTCCATGACCGCCGTGCCGCCCGCCGTGCCGCCTGACGACCCGTACGGGGTCTCGCTGGCGTGGCTGCTCGACCAGGACGCGCTCGGACTGCGGCTCGTCGAGCCCGCGGAGGCACCTGAGGTCCGGCTCGGCTGGGCCCATGCGATCGAGGTGCTCGACCCCACGCCCTTCCTCGGGGGCGGCGAGCTCGTCCTCACGACGGGCCTGCGGATGCCGAGGGCACATGCCGAGCAGGAGGCGTACGTCGTACGCCTGGTGGCGGCCGGCGTGGTCGGCCTGGCCTTCGGCGTCGGCGTGCGGTTCGCGACGATCCCGGTCGGGCTGCGCGACGCGTGCCGTCGGACGGGCCTGCCCCTCCTCGAGGTGCCGCTGCCGACGCCGTTCGTGGCGATCGCGCAGGCGGTCGCGGCACGGCGTGCGGAGCAGGAGAACGCGGTGATGCATCGCGCGGTCACGTTCCAGCGGCAGATGACGCGCGCCGCTCTCGACGGCGGCGTCGCGGGACTGTCCGCTGCGCTGGCCCACGAGCTGCACGCGACCGTCCTGGTCCTCGACGAGCTCGAGCACCCGGTCGCGTCAGCGGGCGAGGCGCCTGACCTGCGCGACCGCGTCGTCGCCGAGCTCGCCGGCCTCGCGGCCTGGCCCGGTCGCGCGAGCATCGCGGTCGTCTCCGGCACCGGCACGCTCGCCGTTCAGCGTCTCGGCGGCCTGGAGCGTCCGAGCGGCTGGCTCGCCGTCGAAGTGCCGGGTGCGCTGTCCGTCGGCGACCGCCTCCTGCTCAACCAGGCGGTCTCGCTCCTCACCCTCCAGCGCGAGCGCCCGCGCGAGCTCGTCGACGCGCGGCACCGGCTCGGCGCGACCGTGCTGGAGCTGCTGCTCGACGACGACGTGGTCGCTCCGTCGGTCGTCCGGCACCTCGAGCACTTCGGGTTCGAGCCCGGCGACCGCGTACGGATGCTGATCGCAGTCCCCGGCAAGGGCCGTACGTCGCCGCTCGATCTCGTCGCGCACGCGCTCGACGCCGCGTCGGTGGCGCACGTGGAGACCGACGCGACCGACGGCGTGCTCGTCCTGGTCCGCGACGAGGACGTGCACGGCAGCGCGGACGCCGTGGCTGAGGGGCTGGCCCGCGCCGGACGCCACGACGTGGTCGTCGGGGTGAGCGGTGCGCTGCCGATCGGGCGAGCGGCGTCGGGCCGGGCGGCGGCTCTCCACGCAGCCGCGTCGGCGCGGGCGTCGCATCAGCAGGTCGGCTGGTACGGCACGCTGACGCTGGAGGCGATCCTCGCTGACGACGTCGTACGGGCGCGGGTGGCGACCCTGGCTGCGTCGCCGTTGGCGCCGTTGCTCGACGGTGACTCGGAGCGTGAGCGCGTGCTGCTGGAGTCGCTCGAGGTGTTCTTGCGCCACAACGGCTCGTGGGAGACGGCGTCACGGGCGCTCGGCGTGCACCGCCACACGTTGCGCAACCGGATGGCGCGCGTCGAGGAGCTGACCGGCGCGCGGCTCGACGTCGCTGAGGACCGGGTCGCGCTGCTGCTCGGACTTCTCGCCCGCGACGGCACGTGACCGCGGTCGGTCAGCGCGCGAGGCCGAGGAACAGCAAGGCCGCTCGTTCGATATCGACCAGCAGCGAGGTGGGGAGTCGTCCGATGCGCGCGCCGACGTTGCTGCGGCGTACGGTCGTGATCTTGTCGACCATGGCGAAGCTCGGCCGGTCGATCCCCGTCGTGCGCGTAGCCGGAACGGGAATGCGGATCAACGGGGCGTCGACAACCGCCGTGGTCAGCGGAACGACGGTGACCGACTCCGTGGCGTCGAAGAGATCCTCTTGAAGGATCAGAACTGGTCGTGGCTTTGACGCGTACGTGCCGCCGGCGACCGCCCACAGCTCGCCGCGGTTCACTCGTCCCAACTGTCGGAGATCTCGTCGACGAAGTCCTGGTCGTCGGCGCGACGATCCGCACGTGCGAGGGCCGCGGCCTGGCGGTGCGCCTCGTCGCGGAACTGCTCGGTCCGCACGTCGGGGACCCACACCTGGATCGGCCGGTATCCGCGCTCACGCATGCGCCGGCGGTGCTCGGCAACACGGTCACGAACGCTCATGGGTCAACGTTACATGTAACGCGGGCGGCGACTCAAGACCCTCAAATGTCTGTCCTCACAGGCCCAGCGCGCCGGGGAGGCCGTTGAGCTGCAGGCGGGCCCCGCCGTGGACGTGCGGGAGGTCCTGCTCGCCGCTGCCGGTCGGCGTCACGAAGGTGACCTGCTCGGTCCAGCGCAGGCGCGTGCCGTCGTCGGTCGGGTCGAGCACGACGGTGACGAGCGACGTCCAGCGAAGCACGTCGTTCACGTGCGTCTCGTAGGTGAGGACGATCCGTTGCGCGGGGACGAGGTCGACGAACCGGGAGTCGTACGCGAGTCGCTCGCTCGTCCCGTCAAGAGCGCGGAACGTGCTCCGTGCCGACTCGCCACCGCCGACGCGGAAGTCGTGCTCGTACGTCGCCTCGCCTCCGGGTAGCCAGAACCAGTGGTGCCGTACGACCGGGTCGGCGAAGCCTTCGTACACGCGCTCCGGCGTGGCGGCGACGTCGAGCGTCACGGTGAAGGTGTCGTGCTGGACGTCGGCAAGCGTGGGTGTCGTCATGGCGACGTGCAACTGCAAGGCCGTACGGATTAGTCCCGCCACTCCGACTCCGCCTCGACAGGTGCGCCGCCGAGGCCGATCTCGTTGCCGTCCGGGTCGCGGTAGGTCCACTTGTGGACGCCGTTCTCGTACGTCTCGCGCGTCGCTGGCTCGATGCCGCGTGCGCTGACCCCGGCGACGAACGCCTCGAAGTCCTCGACGAACACCGTCTGCAGCGCATGCCCGGCATGCTCGGGATTGACCTCGATGTAGAGGTAGCGGTGCTCGGCGAGCTCCCAGACGATCTCGGTGTCGTTCGGCCGGAACGCCTCGTCGGTGCCGAGCAGACGGGCGTACCAGTCCTTGGCGACGTCGAGGTCGCTGACGTAGATCCCGGCGAAGAGGTCGACCTGCATCCGGTCAGGCTAGACGGCTTGGAGCGCACTGCGATGAGTCCGGCGGCGGCCGCCGGTCCACAGGACATGACCGAGACACACATGCTCGAGACACCCGAGGCCACGCTCGCGTACGACGTACGGGGGGCGCTGCCGCCGACCGACCGCCCCGTACTGATGATGGTCGGAGCTCCGATGGACGCGAGCGGGTTCGCGTCGCTCGCCTCGCAGTTCGGCGACCGCACGGTCGTCACGTACGACCCGCGCGGGGTCGGGCGCAGCACCAGCCGCGACGGCTCGACCGTCCATACGGCGGAGCAGCACGCCGACGACCTCCACCAGATCATCGCCGATCTCGGGACCGCTCCGGTCGAGCTGTTCGGGAGCAGCGGCGGCGCGATCAGCGGCCTCGCGCTCGTCACCGCGCACCCGGACGACGTGTCGGTGCTGGTGGCGCACGAACCCCCGCTCACGGAGCTGCTCCCCGATGCCGACAAGGTCGCCGCCGCGGGTCGCGCGGTGCACGCGGTCTATCAGGAGAAGGGGTGGGGTCACGGGATGGCGGCGTTCTTCGCGATGGTCTCGCGGAAGGGCGAGTTCACCGACGACGCGCTCACTGCCTCGCCTCCGGACCCGGCGGCGTTCGGGTTGCCTGCCGAGGACGACGGGTCTCGCGACGACCCGCTGCTGTCCGGCGTCTCCGACGACGGCACCGCTCCGCAGCTCGACGTCGATGCCCTCAAGGCGACATCGGCGCGGATCGTCGTCGCTGTCGGCGCCGACTCCGACGGCCTCATCACCGGTCGTACGTCGGTCGCGCTCGCCGAGGCGCTCGGGCAGGAGGCAACCGTGTTCCCCGGTGGGCATGCCGGATTCGCCGGGGGTGAGTTCGGGCATGACGGCGACCCGGAGGCGTTCGCCGTACGGCTGCGCGAGGTGCTCGACGCCGGCTGATCAGCCTTGCGCCTCGACGTCTTCCAGGCCGGCGAGCATCGCGCGCAGCACGCGCAGTGTGGCGTCACGTGCTCGCCGTCGTCGGCGCGGCCGATGGTGACGACCACCGGAGCATGGCCGAGCGCCTGGCCGCGCTCGTGCCACAGGGCGAGCTGGCGGTGATCGACGACGCGGCGCACTACCCCAACGTGGAGCGGCCGCAGGAGTTCAACCGCGTGGTCGCCGACTTCCTTGCTGCGTACGGGCTCTGAGGGTGCAGTCCGCGCTCACCCGCCCTTGGCAGCGCGTCGGACTCCACCACCTCGCGGATCCGCTCCGCCAGCTCCTCGTCGTACGCCATCTCTGCAGTGTCGCGCGGGGTGGTGACAGAGCCGGGCGGAGTTCAGACGTAGCGCTCGAGTGCTTCCCGCACGATCTCCGAGGGACTCTTGTTCTCCCGCTCGGCGCGCGAACGGAGTCGGCCGTGCAGGTCGGGTGAGAGCCGGACGCCGATCTGAGGTGAGTGAGCAGACCCGCCGGACAGGGACGGTCGGCCTCGGGCGGCGATCCGCTCGCCCTCCTCTTCGTCCAGGTTTCTCACCTGCACCTTGTGCTCGACAAAAAACGTACGCCGCGGCCTGCCTGTGGACAACTGGGGTACGGGAGGGGTCTCGATACGTCCTCCGCGAGCGCTCCGGACTACTCGACCAGCGGCGCCGTCACTTCACGACGTCGAAGACCTGCTTCTGGATCCCGTTCGGGTAGGCCTCGTGCTCGACGAGCTTCAGCTTGGTCGTGTCCTTGTCGCTGTCGCTCCACAGGCGCTTGCCGGCGCCGAGCAGCAGCGGGAAGACGAGCAGGTGGTAGCGGTCGACGAGCCCGGCGTCGGCGAGGTTGCGTCCGAGCGTCGAGCTGCCGTGGACGGCGATCGGCCCGCCCTCGGTCTCCTTGAGCGCAGCGACCTCGTCGAGCGAGCGCAGGATCGTCGCGGGCCACCGCTCGTCGTCGGACTCGAGCGTCGTCGACACCACGTAGCGCGGCATCTCGTTGTACTCCTTGAACTCGTCCATCGTCGGCCACACGGGCGCGAACGCCTCGTACGACGTACGCCCGAGCAGTAGCGCGGTGGTCTCCTGCTGCTCGCGGCCCTTGAGCTCGTACGCGGCCTCGTCGAACTCGACGTCCTTGAACGTCCATCCGGAGTTGCGATAGCCAGGCTCGCCGCCGGGACCCTCCATGACGCCGTCGAGCGAGACGAATGCGGTGACGATCAGGGTGCGCATGGCGTTCCTCCAGGGGGTACGGGACCGCTTCGACCCTAGTGCCGCAGCGGCTTTTCACCCTTACGCCGAACGCGGCGTCGCCGTTTCGACACAGCCGCCGAACGTGTTCTTTCAGACTTCGCTTTCAGTCTGAGGAAGGTATGCCTTACCTTTGTCAGGTGAACAGCATCCAGCGCCCTCCCGAGCTGACCGCCGAGCGGGTCCGCGCGGCGTACGGCTCGGCGGTCGTGGTCGACGACGTGAGCATCGCGCTCATGCCCGGCCGCGTCACCGCGCTGATCGGTCCCAACGGCAGTGGCAAGTCCACGCTCCTGCGGACCCTCGCCCACCTGCACAAGGCGGCAGACGGTCGCATCGCGCTGCGCGAGGGCGAGTCGATCACGGACCTCAAGGCCAAGGAGCTCGCCACCCGCCTGACCCTGCTCTCGCAGTCGCGCTCGGCTCCCGGCGGCGTGACCGTACGGGAGGTCGTCGCGTACGGCCGTCACCCGCACCGTTCGCGGTGGGGCGGCGGCGATCCCGACGGCCACGCGATCGTCGAGCGCGCGATGGCGATGACCGGGGTCACCGAGCTCGCGGGGCGCGGCGTCGACACCCTCTCGGGTGGTCAGGCGCAGCGTGTCTGGCTCGCGAGCTGCCTCGCGCAGGACACGCCGGTGCTGCTGCTGGATGAGCCGACGACGTACCTCGACCTGCGCTACCAGGTCGAGCTCCTCGACATCGTCCGCGACCTCGCCGACGACCACGGCATCGCCGTCGGCATCGTCCTGCACGACCTCGACCAGGCGGCCGCGGTCGCCGACGAGGTCGTGCTGCTCGTCGAGGGCAAGATCACCGCGGTCGGCACCCCGCAGGAGGTGCTGACCACCGAGCTGCTCTCACCCGCGTACGGGGTCACGGTCGACGTCCACGTCGATCCGCACGACGGACACCTCCGTACCCGCGCCCGTGCGCGCCACCACGCTCGTCCCACCACCGACGCCGTCGCGCACTGACGGCGCACCATCACAAGGAGAACCCAGGCCGTGAAGCCCACCCGTACCCTGCTCGTCGCGTCCGCGGCAGCCCTCGCCCTCGCGCTCAGCGCGTGCGGCACCACCGAGGACGACGCCGACAACTCATCGTCGGACAGCAACGAGAAGATCACGATCACCGACGCCCGCGGCGAGAAGGTGACGCTCGACGGACCGGCCGAGAAGGTCGCCTCCACCGAGTGGAACACCGTCGAGTACCTGATCTCGCTCGGCATCCAGCCGACCGCCGTCTCCGACATCAAGGGCTTCAAGGCCTGGGACCAGTCGGTCGAGCTCGACGACAGCGCCACCGACATCGGCACCCGCGGCGAGCCCAGCATCGACACCCTGGCGGGCCTGGGCCTCGACGTCGTCTTCGTGACCGACACCCTTGCCGGTGACGCGATCAAGCAGATCGAGGAGACCACCCCGGTCATCGTGATGCCCGGCGGCGACTCCAGCGACCCGTTCGGCCAGATGTGGAAGAACGTCGACCTCGTCGCGCAGGCCACCGGCACCGAGGACGAGGCCGCCGATCTCAAGAAGGACTTCGACGACAAGATCGCCGAGGCCAAGGAGACCATCGCAGCCACCGATGCCGCCGGTGCGCCGGTCGCGTTCAACGACGCGTGGGAGCAGGGCGGCGCGGTCTCCGTGCGTCCGTACCTCGAGGGCTCGCAGATCGGTGCGGTCCTCAAGGAGCTCGGCTTCGAGGACGCCTGGACCTCGGTCGAGGGTGTCGAGGGCGACGCCGTGTACGGCCTGGGGACGACTGACATCGAGGGTCTGACGAAGCTCCCCGCCGACACGCTCTACTGGTACATCGCCAACGACACCGACGTCGACGTCTACGCCGGCTCGCTGAAGGACAACAAGGTCTGGACCTCGCTGCCGTTCGTCAAGGCCGGCAACGTCGAGCGCTTCCCGGACGGGATCTGGATGTTCGGCGGACCTGCGTCGATGCTGGACTTCACCGACGCGGTCGTCAAGACGGTCTCCTGACACTCGCATGACACTCACCGCCGAGCCCGCCACCGAGGGCCCCTCCGCTTCACCCGGACAGGACGACGGGCGCCGCCTGACCTGGAGCCTCGCGCTCGTGGTCACCGGGTTGCTCGCGCTGATCGTCGTCCTCGCCGCGATCAATGTGGTGCAGGGGACCGCGGCGGTCGGGCTCGGCGACCTGTGGGCCTGGGTCACCGGGTCCGCAGACCAGCAGGTGTCGGCGGTCGTCGTCGACTCGCGGCTGCCCCGCGTCGCCGCCGCGCTCGTGGTCGGTATCGCGCTGGGCGCCGCCGGCTGCGTCCTGCAGTCGATCTCGCGCAATGTGCTGGCGTCGCCGGACACGCTCGCGGTCAACGCGGGCGCGTTCCTCGCACTGACGGTCGCGGCCACGGTCGGGCTGCCGGGGCTGATCTTCGGTGACCTCGTGCTCGCGTTCGTCGGCGGTCTGGCCGCGGCGGGGGTCGTGTTCCTGCTGGCGGGGACGGACTACGGGACCGTACGGCTCGTCCTCGCCGGCACCGTCGTCGCGATGGTGCTCATGTCCCTCGCGACGACGCTGATCATCCTCAACCCGATCGAGGGCCAGGGCCTGCAGGCCTGGGAGTCGGGGATGCTGAGCCAGAACGGCCTCGGCGGCGTACGCGCGATGGTGCCCGTGATCGCCGCGGGCCTGCTGGTGGTCCTCCTGTACGGGCGCCGGCTCGACGTGATGGTGCTCGGTGACGACGCCGCGCGCTCGGTCGGCATCCCCGTACGGCAGACGCAGCTGATCGTGCTGGTCATCGCCGTCGTCCTGTCGGCGGCTGCGGTGACGGTGACGGGGCCAATCGGGTTCATCGGTCTCGCCGCTCCGGCGCTGACCCGGCTGGCGGCGCCGCACGTGCCGGGCCTGCACCGGCACCGCGCGCTGATCCCCGTCTCAGGGCTTGCCGGTGTCGCGATCGTGCTCGGCGCGGACGTCCTGATCCGTGCGCTGCTCGGTGCGCAGCGGGCGGTCGAGGTGCCGACCGGGGTCGTGACGTCGCTGCTCGGCGCCGTCGTGCTGGTGTGGTTCGCGTTTCGGCTGCGTGCGTCGCGGCTGGACGACGCGAGCAACGCGCTCGACGTACGAGGGGTCGGGACGAAGCATCCGATCGCGCTGATGGTCGTGCTCGCGCTGGTGCTGTTCGCGCTCGTGATCGCCGCGGTGCTGGTCGGTGACCGGGTCTTCCTGCTCGGCGACTTCATGAACTGGGCGACGGGACAGGCGGGGCCGATCGTCTCCAACGTCATGGGCGCGCGGGTGCCGCGCGTGCTGGCGGCGCTGCTGGCGGGCGTCGCGCTGGCGATCGCGGGTACGGCGATCCAGGCCGTCACGCGCAACCCGCTCGCGGACCCGACGATCATCGGCGTCGCCGGTGGCGCGTCGGTGGGTGCGGTCGTCATCGTGACGTTCGTGCCGATGGCGTCGTTCTGGGTGCTCGCCGGGGCGTCCGGCGTGGGCGCGCTGATCGCGGCGGCGATCGTGTTCGGGCTGGCGGCGAAGGGTGGGTTCGCGACGGACCGGCTGGTGCTGATCGGCGTGGGCGTCTCGTTCGCGTCCGAGGCGTTGGTGAAGCTGATGATCGTGACCACCGACCCGTGGAATGCCACGAAGGCGTTGACGTGGTTGGCGGGTTCGACGTACGGGCGGTCGTACGAGCACCTGGTGCCGTTGATGATCGCGCTGGTGGTGCTGGTGCCTGCGATCGTGTGCGGGTATCGCTATATGGATCTGTTGTCCGTCGACGAGGACACGCCGCGGGTGCTGGGGGTGCGGCCGGCGCGTGCGCGGTTCGCGTTGCTGGGCTGTGCGGTGCTGCTGACGGCGACGGCCGTGGCGGCGATCGGGCTGGTCGGGTTCGTGGGTCTGGTCGCGCCGCACGCTGCGCGTTCGCTCGTCGGGCGGCGGCACAAGCTGGTGATCCCGGTGGCGGCGCTGCTGGGTGCGATCCTGCTGGTGCTGGCGGACATGCTCGGGCGTACGGTCGCCGCGCCGACGCAGCTGTCGGCGGGGCTGCTGGCTGCGCTGGTCGGCGCCCCGTACTTCTTCTGGCTCCTCCACCGCAGCCGCCGCACCACCGCCGGTTGAGCCTGTCGAAACCCGGCACACCCGGGCGGGGCCACCTGGCGATGGCCCCGGCGCCGGGCTGGTCGGTCGATCAGGAGTGGGCGGAGCTGCGGCGCTTCGACCACTGCCAGATCAGCAGAGCGATGACTGCGCCGATGATCGAGCCGATGATGCCCGCCGGCTGGAAGAAGCCGTCGTCTGCGTCCTTGTGGAACAACAGGTAGCCGAGCATGCCGCCGATGAACGAGCCGATGATGCCGAGCACGATGGTCGCGACGATGGAGAGGTCTTGACGACCGGGCACGAGGAGTCGGGCAACGAAGCCGGCGATGGCGCCGACGATGAGGATGGTGAGGATGAGTCCGAGCATGAGTCTCCCTTTCTTCGAGAGGCCGACTGTTGCGCCCTCTGCCCACTACGCAACCACCCCTAGGAGGGGTGTGGCACACCCCTAGGTGGGTTAGCGTGTGGTCATGAGCAATCGAGGCCGCCCCATCCAGGTCGCCCTCGTGGACGACTACGACGTCGTCGTCATCGGGGTCGCCAACATGCTTGAGCCGTACCGCGACCGTGTCGTGGTCGCCGAGCTGGACACGAACTTGCCCGTCGAGGACGGCGTCGACATCGCGCTGTACGACTCTTTCGCCCAGCCGGAGTCCGATCGCGAGGAGATCAAGGCCCTCATCGACAACCCACGTGCCCGGCGAGTCGTGGTCTATACCTGGAGCTTCCACCCGGACCTCCTCGCGGCAGCCCGCGATCTTGGAGTCCACGGCTATCTGTCCAAGGCGCTCACGGCCCGAGAACTCGTCACCGCCCTCGAGTCCGTGCACGCGGGCGAGATCGTGGTCAGCCCTCCAGCGGCCAAGGTCCGCACCCAGGGTGGTGACTGGCCCGGGCGCGGCGAAGGCCTGACCGATCGTGAGGCGGAGATCCTCGCCCTCATCACGCAGGGCAAGAACAACGCTGAGGTTGCAGCATTGACCTACCTCAGTCCCAACACCGTGAAGTCCTACATCCGCGGGCTCTACCGCAAGATCGACGTCGAGAGCCGGACCCAAGCAGTTCTCTGGGGTGTGGACCATGGGTTCCTGCCCGACAAGCGCCGGATCGAGCACTGGCGAGGCGGCCCCTGACAGCGTCACGCGCTCGGGCCGAGCGTCCCCTCCCCGATCGGTGCCGTCGAGTCCTTGAGCTCCACAAAGATCGCGTGCGTCGGGGTGTCACCGATGTTCTCCCCGTGGTGCTGCTGCGCCGGAAGCCAGATGACCGTGCCTGCTTCGAGCTCCACCTCGCGCTGCTCGTCCCCTTGGACGAGTCGACGCCGGAACGAGGACAGGGTGTACATCACGCTGTCCGGGTGTTCGTGCGGGTTGGTGACTGTGCCCGGCTCATCGAGGTACTCGAGAACGCGGACACGTTCGTTCTCGAAGATGACCTTGTAGTGATCGGGGTTCGTCTCGGCTGGATCAAGGCTCATCAGTTGAGCATGACCCCGTAGGCCGGTACGAGAAAGGTCGCCTTCAACGCCCGCGTGCGGAGCTCGTCTCCACGGGGAAGTGCTTCCACTGCCCCTCGGAGACGACCTCGACGGCGCCGTCGACCACCGCGATGGCCGTCTGGTCGTCGATCGCGTACGCCGGACCCACGATCTCGGCTGCCCACTTCTCGGCACAGGCCATGGTGTTGTCGGGCTCCATGCCGAGGTGCGGGAAGATCGAGAAGTCGACGACCCCGAGCGTACGGTCGTCGGGAGCGGACTCCCACTCGACGAACTCCGCACCGATCCGTGGCGTCAGCGCCATGCTCCCCGCGCTCAGCCCGACCCAGACGGTGTCCCGCAGCAACGGCATGACGTCCGCGAGACCGGATTGCCGTATCCAGTGGGACAGGTAGGTCGCGTCGCCGCCGCCCGCGAGGATGACGTCGGCTCCACGGACCCAGGGGCCCCACTTCTGCTCGCCGACGCTGGGAAGTGCGGTCAGCTCGAGGACGCCCAGCGACTTCCACCCCAGGCCACACATGGGGAGCGGTGTCTGGCCGGTGATGAAACGCCACGCCGACGGTGGCCCTCCCATGGCGTACGTGGCCGTCGGAAGGCAGAGGGCGTTCGCGTCGGCGATCGGCTTGCCCAGCAGATCGACCAGCGCCTCGCGGATGCTCGGATTCGTGACGCCTGCGGAGGTGAGGAGGAGTTTCACGCGTGGCTCCTGTACGTCGCGCTGGCGGCTGTTCTGACAGAAGGGAGGACCGGGTGCATGGATTCCTGACTGGTCCCCGCGTGAAAACCCGTCGCTGCGGATCGTCATCGCGACATCGAGCAACGGAGCGGGTGGCGGATCCCAGAGTGGTACCGTTTTGGTATGAGCACTCAGATCGCTGTGCGTCTGGACGACGATCTCGTGACGTTCGTGGACGAGCTGGTCAAAGCGGGCGAGGCCCCGAGTCGCGCTGCCGTCGTGACGCAGGCGCTCCAGCGGGAGCAGCGACGCACGGTTGCTGAACGCGACGCTGCGATTCTTGCCGCTGAACGGGAAGACACTGACATGGACGGGCTGGCGGAGTTCGCGGCCGGCGTGTCGATGGACGACCACGACTGATGCGACCGATCCACGTGGCCCGTCTCGACAAGGCGCGGCCGGTGCTGGTTCTTACCCGTGAGGTCGTTCGTCCGTATCTGAATCGGGTCACCGTCGCGCCGATTACGAGTACGATCCGCGGGCTCTCCACCGAAGTTCCTGTCGGTCCGATCAATGGCCTTGACCGCGACAGCGTGGTGAGCTGCGACAACATCGTGACTGTGCCCGTGGAAAGTGTGGGCCGACAGCTCGGCTTCCTGCTCGAGTCGCAGGAGGGCGACCTCGCGCATGCGATCCGCGCTGCGTTCGACCTCGATCTCTGAGCCCGCTGGAGTGGATGTCGAGGCAGTGGCTAGCGCGTCGGGATGCGGGCCGCGTTGGCGGGTGCCCCCGTACTTCTTCTGGCTCCTCCACCGCAGCCGCCGCCAGGCATAGCCGGTCGAGTAGCCCGGAGCGCCAGCGGAGGGCGTATCGAGACCTCCCTGTCGAAAATCGTCGGGGATGTACGAACACCCGGTGCCGACGACAGGCGAGAGATGCTCGCCGGTGTATGCCGCGCCATACATATGTTCGCTGCGGTGAACATATGGCTCGCCGACGCCGAGGCTCACGTGATCGGCTGATGGGACGCTACCGGCACAACCTTTTTCGTTATACGATTTTCTTATGGCGACAGACGAACAGATCGAGGCATGGGCCGACGAAGCCGAGGCTGGCTACGACGTCGACCAGCTGAAGCGACGCGGGCGAGGCCGGCCAGGGCGTGGGGCTGAGCCTATGCAGGTGGTGGCCGTTCGTCTCACTGCCGAGGAGATCGCCGCGCTTGACGCCGTTGCTGAGCGGGAGCATCTCTCCCGTTCGGAGACGATTCGTCGCGCGGTGTCAGCCCTGTCGGCGTGAGGGTTCATCGCAGCGCGCTCAAGCACGGCGTCCTGCCGGAGGATGCCATCCAGGCAGCCGATTGGTCGCAATGGATCGAGCCACTCGATGAGGACGACTGGCCCCATCGTGAACTCCGGCTCGGGTTCGACACTCATGCGCGACTGCTGGAGACGGTCGTCCTCGTCTTCGAGAGCGGCGAGGAGATGGTGATACACGCGATGCCTGCCCGTCGACAGTACTGGGACCTGCTTCCCTGACTGAAGTGGTGCCCCTCCGGCGCTGTTAGAGATTGTCAGGGTCTGTCGGGTCGAAGCCGGCGATCCGGACCAGCTCCCGCTGGCCGGTTGTCTTGACGGTCGCGAAGATCTCGTATGCCCAACCATTGGACTGTTCGTCGGCCCAGATGACGACCTCGCGGACATCGTCGGTGGGCACGGTGTAGGTCTCGGCCGGGCCGTCCCAGATCGTTACGACGAAACCTTGGTTGTCCGCGATACTCCCCGTCAGGACGGACCGAGGGTCAACGAGAGTTCCCTTCACTTTCGGCATTGGGCCACCCTATGGGCGGGTTCCTGGTGAAGGCTCAACCAGGAGGACTACTCCGACAGGACCCGACGACGAATCTCGTCGTAGATGAAGGCGTGATCCGGGAAGTCTCCACGGCCATGGGCCGGCCACGGATACGGCCACTCGCCGTGCAACCACTTCAGCACCCCGGCTGGATCGGGGTGACAGCCGTGAGGTGCGTGGCATCGACGACTGCAGAGAGGTCGCTCTCACCGAGTCGTCGCCACCCGATGCCTCCGTCCCCGGTCGCGTAGATGAGCCAGACCGGCGAATCGTCCATCGTTTCGCAGGCACAGAGCCAGATCGCGTGCGTCGCTGTGACCCGCTCGCCTGGCGGCGGCTGCTCGACACCCGACCGGAAGGCGGCCTCCTCGAGGATCCTCTCGACCAGGGCGACGCTCTGGTCCTCAGAGGGCGTCGGAGACTGACACGCGGACATCGCGCCATGTTAGGGCGACATTCCGCCTCGACGTCGAGGTCGTTTGCGGTGCGGGTTGGCTAGGGTCGCGGCGTGGGGATCAACGTGCACCGGGGCGACCAGCCGGAGACGCTCGTGCGCGAGTTCGCCGCGATGCTGCGCGACGACCCCGCGGACGTCTTCACCCCCGAGGTCGTGGTCGTCCCGGCCCGCGGCGTTGAGCGGTGGTTGGCGCAGCAGCTCTCCCACGCGCTCGGCACCACAGCAGGCGACGATGGCGTCTGCGCGGGCCTGCAGATCATGGCGCCGCAGTCGCTCATCAGCATGCTGCTCGGTCGCGACCGCGACGACCCGTGGCAAGCAGATCGACTTGTCTGGCCCACCCTCGAGGCGATCGACGAGCTCACCGGATCCCCTCATTTCGACGCACTCACCCACCACCTCGGCGCGGGCCAGGAGATCACCGACAACCCACGCGCCGAGTGGGAGCGCAAGGCGCGCCAGTCGCGCCGGTACGCCGTGGCGCGCCGCATCGCCGGGCTGTTCGCCTCGTACGCGCGAGAGCGCCCCCACATGCTCGCCGACTGGGAGGCCGGCGTCCCCTCCGACGGCGTGGGCGACACCCTGCCCGACGACTTCCTCTGGCAGCCGATCCTGTGGCGGCGCACGGTCGAGCTCGTCCGCGAACGGCACGACCTGACCGAGTCGGTCACCGAACGCCACCGGCGAGTCGTGGACGAGCTGTCGTCGAGCCAGGCAGCGATCGATCTTCCGCAACGCCTCTCCTTCTTCGGCTACACCCGCCTCGCCGCAGCCGAGCGCGAGCTGGTCGTCGCCCTGGGCGCCTGCCGCGACCTTCACCTCTGGCTGCCGCACCCGTCGCCGCAGCTTTGGGCGGACCTCGACGGCGCAACATCACGAGGCGCCCGCGCCGAC
The DNA here is from genome assembly GCF_014127285.1 of Mumia sp. ZJ1417. GTDB lineage: Bacteria > Actinomycetota > Actinomycetes > Propionibacteriales > Nocardioidaceae > Mumia. Next base: position 171,820 of record NZ_CP059901.1, read on the forward strand.
GACCGTACGGCGCGCCACGCCAAGCACCCGCTGCTCGCCACCCTCGGCCGCGACGTCCGCGAGCTTCAGGCGGTCCTGAGCACCGACGGCGTCACTGTCCAGGAGCCCCTCGAGGCGACGCCGACCACGAAGACAGACCGCCTCGCACTCCTCCAAGCCGACATCCGCGCCAACCGCGCCCCCGACGAGACGCGGACCACCACCGCCGACGACTTCTCGATCCAGGTGCACGCCTGCCACGGGCCGGCCCGTCAGGTGGAGGTGCTCCGCGAGGTCCTCACCTCGCTGCTCGCCGACGGCCAGGGCGTGCTGCAGCCGCGCGACATCCTCGTGATGTGCCCGGACATCGAGACGTTCGCGCCGCTCATCCAGGCCACGTTCGGCCTCAGCCTTGTCCGCACGCCCGACACGGGCCAAGACTCGTACCATCCCGGCCAGCAGCTCCGCGTGCAGCTCGCCGACCGTGCCCTCGGCGCGACCAACTCGCTGATCGACCTGGCCCATCGCGTCGTCAGCATCGTCGCCGGCCGCATGACCGTCTCCGAGGTGCTCGACCTCGCGAGCCACGAGGCCGTACGGGCGCGGTTCGGGTTCGACGAGGAGGACCTGGAACGGGTCGGCCGGTGGGTCACCGACGCGGGAGTGCGGTGGGGGTACGACGCGGGTCACCGCAGCGAATACCAGCTGGCCGGCCTGGACGCGAACACGTGGACGCGAGGCATGGACCGGATCGCCCTCGGCGTCGCGGTCGCCGCCGACACCGACGGTCCGTCAGCGGCGTGTGTACCTGTCGACGACATCGGCAGCCGCGACATCGAAGTCGTCGGCCGGTTCCTGGAGCTGATGGAGCGGCTCAAGCGCGCCGCCGACACCGTACGCGGCACCCTCTCGGCGCGTGAGTGGATGCGCTGGCTGAACGACACCATCGAGGCGCTCGCCGACACACCCCCGGACGAGCGGTGGCAGTTCGCTCAGCTCGCGCGCGACCTCGACGCGATCGGCGAGACGGCCGGCGACGCGACGACGCTGCGGCTCAACGACATCCGGGTGATGCTCGACCAGCGGTGGGGCGCGCGGCCCACCCGCGCGAACTTCCGCAGCGGCGCGATCACGGTGTGCACGATGGTGCCGATGCGCTCGGTGCCGCACAAGGCCGTGGTGGTGCTCGGCGTCGACGACGGCGTCTATCCGCGCTCACCCGTGGTCGACGGGGACGACGTCATGGCCCGCCGTCCGCAGGTCGGTGAGCGCGACGCACGCAGCGAGGATCGCCAGCTCCTGCTCGACGCCGTGATGGCGGCCAGCGAGCGTTTCGTGGCGATCTACTCCGGCTTCGACGAGCACAACGGTGCGCGCCGCCCACCGGCCGTACCGCTGCAAGAGCTGATCGCCGCAGCATCCCGTACGGCGACAGCGCCCGGGGACGCGGACGGCGCGACCGACCCGAGCTTCGTACGGCACCACCCGCTGCAGGCGTTCGACGAGCGCAACTTCCATCCCGACGGCCCGGTGCCCGGAGGCACGTTCGACACGGCCGCGCTCGCGGGAGCCGAGGCGCTGCGCACCTTTCGGACGGATCCGCCTGCCAAGAAGGACTTCCTCGACCAGCCGCTCTCCGTACAGCCGATCTCCGCCGTCACGGTCGACGAGCTGGTGGCGTTCCTGCAGAACCCGGCACGCGAGTTCCTCCGGCACCGCCTCGACGTGACCGTCCCGCGGCAGGTGGACGAGGCGAACGACTCGCTGCCGATCGCCCTCGACGGGCTGGAGCAGTGGGACATCGGGGAGCGGGTGCTGCACGAGGTGCTCGACGGGATGGCGCTCGAGGACGCGCTCGACCGGGAGGTCGTACGAGGAAGCTTCCCGCCGGGCGCGCGCGGCCGGGTCGTACGCGACGAGATCGCGGCGAACGTGAGGGCAATCGCAGCCGACCGCGGCACCGGCCAGCCCAGGTCCGTCGACATCCGGCTCGACCTGCCCGCACCCGAGGGCAGCGGCGCCGTACGGCTGACGGGTGTGGTCACTGCGATCCATGACGACACGGTGTGGTTACGGACGTACTCCACGATCAGCGCGAAGCACGTCGCGGCCGCATGGGTGCGCTTGCTGGCGCTGGCGGCGGCCGAACCCGAGCGCGAGCACCGCGCCGAGCTGCTCGGCAAGAGGGGCGGCCTCCGGCTGTCCTCACCCGACCCGACGGAGGCCGTGGCGCGGCTCGCCGACCTCGTACGGATCCGGCAGTCCGGGATGCGGTTCCCGATGGGCGTCCCGCCGAAGACCGCGAGCGCGTTCGCCGCCGCGTACCGCAAGACCCGCCCCGGCGACCCGTACGGCGTGCGGCAGGCACTCGATCGCGCCCGCAAGAGCTGGGAGGGCGACAACCGCTTCCCGGGCGAGAACGTCGACCCGTGGTGGCGATTCGTCCTCGGACCGCAGTCGCGCGTCGAAGAGCTCAACCGGCGCGACGGTCTCGTCTACTTCGCGCCGCGCATCTGGAACCCCATCCACGAGCACGGGGGCGACGCATGAGCCCGACGAACGCCCCTGGGATGACCAGCTTCGACATCACCGCGCCCCTCCCGTCGGGGACAACGCTCATCGAGGCGAGCGCCGGTACGGGCAAGACGTGGACGCTGTCGGCGCTCGTCGTCCGGTACGTGGCGGAGCAGGGGCGGCCGCTCTCCGAGCTGCTGATCGTCACCTTCAGCCGCGCGGCCAGCCAGGAGCTGCGCGAACGCGTCCGGGAGCGCATGGCCGAGACCCTCACCGCTCTCCAACGCGGCGACGTCACCGCGGACGTCCTGGTCAACCACCTGCGCGACTGCTCCGCTGACGAGCTCGCGGCGCGCATCGACCGGCTTGCCACCGCCGTGGCCGACTTCGACACGGCGACCATCGCGACCATCCACCAGTTCTGCCACTACGTGCTGAGAGGCCTGGGCGTCGCCGGCGACTCCGACTCGTACGCCACGCTGGCGGAGGATCTGACCGACCTGCGCACCGACGTCGTCGACGACCTCTACCTGGCCGAGCACGTCGCGGGATCGACCCTCGACTACGCGCAGGCGAAGGCCGACGCGCAGATCGCGCTCGACAACCCGAGCGCGGTGCTGTCGCCCACCGACGCGACCGGGCCCGTCGCGGCGCGGCTGGCGTTCGTCGAGAAGGTCCGCGCCGAGGTCACGCGACGCAAGCGCCGGGCGGCACTGCTCGGCTACGACGACCTCCTCACCGAGCTCGCCGACGCGTTGGAGGCCGACGACAGCCCGGCGCGGCGGCGGATGCGCGAACGCTGGTCGGTGGTGCTGGTCGACGAGTTCCAGGACACCGATCCGGTGCAGTGGCAGGTGTTCTCTCGCGCGTTCGGGTTTCGACAGGCTCAACCAGCGGGGGACGACAAGACCCTCGTGCTGATCGGCGATCCGAAGCAGGCGATCTATGCGTTCCGCGGCGGCGACGTCGCCACGTACCTGCTCGCCGCCAAGACGGCGGCGACCCGGACGTCGCTGCCGACGAACTACCGCAGCGACGCGCCGCTGGTGGACGCGCTGCAGCTGTTGATGGCGAACGTCCAGCTCTCGCCGGGCATCGTCGCCCACCCGATCACCGCTCAGCGGACGGCGCACCGCCTGCAGGGTGCGCCCGACAACAGCCCCGTACGGCTGCGGGCGGTGCTGGGCGACAAGAGGCTCGCGATCGGCTCGGTACGAGAGAACGTGTACGCCGACGCTGCGGCCGACATCGCGCGCCTGCTCACCTCCGACGCCACGTTCGACGGCTCTCCCGTACGGCCGCAGCACATCGCCGTACTCGCGTACGCCAACCGTGATCTGCACGGCATCCGGGCGGCGCTGCGTACCCACGGGATTACGTCCGTCCTCGTCTCCAGCGAGTCGGTCCTTCGTACGACCGCCGCCGAGTGGTGGTTCCACCTGATGATGGCGCTCGAGCAGCCGCACCGGCCCGAACGCCTCCGCCTGGCGGCGCTCACGCCGTTCCTCGGCTGGACGGCGGAGGAGCTGGACGCCCGCGGCGAGCAGGCGACGGAGGCGATCTCTGCGCAGGTACGGGCGCTAGTCGCGGCGTTCCACCGGGGCGCGATCGCCGCCGTGCTGGACGTCGCGCGCAGCCAAGGGCTCGACGCGCGCGTGCTGTCGCAGGTCGGTGGTGAGCGCGACCTGACCGACATCGAGCACTGCGCCCAGCTCTTGCAGGAGCACGTCCTCGAGGGCACGCGCGCGCTGCCGAGCCTGGTCGCCTGGCTGAGGCAGCAGAGCGCCGACGGTACGGCAGCCACCGCGGCGTCGCGGATCATGCGGCTCGACTCCGATGCCCTGGCCGTCACCTTGTCGACGATCCACGGCAGCAAGGGCCTGCAGTATCCGATCGTCTATGCGCCGTTCCTCTTCGACCACTGGATGAAGGACGACCCGACGCCCGCGATCATCCACCGCGACGGGCGCCGCGTTCTGTCCTTCGACGCCGACGAGGTGAACCAGCCGGAGCACCGGTCGGAGGCGCTCGGGGAGAACATGCGGCTGGCGTACGTCGCGATGACGCGGGCCCAGTCGCAGGTCGTCGTGTGGTGGGCTCCCACGTGGAACACCGCAAACTCCGCCCTGCACCGGCTCCTGTTCGGGCAGGCCGGTTCTGCCGACCAGCTGGACTCGCTGCTCGCGGCGCGCGCTCAGGGTGGCGACGGTCCCGGGGTGGTCCCCGCCGAGCGGGTGCAGCTCGAGAACGCGGCTGTCTCCGAGCAGATTCTGCGGACGTGGGCCGCGCACGGCGTGTTCAGCCTCACGGAGGTCGACGGCGACCGCAGCGCCCCCGAGGTGGTGGCCGACCGGGCGACGACGCCGCTGACCGTACGACGGTTCGACCGCTCGTGGGTCGACCAGCTGTGGCGCCGGACGTCGTACTCATCGCTGACCGCGGCCTCCCACGACGCGGGCGCCGCCACCTCCGAACCCGAGACTGATGCCGTGGGGCGCGACGACGAGGAACCACTTGCCGTCGCTTCGAACGGCGCTGCGAATGCCGCCGGAGTCGGCGCTGATGTCCCCTCCCCGATGGCGCAGATGCCCGTCGGCACGACGTTCGGCTCGTTGGTGCACGCGGTGCTGGAGGACGCCGACTTCCAGGCCGACGACCTGCACGAGGACCTCCTCGACCGGATCCGCGAGCACCTCGCCTGGTGGCCTGTTGAGGTTGATCCGGACGCGCTGGCCACGGCGCTCGAAGCCGTGTGTACGACGCCGATTGGGCCATTGGCGGGTGGCGCGACGTTGGTCGACCTACCTCGTACGGACCGGTTCGCGGAGATGGACTTCGAGCTCCCGTTGGCGGGGGGCGACCGCTCGCACGCGAACGCGCGGTTGGGGGCGATGGCGCCGATCCTGCGCGAGCACCTGCCGGCCGGCGATCCGCTGCGTGCGTACGCCGACGCCCTCGACGGAGAGGAGCTCGGCGGACAGGCGTTGCTGGGCTATCTGACCGGCTCGATCGACCTGACCTTCCGGCACGACGGCAAGTTCTACGTCGTCGACTACAAGACCAACTGGCTCGGACCGACCGATGCCGAGCTGACCCTTGCCGAATACGCGCCGGCGCAGTTGGCGGAGGCGATGACGCACTCGACGTACCCGCTGCAGGCGATCCTCTACTCGGTCGTGCTCCACCGCTACCTGCGCTGGCGGCTCCCGGCGTACGACCCGGAGAAGCACCTGGGCGGCGTGATGTACCTGTACCTGCGCGGCATGGCCGGCCCCGACACCCCGCTGATGGACGGCCAGCCGTGCGGGGTGTTCTCGTGGCGCCCACCGTCCGCGCTGCTCGAGGACCTGTCGGCCGTGCTCGATGGCCGTACGCGCAAGGGGGCGCGATGACCGCGGACCCTGCCGTCACGGTCGTCGCCGAGGGACGGCTGGCGACCCTCAACGAGGCAGGCTTCCTGGACGGCAGCGACTGCGTCGTCGCCACCCGCATCTGTCGTCAGCTCGGCGAAGAGGTTGGCAGCGATGCTGCGCTCGCGCTGGCGTTCGCCGTACGGGCCGTCCGTGACGGGTCGACCGCGCTCTCGCTGGAGTCGGTCGCCGCGCTGACGGCGGACCTGGACGACGAGGACCTCGACAGCGAGCCGCCGACCGTGGGCGACACGGTGGAGCTGCCGGAGGCCGGCGCGTGGTTGGAGACTGTACGGTCTTCCGGCCTGGTCGCCGCCGGTGTCCTGCGCGTCGATCTCGGGCTGGTGTACCTCGACCGCTATCACGCGGACGAGAGACTCATCGCCGACGCGTTGCGGGCGAGGCGTGAGGTGGCGGTGTCGCCGGTGGACCTCACGGCGGTTGAGGCGGTCGTGATCGCGACCAAGCCCGAGCTGGACGAGGCGCAGCAGGCAGCCGTACACAGCGTGGCCAAGCGTGCGACCACGGTCCTCACCGGCGGGCCAGGGATGGGGAAGACGCACACGATCGCGAGCGTGCTGCGGGCGCTCAGCGCGGGTAGCGGCGGGCGCCTCCGCATCGGGATGGCCGCGCCGACGGGCAAGGCCGCGGCGCGGATGAACGAGATGATCGAGGCCGAAGACGGCGGCGACCTGTCGATCAGCCCGGCGGTGACGTTGCACCGTCTGCTGGGCAGCCTCCCCGGAAGCAACCAGCGGTTCCGCCACGACGCCCGCAACCCGCTGCCCCACGACCTCGTCATCGTCGATGAGGCCTCGATGGTCTCGCTGAGCATGATGGCGCGCCTGATCGACGCATTGGCGCCCGCGACCCGGCTCCTGCTCGTCGGCGACCCCGACCAGCTGGCGTCCGTCGAAGCCGGCTCGGTCCTCGCCGATCTCGTACGAGGCCTGGAGCCGGACGGGAGCGTCGTCCGTCTCACGAAGGACCACCGGGTGCAGGGGGATCGAGCCGACCTCGCGGCGGCATTCCGAGACGGAGACCCCGAAGCAGTCCTCACCGCACTCGACACGGCCCACCCGCCGGTCGAGCCTGTCGAGACCACCCAGCCGGTCGAGCCTGTCGAGACCCACGCGGCCCGCCCGCCGGTCGAGCCTGTCGAGACCACCCAGCCGGTCGAGCCTGTCGAGACCCACGCCGCCCGTCAGGGGGTCGAAGCCGACAGTTCGTCGGTTGAGCTTGTCGAAACCAACACCCCCTCCCTCCACCTGCTCCCACAGGTCATCGACCACGCAGTACGACTCCGAGAACTCGCCCTTCGCGGCGACGCGGACGAAGCACTCGCCCACCTCGACACGCTCCGCCTGCTGTGCGCACACCGCACGGGCCCGTTCGGCACCCGCCACTGGAACCAGCTCGTCGAACGCGCACTCGCCGAGCGCGCTCCCGAGGTGGCGCTGCAGACGATGTACGTCGGCCGCCCGATCCTGGTGACCCGCAACGACTACGGGCTCGGCGTCCGCAACGGCGACACCGGTGTCATCGTCCGAACCGACGACGGCCCGATTGCTGTCCTCCAGACCGCGTCCGGCCCGCTGTCGCTCTCGCCGTGGCGCCTATCGGACATCGAGACGATGCACGCGATGACCGTGCACAAGGCCCAAGGGAGCCAGGCCGAGAACATCGTCGTCATCGTCCCGCCGCCGCGTTCACGGCTGCTCACCCGCGAGATGCTCTACACCGCCGTCACTCGAGCGGCGGGGCACCTGACGATCGTTGGCGGGCGGGACGCGATTGGGCAGGCAGTGCGAACGACAGCCCGGCGGTCTTCAGGACTGGCAGACCAACTGTCAGGCTGAGATCGACCGAACGGCCAGGCGTCGGTCGCTGGGCGATTGACGAGACTCCTTGTTTCCGACGGCGCCCGGCAAGTCGTACGAGTTCCTGGTGCCGGAGATGCTCGCGATCGCAGGGCTGGTGCTGCGGTGACCCTCGAGTATCGATATCTGGATTTGCTGTCGGTCCATCACGACGCGCCTCGTTTGCTAGGTGAACGTCCGGGATTGGCCGTTCACGCTGTTGACGTGTGCGGCGCCGCTGCTGGGTGCGATCTTGCCCGGTCAGCGCGCCGTACTTGCTATGGCTGCTGCGCCGCAGGCGCCGCACCGCGCCATCGGCTGAGCCTGTCGAAACCCCTCCCTCCGGCCGGTTGGGTCGTCGAAACCCTGCGGGTGAGCGGCGCCAGTCCAGATGACGCCGCGTCGAGCGACCTCGCATTATGGACAGGGCAGACATCCTCGAGCGCAACTGAGGCTGATGTCGGATTTCCGCGACGCATGGACGCGATGTGGGAAGCGCTTGCTAGTGGAGACTAGGAACTACCGCCCCGGCGATCAGAGCATTCATCAATGCACATCGACTCGCGTCCGGCCTTCCGAGGGTTCCGAAGAGAATCCGCCCTGGACTGCGTTCCCTCGACGAAACCGTCGGGGCCAATGACTGTCGACGGCGCTGGGTAGGCCCGTGACATACGGGCCGCTCACGTGGCGCACTCAGTCTCGTCTGCAAAGCCCCGCGGAGCGGGGCTGCGGGGGAGGCGGTACGCCGTCCACGGGTCTTTTCCGGAGACGGTGCATCGTTTGGGCGAAGGTACCCCGTCGTGTCCCTACTCGCTATAGATTGGGGTCCCCGGTCGAAGATGAGGCAACCAAACTATGAAAAGTGCCGGCCGCTCAGCAGAGCCCGCGTTCCGTCAGCTCTGCCACATGCTGTCTCTGAGCAAGACTCGCAAGGTGCAAAGTGCAGTCGACAGTTTGGTGCTAACTACCCTGAGCATCGACCCGAGGGTCGGCGACGGCGGCGATCCAAACGAGCTCGCCCTAGCTGTAGCGACATACTTTGGGGTCACCCTGGATGTTGGCGATGTGCGGTTGGCGATCGAGAACCATCTACGAGGCGGCCGGATCCTTGTTGATCACACGGAGGGCTCTGCCCGCATTGTCTTGGCGCCCGACGTTCGCGCCGCGCTTGCCGAGCGGATCGATGCATCCGAGCAACTTGAGCGGGACGTTCGCGACGAATGGTTGAGCCTTCAGGTGACCACCGCGAGCGGTCTTCCAGACGACAAACTTTGGATCGCGCTTCAGGCATACCTCGGTCAGGTCTTCAACCAGCACGGCGCCCAGGCGGTCCAATTGCTGGACTCTCGAAGTGACGCGAGCAATGAAAAAGGAAACTTGCTTGGTTTGTTGGATAGTGCAATTGACCGTGCTGGCCTAGCCTTCGCGCGGGAGAAGGCTAGGGTCGCGGTACGAGCCTTCTTCACCTCGCCGAGCCCAAAGCGTCTAAAGTATATGTCGGAGCTGCTCGACGGAACGTTCACGTTCTTTGCGCTGACGGTGAGCGATTCGACCGCTGACTATCTAAAGGGGCAAGTGCCCAGTCTGAAGCTATTCCTCGACACCAATGTCGTGCTTGCCGTCCTTGGCCTGCAGGATAATCCTCTGCAGGAGGCTGACCTTGAACTCCTTGAAATGATTGAGAAGGAGAAGTATCCGTTTAGGCTCTATTATCACGAACGCACATTCAAAGAAATACTCAAAATTCTGGATGCTGCGCGCGCGAGTTTGAAGCGTCAGCGGTTCACCCCCGGGTTGAGTCGCGCCTATCTGCAGTACATCGAGAGTCGCGGCGGTGGCTTCGGTCTTGAGCGGCAATTCCACGTACTCAACGCGAAACAGCAGATCAACACCGATGCCTTTCTTGCGCGATTTGATCATGTCGAAGACCTGCTACGTGACCGCGGAGTTGAGCGGTACAACCAGGCCGGGGCTGAGTTGAAGACGGAGAGAAAAGGCGAGTATATCGCCGAGTTTGAACATTTCCTGAAGTCGCGTCTGCGTCCAGGAAAGCCGTCCAGGCGGTATGAGGCATTAGATCATGACATGACAGTATGGATGTATCTGCAACGCCAGCGATCAGGCAGTACGAACGCGCTTCGCTCGGGGGCGTTGCTGCTGTCCAACGATTACTCGTTGCATGCTTTCGACCGTTCCTTCCTCATGTCTTCTCAGGATGGAAAGGGCGTGGCGACCGTCGTTCTGCCGCAACATCTCCTGCAGATTCTACGCCCGTTTAGTCGAGTAACTACGGATTTCGACCAGAAGTTCATGGAGATATTTGCTGCCCCGGAATTTCGGACCGCGCAGACGGACTATGGACAGACGGCGTCAAAGGTGCTGGCGTACCTGGCAAGCTTTGAGGGAGTTCCGACTGAAACCGCTGTTCATATCTTGAATGATGATCTACTCATGGGTCAGCTTAAAGATATTGACGCATCTGAAGAAGCTTTCGGTCAACTCGTTGAGAATGCTGTAATTAACGAGAATAGTGCTCTTGTGCAGCGTCTTTCCGAAGCATCCGAGAATCTTACGGAAGCCCAATCGGCAGCTCGTGCTGCGGGCGCACAGGCTGCTGCCGAACGATCGGCGCGCGAAGAAATGGAGGCGGCGGCGGAGGCGGCAGCACAGCGGATCGTTCAGGAGTTGGACAGGTCGCGAAAGAAGGAAGCTGTCGAAGCTGCCGCTCGGAAGGACGCTGATGAGCGCGCTGCGGCAGAAAAGAAGGAAAAGGCTGATCTGCTGAAGCAGCTGGAGGAAGAGCGCGCGCATCGCGTGGCTGCACAGGGAGCGGCCGAACGATTTGCACGGCATTGGCAGCGTTTTCGGAGGTTTGGTGCATTGGCATTGTCGATCACGCTGATTATTCTTGCGCTGGCCGGTCCAACCTGGTTCGACTGGGCCGGGCTCCTGAATCATCCAAATCAGAAAGGCATGCAGGCCCTGGTTTGCGTAGTCATCGCCGGGATCGGATACCTTATCGGCGGTGGCACCAAGCATAGTGGCGTAGTGATTGCAGGCGTCCTTGTTGGCGGTGTGTTGACCCTGTTGTCTCTGCTCTAGGAGAGTGGCCGCAGTGGCTTCACCCCAGAGTAGGCAGTTCGCCCCAGCGTGCGAAGGCTCACGAGTGTTGCGCTCCGTCGGGTGCGTCCAACTCTGGTCGAGCAGCGGTCGCCAAGCGTGGGCGGTCGTTGCTGGACGACGGAGGCGATCCGATCCATGAGTCAATGCAGTCTGCGCGGCGCACTACGGATTCCGGGCGAACGATCCTTCGCGTCCCAATCCAGAAATTGTCCATCGAAAATATCCAAGACCGCCTCGTTGATTTCGCGTGAAAGGTTCTCCATAGCTTGCACCATCTCTAGAAGCTGGTGCGGTGAGAATGCTTTCGTGGGCGTCTTGAGGCCTCGCCGTGCTAGAACAACGGTGTGTTGCTGGTTGGGTCCGCCAGGTGCTGATGGCATCCAAATCCCATGAATAATTTGATTGCGATCTTCCATCAGCTGGCGGGCGGTGTGGGCGTACTCGCGCAAACGCGCTGTGCGTGACAACAAGACACTGACGTTGCAGGAGAACCGTGCCCGCGCGGTCGTCGACGGCGAGACGACCTCACGGACACCGCGGTTCGTCAAGACCACCAACGCTCACGCACCCTCGACGAGTCATCGCTGGCCCGGGCACGGCGACTGGTCGGGCTCAAGGGCTACGTCACCAACATCCCCACCACCCTGATGCCCGCCGGCGAGGTGATCGCCAGCTACCACGACCTCTGGCAGGTCGAAGCATCGTTTCGGATGTCCAAGGACGACCTCGCCGCCCGACCGATCTTCCACCACACCCGCGACGCGATCGAGGCCCACCTGACCACGGTATTCGCCGCCCTCGCCGTGTCCCGATACCTCCAGGACACCACCGCAATGAGCATCAAGAAGATCGTCAACACACTACGACCCCTCCAAGAGATCAGCGTCCGCATCGCCGGCCACGACCACACCGCCCACGACCCCTCACACCCGCCGCCAAAGACATCCTCGACGCCACCGACACACAGTGGCCGACACACTAAAACGGCACGACTCGGGACGTGCTGTCCTCGTCGTCTCGTCACGGCGCCCAGATAGACGCACGGCCGGAACCATCAGGGGTCGGCAGCAGATAGATCAGAGCGCGACCGGCCGCCGCCACAGGACCGGCATGACCGCGTCGCGTAGCACTGCAACCAGCAGCGGGCATCCGTCGGCGACATGGATGAGCGCTGCCTCGCAGACGAACGCCACGTTCGGATCGGAAAGCAATCCAACCATCTGGGTTGTGGTCTGGGCTCGCTCTCCGGAGTTCGCCATGTTCTCAACGCAAGCAGCCATGTCGTTCAGCGCGGCCCGATTCTCGTCATCGGCGTACCCATTGACGGTTGCGTGGAAATTGGCCCAATCCGCTACCGGCTCGGGAGGAAGCGCCATTCTCGGGTTGCGCCGGACCGTGTCCAAAGGCACCGCTTGGGGACTGATGCGGCTGTATCTCGGGTTGAAGTCACGCAACACTCCGAACCAGCGCTGAATAGAGGCGGCGGTAGCGCGAGCGACGGTGTTCCCGCCGAGGGCGGCCCGGAATCCATCGACAATCAGGGTAGAAACGACGCTGGTCGTAGCGACGGCACCCGCGAACTGGCTGGCAACCACGAGACCATCTTGAGGTTCAGGCGCTTCAAGCAGTTTCAGTGAGTGTGTCACCAGTGGATGGAAGTAGATCGGCTCACTTGCCATCCCGTCGTCCACGATCTCGAGGGCTAGGGAAGGTCCGACTGGAACGACCGCTCCGAGCCTTTCAGGCGCGTTGTCATCGATCGTGAGGACGAGGTTCGTGACAGCTTCCTTCTGGTGGGGCTGGGGCTCGGAGAAGTAGCGGCCCGCGGCAAACAGAAACGTGTTGCGCCAGTGCGGTGAAGCGCTGATCCGGCGCAGCTTGGGGATGGCATCTTCGACCGTCCCAGTCGTCAACGCGAGCGCCGCCATCATTTCTTGCAGGGATCTCACCTCGTAGCCATAGCCGCCGCCTGACTGCGGCGTGATAAGGACTAGTCGGTGGGTCGCGGCGGTAACGATCCGGTCGAGCAGCCTCTTGTCGGCATTCGACGGGTCGTGGCCGGATGCCTTCAAGACGTGCCACGCAGTGTCGCGCAGCTCCTCGGGCGACATCACCGAGTCAGCCCCTGTGGGGGTCTCTGCTTGTTGCTGCAGCGTCAGAGCGACCCTGCGATGCAGGTCCAGGACGACCTGCGCATGGTCGCGGAGCAGTGCGGAGAAGCCGAGCTCCTTGGTTTGCTCTCGTTGCTCGACGACCTTGTAGTAGCCCCAGAAGAGGGCGTAGCGGCTTGGAGAAAACTGCCGCGAGGTCTCAGCGATGATGGACATGATGAGGACCTGTAATGGCGTGCGCAGGAGGTGCCGGAGCGCGTCGTCCTTTGCGGCGTCCTCAAGCAGTTCCACCATGCCGTCCCTGCGTGTTCGGTCGTTGGGTATCCGAACCCTCGCCACCCGTCGCCCATAAGCGAGGGCATCATTGATGCTCAGGTCGGCAAGGTCCACGCGCGAGAACATGGTCGACGGCATGTCGTCCACGTAACCGGTTGGCCGTGTAGTGACCATGACGAGTACGTCGGCGTCTTTCGTTTCAGCTTCGGCGACGAAGGCCTCAACGTCGGCAACGAGGGTCTTACGGACCGATGGCTCGGTCACCTCGTCGAGTCCGTCGAGCACGATGAACGAGGGCCAGGTCTGCAACCACTTCCACAACGCCCAGCGCGGTACGTCCTTCGCTGCGACCTGCCGCGTAAGGTGGCTAGCAATCCAATGAAGAAGCGTGTAGTCCTCGTTCGTCGCCTGCGCGATCGCGAACTTCGCGAGATCGACGCGAATTGGCCACCGTCGGCTCGCGGGCAACGCTCGTCCCATCGAAGCCAATGCGCTCTTCGTACCGGCTACTGCCGCCTTCTGTTCATCTCCAAGGTCGTCGGATTCACCGACAAGCGCCGCTCGATAGGCGTGCACAAGGAACTTGCTGATGGTGGTCTTGCCGTTGCCGGGCGCGCCCACTACCACGAGGTGACGCGGCTTGTGACGGGTCGTGACCGTTGGTTTCAGCATCTGGTCACCGTGGTCGAGCGTGTATCGAATTACACGCTCCTTAGAGGGCTCGTCTTCCACAAGCACTGGCAGGTCAACGGCAACCTGCTCCACCGGCACGCCCTTGGTCTCGCCCCCAGCCTCATCGAAGTACACATTTCGTTCATTGACCAGAGCCCATCGAGCGTGATCTCGCAGCGCACCGCCCATCTCGTCCTGTTCGAGGTGTGTCGTAAGTTGGCTCAGGTCGGCGAGCACGTCACCAGCGGTTAGAAATCCGTCGAAGGCGCGGCGAACGCTCTCGTGAGCATCGAGCAGGCCGTCAATCTGGTACCCGTCCCAGATGCGCCAGCGCCGCAGATTCCGCATACGATCACGACGGGCCTCGCGTTCCTTGCGTGCCGCCAACCTGTCGGCGCCGCTCAGGTGGTCTTCGGAGGTCGAGTCCTTGAGTCCGTTCAGGTACTTCTTCACGGCGGCGACGACGGTGTCGAAGCCGCCTTTGTCCTGCGTAGGGGTCAGCGGAACATTCGTCACGAAGACCAGGTAGTTCGGCACCTCTCCGCGGTTCGTGTCGGGTGTTGACCACTCAACGAGTTCTGCGTGGATTTGCTTCCAGACCCAGGCGGCATCCTTCTCGGGGCCCTCGAGCGTGGCTTTGTGCTTCACCTGGAAAACTGTGACACCGTCCCACGACTCGGCCCCGTGTTGGTCGTCGGCCGACCACACGACAGCACCGTTGGCGAGCATGTCGCGGCCTCCGTCGCGCCCCCGTCCCATCGGACGCACGTGCGCACCGAGGGCTTTGATTGCAAGCGCGGCGGCGCAGTCCTGAAAGCCAAACGGCCCCAGCCGCTGGAGGTCGTATCTCACGCGACTTCTCCCATCCCCTGTCGGACAACATCCTCGCGCAAATGAGCGTCAAACACTGACGCAACTGAGAATGTGACACGCATCCGAACCCTTGCCTACCTGTAGCGTCTGCACGCGAACGTCATTTGGTTGGAAACGGGTGTGCGGGGCTGAGGATGCGGAACCGGGTGACCCGCCGAGGCTGGTGACGACTCAGCTGCTATAACCGCGGCGTAAATGGCCCGTTGGACGTTAGCATCCAGGGGTGCCGTCGTCATGTTCGCCGCTTCTCTACTACGCCGCAGCCGGTGCCCTCCTGCTCGGAGCGCCTGCTGGGGGGTTCTATCTTGCCCAGCAGGGGCGGCGGGAGGCAGCCCGGCGATTGCAGGTCAAGGACACCGAGATCATGAAGGAAGCCCTCGCACGAGCGAAGGATCTTGCGGTCCTCCGCACGGAAGCCATCGAGGCAGGCGTGGACCCCGATGTGGTGATCGCCGGCTACGAGGCGCTCCGCGATGGACAGGTCTCCCCCGACGGCGTGGTCGACATGCTCATTCGGGGCGAGATCAGCGACTGATCGACCGTTCCGAGAGCGGACCGTCGCTGGACCGAGCGCCGCGCAAGGTCAGCGGAGCGACCTCGCCACTGCTCCTGCTGACGATGTACGTCAGTCTGCGAGTCGCTGGCGGGGCAGATTCGTCAGCGACCGGGGTTAAGCCCCGAGGAATGGTGTAGCGCTGTGCTTCTCGACGCGGTCGCGCGACCGCGCGGGCAACGTGTCCGGGTGGAGCCCTGCGGTGTGCGCGAGTGCCCCGTACGACGACCGTGCGCTCATGGCGTCGGCCGGCTGGAAGCGGACGAAGGGTGCGGCGTACCCGCGCCGCATGATCTCCACGT
Organism: Mumia sp. ZJ1417; assembly: GCF_014127285.1. Taxonomy (GTDB): domain Bacteria; phylum Actinomycetota; class Actinomycetes; order Propionibacteriales; family Nocardioidaceae; genus Mumia. Next base: position 187,492 of record NZ_CP059901.1, read on the forward strand.
CGACCCGCAAGGGCGCGACGCTGAAGACCGGGTCGACGCGTGGCGGGGCGATCGCGCTGGTCGTCACGCGGTGCTAGGGGTGCGGCACCGTAGACGTCAGCCATCGCAAGATCCCGACGTGCGGTGCCAGCGACCATCTCTCGCGGACACTGGATCGTCCAGTCGGCACTTGGTGCGGAAGCGGGGAGAGTTACGGCTCCCGTCGCTAGGCTTGGCGTATGCCGAACCCCGCGAAGCTGCTGCTGGATCTCCTCGACTCATGGGAGGTACCGCCGAACAGGAGCATAAAGCACGCCAGGGGCTTCTCGGGTGGAGAACTCCAGGCGTGGCAACGGCACCAGCTCGCCGCCCAGTGGATTGCGGAGATCGAGAGTTCACTCAACAGTTTTGTTGCGACGGATGACTTGGACCAGGTTGAGGCGTGGATCGAACAATTGCACCTCTGGTACGCAGCGCTGTTCGAGCCTGATCGCGCCTGGAATTTGAAAATCCAGGAGGGCCTGTCCCCCCTGAGTGGTTCGCCGCGTAGCATGCTCCGGGCTCTTATTCCGATGCTCGACACCGCGAAGGCGGTGCCTAAGAGCGGCGCGGAGCAAATCGCCCAGCTGCTTGCGGCGTTGGCCGACGCACGGAAGCTCGTGAACGAGTCCACGTACCTGAATCGTGAGGTGGAGCGATACATCAAGCAGTTGCTTGATGAGGCTGCGATCGTCGCCGAGGAAGTCGAGAAATACGGGGAGGCTACGCTCCGAGCGCGGGTGTTCGAGGTCGGCGGGGCAATGACGGCCCTCGCAGAGGCGCCTGGCGTCTCAGAGGAAGAGAAGTCGAAGTGGACGGCCCGAGCGAAGAAGATCCTTACTGTCGGAATGTGGACTGGTTACAACGCGGCCGTCACGATGGCCACGCAAGGGGCAGTGGCCGCCCTTCCTCCGAGCGAAAGTTAGAGCCTGTCGAGGTATGCCGGGTTGAACCAGTTCTTTCGAGTCACGACCTTCGCGCCCTCCGCCTTATGGCAGTCGTGGCACAGGGGCTGGATGTTCTGGAGGTCTTACATCTCCCCGCCTGTTGCCAGCAGGACGATGTTCCGCCTACAGGCCGCGACCCAACGCCGCGGCGTGACCCCTGGGCTGCCCTAGCCTTCGGGGGTGATCGAGTTGATTGGCGGCGTGCTCGTCGGCCTGGTCGCCCTGTCGCCGTTCGTGTACTCGTTGACGGGTCGGCGGAGGCGGCTCCGCCACATCAGGGAGTTGTCCGACGCGATCACCGCTCTCCCCGACGGGCTCACCGCTTCTGAGACGCATCTCAAGGACCGACTCTCGAAGGATGTCTTGGAGTACGTGGAGTTCGACTCGTTCGCCAGGATGCGAAGAACGCGAAGACTGGCGTGGACGGCGACGGGGGTCGTCCTCGGCAGCCTCGCGCTCGCTGCGTTCGCGAGCGCCAGCTTGCAGCGCGTTCCCACTGGCGCAGGTGTGGCTGCGATTCCTTTCTGGCTCTGGACCACGATCGTCTGTAGCGTCGTGCTCTACGTCGTTGGCTTGGGGTTTCTTGCCGCCTACTGGTTTGCGCTACGCGAGTTGCGGGCAGAGAAGGTTGCGCTGAAGGCCAAGGCCGGTTCGTAGTTGGAATCGGCCTCGGCCTTTCCGCGCGTTCGCCTGAACTCGCCGTCCGGGCGTGCACGTGGCAGATCGGGGCGTTCGTCCTGGTCCGTACGGTCTGCGTGGAGCGGGTACGGTGAGCCCTGCTGTGTCAGAACGGAGCCTGGGACGTGCGGCGTGTCGTTGTACCCCCACTTCAGGGGCCGGATATCCGACAACAACTCCCGCTCCTCCTTCGACGTCGAATGGGTTCGACCTGCGTTCGCTGTTGGAGTCTGTCGACTCCTCGAGGTCAAGCGCGGAAACGACTGGCGCGGTCGACGGGTGGACGTGGCCGAAGTCGGTCATGAACTTTCAGCCCGAGACAGGGCGCTCGTTCCGCCACGTTTGTGCCGCCGAATATGCAGGAGACGGCCGCCGCGATCGTCGGCCAGCCGAACCATGACGCTGTTTGCAGTTCATCGTCACGACAAGCCAACCGTCCGGCGACTACAGCTACCAGCGGAAGACCTACGTGCGCGTCGGCATCGAGGCGGCTACCCAGGTTCATTTGACGGTATGGCTCGACCAGTTAAGACGGCACAGGGCTGAGCGGTGCCCACTTCCGGGCTGTATGGGCGCCGAGTCGTAGGTGGGCCACTCCCCCTGGGGGTCCGTCTCCCCGGAAGGCATCGGCGGCGCGTCCACCCACAAACTCACACCCCGCTGAACCCCCGCGCTCGTACGGTCGTCCAACGCCCGGCCTCTCGGAACGGCCCGGGCTGACCAATCCGCGCTCGGCGGATCGCACACACGGGGGAACACCAGGATGCTTCGCGCTGCGCGCACTGCTGCGCTCATGCTCGCCACCACGACCGCTGTCGTCGCCGGCACGCTCGCGGCCACGACCACACCGGCCGCTGCGGCGAGCCCGTACGTCGTCACCTCAGCCGCCGACCACACGGACGCGACACCAGGCGACGGCCAGTGCCGTACGAGCGCAGCGACCGGCACGGTCTGCACCCTGCGCGCCGCGATCCAAGAAGCCAACGCAGGCGGCGGCGCGGACACGATCCGCTTCGCCATCGGCTCCGGCCCGGTGACGATCTCGCCGACCTCCGAGCTCCCGCAGATAACCGAGCCAGTCACGATCGACGGCTTCACCCAGCCCGGCGCCGGCACCACCCCGATCGTGCACCTCGCCGGCGACACCGTTGGCGCGGGCGGCGACGGCCTGCGCCTCGCGGGCGGCACCAGCTCGGTAACCGGCCTCGTCCTCACGCACTTCGAGGTCGGCATCTTCATCTCCGGCCCGGGCGGCAACCTCGTCACCGGCAACTACGTCGGCATCGCCGCGGACGGCACGACCGGGCGCGGCAACTCGTACGGGATCGTCATCGAGAAGTCGCCCGACAACGTCATCGGCACCTCCGCCGGCCGCAACGTGATCTCCGGCAACGCCAAAGCGGGCATCACGGTCACCGGTGCCGCGGCGAAGGACAACGAGATCGCCGGCAACCGCATCGGCACGAACGCTGCCGGGACCGCCATCGTCGCGAACCTCCTCGGCATCACCGTCCTCGACGGCGCCCTCGACACCCGCATCGGCGGCACCACCGACGCCGACGGCAACCTCCTCTCGGGCAACGTCAGCCACGGCCTCGAGGTCGCCCAAGCTGCGAAGGGCACCGTCGTCTCCCGCAACCGCATCGGCACCGACGCCGCCGGCACCGCCGCAGTGCCGAACCGCATGCAAGGCGTCGTCACCATCAGCGCCGCCAAGACGACCCTCCACGCCAACGTCATCTCCGGGAACGGCGAGACCGGCGTGTGGGCGTACGGCATCACGGGCACTGACGCCCACGAGATCACCGACAACCTCATCGGGACGAACGCGGCCGGCACGGCAGCCCTCGGCAACACCTCCGACGGGATCCGCCTGTCGGGGCCGACCGACTTCAGCACCCCCGCCGCGTACGCGAAGATCACCGGCAACACCGTCTCCGGCAACGGGCGCGACGGCATCCGTACGGCCGACAGCGGCCGCAACGACATCAGCACCAACACCATCGGCCTCGCCAAGGGCGGCGGCACCACCCGGATCGCCAACAAGGGCGTCGGCATCCTCCTCTCCCGCGACAAGCGGTCGTCGGTGCGCCACAACGTCGTCTCCGGCAACGACGGCGGTGGCATCTTCGCCGTCGGAGGCCACGCGGGCGAGCCGCTCGAGCTCCTCAGCAACAAGGTCGGCACCGACGGCACCGGCGTGTGGGCCGTCCCGAACAAGGTCGGCGGCATCAAGCTCACCGCCGAGCCGTCAGCGCCGACCGCCGGCGCGTACGGGGACGTCCGCAGCAACCTCGTCTCCGGCAACGACGGCGACGGCATCGTGGTCGCGCACGGCGTCGCGGCAAGCACCGTCACTGACAACACCGTCGGCGCGAACCTCGCCAGGACTGGCGCCCTCCGCAACCAGGGCGTCGGCATCTGGGTCGAGAAGGGCAGCGGCCACGTCGTCGGCACCCCGGGCCACGGCAACCTCGTGGTCGCCAACAGCAACGGCATCCTCGTACGCGGCGCGTCGAGCGTCTCCGTCGCGGCCAACACCGTCGGCGTCCTCCCGGGCGGAGGCAACGCCCCCAACCGCAACCAGGGCATCAAGGTCGACGGCGGCGCGACGCAGGTGACGATCGGCTTCAAGCCCGCCGACGCGATCCCCGCGGGCAGCTGCACCGGAGCCTGCAACACGGTCAGCGCCAACGCCGGAGCCGGCATCGGGGTCGACGGCGCGGCCACGACCGGCGTCACGATCCGCGGCAACGTGATCGACAAGAACACCGGCATCCCGATCGACCTCGGCGCGAGCGACCCGACCGCGAACGACGCCCAGGACGCCGACACCGGCCCCAACGGCCTGGTCAACTTCCCCGTCGGGGTCTCCGCGTCGTACGACAAGGTCAAGACGAAGACGTTCGTCACCGGCGTCCTCACGACTCCCGACCCGAAGGGCACCGTCGTCGACGTCTACAAGGCGGCGGGCCCCGGGCCGGTCAGCGGGTTCGGCGCGGCGAAGGAGTGGGTCGGCACGGCGACCCTCCACCCGACCGCGGCCGGCGCGCACTTCGTCCTCGAGCTGCCCGGCGACCAGACGAGGAACGCCACCTACTCCGCAACGGCGACCGGCGCTGACGGCTCCACCTCCGAGGTCTCGATGGTCTGCCTCGACACCGACGGCGACGGCACGCTGGACGACGATGGCGACGCGATCTGCGACAGCTGGGAGACGAGCGGCATCGACTACGACGGCGACCGCGTCGTCGACCTGCCGCTCAACGCTGCGCCGTACGGGGCCGACCCGACCAAGCCCGACGTCTACGTGGACGTCGACTATATGGACGGCGCGCTGCACAGCGACCGCCCGGCCGCGCTGGCGATGGAGCGGGTCATCAAGGCGTACGAGTTTGCGCCGAACGGCGGCCTCGCCCTCCACCTCTCGCCGGGCTCCGCCGGTCGCGTCGACGACGCCGTCGAGCACAGCGGTGACATCAAGGTGATGGCGCGAGGGTCGGGCGACGATGACGACTACTGGGACCTCAAGGACGGCAAGCCGGGCGAGCTCTGCGACGGCGCGTTCGGGACCAAGGCGGACCGGTCGAGCCCGCGCTGCCACGCGGTGCTCGGGGCGAAGCGGCTGATCTACCGGTACGCGCTGTTCACCCACCGCTTCGACGAGGCTCCCAAGACCTCCGGTGTCGCGGACCTCGGCGGACAGGACGTCCTCATCAGCCTCGGCAGCTGGAGCGACGACCTCCTCACCAGGGTCGGCGGCACACTCAGCCGCTGCGTCACCGTCGAGCACTGCAAGAGCGAGATCGAGGCCGGCACGTTCATGCACGAGCTCGGCCACGGGATGGGGCTCGATCACGGCGGCGCGGACGACGTCCAGAACAAGCCGAACTATCTGAGCGTCATGAACTACACGTTCCAGTTCCTCGCCTCGACGCCCACCCGCCCGCTCGACTACTCGCGGTGGAAGCTCCCGACGCTGCACGAGAACAGCCTCGACGAGGCCGCCGGGATCGCCGCGAACGAGTCGGCCGCGACGAAGGCAGAGATCACGAGGCGCTGGTCGGCCACCGCGTTCAGCTGGTACGACGCCGCGCAGGGCAAGTGCGTCTGGCGCAGCGGGTCGCCGGTCTGGGCCATCGACTGGAACCAGGTCGGCGGCGCGGCACAGACCGGTGTCCGGGCCGGCATCGCCGCCGACGGGCGCGGCGGCACCGCGTGCCAGACGATCCGGTCGATCGCGCTGGAGGGGCACAACGACTGGGAGAACATCCGGTATGACCTGCGCAGCTCGGGCGGATACCGGACCGAGGGCGTGTCCGCGCAGGTCGCCGCGCGTGCCGGTGCCGAGCGGGCGGGGCAGGACGTCGAGGACGCGGCGGCGCTGTCGTCGCTCTCGGACAGCGACGACGACGGCGTCCCCAACGCGACCGACGTGTGCGTGCTCAAGGCCGATCCGGCACAGAAGGACGCGGACGCCGACGGCATCGGGGACGCGTGCGTCGACGACATCACCGACCGCGACGTGTCGGTGGCCGTGGCGGCGCCGACGGAGGAACCGTCGGTCGGGTCGCCGGCGACGGTGCGCGTGACCGCCTCGAACTCCTTCCCGCTCGCGGCGACGGACCTCGAGATCGCGGTACGGCTGCCCGACGGCCTCGCGCCCGTGTCCGCGACGGCCAGCCACGGATCGTACGACCAAAGCGCGCGCACCTGGACGATCCCGTCGCTCGCGAAGCGCTCGTCCGCCACGCTCGACCTGGCCGTACGCGCGACGCGCTCCGAGGTGGACCTCGACGTCGAGGCGGAGGTCGTCGCGGCCGGCGAGGACGACCGCGACTCCGTCCCGGACAACGCCGACCCGCTCGAGGACGACCTGGCGTCGGCGGCCGTACGGGCGAAGCTCGTCTACACGCTCGAGCCGCTGCGGAAGGACGTCGTCGGTGCGGTCCGCGACGGCGAGACGCTCGCAATGCTGCACCGCGACAGCGCCGGGATGCGGCGGATCACGCTCGAGCACGCGGGCCGTACGACGACGCTTCCGATGGCATCGGACGACCTCAACGTGCAGGCCGTCAACGCGCACGGCGAGGTCGTGTACTGGGTCGGCGACGTGTCGTACGTGTGGCGCGCCGGCACGTCGGTGCGGCTGCCCGACCACTTCGTCGCCTCCGGGATCAACGACGCGGGCACCGTCGTCGGCGGCTCGTACAACAAGGCCGCCACGTGGGTCGACGGCACGGTCACGCACCTCGCGGACCTCGACCCGACCCACCCGAGCGCCGGCGGTGTCGCGACCGCGATCAACGACGACGGGCTGATCGTCGGCTACTCGATCTCGCGGTACGGCCGTGAGAACGCGGTCCGCTGGGAGAACGGCGTGATCGACTCGATGGGTATGGATCCTGGTGAGGTCTCGCTGGCACTCGACGTCGCTGACGGCGGCGCGGTGGCCGGTGAGCTGATGAGCCGCCCGCTACGGGTCATGAACGGGCAGCGGACCGTCATCCAGGAGGGCCCGGGTCGTGCCGAGTCGGTGAATGCCGACGGTGACTTCGTCGGCCGCACGCAGGACCTGCGTGCTTTCGTGCACACGCAGGGCCAGGGGCGGCGGCTGGAGTCGCTCCTTGCACCTGGACAGGACTGGATCCAGCTCCACGGCGCGCTGGATATCGCCGACGACGGGTCGATCCTGGGTGTCGGCGAGTATCGCGGCGAGCTCCGTCATTTCATCGCACGGCCGGGTGTCGGGGCGCGTGCGGCGGGACTCACGGCGGATCCAGGCAGCGTCGACGTCGGTGTAGTCCGGGTGGGGACGAGCTCCGGTGCGCAGACGGTGACGCTGACCAACGGGACGCCGGGCCCGGTCGAGGTCGAGGCGCCGCATCTCGAGGGCGGGGCCGCGGCGGACTTCGCGGTCGAGGCCGGGACGCTGCCCCGTACGCTCGCGGCCGGCGAGTCCGTGGAGGTGGCGGTGAGGTTCACGCCGACGGCGGCCGGTGCCCGTACGGCGACGCTCGTGGTCCCGGCGTCGAGCGGGGACGTGACAGTGCCGCTGCGCGGCGAGGGGATGGTGCCCGACAGCGCGGCGCCGGTGGTCCGGTGCGCGACACCGTCCGCGGCCTGGTCGCGTACCGACGTCTCGATCAGCTGCACCGCGACCGACAGCGGCAGCGGGCTCGCGAATGCGGCGGACGCGACGTTCGCGCTGCGGACCTCCGTCGCCGTGGGGACGGCGAGCGCGAACGCGGCGACCGGCACGCGGCGCGTCTGCGACAAGGCCGGCAACTGCGCCACGGCCGGACCCGTACGTGGCGTGCGCGTCGACAAGCGGGCGCCGTCGGCGAAGGCCGCGCGCGGTGCTGCGGTGACGCTCGACGGTCGGTCCGTCGTACGGCTCGCGGGGACGGACGTCGGGTCGGGCGTGGCGTCGTACGACACCCGCGTCCGTACGGTCGCCCGCTCGGGAGCGACGTCCGGATGGTCCGTGCCGAAGGGCTGGCAGGCGTCGCGCGCCACGACACTCGCGCGTGCCGTGACGGCGGGGACGACGGCGTGCTTCTCGACGCGGTCGCGTGACCGGGCCGGCAACGTGTCCGGGTGGAGCCCCGCGGTCTGCACGAGTGCCCCGTACGACGACCGTGCGCTCAAGGCGTCGGCTGGATGGAAGCGGACGAAGGGTGCGGCGTACCTGCAGCGCACGATCTCTACGAGCACCCGCAAGGGCGCGACGCTGAGGACCGGATCGACGCGTGGCGGGTCGATCGCGCTGGTCGTCACGCGGTGCAAGGGCTGCGGCAGCCTCGACGTGCTCGTCGGGTCGCGGCGCGTCGCGCGGGTGAGCCTTCGCTCGACGGCGACGCGTCACCGGCAGGTCGTCGTGCTCCCGAGGCGGGCGTTCGCGGGGCCGATCACGCTCAAGGTGGTGACGAAGCGGAAGCCGGTCCGCATCGATGGGGTGGCGGTGCTGCCGTAGCGGTGCGGCTCCGTACGCGACCTGTCCCCTCGCCCTCACCCCACCGGCACCATTGCCCAAGCAGCGTGCGCATCGGCGGGAGCGTGATGACGGCACTCACTTGCTCTGCCACTCTCTCAGGAGCTCGCTCAGACGTCGGTCGCCCGCACTGACAGCTCGCGGCTCGGCCGCCTCGAGAAGGTCGGCCGCCAGCGCGGCGTCGGAGACTCCGCCAGGTGAGTCGAACGGCCAGACCCGCTCGGGCATGCGGACGACGAGGCTGGCCTCCTCGCCAGGACCGGCATCTCGGAGGGTGAGCGACTTCTTCAACGCGGGCCACTCCTCACTGGGGACGTACACCTCGTCACGCTGACTCTCGAGGGCAACCAAGTCGAAGCCGCGGCGTACGGCCTCGACCGCCCCCGCCGCATGGACCTCGGGGCGTGCCAGCAGGCGGGGTATGGCAGCCGGGTGGGCGACGACCCGGACGACTCGGCTCCGACCCCGCAGCATGCTCCGCCAGTGATCAGCGCCGACATCCCGCAGCCGCGACATGGACGAGCGGACCTGACTGCGCGCCGAGTACGACAGCCACGGTGCCGCGCCACCCTCAAGGAGATCGAGGAGGCCCCACGCGCGCAGCGGGCCCAGCGGGCGGCCCGGCCGACGACGTTGCCCCTGCAGGCGGGCAACATCATCTGCTGACACGAGCCAGTCACGACCGGCACGACGTCCCTGCAGGTCGCCAGCGTTCAGCAGTTGGCGTACGCGGGATGGGCCGACACCGAGACGCTCGGCCGCCTCGGAGACAACGATCTCCACAAGAACCACCACCTTGAGGAAATACTAACGCTAACGCGAGGTTTCCCGATAGTTGCCGCGTCTCCGCTGGTCGAGTATGCCGGTCGATGCGCTGTGCGGCCGACCACCGCAGTCACAGAAGGATGATGCGCTCCTGTGCCGCGTCGTACACGGACGGTTCCAAGTCGGCCAGCGTCACGAGGTCGTCGACGCGCTCGAACTTGCCCAGTTGCCGCCGGACTTCGACGATGTGCTCGGCCTGCGCTTGCGTCAGTCCGAGCCCTCTGGCGATGACCTCCGCCGGTGCACCGTTCAGGTCGATCAACCCGCCATCGTCGTAGTGCCGGGGAAGGTCAGGTCGACCGATGCACAAATCGCGAGCCATCTGCGGGTCATTGGCTGCCATGGCCCGCGCTTCCGCCCGCTTCTGCCGTGCCGCGAGCACGCCGGCGACTGCGCGGGCGTTGGGATCGTGGGGAGGCGCGCCGTCGACTACCGGAGCTGCCGTCCGGACAGGGGAAGGTCGCGTCGTTCGGGCCCAGCGGAGCTTCGGACCGACAACTGCGACATAGCAAAGCGCTCCAACGCCTGTCCCAAAGAAGAGGACGCCGCCAACGTTGGACCAAATATTGTTGGCTCCTTCCGGCTGCGACCCGACCAAGGCGAGTCCGACGAGATAGGCGACGGTGAACCCTGTCGCCCACAACGCTGCCCTCCGCGTATTGGCCTTCGCGGCGATCACTATCGCGGGGACGAAGCCAAGGAAGCAGCAGGAGACGGTCGTCATGACCCACATCCATGCAGGAACGCGGCCGCTTGGGGTGGGGTGCTCGCCAGGTTGGTAGTGCGTCATGTCGCGAAGGCTAGACGGATCGGATGTCACGAGGAGTGAGGTTCGATTATCGAGACTGAGTCGGCGTCGGAGGCATTCACACCGAATTCGGACGCGAGGCTTCTGACGGTCGGCCGATCGGCCACTGGCCGTATCCGGGTTCCGCAGACGGGTGTCTGTCATCGCCAGCTGGACCCTCCAGAACGAGATGCCGATCCCGGACGACGTGATGCCGCTGCTGACGCCGGGCGAGAAGCCCGTCGCCGCGTTCAAGACCTTCCGCGACAGCGCCGTGTTCACCTCAAAGCGCCTGATCGTGCGTGACGCACAGGGAATCACGGGCAAGAAGGTGGAGAGCCATGTCCTGCGCCAACACGCCACCTTTCGGAAATACTAGCGCTGACGCGCGGGTTTCCGAAAGGTTTGCTGAGATCAGATCAGTCTCAGAGACCCACCTTGTCCGCGGCGTACTCGGCCTGGGCCTTGGTGAACTGGTCGCCGCTCGAGGACGTCAGCTGCTGGATGAGGCTCTGGCGGGAGAACCCTCCCATCTCCATGTAGCCCTCGGCCGCCTCCACGGCCTCCTCGTTCCAGTCGGCGTCAACGTGGTTCGCGGCGAACCGGGCGTCCGCCTCGCTGAAGCCGTTCCCTGCATCTGAGGAGAGTTGCCGGATGAGCCCGGCCTTCGACATCGCGGTCGTGTCCAGGTAGTCCTCGGCCGCCTGGACGGCCTGCTTCTGGCTCGTCGTCCACGAGTCCTCGTCGGAGGCGTCCGTCGCCGGCGACGTCGGCTCTATCGACTGAGACATCTCCGGGTCCTTCGCGTTCTCCGCCTCGTCCTTCTTCTGCTCGTCGTCGCCTCCGACACCAAAAAGCAGGACGAGGATGACGATCGCGGCGAAGAGGATTGCGACCTGCCAACGCTTCTTCTTGTACCAGGGACGTTGAGCCTTCGCGTACGCCTTCGCTGCTGCGGCCTCTGCCTTCGCGTTGCGGGGGCCGCCCGGTGGTCCCGGCGGTCCTTGCGGTGGCGGTGCGTTCGACACGTACCCTCCCCGAGGTTGTCCTTCGAGCAACGTAAGCGAGATGGACAGCGACCGCGACATAACGGACCAGGCGGAGCGGTGGACGACGGCTCCCTCGTCGCTGAGAAGCTCGGAGGCCGCTGGCTCGTGGACCTCGACGCCTCATGGCCACGGCCCGCCCAGCTCGGCCGCCCGGTCCAGCGGCGGCTCGCCGTCTCGACCGTCTCGAGGGCTTTCTGTAAGTCGAGTCGACCGATTCAGCGTCCCGGCGTCGTCGGCGGCTGCGCCCTCGACCCCTTGACCTGCTCCTGCCCTGCCTACTACCGTCGCGCCAATTGCGAAGTTCGTTCCGCCTAGATCCTCGTCATACGAAACGTTTCCTCACCACCCACCGACCGGGAGAGAAACCATGCGACGTAGGGATGTACTGGCAGGCATGCTCGGCGTGGCCAGCGTGCCGGTCCTCGGCGGCAGGGCCGCCGCCACAGCCGCAGCCAGCCCAGGCAACACCACCAACGGCCCCAAGGTCCGTACCGGCTTCGAAACCCTCGCTGCCGCCGGCTTCCGCGAGCTCCGCGGCCAGCGCGTCGGGATGATCTCCAACCCGACCGGCATCCTCCGCGACCTCACCCACGAGGTCGACGTCCTTGCGGCCAGCCCCGACGTCGACATCGTCGCCGTGTTCGGCCCGGAGCACGGGTTCCGTGGCGTATCTCAGGCCGGCCAGGGCCAAGAGTTCTTCATCGACGCCAAGACCGGACTGCCCGTCTACAACGCCTACAACGACGCCGCCCGGATGTCCGACCAGTTCGCGGCAGCCGGCATCGACACCGTCGTCTTCGACATCCAGGACGTCGGCGCGCGCTTCTACACCTACATCTGGACGATGTACCTCGCGATGGAGGCGGCCGCCGAGCTCGACCTGCGGTTCGTCGTCCTCGACCGCCCCAACCCGATCACCGGCGTCCAGGCCGAGGGGCCCGTCCTTCACCCGGAGCACTCCACCTTCGTCGGGCTGAAGCCGATCAGCCAGCAGCACGGCATGACGGTCGGCGAGCTGGCGCAGCTGTTCAACGGGGAGTTCCTGCCCGCCGCGATCGGCAAGCAGGTCGATCTCACGGTCGTGCCGATGAGGAACTGGTTCCGCGACATGTGGTTCGACGAGACCGGGCTCCCTTGGGTGCTGCCGTCGCCCAACATGCCGACGGTGGACACGGCGATCGTCTACCCCGGTACGGCGCTGTTCGAAGCCACCGCACTCTCTGAGGGCCGCGGCACGACCCGCCCGTTCGAGCTGATCGGCGCACCGAACATCGACCACCGCTGGGCGGAGGCGCTCAACGCTCGCAACCTCCCCGGCGTGCGCTTCCGCGAGGCGTACTTCACCCCGACGATCTCCAAGCAGGTCAACAAGGTCTGCGGCGGCGTGCAGGTGTATGTCGAGGACCGAGACGCCTTCGACGCCATCACCACCGGCCTCGCGATGATCGTCACGCAGCGCCAGGAGTTCCCCGAATACCGCTGGCGCACCCAGGATGTCACCTCGTTCTGGCTCGACAAGCTCACCGGCACCGACCGCGCCCGGCTCGTCATCGACGCCGGCGGGGACGTCGACGAGATCGTCGCCGGCTGGCAGGACGATCTCGCCGAGTTCCGGAAGAAGCGCAAGAAATACCTCATCTATCACCAGATGCGAGGCCGGCGACCGTAGGACGGAGGGGACCCATGCGTCGTACGAGCGGGATCGTGGCAGTGGCCGCGGCGGTCGTGGTCGGAGCGTTCGCCGCGCCGGCAGGAGCGGTCGACCCACCAGGACACCAGACCGGACCGCCGACCGTGACCGGTGAGGACGTCCGCTTCTCCCCACATCGCACCTTGCGCGCCGGGACGCCGGAGCGCGCAGGCCTGCTCCCCGAGCACATCGCGCGGATCATGCCCGACCTCGCCTCGTACCTGCAGACCACGCCCGAGAACCCGACCTACCCCATGTACGCCGGGGCGGTCGCGCTCGTCGCCAAGGACGGCGTCGTCGTCGAGCACGGCGCGGTGGGCGACGCGGTGCGATACGCACGCGCCGACGGCACCGAGCTGCCCGAGGACCAGCAGATCCCGATGACCGAGGACACGCTCTTCGACCTCGCGTCGGTCACGAAGCTGTTCACCGTCGTCGTCACGCTGCAGCTGGTGGATCAGGGCGTGGTCGGCCTCGACACCCCGGTGGCCGACTACCTCCCCGAGTTCGCCCAGAACGGCAAGGGCGCGGTCACGGTCAAGCACCTGCTGACGCACACCTCGGGTCTGCGGAGCTGGATCAACCTCTACTCGGCCTACCCGACGCCGGAGGCGCGCATCGCCGCTGTCTACGCCCAGACCCTCGTGACTCCTCCGGGCACGGCGTACGTCTACTCCGACCTCGGCCTGATCACCCTCGGCAAGCTCGCTGAGCGCGTCACCGGCCAGACTCTCGATGCGCTCGTGGCCGAGCGCATCACCGACCCGCTGGGCATGACCGACACCATGTTCAACCCGCCCGCGTCGCTGCGGCCTCGCATCGCGGCGACCGAGGACATGTCGTCGATCGGCCGCGGCATGGTGCATGGCCAGGTGCACGACGAGAACGCCTGGTCGCTGGGCGGCGTCGCCGGCCACGCCGGGCTGTTCTCGACCGCCGGCGACCTCGCGGTCTTCGGCCAGATGCTGCTCAACGGCGGCCGGTACGGCAAGGAGCGCATCCTCTCCGAGGACATCGTCCGCGAGGCCATCACCGACCAGAATGTCGGCATCCCGCCCGCGATCACGTCCCGCCGGGGGCTCGGTTTCGAGCTCAACCAGCCGTACTACATGGCCTCGGTCGACTCGCCCGTGACGTTCGGCCACACCGGCTTCACCGGCACGTCGCTCGTCATGGACCCGCTGTCCGGCTCGCTCGCCGTCCTGCTCACCAACCGCGTCCACCCCAACCGCGCGTGGGGCTCGAACAACGGCGCGCGGCAGTCGGTCGCCCGCAACCTCGGCCGAGCCCTCCCCGTACGGCCGGCGGTGGGACGTACGGCGTGGTTCGCCGGTCGGCCGAGCGCGACGACGCACACGCTCACCGCGCCGCTGTCCCGTACGGCGTCGGAGGCGGCGTGGCTGTCGTTCCGGCTCTGGTACGACACGGAGGAGGGGTACGACGTGGGGCGGCTCGAGGCCTCCGTCGACGGCGGGACGACGTGGCAGCTGGTGCCGCTCGACCTGGCGGCGGGCGGTGCGCGGCGGTCGACCGACGGCACGTTCTCCGGGTTCGAAGGTCGCCAGTGGCTGAAGGCGGGTGCTGCCCTGCCCGCCGGTGCGACGCACGCGCGGTGGACCTACACCGGCCTGCGCGCGACGCCGTCTCGTGGGCGGGGCGTCTACGTGGACGGTGTGCTCGCGGTGGATCGCGGCGGCGTGCTGGTCAACGGCCAGCGGCCGAGCGACGCTGCGCGCTTCGTGGCCGACGGTTGGGCGGAGTCGACGAACTGACGCGGCCCGCCCTGAGGGACTCAGGATCGGCGGTGCGCTCGTGCCGGGACAGGCCGGTTCGGTGGCGACGTCCTGGTGTCTGCCTTGGTGCTCGCCAGGCGACGTTCGGCGACGGTGATCAGATCGAGGACCTCGGTCGCGAGGTAGGCCGTCGCGTTGCGCTCGATCGTGAACGTGGTCACCACGCCGGCCTGACGCAGCTCGTCGAGTGCAGTACTGGCCGCAGGGAAGGAGACGTCGAGGATCCGCTGGAGCGTCGACGCGGTCACCACCGGCGCCTCGGGCAAGAGGCGCAGGAGCCGTGCGCTAGCCGAGTCGGCCCGCGGGGTCGCTCGGCGGCCGATCGACTCGCGATGGGAGGCGACCCTCGCGGTCCATGCGGCACGGAGTGCCTCGACCTGCTCAGCGAGATCGGCGGACTGGGCCGCTGCCGACTCCGCGGCTTCGACGAACGTCGAGATCCAGGCCCTCACGCCAGCGATCGACCCGGCCTCTGCGGGATCACCGTCGTACCGGTACGCGACCAGGCCCGCGACATATCGATCCCGCCATGTGGAGAGGACCAGGCTGATCGGGAGGATCGCGGTCGTCATCAGCCCGCGACGGGCGAGAACGGTATGGATCAAAGCGCGTCCCACGCGACCGTTTCCGTCGGTGAACGGGTGGATCGTCTCGAACTGCGCGTGCACGAGTGCGGCCTGCACGAGGGGTGAGTGCGCCGCTCCGTTCATGTCATCGACCAGGTCAGACATGAGGTCGCTCACGAGCTCGGCTGGTGGCGGAACGAATTCGGCGTCGATCGGATGCCAGTCCGAGCCGCCGATCCAGTTCTGCACGGTGCGCAGGCCATGGTGATGCTCGTTCTCGGGCATCAGGGCGCGATGCAGCTCGATGATGTCGTCGACGGTCACCTCTTTCGCGTCGACGAGGGCAGACGTGGCCTCCCGGACGACGGTCATGTTGTTCGCGACCAGCTGTGCCTGCTCGCTCACGCCGCGGACATGCTCGCTTCGGCCGAGCTCGGCCAGGGCAACCTGCTTCGCGGACGGTGTGACGCCCTCGATCCGGGAGCTGGCGATCGCCTCGGACCGAAGCAGGAACCGGGCGATCGAGGCCAGGCTCTCGGCGCCGGGGGCGTTGAGAGCGCGAACGGCACGTTCGGCGTCAGCGATCGTGCGCGCGAGTCTCGAGTCCAGAGTGAGCGGGCGCGCCTCGAGCGGGTCGGGTATATAGCGCAGGTAGGCGCCGGTACGCCGGTCGCGACGCGGAACGCCCTCGACGACAGTGGGTTGCCACTGCCCTTCGGACCAGCCAGCCACTGTGGAATATCCTTTCATCGCTCGGCCCTCGATTAAAGGAAGAGTATCTAAACTTTAATCAAGAGGGCAAGTGTGAAAGGTTATTCGCTTATCCTGTCGAAGGGTCTGGCGTAGCGGAAGTGGCCGGCGAGCCCGGCGTACGAGGTGAGGGTGCGGACCTGGAAGTAGTCGCCCCATGCAGGCTCTGGGGCGACGATGTCGAGCGACGCTGCGGGGACGAAGCCGAAACGGCGGTAATAGGCAGGCTCGCCGAGCAGTCCCACCACCGACTCGGCGAGTGCGTCGGCGCCTCCGAGCACGGCGTGCATGAGCGCTGAGCCGACACTCGTGCGCTGCAGGCGCGGGAGAACGCTGAGGGGCCCGAGGCCCAGAGCTGGACGGCCATCGACCTCGGCTCGCGTGGCGATGACGTGGCCCACGACCTGGTCGCCCTCGACAGCCACGAGGGACAGCTCCGGAATCCATCCGGCATCGTCACGCAGCCACGAGATCAGCGTCGCCTCGCCCGGATCACCTCCGGGCTCTACGGGCGGTGCGCTGTGCTCGGCGGTACGGAACGCCGCAGCGGTCACCATGCGTACGGCCTCGATGTCGGCAGGTACCTCACGTCGGATCATCACCGCGACACCATCGATCCCTGGCCCGGCCGCCGTCAACGCCATTTCGTGGGCGACGGTCGGGGCGTCTGCGACTCACATCGTCAGGAACGGCGTGAACAGCTGGACGGGACCCTCGTCGCTCAGGTTCCCACGGATCTCGGCGTTCGGGTCGCCGAGGAGCTCGCCGTGCACCGAGCCCGTCGCGATCACCGGCTCCATGAGGTGGGCGAGGTTCGCCGAGTGCGCCAGGAGAGCCTCGGAGTCGCGGTAGCGCTCGATGACGATCGCCTCGGTCTCGTCGGCGTTGAAGTAGACGCTGTACTCGAGGGTGCCGGGTTCCTTGGCCCGGACGATCTCCATGGCCTGCTCGGACAGGCGCTTGAACTCCTCGACGTCGCCGTCGCGGAAGTCGAACCGCGCGATACCGATGAGGTCATTCATTGTTTCGTCCCTTCGTTGCGGGTGTGTACAGGAGGAGAGCGGAGCCGAGGTCGGCTTCTCGACATCGCTCCACGTCCTACTGTGGGGCGATGGGGGTTCTCTTCGTCCACGGCGCGGGTGGTTATCGAGACGATCGAGTCCTGGCCGACGCGCTCGGTGACGTGCTCCGTGCTCCCGTGGACTACCCGCAACTGCCCGACGAGGACATGTCTGTGGAGGCGTGGGCCGGCCCCCTCAGAGAGCGGCTGGCCGGGCTCAGTGCCGACGACGTCGTCATCGGTCACTCGTTCGGGGCGACCATCCTGCAGTGGGTGCTTCCCGAGGATGGGTGGGCGCCGACGAGAGCCTTGCTGCTCGCGATGCCGGACTGGAGTCCGGACGGGTGGGACGCCGCGCAGTACGTGTACGACGGGCCGGAGCCGCGGATGCGTGTCTCGCTGCACCACTGTCGTGACGACGAGGTGGTGCCGTACGAGCATCTGGCGCTGAACGCCGTACGGATGCCCTCGGCGCGCACGGTCGCGCACCCTGCGGGCGGCCACCAGTTCGTGGGGCTGGCTGGGGCGATCGCGGAGGACGTGCGCGGCGGGCGGTGAGGGAATCTCGATACGGACTCCTCCCGCAGGAACTACTGCGGGTCGCGATTGAACTGCGCCATCGACCAGACGTAGCCGAGCAGTGCGAGGCCCAGGCACCAGCCCATCGCAAGCCATCCGCTGTTGCCGATCTCGCCGCCGAGGAGCAGACCGCGCAGGGTCTCGATCGCGGGGGTGAAGGGCTGATACTCGGCGATCGGACGAAACCAGCCGGGCATCGCGTCGAGGGGGACGAACGCGCTGGACAGGAGCGGCAGGAGGATCAGCGGCATCGCGTTGTTGCTGGCAGCCTCGGCGCTCGGGCTGCCGATGCCCATGCCGACGGCGATCCAGGTGAGCGCCGTGGCGAAGAGCACGAGCAGCCCGAGCGCTGCCAGCCATTCGCCCACGCCGGCGTCGGTCGACCGGAAGCTGAGGGCCACGGCGATGGCGGCGACCAGGACCACACTCATGATCGACTGCAGGACGCTGCCGACGACGTGTCCGAAAAGGACGGATCCGCGGTGGATCGCCATCGTACGGAAGCGGGCGACGATGCCCTCGGTCATGTCCGTCGAGACCGACACCGCAGTGCCGATCACGGTGCTGCCGATGGTCATCAGCAAGATGCCGGGGACGACGTACGCGATGTAGTCGGCGCGGTCCTGGCCGCCGATGCCCGCGCCCATCACGTCGCCGAAGACGAACACGAAGAGCAGCAGCAGCATGACCGGGGTGAGCAGCAGGTTCAGGGTGAGGGACGGATAGCGCCGAGCATGGAGGAGGTTGCGGCGCAGCATCGTGGACGAGTCGCGTACGGCGAGGGAGAGGGAGCTCATCGGACAGCCTCCTTGGGCTGGGTAAGGGCGAAGAAGACGTCGTCGAGGTCGGGGGTGTGGATGGTCAGCTCGTCGGCGGCGATCCCGGCCGAGTCGAGGCGGTCGAGGATCGAGCGGAGCTCGTACTGACTTCCGCCGCTCGGGATCTGCAGTGACAGCGAGTCGTCGTCATGGGTCGAGTCGTGGAGCGCGACGGTGGCGCTCCGGTACGCGGCAGGGTCGGTGAAGCGCAGCCGTATGTGCCCGCCCGGGATGAGCCGCTTGAGCTCGGCGGCAGTCCCCTCGGCGACGATCTTGCCGTCGTTGAGCACGGCGATGCGGTCGGCGAGCTCGTCGGCCTCCTCGAGGTACTGCGTGGTGAGGAAGATCGTGACGCCGTCGGAGACGAGCTCACGGATGATCTGCCACATGTTGTGTCGGCTGCGCGGGTCGAGGCCCGTGGTCGGCTCGTCCAGGAAGATGATCCGCGGGCCGCCCACCAGGGTCATCGCGATGTCGAGACGGCGCCTCATGCCGCCGGAGTAGGTGGAGGCCGGCTTCTTCGCGGCGTCGAGCAGGTCGAAGCGCTCCAGCAGCTCAGCCGCGGTACGGCGACCGTCCTGCTTGGACAGGTGGTGCAGGTCCGCCATGAGGAGCATGTTCTCCTCGCCGGTGATCAACCCGTCGACGGCGGAGAACTGCCCCGTGACGCCGATCGCGGCGCGGACCGCCTGAGGGTCGGCGGTGAGGTCGTGGCCCCCGATGCGGATCTCACCGGAACCGTCGCCGGCACAGATGAGGGTCGAGAGGATCTTGACCACGGTGGTCTTGCCGGCGCCGTTCGGGCCGAGCAGGGAGAAGATCGTTCCTTCCGCGACGGCCAGGTCGATGCCGTCGAGCACGACCTTGTCGCCGTACGACTTGCGCAGCCCGTACGCGGCGATGGCCGGATGGGAGTGGACGGTGGGAGTGCTCATGAGGGGTTCTCCTGCAGAGGCTGCGGGTTCGGAGGTACGGGTCAGATGCTGCGAGCGACGACGTCGCCGTACGACGTGGTGGCGTGGATGCTCACGGCGGCGTCGGGACCGTCGGCGTTCATGAGCGTGTTGGTGATCCGGCCGTAGGCAGTGCCGGCGTCGAGCGTGGCCGAGACGCCGGCCGCGGCGGTGACGGACACGTTTCCGGCCTCGGTGCGGAGCACGAGCGCACCGCGGGTTGCCTCAGCGACGCTGATGTCGCCCTTGACGGTGCTGATCTCAGCGGCTCCGCCCAGGCGGCCGACCGAGACGTCGCCTGCCTGGAGCGTCAGGCGGACGCCCGCGGTCTCGTCGAGCTTGATCGAGCCCGCCGCACCGTCGAACTCCACGTCGCCGAGCCGTCCCACGCCACGCAGCTCGGCGCTGGCCGCCTTGGCCTCGACGCGGGAGCCGACGGGCAGCTGGACCGTCACCTCGACGGAACCGGAGCTGCCGAGGATCTGGTTCTTCGGGGCAGGGGCGTTGATCCGAAGGACTCCGTCGACGTAGTCGACCGTGGTCTGCTCCGCGGCCTTCACGTCGCGGCTCTTCGAGGCGTCTGACGGGCGGACCTCGACCTTGGCGTCGGCGCGGTCGGTGGCGATGAGCTGGATGCGGCCGGCGGGGATGTCGACGACGGCGGTGATCGGGGCGGTGGTGGCGAAGGTCTTCATGGTGAGCTCCTGTGTGTTTGCTGTCTGTGGTCGGTGTTTCTGACAAGTGAAACGCTACGTTGCTTTTCTGAAACTGGCAACAACCAAGTTGCACTGAAACCGAGTCCTCCCAGGTCACAGGCATGAAATGGTTGCAATGAGTCTCAAGCGAAATGCAACGCCGCGTTATCAACGTTGCAATGTTCTGCCGATGAACGCTATGGTTCCGGTACGGAAGTGACGACATGTGTCGCTCGACGAAGGAGATCGCGATGCCGGGAGGCAGACTCACCCCGCAGGAGCGTCAGCAGATCGCGTTGGGGTTGGCCGACGGCCTCGCCTATGCCGAGATCGGTCGGCGTCTGGACCGACCGACGTCGACGATCACGCGAGAGGTGATGCGCAACGGCGGGCCCACCGCCTATCGCCCCGACCTCGCGCAGCGGGCGACCCAACGCCGCACCCAGCGGCGCAAGAAGCCGGCATCCGGCGAGGCGGCGGCGTTCCCGCAGGCCCACGGGCGCGACGCCGAGGCTGTACGCGACTTCGAAGAGACCCTCACCACCGTCCTGATGGCGGCGGGCACGCCCAAGATGATGGCGCGGGTCCAGGCCTGTCTCTACACCACCGACTCAGGCAGCCTCACTGCGTCCGAGCTCGTCGAGCGCCTGCAGGTCAGTCCGGCGTCGATCTCCAAGGCGATCGCGTTCCTCGAGAGTCAAGGTTTGGTCCGCCGCGAACCCGGCGACGGTCGTCGCGAACGCTATGTCGTCGATGACGACATCTGGTACCAGTCGATGATGGCGAGCGTCGAGTCCCTCGCTCAGGTCATCACGGTCGCGAGAGAGGGGGTCGGTGTTCTGGGTCCGGAGACCCCGGCCGCCACCCGCCTCGAGAACGTCGCCCGCTTCCTCGACTTCGTCGGCGAGAGCATCGCCCGCGCCGCCGAGCAGGCCCGCGACGTCCTCTCCGTGAAGCGGTGACGGCTGCCGGTCGTGATGCCGAGATCGTGAACTGCGGCTCACTTTGACCACCGCTCCCGCGGCGGTCAGGGCAGCCGCGCCTCTGGCGTCCGCAGGAACGCCTCGATCCGGTCGAACGCGCCCCTCCAGACCTCGCCGGTGAAGAAGTCGCGGACCTCTGGCGTGGGCAGGCCCGTCTGGACCGCGGTCATCAGCGTGCCGTCGCCGTCGGGCTCGAACGTGACCTCGACGCGGGACGTCATCGTCGACCCGCTCGGATCGGATCCGGTCGACTCGGTCACGAGACGGTACGGGCGATCGATCTCGAGGAAGGTCTGCACCTCGCGGAACAGCTGGTCGCGGCTCGGCCCCCAGACCGCAGTCTGCGTGCCGCCGACGCGGAGGTCGACCTCGATCTCGACGATGCCCGGCTCCTCGTCGAGGATGCTGAACCAGGTCTTCTGCTTCTCGGCGTCGGTGTAGGCGTCAAACGCCTCCTCCGGCGTCGCGGGCAGCCAGCGCGACACCTTCAGCGCCAGCCCCTCGTTCGTGCTCGTGCTCTCGCTCTCGCTCATGCCGTCTCCCCCTTGTCGTCCTTGCCGAGGCCCAGCGTGAAGTAGGCCTCCATGCCGTCGAGCCGTCGCTCCCACAGCCTCTGATAGAAGCTGATCCAGGCCATGGCATCCTCCAGCCGCTCCTCGCCGAGCCGGCACAGCCGCGTACGGCCGACCTTCTCGGTGACAACGAGCCCCGCGTCCTCGAGCACGCGGACGTGCTTGGCCATGCCGGTCACCGACATCGCGAACGGAGCGGCCAGCTCGCTCACGGCGGCAGGCCCCTCGGTGAGTCGTACGAGGACCTGCCGCCGGGTTGGATCGGCGACAGCGGCGAACGCGTCGTCCAAACCATTTTGCTGAACCATGTGGTTCACCATAGCACAACACTGAACCGAACGGTGCAACGTTTCAGGTCGCGAAAACTGCCGCGAGAAACCCCTTGCGCGGGCACTATTCAGCGTTACTATGTACTGGTAGTCAATGACGCAGAGTAGTGAAAGGAGGTGGCCTCCATGGGCAAGCAGATGACCGAGATGCTCAAGGGCACGTTGGAGGGGATCGTCCTCGCGATCCTCACCCGGCGACCCGCGTACGGGTACGAGATCACCGCGTGGTTGCGCGACCAGGGCTTCTCGGAGATCGCCGAGGGCACGGTCTACGCCCTGCTGGTCCGCATCGAGCAGCGCGGCCTCGTCGACGTAGAGAAGGTCCCGTCCGAGAAGGGCCCGCCGCGCAAGGTCTACTCCCTGAACGCTCAGGGGCAGGTGCACCTCGACGAGTTTTGGACGACCTGGAGCTTCCTCGTCGAACGGATCGAGCAGCTCCACACCAACACGGACAACACCGACAACACAGACACGACAGAAGGGGTGCGCTGAGATGGCCGCCAAGTGGATCGAGACCCTGACCGGATCGCTCGAGCAGAAGAAGCAGTTCCGCCAGTACAAGGCCCGCATCGAGGCCCTCCCCGAGCCGTACGACCAGGCAGCGAAGGCGCTCGAGCGCTACCTCATGTACAGCTCGGGCCTCACCGACGGTGACACCTTCATGACGATGTTCGGCGACTTCGCCGACCTCTGGGAACGTGCCGCTGCCGACGAGACATCGGTGCGCGCGATCGTCGGCGACGACCCGGTGGAGTTCGCCGAGACCTTCGCCGCGGCCTACACCGGCAAGCAGTGGATCGACAAGGAGCGCGCCCGCCTGAACAAGGCGATCGACGACGCTGCCAGCGAGCAGGGGGACGCGTGAGCACCACACAGACCCCCGCGATCACGATCCGCGGGATGGAGAAGTCGTTCGACGAGCTTCACGTCCTGCGTGGCGTCGACTTCGACGTCGCGCGGGGCAGCATCTTCGCGCTGCTCGGCTCCAACGGCGCCGGCAAGACCACGCTCGTGAAGATCCTGTCGACGCTGCTCAAGGCCGACGCGGGGACGGCGACCGTCGAGGGGTACGACGTCGCGACGCAAGCGGCGGACGTCCGCGAGTCATTCAGCCTCACCGGCCAGTTCGCCGCGGTCGACGAGATCCTCAGCGGCCGGGAGAACCTCGTCCTCGTCGCCAAGTTGCGCCACCTCAAGGACCCGGGCGCGATCGCAGACGACCTGCTCGCCCGCTTCTCGCTCACCGACGCCGGCGGGCGCAAGGTGTCGACGTACTCCGGAGGCATGCGCCGCCGGCTCGACATCGCGATGAGCCTCATCGGCAACCCGCCGGTGATCTTCCTGGACGAGCCGACCACCGGGCTCGACCCGCAGTCGCGCCTCGAGGTCTGGGACACCGTCAAGGGGCTCGCTGGCCAGGGGACGACGGTGCTGCTCACCACGCAGTACCTCGACGAGGCCGAGCAGCTCGCCGACCGGATCGCGATCCTCCACGAGGGTCGGATCATCGCCAACGGCACCCTCGCCGAGCTCAAGCAGCTGCTGCCGCCCGCCGAGATCGAGTACGTCGAGAAGCAGCCGACCCTCGAGGAGATCTTCCTCGCGGTCATCGGCACGAACTCCAAGGACAACCGATGACCGCCACCGCGCACTTCCTCCCCGACACCGCCACGCTGACCGGACGATCCCTGCGCCACATCTCGCGCAGCCCCGACACGATCATCACCACCGTCGTCACCCCGCTCGCGATGATGCTGCTGTTCGTCTTCGTGTTCGGGGGCGCGATCGAGACCGGCCAGGACTCGGACTCGTACGTGAACTACCTGCTGCCCGGGATCCTGCTCATGACGATCGCCTCGGGCATCGCCTACACCGCGTACCGGCTCTTCACCGACCTGCAGGCCGGCATCTTCGAGCGCTTCCAGTCCATGCCGATTGCCCGCTCGTCGGTGCTCTGGGCGCACGTGCTGACCTCGCTCGTCGCCAACATGATCTCCGTCGTGGTCGTCATCGCCGTCGCGTTCGCCATGGGCTTCCGTACGAGCGCGAGCGTGCTCGACTGGCTCGCGGTCTTCGGGATGCTCCTCCTGTTCACGCTCGCGCTGACGTGGCTCGCCGTCATCCCCGGCCTGACGGCGAAGACGATCGATGGCGCGAGCGGGTTCTCGTACCCGCTGATCTTCCTGCCGTTCATCAGCTCGGCGTTCGTCCCCACCGACAGCATGCCGGGCCCGGTGCAGTGGTTCGCGGAGAACCAGCCGGTCACGCCCATCGTGAACTCCATCCGGGCGCTGTTCGCTGAGCAGCCCGTCGGCAACGACGTGTGGATCGCGCTCGCGTGGTGCGTCGGGCTCCTGGTCGTGGCGTTCGTCGGGGCGATGGCCACGTACCGCCGCAAGATCGCCTAATGGGAGTGCCGCGCCGGGACCCGGCGTGGCACTCTCGTACGAGATCCCTGTCCGCCATCGAGGAGCCCGCATGATCGAGACCACCGCCGCCCTCGGCATCGCGCTCGTGGCGCTCGGCATGGTGCTCACACCCGGGCCGAACATGATCTATCTCGTCTCGCGCAGCATCAGCCAGGGACCGGCGGCGGGACTCGTGTCGCTGCTCGGGACGATGGTCGGGTTCGCGGTCTACATGGTGATGGCCAACGTCGGGCTGGCCGCGGTGTTCGTGGTCGTGCCATGGCTGTACGTGGCGCTCAAGGTCGCGGGCGCCGCGTACCTCTTCTGGCTCGCGTGGAAGACCCTGCGGCCCGGCGGGCTCTCCGCGTTCGAGGCACGCGACCTCCCGCGCGACTCGCACCGGCGGCTGTTCACGATGGGCCTGACGACCAACCTGCTCAACCCCAAGGCCGCGATCATGTACGTGTCGCTGATCCCGCAGTTCGTCGACCTCTCGCGCGGCGACGTGGTGGTCCAGGGGTTCGTCCTCGGCAGCATCCAGATCACCGTCAGCGCCCTGGTCAACGCGTCGCTGATCGTGGTCGCCGGAGGCATCGCCTCGTTCCTCGCGAGCCGCCCGTCGTGGATGGCGTGGCAGCGCCGGATCAGCGGCAGCCTCCTCGGGATGGTGGGCATCAAGCTCGCCGTGGACGCTCCCAAGCCCGCGTGAGCCGAGCCACGAACGACACCCCGGACGAGACTCATCACGTCGCGCGTGACACCGTGCCGTCCTACGGTAGGAAGACGGCGCGCGAGATCATTGGGGGCGGTGTGGACGAGTCGACGGCCTCGTGGCAGCGCCGTGCGGCCGCGATGGTCATGTTCGCCGGCGCGTTCGTGCTCTGGCTGGTGTTCGTCGGGCTACCGACCGACGTCGTGCAGATCGTCGCGTGGCTGTGGGTCCTGACGATCGCGTGGAACACCGGGGCCGGCTGGCAGGCCCATCTCGGCTTCCTCAAGGACTGGTGGGGGCCGGTCGCGTTCCTGCTCGTCTATCTCTACAGCCGCGGGCTTGCCGACGAGCTGTTCGCGCTGCCCGTGCACGTCACGGAGCCGATCGTGTTCGACGAGTGGCTCGGCGGAGGCACGACGCCCTCGCACCTCCTCCAGGACTGGCTCTGCGACCAGCCGTGCTCGTACGCCTCTCCGCCGCACTGGTACGACATCATGCTGACGACGGTCTACTTCACGCACTTCGTCGCCGGGCTGACGATCGCCGTGGTCCTGTGGATGGTGAGTCGCCGCGAGTGGATGCAGTGGATGCGGCGCTACCTCGCGATCAGCTTCGGTGCGTTGGTCGTCTACATCCTGTATCCGATGGCGCCGCCGTGGATGGCGAGCCAGGACGGCTACCTCTCAGAGGAGGTCGCACGGCTCACCGGTCGAGGGTGGTCGACGCTGGGGCTCGGCGGGTTCCACCTCGCGCTCGCGAACGTCGGCAACCCCGTCGCCGCGATGCCGTCGCTGCATGCCGGACTCGCGGCGCTGATCGCGTTCTACGGGATCCAGCGGCTGCGCTCCTCGTGGCGGTGGCTGCTCCTGGCGTATCCGCTCGCGATGTCGTTCGCGCTGGTCTACTACGGCGAGCACTACGTCATCGACATCATCGCCGGGTTCGCGCTCGCCGGAGCGGTCCTGCTCGCGTGCGACGCGTGGGAGCGACGGCGAGGTCACAGGCCGAGATACAGCGCGAGCGCCTCCTCGACGGCCTCCAGGTCCGCGCGCTCGAGGTAGCCGACCGGGTCGCCGATCCGTACTTTCCGTTGGGCCCAACGGAAAAGTCTCGCCCCACCGGAATGTTCCGGTGGGGGACGCACTTTCCGTTGGGCCCAACGGAAAGTGCGCCAGGCGTCAGCGGTGGCGGGCCTCGGACAGCGCCCGCTCCTCCTCCGGGGTCAGGGTCTGCTCGCTGCTCCACGCGGTGACGCTCTTGGCGTACGTCCGGGTCTCGTTGCGGCCGTGGATCGACGTCAGGACGACGCCGGATCCTGAGTCGTCGACCAGCGCGAGCGTCCACGAGAGCGCGCCGCCGGTGTCACCGAAGGCGTCGTACCGGACGACCGCCAGGTGCCGGAAGGTCTGCGCCTGCGCGTCGGCCAGCGCAGCCACCTCTCGCCGCAGGGCAGCGGTGTCGCGCGGCAGGTGGTCGACCGTACGGCCGGACCGGCCGCGCTTGGGTGCGCGCGACGCGGCGGTCGCCGAGACGAGAAGCGCCCCCGCGGCCGCGACGAGGGCGAGGATCGAGATCGCGAGAGCCACGATCCTCACCCTAGGCCGCATGACCCTAAGGTGAGTGGATGGACAACGGTGTCATCTCCCCCGGAGTTGCCAGCGAGGTCGGACGGCTTCGTACGGTCATGCTCCACCGGCCGGGGCCCGAGCTCAAACGCCTCACCCCGCGCAACAACGACTCCCTGCTCTTCGACGGGCTCCCATGGGTCGGAAAGGCGGTCGCGGAGCACGATGTGTTCGCGGCGGCGCTCGCCGACCGGGGCGTCGAGGTGCTCTATCTGCGTGATCTCCTCGTCGAGACGCTGCAGCATCCGGCGGCGCACGCGACCGCGGTGGCCGACCTGACGGGTGACCTGCGTCTGGGCGACACGGTCTCTGAGTATCTCTCCGCCGCGTTCTCCGCGCTCGACCCCGACGGGCTCGCCGAGGTGCTGACCGCGGGGCTGCGCAACGATGAGCTCGACGGCGTACGGAGCGTGGTGACGACGCTGCTGCAGCCCGACGACTTCCTCGTGGACCCGCTCCCGAACCTGCTCTTCACCCGTGACTCGTCGGTGTGGCTGCGCGACGAGGTGGCGCTGACGAGCTTCGCGATGCCGGCCCGCGAGCGCGAGTCGCACCTGACGCAGCTCGTCTACGAGCACCACCCGCGGTTCTCGCACGTGCCGCGCGTGCACGGCCCGCACCTCGAGCACCTCGAGGGCGGTGACGTCCTCGTCCTCGGTGACGGGGTCATCGCCGTCGGCGTCGGCGAGCGTACGACGCCGGCGGGGTTCGAGCGGATCGCACGCCAGTGCTTCGCGCACGACCTGGCGACCACTGTGCTCGCCGTCCCGATCGCGCAGGACCGCGCGACGATGCACCTCGACACGGTCGTGACGATGGTCGACGTCGACGCGGTCGTCATGTATCCGGCGGTCGCCGACACGCTCCAGGCGTACGCGGTCACCGACGGCCACGGGACCGACCTGGCCATCGACGGGCCGGCGCCGTTCCTCGAGGCGGCCGCGAAGGCGCTGCAGATCGACCGGCTGCGCGTCATCGACACCGGCCTCGACGCCGTGACCGCCGAGCGGGAGCAGTGGGACGACGGCAACAACACCCTCGCGATCGCGCCGCGGCTCGCTGTGGCGTACGAGCGCAACGTCGAGACGAACGCGCGGATGGAGGCGGCCGGGATCGAGGTCATCCGGATCCCCGGCTCGGAGCTCGGGACCGGGCGCGGCGGGCCGCGCTGCATGTCGTGCCCCATCTCGCGCGACCCCGTGGCCGGCGGTTGAGCCTTTCGCTCTGAGACGCCCCTCGCGGAATGAAGCCGGATCCCATGTGGTTAGTTGCTATGCGGAACTGGTCACTGCCGACGTGGCCGCCATGACAGGGGGCCCCGGTGATCTCGACAGCGCGACGCACGCACTATCGAGTCACACTCGCCGTCCTGTGCGTCGGCGTCGCCTCGTTCGCGCTCGTGCAGTCGATGACCATCCCGGTTCTCCCGCGTATCCAGGACGAGCTCGGCACGAACCCGACGACGGTCACCTGGGTCGTCACCGCGTACCTCGTCTCCGCGTCCATCTTCACGCCGCTGGCCGGACGCCTCGGGGACGCGACCGGCAAGGAGCGCGTGCTCGTGTACGCGCTCGGGCTGCTCGCCGTCGGCTCCGTGATCGCGGCGCTCGCGCCGAACGTGGCTGTGATGATCGCCGCCCGGGTCGTCCAGGGCGTCGGCGGCGGCGTGGTGCCGCTCGCGTTCGGGATCATCCGCGACGAGTTCCCCGAGCCCAAGATCGCCGGAGCGATCAGCTTCGTGTCCGCGCTCATGGGCGCCGGCGGCGGGTTCGGGACGGTCGTGGCGGGCCCGCTGGTGGGCACGCTCGGCTACGCGTGGCTGTTCTGGCTGCCAGCGATCGTGACCGGTGCGGCGGCCGTCGCGGCGTGGCTGCTCGTCCCGGAGTCGCCCGTACGGACGCCGGGGCGCATCCCGATGATCCCGACGCTCCTGTTCGCCGGATGGCTGACGGCGCTGCTCATCGGCATCAGCGAAGGGTCGCGGGCCGGATGGGCGTCGCCGCTCGTGCTCAGCCTCCTGGTCGCGGCGCTCGCCCTGTTCGTCGGATGGGTGCTGGTCGAGAGTCGGGCGCGCGTGCCGTTCATCGACCTGCGGATGATGCGTCTGCCTGCGGTGTGGACCGCGAACCTCGTCGCGTTCCTCATCGGCGTCGGCATGTATGCGTCGTTCGCGTTCACCCCGCGGCTGCTGCAGACCGATCCCGACGTCGCCGGATACGGTTTCGGCGCGACGATCTCCGAGTCGGGCCTGCTGATGCTCCCCTCGGCACTCGGCGTCTTCCTGATGGGACTGGTCTCCGCGCCCCTCGCGCGCATCCGCGGTCCGAAGCCGGTCGTCGTGGTTGGCTGCTTCATGAGTGCGGTCGGACTCGGCTCGATGGGTCTGGTCCACCACGAGCCGTGGCAGACGGCGCTCGCCAGCGGGCTCTTCGGCATCGGGGTCGGCGCCGTCTTCGCGTGCCTGGCGAGCCTCGTCGTCGCCGCCGTGCCGCCGGAGCAGACCGGAGTCGCGACAGGGATGAACGCCAACATCCGTACGATCGGCGGCGCCGTCGGCTCGGCCGTCATGGCGACGATCGTGACCGGCAACCTCGGACGTGGCGGCGAGCCCCGCGAGGGCGCGTACGTCGGAGGGTTCCTGTTCCTCGGAGCGGTGGTGTTCGTCGCGGGACTGGTCGCCCTCGCGATCCCGAAGATGACCCCGCGCGAGCTCGAGGACGGACTCGAGGCGGGTGCGAGCGGTCAGATGTTGGAGCCGTCCGGCGGCGAGTCAGGGGTGGCGGGCTCACCGGCAGCGACGTCGCCGTCCGGCGCCGGGCAGTCCAGGTCGAGCGTGAACGCCGTCATCGACAGGGACCCGTACGTGTAGCCGTCGACGAGCACCTCCGCACCGCGCCCGGACTGATCGGCCATCCCGGCGAGATAGAGGAGTGGCAGGAAGTGGTCCGGTGTCGGCACCGCGTGGCGGTAGTCCGAGTGCGCGTCGAGCGTCGGGATGTTGGTCGGGTCGTCGGCCATCAGCTCCTTGGCCGACTCGTTGAAGCGGTGCGCCCAGTCGTACCCCTCCTCGGCGAGTCCCCAGTCCATCCCGCCGAGGTTGTGGACGACGTTGCCGCTGCCGAGGACGAGGACGCCGTCGGCGCGCAGCGCGTTGAGCTTCTGGCCGAGGTCCAGGTGGTAGTCGAGGCCCTTGTCGGCGTTGATGCTGAGCTGGACGACCGGGATGTCGGCGTCCGGGAAGACGTGGGTGAGCACGGACCAGGTCCCGTGGTCGATGCCCCACGAGTCCTTGTCCTCGCCGCACCACGTCGGGTGCACCGCGTCGGACACCTCCTCGTACAGCTCCGGCATGCCCGGCGCGGGGTACTCCACCTCGAACAACTCGCGAGGGAACCCGTAGAAGTCGTGGATGGTCCGCGGCGCCCGCATCGCGGTGACCGCGGTGGCGTTGATGTACCAGTGGGCCGACACGACGAGGATCGCTCGCGGCTTCGGCAGGGACTCGCCGAGCGTGCGCCAGGCCTCGGTGTAGCGGTTGCGCTCGAGGGCGTTCATCGGGTTGCCGTGCCCGATGAATGCTGCGGGCATGAGCGAGGGAGCTGCGGTGTCGGCCATGTCGCCATTGTCCCTTACGCCTTTCGGCCGCCGACAGGTAGTTGACTGTTCACCTAACCTCCTTGCGCTCGCTGCTCGAGCCAGTGGTGAGGTCGCTCTGTCGACAGAGGGAAGACCCCTGCGCTCCAGCGTCAGCCGTGCCCCGTCGGGGTCCCTGGGTGTCCCCCTCGGCGGGGCCGACGTGCGGATCCTCGACGAGGCGACAGGTAGGGAGTTGCCCCCGCGCGAGGTTCGACGCGGCCGGCTTGCCGCTGCCCCCCTTCCACCGAGGTGCGACCGGCGGCAAACGACCAGACCAATCCGCGGAGGATGCTCAGCACAGAGCCCGGGGGGTGAGGCCAAGCCTCCCCGTCGGTTCGGGTGGACGCGATTGGGTGGGCGTTCCAATGGGGCGGCCAGGACTGGAAGCGGCGCGTCCAACCGCTCCTGGAGGACGTCAAGGACGTCTAGAAATGCGAAACCCGAGCGCCACAACCGTCCGGAAGGGTCTCGGGTTGAATAGCTGCTCGGCGGCAACCCGGGCAAGCCGTAGCCAGTCCTCACCAGCCGTCGCCAACGTCTAAGCATCTCGAGCTCGCCGACGGTTCCGCACCTCGATGCTTGGCGTGTCCATCCACCGACGACGTCCGCATGTACAGGGTGCGCGAGCGCGCGCCGATTGTTGGGTAGGTCGGCCCTCTTTCACGCTCAGCGCGGCAGTTGGAGCTTCCGTTGCTGCCTCAGTCGGACTCGGCGGCGTCTGCGGGTTTTGACCCTGATCGAAAGCCGTTGTGCCAACGCGTGTCGCCACCCACGCTGTCAAGCAATTCAACACGGCCAGCAATACAGGAGGATCCATGAAGAACCATGTGAAGGCTGTTCTTGCGACAGCAGGGCTCGTGGCAGCGGCCGGTGTGGTCGGAGCGTCGCCAGCTTCTGCAGACACGTGCGGAAACACCCGGAACGTCTCCGTCACTGGCGCCCAGTCGCACTACACCATCTGGTGCAGTGGCGGCTACGCCAACATCGACGGGTGGGTGAAGGACACCAAGGCTGACGGCAAGTGCGCCGTGGTCAAAATCCAGGCTAGCGGCGAGACCTTCTACTCCAGGGCGTGTGGCAACGGCCAAACAGAGTGGTTCGTCGGGGAGAGCGCGACACCAACCAACACCATCAAGGTCTGGACCTACACGGAGTAGCACAACGCCTCGCAACACAACGGTTCCAGGGCGCATCGTTATCGGCATGACTCGTCTTGCGCGCAGAGTTCCCGTCGTTTTCGCCGCCGTTGCAGCGACAGCGGTTGTGGCCACCGCAGCCACCGCAGCCACCGCAGCCACGCTTGCCGCCGAAGAGAGTGCAGATCCTGGTAGTGAGGTGAACGTGGCCGGACCAGTCGCGACGGAGAAGTTTGTGTCCGTCAACGACGCCTTGGACACGCTCCGCGAGAAGTACTCCGGCTTTGCCGGGGCCAGCAACGATCTCCAGACGATGACCACGACGGTGCGCTGGAAGGGAACCGTCCCCAACGAATTGCGCAAGCTCGAGCGCTCAGGGCTCAACGGCATCACGGTGACCGCGCTGCCTGCTGCCTACAGCCAGGAAGAGATCAACCTGGCAGCCGACGCTGCGATCCACGCTCCTGGTGCCGAAGGCACGGTGATCGGTGCCGTCGGCACGCCTGACCGCTCCGGCCTGATCGTCGAAGTGACCGAGTCAGCAGTCGCGCGCCTAAGCAAGAGCGCTATCAGCCACGACGTGAAACAGGCGATTGCCGCCGCCGAACCCCAACTCGAAACGATCCCCGTTACCATCCGGCAGGCAGAACCTACGAGGCCCGCCATCGCGAAACCCGTGGCTCAGTAGGCGTTGCACTCGTAAATCTGTCTGATTCGACGCTTCGGCGAGTCCGGTCCTTCCGGACCGCTCGCCTGGCGAGAGGGAGAAGCGAGGCGCACCGTCCCCTCAGCCCGGAAACCGCGCTTTCGGTGAAGCTCGATGCTCTCCTGAGCCCGCGATGCCGACTCAGTACTCGATCACTACCCGGCCATCGAGCGAAGACTTCTGCGTCACCCCGCCGGGCCCCGTACGAGCAGGGTCGCGACGCGGTGGGCCAGGAGCCGTGCGACCACGACCGTGACGGTGATCCCGAGCGCTGCTCCGGCGACCACGTCGGCGATGTCGTGGACTCCGACGACGACCCGTCCGAGCGCCACCACGCCGGCCAGGAGCATCGCGTACCGCCACCACTGCGGCACCGCCAGCACCACCGCCGTCGCGAGACCTGCCGCGATCGTCGCGTGGTTGCTCGGCCACGCCCAGTCTCCGGCGCCGGGGCAGGTCGCGAGCACGTCCAGGGTGCGGCACGGACGCTCGTCGCGGACGAGGACCTTGAGCAGCTCGCTCGCGCCGTACGAGACCACGACTCCGATCCCTGCGGCGATACCGATCGCTAGCGGGCGCGGCCCACGCCCGTACGAGGCCGTCACGAGGAGCAGCGCGAGCGCGACGAGGCCGATGTCCGGGAGAAGGAGAAGGGCGTTCGAAAGCGGCGACGGGAGGCCCGCGAAGGCCTCGGCGATCAGGTGTGAGAGGGGATCGGTGATCAGCACGTCGCGACCGTACGGCGGTGCGGCCCGTGGTTCGTCGGTCTGCGGGGTCGTCCTGGCGAGGGCGTGTCAGACCTGGGTCGTAGGGGTGGTCGGGGACAGCACGACGCCCCGCCAGCTGCGTGAGCGGCGGGGCGTCGCGCGGGGGTTTCGACAAGCTCAACCAGCGAGGGTTTCGACAGGCTCAACCAGCGACTTCCAGGCGAGCCTTCAGACCGTCGAGCTCGGTCCAGAGCACGGCCGGCAGCTTGTCGCCGAACTTCTCGAACCACTCGTTGATCTGCGGGATCTCGGCCTTCCACTCGTCGACGTCGACCGCGAGCGCCTTGGCCATCTGCTCGTCGCTGACGTCCAGGCCGTCGGTGTCGAGCGCGCCGGGCGCCGGCACGAGACCGATCGGCGTCTCGACGGCGTCGACCTTGCCCTCGATGCGCTCGACGACGTACTTGAGCACGCGGCTGTTCTCGCCGAAGCCCGGCCAGAGGAAGCCGCCGTCCTCGTCACGACGGAACCAGTTGACGTAGAAGACCTTGGGGAACTTCGACTCGTCGTTGTTCTTGGCCATCGAGATCCAGTGGCTGAAGTAGTCACCGGCGTCGTAGCCGATGAACGGCAGCATGGCCATCGGGTCGCGACGGACGACGCCGACCGCGCCGGTCGCCGCAGCGGTGGTCTCGGACGACAGCGTGGCGCCCATGAAGGTGCCGTGGGTCCAGTCGCGGGCCTCGGTCACCAGCGGGATGGTCGTCTTGCGGCGACCGCCGAAGAGGATCGCGTCGATCGGCACGCCGTTCGGGTCGTCGTACTCCGGCGCCAGGATCGGGCACTGCCGGATCGGGGTGCAGAAGCGGCTGTTGGGGTGCGACGAGAGCTCGTCGGACTCGGGGGTCCAGTCGCGGCCCTTCCAGTCGGTGAGGTGCGCGGGCGCCTCGTCGGTCATGCCCTCCCACCAGACGTCGCCGTCATCGGTGAGCGCGACGTTGGTGAACACCGAGTTGCCCTTGGCGATGGTGCGCATCGCGTTGGCATTGGTGTCCCAGCCGGTGCCCGGCGCGACGCCGAACAGCCCGAACTCGGGGTTGACCGCGTAGAGGCGGCCGTCGGCGCCGATGCGCATCCACGCGATGTCGTCGCCGAGGGTCTCGACCTTCCAGCCCGGGATCGTGGGCTCGACCATCGCGAGGTTGGTCTTGCCGCACGCGCTCGGGAAGGCGGCCGCGATGTACTTGACCTCGTTCTCGGGCGAGGTGAGCTTGAGGATCAGCATGTGCTCGGCGAGCCAGCCCTCGTCGCGACCCATGACCGAGGCGATGCGCAGCGAGTAGCACTTCTTGCCGAGCAGCGCGTTGCCGCCGTAGCCGGACCCGTACGACCAGATCATGCGCTCCTCGGGGAACTGCACGATGTACTTGGTGTCGTTGCACGGCCACGGCACGTCCGCCTGGCCGGCCTCGAGCGGAGCGCCGACGGAGTGCAGCGCGGGGACGTACGAGGCGGTGGTGGCCTCGATCTTGTCGAGGACCTCGCGGCCGACGCGGGCCATCACGGTCATCGACGCGACGACGTAAGCGGAGTCGGTGATCTCGACGCCGAACATCGGGTGCGCCGAGTCGAGGTGGCCCATGACGAACGGGATGACGAACATGGTGCGGCCTCGCATCGACCCGTCGTACAGGTCGGTCATGAGGCGCTTCATCTCGGTCGGCGCCATCCAGTTGTTGGTGGGGCCGGAGTCGGCCTCGTCAACGCTGCAGATGAAGGTGCGGTCCTCGACGCGCGCGACATCGGTCGGGTCGGAGGCGCACCAGAAGGAGTTGGGCTTCTTGGTCTCGTCCAGGCGGACGAAGGTGCCGGCGTCGACGAGCTCGTCGGTGAGGCGGGTCCACTCGTCGGGGGTGCCCTCGATCCAGGTGATCGAGTCGGGCTTGGTGAGTGCGGCGACCTCGTCGACCCAGGCCTGGAGCTCGGCGTGACTCGAGCGGTAGGTGGTCGTCAGGGGGTCGCTGGTCGTGATATCTGCGGCCATGATGTTTTTTTGTCCTTCTCGCATCGCGATTCAAGCGTGTTGATCGCACTGCCCGTGCCATCCTGTGGCCGGCCAGCTGATGTGGATAGGTGGTCGCGGCCGCGCGATCTCAGCCGCGATGCGGTCCGAATCACGTGAGCCGTGCTGCCAATGTATGCCCCGCTCAGAGGCCCGCCCCCAAGGGGTGCGAGTTAGTGAACTATGTCACACACCCCTTCTGACCTGGGCTTTTAAGTTGGCCGGCCCGACAAATCGCATCGTCTCCAGGCTTGTCTAGGGCGATCGTCCAGATAGTTCAGTTTTCACAATTCCCTGACGGGAGAGGGGGCTGATTCCTAGAGTCACGTCACTTCCCCCGGCCCGCTCGGAGCAGCACATGAACAACGGCGTTCAGCCCCGTCGTCCCGCCCTCGCCCTCCTCCTCGCTCTCACGCTCGTCGCCGGTGTGCTCGCTCTCGCCCCTGGTCTCGCCGACCCGGCTTCTGCGGCCCCGAGCGCCAGCAAGTGCGCCAAGTCCGGCCGCTGGCTCGCGCAGTACTACAAGGGCACCGCGTTCAAGGGCAAGCCCACCGTCACCCGGTGCGAGAAGCGCATCGCTGCCTCGTACCCCGCGAGCCGCAAGCCGTTCTCGGTGCGCTGGAGCACGACGCGGACGCTCAAGGGCGCGTACGAGATCCGCGGGCGTGCGACCGGCAAGGCGGTGCTCCGCGTCGACGGCCGTACGGTCGCCACGTCGACGAAGGGCCGGTACGCCGCGGCCGTGCGCAAGCTCCGCAAGGGCAAGCACACGCTCGAGGTCCGCTACGTGAAGAAGTCCGGCGCAGGATCGGTCGCTGCCGAGTACGTGAAGTCTCCCGACCGTACGGCGCCCGCGACCGTGACCGGTGTGCGCGCCGTCGCCGGTGATCGCGCCGTCGCCCTGAGCTGGAAGGCCTCGACGGCGCTCGACCTGCGGGGCTACCGCGTCTACCGAGGCGGCCGGCTGCTCCGCGAGGTCGCGACCCCGCGCTTCACGGACACGGGGCTGGCCAACGGCACGGCGTACTCGTACGCCATCGTCGCGGTCGACCACCGACGTAACGCCTCCCGCGCGAGTGCTGCTGTCCGGTCGACGCCGCGGGACAAGGTCGCTCCGAAGGCCCCGACCGGCCTCGTCGCCGACGCCGGTGACAGCAAGGTCTCGCTCGCCTGGAAGAAGAACGCCGAGTTCGACCTCGCCGGGTACGTGCTCCGGCGCACCGGTGGAACCAGCGGGCCCAAGACCTGGGACCTCGGCAAGACTGCGACGACGGCGACCGACTCGAGCGCCGTCAACGGCACCGCGTACGTCTACTCACTCGTCGCCCGCGACACGTCGGGCAACTCCTCGTCGCCCGCACTGGTCGCGGCCATGCCGATCGACAGGAGCGCTCCGGCCACGCCGAGCGGGCTCACCGCCGCGGCCGGCGACGGCGAGGTCGCGCTGAGCTGGAACGCGAACACCGAGCCCGATCTCGACGGCTACGTCATCACGCGGACCCGCGCTGACGGAGGCGGCGTCGCGATCGAGATCACCGCCGGTGCGACCGACACGACGCTCACCGACTCCAGTGCCAAGAACGGTGTCGCCTACCTCTACACGATCCGTGCCGTCGACCGTCGCGGCAACGCGTCCTCCGACTCCACGCCCGTCCCGGCGACACCGGCGGGCGACCCGGGCGACCAGACCCCGCCGGACGTCCCGACCGGCCTCGAGGTCGAGGAGGGCGACGGCGAGGTCGCGCTGAGCTGGGACGCCAACACCGAGGACGACCTCGACGGCTACACGGTCTATCGCAAGACCGGCGCCGGCCCGTACGTCGAGATCGCCGACGTCGACGCGGACACCACGTCGTACACCGACGAGTCCGCCGAGAACGACACGCTCTACACCTACGCGGTCGCTGCCTTCGACAAGAACGGCAACACGTCGGCCCTCACCGAGGGCATCACCGCCACCCCGACCGACACCACCCCGCCGGCCGCACCGGCGACGCCGACCGCGACCGCGGGCGACGGGCAGGTCGCGCTGACCTGGACCGCGAGCACCGAGAGCGACCTCGCGGGCTACCGCGTCTACCGCGCGACGACCGCCGACGTCCCGACGACCGGCGACGGGATCGGTGGACCGGGTCTGGTCCCGACGGCCAGCTTCACCGACGAGGACGCCACGAACGGCACGACGTACTACTACGTCGTCGTCGCCGTGGACACGCACGGCAACCCGTCGGACCCCTCGGGCAGCGCCTCCGCGACGCCTGTCGACGGCACCGCGCCGGCTGCGCCGACCGGGCTCGAGGCGACTGCCGCCAAAGGTGAGGTCACCCTCGACTGGGCCGACAGCGCCGAGGCCGACCTCGACCACTACGCGGTCTACCGCTCCCTCGTCGGAGCGGCGGCTCCGCTGGCCGAGGAGCCGCCGATCGCCGAGGTCGACGACTCCGAGTACGTCGACACCACCGTCGATCCCGGCACCACGTACGCCTACTGGGTCGTCGCCGTCGACGCCACGGGCAACGCCTCCGCCGCGTCGGAGACCGTCGAGGTCACCACGCCGGAGGTCGAGCCGGAGCCGGTGCACGAGAAGTTCGTGTTCCAACCGGCGGCCGGGCCGGGCGTCTCCGGCTACACCAAGCACACCGGCACCCCGTGGAGCGACGCGGCGGGTGACGGCTTCGTCCGCGAGGACAGCCTGAGCGCGACGCACGTGCCGCTCGACATGACCACCAACACGCGCTCCCGTACGCGGCCCGCCCCGGTCACCGCGCTGCAGAACAGCCTGATCCACCTGCAGTACGGCGCGGCGACGCCGCCGCTGCAGGCCGGCCAGAACACGGTCTCGGGCGCATTCGAGCTCGCCGTCCCCGACGGCTGGTACGCCGTGAAGGTCTCCGTCGGCGACCAGGGCGGCGGCGCCAACGGGTACGACAGCACCCACGTCGTCAACGTCGAGGGTGAGAAGGCGATCGACGCCTTCAAGAGCTCGGCGGCCAAGGAGTACGAGACCGCGACGACGACCGTCGAGGTCATCGACGGCCGCCTCACGCTCGACGCGATCGGCGGCATCAACACCAAGCTCAACTATGTCGAGGTCGACAGCACCGACGAGCCCGAGCCGCCGGTCGAGGTCGACCAGAAGTACGTCTTCACGACGGCCGCCGACAACGCGGTCCCGGCGGGCTGGACCAAGAACAGCGGCGCCGCCTGGACCGACGCCTCCGGCCTCGGCTGGGTGACGCAGGCCAGCCTCGCAGCCACGACGCACGAGCCGCTTGACCTGACGAAGAACGGACGCCTCCGTACGCGACCGGCGCCGGTGACCGCGCTGCAGAACCGGCTGATCCACCTGCAGTACGGGGACGTGGCCAGTGCCAACCCGGCCAACGGCAACCTCGTCGCGGGCGCGTTCGAGCGGGCCGTCCCCGACGGCTGGTACGAGGTCGCGGTCAGCGTCGGCGACCAGATGGGTTCGACGGCGTACGACAGCCTGCACACGATCCGCGCCGAGGGCGTCACGGTCGTCGGCGGGTTCCAGGCGACGGCGGCCAAGGAGTACGAGGCTGCGACCAGCGTCGTCCACGTGACCGACGGCCGGCTGACGATCGACGCGATCGGCGGCACGAACACCAAGATGAACCACCTGGCGATCGTCAGCGCCGACGCGCCGACCGAGCCCGACGTGCACCGCGCCGTGCGCTTCGCGGACGAGGCGAGCGCGCCGCCCGCGGGCTACCTCAAGGACTTCGGCGAGGCGTACGGGCTGCGGACCGGCGCCGATCAGGGCGCCGGGCTCGCGTACGGATGGCGGCGTCTCGGCACCGTCGAGCCGCAGAGCATCGTCGGGAACGGGCGCAACCGCCTCGACGGCACTGCGGGTGGGGCGCCGGTCGGCACCCCGCAGCTGCGGGCCGGCACGATCCACATGCAGCTTCCCGAGAACGCCAGCCAGGGCGTGAAGATCCCCGCCTACTGGGAGCTGGAGGTGCCTAACGGCGCGTACCGCGTCGAGGTCTCCGTCGGCGACGCAGGCACGGCGACCGACTCGGTGCACTGGCTCAACGTCGAGGACCAGAGCGCGGTCGCCGGCTTCGTGCCGACGGGCGCCGCAGGCGCGGCGACGAAGCACGCCACGGCCGTCCGTACGGTCAACGTCGCCGACGGCCGCCTCACGATCACCCCGAACAGCGGCACGAACACCAAGCTCAACTGGGTGACGGTGGACAGCGTCGCCGGAGCCTCCCTGCGGCCCTCGGTGCGCAAGTCGACGCCGACCAACCTCGCCACGGGCGCCTCCCCGACCGGCAGCGTCGTCAATGACTTGTTCCTCGTCGGCAGCGGCGTCGCGCCAGGCTCGCTGACCTCGTCGAGCGTCACGTTGACCAAGGTCGCGAACGGGGCGGCGGTCGACGCGAACGTCCTCACCAGCGGCGGGGGCGACGTCATCAACCTGTCGCCGAAGCAGGCGCTCGAGCCGAACACGCTCTACCGCTTCGCCGTCACCGACGCCGTGAAGGACGTCGACGGGCACGCGTTCCTGCCGTACTCGAGCGTCTTCACCACCGGCGAGACGACCGGCGGCGGCGGACCGGTCGCGTTCGACCCGTCGGACTCGGGTGCTCCGGCGGCCACCGGCGCCGAGATGGGCTACTCGAGCATCACCAAGGGGCCGGACGGCCGGATGTACGCCGCGACCCTCGCGGGCGACCTCTACCGCTTCGACATCGCGGCCGACGGCAAGCTCACGAACCGGTTCAAGATCACCACCGTCCGCGACTACTCCAACAGCGCGGCCAGCGGTGACACGTACGCGAAGGGCACCCGTACGGTCATCGGCCTCGCCTTCGACCCGGCGTCGACCCCGGCGAACCCGATTCTGTGGATCACCGACAACGCGCCCTTCATCGGCCAGAACAACGTGCCGGACCTCAGCGGCCGCCTCGCGAAGCTGACCGGCCCGAACCTCGGCACCTACACCGCCGTGCTCGACGGCATCCCGCGGTCCATCAAGGACCACGAGGCCAACTCGGTCGCGTTCGGACCCGACGGTGCCCTCTACTTCAACGTCGGCGCCAACAACGCCATGGGCGCGGCCGACGGCACCTGGGGCAACCGCGAGGAGCACCCGCTGTCGGCGGCCACGCTCCGCGTCGACCTGACAAAGCTGCCCGCACAGCTGCCGGTGAACGTGCGGCCGGCGGCGTACGACCCGTTCGCCGCGAACGCGCCGGTCACGGTGTACGGCAGCGGCATCCGCAACGCGTACGACCTGGTGTGGCACAGCAACGGCAGCCTCTACGTGCCGACCAACGGCTCCGCGGCCGGCGGCAACGTCCCGGCCGTCCCGACGACGCTCCCCGCGCACTGCACGAAGCGCCCCGACGGCGGCTATGGCGGACCGACCGGCATCGCGGGCATCACGAGCAACCCGAACGCGGAGACCGACTACGTCTTCCGCGTCCGCAAGGGGAAATACTACGGCCACCCGAACCCGAGCCGTTGCGAGTACGTCCTCAACAACGGCAACCCGACCGCGGGCGCGGACCCGTTCGAGACGGCCCGCTATCCCGTGGGTACGGCGGCCGACCCGAACTACGACCTGTCGGGCGTGTTCGACGCCGGGCTGCACGCCAGCGCGAACGGCGTCATCGAGTACACGAGCAACGCCTTCGGCGGCGCGCTCAAGGGCAAGCTTCTCTATGTCCGCTACAGCCAGGGCCAGGACATCGTCAGCTTCGACGTGGCGCCGGATGGGACACTGTCGAACCGCAAGGTCGGCACCACCGGGTTGACCGGGTTCAACCAGCCGCTCGACCTCACCGAGGACCCGGCGACCGGCAACCTGTACGTGACGCAGCTCGGCAACGGCACGATCGCGCTCGTGAAGCCGCGCGGCGGTGCCGGTGGCGCAGGCGCCGACGTCACGCCTCGGCTGTTCCTCAGCGGCCAGACGAACGCCACGTCGCCGGCGGCGCAGGCGACCGTGACCAACACCGGCACGGAGACGCTGACCATCCCCGCCGGAGGGCTGACGTTCACCGGCGGCGACGCGGCGATGTTCGCGACGACCACGCCCAACGCGGCACCGATCACGGTGGCGCCGGGTGCGCCGACCCAGGTGGCGGTCACGTTCCGTCCGACGTCGGTCGGCGTGAAGGCGGCGTCCCTGCAGATCGCGACCTCGGTCGGCACGAAGACCGTCGCGCTCCGTGGCCTCGGCGCGGCAGGCCTCGGCGGGGGCAACGAGCCGTCGCTGCAGCGGATCATGGACACGCTGCAGATCCCGATCAACGTCGGTGATCCCGAGCCCGGCAACGCGTCGATGCCTTCGACGCAGGGTCCGATCGGCGACGAGATCGCCGCGCAGCTCTTCCAGAAGGCCGCCTTCGACGCGCCGATCAGCATCACGCCGCTGGCCGCGTACGGACCGCAGAACAACGACCCCGCCGTGCACGTCGGCTGGTACGACGCCGGGCAGGCCGCCGGTCTCCACCCGCAGTTCTCGATCAAGGCGTCCGAGGCGCAGGGGCTGATGATCAACCCCACAGGCTCGACGACCAACATCGACCCCGGTGAGGAGACCGTCTTCGGGCTTTACTCCGAGTGGCCGTACTTCAGCGGCCGCAAGGCCTATACCGAGGACGCCCTCAACACGTGGGATGCCGCGCTTCCGCACCACATCCGCGTCTATCCCTACAAGAACGCCGACGGGACCGTCGAGGCGAACGCGTACGTCGTCGCAACCGAGGAGGTCCCGGGCTCGCCGTTCGACAGCCAGGACATCGTGCTCCTCGTCCGCAACGTCAAGCCGTACGTCCCTGCCGAGGCCGAGGGTGCGGTGCTCAAGGCGGTGAATCTCGACCCGGTGCCGTTCGCCGACCAGATCGCGTTCAACCGGCTGCAGACCACCGCGGACGGCGACCAGAAGATGGCCGACACGGGCACCGTTCGGATCAGCAACACCGGCACGGCGGCGCTGCAGGTCACGGGGCTGCCGATCACCGGGCAGTTCCAGCTCGTGGACCCGCCGGCGGTGCCGTTCACGGTCACGCCGGGCGCGACGCGCGATCTCACCGTGAAATTCGTGGCGCAGTCGACGAAGGTCCACAACGGCACGTTGACCGTGCAGAGCAACGCGGAGACCGACCCTCTGCAGGTCATCCGGCTCGGCGGCCTCTGGCAGTCGCAGAGCGAGGGTGGCCAGGAGCCGAACCTCTCGCAGATCGTGAAGGCGTTCGGGATCGGCAGCGTCATCCCCAACGGCTTCGCGAGCAAGGGCGAGTACGCGCCGATCGGTGACGAGGTCCTCTCTCCGTACTGGTCGCGCATCGACACCACCAAGCCGGTCACCGTACGGCAGCTGGCCGGGTTCCACACGTACCTGAATGGCGCCGGCGTGAAGTGGCACGCCAAGGGCAGCAACACCGCGCCCCAGATCACCAACATGGGCGGCCAGTACGCCCAGTCGCTGCTGCCGAGGGCGAGCAACAGTGTGGGTGCGGGGCCGGCTGCCGGGTCGTTCACGCCCGGCCCGGTCTTCGGGTTCGGGGTGGACAACGAGTGGACCGATCGCGCGAAGAACAATGAGCAGGTCGACCTCAACAACGGCTGCGTCGCCCCGTGCGGCCAGCACGTGCGGCTGTGGCCGGTGAAGGACCGGACCGGCACGCTCGTCCCGGGGTCTTACCTGCTCTCGATGGACTACGCCGGGATCAACTACGACTACCAGGACAACGTCTATCTCGTCACCAACCTCCGCCCCGAGGTCATCACCACGCCGCAGGTCGTCGCGATCCCCGGCAACAACAAGGTGACACTCTCGTGGGGACGCAACCCGTACGACGTGGGTGTCGGCTACCGGGTCTGGCGCGGGACGACGGCAGACTTCGCCGTCAACGACGCGTCGCTGATCAGTGGACCGACCTCGGGTGACCCGCTGTCGGCGACGACGTACACCGACCCCACCGCGGTGAACGGCACGACGTATTACTACGTGGTGCGCGCCGTCTACAAGGGCGCCGGCAACTCCGGTGACGGCACCGCCTCGGCGACTCCGACCGCGGCCGCGCAGGACGTGGATGTGAAGGTCGACTTCGGCAACGAGGCCGCGACGCTGCCTGCGGGCTATCTCAAGGACTTCGGGCAGGCGTTCGGCGCGCGGACGCGTCCGGACCAGGGCACGGGACTCACGTACGGATGGCTCGGCGAGACGACGCTCCAGCCGCTCGACCTGTCCGTCGGCGGCACGTCGGGTCCGGGCAACGGGCGCTGGCGCAAGTCGGTGCAGCCGGACCTGCGGCTCGACACGTTCATGCACATGCAGGCCGACGACGTGCCGAATTTCAACGGCACGCCGCTGCCGGGCCGATGGGAGCTCGCGGTGCCCAACGGCTCGTACTCGGTGACCGTCGCCGTCGGTGAGCCCAACGTGAACACCGACCCGGAGATCCACACGCTCAACGTCGAGGGCACGCGCGCGATCGACGCGTTCGTCCCGGCCGGAGCGGTCGGCTCCGCGACCCGCCACAAGACGGCGACCGTCGAGGTCACCGTCGAGGACGGCCGCCTCACGCTGGACGCGCTCGGCGGGACGAACACGAAGATCGACTACGTGGACGTCACCACCCTCAACTGACCCCGGGTCAGTTTCTGCCCGCCCCGGGTCCCCTTCTGCCCGCGCCGGGTCACCGGGAGGCGCGGAGAGTGACCCGGGAGGCGCGGAGAGTGACCCGGGGCGGGAATGGCGAAGGGCCCGCACCCCTCACGGGATGCGGGCCCTGTCGCTCGACCAGGTGTCAGCGCTTCTTCGGCAGCTTGCCGTAGCGCATCACCGGGATCATCAGGCCGCCCGTGACCACCGTGGCGGTCGCCTTGCGTGCGGTCTTGTCGACGGCGCGACGTCCCGATCCCATGC
This sequence comes from Mumia sp. ZJ1417, assembly GCF_014127285.1. GTDB lineage: Bacteria > Actinomycetota > Actinomycetes > Propionibacteriales > Nocardioidaceae > Mumia. Next base: position 231,481 of record NZ_CP059901.1, read on the forward strand.
TCAGCACAGCGGTGACGTCGTTGCCGCGCTCAGCGGTCGACATCGCACGGATGAGCGCGGGCAGGCCGGACGCCTCGGCGGCGGCGGTGGAGTACTCCTCGGCGTACTCCTCGTAGTACATCTCCTCGTCGCTCATGCCGGCGCCGCCAGTGATGGTCAGCATCCCGATCGGGCTCCGGAGCTTCTTGCGCGGGACCGCGACCTTGAGGTTCACGACCTTGCGCGCGGGGCCGGCAGCCCCCTTCTCGCGGACCAGCGTCACGCGCAGGCGGAGCGTGCCGCCGCGACGAGCCATCACGCCGTCCTCACCGACCGTCGTCCACCGGCCGAACTGCTTGGCCTGGACGCGACCGACCGAGTACGCCTCGTACCCCTCGTTGACCGTCGACGTCTGGGTGGCGTCGAGGATCGTCACGGGCTCGAAGTCGTTGGACAGCAGCGACTCGATGTCACCGGCGAGATAGTCGGCGGCTCCAGCGGTGATGTCGTACCGGTCGGCGTACATGTCCGTGCGGCGGTAGGTCAGGATCTGGCCGTTCGCGCGCTTGAGGCGGATCGTGCGGGTCGCTCGTGCCTCGCCGCCGAAGGTGCCGTCGGTGACGACCCACGAGTCGTTCGTCGACTGGAGCGCCGCGAGGGAGGAGATCCAGTCCGGCGAGGTGACGGTGCTCGACGACGTACGCGTACGGGTGCCCATGCGGTTGGTCGTCGTGACCTTGGCGCCGGTCGGGACCGCGCCGATCGATCCGACGATCGCGGCGAGGCGGTCCTGCGTGAACGAGCCGATCGGCGCACCGACGTTGGCAAGCTTGTAGGAGCCGGAGTTGTCGCGCTCGACATAGACGGCGTCCGCGCCGTGCAGCGACATCTTGGTCTTGCCCATCCAGTCCATCGGGTGGCCGAAGGCGTAGACGGTCGACCCGCAGACAGCGGTCGTCGTGCCGACGCCGGCGAGCGGGGTCGACCCGTACGAGTACGACGCGGCCACGTTGGAGCCGGCCGAGACCGGGATCTTCTGGCTGTTCGTACGGCCGCCGACGCCGCCGGAGCGGAACGTGACGCCCTTGAGCCGCGCCTTCTTGGCGATCGCGTTCGCCTTGGCGGTCGAGAGACCCGAAGGAATCATCACGGGAGTCGGGAGGCGGCGCATCGAACCGGCGGTGGCCGCAGCGCTCGCGCCGGCGGCACGGATCGCAGAGGTGACCTTCGGGCTGAGCGAGGCGGTGGCCGCGGCAGTCCCGTACGTCCCTGCGCGATAGATGTCGGCAGCGGGGGTGACGCCTGCGTACTCGCTCGGAGTGGCGGAGAGGCCGTACGAGACGGCGCCGACGAGGCGGCCGTCCGCGGCGTACAGCGGGGTGCCGGACATGCCCGCCCAGATGCCGCGGTCGACGGCGCCGGCGGCGTTGGTGATGCGCGAACCCTTCATCTTGAAGATGAGCATGTCGACGCCGGGGGCGATGCCGTCGTCGAGCGTCCCGACGAACTCACCGCTGACGGTGTCGGTGGCCGTGCCGGACGAGACCGTGATGCCCTCGACGGGCGTGCCGGGGTTCGCGCCGCTGGGGCGGACCAGCTCGGTGGCGGGGAACGCGGCCGGGCAGGCCGAGCCGATGGTGGGCGCGGGCGCTGCGGGAGTGTCGGCGATCGCGGGGCCGGCCATGGCCAGCGTCGCTGCGGTGACGGCCGTCAGGGCGACGGCGGTCGTGAGCGGGCGCCTGCGGGCGCGCGCGGATGTGGTCATGGGATACCTCGGTTCGAGCGGGGGATGCGGCCATCGGCGCAGTTCACGGTGGTGATGCCGGAGAGGGCAACGTACCCTGCGCACAGGCTCTCGGGGGCTCGATTGACCACCAAAGGGAGCCCGATTTCGGTCTCGCGGAACGACCCGCTAGAGTAGGGGTCGCTTCGCTGATGAGGCGGGCGCTCGTAGCTCAACGGATAGAGCATCTGACTACGGATCAGAAGGTTAGGGGTTCGAATCCCTTCGAGCGCGCAGATGAGAGACGAAGGCCGGACCCGGTGGGTCCGGCCTTCGTCGTTCCCGCCACGCCGGCTAGACAGCGCCCCCGTCTTCGCGCTCGAGCGAGAGCAGGTCCCAGCGGTTGCCGACGAGGTCGAGGAAGACCGCGACCCGCCCGTACGGCTCCGTCCTCGGCTCGGACACGAACTCCACGCCCGCCGCCTTCATCCGCGCGACGCGGGCGTCGAAGTCCGCGACCCGGAGGAACAGGCCGACCCGACCGGCGAACTGGTCGCCGACCGCGCGCTCCTGGTTCTCCCCGTCGGCACACGCGAGCAGGATGCCGGTCCCGCCGTCCTCCGGCCGTACGACCACCCACCGTTTCGGGCGCCCGTCGTTGGTCAGCGACGGGGAGTCCTCGGCGAGCGCGAAGCCGAGGACGTCGACGAAGAAGTCGATCGCCTCGTCGTAGTCGGGGACGATCAGCGCGACCAGCTCGAGGGGCATCCGCCCACCGTACGGGCGGCGGGGTTCGTCGGGGGTCGAGCGCTTCTTTCGCGCGCAGGTAGCGTGACGCGGGAAGACCGACAGCGACGAGAGGTGAGGGAACGGATGCACGAGGTCAAGGGTGTCGTGGCGAAGGCCGTCGGGGAGCCGGTGAGTCTGGAGACGATCCTGGTGCCCGACCCGGGGCCGGGCGAGGCGCTGGTGAAGGTCGAGGCGTGCGGGGTGTGCCACACCGATCTGCACTACCGCGAGGGCGGCATCAACGACGAGTTCCCGTTCCTCCTCGGCCATGAGGCCGCGGGCATCGTCGAGGCTGTCGGTGAGGGCGTCACCGCGATCGCGCCGGGCGACTTCGTCGTCCTCAACTGGCGCGCGGTGTGCGGCGTGTGCCGCGCGTGCGAGCGCGGAGAGCCCCAGTACTGCTTCGACACCCACAACGCGACCCAGCAGATGACGCTGGCCGACGGCACTCCGCTGTCGCCGGCGCTCGGCATCGGCGCGTTCGCCGAGAAGACGCTCGTCGCCGCCGGGCAGTGCACCAAGGTCGACCCCGAGGCGCGTCCCGCCGCGGTCGGCCTGCTGGGCTGCGGCGTGATGGCCGGCATCGGTGCGGCGATCAACACCGGCAACGTCGGCCGCGGCAAGTCCGTCGCCGTGATCGGCTGCGGCGGAGTCGGAGTGGCCGCGATCGCCGGCTCGGCCCTCGCCGGGGCCAGCACGATCATCGCCGTCGACATCGACCCCAAGAAGCTCGATGCCGCCACCCGGCTCGGCGCCACCCACACGGTCAACTCCTCCGAGACCGACCCGGTCGAGGCGATCCAGGCGCTGACCGGTGGCTACGGCGCCGACGTCGTCATCGACGCGGTCGGCCGTCCCGAGACCTGGAAGCAGGCGTTCTACGCCCGCGACCTCGCCGGCACCGTCGTCCTCGTCGGTGTCCCGACGCCCGACATGGAGCTGCCCGGCATCCCGCTGATCGACATGTTCTCGCGCGGCGGTGCGCTCAAGTCGTCCTGGTACGGCGACTGCCTGCCGAGCCGCGACTTCCCGATGCTCGTCGACCTCTATCGTCAGGGCCGCCTCGACCTCGACGCGTTCGTCACCGAGGAGATCGCGATCGACGGCATCGAGGCCGCGTTCGAGCGGATGCACCACGGCGACGTGCTGCGCTCGGTGGTGGTCTTCTCGTGAGCGGCGCGCCTCGCATCGGCTCCGCCGACGGGCCACGCATCGACCACGGAGTCGTCTCGGGGACCTTCTCGCTCGACGGCGAGACCTTCGACGTCGACAACAACGTCTGGGTCGTCGGTGACGACTCCGAGTGCGTCGTGATCGACGCACCGCACGACATCGACGCGATCCTCGAGGTGGTCGGAGACCGTACGGTCAAGGCGATCGTGTGCACGCACGCCCACGACGACCACGTGCGCGTGGCACCCGCCCTCCGCGAGCGCGTCGGTGCTCCGATCTTCCTGCACCCCGCCGACAAGCCGCTGTGGGAGCTCACGCACCCCGACGCGCTGTGGGACGTCGACCTCTCCGACGGCCAGGCCATCCCCGTCGGCGGCACGACGCTGACGGTGCTGCACACGCCGGGTCACGCGCCCGGCGCCGTCTGCCTGTACGCGGCGGACCTCGGCGCCGTCTTTACCGGCGACACGCTCTTCGAGGGCGGGCCCGGCGCGACGGGGCGCTCGTACTCGGACCGGCCGACGATCGAGGACTCGATCCGTACGACGCTCTTCGTGCTGCCCGACGACACCGTCGTCCACACCGGGCACGGCGCTGACACGACGATCGGCGCGGAGCGGGCCAACCTCGGCTGACGCGACAGTGCGGTCGATCGCTGCCACATGCTGACAGCGATCGACCGCGCAGTGGTCGTACGGGCTCTCAGCCGACCTCGAGCGGCAGCGTCTCGTCGGCAGCCCACTCGGTCATCGAGCCGTCGTACACGGCGACGTCGTCGCGGCCGAGCTGAGCGAGCGTGAAAGCGAGCGTCGTCGCCGCGATGCCGGAGCCGCAGTAGGTGATCGGCTTCTTGTCGACGTCGAGCGCACCGGCGGCCTCGAACGTCCCGCGGACCTCCTCGGCGTCGCGCAGGCGGCCGGACTCGTCGAGCAGCGTGCCGAAGAAGACGTGGCTGCTGCCCGGGATACGGCCCGGGCGCGCGTACGTCTGGCGCTCGCCCTTGTACGTCGCCTCGTCGAGCGAGTTCACGAGGACGCGGCTGTCGTCGTCGATCGCGGCGCGGACCTGCGCGACGTCCGCGAGCAGCTCCGGGCGGCGCTTCGCGACGAACGTCGTCGCGGGGAGGGTCTCGACGCCGCTCGTGACCGGCTGGCCGGCCTCGCGCCACGCGGTGAAGCCGCCGTTGAGGATCGAGATGCGGTCGAAGCCCTCGAGGCGCAGGTTCCACCAGAAGCGGGTCGCCCAGATGTTCACGCCCTGGTCGTACAGGACGACGTGGTCGTCGTTGCCGATGCCGAGCGCGCCGAGCCGCTGCGCGAACGTGTCGGAGTCGAGGGCGGTGAAGGTCGTCGCCGCGTCGGTGTCGGCGAAGTCCGCGAGGAGGTCGGCGAAGACGGCGCCGGGGACGTGTCCCTTCTCGTACGCCTCGCGGCCGGACTCCACGTCGTAGTAGCCGTCGCCCTCGGGTTGGGTCAGGAACGTCGTCACGTCCACGACCCGTACGTCGGAGTCGAGACGGTCGGCGAGCCAGGCGACGTCGACGAGTGCGGGTACGTCAGGCATGGATGCTCCTTCAGGAGTGGATGGTTGCCTTGTCAATCAACGCACGGGGACGGCTCGCCTGTTCCGTCGTTCCCGTCACAGCGCACCGGACGCAGCCCGTCAGAGCAGCCCGTCGACGAGCGTCGTCGGGGAGCCGAACCGGTGGTCGGTGACGGCGATCGCCTGCTCGTGCACGAACGTGAGCAGCTCGACACGTCCCGCCTCGACGACCGGCTGCGCGTACAGCGCGATCTCGGGGCGGCCGGCGCTGGCGGCGGCGAACGCGATCCGGTCACCGCCGATGAGGCGTACGCGCCCGGACGGCAGCCCGGCGAGGGCGTCACGCCAGGTCGCCGCGTCCTCGACGACCGCGGTCAGCCCGACGCCGCCGAGCGCGGTGGCGACCCGCTCGGGCAGCGGCTCGACGGTCGAGATCCGCACCGGGGCGCCGGCCCGCAGCGCGGCGCCGACGACGCGGAGCAGCTCGGTCACCGAGCCGGACTCGAGCCGGATCCACGCCGGGACGGGGAGGTGACGCAGCACGTTGCGCTCGATCTCCAGCCCGGTGACGTCCTTGGCGACGCCGAGATCGGACGCCCAGACCGCAGCGTCGGAGCCGAACGCGCGGGTGAGGAGCGCGAGCGCGTCGTCGTCGAGCACGGAGCGGGCGAGGTCGAGGAGCTGCTGCGGTGCGCCGTCGATCGGGGCGGTCACCGTCGCCGGTGCGCTCGCCCAGTCGCTCAGGCCGACGAGATAGCTCGGCCCGCCCGCCTTCGTCCCGGCGCCGACCGCGCTCTTCTTCCAGCCGCCGAACGGCTGACGACGCACGATCGCGCCGGTGATCCCGCGGTTGACGTACAGGTTGCCCGCCTGGACGGTCGCGAGCCACTGCGCGAGCTCGTCCCGGTCGAACGAGTGCAGGCCCGCGGTGAGGCCGTAGTCGACCTCGTTCTGGATCGCGATCGCCTCGTCGAGAGTGTCGGCGGAGATCAGCCCGAGGACGGGGCCGAAGTACTCCGTGAGGTGGTACTCCGAGCCGCGCTTGACGCCGGTCTTCACGCCGGGCGACCACAGGCGGCCGCTGCCATCGGGGCTGTCAGCGTCGAGGGGGCGCGGCTCCACGAGCCACTCCTCACCCGGAGCGAGCACGGTCAGCGCACGCTGGAGCTTGCCGCGGGCCGGCTCGATGAGCGGGCCCATCTGCGTCGTCGGGTCGTACGGGTAGCCGACCTTGAGCGACGACACCGCGTCGACGAGCTGCTCGCGGAACCGGCGCGACGTGGCGACCGAGCCGACGAGGATCGCCAGCGACGCGGCCGAGCACTTCTGGCCCGCGTGCCCGAAGGCGGAGTGCACGAGGTCCTTCACCGCGAGGTCGAGGTCGGCGTGGGGCGTGACGACCAGGGCGTTCTTGCCGCTGGTCTCGGCCAGGAGCGGCAGGTCGGGACGGAACGAGCGGAAGAGCTCCGCGGTCTCGAAGGCGCCGGTGAGGATCAGGCGGTCGACGGCCGGGTGCGACACGAGGCGCTGCCCGAGGTCGCCCTCGTCGACGTGGACGAGGCACAGCGCGTCGCGCGGAACTCCGGCGTCCCACAATGCCTGGACCATCATCGACCCGCTGCGCCGCGCCTGGGTGGCGGGCTTGACGACGGCCGACGACCCGGCGGCGAGTGCGGCAAGGGTGGAGCCGGTCGGGATCGCGACCGGGAAGTTCCACGGCGGGGTCACGAGGGTGACCCGTACGGGGCGGGCGACCGCACCGTCGACGCGGTCGAGGTCCTCGGCGAGCCCGGCGTAGTACGCAGCGAAGTCGATCGCCTCCGACACCTCCGGATCGCCCTGGTCGAGGGTCTTGCCGCACTCCGACGCCATCACCTCGAGCAGGTCGGCGCGACGGCGCTCCAGCTCGACGGCGGCCTGACGCAGCACGGCCGCGCGCTCGGCCCCCGTACGGTCGCTCCAGCCGCTGGCCGCGGCGCCCTCGACGAGCGCGTCGAGCGTCCCGGCGTCGGTGACGGTGTGCGCGGCGACGAGGTCGTCGCCGAGCCGCGAGGTCGCGATCCGCTGCGTGATCGCGCGCCCCCACGCGCGGTTTCCGGGCAGGGACGGGTCGGTGTCGGGGCTGTTGGCGAACTCCGCCGAAGGCGTGTCGGCGACGGGCAGCCGGCGATCCTGGACGCGGTGCGGCGGCGGGACCGTGTCGTCGAGCGCCTCGAGCGAGGCCACGAAACGTGCGCGCTCGCGTGCGAAGAGCCCGGCGTCGTCGTGGAGGTCGAACACGGCGGACATGAAGTTGTCCTGGCTCGCCCCCTCCTCGAGCCTGCGGACGAGGTAGGCGATCGCGACGTCGAACTCCTGCGGGTGCACGACGGGCGTGTAGAGAAGGAGTCCGCCGACGGTCTCCTTCACGGCGGCCGCCTGGCCCTCCGCCATGCCGAGGAGCATCTCGAACTCGAGCCCGTCCTGGACCCCGCGCCGCCCGGCCAGGACCCAGGCGTACGCGACGTCGAAGAGGTTGTGCCCGGCCACGCCGAGGCGTACGTTCGCGAGCCGCTCGGGCGTCATCGCCCAGCGCAGGACGCGCTTGTAGTTCGTGTCCGACTCCTGCTTCGTCGACCACGTCGCGAGCGGCCAGTCGTGAAGCGCTGCCTCGACCCGCTCCATCGGCAGGTTGGCGCCCTTCACGACACGCACCTTGATCGCGGCACCGCCCCGAGCGCGGCGCGCAGCCGCCCACTCCTGCAGGTGCTGCATCGCCGACAGCGCGTCGGGCAGGTAGGCCTGCAGCACGATGCCGGCCTCGAGGTTCTTGAGCTCGGGCCGGTCGAGCAGACGGGTGAAGACCGCGATCGTGAGATCGAGGTCGCGGTACTCCTCCATGTCGAGGTTGATGAACTTCGACGTCGGCGCGTCAGCGGCGAGCCGGAACAGCGGAAGCAGGCTCCGCTCGATGTGCGCGACGGCCTCGTCGAAGGCCCACGGTGAGTGCGGGGGCACGGTCGCCGACACCTTGATCGACACGTAGTCGACGTCCGGGCGCGAGAGGAGGCGGCGCGTCCCGGCCAGGCGACGGTCGGCCTCCTTCTCCCCAAGGACGGCCTCGCCCAGCAGGTTGATGTTGAGCCGTACGTCGCGCGAGCGCAGGTGCGTGATCGCCTTGTCGAGGCGGCTCTCGGTGGCGTCGACGAGCAGGTGGCCGACCATGTGGCGCAGCGCGCGTCGGACGATCGGGATCACCAGGCCGGGGGCGAACGCCGAGACGGCTGCACCGAGACGTACGCCGGTGCGCAGGTGCCAGGGCAGGAAGCGCGGCGTGCGCCGGGCGAGCTCGCGGAAGCTCTGCGCGGCGACCCCGGTGTCCTCGGGCCGGATGACGCGATCGACGAAACCGACCGTGAAGTCGAGGCCCGCGGGGTCCTTGAGGACGGCGGCGAGCTGGCGCGCAGCCGGGTCCACCGGCTTGGTCGCCGCGGCGTCGAGCCACTGTCGTACGAGGGTCTCGACCTCGTGGACGAGCGCATCGTCGGGGTCGTGACCGAGGTCGTGCGGGCCGCGGGCCAGCGTCGTCATGGTGCCCCCGAGAAGGAAAGGAGTAGGGATGACGTCAGTATCAGCGCGAGATATCGTAAGGTAAAGCGACGTTTTCTGAACAATATGGCTTAGGAGAACTGAACGATCGTGCTCGAGGTACGACGGCTCCGCCTGCTGCGCGAGCTCAGCCTGCGCGGCACGCTGGCCGAGGTCGCCGAGGCCCTGCACCAGAGCCCGTCCTCGGTCTCGCAGCAGCTCTCCCAGCTCGAGCGCGAGGTCGGGGTCCCACTGCTGCGCAAGGCCGGGCGCCGTGTGCAGCTGACGCCGGCCGCCGAGCTGCTCGTCGGTCACACCGACGCGATCCTCCAGCGTCTCGAGCAGGCCGAGTCTGAGGTCAGTGCGCTTGGCGCCGAGGCCGCCGGCACGTTGCGGGTTGCCGTCTTCCAGTCGGCCGCGCTGGCGTTCATGCCCCAGCTTCTCGCCGACCTCGCCGCACACCACCCGCAGCTGCGCGTGACGATGTCGCAGCGCGAGCCCGAGGAGGCCCTGTACGAGACGTGGGTGCGCGAGTTCGATCTGGTGATCGCCGAGCAGTACCCAGGGCACGCCGCGCCGTGGCACCCCGAGCTCGACCGTGACCCGCTGACGACCGACGCGCTCCGACTGGCCGTGCCGCCGACCGGTGAGCCGTGGTCGGCGATCGGGAGCATCGACGACGCGGCCGAGGTTCCGTGGGTGATGGAGCCACAGGGCGCGGCGTCACGGCACTGGGCCCTGCAGATGTGCCGTACGGCCGGGTTTGAGCCCGATGTGCGGTACGAGACGGCCGATCTCCAGGCGCACGTCGCCCTGGTCGAGACCGGCAACGCGGTCGCGCTGCTGCCGGGCCTGATGGGCGTACGGAGGAGCCCCGAGGTGCGCATGGTGGACCTGCCCGGCGCGCCGCGGCGTACGGTGTTCACCGCGACCCGCGCCTCGCTCGCGGACACCCCGGCCGTCGAGGCGTGCCGCGCGTCGCTGCACGGCATCATGCGCACCCTGGCGGCCGAGCCGCCCGCCGCGAGCACGTAGCCCGCGACGAGCCGACGGTCCGCGTCGAGCTACCAGGTGAGCAGGATCGGCCAGTGGTCGGAGTTCTTCGCACTGGTGCCGGGAACGAAGTCGCCGTCAGGATCGGGTTTGGCTCGGCGCCAGTCGAGTCGGTCCACCGTGGGACCGGGCACTCCAGGTGCGACCAACGCCCAGTCGAGCTCGCTTCCACTGTTGTGGGTCTGTCGGAACGGACGGGCGCGCACGAAGTTCTGGAACGCGGTGGCGTTCAGAGCGAGGGTGAACGCGGCCAGGTCCACCGGGTTGCTGGCATTGACGTTGAGGTCACCGACGACGGCAGAGATGTCGTACGGGCCTGCGGGGCCCACGTGGTGCCCGTCCGCCGTGAGACCGACAGCGATCTCGGTCAGGGCGGCAGTAGGAACGGCCGCGCTGAAGGCGCCGAGCTGTGCGGGCAGGTGGACGAACGCGACGTGCTCGACGGCGCCGCCGCCGTGACGTGTGAGCATGAGCGACGGCCGGGACTGGCCGACGCCGCGCCCCACCAGCGTCTGGGTGAACAGGCCGTGCTGCGGCTGGACGGCCGCCAGCCGCAGCGACGTGTCCTTGAGGTAGTTGCCTCCGGTGCCCAGCGGTGACAGGGGGACGACCTCCCAGTTCCAGCCCTGCACCGCGTACCCCAGCTGTCCGCCCGTATACCCCTCGCTCAGCTCGCACAGGACGATCGCCTCGGGGGTGGGGTTGCGGTGGATGAGGTCGGCGAGGCCATCCTCCAGCCATCCGCCCTCATCGAGGCCCGAGCGCTGGACGTTCCAGAAGATGACCCTCACAGCGTGGTGAGGGCGACGTCGGCGTGCGGCGGGAACAAGCGCATGACGGTCGCCGGCTGACCGGCTTCCATGACGGCAGGCGGCCGCTCGGTGGAGACGACGGTGAAGCGGTCGACCAGCTGCCACTCGAGGATCGTCACCGGTTCCGTGCCCTTGTTCTCGACCGACTGGTTCACCACGGTCGTCTCCGTCGACGTGATCGTCGTGGTCTGGCTGGTCGACGACGAGCTCGACAGCGAGGCGGAGACCGAGGCCGACAGTGATCCCCAGCCCCACGAGGCCGACGCTGAGACGGACGTGTTGAAGCTCGACTGCACCTGCTCCTGACTCGTCGTGGAGTCGAGGCGGCCGACCGTACGGAGGAAGCTGAGCGAGCGCTTCTCCTGCGGTGCGAGCGAGCAGGTGACCCCGCCGAGCTGCCAGTACTGCTCGTGGACGACGACGTACTTCGGTGACTGGCCCATGCTGATCGAGGTCGCGTCAGGTGCGAAGTTGACCAGGATCGGCGAGGGCGAGCGCTGCAGCGTGACGGCGCTGAAATCGTCCGGTGGCGCGTCGATGTTGGAGGGCATCCGCTGCAGGCTGGTCGCGCCGATCGGGATGACCATCGGGTCGGGCGTGTTGTCGGTGGGGATCTTGTAGACGCCGACGAGGCCGCCGGTGGTCGCCGACGTGACGACGATCCAGGAGCCTGGTGAGATCGTCTGCCACACGTTCTGCCCGGACTTCAGGACGTACGGGTCGACGTCGGAGTCGTAGTCGATCCTGAGGTCTCTCACGTTGTTCAGCTGGAACCCGGCGACGTACGTCGGGCTCGGCGCCTTCGCCCACGGCGTGACGAACGAGACGTGGACCGGCAAGGAGCCGCCCTGGATCTGCAGGTTCATCGTCTTCTTGCCCGGCACCAGATCGGGTGTCGGGAGCGGACGGCCCTGGCTCACGGACGTGGTCGCCTGGCGGTCGAGCGGCAGGACGGACGGTGACAGCTTGGGTGTGGTCGGCATGTGGTTCCCCCTGAACGGAGGCGTCCCCCTGACGCCTCGGTGGGAGTCAGTCTGTGGTGAAATCCGGACACGCGCCCAGAAGTTTCATCACGTGGTGCTTTTTCGACAGGGCTGCCTCAGCCGCCGTCGCGCCGCAGTGCGGCGAGCATGCCTTCGGTGTCCTGCCAGATGTCGGCGAGGATCCGGCGACCGGCCGCGAGCAGGTCGTCGACGTCAGACGTGCTCAGCGCGTACAGGACCGTGGAGCCCTGACGTGACGACGTCACGAGGCCCGCGCGGCGCAGGACGGCGAGCTGCTGAGAGAGGTTGGACGCCTCGATCTCGAGCTCGTTGAGCAGGTCGCGGACGGGGGTCGGCCCGGCCTGGAGGATCTCGAGAACGCGGATGCGGGCGGGGTGTCCGAGTGTGCGGAACAGCTCAGCCTTCGCTTGGTAAAGCGGTACGTTGCTCGTCATCGCCTCTCGTCCGCTCAGGCGTCGAATGGTGCTCGGGGCAACAAACGTAGGGGTTATTGCAGAGTTCTTCAACTCATGTACCCTTCATCGCACCTTGCCGATCCGAAAGGACCCGAGACCGATGGCAGATCCCGACAAGGCCATGGATGAAGCCGGCCTGACCAACCCCCGCGTGCGCGAGTACGTACGCCACTGGGCTGAGCTCACCGGCGCCGACCGTGTCGAGGTCGTCAGTGCCGCAGACGATGCGCGCCTGATCGACGAGGCCCTGGCGGCCGGCGAGCTGCAGCCCGCGGGCGAGGGACGCTACTACTCCCGCAGCTACCACAAGGACACGGCGCGCTCAGAGGAGCGCACGATCGTGGCGACGAACGACCCCAAGGACAAGGGCGTCTACAACAACTGGCGGCCGGCCTCCGAGATGCGGCCGCTGCTCGAGAGCAAGATGCGCGACGCGCTGGTGGGCAAGACGATGTACGTCGTCCCCTACCTGATGGCACCTCCGGGCAACGCGCTCGCACCCTGGGCCGCGGGTGTCGAGCTCACCGACACCCGGACCGTCGTGCTCCACATGATCCGCATGGCGCGCGTCGGCGTCGAGTTCGTCAACGATCTCGAAGACCCCGACAGCTTTGTCCGCGCCGTCCACGTCACCGGCGACCTGGAGTCCCTCGGGCACGGCACGCCGGACGACCAGCGCTACTTCGTCACCGTCGCCGACGAGCGGACCATCCTCCACTTCGGCTCCTCGTACGGAGGCAACGCGCTCCTCGGCAAGATCGCCCACGGTCTGCGCCAGGGCGCGTACGACGGGTGGGACTCGCGCAAGTACCTCGCCGAGCAGTACATGCTCATCGGCATCCACGACAAGGAGACCGGCGAGACCTACCACGTCTGCGGCGGCTTCCCGAGCGCCTCGGGCAAGACCAACCTCGCGATGATGCTGCCGCCCGACGCGCTCGGCGACCGCTATCACGTGTCGTTCTACGGCGACGACATCGCGTGGCTGTGGGTCGACGAGGCGACCGGCAAGCTCTACGGGATGAACCCGGAGTACGGCGTCTTCGGTGTCGCGAAGGACACCAACGAGACGACCAACCCGACTGCGCTGCACTCCATCGATGAGGGCACAGGCGCGATCTTCACCAACGTCGCGTACAACCCGCAGACCCAAGAGGTCTGGTGGGAGGGCCGCACCCCCGCTCCGCCGGCCGACGTCACTGGGTGGCTCGACTGGAAGGGCAACCCGATCGCCGACCGGACGCCCGAGCAGGCCGGTGAGCCGTGGGCGCACCCGAACAGCCGCTTCACGACGACGCTGGACAACGTCCCCAACATCGCGCCGGACTACAACGCCGCTGCAGGTGTGCCGATCGACGCGATCATCTTCGGTGGCCGTACGCGCGACCGCGAGCCGCTGATCCGGGCGATCGACGACCTCGCCGAGGGCGTGTACGACGGGCTGACGCTGGGCGCCGAGGCGACGTTCGCCGCCGAGGGCGTGGACGGGCAGCTGCGCTACGACCCGATGTCCAACCGCCCGTTCATGGCGTACGGCGAGGGCGACTACGCGCGGCACTACCTCGACGTGGTCGGTGCGGCGAAGGAGCTGCCGATCTTCGCTCACGTCAACTGGTTCCAGCGTGACCCGGAGGACGGTCACTTCCTGTGGCCCGGATACCGCGACAACCTGCGCCCGCTGCTGTGGCTGATCCAGCTCAAGAAGGGTGAGGTCACCGGCCGCAAGACGCCGGTTGGCATCATCCCGACCAAGGAGGAGCTGCAGCTCGACGGCGTCGACATCACCCCGGAGGATCTCGACACGATCCTCTCGATCGACATCGAGCGCTGGCGCCAGGAGATCGGCTTCCGCGAGGAGCACCTCGCGCAGTTCGAGCGGATGCCCGAGGAGATCTGGGAGGCGCACCGCCGCGTCGCCGCCGCCCTCGACGCCGAGGCCTGAGCCCCCCCGCTGGTTGAGGCCGGCCCCGTTGGTTGAGCCTGTCGAAACCTGGGTTTCGACAGGCTCAACCACCTACCCGGGGTGGTTTCGACAGGCTCAACCGTCTACCCGGTGGGTTTCGACAGGCTCAACCAGCGCTCCGGCCTACTCGACCACCTTCCCCGTCGGCAGTGACGGCGCGACCATCGGATACAGCGTGCGGTCGTCGACCGACACCACGGCGACGACCCGCTTGCCGACGTCGGCCGCGCTCAGCGTGTACGCGTACGACGTTGCACCCTTGACCACGCGTCCCCCGACGAGCCATCGGTAGTCGAACCCGTGCACCTCGCGCGACCAGCGGCCGTTGCTGACCGTCAGCGTCGAGCCCACCTTGGCCTCGCCGGTGATCCGCGGCAGCGCCGTCGGCACGACGGCGCGCTTGCCCGGGTCGTCGAGCACGACGTCGTCGGCCTGGACGAACACCTGCTTGTGGGTGTACCAGAGCTGGTAGTAGCGCAACGCGCCCTTCACGTCCGTACGGTCATCGGGGATCGACCCGTCGAACGACTGCGCGTAGTAGTAGTCGGTCTCCACGTCGTCGTCGCTCACGGCGTAGCGCTGGCCGACGCCGACCGTGTACTCGAGCGCGCCGATCGCCTGCACCGGGATCTCGTACGGGGCGTATGCCTCCGGCTCCGGGTATGCCCGCCCGTACACCGGTGCTGCCGTCGTCTCCGACGCCACGGTCACGGTCTTGGCCGTCGTACGGAAGATGCTCGGATCGTCGGCCGGGTTCGCGATCCACACGAGCGAGCCGGCCCACCAGACCCCGAGCCACCCGTCGCGCACCTCCGCGACGACGAGCTTGTGCCCGGCGTTGATGCGGGCGCTGATGTCGCTGGCGTACGAGGTGCCGGCGGCGCCGTTCGGCTTCCAGCCCGGATCGTTCGCGAGAGGCGCGTCCGCGGCGGGGGCCTGGCGCGCGAGCACGAAGTTCGTACCCTGGCCCGCGACGCAGTCACCGGAGCCGGGCGACGCCTGCTGGCAGCCGGTGACCGGGTTGATGTTGTCGGCGTAGCCGGGACGGACCTCGACCACGTCGCCGGCCTTCACGCCCGCAGTGTTCTTGGCGGACTGGCCGATCGGCGCACCGAGCAGGTCGAAGTAGTGCTCCCAGTCCCAGTACGGCCCCGGGTCCCAGTGGACGTTCTTGGTGTAACCGGCGAGGATGCCGGGCACCTGGTCGTGCCCGATGATGTGGGCGCGGTCGAGCGGGATGTCGTGCTTCTCGGCGAGATGGCGGACGAGGGTCGCCGACTGCTGGTACATCGCCTCGGTGAACCATCCGGCCGAGCCTGCCCAGCCCTCGTGCTCGATGCCGATCGAGTGCGCGTTGACGTACCAGTTTCCCGCGTGCCAGCCGACGTCCTTGGGGTCGAGGTGGTTGGCGATGTGCCCGTCGGAGGAGCGGATCGTGTAGTTCCAGGCGAGGTACGTGGGGTCGGTGACGAGCCGGATCGTCGGGTCGTACGCGGTCTCGGTGTCGTGGATGACGATGTACTTGAGCTTGGGTCCGCCGGGCCCGGTGCGGTCGGCCTTGTCGTGGTTGCCGTAGTTGCCCGTGCTGTCAGGGTCGGTCGGGTTCCCCTTCGCGTAGCCCGCCGGGATCCACTCGCAGCCGAGGTCGGTCGGGCAGTCGGTCTCGGGGTCGCTCGCGGTCGGGCTGGCGACGGCGATCGCCGGGTCGGCCTCGAGAGTCACGCGCTCGCCGCTCGAGGTGACCCGGTCCTGACCCGTACGGGCGGCCGCGAGCACCTGGGTGACGAAGCTGTCGGCGGACCCGAACCGCCGGATCGCCGGAGCCCAGTCCTTGGCCGGACTGCTGCCGTCGAGGTCGGGCGCGTACGAGGCGGTCAGTGCCGCGGCCGCGCACAGGTTGGCGCGGTCGTCGGTCTTCACGGCGTCGACGGTGAGTCCGGTGAGGGTGGCGGCGCGGTCGAGCTCGCTGGTCGTACGGCCCACCCCGCCGGCCCCGTCGGTCGAGCCGGCCCCGTCGGTCGAGCCGGCCCCGTCGGTCGAGCCTGTCGAGACCCCGCCCTTCCCGGCCCCGTCGGGCACCGCCGCCGTCGTGGCCTTGAGGTTGAACATGCCGTACCCGCCATCGTTGCTCGCCTGGCCGTTGTGGCCCTCCCAGCGGGACTGCAGGTACGAGACGGACTTGAGGAGGTTCGCGGGGACGTCGGCCGCGGTCGCAGCGGCGTCGAACGCGGAGTCGAGGGTCGGTGTCGCGAGGACTGCGGTGCAGTCGACGGCTGGTCGGTCAGAGGGGGGTGATGCCGAGACGAGCGAGGCGGGCAGGGCGGTCAGCAGCAGTGCTGATGCTCCCCCGACGACGCCGACCCGGACGAGTGTGGTTCGCACGCGAGTGGCTCCTTCCGTCGCCTGATCGGTTCAGGTGATCCTCTGGATGCAAGCGCAACTGCGGTGGTTCCGCCACGGGGAGTATCAGCACCTGGGACGAAGATCTGTTACGTAAAGTCGCCCTCCCGTGGTCAGCCCGTAGTGGGCTCTTCATATTTGCGGGTGAAGGTGGGGTTTGAAGCCGCCGGTTTCGAGTACGCATCTGGCGATGTGATGGGTGAGGTGAGTGAAGCCGAGGGCGAGCCTCGCAGGTTCGAGTCGACCGTTGGTCGCTTCGGTGGGGCGTTGGCGATTCTGGGGTGGTCGAGCTGGTCGTTCACAGCTCCTCCCGGATCCCCGGGTGCCGGCTCACCCGGAGAAGGGCAGTTCTCACGCTTGATGAGGCGAGACTGATTCCGCCAGCTCCACGAAACGCCGGCCGACGCATCCTTTTGTCATTTCTGGCCATCGGGCGGACCGATGCGGGCAATGTCGGAGACCGGGTAGCCGAGGTGGGCCAGCTTGTCGGGGTTAATGATCGACCGGACCGTCTGGATTGTGCCTTCATGGATGTCCAGGGCGAGGACATTGATGAGATGGTCGTCGGCGTCGAAGGCGAGAAGGCCGGGCTGACCGTTCACGTGGGCGGCCTCCAGGCGCGCCCCCAGCGAGGCGTAGCGCTTGAAGAACCCGATAAGTAGACGTGCCACTCGCTCATTTCCGAACACTGGTTCGGCCACAGCTCGGGCCTTCCCACCGCCGTCGCCCTGGAACACGGCGTCGGCGGCGAGAAGTTCCACCAAGGCACCGACCTGGCCGTCCTCGGCCGCGGCCTTGAACCTCGTTGTCAACAGCTCCCGTTCCTGTGAGGAGGCCTCGAAGCGGGGGCGGCCCTCGCTGATCCGGGTCCGGGCGCGCGAGAACACCTGCCGACAGTTCCCTTCGCTCTTGTTGACGATCTTGGCTATCTCGTCGTAGGGGTACACGAAAACCTCGCGGAGCAGGAACACAGCGCGCTCGATCGGACTGAGCCTCTCGAGGAGGACGAGAAACGACAGGGACAGTGAGTCCGACATGGCGGCATGCTCCGAAGGGTCGGGGTCGGTCAGCACCGGCTCAGGAAGCCAAGTCCCCACGTAGGACTCGCGCCGGACCCGTGCGGAGCGGAGGTGGTCGATTGCGAGCCGGGTTGTGATCGTGGTCAGGAACGCCGGCTTGGACTCCACAACAGTGCCGGCCGCGAAGGCTCGGAGCAGGCGCTCGTGGGCTTCTTGGACCAGGTCTTCTGCATCGCTGGCGCTCCCTGTCATCCGGTAGGCGATCGAGAACAGCTGACGCGAAATGTTGTCGGTTTCGGGCTCATCATTCATCTGCGTCCTCCATACCGCTCCTGACGACACAGGAGCGCTTCGTGTGACAAGTGGTGCTGGATCGAGGCCCGGATGCGGCTACTCACGGCCGAAGTGTCACACCTGCCGCAGGTGTCTCGTCATGGATACAAGCAACCGAGAACAAAGGATGAAGCACATGACGAACAAGGAAACGCACCACAAGACCGTGGTCATCGGTGGTGGCTACACAGGGATCATGGCAGCCATCCGGGTCGCGCGCCGGAGCCGGGCGATCGGCGGACGAGTGACGTTGGTCAACCCCTCGAGCCGATTCAACGAACGCCTGCGCATGCACCAGCAGGCGACGCACCAAGAGATGGAATACCTCGCGATCCCAGATCTCGTGCAGGGACTGGACATTGAGTTCGTGGAAGGGACCGCGACCGACCTGGACGCTGAGCGACAGGAGCTGGCCGTAGCCACCGAACAGGGCGAAACCACCCTTCACTACGACACCCTCATCTACGCCATCGGCAGCGCGACCCCCACGAACCACGTGCCCGGTGCCGACGTGCACTCCTACACCCTGAACTCGCCGTCCTCGGCGAACAAGCTGGCCAGCCGACTCACGGAGGTCGCCGACGGCGGCACCGCGGTGGTGTGTGGCAACGGCCTGACTGGTGTCGAGGCGGCCACCGAGATCGCCGAGTCCTTCCCGTCGGTACGGGTCGTCCTCCTGGGGCGTGACGAGCCGGCGCCACTGATGAACGCGAAAGCCAGGAGCTATCTGCTCGGCGTGCTCGAGCGGCTGGGCATCGAGAGCCGGACCGGCGTCGAGATCACCAAGGTCCTGCCCGACGCGGTCGTGCTGGCCGGCGGAGAGCTTGTCGCCTCCGATGCCACGCTCTGGACCACGGGGTTCTGGGCTTCGCCCTTGGCCGCGGACGCCGGCCTCACCGTTGATCCCCAGCGGCGGATCGTCGTGGACCCCGAGCTTCGGTCGGTCTCACACCCATCCATCTTCGCCATCGGTGATGCTGCGGCGATCCAGCAACCCTGGGGAGTCATTCACGGGACCTGCCAGAGCGGCATGCCATCGGGCGCACACGCGGCCGACAACATCGGGCGGATCCTGCGCGGCAAGCGACCGAAGCCCTTCCGATTCGCGTATATCCACCAACCCGTGAGCCTCGGCCGGAATGACGCCGTCGTGCAGTTCACCAAGATCGACGACTCTCCGAGCCGCTGGTATCTCACCGGCAAGTCCGCCGTCCGCTACAAGGAGGCCGTGACCGGTAGCCCTTCGACCACCTACGGACTGTCGCGCCGACTCGCTATCCCGATGGCACTCCTGGCGCGACGGGGCCCTCGGAAGGCACGCCGGGACCGTTGAACGTGAGACTGTCCGGGCGTGAGACCACCTCCTCGCTGGAGCCCCGGTGCGACTCACCGCGTGGTGACCGACCGGGCTCCGGTGCGAGCCTCGCCCAAGCGTCCAGCAGTCGTGCGTCTTGGCCAGCGACCCCGCGGCAGACGTCGGCGATCCCCGCCGCCGGCAGTTCCTGCATCCGGTCGGCCTCAGAGACATGAGCGAGAGATGTGTCGTCGCGAGACGCCAGTGAAGAGCCCCTTGTTGCGAGGGACTTCGAACAAGAGCGGGCACGCATCATTGGCGAGAAGAGAGGCGAGTGAGCTCGTCTGCGGTGAGGCGGAGCCCGGCTGCCGCGACGTTCTCCGTGAGGTGGTCCGGATTGCTCGTCCCGGGGATGGCCAGCACGTGGGCCCCTTGTTGGAGCGTCCAGGCGAGCCGGACCTGCGCGGGCGAGGCACCGTGCGCTGCCGCGATCGTGAGCGTCTCGTCGTCCTCGGTGGAGGCGGATCGGCCGCGCTCCGCGCCGCCGCCGGCGACAGCGAAGAACGGTACAAAGGCGATGCCATGCTCGCCGCAGGTCGAGAGGAGGTCGTGCGCCTCGTCCGATGCCCCGATGGCGAACCGGTTCTGCACGCAAACCACAGGCGTGACCGCCCTTGCCTCGTCTAGGTGCGTGCGCTCGACCGCGGAGATGCCGATGTGTCGGACCAGTCCAGCGTCGCGCAGCTCAGCGAGCGCTCCGACATGCTCACTGATCGACTTCAGGGTCGGCATCCTGCGGAAGTTCACCAGGTCGAGGTGGTCGCGACCGAGCTGGCGAAGGTTCTCCTCGACCTGGCCGCGGAGCTGGTCGGGGCGGGCAGGGGGAAGCCATGCGCCGGACACGTCCCTTCCGGGGCCGACCTTGGTGGCGATGACGAGGTCGTCCGGGTACGGCGCGAGCGCGGAGTTGATCAGCTCGTTCGCCGAGCGCAGCGGGGAGAAGTAGAACGCGGCCGTGTCGATGTGGTTGACGCCGAGGTCGAGCGCACGTCGGAGCACCTCGACGGACCGGTCGCGATCACTTGCCACTCCGAGGTCGAAAGCGGCGCTGCCGGTCAGCCGCATCGCGCCGAACCCGAGCCGGTTCACCGTCAGGTCGCCCAGCTGCCAGGCGCCCGCGGAGTCCGCGGAGATTCTCGTTTCGGTCATCGAACGAGTCTGGCAGCGTCACGTGGCGGCACGCTGATGGCACGCCGCCGAAACTGCGTTGCCTCACCTCGGCAAGGTCTGGTTGTCTCGCTCGCGTGACGAATCCCGACATCGCGTGGCCGCGCCGGACCGAGCGCCTCGAGCTGCGCCTGCCGACCGAGGAGGCGCTCGACGAGGTCCTTGTCTGGCGCAACGACCCCGAGGTGAAGCGGTGGCTCATCCGGACCGTCGTCGAGCCGGACGCGTTCCGCAAGGCCTGGCTCGACAGCATCGACGACCCGCTCGACCACGCCGTCGTCGTGCACCTCGACGGGGCGGCCATCGGGATCGCGTCGCTGGGCGTCTCCGACGGCCTCGGTCAGCGGCACGGGGATCAGCCTTGGCACCGCGTCGAGGGGTCGATCGGCTACACGTTCGCGTCGGGGTTCGCCGGGCGTGGCTATGCGACGGAGGTCGCGGGAGCACTGCTCGACCTCGGGTTCGGCGAGCTCGGTCTCCGCCGCATCACCGCCGCCTGCTTCGCTGACAACCACGCGTCGTGGCGGGTGATGGAGAAGGTCGGCATGCGCCGTGAGCAGCACGGCGTCCGAGACTCGTGGCACGCCGAGCTCGGGTGGGTCGACGGCTACACGTACGGGATCCTCGCCGAGGAGTGGGCGGCCGGCGCCGGTCGGTCGCGCTAGACACCCGCGTCAGGCGATGACGCGCGCGAGGCGGGTGAGGCCGTCGGTCGCGCCGTCGATCATCCGCGCCGCGAGGTGGTCGCGAGCGGCGGGTGCCGCCTCGCGGACGTACTTCGCCTCGCCCTTCGACAGCTCGGCGCCCCGCAGGTCGCGCGCGGTGAGCATCGACGCGAGCAGCGCCAAGTCGTCGAGGTGGCGCTCGCGGTGGGGGTCGACGGTGATCGAATACGCCGCAGACTTGATGACGAGCGCGCCGAGCAGTGTCGGCCTCCGTACGGTGCCGGTGGTGTCACCGACCGTGACCTCGACGGCCTCCGAGCGTCTGAGCGCGTAGATCGCGCCAGGGGTCGCCAAGCCCGGGTAGCCGCTTGCGCCGATGCCGCGTCCGGGTTGCCCCGTGAAGGCCGGGATCAGGACGTCGATCGTCGCGTGACCCCGTACCCAGCGGTGCTGCTTGCCGCTCGCGGTCAGCCCGCGCGGCTCGAACTCGGCGTCTGCCAGCGCGGACGTCACGGTCATGAGGATCTGCGGGTGGCCACGCACGTCGAGGACGGTGTCGACGTCGGGGGTCGAGCGGTACGGCTCGACCCCGCGCTCGGCGCAGTGCAGGTGGACCATCTGGCCGCCGACGAGCGTCCACCCCTCGGGGACGTTCTTCGCGAGGTGGAACAGGCCGAACCAGGATGCCTCCTGCTCGGCGCTCATCACCGGCAGCACGATGCTCACGGGGTCCTCACTCTCGCGGCAGGCGGTCGCGGACGAGCTCTGCGACACGGGCGCTCTCGCGGGATCCTAGGTGCTCGGCGAGGTCGGCTGCCAGGACCGGCCAGGCGATTCGTGCCGGGATCTTGGCGACGACGTGGAGGATGACGTTGCCGTCCGGTCGCGTGGCCGGCACGAGGAAGTAGTCGTCGACGACCGTGTCGAGGTCGCTGGCCGCCACGTAGGCCTCGGCGACGGGGCTGACGATGAAGCTGTCCTCGGTGCTGGCGCCGGAGCGGAGCAGGCGCTCGTCGTCACGCAGGTCGTCGAGGTCGGCGGCCGCGGCGCGGTATTCGTGGCGGTCGGCACGCTTCTCCATCCAGGCGCGGAGGAGCGTCGCGGGGTCGTCGGCCTGCCGCAGGCGGTCGGCGTACGCGTGGAGGCGCTTGCGCTCGGTCGGTGCGACGTCGGGTGTCCCGCCGTCGAGATAGTCGAGAAGTGCCCACGCCATGTGCGCGGAGAGTGGACGCGACGGGCGTCCCCGCGCGAGCGGGAGGTGAGCGGGGTCGATGGCCCACTGGCTCCCGACTCGTACGGAGGGGAGCGTGCCGTCCTCGATGCGCTGCAGCACGCGCCGCGGGGAGACCCCCAGGCGCTCGGCCGCATCGCGGACCCCGATCAGGCTCACGACACAAGTCTACGCGATCTCGAAGACAAGTGTTCGCGGGTCACTTCCTGGCGCCCGCGGGTCGGTGTCTGCGGTCCGCGGGTCACTCGCGATGAGATTCGTCCGAGCCATCGGTCTGATCCGGTGAGTCCGACGGACGAAGCGATTCGCACCTACTGAGGAGACCGACACCATGTCCTTCCAGGCGTACCTCGACACGATCGAGAAGAAGACCGGCAAGACTCCGCACGAACTCGTCGACGAGGCACGCGACCGCGGTTTCGCCGAGCCGAGTGCAAAGGCGGGGCAGGTGGTGGCGTGGCTCGACGAGGAGTACGGGGTCGGCCGTGGGCACGCGATGGCGCTGTGGCGCGTGATTCGCAACGGACCGAAGATCAGCTCCAAGCATGTCGGGACCACCGGGACGCACAGCGACGCGTCGGACACCCTCTGGCTCGACGGTGCCGCGACCAACCCCGCGTACGCCTGAGTGACCCGGGGGTGGCCGACGGTGACCCGGGGGTGGCCGACGGTGACCCGGGGGCGTCAGGTGTGCCGCGACCACGGCCGCGGTGACCACGGCCGGGAGCCAGGAGAGGGCGCGACGGCGTTCGGACATGGACCGGACCGTACGGGCCACCGCCCGCGCGAGGACCCGTCTCGTCGGGGACGACGGAAGTCGGACGGTTTCACCCGCCGTGAGCGATAACCGTGCCTGCGCTCCGCCGCCGAGAGAAGGTGGCGTGCGTCTGTCGCCGTCTCGAAAGGCCCCCCATGAAGCTGCACTGGTTCCTTCCCACCACCGGAGACAGCCGGACGCTGGTCGGCGGCGGACACAGCGTGCCGACCGAGGTGGCGCGGGCGGGCGGCGCTGCGCACACGGCGGGTCGCTATCGCGAGCCCGACCTCGACTACCTCGTCGACGTCGCCCGTACGGCCGAGCGGCTCGGCTTCGAGTCCGTCCTCACGCCGACGGGCACGCCGTGCGAGGACGCGTGGGTGATCGCGTCCGCGCTGCTCGCGCACACGACGAAGCTGAAGTTCCTCATCGCGGCACGTCCTGGGCTCATGAACCCGACGCTGCTCGCCCAGATGGCCTCGACGTTCCAGCGTGTCTCCGGCGACCGGCTCGCCCTCAACGTCGTCGTCGGCGGCGACCCCTCGGAGCAGCTGCGGTTCGGCGACCGCGTCGCGAAGGACGACCGGTACGCCCGCGCCGAGGAGTTCCTCGCGATCTTCCGGGGGGCGTTCGCCGACTCGGGGTACGACTTCTCCGGCGACTACTACGACGTAGCCGACGCCCGTACGCGCAAGGCGGCGACGGTGCCCCCGATCTATCTCGGCGGCTCGTCGGCCGCGGCGGGCCCGGTCACCGCGCGGCAGGTCGACGTCTATCTGACGTGGGGTGAGCCGCCCGCGCAGGTCACGGAGAAGATCGAGTGGATCCGCAAGCTCGCCGAGGAGGAGGGCCGCGAGGTCCGCTTCGGCATCCGGCTACACACCCTCAGCCGCGACCGCAGCGAGGAGGCGTGGGCGGTCGCCGACCAGCTGCTGGCCGATCTCGACCCCGCCGACGTCGCCAAGGCGCAGGCGGCGCTCGCGTCGAGCGAATCCGAGGGCCAGCGGCGGATGCGTGAGCTGCACGGCGGCGTGGCGCCGACCGACGCCCGCGCGCTCGAGGTCTACCCAGGGCTGTGGGCGGGAGTCGGGCTCGTACGCTCCGGCGCCGGGACCGCGCTCGTCGGCAGCCACGTCGAGGTCGCGGACCTGATCGGCGAGTACGCCGCGCTCGGGATCGAGGAGTTCGTGCTCTCGGGCTACCCGCACATCGAAGAGGCGTACTGGTTCGCGGAGGGGGTCGCGCCGATCCTGCGGCAGCGAGGGCTGCTGTGAGCGGTCTCGATACACCGGCCCGCCCTGGGGGGCTCGCCGGCACTCGACAAACGGAGGGCGCGTTCCGTGCAGCGATGAGCAACGTCGCCTCCGCGGTCTCGGTGGTGACGACGTTCGACGACGGCGTCCCGCACGGCACGACCGTGAGCGCGTTCATGTCGCTGTCGATGGATCCCCCGATGCTGCTCGTCTCGCTCGACGCTCGCTCGTCGCTGCTGACCCGCGTACGACCGGGGTCCCGCCTGGGTGTGAACGTCCTCGCCGACGACCAGGGCGCGATCGCCACGCGGTTCGCGACCAAGGGCGGAGACCGGTTCGCCGAGGTGTCGTGGCACAGCGAGGACGGGGCGCCCGCGCTCCACGCCCGCCACGCCTGGGTCGCCGTGGACGTGGACCGTCTCGTCCCAGCGGGCGACCACGTCCTCGCACTCGCGCACGTCCGAGCGGCCGACGTCGCGTCGTACCCCACACGCCCGCTCACGTACTGGCGCCGCACGTTCGGCACCCATGCCTGACGCGCCCCGCAGTCGAGGACTTACGATTCGTGCCATGAGCCCCGTACGCCGTCCTGCCCGCTTCGCCGTGCTCGCCGCAGTCTCGCTCCTCACCCTCGCGGTCGGGTGCGCGCCGACGGACGACAACGACGACGAGCCCAGCGCCTCCGACGCGACCGCTTCCTGCGAGAAGGCCGACCTTCCCCTCAAGAAGGCCGGCACCCTGACGATCGGCACCGACTCGCCGGCGTACGAGCCGTGGTTCGTCGACGACGACCCGAGCAACGGCAAGGGCTACGAGAGCGCCGTCGCGTACGCGATCGCCGACCAGCTCGGCTTCGCCAAGGACGACGTGGTGTGGGAGGCCGTCCCGTTCAACACGAGCTATCAGCCGGGCGAGAAGTCCTTCGACTTCGACATCAACCAGATCTCGATCACCGAGGAGCGCGCCAAGGCGGTGACGTTCTCGGAGCCTTACTACAAGGCGGCCCAGGCGATCGTCGCGCTCGAGTCGAGCCCGTACGCCAAGGCGACGAGCTTCGCCGACCTCAAGGACGCGCAGTTCGGCGCGCAGGTCGGGACGACGTCGCTCACCGCCATCGACCAGATCGCGCCGGCCAAGCAGGAGCGCGTGTACGACGACACCAACCAGGCCACCAAGGCGCTCGAGGTCGGACAGATCGACGTGCTCGTGATGGACCTGCCGTCGGCGTTCTACACGACCGCCGCCGTGCTCTCCAAGCCCGGCACGATCGTCGGGCAGTTCCAGCCGGACACCGGCCAGAGCGAGGAGTTCGGGCTCCTCCTGCAGAAGGGCAGCGAGCTCGTGACCTGCCTTGACGAGGCGATCGGCGCGCTCCGTGAGGACGGCACGCTCGCCGACCTCGAGAAGGAGTGGCTGTCGCAGACGACGGGCGTGCCCGAGCTGTCGTGAGCGCCTCCTGGGAGGTGAGCCAACGCCAGCTCGAACGGCTGGCGTTCCGGCGTCGGCAGGACCGGCGCCGGACGACGATCGCGCTCGTGTCCACGGCGGTGATCCTGGTCGGCGCCTGGCTGCTCGTCACGTCGGCGCCAGGGTGGGGCAAGGTCCGCGAGACCTACTTCGACTGGGAGGACGCGAAGGCGGCGTTCCCGGAGATCGCGAAGGCCTTCCTCGTCAACATCAAGGCGTTCCTCATCGCCGAGGTGCTGATCCTGGCGCTCGCGATGCTGGTGGCCGTCATCCGTGTCGTCCCTTCGGCGTGGATGGCGCCGCTGAAGGTCGTCGCGACGGTCTACACCGACGTCTTCCGCGGCACTCCGACGCTGCTGATCGTGCTGCTCGTCGGCTTCGGCGTGCCGACGCTCGGCCTTCAGGGCACCACGAACGACCCGTTCTGGCTCGGCGTCTTCGCGCTCACCCTCAGCTACGGTGCGTACGTCGCCGAGGTCATCCGCGCTGGCATCCTCTCGGTCCACCCGAGCCAGTGGGCGAGCGGGCGGTCGCTCGGGCTGTCGTACGGCAAGACTCTTCGGTACGTCGTGCTGCCACAGGCGCTGCGCCGGGTGACGCCCCCGCTGCTCAACGACTTCGTGTCCCTGCAGAAGGACACCGCGCTGCTCTCGGCGATCGGGGTGCTGGAGGCACTGCGGCAGGCGAACATCTACTCCAGCCGCGACTTCATCTTCACGCCGATGGTCGTTGCGGCGGTGTTCTTCATCGTGGCGACGATCCCGCTCGCGCGGTTCACGGACTGGCTGTCGCTGCGTGCGGCCCGACGACAGAGCGGAGCGGCATGAGCGGCTTGCTGGAGGCGCGCGCGGTCCGCAAGACGTACGGGGCTCACGACGTCCTCAAGGGCGTCGACCTCAGCGTGGCGACGCATCGCGTGGTGTGCCTCATCGGCGCATCCGGCTCGGGCAAGTCGACCCTGCTGCGCTGCCTCAACCTGCTCGAGGTCGTTGACGACGGCGAGGTCTGGTTCGACGGCCGCGAGATCACCGATCCGCGCATCGACGTCGACGGCGTGCGGCGCGACATTGGGATCGTCTTCCAGGCGTACAACCTTTTCCCGCACATGTCGGTGCTCGACAACGTCACGCTCGGGCCGCGCAAGACCCGCGGCGTCCGTCGCCGTGAGGCCGACGAGCGCGCGATGACGCTGCTGACCCGCTTCGGCCTCGCCGACCAGGCGCGCAAGCACCCCGACGCGCTCTCCGGTGGCCAGCAGCAGCGGGTCGCGATCGTACGGGCGCTCGCGATGGGCCCGAAGGTGCTCCTGCTCGACGAGGTGACCTCCGCGCTCGACCCGATGCTTGTCGGCGAGGTGCTCGAGGCGGTCCGTGGCCTCAAGGAGGCCGGGATGACGATCGTGATGGCGACGCACGAGATGCAGTTCGCCCGCGAGGTCGCCGACGAGGTGCTGTTCCTGGACGACGGTGTGGTCCGCGAGCGCGGCACCGCCGAGCAGCTCTTCACCGCGCCGACGGACCCTCGTACGCGCGAGTTCCTGGCCCGCCACCTCGCCTGACGCCCCCCGCGTCCGCGACGTGAAAGGAACCTGACCGAACTGTGGCCGAGATTCGGTCAGGTTCCTTTCACAACGCTGGGGTCGTCAGCCGATACGGACCGCGCTGACCGAGACGTCGGCGTTGTAGCCGAAGGCGTACACCCACACCTTGGTCGTCTCCTTCGCAGTGACGATCCGGTCGAAGAACGCGTACCCGTTGATCAGGTACGTCCCGGGCTTGAGCGTCATGCTCCCGACCGTGGTGGCGTTCTCGGTGAAGGGCCCCCGAGGTGGGCGATCGTGACCTTGTCGGCGACCTGCGCGCTGAGACCTCCCTTGACGGCGGTCGCCGGATGTCCTTGGCGCCGATCTTGTCGGCAGCGACGGCGCCAGCGCGATTCGGGTGAAATCCAGTAGCGGAACCCGTGTCAGAAGCGCAGGGCGAGCCCGTCGTTGTCGCGACCGTCAGGGACCGTGGCGAGGTCCGCGGGCCGCTCCGCGGATGTACCTGAGGGAGGCCTCGGAGTCATCGGTTATTTGTCTCATTTGGCCGGTTCTATTTTACGGTGCATCCGCGACCGCCCGCGCGCCCGCGCCTGAGATCCGCCTCACTCAAAGGGCGTCCTGAGTTCAAGATGCACTCCGCGTTGAGATACGTAGCGTGGGGACGGTCCGCCTGGCGTGGGGAAGTCGACAGATTGTCGATGCGCCGGATGGGACTTGGGGGAGAAAACCATGTCACGTACGCGCCTCGGGCGTACGGCGACGCTGCTTGTGGCGCCGTCCGTCCTCGCACTCGCTCTGGCCGCACCGGCCACGGCGAAAGCGCCACCGACACCGTCCGGACTACCGGCCACGTTGGAAGCACCCGCGTCCTACGTCGGGCCCAACAGCTGCGCCAAGCCGCACAAGGGCACCGCGAAGCTCGGAGCCCTGCTCGTCTCGACCTGGCCGGTGACCAGCTGGTCCGCTCAGCGCGACTGCTCGACGGCGACTAGCGAGCACCACGACGGACGCGCGATCGACTGGATGACGAACGCGCGCAAGAAGAACGGCAAGAAGCGCGGCGACGACCTGAACAGGTGGCTGCTCGCGACCGACAAGCGCGGCAACGCGTTCGCCAACGCACGTCGGCTCGGCGTCATGTACATCATCTGGAACAACCGCATCTGGTCCAGCTATCGCGCGAGCAGCGGGTGGCGCGTCTACAACGGCTGCACGGCCAAGAGCCGCTCGGGCACGCAGTACGACACCACGTGCCACCGCAACCACGTCCACCTGTCGCTCTCGTGGGCCGGGGCGCGGGGCTACACCTCGTACTGGGACCGTACGGTCGCCGGAGCCAACTACGGCCCCTGCCGACCCGCCGATCTCAACTGGGCGTACCGCTACACCAAGCGCCGCGCGACGCCGTGCCCGTACTACCCGCGCGTCACCGCGCCGGCGGGGTCGTCGAGCGTGCACCGCACACTCGTCGCCTACTCCGGCCTGCGCATCACCAAGAACGTTCGGGGGCCAGCGGTACGGGCGGTCCAGCAGGCGCTCAGGATCTCGGTCACCGGTGTCTGGGATGCAAAGTCTCGCGCGACGATGCGTGCCTACAAGGGGGCGCGGCGCATGAGCAACAACGCGGTCGTCGGCACTCGTGTGTGGCGCAGCCTCCTCGCCCAGACGGCACCGAGGGCGCGCGTCAGCGCTTCTTCTTTATGACCTTGACCGTCCGCAGGGGCGAGGCCACGGGCTTCCAGCCGTGGCTGCCGCTCTTGGCGCGCACGACGATGCGATAGCGCTTCTTGCCCTTGCTGGTCATCTTGACCTTGGTCGAGACGGTGCCGTTCGCCTTGGTCCTCAGGGTGCGCACCTTGCGCCACTTGCCCTTGCGCCATTCCTGGAGCACGACCTTGGCACGCTTGGCGGGCAGTCCGAGCGAGGTGACGCGCGCGGAGAACTTCACCTTCTGGCCGACGCGCACCTTGGCCTTGGAGCGGGCGAACGAGACCTTGGCCGCGAGCCGTGCGAACTCGTTGACCGACGTCGTGATGGTCTGCGAACGTCCGTTGACCCAGACTCGCAGCGCCTTGTGGCCCTTGACCGTCGTCCGCGCGTAGCCCGGCGACCCGCTGCTCGTCAGCACCGTGACCATGCGGGCGGTCTTGCCCGTGCGCACCGAGACCGGGACCCGTACGACCGTGCCCCGGGTCGACTTGCCGTAGGACTGGCCGAGGACCCCGGTCGTGGTCGAGCCGGCCGAGACGCGCGGGGCGCCGCCCGTCAGAAGCCTTGCGCTGCGCGTGACGCCGGTGAGGTCCGGGCTGGTGAGGGCGACGGTGTGGCCGCTCGCGCGGGGGGTGACGCCGGAGGGCAGGACCCACTGCTGCTGGACGGTGCCCGAGGACCTGGTCGAGCGGACGAGGTCCTCGACGACGACGGCGTCGATCGCGCGCAGGTAGTAGACGCACCGGGCCAGCTCGAAGCCGCTCGAGGCGAGGTAGCCCGGGTCGTACACGCACGTACGGTCGACACCGCCGGCGGACGATGCTGCCTTGACGCTGCCGTACACCGCGCGGTTGGGCGTGCCCGGCGCGACGAGCGCGCTGTGGGCGTTGCGACGCATGACCGCGGCCCGCAGGCTCGACCCGTTGTAGGCGTACGGGCCCGGGTCGGCGACCCAGTCGACACCGTCGGCGTACCACGTCATCGCCGTCGTGTCGGCGTGGCGGTGCGAGGGGAGGGCGTACCGGTCAGCGGTCCGTACGGAGTAGAACGTCGAGGTCGTGTCGGTGCCTGCGACCCAGCCCGAGCGGCCGAACGCGTAGCCGCCGGCGTACCGCTTGTAGACGGCGGCCGGCTTGCGACCGGACGAGCCGGACGTACGGACCCACTCCGCCTCTGACGTGTCGGCGAAGACACCCGACGGGATGCGCTGGAGGTGGGTGTCGCCGATGGTCTCGAGATAGCGGTCCGGCCGGCTCGCGTGGGCATAGAACGAGCCGCGCGCGTTGAGCATCGACGCGATCTTGGCCGCCGACGACGTCGCTCCGTAGCGCGAGAGAACGTTGTAGGCGCGGTGCATGATCGTGCCGAGATAGAGACCGTATCCTGGCGCGCCCTCGAGATCGGACCCGTCGTCGTGGGCGAGTCGGCGTGCGACGAGGACCGTCTGGTTGCGGAGGGTCGTGCGCTGCGCCTCGGTGCCGGCCTGGCGTGCCCCCGCGAACGCGGTGAGCTTGAGGTTCATCGTCGTGTTGTTGCCCGAGGTGCCGTAGGAGAGCGCCTTCTTGAGCTCGACCCGCAGCTGGCCTGCCGCCCACGAGCGGTGGGTCGGCGACGAGGCGAGGCGGTTCATGCAGACGAACGTGCCGATGCGGAAGCCGAGGTATTGGGGGTGGTTCTGCCAGTAGGTGCGCTTCTTGACCGGGTTGTCGCGGACCCAGTCGACCATGAGGTCGACGAAGCGGCGCTGCATCGCCTGTCCCTCGGCGTCGGCGAGCGCGAGGCCGGTCTTGAGCAGCGGCAGCGCCCAGTGGAGCGAGTGGATGTAGCGGTCGCCTGCGGTGTCGAGGCCGGACTGCGGCTTCCAGGACGGGTTGGCGGCCAGTGCCATGGTGCCGTACTGGCCCATGTCGACCGTGCCGTTCATGATCGCCCGTGCGCGGCCGACGTCCGCGCGGGTCAGCGACCCGAGGGTGTGCATGTTCTCGCAGATCGCGTCGTACCCCGCCGCGGCGGACGCGGGTGCCGGGGCGACGGCCGTCTGCACGGCGACGATGCCGGAGAGGCTGAGTGCGGCGGCGACGGCAGCCCCGACGCCGCGGCGGAGCGCCGGCACACGACGGGTTCGGAGGAGACGTCTGGGGGAAGGCATAGGCCACCTATGCTCGCATGTGCCCAGGTCAGGGCGAAACCCTCAGCGTCAGGTCCCGCCCCCCATCAGACCGTAGAGGTCGCCGACCGGGCCGAGATGGCGCAGCTTCTCCGGGTTGAGCACATTGTGCAGCCGTGCGATCTGGCCGTCGACGACGTCGATGGTCATGAGGGAGAGCAGTGCGCCGTCGGCAGCACGCGCCCGCAGGGCCGGCTCGCCGTTCGCGACGACCTGGTCGATCAGCACGCCGAATCGTGCGCCCTGGCGCACCAGACCGGCGAGGAACCGCGCGACCTGGACCGTGCCCACCATCGGCCGCTGGATCGCCGGAGCGCGTCCGCCGCCGTCGCCGACGAACATCACGTCCTCGGCGAGCAGTCGCTCCAGGCCGGCGACGTCACCCCTGGAGACGGCCGCGACGAACTGGGCCGCCAGACGGTCGCGTTGCTCCGGCGACGCGTCGAACCGCGGTCGGCCGTCGTCGATCCGCTTCCTTGCCCGGGCGAGGATCTGCCGGCAATTCGCCTCCGACTTATCGACCACCACCGCGATGTCGGCGTAGTCGTAGGCGAGGGCCTCGCGCAGGACGAAGACCGCACGCTCCACCGGCGTCAAGGACTCGAGCAGCATGAGGAACGCGGTGGAGACGGTCGCGTCGAGCTCGACCTGATGCGCGGGATCGGCGTCGGAGGAGGCGACGAGCGGCTCGGGCAGCCACGGACCGACGTACTGCTCGCGTCGGACGCGGGCAGAGCGCAGCGTGTCGATCGCGAGCCGCGTGGTGACCGTGGTCGCGTAGGCCTCGGGGTTGTCGACCGACAGCCCCTCGGGGCCGGCGCGGTGCATCCGAAGGAACGCCTCCTGCACGACATCCTCGGCCTCGGCCACGCTGCCGAGCATCCGGTAGGCGATCGAGAACATGAGGGGGCGGAGATCGTCGTGCACGTCCGCCAGACTCGCCACGGCCCGATCCAACCAGATGAAGAGGGTCAGGCGGGACTGTCACACGGACGGCGGCTGTCTCGTCGGACGGGGTGACGAGAGGAGAAGGACATGCGTGTCTTCATCGCAGGAGCCAGCGGAGCGCTCGGCAATCGGCTGATCCCGCTGCTGGTGCAGGACGGCCACGAGGTGACCGGAACGACCAGGAATCAGGAGGGCCTCGCGAGGGTCCAGGAGGTCGGTGCCGTCGGTGCCGTCATGGACCCGCTCGATGCCGACAGCGTGCGGTCCGCCGTGGTCGGCGCCCGTCCCGACGTCGTGGTGCACGAGCTCACCGCGCTCGGGGCC
Organism: Mumia sp. ZJ1417; assembly: GCF_014127285.1. Taxonomy (GTDB): domain Bacteria; phylum Actinomycetota; class Actinomycetes; order Propionibacteriales; family Nocardioidaceae; genus Mumia. The sequence continues at coordinate 263,879 of NZ_CP059901.1, forward strand.
ATGAGCGGCAACCCGAAGCACTTCGACCGGGACTTCGCCGTCACCAACCGGCTGCGGACGGAGGCGACCGATCACCTCCTGGCGGCGGCTCAGCAGTGCGGTGCCCGGCGGTTCGTCGCCCAGAGCTACACAGGCTGGCCGAATGAGCGTCGCGGGTCGTGGGTCAAGTCAGAGGAGGATCCGCTCGCCGCCGACCCGGGCAAGGAGGCGCGCGAGTCGTTGGCGGCGATCCGTCACCTCGAGCACGCCGTGACCACGACGCCGGGCATCGACGGTCTCGTCCTGCGGTACGGCAACTTCTACGGACCCGGCAACGCCCTCTCGCGCGGCGGCATGATGGCCGAGATGATTCGGCGCGGGCGGATGCCGGTCGTCGGTGGTGGTGCCGGGGTGTGGTCGTTCCTTCACATCGACGATGCGGCATCGGCGACGGCGGCGGCAGTCGACGGGGGTGCGCCTGGTGTCTACAACGTCGTCGACGACGATCCCGCGCCGATCGCGCAGTGGCTGCCGTACCTGGCCGAGCAGCTCGGCGGGCGCAAGCCGATGCGGCTCCCCGCATGGCTGGGACGTCCACTGATCGGCGAGCTCGGCATCGCGATGATGACCACGATCCGCGGGTCGTCGAACGCGAAGGCCGAGCGCGAGCTGGGCTGGAAGCCCCGGTACGCGAGCTGGCGGGAAGGTTTCCGTACCGGGCTCGGGTGAGTCGGGGGCGTGTCGCGTCGGTCGGGACCCCGTACATTGCCCGCATGGACCCCCGTGACGACGACCTCACGTCGCTCGCGAACTCGCTCGCGGAGCTCGTCGGTGCCCCGATCACCATCGAGGATCCCGACTCGAGCGTGCTCGCGTACTCGCAGAGCGCCGACGCCGAGCGCTCGCAGGCGGTCGACGATGCGCGGATCACGACGATCCTCGGTCGGCAGGTCCCGCCGCACTACCGCGCCCTGCTCGACGACGCGGGCGTGTTCACGGAGATCGCGCGCAGCCGGGAGGTCGTGACGGTCGACCTCTCGGGATCGGGGATGACGCGGCGCGCGATCGTGGCGGTACGGGACGACTCCGGCACGCTGCTGGGGTCGGTGTGGGCCGCTGTGCCCGACGGCATCACGTCGGAGCAGCGGCAGGCGATGCTCGACCTCGCCCCTGTCGTGGCCGGCCGTCTCGTCCGGCTGCGCGAGCGGGCCGACTCGACGCGCCAACGGACCGTCGAGGTCGTCGAGACGCTGCTGAGCGGGGGCGACGACGCCGTCCGTGCGGCCCAGACGCAGGGCTTGCGTACGCCGTGCACGGTCCTTGTCCTCGCTGCGGACCGCGCGCGCCTGGCCGTGCCCGCCGCCCGTGCCAGCGCCTTCGTGCTGCACCTCGCGGCGGTGGCGCCCAGCGCAGCCGCCGCGCAGGTCGACGACGTCGTGTACGCCGTCGTCGCGGGGCCGGAGGCGACTGCGGCCCGGGTCGCGCGTGACTTCCTCGCCCGGTCGCGCGGTCCGCTCGTCGCCGGGGTCGGCCGCACCGTCGACTCCGCGGCGGCGATCGACCTCTCGGCGCGCGACGCCGACGCGGTGGTCCGGGTGCTGCGCCGGCGAGGCCGTTCGGGCGTGGTGGAGACCGTACGGGGTGCGCTCGCCGACGTGGTCGCGCTGCGCAGCGCGGATGCGTGGGCGGGGTACGAGGAGTTCAGCCCGCTGACCGCGCTGGTGCGGTTCGACGACGAGCACCACGCCGAGCTGCTGTCGACGGCGCGGGCCTACCTGGCGCACGGCGGCGACGTCGCTGCCGCAGCCGCCTCGCTGCACGTCCACCCCAACACGTTGCGCAACCGGCTGCGACGTGCCTCGCAGGCCGTCGGCGTCGACCTCGACGACCCCGACACGCGCCTGCTGCTCGCGCTGCACCTCAAGGTCACGGACGTCGCGGACGCCGACTGACCGCACCCGCTGTGCGATCGCACAGCGGGCCGCCCGAGATCGTGGCCGAACCCACAGTCCGCGCCGCCGCCCCACGTCCGAGCATGTTCGCCATGAGCACGAATGCCGGCGCGCTCCGCGCCTCGAAGAGCCCTGAGCACGTCGTCGTCGCGGGTGCCGGGATGGTCGGACTCGCGACGGCCTGGTTCCTGCAGGAGCGCGGGGTCCGCGTGACGATCGTCGATCGTACGGGCGTCGCGGCCGGGGCGTCGTGGGGCAATGCCGGATGGATCTCCCCCGCGCTCACTCTGCCGCTGCCCGAGCCCGCCGTGCTGTCGTACGGGGTCCGGGCGATGCTCAGCCCGTCGTCGCCGGTGTACGTGCCGCTGAGCACCGACCGGCGGATGCTGCAGTTCCTCGTCGGCTTCGCCCGGCACTGCACCCCGGCCCGATGGCGCTCGGCGATGGCGGTCTTCGCCGAGCTGAACCGCGACGCGCTCGGGGCGTACGACGTCCTCAGCGAGGGTGGCACAGCCGGCCACGAGGTCCGCGAGCCGATCCGCGACGCCGACCCGTTCCTCGCGGGCTTCGCCTCGGTCGACGACCGCAAGACCTTGGTCGACGAGCTCACGCACGTCGTGGCCTCGGGCGGCTCGGTCGACTACGAGCTCCTCAGCGGCGAGGAGATCCGGTCCTTGGAGCCGACTCTCGGCAACGGGGTCCAGGCCGGCGTACGGATGCTGGGCCAGCGTTTCGTCAACCCGCCGGCGTACGTGGCGTCGCTCGCGGACTCGGTGGTGCAGCGCGGGGCCGACCTGGTCGCGGGCTTCGACGTCGCCGACGTGGTCGACCTCGGGACGCAGGGCGTCGACGTCGTGGCGAGGACCGGGGAGAGGGTGCGTGCGGACGCGGTCGTCCTGGCCACCGGGACCTGGCTCGGCGACCTCGCCCGCGCGTACGGCGTCAAGCGCGTCGTGCAGGCGGGCCGTGGCTACAGCTTCACCGTGGTCCCTGACGAGATGCCCAAGAACCCGATCTACTTCCCGGTCCAGCGCGTGGCCTGCACGCCGCTCGGCGATCGGCTGCGCGTCGCCGGGATGATGGAGTTCCGCCGCCCGGACGCGCCTCTCGACCCGCGCCGGATCAACGCGATCGTCGAGGCTGCCCGGCCGATGTTCACCGGGGTCGACTGGACCGCACGTCGCGAGGAGTGGGTCGGCTCCCGCCCCTGCACCGCCGACGGGCTGCCGCTCGTCGGGGCCACGCGGTCACCGCGGGTGCACGTCGCGGGCGGGCACGGAATGTGGGGCATCGCCCTCGGGCCGCTGACCGGCCGGATGGTCGCCGACGGCCTCACCGGCCACACCGTTCCGTCGTACGCACGCCGTCTCGACCCGCTGCGCTGACGGCCGGCATCCTCCCCGTACCGACGAGTGGCGGCGGGCTAGCATCGCGACCATGCTGATCGCCGAAGACCTCGTCCTGCTGGTCACCGACGACGAGACCGGCAAGAAGGCGTCGACCGGTACGGGGCTGGACGCCGCGCTCGGTGGCGCGATCCTCATGGAGCTCGCGCTGCGGGGACGCGTCGAGGTCGAGGGCGAGGGGCGCAAGGCGAAGGTCGTCGTCCGTGACGGCGGGCCGACCGGTGAGCCGCTCCTCGATGACGCGGTCGCGCGGCTGTCTTCGGGCGAGCCGCTCGCCCCCAGAAGTGCGGTGGCACTGCTGGGCAAGAAGGCCCAGGAACGCCTTCACGACAGCCTGGTCGGGCGTGGCATCCTCCGTCGCGAGGAGGGGCGGGTCCTCGGGATCTTCCCGGTGACGCGGTGGCCGGCGGCGGACTCGGCTCATGAGTCCGCGCTGCGTACGCAGCTGCACGACGTGCTCGTCGTCGGAGTCGACCCGACTCCCGAGGTCGCCGCGACGATCTCGCTCCTCCACGCCGCGGACCTTCTCGGCACCGTCGTCGACAGGGCGGATCGCAAGGTCGCCAAGCAGCGCGCGAAGGAGATCGAGTCGGTCGCCTGGGCCAGCGCCGGCGTGCGCCAGGTCGTGGAGGCGGCCAACGCCGCCGTGCTCGTGGCCGTCATGGCGGCGACGACCGCGACGGCAGCGAGCTCGGGCAGCGGTTGAGGCACGTCAGGACCCGCCGTTGACAATTCGGTCGATTCGCCGTGAGGGCTCCGGCGTCTGATCCGAGTCGGTATGCTCGGCGCGGAGCATCTGGTCGTGGTCACCGTCGACCGCGTACGCGCCCTCGCTCGGGCGTGGTCGGCTGAACGGAGGATTCGACCCATGGCGTTTCTGCTGCGCATCGAGCTTCCCGACGTTCCGGGGTCGCTCGGCGCTGTCGCGACGGCCCTCGGTGAAGCCGGCGCGGACATCCACGCGATCGAGATCGTCGAGCACCGCAATGACGGCAAGGCCGTCGACGATGTGCTGCTCGAGCTCCCCGTGACGACCATGCCGGACCAGCTCATCACCGCCTGCCACCGGCTCGACAGCGTCCGGGTGCAGTGGATCTCGCGCTACAACGCGGGTGCCAACCTCTCGATGGACCTCGAGGCCGTCGAGGCGTTCACCGCCGAGCCCGCACGCGCCGTGGAGAGCCTCGTCGATCGCATCCCGGAGACGTTCCGGGCCGACTGGGCGATGCTCGTCGCGCGCGGCGGCAGTGGCAACGGGCTGCTCCACGCCACGTCGACGGCGCCCGAGACCGTGCCCGAGGTCGACAAGTGGTTCGCGCTCGACCACGCGCAGCGTCTCAGCCCAGTCGCCGAGTGGGGCTCGATGGTGCTCGCCGGCGCACCTGTGCCCAAGCGCGACGCGGTGGTCGTCTTCGGGCGGCACGGCGGACCGCCCGTGCTCGATTCCGAGCTCGCCCGTCTGGGCCACATCGTCGCGCTGGCGGCGTCGGTCGGCACCACCACCTGACCTCGTACGCACCAGAGCCCGGTGTCCGGCCCCCGGATGCGGGGCCGGACACCGGGCCCGGGTGCCGTCCTATGCCTTGTCGGTGACCGGCACGTGGCCGGAGTGGTTGCGGCCCAGTGCGGCCACCTCCGCCTCCATCGCGGGGACCGTCTTCTTGACCATCCGCCTGGCGATCGGCTCGGCGAGGGCGGACGACACGAGCGGCTTGGTGAGGTTGGCGACGACGACGCCGCGCGGGACGTACACGCGACGCTTCTTCTTGGCGATGCCGTGGCAGATCGCGGTGACGCAGTCCTCGAGCGTCGTCGTGCCGTTGGCGGGCCACGGCAGCTTGCTGCGGATCGCCTTGAAGCTCGGCAGATCGGCCTCGGCACCCCGCACGATGTCGGTGTCGATCCACGACGGGTGACAGACCCCGACCTTCACGCCGTGGACCCACATCTCCTGTCGCGTCGCGAGCGCGAGCGCCTCGACCCCGGCCTTGCTGGCGTTGTACGGGGCGAGGCCGGCGAGCGGGGTGAACGCGGCGAGCGACGAGACGACGAGGAGGTAGCCCTTGGTGTCGATGACGTGCGGGATCGTCGCGCGAAGTGTGCGGAAGACCCCGTTGAGGTTCACGTCGACAACCCGCTCGAATGCCTCGGGGTCGATCTGGCGGACCGTGCCGTACGAGGCGATGCCGGCGTTGGCGAGGACGTCGTCGATACGGCCGAAGTGAGTGGCGGCGGCGTTGACGGCGGTCGTGACGGCATTGGTGTCGCGGACGTCAGCCTCCCACCAGGCCGCCGCGTCGCCGAGCTCGGCGGCGAGCGACTTGAGCTCGTCGGGCTCGAGCCCGATCAGCGCGACACGGCCCCCGCGACGGACGTACTCGCGGGCGACACCTGCGCCGATGCCGCGCGCGGCACCGGTGACGACAGCAACCCTGCCGGTGAACGTGGAGGTCATGGGAGCAAGATACCGACGGTATCCGAGATGCGCCACCCTCGATGTCGCATCCTGGATGCACCGAACGGTCGGGTCCCGTGCGTACGGATCCCGGCCGGTCGACGTGAGCTACTCGCTACAGCGCCTTGAGGATGTCCTCGACCCGCTCCTTGGCGTCACCGAAGAGCATCTGGGTGTTCTCCCGGAAGAACAGCGGGTTCTGGACCCCGGCGTAGCCGGCGGCCATCGACCGCTTGAACACGATGACGTTCTCGGCCTCCCAGACGCGTAGCACCGGCATGCCGGCGAGCGGGCTGGTCGGATCCTCCGCCGCGGCCGGGTTGACGGTGTCGTTGGCGCCGATGACCAGGACGACCGACGTGTGGGCGAGGTCGTCGTTGATCTCGTCCATCTCCAGCACGATGTCGTACGGGACCTTGGCCTCGGCCAGGAGCACGTTCATGTGCCCGGGCAGACGGCCCGCGACGGGGTGGACGCCGAAGCGGACCTCGATGCCACGGTCGCGCAGCTTGCGGACGAGGTCGGCCACCGGGTACTGGGCTTGCGCGACGGCCATGCCGTACCCGGGCGTGATGACGACCGACCGTGCGTTGGTCAGCAGATCGGCGGCGTCGGCGGCGTTGGTCTCGCGGTGCTCGCCGTAGTCGGTCGCATCGTTCGTGGAGGCCTCGATGCCGAAGCCGCCTGCGATGACGGAGAGGAACGAGCGGTTCATCGCCTGGCACATGATGTACGAGAGGTAGGCACCGGAGGAGCCGACGAGCGCTCCGGTGACGATCAGCAGGTCGTTGCTGAGCAGGAAGCCCGACGCGGCAGCAGCCCAGCCGGAGTAGCTGTTGAGCATCGACACGACCACGGGCATGTCGCCACCGCCGATCGAGGCGACCAGGTGCCAGCCGAGCGCGAGCGCCACGATCGTGACGAGGATCAAGAGGACGAGGTGCGGTGAGGCGACGAACCAGGCCGTCAGGATCACGAACAGCACCAGCGCGCCGATATTGATCGCGTTCTTGCCCGGCAGCATCAGCGGGGCCGAGCGCATCCTGGCCGACAGCTTGAGGTTGGCGACGATCGAGCCCGTGAACGTCACGGCGCCGATGAAGATGCCGATGAAGATCTCGGCGTGATGGATGTCGGCCAGCGAGCTGGATAGGTGGTTGGGGGCGAGGTAGCCGTTCCAGCCGACCAGCACCGCGGCCAGGCCCACGAAGGAGTGCAGCAGGGCGATCAGCTCGGGCATCTGGGTCATGGCGACAATGCGCGCGCACCACAGGCCGATGGCGGCACCGATGACGACGGCGACCAGCAGCAGCGCGATCGCGAGACCGTCGGCGACGTCAGCGACCAGTACGAACGTCGCGAGCAGCGCGATCGCCATGCCGGTGATGCCGTACCAGACGCCGTTGCGCGAGGTCTCGTGCTTGGACAGGCCGGCGAGGGACAGGATGAACAGCAGCGACGCGACGATGTACGCCGCGGTGGCAGCACTCTGTGCAGTCATGGCGGCGTCAGTCCTTCGAGAACATGCTGAGCATGCGACGGGTCACGGCGAAGCCGCCGAAGACGTTGATGGAGGCCAGCAGGATCGCGACGAACGACAGCACGCGGATCAGCCCGGCGTTGTCGGTCCCGTCGCTGACCGAGATCTGCAGCATCGCGCCGACCACGATGATGCCGCTGATCGCGTTGGTCACGGACATCAGCGGGGTGTGCAGCGCGTGGTGCACCTTGCCGATGACGTAGTAGCCGATGACGACCGCGAGCGTGAGCACGGTGAAGTGCTCGGGGAGCGGCGCCGGCGCGAAGGCGTTCACCAGGAACAGTGCCAGGATGCCGGTGCCGATCAGCCCCCACTTCACGGCGGGGTTCGGTGGTCGCTTCTCCGTAGGTGCGGCAGGCGTGGCCGACGGGGCTGCCGCTACGGGTGTCGCCGAGACGGCGACCGGCGGTGGCGGCCAGGTCTTCTTGCCGTCGCGGACGACCGTGACGTTGCGCTGGACGACGTCCTCGAAGTCGAGGACGAGCTGTCCGTCCTTGCCTGGCGTGAGCAGCTTGAGCAGGTTGACCAGGTTCGTGCCGTACAGCTGCGACGCCTGGGTGGGAAGGCGGCCGGCAAGGTCGGTGTAGCCGAGGATCGTCACGCCGTTGTCGGTCACGACCTTCTGGCCCGCGACCGACCCTGCGACGTTGCCGCCCTGGGCAGCGGCCATGTCGACGATGACGCTGCCGGGCTTCATGCTCGCCACGTCGTCCTCGGTGATCAGGCGCGGGGCGGACCGCCCCGGGATCAGCGCCGTCGTGATGACGATGTCGACGTCGGCGGCCTGCTCGGAGTAGATCTCCGCGGCGCGCCGGTCGTACGCCTCGCTGGTGGCCTTGGCATAGCCGTCGGTCGAGACCTCCTGCTCCGCGTCGACCTCGAGGTATTCGCCGCCGATCGACCTGACCTGGTCGGCGACCTCGGGGCGCGGATCGGTGGCCCGGACGATCGCGCCGAGGCTGCTCGCGGCGCCGATCGCCGCCAGCCCGGCGACCCCGGCGCCCGCGACGAGCACCTTGGCCGGAGGCACCTTGCCCGCAGCGGTGACCTGTCCGGTGAAGAACCGGCCGAACTCGTGCGCCGCCTCGACCACGGCGCGGTAGCCCGCGATGTTGGCCATCGATGACAGGACGTCCATCGACTGCGCACGGGAGATGCGCGGCACCGCATCCATCGCGAGCACCGTGAGGCTGCGCTGGGTCAGCTCTTCGACGAGCGTCTCGTTCAGCGCCGGCGAGATCAGGCTGATGAGCGTGGCGTCGTCGGAGAGGAGGCCGATCTCGTCCGACGACGGCGCGTTGATCTTGAGCACGAGGTTGGCCTCCCAGGCCTCGTCGCGCGGCACGATCGAGGCACCGGCCTTGCCGTACGCCTCGTCGGAAAAGCTGGACGCTATGCCTGCACCGGACTCGACCACGACGTCGTACCCCAGCTTGATCAGCTGGATGACGGTCGCCGGGGTGCCGGCGACGCGTGTCTCACCCGGCGAGGTCTCCTTGACCACGCCGATCTTCATTCGGCAGACGTTAGCCTCAGGGACTGTCGGCCGACCAGTGGGTGAGATTTGAGTCTCACATGGTGGAGCGTGTCGACCGTGACGAGGTATGTGACCTGCGCAGACGCCGCACCGGTTCACTTTGCGTGGGGGCCAACGCAGCGTCCGTTCCCCACCTGAATGCTTCGGTGGGGCCAGGGATCTTCGTGGGGGCCAACGCAGAATGCCATCGCGGAAGTGAGGGGGCGGGGCGTTCACCCGAAGAGGCGGCGCGACTGCGTCAGCTGGGCGAGCACTCGTGCGGCGACCCCCCGGTCGAGCGTGTAGACGTCGCCCCAGATCAGGCGCGACATGCCGTACCGCTGTCCGCACATCCGCTCTTCGCGGCGCTTCTCGGAGACGACGACCTCGGACGCGTCGTCTCCTTCCTTGTACGGCCGGTAGTACTTGCGGAGGCCGTCGAACTCGCCGAGGTGGCGCCACTCGGGCCACGCATAGTCCGACCGGCCGAGGAAGTTGCCGTTCTCGTCGTACACGTCGTACTGCAGCACGGGCTTCGGCAGGTCGAACACGTGGAACATCCACCGACCGAGCGACTCGCCGGCCGACTCTGCCTTGCCGTCGGCGAACGCGAGCGCGGCCGACGCGCGGGGGCTCCCCTGCCAGCCGCGGTGACGTTCTTCGGCACGCTCGAGCTGATCGCGATCGACGAGGCCGTGGTGCAGGGCGGCGTCCATTGCCACGACGCCGCTACGGACCTGCGCGAGCGAGGCCGACTCCCACAGCGCGCGCGGGAGAGTGGTGACCTGACGCCCGTCGACCTCGTCGATCTCGCTGTCGGTCAAGGACCCCGCGTGGAATCGGACACCGGCGACCGTACGTCCGTTGCGCTGGTCGAGCCGCGTCACGTGCACGAGCGACAGGTCGACGGCGACCAGCGGCATGCGTCGTACGGCGAGCGCCGAGTGGTGGCTCAGCACGGCACCGGGACCGAGCTTGTCCGCGACCGCCTGGCAGCGGACCGCGTACTGCTCCGTCGCGTGAAGCTCGCCGTACGTCGCGGGCAGCGCCCAGGCGCCGTACCGGACCTTCGCGATCGCCCTGCGCCCGCGTGCCGACGCGAGCGCGCCCGGGCCGTACCCGTTGTCACGCGCGTCAGCGGTCGTGAAGTAGCCGCCGCGGCGTCCGGCGATGGCCGCGATCACCGGATCGTGCTCGATCTCCATCGCGCCAGGGTGGCGGGGACGGCGCCCGGCCCGCATCCGCATCGCGCTCTGCCTGTGGACAACGCGCCCATTCCCCCATGGCCCCACCGCAGAATGCGCGCCCCACCGGAACATTCAGGTGGGCCACACACTTTCCGTTGGCCCCAACGGAAAATGCGAGCGGCGGAGGCGTCAGACGACGCCGTACAGGCGGTCGCCGGCGTCACCGAGGCCCGGCACGATGTAGCCGAGCTCGTTGAGGCGCTCGTCGACCGCTGCGACCACCAGCGAGACCGGCACCTCGATGTCGGCGAGGTCGGCCTCGATGCGCGCGATGCCCTCGGGGGCCGCGAGGAGGCAGACCGCCGTGATGGCCGAGCAGCCACGCCGTACGAGGAACTTGATCGCCGCCGCCAGCGTCCCGCCGGTCGCCAGCATCGGGTCGAGCACGTACGCCTGACGGCCGGTCAGATCGTCCGGGAGGCGCTCGGCGTACGTCGCGGGCTCGAGCGTCTCCTCGTTGCGGATCATGCCGAGGAAGCCGACCTCCGCTGTCGGCAGGAGGTGCTGCATGCCCTCGAGCATGCCGAGGCCGGCCCGCAGGATCGGGACGATTAGCGGCTTCGGCGGCGCGAGCCGCACGCCCTTGGCCGGCGCGACCGGGGTCTGGACCGTGACGTCCTCAACGCGCACGTCGCGCGTCGCCTCGTACGTCAGCAGCGTCACGAGCTCGTCGGTGAGCCGCCGAAAGGTCGGGGAGTCGGTCTCGGCGTCCCGCAGGGTCGTGAGCTTGTGCGCGACCAGCGGGTGGTCGACGACGTGGATGTCCATGACCGAAACCCTACCGACCGTCGAACTGCCGGTGACTCCCCAACACCGGAGCAGGTTCCTCTGCCATCCTCGGGAGTACGTGTCTGTGCAGGTCGTCGGAGGTGAGGTCGTGGCGGAGGACCAGGTGGACGTCGCGGTGGTCGCCTATCGCGAGGAGGGCGTGTGGCAGGCGACGCGGCTGACCGCCGAGGCGTCGGAGGAGGTCGACGACCTCGTACGCGCGCTGCGGCCGTTCCCGTCGGAGTGCGGGGTGATCGGCATGGTCGCCGTCGACGAGGACTTCTTCGTGCTCGCGCGGGTGACCGGCCCGCGCACCCAGCTCATGCTGTCCGACGTCACGGCCGTCGACGAGTGGCCGCTGGCCAGCTCCGTCGCCGATGCCCTCGACCTGCCCGACCCGGACGACGACGACGAGCCGCAGCCGGCCGGCGACATGGAGATCCTGAGCGACCTGGGGGTCACGGCGATCGACCTCGCGGTCATGCTCGACGACCCTGACGCCTACCCCGACGAGGTGCTGGGCGACATCGCCGAGCGGCTGGGGTTCGGCGACGTCTACGAAGCGCTCGTCGACTGACGTGCAGTCCCCGCTCGCGTACGACGATGCGCTCATGGAGCGTGCCCTCGCGCTCGCCTCCCGGGCGACGCAGACCGGCGACGTCCCCGTCGGCGCGCTCGTCGTCGACGCCGAGGGCGCCGTCCTCGGCGAGGGCTGGAACGCCCGCGAGCGCGACGGCGACCCCACCGCCCACGCGGAGGTCGTCGCGCTGCGCGCTGCGGCAGCCACGCGCGGGGAGTGGCGGCTCGACGGCTGCACCCTCGTGGTGACGCTGGAGCCGTGCACGATGTGCGCCGGCGCGCTCGTCCTCGCGCGGGTCTCGCGTCTCGTCTTCGGGGCGTACGACGAGAAGGCGGGCGCGGTCGGGTCGCTCTGGGACGTCGTACGGGACCGGCGGCTGAATCACCGCCCGGAGGTGCGCGGAGGGGTGCGTGCCGAGGAGGCGTCGGCCCAACTGCTGGCGTTCTTCGCTGAGCACCGCTGAAGCGCGGACCCTCTTGGGAGGGCGCCGAGCAGGTCCGGTAATCTCTTCTGCGGTGGCGTGTCCGAGCGGCCGAAGGTGCAACACTCGAAATGTTGTGTAGGGAAACCTACCGTGGGTTCAAATCCCACCGCCACCGCCGTACGAGCCCCGCCCGGGAAGCCGGGCGGGGTTCGCTGCTTTCTCGCCCTTCAGCCCAGTGCGGCGACGAGCTCCGGCCTGACGGCGCCGGCGTCGTCCACGACAGTCACGGCGAGCGCGAGTGCGTCGGTGTCCGGCGGGTACGCACGGTTCGGCACGGCCACGACCGCCATCCCTGCGGCGTACGCGGAGCGCAGCCCGCTGGAGGAGTCCTCGACGGCGACGCACGCGGCGGGCGCGACGCCCAGCCGCCGCGCGGCCTCGAGATAGACGTCCGGTGCCGGCTTGCCGCGCGGCACCTCCTCGCTGGAGACCACGGCGTCGAAGCGCGTCGCGATCTCGGCGAGCTCTAGCACAATCACGATCAGCTCGCGGTTGGCGGACGAGGCGACCGCGAGCCGGTACGAGGCGGCGAGCGCTGTCACCGCGTCGACGGCGCCCGGCAGGAGCGGCAGCGCGTCGCGATAGCCGGCGGCCATCACGTCGACGACGGCTCGGCCGATCGTGTCCGGCGGGTCGGGAACGCCGAGCTCGTCGTGGAGGTAGCGCTCCCACTCTGGCGCGCTCATGCCTTGCATCGCGCGGGTGGCGTGGTCCGGGAACGGCCGTCCCGCGGCGGCGACCACGTCGCGGCGCGCGGCGTCCCAGCGCTCCTCGGAGTCGACGAGCACTCCGTCCATGTCAAACACCACGGCCTCGATCATGCTCCGGAGACTACGGGCGTACAGGCTGGTGAGCCCGTGTCACCCCTCCGCGCGCCCCTCGCGCCAGTAGCCCATGAACGCCACCGAGCGACGGTCCACGCCGCGCTCGGACACGAGGAAGCGCCTCAGCGTCTTGATGACCGACGCCTCGCCCGCGAGCCAGGCGTAGAGGTCTCCGGTCGGCGGGAGCGGCACGCCCGCGTCGTCGAGCGGGACCTCCCACAGCAAGCCCTCGTCGATGTCGACGTCCTCGAGGGCCGTGGCGCCGTCCGCGGTTCGTGCGCCGCCGAGGAGCTGGTCGGCGACCGTACGGACGGCGGGGACGAGGCTCTCGCCGTGTGGTGCGCCCTCGCGGGCGATCCACGTCAGCGACATTCCTGCGGGCCGTGAGAGGTCGGTGAAGTCCTCTGCGTGCGGCACCTCGACGAGGACATGACCGACCGTGGTCTCGGGGAGGTCCTCCAGGATGCGGCCGATCGCGGGGAGCGCGGTCTCGTCGCCGACGAGAAGCAGAGGTCGGCCGCTGCCGGGCACGGCGAACTCGATCGCGCCGTGGGGACCCGGGTGGAGCGCGTTGGGGCCCATGAGCACAGCGGGAGTGCCAGGTCGGCAGGTCGCGGCGAAGCGCCCTGCTGGGCCGGTGGTGCCGTGAAGCACGACGTCGACGTCGACCTCGCGCTGCGCCGGGCGGACATAGCGGATCGTGTACGTGCGCAGCGGGTTGCGGTGCTCGTCAGGCAGGCGGCGCCAGATGTCATACCAGTCCGAGCCGTACGGCACGTAGGCGTAGCCGCCGGTCTCGTCAGGGAGCATGAGCTTGATGCGCTGATCGAACCCGTTGTCGGCCATCTGGTCGAGGTCGTCGCCGCGGAAGGTGACGCGGACGAACGAGCGCGAGAGCGTGACCGTGCGCGCGACCTCGACGTCGAAGAACCGCCATGCAGCAACGGCGGTCTCGGTGGTGGTGGTCAAGGAGCCTCCTCGGCAACAGGTCCAGAGGTAAGGCTAACCAAAGAAATGCTCCCGGTCCAGGCTCGACGAGCGGACCTCCCGATCTGCCACTAGCGTTCGGGCACGGAACCTGCGACGAAGGAGCCACCCAATGCCGACTCCACGCCTGCTCATCACCGTCCCCGCCCTCGCGATCGTCCTGAGCGCGGGCCTCCTCGCCTCAGCCGGCGGTCCCGCCGCCGGTGACGAAGCAACCACCTCGAGTGAGACGGCGGCCGTGACCTCCGTCCAGCGCGCGGTGGCCCAACGGCTGACCGCCGTTCTCACCCCTCAGGGCGAGAAGCCCGCCGACGGCGTGCCCGTCGGCCTCGACGTGGGGATCATCGGAGTCCTCGGGAGCGCCGCCGACGGCTACGACGTCGTCGTCACCCGCGAGACCGACCCGGCGGCGCTGGTCGCGCGGCTCACGGCCGGTCTTCCCGCAGGGGCTCGCAACAGCCTCAGGATCACCACCTCCGAGCGGAGCGCGGACGAGCTGCGGACCGCCTGGCGCCAGGTCAGCGCGCAGGCGTGGGCAGGCGACGCGTCCCAGCGCAGCAGCTACAGCATGGATCTCGACCCCGAGCTCGGTGCCGTGGTCGTCGATGTGGAGGGTACGGCCCCCGCAGCGGGACGTCTCGACGTCCAGCGCGCTCCGGTCGAAGGGGTGGAGCCGGGCGCGGTCGTCGTCCGCTACACGGGGGAGAGCGCGCTGGCGTCGCGTACGGCCGACACGTCACCGCACTGGGGTGGCGCGAAGATCACGGCCGGGAGCACCAGCTGCACGTCCGGCTTCACGGTCAAGAGCAAGACCTCGAGCACGCGCTACTCGGTGACCGCCGGGCACTGCGGCCCGAACGGCACCTCGTGGTACTCGGGGGCGTACTACTTCGGGCAGACCGCCGGGCGCTCCGGCTACCCCAACTACGACCAGGCCCGACTGGCCGGGTCCTCCTACACCAACTCGATCTACACCGACGGCCTGGACAACTTCAACGTCCGTACGGTCACCGGTGCGAACGACGGTGACGTCGGCGACTCGGTGTGCGTCTCCGGCGTGGTGACGAAGTCGGTCTGCGGGATCGAGATCAAGAGCCTCTCCGCGACGTACTGCGACGATCCGGACGTGTCGTCGACCTGCACCACGTACCTCATGCGGGGGCGGCGCGACGACGACCGGGTGATCGTCCGCAAGGGCGACAGCGGCGGCCCTGTCTACCAGCGCAACACCTCGCTCGCGCGGGCCTCGATCCGGGGCATGGTCATCGCGTACGACATGAGCGGCGTGCGGTTGTACGCCGAGCGCTACGCCTCGATCTCCAACCACCTAGGTGTCGTGGCGATCACGAGCTGAGCCCGCTCCGTGTCCTGGCGGCCACCTCGGCCGTCAGGACACGGACGTGCGTCAGGACACCGGCTCGGTCAGGTCCGGGACGCAAATCGTCACGCGGTTCTTGGCCTTGATCGACTCGATCTGCTTCTTCTTCATGCCGGCGAACTTCTTGCCGATGAGGACCTCGACGCTCGCGTCGTCGCCGGGTGCGCCCTTCGTGTACTGAACCTTGCCCTTGAACTGCGCGCCGACCAGGCGGGCGTCGACGCGGTTGGGCTCGCGGGCCACCACACGGACGTTGGCGATGCGGGCGTCTTCCGGCGCGTTGCTGATCGTTCCCGGGAGGAAGCCTGCGGTCTGCAGGTTGATCATCGTGCGGTTGGCCATGCCGGAGCGGCCGCCGGCGTTGAGGACGTTGACCCGCACCTGGTTGGTGGAGAGCTGCTCGCCGGGCTCGAGCGTGCGGTTGCGGCAGGTGTTGGCCGCGACCTCGGGCAGGCTCGGTGGCTTGGCGAACAGCAGGCGGACACCCATGTAGGTGCCGCCGACGAGGACGGCGGTGAGCACCGACATCGTCAGGAACGTGCGCAACCCCCGGCTCATGGTCACCTGTCCATCGTGTAGATGCGAGCGTGCATCACCTGGCGCTGCTGGAGGGCTGCACGCAGTGCGCGGTGCAGACCGTCCTCGAGGTAGAGCCCGCCCTGCCAACCGACGACGTGCGGAAACAGGTCGCCGAAGAACGTCGAGTCCTCGTCGAGGAGGCTGGCCAGATCGAGCTGTCGCTTGATCGTGATGAGCGTGTCCAGTCGGACCTGCTGCGGAGGCAGCTTCGCCCACTGGCTCTGGGTCAGGCCGTGCTCTGGGTACGGCTTGCCCTCGCCCACTCCTCGGAAGATCACCACTGCAGTGTAGTCAGGCGGGCCACGGCGCCTTCGCGTGCGCGGGCGCGCGTGGCGCGGTGTGGAGGGCGGTCGCTCGTCACGTGCGCTCGAGGATGGTGCCGCTGGCCATCGCCACACCCGCACACATGGTGACCGGGCGCTGCCGATCAGCGGTGTCTTGCTGGGCACGAGCAGTGAGGGCGCCAGAAGGCCAGATCCGGAGAGACAACAGGCCGGGCCCCGTCTGGAGCCCGGCCTCTTGTCGATCTCGTGAGATCACCTGGCGGAGGATAGGGGATTCGAACCCCTGAGGGCGTTAACCCAACACGCTTTCCAAGCGTGCGCACTAGGCCACTATGCGAATCCTCCGCGAGCAGGTTACCTGTTCGCGCGACGCGGCCGTGAATCGGGCCCGGTGTAGCCCGACGACGACGCCGTTGGTCGGTGTCGGTAGGATGACGGAAGTCCCTCGCGCGGCGATATCTCGCCCAACTCCCCCAGGGCCGGAAGGCAGCAAGGGTAAGTGAGCTCTATCGGGTGCGCGAGGGACCTTTTCATGTCCTGACCCCCCTGCGAGACCCGTGCCGGGACCATGCTGGTCGGATGTTCCTCGACGAACCTCCCCACGCCGATGCCGTCACCGCGATGTATGCCGCGGACCGCGACGACGGCGGCTACGTAGACAACCTCACGCGGCTGTGGGCCTGGCGGCCCGACGTCAACGACGCGTTCGCCGCCGCACGTGCCGCGGTCGCCACGGACAGCACGCTCACCGACGAGGACCGGGCCGTCCTCGTGGTGGCAGCGGCCTCGGCCCGCGGCGACTCGTACTGCTCGTTCGCGTGGGGTCGTCGGCTCGCCGGGCTCACCGACCCGGCGACCGCGGCCGCGGTGATCGAGGCGCGGCTGGACGCCCTCGACCCGCGCACTGCGGCGCTCGCCGCATGGGCCGCTGGCGTCGTCCGCGACCCCAACGCGACCACGCCCGACGACGTCGCGCGGCTGCGCGCCGTCGGCCTGGACGACCGCGCGGTCCTCGAGGCCACGGTGTTCGTCGCGTTCCGGCTCGCCTACGCGACGGTGAACGACGCGTTGGGCGCACAACCCGACCGGCAGCTGGTGGAGAGGGCGCCGCAGGAGGTCGTCGAGGCGGTCACGTACGGGCGGGCTCCCGCGCGCGAGCACTCGACGTGAGCGCGATACGGGCTGGGGGTGTCAAGGCCGTGTGGGCAGCCTGTGGGAAAAATGTGGATGAACAGCACTTGTCTGTGGATGGTCACGCAGTGCCTGTGCATGACCCTCTGAATAGTGAAAAAAGTCGCCGTTGACCCTTGCACGGTGCGCGAACTGCACGGTAGGACAGTGCAAGTGCGCCTCGGGCGCCGTGCGAGGAAGCAAACCCCCGGAAGGCCCCGCGACGCCGACGTGTCGTGGGGCCTTGCGTATAGCCAGCGGTCCCCGTCGACCGTCAGGAGCGATCGTTAGGGTTGAGGCGTGGACGAACCCATGGCGTTGTACAGGCGGTATCGCCCGGAGACCTTTGCCGAGGTGATCGGCCAGACGCATGTGACCGAGCCGCTGCGGCACGCGTTGGCCAACAACCGCGTCAACCACGCCTACCTGTTCTCAGGTCCGCGCGGCTGCGGCAAGACGACGAGCGCCCGCATCCTCGCGCGCGCCCTCAACTGCGAGCGTGCTCCTGTCGCCGACCCGTGCGGTGAGTGCCAGAGCTGCCGCGACCTCGCGCGCGGTGGCCCCGGCAGCATCGATGTCATCGAGATCGACGCCGCGAGCCACGGTGGTGTCGACGACGCGCGTGACCTGCGCGAGCGGGCATTCTTCGCCCCGGTCAACAGCCGCTACAAGGTCTACATCATCGACGAGGCCCACATGGTCTCGAGCCAGGGCTTCAACGCGTTGCTCAAGCTCGTCGAGGAGCCACCCCCGCACCTCAAGTTCATCTTCGCGACGACCGAGCCCGAGAAGGTCATCGGCACGATCCGCTCGCGGACCCACCACTACCCGTTCCGGCTCGTCCCGCCGAAGGTCCTCACCTCGTACCTCGAGGAGCTCGGCCGTACGGAGGGGGTGCCGTTGGAGCCGACCGCGCTCCCGCTCGTCGTCCGTGCCGGCGGCGGCTCGGTTCGCGACACGCTGAGCGTGCTCGACCAGCTGATCAGCGGTGCCGACGACTTGGGGGTCACGTACGACCTCGCCGCGGCGCTGCTCGGCTATACGCCTGACTCGCTGCTCGACGAGGTCGTCGACGCCTTTGCCGCGGGAGACGGTGGAGCGGTCTTCGCCGCAGTCGACAAGGTCGTCGAGACGGGGCAGGACCCGCGCCGCTTCGCCGAGGACCTCCTCCAGCGCCTGCGCGACCTCGTGATCGTCGCGAACGTGCCCGACGCGATCTCGATCGGCCTCATCGACATCCCCGGCGACCGTGCAGAGCGCATCGAGAACCAGGCCGCGCGCTTCGGCCGTGCCGACCTGACCCGTGCTGCCGACGTCGTCAGTGCGGGGCTGACCGAGCTGCGCGGGGCCACGGCGCCGCGGCTGCTGCTCGAGCTCGTCTGTGCGCGCATCCTCCTGCCCGGTGCTGACGCCACGCCCGACGGTATCCAGGCGCGGCTCGACAGGATCGAGCGACGACTGGCGATGGTGGGCGACGCCCCGCAGGCTGCTGCGCCAGCTCCGGCTCCCGCTACTGCTCCCACGCCGGCGCCGGCCCCCGCGCCTGTGGCGGCCCCTGCGTCGACGGCGCCGGCGCCGACGCCCACACCCGCAGCGGCACCTGCAGCGGCTCCCGTCGAGGCACGGGCCGAGCAGCCGCCCGCGACGCCGGGCACGGTCGGAGTCGCCGACGTCCGCCGACTGTGGCCCGACATCCTCGACAAGGTGCGCGCGCTGCGGCGGTTCACCTGGGTCATGCTCAGCCAGAACGCCCAGGTGCACTCGCTCGAGGGCAACACCGTCACCGTCGGTCTCGTCAACGCCGGTGCGCGCGACTCGTTCGCCCGCAGCGGCTCGGACGGCATCCTCGGCACCGCACTCTCCGAGGTCCTCGGCGGGACGTGGCGTGTCGAGGCGGTCGTCGACCCGTCCGCCGCAGGGGGCGCTCTGCCTCCGACACCTGCGCCGCACCAGCGTCCGCCGGAGTCCCCGGCGCCGGCGGCTGCGGCTCCGCCCGAGTCGTCGCAAGGGGCTGCGCCCGAGGCGCCCACCGCTTCCGTGGTGCCTCCTGCCCCGACGCGACCGGAGCGCGCGAGCGCCGACGCGATCGCCGCCGCCCGCGCGACCCTGCGCGAGGACTCCGGTCGCCCGGAGGCGTACGACCCCGACCATCACGCGCGTGCCGACGATCCCGCGATGGACAACGACGGCCTGAGCCACGAGGAGCTCCTCAGCCGCACGCTCGGCGCGCAGGTCATCAGCGAGATCCCGCACGACTGAGGTCGGCGACGCGGGCGTCGTCGGAGGTTTGTCGTCTCGTCGCCTCGATGTCGGATTGTCGCCAACTCCTCTAGGTTCGATGTGCACAAGCACACCGACGAGAGGAATCCATGCGCCACTCGATCGCACGATCCGGGGCCGCCCTCCTGGCAGCCGCAGCGCTTGTCCTACCCACCGCATCCGCCGTCGCCGAACCCGCGGCCGACCGTACGACCGGCCCCGCCGCCTCCACAGACGCCCGCGCGGGCGCACCGGTCAAACCACCCGTACTCCCACGCCACATCGACGGCGGTGCCTGGCCGACGAGCCACGTCCAGGGCGCCGCGATCGACGAGCATGAGGGCGTCGTCTACTGGTCGTTCACCCAGGTGCTCGTCAAGACCGACCTCGAAGGCAACGTCCTCGGGACAGTCACCGGTCTCACGGGCCACCTCGGAGACCTCGACCTCAACACGCACGACGGCCGTGTCTACGGGTCGCTGGAGTACAAGGCCGAGGAAGCCTTCTACATCGCGATCTTCGACGGCGCCAAGATCGACCGCATCGGCATGGACGCCGAGACCGACGGCATCATGACGACCGTCTATCTCCCGGAGGTCGTCGAGGACTTCACCGCCGACATGGACCGTGACGGCGTGTTCGACGGCGACACCGGCAACACGGCGGATCACCGCTACGGCAGCAGCGGCATCGACGGTGTCGCGTTCGGCCCCGCCGCCGGCAAGGACAGGGGCAGGGCGAAGGGCAAGCAGGTGCTGCGCGTCGCATACGGGGTGTATGCCCACAAGGACCGCATCGACAACGACAACCAGGTGCTGCTCGAGTACGACGTCGCGAGCTGGCGCCGCTACGAGAAGCCGCTCGTCCAGGACGCGCCGCACCGCAGCGGGCCGCGCGAGGTCCGCAACAAGTACTTCGTGTTCACCGGCAACACCACGTACGGGGTCCAGAACCTCGAGTACGACGAAGCGTCCGGGCACTGGTTCCTCGCGGTCTACAAGGGCACCAAGCCGGGCTACCCGAACTACTCGCTGTTCGTCGTCGATGGCGACCGTCCCCCGTACCAGGCGGTCGTGCGCGGGCAGGCCGAGCCGGAACTCGGAGACCACCTGTCGCTGCTGCCTGCCGGGCAGTACGACCCGGCGTCGTCGACCTTCGGTTGGACGTTCGACGCGTCGTACGGGCTCGTGTCGGTCGGAGGAGGCTACTTCTACGGGGCCTCCGGCGGTCCCGTCGTCGAGGACGGCGTCAAGAAGCAGACCGGTGCGCTCGACCTCTACCGCTGGACGGGGGCGACGCCGACCCCGTTCGAGAAGGTCGGCTGACTCACGGCAGACCGTGGCCGCTCGTCCGCGCCTCCCCGTACGCTTCGACGTGGAGGTCGCGGGCGAGCGGCCGCGAGAGGAGCGCCAATGACCAGCTGGCAGCCGGACGTGCTGGGCCCCGGGTACGAGCAGCACCGCATCGACCTGGGCGAGGACCCCGACGGCGAGGGCCGCATCGACGCCACCCTCGTACGCCGCGTGCCGCACGCCGACGAGACGCCGACCGGGTCGGTTCTCTATGTCCACGGGTTCAGTGACTACTTCTTCCAGACCGAGCTCGCCGACTTCTTCGCGGCGCGCGGGTTTGCGTTCTACGCGCTCGACCTCCGCAAGTGCGGTCGCTCGCTGCAGCCGGGGCACACCGCACACTTCGTCTCCGACCTCGCGCTGTACGACGCCGAGCTCGAGCGGGCGCTGGCGATCGTGCGCGCCGAGCAGGCCGACGACGTGGTGCTCGCGGCGCACTCGACCGGCGGGCTGATCCTGCCGCTGTGGCTCGACCGCCGCCGTACGCCTGGGGAGCGCGGTGACGGGGTCGCCGGGCTGATCCTCAACAGCCCATGGTTCGACCTGCAGGGCGCGCGCTACCTGCGCTCGGTCGGCACCGAGGTCGTCAAGCTCGTCGGTCGCGTGAAGCCGACGACCGTCATCAAGCTGCCGCCCGGCGACGCGTACGGGGCGAGCCTGGCCTCGTCGCACTTCGGTGAGTGGGAGTTCAACACCGCCTGGAAGCCGATCTCGGGCTTCCCCGTGACGTTCGGGTGGCTGCGTGCGATCCGGCTCGCCCACGCCCGGTTCCACCGCGGCCTCGACATCGGGGTGCCCGCGCTCGTCCTGCGCTCGACCCGCAGCCACGTCGCGAGCGACTACTCCGACGCCGTCGACTCCGCTGACGCCGTGCTCGACGTGCGCCAGATCGCGCGCTGGTCGGGCTGCCTGGGCGGCGACACTCACGTGGTGCCGATCGAGGGAGCGCGTCACGACGTCTTCCTGTCGACCGAGGGCCCGCGCAAGCGCGCGTACGAGGTCGTCGACACGTGGCTGCGTCAGGAGGCGCGGCTTGTCGTGGGGCCCCAGGAGCTCCCGGCCGGATGACCGGTCCCGCCGTGCGCCGGCGGGTCGGGCCGGTCGCGACCGGTGCGCTGCTGCGCCGGCTCCGCGACCGCGACCGGCTCGTGGCCCTGGTCGGGGCGTGGGACGACGGGCACGATCTCGTCGCGTACGAGCCCGACCGGCTGCTCGGCGCCGACGAGGATCCGTTCGATCTCGGGACGGGGCCGGCGGACGGCGCCGCCGCGTCGGCGACGGCGGCGGGCACGTGGATCGGCTGGTGGGGATACCCGCTCGGCGCCCGGCTCGAGGACATCGGCGAGGCGCCCCCGCGGCCGTACCCGCTGCCCGACGCCGACCTCGCGCGCTACGACACCGTGCTGCGGCGCGAGCCGGACGGGGTGTGGTGGTTCGAGTCGGTGGCCGCGCCCGAGGCGGCCGAGCGACGGTGGGACGCGCTGGCGGCGCTGCTGGCGGGCCCCGAGCCGGCTGCGGCGCCGTACGCACTCGAGCCGTTCGTCGCCGTGCCCGGGCTCGACGCGCACCGTGAGGCCGTGCGGCGGGCGATCGCGCACATCCACGCGGGCGACATCTTCCAGGCGAACATCTGCCTGCGCCTCGAGTCTCGGCTGAGCGGCGACCCGCTCGAGATGTTCCTCGCGGGCGTCGAGGAGCTGCGCCCCGCATACGCGGCGTTCATCGCGGGTCGTACGGGCACGGTGGTGAGCCTGTCACCCGAGCTGTACGTGCGCCGGACCGGTGACCGTGTGGTGTCGTCGCCGATCAAGGGGACGGCGCCGGCGGGCTCCGACCCGGCGGAGCTCGCGGCCTCGGTGAAGAACCGCGCCGAGAACGTGATGATCGTCGACCTGGTCCGCAACGACCTCGGCCGCGTGGCCCGGACCGGCACCGTGGAGGTCACGGCGACCGCGGCGCCGCGCCCGCACACCGGGGTGTGGCACCTCGTGTCGGACGTGGAGGCGGTGCTGCTCCCGGGGACGAGTGACGCCGACGTGCTGCGGGCGTCGTTCCCGCCCGGCTCGGTCACGGGCGCGCCGAAGGTCCGCGCGATGCAGGTGATCGGCGAGCTGGAGGCGACGGGGCGGGAGGTCTATACCGGCGCGGTCGGCTACGCGGGGCCGCGCGGCCTCGAGGCAAACGTGGCGATCCGGACGTTCGAGGTGCGCGGCGAGCACGTGTGGCTCGGTGTCGGCGGTGGTGTGGTCGCGGACTCCGACCCCGACGACGAGCTGCGCGAGTGCTTCACGAAGGCGACCCCGCTCCTGCGTGCCGTGGGCGGGACGTTCGCCGGTGGAGCGGCGAGCTCGGGTCCCGTGGGTCGAGGAGCGGCGAGCCCCCCAGGGCGAGCCGTGTATCGAGACCGTCCCCCCGACCCCGCCTCCGGCATCTTCGACACGCTCCTCGTCCGCGACGGCGTCCCCGTCGACCTCGACGGACACGTCACGCGCCTCGCGGATGCCGCGCGGGCGGTGTACGGCATCGCGCTCGACGCCGACGACCTCGCCCTACGCGCGGGTGATGCCGCGACCGACCTCGCCGGTTCGCACCGCCTGCGGCTGGCGCTCGATCCCCGTACGGGCGCCGTCGACGTCCGTACGACACCGGCCGGAGTCGTGCCGTCGGACCCGTGGACCCTGCGGCCCGTCGTCGTCCCTGGCGGCCTCGGCGACGCGAAGTGGCGCGACCGCGCGCTGCTGGACACGCTTCCGGGCGCGCCGTGGACGCCGACGCGCGACCCGCTGCTCGTCGACACGGACGACAGCGTCCTGGAGACCGGACGGGGCAACGTGTTCGCAGTGTTCGACGACGGCGTCCACACCCCGGCGCTCGACGGGCGGATCCTGCCCGGCGTGACGCGGGAGGTGGTCCTCGGGCTGCTGCGCGCGCGGGCGGTGCCGGTCCACGAGCGCCGGATCGCGCTCGCCGAGCTCGCCGGCGCGACGGAGCTGTTCGTCACCAACGCGATCGGCCGGGTCCGTGCCGTGACGGAGGTCGAGGGCGTGGTGCAGCGCGCTCCCGGCCGTACGACCGCTTGGTTGCGAAGCCTCGATACCTCGGCCCCACCGAACTTGAGGGATTCGGCCCCGCTCGTGGGCGCAACTCCTCAAGATTCGTCGCGGGCGGGTGCGCGGGTGCTGCTCATCGACAACTACGACTCGTTCGTGCACAACCTCGCGCAGTACGTGCGGGAGCTCGGTGCCCAGGCCACCGTGGTGCGCAACGACGCGGTCGACGTCGACGCGCTGGAGCGGATGCGCCGTGCCGGAGCGTTCACGCACCTCGTCCTCTCGCCCGGACCGGGCGCGCCCTCCGGAGCCGGTGTCAGCGTCGACGCCGTCCGTGCGTTCGGCTCGTCCACGCCGATCCTGGGCGTCTGCCTCGGGCACCAGGCGATTGGCGAGGCGTACGGGGCGCGGGTCGTGCGGGCGCCGCGTCCGGTGCACGGCGTGCCGTCGCTGATCCACCACGACGGGCTCGGCGTGTATGCAGGGATGGACGGGCCGTTGGTCGCGGCGCGCTACCACTCACTCATCGTGGAGGGCCTCCCCGATGCGCTGGTCCCGACCGCCTGGAACGCCGAGGGCGTGCTCATGGGCGTGCGTCACCGCGAGCACCCGGTCGAGGGCGTGCAGGTGCATCCGGAGTCGATCCTGACCCCGCGTGGGCACGATCTCCTCGTGAACTTCCTGTCCCCAGACGTTCGAGCGTGACCCCTACGCCCGAGCCCGTGAGCGGCGGCGGAACACGACCACGGCGGCGACCACGCCGACGACGGTGAGCGCCGCGAGCGCGATGCCCCACCCCGTCGTCAGACCGGCACCGACCGCCGCGTAGAACGCCGACATCCCGATCGTCGTCCACACCAGCGCCCACACCATGCAGCCGGGGATCATCGCGAGCAGATAGCGCATGAACGGCATCTGGACGACGCCCGCGCCCGCGTTGATCACGGTCTGCGCACCGACGGTCAGGAACGAGACGGGCACCGCGAGCGCGCCCCACCGTCGTACGACATCGGCGCCGCGCTGGGCCGAGTCGCCCTCGAGCCAGTCGTGGGTGCGGGCTCGCCAACCGCCGGTCGGATGGGGGCGGGTGAGCACCTGGACGGCGGCGACCCGCGCGATCCAGTACGTCGCCTGCGCCCTCAGGAAGACGACGACGAAGAAGAACAGCCACACCGTGACGGCGGGTCCTTCGGGGCGATCCACAGGCACCAGCCTAGGAACCCCGGCCCACACGCCGGACAGCCGCCCTCACCCCGCGAACAGGAGGAACAGCCCGAGGAACGTGTAGCCGACCATCACCAGCATCAGCGCGAGCTGGCCGGTGAGGTGGTGCGCACGAGGCAGCAGGCGGATGCAGCGGTCGTGCGCGGCGATGACCCCGAGGACATGGCCGGTGAGGACGAGCCCGACCTTGAGGACGGCGAGCAGGTGGGGGTGCTCGGACAACCAGTACGAGACCTCGAGACCGCCGAGGCCGAGCAGGTCCCAGCCGCGGTCGAGCGGGTCGGCGAGGGCGATGACGGTGCGCTGACCCTTTTCGACGAGGTACGACAGATAGTGCGCGCCGACGTACCCGACCACGATCGGCACCAGCGAGTGCGCCAGCTCGCCCGGCATCGCGCGCCGCTGGACCCCGGCGAGCCCGCCGGTCGCGCGTGCGGCCAGGACGAAGATGCCACCGACGAGCGTGATCATCGCGACCAGCCCGAGGGACTTGTACGAGACGGCGAGCGCCGGCGACCCGGCGTACCAGGACTGCACCTCCGTCATCCACCACGACGTGCCGAGCGCGGAGTCGAACGCGGTCGATCCGAGCAGCACCGCGACGACGGCGACGATGCCGCGGTCGACCGGGAGGCCGGCGAGGTTCGACAGCGGGTTGCGGGCAACGATCCGGCGGTCATCCGGTGAGCGTCGTCCGAACGGCGACAGCGCGGCGACGAACGCCGCGTACAGGTCGAACGGGTCCGCTCGCTCGAACCACCGCCGGCCGAAGGCGAGCCCGCCGAGCACCCCGACGACGACGTACGCCACGAGCCAGACCCGTACGGTCTCCAGCGCGCCGGGGTCCGGCGACGCGAGCTCGGTCCACACGAACGCGAGCAGGCCCGAGGCGGCGGGCCAGTAGCCGAGCCGCGCGGGATAGGCCCACACACCCGTCGCCGGGTCGCGCCGCAACGCCCAGCAGGCGGCGCGGTGGAGTGCTCGTACGGGCGAGACGTAGGCCCAGACGTGCCCGCACAGCAGGGACAGCGGGACGATGCCCACCCAGAGCAGCACGTAGAACGCGCCCGGCGCTCCGTTGGTGGGACCGGGCTCACCGCCGAACGCCGCGAGCGCGACCCAGGCGGTGAACCCGACGCCGAGCACGCCCAGGACGGCGTGGGAGGGGCCGCTGTCGACCGTGCGGGTGATCCACAGCGGCAGCGCGATCCCGGGCGTGCTCGGGTCGAGACGGGGACGCCGCCACGCGAGTGCGAGGACGGCGAAGGAGAGGGCCAGCGCCCAGGCGGCGCCGACCATCGCGTACGCCAACGGGAGGGGGAGGTCGGTGGACCCACCGACCCCGTGGGCGAAGACTGTGCCGTCGATGAGCGTCAAGGCCGGACGTCGATCGTGGCGATCGTCCCTCCGAGGTGGTGGGACTCCAGAGAGACGCTGCCGGGGACGTCCACCTCGAAGGTGAACGACCGCGTGCCCTTGGTGACGGCGAAGGTCTGCTCGGGCTCGGCGTGGAGGTGGAGCTCGTCATCGGTGTCGGAGGTGACGTCGAGGGTGATCGTCTCGCCGACCTCGGCGTCGTACGCCTTGCCCAGCGGGCGGATCTTGCCGCCGGCGATGCTCACCACGATGACGAGACCTTCCGCGTCGAGCGTCGGCGTCGCAGATCCCGACGGCGTGGCCGCGGTCGCCGACGAGACGGATGCAGGGGGCTCCGTCTCGACCGCGCTCGCGGAGCCGGCGCTCTGGCTGCCGCAGCCCGTGAGCGTGAGCATGCCTGCGAGGCCGAGCGCGAGAACGGTGAGCGTACGGGGCGGGGTCATCGGTCGTCCTCCTGGACGGGCGGGGCGATGTGGTCGTGGGTGTCGGCCTCCTGCGCGGCGAGCTCGCGGGCCTCGGCGATGCGGTCGCGCTTGGCGATCACGAGCACGACCAGCGTGATCGCGATCGCCGGGACGAACGCCGGGACCGCGAGGAGCAGGGGGTGGTGCGCGAGAAGGATCGCATCGGGAGGCATGTCAGACGAGCGCGGGTGGTCGGTCGTCCGCGCGGCGCTCGGCGGGCGTGCTGCGGGGCGTCGAACGGGCGACCCGGGCCACCCCCCACGACAGGGCCCAGATCAGCAGCAGCGAGCAGATCGCGACGACGGTGCAGGCGGCGTTCCAGAGCCACGCCGGATGATCGGCGTTCTTCTCGCGCTGGAGGATCGAGGTCTCCGGGACGAAGGCGCGGGTGAACGTCGCCGGTGCTGCGAGCTCCTTGGCGCCGATCGCCTCGTCGGCGGGCATCCAGATCGGGACCGCGGCGAGGATGCGGTCGTCGGACACGCGGACCAGGGTCTTCCACGTGCCGTGGACGGGCACCGGCCGAGTCGTCTCCCACACGCCGGGCGCGGTCTCGCGGAGCCGGTCCACGACGACGCCCTCGCCGCCGCCCTGCCACGCCGTGATCTGCACCCACGTCGGGTTGTCGCTGGGCAGGTCGACCCGGTCGAACGTCACGCGGGCCTCGACCGTACGAGTCGCAGGGTCGGCGTCGACGTCGGTGAGCTGGACGGTCGCGCTCGCGTCGGGGACGGTGGCCCAGAGCCCGTTGCCGAGCGAGACGGACACCGCGACGACGCCGGCCACGATGATCGTCCGGCACACCGCCTTGCCGGGGATGTCGCCGGTCGTGAGCGCCGTCCCGAGCAGGGCTCCCGCCATGCCGGCGAGCACCCCCACCGGAACCGACATCAGCAGGCCCTCGAGCCACATGCCGCTGGTCCAGGGGAGGACGAACGCCGCCTGGACCCACAGGCCCTCGAGGGCGAGCCCGACGGTCGAGAGGCCGAGGCCCGCGACCGCGCCGAAGAGCAGCCGGTGGCGAGAGAGCGGGGCGATCAGAGCCAGCAGCTCGATGACGACGGCGGTGCCGAGATAGAGGGGGAAGACGTTGTACGCCTCGCCGAGGACGGGGCCGACGATGACGGCGGTGCCGACCCGCACCGCGAGGTAGAACAGCACGGCGAGGATCGCGCCCCATGCGCCGAGCACGCGCCTGGCCGCGACGAGAGCCAGGCTGGCGGCCGCCGCGATCATCATCGGGTGAAGCGGCTGACGGAACTGCTGGATGCCGAAGTCGTACTCGACCTGAAACACCGACAGGCCGATCAGGAGTCCGCCGAACGCGGCGGTGTACGCGATGCGTACGCGCAGCTCGCGCAGCGACTGGACGGTCTTGCCCTGGGCGAGGTCGCCCTCCCGCAGCAGGGTGAGGATGCCGACGAGCGACAGCCCGGCCCCACCGATGAGCATGAGGTGGGTCGGCCCCCACAGCGTGACGTCCTGACCGAAGATGCGGTGCCAGACGTCGTCGAGCGGGAAGCCGATCAGGGCGTACAGGCCAGACCCTGCGACGAGGAGACCGCCGACCGGGACGCGCCAGGCGCGGGTGATCTTGACCGCCGCGGGCCCGGGCACCTCGTCGAGGGGAAGGACCATCGCGGTCGCGCCGGCGATGAAGGTGAGGAAGAGGCCGACGAGGATCAGGTAGTGCGCCGGGTTGGCCAACGGGCCCTCGTCGCGGCCGACGCCGGCGTGCAGGCTGACGTCCCAGATGAAGCCGAGGAACGCGGTGACGAGGGCGAGCGCGAGCAGGCCGCCGGGGACCGCGACCCAACCCGGACGGCCGAGGCGCTGCTCGGCGTGATCGCTGAGGCGCTGGAGCCAGGTGATGCGACGCGTCCGGTGCGCCCAGGCGATCCAAAGGAGGCCCGCGAAGATCACCGCAGAGGCGACGGACATGCCGATCACCTGGTCGAGTGCGGCTCCGCCGGCGGGGCGCTGCTCGGCGGCGAGCAGGGCGTCGTACAGGGCGGTGTCGGCCATGCGAGGGAGTGTGACATTGGCGATGGCACATGTCAACGGTCATGTATCGCGTGGCTCGCTCATCCACGGGATGAGTCGCTCGCAGGAGACCCGACCGTCGCTCGTCGACGACCGCGCCGTCGCCCCCGCCGCCCTAGCATCATCGTGTGAGAACGGCGATCATGACCCCACGCAGGACGGACGTGCTGCTGTGCGTCAGCGTCGCGGTCGTGCTGGCCGTCGTCGCCAGCTCCCACGAGGGGCGCGCGGGCGACGTGAACCCGCTGGCGTACCTGTGGGCCGCCGGGCTCGGTCTCCTCATGCTCATCCGGCGAAGCCACCCGGTGCTGGTGCTCGTGCTCACGACGCTCGGCTTCTTCAGCTATTACGCGGCCGGCCTCCCCGCGATCGGCGTCGCGGTGCCGATCGCGGCCGCGCTCTACTCGGCCGCGGAGATGGGCCATCTGCGCGCGGCCATCGTCACTGGGACCCTCACGCTCGGCCTGTCAACGGCATACCGGGTCGCGACCGGCCAGAACGTGTCTCTGGTCGTCGGGTACGAGTTCATCACGCACGCGGCCCTCATCGCCGCTGCGATCGCGCTCGGGCACAGCGTCCGCGTCGGGCGGCACCTGCGGCGGCGGACCGAGCAGGTCTCGCGCCTGCTCACCCGCCAGGGCGAGCTGGACCAGGTCGTGGAGGGGCGGGAGGAACGGATGCGGCTCGCGCGTGAGCTGCACGACTCGATCGGGCACTCGCTGTCGGTCGCCTCGCTCTACTCCGTCGTCGCCCGTGAGGCCGGCGACGCCAAAGAGCGCGACGACGCCCACGAGCTCGTACGGTCGTCGATCACCGACGCGTCGTCCCACCTGCGGCGCACGGTCGCCGTGCTGCGGGGCAGCGGGCGGTTCGAGCCCGACGCGGGACTCGACCAGGTGGGCCGCCTCGGGGCCGCGCCCACCGCCGCCGGGTACGCCGTCGACGTGCAGGTGGATCCGGTCGACGTGGCGCCCGAGGTCGGAGCCGCCGCGTTCCGCCTCGTCCAGGAGGCGATCACGAACACCCTGCGTCACTCGAACGGGCGGAGCATCAGCGTGCGGGTGCGCCTGCGGGAGCCGGGGCTGCTCGGCGTCCGCGTCGTCGACGACGGTACGGCCGCCGTACCCCCGCAGATCCGGCCTGGGCACGGCCTGAGCGGCATGCGGGAGAGGGTTACGGACCTCGGCGGCACGCTCGAGGTCGACGCCGGCGCGAGCGGGTGGGTCGTGGAGGCCTCGATCCCGACGATGCCGGTGACGGCCGGGGGCGCCCCGTGATCCGGCTGATGCTCGTCGACGACCAGGTCCTCCTGCGGCACGGGCTGCGCGCGATCATGCAGAACACCGACGACATCACGGTCGCCGGCGAGGCGAGCGACGGCCGCGAGGCGCTGCGGGTGGCGCGGGAGCTTCGGCCGGACGTCGTCCTCATGGACCTCCAGATGCCGGTGATGTCCGGGGCGGAGGCGATCCGGGCGATGCGGGCCGAGCCGCTGCTCGCGCAGACACCGGTGCTCGTCCTGACGACCTTCGATGACGGAGACGACGTGGTGGAGGCGATCGCCGCGGGGGCCAACGGCTACCTGCTCAAGGACATCGACGCCGACGAGCTGCGGCGAGCGGTCCGTAACGCCGCGGACGGGCGCGCCCAGATCGCGCCGGGGGTGCTGCGCCAGCTGATGGACCGCGTCGCTCGGCTCCCGACCCGCAAGACCCGAGAGGAGAAGCTCGCCGGGCTCACCGAGCGTGAGGTCGAGGTGCTCACCCAGGTGGGCCTCGGGCTGACGAACGAGGAGATCGGCAAGGCCCTTTTCCTCTCCCGCGAGACGGCGCGCACGTACGTCAGCCGTCTGCTCACCAAGCTCGACGCCCGTGACCGAGCCCAGCTGGTCGTGCTGGCACACCGGGCCGGACTCGTCGACTGACGCGACCCTGAGCCGCGTACGTCCAGAGGCGATCGGACTGTCGCTCCTGAGGGACTGATCCGGCCTTCCCGCGCTCCTAGCGTGGTCGATCGACGCGTGGTTGATCGGCGACGTGTCGAACGCCGGAGAGGGAAGTGGACGTCATGGAGAGACTCGCTCGCGCCTGCCAGAGCGCGCGATGGTTCGTGGTGGTGGGGTGGATCCTCGTCGTGGTGGCGTTGTCGGCGCTGTCCGGCACGTTCGGAGGTGAGACCAGCGACGACTACGAGCTGCCCGGGTCGCCGAGCGACCGCGCCGTGCAGATCTTGGAGGCCGGCGGGTTCTCGTCCGGCGCCGGGACGCAGGCACAGCTCGTGCTGCACCGCGAGGACGGGCTGGACCAGGCGCCGGTGCGTGAGCAGGTGGCGTCGATGGTCGACGAGGTCGCGGACCGCGTCCCGGACGCGAGCGTCGTCGGTCCGTTCGCCCCCGAGGGTGCCCACCAGCTCTCGCCTGACCGTACGACCGGCTACGTCATGGTCGGGCTGCCCACCCAGGACGCGGAGGCAACCGCGGAGCTTCGGGACGACCTGGCCGACCTGCGCGAGACCTTCGCCTCCGACGGGCTGACTGTGGAGGTCGGCGGCCTCGGTGCGGAGCAGGAGAGCGAGAGCGGCCCGCCGAGCGAGATGATCGGCGTCCTCGCAGCCATCGTGATCCTGCTCTTCGCCTTCGGGTCCGTGTTCGCGATGGTGCTGCCGATCCTGGTCGGTGTCGTCGGAGCGGCGAGTGGCGTCGCCCTGGTGGGACTCGGAGCGCGGGCCGTCGACATGCCCAGCTTTGCCGCCCCGGTCGCGGCGATGATCGCGATCGGTGTCGGCATCGACTACGCGCTGCTCGTCGTCACGCGTTATCGGGAGGTTCTCGCGGCTGGCGCGCACCCGGCTCGCGCGGTCGTCCTCGCGCAGAGCACCGCCGGCCGGTCGGTCCTGTTCGCCGGTGTGACAGTAGTCATCGCCTCGCTCGGCCTGGTGCTGATGGACCTCAAGGTCATCACCGGGGTCGCCATGGGTATCGCGGGCTCGGTGCTCGTCACCATGCTGGCGGCCGTCACGCTGCTGCCCGCGATGCTGGCGATCACCGGCCGGCGGATCGACCGGCTCTCGGTGCACCGGCGTCGTACGACCTCCGACGGCGGACGTCTCGCCCGCCGGTGGAGCCGTGTGGTGCAGCGCAGGCCGTGGCCGGCCGCCCTTGCGGCGACCGCGGTGCTCGTCCTGCTCACGCTTCCGGTCCTCGACCTGCGGCTCGGGTTCTCCGACGCCGGCACGCGCCCGACCAGCGACACCAGC
The DNA here is from genome assembly GCF_014127285.1 of Mumia sp. ZJ1417. Classification (GTDB taxonomy): domain Bacteria; phylum Actinomycetota; class Actinomycetes; order Propionibacteriales; family Nocardioidaceae; genus Mumia. Next base: position 296,052 of record NZ_CP059901.1, read on the forward strand.
CGGCGGGCGTACGACCTCGTGGCGCAGGGCTTCGGCCCAGGCGCCAACGGCCCGCTGGTCGTCGCGGCCGCGCTGGAGGAGGGTGCGGGTCCTGACGAGGTGGAGACCCTGGCCGACACGCTGGCAGCAACGCCAGGTGTCGCCGCGACGACTCCACCGGTGTTCTCTGCTGCGGGCGACGTTGCGTTCCTCCAGGTGATCCCGACGACAGGCCCGCAGGACGAGGCGACGACCGACCTCGTGCACCGCATCCGCGACGACGTCGTGCCCGCGAGCGACGGGCTCGAGGTCGCGCTCGGTGGGGCGACGGCGGCGGCGGTCGACTTCGCCGACTACACCGCGGAGCGCCTTCCGCTCTTCCTTGCGGTCGTGCTCGGCGCGGCGCTCGTGCTGCTTGTCGCCGTGTTCCGCGGGCTCGCGGTCGCGATCAAGGCGGTGCTCGTCAACCTGCTCTCACTCGGTGCCGCGTTCGGGGCGGTGGTGGCGGTGTTCCAGTGGGGGTGGGGTGTCGAGCTGCTCGATCTCGGCGCCAGCGCGCCCATCGAAGCGTGGGTGCCGATGATGCTGATCGCGATCGTCTTCGGACTGTCGATGGACTACGAGGTCTTCCTCTTGTCCCGCATCCGCGAGGAGTACGACCGTACGGGCGACAACGCGGCCGCCGTGGCCGAGGGGCTCGCGCGTACGGCGCGGGTCATCTCGGCGGCCGCGGCGATCATGGTGTGCGTCTTCGGCAGCTTCGTGCTGGGGTCCAGCCGTGAGCTGCAGCTGTTCGGGTTCGGGCTCGCGTTCGCGGTCTTCATCGACGCGACGCTGGTGCGGCTCGTGCTCGTACCGGCGGTCATGGAGCTGCTCGGTGACCGCAACTGGTGGATCCCCCGCTGGTTGGACCGTGCCCTGCCCCGCCTGACCATCGAGGCGTCGCGCGGTCCTCGGGGTGAGCGGTGATGGGCCGCCCTCGGCTCGGCCTCCCCGTGTGGGCGATCCTCCTGCTGGCCGCCCTTGCGCTGCCTCGCGTCGTGGTGCACGACCTCGGGGTCGACGTCGGCGCGCTCGCCATGGCCGTGCTCGCGCTCGGGCCGCCTGCGGTCTGGGTCCTCGTCGCCCTTCGAGCGCGCGTCCCGTCACCCGTCACGACGCTCGTGGTCGTCGGACTCCTGTACGGCATCGGGCTCGGCGTCGGCCACAACCTGATGTGGGACTCGGCGTTCGAGGACGATCCGGCACTCGGCGGGGCGCTGGAGGGCGACCTCCCGGCGGGGGCGGAGGAGACGCTGCTGCGCACGGCGACGTTCGGGAGCAGCCTCTTCACGGGCGCCGTGGTCGGGCTCGTCGCCGGGCTGGTCGCGAGCGGCATGCGCCGCGTCGGCCGGTCTGACGGTGCCCGCCGGTAGGCTGGAGTCGCACATCCGGCGGCGGTGCCGTCGGTCGTACGACACGTGAGGACGTCCCGGTGTTCGGTGATGATTTCGGCGGGCTCGGCCAGCCAGGTGGCGGCATGCCCGACATGTCTGCGCTGCTCGAGCAGGCCCAGAAGATGCAGGAGCAGCTGCTTGCCGCCAAGGAGGAGCTGAGCCGGGCCAGGGTCACGGGTGAGGCCGCCAGCGGGCTGGTCAAGGCCACCGTCACCGGCACCGGCGAGCTGATCTCGGTCGAGATCAAGCCTGAGGCCGTCGACCCGGACGACGCCGAGCTCCTCGGCGACATGGTCGTGGCCGCGGTCCGTGACGCCAACGACCAGGCCGAGCAGCTCGCGGCCGACAAGCTGGGCCCCTTCGCGGGTGGCTTCGGCGGTGGCGACGCCCTCGGTGGCGGCGGCGCTGCGGGCGCGCTCGGGTTCTGACGCATGTATGAAGGGGTCGTCCAAGACCTGATCGACGAGCTCGGCCGGCTCCCGGGCATCGGCCCGAAGAGCGCGCAGCGCATCGCCTTCTATCTCCTCGACGCCGACCCGGTCGACGTACGCCGCTTCGCCGAGGTCCTCACCGAGGTCAAGGAGAAGGTGCGGTTCTGCGCGATCTGCGGCAACGTCGCCGAGTCCGAGACGTGCCGCATCTGCGCGGATCCGCGGCGCGACGCTTCGGTGCTGTGCGTCGTCGAGGAGTCCAAGGACGTCGTCGCGATCGAGCGCACGCGTGAGTTCCGCGGGCGCTACCACGTCCTCGGAGGGGCGATCTCGCCGATCGATGGCCGCGGACCCGACGACCTGCGCATCAGGGAGCTCATGCAGCGCCTTTCCGATGATGCGATCACCGAGGTCATCCTCGCCACCGACCCCAACCTCGAGGGCGAGGCGACGGCGACCTATCTCACCCGCATGCTCAAGCCGCTGGGGTTGCGCGTGACGCGTCTGGCCAGTGGACTACCCGTAGGCGGTGACCTCGAGTACGCCGACGAGGTCACCCTCGGGCGTGCCTTCGAGGGACGCCGTACGGTCGACTGACGCTGGGCGGACTGACGGACGGAGGCACGGGTGAGCGAGACGACGGACGACGAGCTGGCGGCGGTGGGCAACGCGTTCGCCGAGGACGTCGAGGCCGTGCTCGAGGGGCTGCGCTCGCTCGACGGGATGACCGATCCCGAGGAGGTCGTCGCGGGCCTTCTCGTCGAGGTGAGCCGCGCGCTCACCATCGGGGCGCGGATGGCGGCGATGCCGCGCCTGGTCCCACCCGACCGCTACGAGCCGGACATCGGTCCCGACATCGATCTCGACGACGTCCGCGTCCGTCTGGCCTCGGTGCTCGACGGGTTCGACACGTACGTCGAGGTCTTCGACCCGTACGACGACCCGGCCGCGCCCGCGGCGTACCGGATCTCCGATGACGTCATCTCCCTTGCCGCCGCGCTCGCCCACGGCATGCAGCACGCGCGCGCCGGTCGTCCGATCGAGGCGCTGTGGTGGTGGCAGTTCTCGTTCCTGTCGTCGTGGGGCGGCGAGACGACGTCGGCGCTGCGCGCGCTCCAGTCGGTCATCTCCCGCGACCGCATCGTCGGCGCGACGCCTGCGATGTCGCCCGAGGAACCCCCGCCCGACGCGCTCTGACCGGCCGTTCGCTCGGGTACCCGAGCGAACGTGCACCGACCCCACTGTGCACAGTCGGGTCGGTGCGGCTCTGCTGGGGTACCCCAAGCGGCGTGCGCCTAGGCTCGACGCATGACGCAGACCGACCCGTACCTGTGGCTCGAGGATGTTGACGGCGACCAGGCGCTCGACTGGGTTCGCGCCCGCAACGCCGAGACGGCGACCGCGCTGGAGTCGAGCGAGGAGTTCCGTGCGACCGAGGCGCAGATCCGCGAGGTGCTGGACTCGGACGCCAAGATCCCGCCGATCGCCAAGGCCGGGGACTGGTACTACAACTTCTGGCGCGACGCGCAGCACGTACGAGGCGTCTGGCGGCGTACGACCTTGGCGTCTTACCGCACCGACGACCCCGAGTGGGACGTCCTCCTCGACCTCGACGCGCTCGCCGACGCCGAGGACGAGAACTGGGTCTGGCACGGCGCGGCGGTCCTTCGTACGGGGCCGCTCGCGTTCACCCGCGCGTTGATCTCGCTGTCGCGCGGCGGGTCCGACGCCGATATGACTCGCGAGTTCGACCTCGAGACGCGTGACTGGGTCGCCGACGGGTTCGTACGGCCTGAGGCCAAGGGCGACGTGAGCTGGATCGACGAAGACACGGTCTTCGTCGAGACCGACACGGGTCCGGGCTCGATGACGGAGTCCGGCTACCCGCGCATCGCCCGCCGGTGGCGACGCGGCGAGCCGCTCACGGAGTCGGAGATCGTCTTCGAGGGCGCTCACGAGGACCTGTCAATCGGTGCGTTCCACGACCGGACACCGGGGTTCGAGCGCGACTGGGTGGTCCGCGCGACGTCGTTCTACACGTCGGAGCGATACCTGGTCTCGACAGGCTCGACCGGCGGAGGGGCGGGCTCGACCCTCACCAAGCTCGACGTCCCCGACTCGTCCGAGACCAGCGTCAAGCGTGACCAGATGCTCGTCGAGCTGCGCGACGACTGGGAGGTCGGTGGGCGGTCGTACGAGGCGGGGTCGCTGCTCGCGATCAGCTTCGCGGCGTTCCTTGACGGCGCCCGCGACTTCACCGTGCTATACGAACCGACACCGACGAGCGCGCTGGCGGGCTACGCGTTCACGGCGAACCGCCTCGTGCTCGAGGTGATGACCGACGTCCGCAGCCGACTCGAGATCCTGACGCCTCCGGCCGCGCCCGGCGGCGAGTGGGACCGCGTCGACGCGCGTCACGTGCCCGAGCTCGGGACGCTGCAGGTCGGGCCGGTCGACGCCGACGCCGACGACGCGGTGTGGCTCTACACGACCGACTACCTGACGCCGACCACGCTCAGCCTGCTCGATCTCGGGCCGCGCGGCGTCAACGCGAAGCCGGTCCCGCTGAAGTCGATGCCGTCGTACTTCGACGCCGACGGCCTCGTCGTCGAGCAGCACTTCGCGGCCTCAGCCGACGGGACGCGCGTTCCGTACTTCGTGGTCCGCCCCGACGACCTCGCGTACGACGGCACGGCGCCGACGCTGCTCTACGGCTACGGCGGGTTCGAGATCTCGCTGACGCCTGCGTACTCCGGCGGGCTCGGGCGCGCCTGGCTGTCCGACGGAGGCGTGTACGTCGTGGCGAACATCCGCGGCGGCGGTGAGTACGGTCCGACCTGGCACCAGGCGGCGCTGCGCGACCAACGGCACCGCGCGTACGAGGACTTCGCGGCGGTGGCGCGCGACCTCGTCGAGCGCAAGATCACCTCGCCGGAGCACCTCGGAGCGATGGGCGGCTCGAACGGCGGGCTGCTCACCGGCAACATGCTCACGCAGTACCCCGAGCTGTTCGGCGCCGTCGTCATCCAGGTCCCGCTGCTCGACATGCAGCGCTACCACCTGCTGCTCGCGGGCGCGTCGTGGATCGCGGAGTACGGCGACCCCGACTCGGGCGACTGGGAGTTCCTCGCGACGTTCTCGCCGTACCATCTGTTCGACGCCGATCGGCCGTACCCGCCGGTGCTCTTCACGACCTCGACCCGCGACGACCGGGTGCACCCGGGGCACGCGCGCAAGATGGCGGCGAAGATGCTCGAGGCGGGCAAGGACGTGACCTACTACGAGAACATCGAGGGCGGTCACGGCGGCGCAGCCAACAACGCGCAGGCGGCGCACATGTCGGCGCTGGCGTACCGGTTCCTCTGGTCCCGCCTCACCTGACGCCCGCGCGTCACTGCGCGCGCAGTCGCAAGTCACGCCGGTACGCTGCCGAGCATGACCACGACCCCGCCTCCGGCCCGCGACGGAATCGGCGCGAAGGCGCTCACGTTCCTCAAGCAGCGCTGGCTCCCGCTCGTGCTGCTGGTGGTGGCGATCGTGTTCGTGTTCCAGAACCGCGACGACACCACGATCAGCTTCCTGTTCCTCGAGTGGACCTCGCCGCTGTGGTTCACGCTGGCACTCGTGCTCGTCGTCGGGATCGCGATCGGCTGGGCGCTGCGCGGCCGCCGCGGCAAGCCTTAAGCCGTACGACCGCGCGACGCTCCGACGCGCGCCCTGTCCCACCCTGACCGACAATCGCCCGTAGAGCGGACCGGGGGGTGCGATGGCGGAGCGTGAGGCGGAGACGGCGGATGTCGACAGCCTTCCGTCGGCGCGGGTCTGGACGATCTTCGGCGGGCTGATGCTCGCGATGCTCCTCGCCGCGCTGGACCAGACCATCGTGTCGACGGCGTTGCCGACGATCGTGCAGGACCTCGGTGGTGGCGAGCACCTTTCGTGGGTCGTCACCGCGTACATGCTCGCCTCCACCGTCACCACGATGCTGTGGGGCAAGCTCGGCGACCTGTACGGACGCAAGAGCCTGTTCATCATCTGCATCCTGATCTTCCTGGCGGGCTCGGCGCTCGCCGGGACGTCGCAGACGATGGGCCAGCTCGTCGCGTGGCGCGCCTTGCAGGGTGTCGGCGGCGGCGGGCTGATGGTCCTGTCGCAGGCGATCATCGGCGACGTCGTCTCGCCACGGGAGCGTGGCCGCTACCAAGGCGCCTTCGGGGCGGTGTTCGGGGTAGCCAGCGTGGCGGGGCCGCTGCTCGGTGGATTCTTCGTCGACAACCTGTCGTGGGAGTGGGTCTTCTACATCAACCTCCCGCTCGGCGCGGTCGCCCTGGTGGTCGTGACCGCTGTCCTGCCGCGCATCCGCCCGGACCGCGACGCGCACATCGACTACGCCGGCATCGTCCTGATCGGGACGGTCGCGACCGCCATCGTCCTGGTCACCAGCCTCGGCGGATCGACGTGGGGATGGAACTCGCCGGAGGTGTGGGGCTGCGTGGTGCTCGCGGTGGTCGCCCTCGTCGCGTTCGTCTTCGTCGAGCAGCGCGCGCCGGAGCCGGTGCTGCCGCTGCGGCTCTTCGCTAACCGGGTCTTCACCACGACCTCTGGCGTCGGGTTCGTCATCGGCTTCGCGATGTTCGGCGCGATCACCTACCTGCCGCTCTACCTCCAGCAGATCAAGGGCTCGACCCCGACCGAGTCGGGGCTGGAGATGCTGCCGATGATGCTGGGTCTGCTCCTGACCTCGATCGGCAGCGGGCAGCTGATCTCGCACACGGGTCGCTACAAGGTCTTCCCGATCGTCGGGACGGCGGTCACCGCCGTCGGCCTCTACCTCCTCTCGCTCATGGATCGCGAGACCTCGACGCTGCAGTCCTCGGCGAGCATGTTCGTGCTCGGCCTGGGTCTCGGCATGGTGATGCAGGTCCTCGTGCTCGCCGTCCAGAACGCCGTGGAATACCGGGACCTCGGCACCGCCACGTCCGGTGCGACGTTCTTCCGTACGATCGGCAGCTCGGTCGGAGTCGCCGCGTTCGGCGCCGTCCTCACCAGCTCGCTGGGCAACGCACTCGCGCGGGACACCCCGTCCACGGCGACCGGCGCCTGCAGCGGTGATGCGCTGAAGGAGTCCGCGCTCGCGATCAGGCGGTGCCCGCCGGAGGTGCAGTCGTGGTTCCTCGACGGGTACGCGAACGCCATCCACGTCGTGTTCCTCGCAGCGGTCCCGATCGCGCTGATCGCGTTCGCCCTCACATGGTTCATCCCGGAGGTCCGGCTGCGGCGGTCCACCGGACGTACGGGCGCCGGTGACGCCACCGGCGAGTCGTTCGCACTGCCCTCGGGGCGGACGTCGCTGGAGGAGTTGCGCCTCATCCTGTGGCGCCGGGTCGGGCGGCAGGACCCGTTGCGGGCATACGAGATCCTCGTGCGCGACCTCGATCTCGCGCTGGAGCCGGAGGAGTGCTGGATGGTCACACGCGCGTCGCTCAAGGGGCCACGGTCGATCGCGACCATGGCGCAGCGGGCCGACGCCCCGCCCGAGACCGTACGCCGCGTCGCGGAGTCGCTGGCCTCGCACGGTCTGGTCAGCGTCGTCGGCGACACGGTCACGGCGACACCGGACGGCCATGCCGCGGCCGAGCGGATCCGTGCGCACGAGCGGGCGCGTCTGCAGCACTACATCGACGAGTGGGGGCCCGAGCCCGAGGTCGAGGAGCTGGTCGAGGAGCTGACCGAGCAGCTCCTCGCCGACGATCGGTCCACAGCAGGCCGCGGAAGGTGACCCGGGGGCCGTGGAAACCGACCCGGGGGCCGTGGAAACCGACCCGGGGGCCGCCGAAACCGACCCGGTTAGGAGGTGCGGCGGCGGAAGAGGCGCGCTGATGTCACCGCCGACGCCACGAGGATCAGCGTGCACCAGCCGAGCGCCCACCACGCCTGGTCGCCGATCTCGGTGCCCATCCACAGTCCGCGCAGCGTCTCGATGATCGGGGTCATCGGCTGGTGCTCAGCAAACCCGCGCAGCGCCGCCGGCAGCGTATCGGCCGGGACGAACGCCGTGCTGACGTAGGGCAGGAACGCGAGCACCATCGTGAAGGCGTTGGCGGCATCCTTGCTGCGCGCGAGCAGACCGACCGTCGCCGCGAGCCACGAGATCGCGAGAACGAAGGCGGCCAGGATGCCGATCGCGGCGAACCACTCGAGAGGGCCCGCGCTCGGTCGCCAGCCGATCAGCAGCGCGACGGCGATGACGAGCGTGGTCGCGATCGCGTTGCGGGCGACGCTGGCCACGACGTGGCCGACGACCACGGACCCCGCGGCGATCGGCATCGAGCGGAACCGGTCGACGATGCCGTTCGTCATGTCGTCCGCGACCGCCACCGCTGTCGTCCCGGCCCCGAAGCCGGCGCACAGCAGGATGATCCCCGGCACCACGTAGTCCACGTACGAGCCGCCGGTCGACATCGCACCCCCGAACACGTAGACGAACAGCAGCATCAGCGCCACCGGCAGCGTGAGCGCGGTGAAGAACGCCTCGGGGTCACGCATCGAGCGGGTCAGCCCGCGCCGGATCATCACGCGCGAGTCGAGGACGGTGTCGGTGACCCGGGCCCTCGTGGCGGTCGTGGTGGTGCTCATCGGTGGGCCTCCAGGGTCGGTGCGGTGAGGGTGAGGAAGACGTCGTCGAGGCTCGGTGCGTGCATGCCGACCCGATGGGGCAACGCGTCCGCGGCTGCGAGCGTGTCGAGCAGCACTCGCAGGGAGTCGGGGGTGCCGTTGCTGGGGACGTCGAGGGTGAGGAGCACGGGATCGGCGGTGACCTCGGTCGTACGGAGTGCGGCGCGCGCGGCCTCGTACCGGGCCCCGTCGCCGTAGGACAGGCGGACGACCTCGCCGGCGACCTGCGTCTTGAGCTCCTCGGGCGTGCCTTCCGCGACGATCAGGCCCCCGTCGAGGACGGAGATGCGGTCCGCGAGCTGGTCGGCCTCCTCCAGGTACTGCGTGGTGAGGAGCACCGTGACACCGGTGTCGGCGAGCTCGCGTACGGTCGCCCAGACCTGGTCGCGGCTGCGTGGGTCGAGGCCGGTCGTCGGCTCGTCGAGGAACAGCAGTGTCGGGGGGACGACCATGCTCATCGCGAGGTCGAGGCGGCGTCGCTGGCCGCCGGAGTACGTCGTGGCCCGGCGATCGGCGATCGTGCCCAGGTCGAAGCGGGCGAGGAGCTCGTCGGTGCGGGCGGCGCTCTCGATGCGGGACAGGCGCCGCAGTCGGGCCACCATCGTGAGGTTCTCGCGCGCCGTGAGCACCTCGTCGACCGCCGCGTACTGACCGGTGAGGCTGATCGCGCCCCGTACGGAGTAGGGCTCGCGGGAGACGTCGTGGCCGGCGACGCGTGCGGTGCCGCCGTCGTACCCGATCAACGTCGCCAGGATGCGCACCAGCGTCGTCTTGCCAGCGCCGTTCGCGCCGAGGAGCCCGTGCACGGTGCCGGGGGCGATCGCGAGGTCGACCCCGCGCAGGACCTCGGTGGATCCGTAGCTCTTCGTGAGGTCGGCGACCTCGACTGTGTATGTCATACGCTAAACCGTATACGGCATACGCAGATTGGCGCAAGGCTCTATCGTGGCTGCACCGAGGACAGGAAGGACGAGGAGGTGGCATGGCCGAGGACGAGGTGCAGCTCCCCGACGAGCTCGCCTTGCTGTGGGGACGTCGATCCAGCGGCCGCCGCGGGCCTCGCCCGGAGCTCGACGCGAGCGCCATCGTTGCCGCCGCTGTCGAGATCGCCGACGCGGACGGGCTCGAGGCCGTGTCGATGGCGCGCGTCGCCAAGCAGCTCGGCTTCTCGACGATGGCGCTCTACAGGCACGTCGCCAACAAGGAGGAGCTGCTCTCCTTGATGTGGAACGAGAGTGCCTCGGTCGCCCAGGTGGTCGAGATCACCGGCGACACCTGGCGCGAGCGGATGCGCTCGTGGGCGAGCCTTCAGCGCGACATGCTCACGGCCCACCCGTGGCTCGCGCAGATGCCGATCAGCAACCCGCCGATGGGGCCGAGCGCCTTCACCTGGATCGAGCGCGGGCTCGATGCGCTGACCGACACCCCGCTCAGCGACGTGGACAAGCTCCAGGCGATCGGCGCGATCAGCGCATACACGCTGGCCGAGGCGCGGATGGCGTACGAGGAGGCGACGGCGGCCGCGCGGAGGCGTGCAGAGGGCAAGCCGGTCGTCGCCTTCGAGAACGTGATCGGCCTCCTCGCCGACCCTGCGGTCTATCCCCACCTCGCCCGCCTGGCCGCGATCACGCCGACGATGCCTGCGGCCGGTGAGCCAGGTTATGAGGAGATGGTCGGGGCGAGCTACGACTTTGGCCTGGAGCTCCTCCTCGACGGCATGGCCGCAGCGATCGCCCGTGCGGGCGGTGAGGCTACGCCGTGAACGCGTGGATGCCCGCCGTCTATCGTCGCGCCGCGGCCCGTCGGGCCCCGTCGCGGACGGGGACCATCGCGGTGTAGGCCGTACCGGTGAGCATCGTTGCCTCCCTCGGCGATCGGCCCGCAACCCGAGACGCGCCCGGGTGCCGTGGGGCGCGCCGTTAGACTGATCTGGGCGCAGCGTGGCGTCCTGCCACCTGCAACCGAGCCATACGAGGAACCTCCGTGGGCATTGTCGTCCAGAAGTACGGCGGCTCGTCGGTGTCCGACGCCGCCAGCATCAAGCGCGTCGCGCAGCGCATCGTCGCCACCAAGAAGGCCGGCCACGACGTCGTCGTGGTCGTGTCCGCCATGGGTGACACGACGGACGAGCTCCTCGACCTCGCCCACGAGGTCTCACCGCTGCCGGACGGCCGCGAGCTCGACATGCTCCTGACCTCCGGCGAGCGGATCGCCATGGCGCTCCTCGCGATGGCGATCGGCAATCTCGGCCAGCAGGCACAGTCGTTCACGGGCTCACAGGCCGGCGTGATCACCGACTCGAGCCACGGCAAGGCCAAGATCATCGACGTCACACCGGGTCGCATCCGCAAGGCGATCGAGGAGGACGCCGTCGCGATCGTCGCCGGCTTCCAGGGTGTCTCTCACGAGAGCAAGGACATCACCACGCTCGGCCGCGGCGGGTCCGACACGACCGCCGTCGCGCTCGCGGCCGCCCTCGAGGCCGAGGTCTGCGAGATCTACACCGACGTCGACGGGATCTTCACCGCCGACCCTCGGATCGTCCCGACCGCACGCCGCATCCCCGTCATCTCGTACGAAGAGACGCTGGAGATGGCGGCCAACGGCGCTAAGGTCCTTCACCTGCGCTGTGTCGAGTACGCGCGGCGCAACAACATGCCGATCCACGTCCGCTCGTCGTTCTCCACCAAGGAGGGCACCTGGGTGCTGAGCGCGGAGCGGATCAACGAACTGCTGAATGAAGGTGAGGGGGAGGCCCCCGTGATGGAGCAAGCAATCATCTCCGGCGTTGCGCACGACCGCAGCGAGGCCAAGATCACCGTGGTCGGGGTCCCCGACAAGGTCGGCGAGGCCGCCCGCATCTTCGAGACGCTCGCCGACGCCCAGATCAACCTGGACATGATCGTCCAGAACGTCTCCGCGGCCTCGACCGGTCTGACCGACATCTCGTTCACGCTCCCGCGTGCCGACGGGCAGACGGCGATGACGGCGCTGGCGCGGCTCAAGGACGAGGTCGGCTACGCCCAGCTGCAGTACGACGACGGCGTCGGCAAGATCTCGCTCGTCGGAGCCGGGATGCGCACCAACCCCGGCATCTCCGCGAAGTTCTTCAAGGCGATCGCCGACGCTGGCGTCAACATCGAGATGATCTCGACCTCCGAGATCAGAATCTCGGTTGTCGTCAACGAGCAGCAGATCGATGATGCGGTGAGTGCTGCGCACCACGCGTTCGACCTGGACTCCGACGAGGTCGAGGCCGTCATCTACGGCGGCACCGGCCGCTGACCGAACGCAACAAGGAGAGACACCATGGCCAACGGGCTGAAGATCGGCGTCGTCGGCGCGACCGGACAGGTCGGCGCCGTCATGCGCACGCTCCTGGAGGAGCGTGCCTTCCCGATCGCCGAGATCCGCTTCTTCGCCTCCCCGCGCTCGGCCGGCAAGACGCTGCGCTTCGCGGGGCGTGACGTCGTCGTCGAGGACGCGGCGACCGCCGACCCGACGGGCCTGGACATCGCGGTGTTCTCCGCCGGAGCCACGATGTCGCGCGTCCAGGCGCCGCGCTTCGCCGCGGCAGGCGTCACGGTCATCGACAACTCGTCCGCATGGCGCAAGGACCCCGAGGTCCCGCTGGTCGTCTCCGAGGTCAACCCGGGTGACATCGCGAACGCCGTCAAGGGCATCATCGCCAACCCCAACTGCACGACGATGGCCGCGATGCCGGTGCTCAAGCCGCTGCACGACGAGGCGGGTCTCGTCCGTGTCGTCGCCAGCACCTACCAGGCGGTCTCGGGCTCCGGCCTCGACGGCGTCGAGGAGCTCGCGACCCAGGCCGAGAAGGTCGTCGCCGGCGCTCGCGCCCTCACGCACGACGGTGCCGCGGTCGACTTTCCTGAGCCCCAGAAGTACGTCGCCCCGATCGCCTTCAACGTGCTCCCGATGGCGGGCTCGATCGTCGACGACGGCTCGTTCGAGACCGACGAGGAGCAAAAGCTCCGCAACGAGTCGCGCAAGATCCTCGGCCTCCCCGAGCTGCGCGTCTCCGGCACCTGCGTGCGCGTCCCGGTGTTCACGGGCCACTCGCTCTCGCTCAACGTCGAGTTCGCAAACGCGATCACGCCCGACCGCGCCCGCGACATCCTCGCGTCCGCTCCCGGGGTGCAGCTGGTCGACGTGCCGACGCCGCTGCAGGCCGCCGGTGCCGACCCGAGCCTGGTCGGCCGGATCCGCCAGGACTCCAGCGTCGACGGCAACCGCGGGCTCGTGCTCTTCGTGAGCAACGACAACCTCCGCAAGGGCGCGGCGCTCAACACCATCCAGATCGCCGAGCTCATCGCTGCCCGCTGACGTGGCACTCCTCGTCCGCGAGCGGCGTCCCGAGGACGTCCCGACCCTGGTCGCCGTCCTCGCGGAGGTCCACGAGCACGACCGATATCCGATCGTCGGCACCCACGTCGAGCCCGGCTGGCTGACCGAGCCGGACGGCCCGGCGTGGGTCGCGGAGGTCGACGGCGAGGTCGTGGGCCAGGCGGCGCTGACGACCGGCGCCGATGCGGTGTCCCGTACGGCGCTGGGCGGGCCGGGCGTCGACGCCGTCACGTTGTCCCGGTTCTTCGTCGCGCCCTGGTCGCGCGGGACGGGCGCGGCCGCCGCACTGCTCGACACTGTCGAGACGTACGCCGGGGGCCGCAGCCTCGGGCTCGCGCTCGAGGTCGTCGCCCACAACGAGGCGGCCCGCAGGCTGTACGAGCGCCGGGGCTGGTCTCCGCTCGGGTCGTACGAGGTGCGCTGGTTCGGCGCGGACGGCCCGGCGTACGAGGCATATCGGTTCGTCCTGCCGGTGCGGGCCGCAAACTTCTAGGGCGCGGCGCTCGGCCTGAGCGAGACTGGGTCGATGCGACTGCTGGAGCGCGGCAGCGCCTTGGCCGAGCTGCAGACGGCGTACGAGGATCTGCGGCACGGGCACGGGAGCGTTGTCCTCGTCCAGGGCGAGGCCGGCATCGGCAAGACCAGCCTGGTGCGGTGGTTCCTCGCCGAGACGGTCGACCCCGCGCGTAAGGCATCCGGCACGGCCCCCGCTCGTACGCCGCGGCGTGACGTCCGCCTGCTCGTCGGCTCGTCCGACGACCTGGTCGTCCCCCGCCCGCTCGGTGCGGTCCTGGAGCTCGCCGAGGCGGAGCCCGACCTCGCCGACGCGCTGGCCGTCGGCGCCGACGCCCCCACCGCCGTCCTCGCGGCGGCGCGCGAGGAACCGACCGTGTGCGTGCTCGAAGACGTGCACTGGGCCGACGAGGCGACGCTCGACGTCATCACCGTCCTCGCGCGTCGGATCGAGGAGCTCCCGCTGCTCCTGCTGCTCACGTTCCGCGACGACGAGGTCGCGGCGGACCATCCGCTGCGTCGATCCCTGGCGGCGATCCCTTCGTCGCGCGCGCACCGCGTCGTCCTCGCGCCGCTGACGGTGGAGGCCGTCGGACAGCTGACGGGGGCGCAGTCCGACGCCGGCGCGGTGCACGCCCTCACCGGCGGGAACCCGTTCTTCGTCACCGAGGTGGTCTCGGGCGGGACGGGCCGCGTCCCTGCCAGCGTCCGCGACGCCGTCCTCGGCCGGTTCGCCCGCCTCTCGGAGGCCGGCCGCGCTTCCGCTGAGCTGGTCAGCGTCGTCCCAGGTCGGACGGAGGGGTGGCTGGTCGAGGCCTGCCTCGGGGACCGCGCCGACGTCGCCGACGGCGAGCGCCACGGTCTCCTGGTCGTCGACGGCGCCTCCGTGCGCTACCAGCACGAGCTCGCACGGTGGGCCGTCGAGGCGGAGCTGGCCGGCCAGCGCCGCCGCGACCTCAACCGCCTCGTGCTGCACGAGCTGGCCGCGCGTGGCGCCTCCGACGCCCGGCTCGCGCACCACGCCTGGATCGCAGGCGACGCGGACGCGGTCCTGCGTCACGGGCTCGCGGCGGGCCAGCGAGCCGCGCGCGCCCGGTCCCACCGGGAGTCCGTGGAGCTGCTCGCCCGCGCCCTGGAGCACGGACACCTCCTTCCTCCGCGGGCCCGCGCCGACGCGCTCGACCTGCTCTCGTTCGAGGCCTACACTGCCGGTCGGGCCGAGCACGCGGTCAGCGCGCGCGAGGAGGCCGCCCGCGTACGGGAGAAGCTCGGTGACCCGCTCCGCTCGTCGGACACCCTGCGGTGGCTCTCGCGGATCCGTTGGTGGGCCGGAGACCGGCCGGGAGCCGAACGGGCGGGTCGCGAGGCGATGGACGTGCTCGACGGCCTGCCCGACTCCCGCGAGCACACCAAAGCCCTCAACAACCTCTCCCAGCTCGCGATGCTGGCCCAGCGGGACGAGGACGCCATCGCGTACGGCGAGCGCGCGCTCGCGATCGGGTCCGCGCACGACGACCGCGAGGTCGTGGCCACCGCGCGGATCAACATCGGCACGACGCTCGGTCGCGTCGACCTCGAGGGTGGGATCGACATGCTCCGGCAGGCGGCCCGCGACGCCGCCGAGCTCGGGATGTACGAGGAGACCTGCCGGGCGCTGGTGAACGTCGCCTGGAACCTGAAGGACGAGCGGCTGTACGCCCGGGCGAGCGCGATCATCGACGAGGCCCTCGTGGTCGCCCGGACGAACGAGCTCTCCAACTTCTCGGACTACCTGTACGCGATGCGCGCGCTGGTCGATCTGGCCACCGGTGCGTGGGACGACGCCGACGCCGACGTCGCCCGTGTCGAGACCGCACTGGTGCCCTCGCTCGAGGCGGAGGCGCTGCTCGCCATCCGGCGCGGCGAGCCGCAGGCGGAGGCGCTTCTGGACCGCGCCTGGGCCCGTGCGACCACCTCGGCGGAGCTCCAGCGGCTGCGGCCGATCGCGTGCGCCCGTGCGGAAGCGGCGTGGCTGGCTGGAGACCACCAGCGGGTCGACGAGGCGACCGCGACGACGTACCCGCTCGCCCTCGAGGTCGGGACGCCGTGGGACGTGGGCGAGCTCGCCGTCTGGCGCTTCCGCTCCGGCCTCCTCGAGCGCGCTCCTGAGGAGTGCGCGACGCCGTTCCGGCTCGAGATCGACGGCGACCCGCGGGGAGCCGCGCGGGCGTGGAAGGAGCTGGGAGAGCCCTACTCGGCTGCGCTCGCGGTCCTGGCCTCCGACGACGTCGACGCGGTCCGCGATGCGGCGTCCGTGCTGGACCGGCTCGGTGCCGTCACCGGACTGCGGGTCGCTCGGACCCGGCTGCGCGACCTCGGGGTCGCCTCGGCGCCGCGAGGCAGGCGGGCGAGCACCCGGAGCAACCCGTCAGGGCTCACCGACCGCCAGCTCGAGGTCCTGTCGCTCCTCGTCGCCGGGGCGTCCAACTCCGTGATCGCCGAAAGACTCG
The DNA here is from genome assembly GCF_014127285.1 of Mumia sp. ZJ1417. Taxonomy (GTDB): domain Bacteria; phylum Actinomycetota; class Actinomycetes; order Propionibacteriales; family Nocardioidaceae; genus Mumia. Next base: position 311,943 of record NZ_CP059901.1, read on the forward strand.
TCGTGTCGCCCAAGACGGTGGAGCACCACGTCAGTGCCGTCCTGGCCAAGCTCGGCGTGGCGAGCCGGCGCGAGGCGGCCGAACAGGGCCGTCTCCTGGGCGTCGCCGACCACGAACGTGGGGGGACCGGGCGGCAAACGTAGGTGGTCCGCCCCGACGCCGCCGCCCGCCGATCTTCCTAGCGTCGTCTCCATGACCACTACCACCGCACCACAGCACAGCGAACGGATCGACGTCCCCGGGTTCCGGGGCGAGCTCATCGAGCCCGGGGACGCCGCGTACGACGACGCCCGCGCCGTCTACAACGGGAGCATCGACCGCCACCCGCGCCTGATCGCGCGCGCCACGGACGTGGCCGACGTCATCGCCGCCGTCCAGACCGCACGCGAGCTCGGCCTTCCCGTCGCCGTACGGGGAGGCGGGCACAACGCCGGCGGACTCGGCGTAGGCGACGACGCCTTCGTCGTCGATCTGTCGCGGATGCGCGCGGTCCACGTGGATCCGGCCGAACGGGTCGTCCGCGTCGAGGGCGGGGCCACCTGGGGCGACGTCGATCACGCGACGCACCCCTTCGGCCTCGCCGTGCCCAGCGGGATCATCTCCACCACGGGCGTCGGCGGACTCACGCTCGGCGGCGGGATCGGCTACCTGGCCCGTGAGTTCGGACTCACGATCGACAGCCTCCTGTCCGCCGACGTCGTCCTCGCCGACGGAACCTTCGTGACCGCCGACGCCGACCGGCACCCCGACCTGTTCTGGGCGCTGCGCGGAGGTGGCGGCAACTTCGGTGCGGTCACTTCCTTCACGTTCCGTGCCCACCCCGTCGGCGACATCGTCGGCGGGCCGATGTTCTTCTCGCTCGACCGCGTGGCCGAGGTGATGCGGGCGTGGGACGACTACCTCGAGGACGCACCTGACGACGTCACCTGCTGGTTCGGGTTCGTGACCGTACCGGCCGTCGACCCGTTCCCGGCTGCGCTCCAGGGGCAGGTCGTCGCGGCCCTGGTGTGGTGCATCAACGCACCGGCCGACCGCGTCGAGAAGGCGCTCGCACCCTTCCGGGCCATGGGGCCCGTGATGGACGGGGTCGGCCCGATGCCGTACCCCGCGCTGCAGAGCGCGTTCGACGCGCTCTATCCCTCGGGTGACCAGTGGTACTGGCGCGCTGACTTCGTCGACGACCTCGGTGACGACGCGATCGACGTGCACGTCACGCACGGGCCCACCCTCCCGACGCCGAAGTCGTCGATGCACCTGTATCCGATCAACGGCGCTGCCGGCAGGGTCGGACGTCACGACACCGCCTTCAGCCACCGGCAGGCGAAGTATGCCCAGGTGATCGTGGGCGTCGACCCCTCGCCGGAGGGGTTCGAGGAGGTTCGGACGTGGACCCGCGGTTACCACGACGCGCTCCACCCGCACTCCGCCGGCGGCGCGTACGTCAACATGCTGCAGGACGACGAGGGGCCCGACCGGGTGCGGGGGAGCTATCGCGACAACTTCGACCGGCTCACCGCGGTGAAGGACCGGTACGACCCGGGCAACGTGTTCTGCCTCAACAAGAACGTGCCACCGAGCACGGGGAGCAGTGCCTGACCGGGAGTGTGGAACGATCGGACGGTGAGTTCGCTCGATCCGTCCCAGGTCTGGACCCGGTTCACCCGCGATCCTCGTGACCCGTCCGCGACAGCGCTGCGCGCCGGCGACGCCGACCGCGCCGTGCTCGCGGACGTGCTGGGCGAGGCGTTCTCGGACGGGCGGCTCGATCGTCTGGAGTACGACGAGCGCAGCGACGCCGCCGTACGGGTCCGGACGTATGGCGAGTTCCTGCCGCTGCTGCAGGATCTCGTCCCGACCAGCGGTGCGGCCGCTCCTCCCGTACGCCGTGCGCCCGCGGGCGACCTCGAGCGGCGCGCCGTCGCCGCGTACGAGCGCAAGCGCCGCGACGCGTGGGTCGAGGCCGTCACGATCACGCTGATCTGCGTCGGCATCTGGGGTGCGATCAGCCTGGCCGGCGGGTGGAACCCGCACTTCCCGTGGCCGCTGATCGTGGCCGCGGTGACGTTCGCCGACGCGATCGACAAGACGTTCAGCCGTGACAAGTACCTCGGCAAGGAGCGCGAGAAGCTCGAGAAGCGCGACCGCAAGGAGCAGCGCAAGCAGCTGCCCGAGTCCTGACCGATCTCCCGACAGGTCGGGACACCGGCCTCTGGGGCCCGGGACGTCAGGACGGCGACAGTGCTCTGGTCATCAACGACCAGAAGGGCACTGACATGAAGGATCCGACATCGATGGGCGAGGTCTTCCTCGCCGACCCGCCGGCACGAGCCGAGCACGTCGCGGCGCCGGCCCGTACGCGGGGCTGGGCGGTCACTGGCATCATCGCGGCCGTCCTCGGCCTCGTGACGATCGTGGTTTCGCTCGGGCTGTGGGACCCGGACCTCGACTACTCCGATCCCACCGCGATCGCGGGTCGTCTCCGCGAGGCCCAGGCGCAGCTGATCGTCATGCACGTCGCGATGGTGACCGGCATGATCGCGCTCGTCGTCTTCGCGTTCGGCCTGGCCCGTCGGCTCAACGCCACGCTGCCGGTCGGGAGCCTCCTCGGGGGCGTCGCCGCCGCGGGCATCGGCCTGACCGCCGTCGCGAACCTGCTCGGATCCGGTCTGGACACCGAGTTCCTCTTCGCCGCAGACGTCGTCGAGAAGGACGTGCCGGAGACCATCGCGTTCTACAACCACTGGATCGCGACGATCCCGTGGCTGTGGGTCGGCGCCGGACTCACGGGCGTCGTGCTCGCGATCGCCGCGCTCAAGCACAAGGCCGCTCCGCGCTGGATCGGCATCGTCGGCCTGACCCTCGGTGGGCTCACGCTCCTGCTCGGCATCTCGCCGCTTCAGTACATGGCCGGCTTCCTCGGGCCGATCTGGCTGCTCGTCACCGCGATCGGGTTCACCTTCGGCGACAAGGCGTACCGGAACGCCGCAGCATGACCTGGACGGCGGGGCAGCACGGGGGAACGAGCTCGCGTAAAGCAGCAACGGGGGTGGGCTCGTTCCCCTATCGTCGGGAGATCATGAGCGATCTCGTGGCGCCCGCCGCCCTGCCGGACCCCGCTCCGACACCCGCAGACGGTGCCCCGCGGACCGCCCGCGCGGTGGTCCTCGCGGCGTGGGTGCTCGGCATCAGCGCGATCGTCGTCTATGCGCTCACGACCCCGAGGATCGGGGCAGACTCGCTGTTCCTCTTCGTCGACGCCAGCGTCGCGCTCGTGTACGGAGCGGTCGCGGGGGTGCTGCTGACGCGGCGGCAGCACCCGGTCGCCTGGCTCTTGGCGGTGGCCGCGATCGGTGGCGGCATGGCGGCCTTCGGTGGCGCCTACCGTGGCGCGGAGGCGGTGTGGGGGTGGCCGTCGCTGCCGTGGGTGGTGTCGTGGTTCAGCTGGGCGTGGGTCCCGGGCACGATCGCGCTCTTCATCGTCGTGCCGTGGCTGATGCGCGACCGCGCGCTCGGGCCGTGGTCACGGGTCGGCCTCGCGCTAGGTGTCGTCACCACGCTGGCGCTGACGGTCCAGCGGATGGTGTTCCCGATGTCCGACCCACGGGTGCTGCTCGGCGTGGTGGTCGTCCTCGGGCTGATCACCGCCGCAGCGGTCGCCTGGCGGGCCCAGCACGAGCCCGTCGTCCGCGACCGGGTCGCGCTCGGCTGGCTCACCCTCGGCGTCGCGGTGATGGCGCTCTCGTTCGTGCCGCTGCTCTGGTACGCGATCCCGCCGTGGACGATGGCCGTCCTGCACCTGGTGTGCCAGGTGCTGTTCTCGGGGGCGATCCTCGTCGTGGTCCTGCGCCAGCAGCTGTGGGGCATCGACCTCGCGGTGAGCCGCGCGCTGGTCGCCGGCATCCTCGCGGTCCTGCTCGTCGGCGCGTACGTCGTCGCAGTGCTCGGCGTGCAGGAGGCGGTCGGTGACACCCAGACCAGCCAGGTCGCGGCCGCGGTCGTGGTCGTGCTGGCGGCGCCGTTCCTGCGGCAGTGGGCAGGCCGCCGGGTCGGCTCGCTCGTCTACGGCGAGGCGCTGGAGCCGCACCGCGCGGTGAGCGCGATGGGTGCGGGCTTCGCCAGCGACGACGAGCGTGCACTGCTCGACGTGCTCGTCGCGCAGCTCGCCTCGTCGATGCGGCTGCAGTCGGTGGCACTGACGAGCGGTGGCGCGACGGTGGCCTCGTACGGGGTCCCGTCGTCCAACGTGCTCGAGCTCCCGGTGGTCCACCGCGGTCAGGAGATCGGGGTCCTGGTTGTGACCGCTCCCCCTGGGGAGTGGCTCGGAGCCCGTACGGTCAAGGCCGTCGAGGACCTCAGCGACCTCCTCGCCGCGGGCCTCGCGCTGACCCTCGCGCTACGCGAGGCCGATGCGGCGCGTGAGCGGCTCACCAACGCGCGGCTGCAGGAGCGCAAGGTCATCCGCCGCGAGCTCCACGACGGGCTCGGCCCGTGGCTCGCGGGGCTGCGGCTCGGCATGCAGGGTGTCCGCAACGCGGTCCGCCCGGATCCAGACCTCGCCGAGTCGCTGCTCGACAGCCTCAGCGGCGAGCTCGACCAGCGCATCGCCGACGTCCGTACGCTCTCCCACAGCCTCCTCCCGCCGGCGATCGAGCAGCTCGGGCTCGCGGCGGCGCTCCAGGAGCTGGCAGCGCGCTGGGAGCAGACCGGCATGCGCGTACGACTGCGGTGTGCGCCGTTGCCCACGCTCTCCGCCCCGGTGGCCGCCGCCGCGTACGCGATCGTGAGCGAGTCGGTGACCAACGCGACCAAGCACAGCGGGGTGGACACCTGCGCGGTCACCGTCGAGGTCGACCACGGGGTGCTTCGCGTCGAGTGCACCGACGACGGGGCCGGCCTCGCGCCCGGAGCACGCGAAGGCGTTGGCCTCCGTGCGATGGCCGAGCGGGCCAGCGAGCTCGGCGGCGAGGTCGTCGTCGGCACCCATGGGACGCGCGGCACGCGGGTGAGCGCGCTGATCCCGCTGGAGCCCGCCGGGGTGACGGCCGGAGGTGTCGCATGAGCACACCGATCCGCGTCGTGGTCGTCGACGACCACCCGGTGTTCCGGATGGGGATGGCCGGGCTGCTCCGCTCGCTCGACGGGCTCGACCTCGTCGGGCAGGCCGACGGGCCGGCGCAGGCACGCGAGGTGATCGACGCCGAGGTCGATGTCGTCCTCATGGACCTCGATCTCGCCGGGGAGTCGGGCGTCGTGCTCACCCGCGAGCTCCTCGCGACGTACCCGGACCTCAAGATCCTCGTCGTCACCATGCACGAGGACGACGTCTCCGTCCTGGCCGCGATGCGTGCGGGCGCGCGGGGCTATCTGCTGAAGTCGGCGGCGCCCGAGCAGCTCGAGAGGGCCGTACGCTCGGTGGCGCTCGGCGACCTCATCATGGGCCAAGGTGTCGCCGAGCGTGCCCTGTCGTACGTGGCGTCCACCCCGGGCGGGGCCTCAGGTGGTCCGAGGCCGTTCCCCGAGCTGACCGACCGCGAGCTCGAGGTGCTCGACCTCGTCGCGCGCGGCATGGGCAACGCAGCGATCGCGCGGGCGCTGACGCTCAGCGAGAAGACGGTGCGCAACCACGTCTCCCACCTGCTCACGAAGCTCGGCGTGCGCGATCGCGCCGGTGCGGTGGCGGCGGCACGCGACGCGGGGCTCGGCGCCGGGGTCTGACGCCACGGCCTGGCCCCTCACGCGGACGCCTCGACCTGGGCGGCGCGGCGAAGGACGGCGAGCGCGCGGCTGGGACGGTCGGTGATGATCCCCTCGACGCCGGCGTCGGCCGCGCGGCGGATCGCGGCGCGGGAGTTCGCGGTCCACACGTACGTCTCGAGCCCGGCGAGCTGGGCGCGGCGCACGTATGCGGAGGTGACCGCGCCGTGCCACGGGTTCACCGCCGACACCCACGCCTCGAGCGCGGGGTTGCGCGGGGTGTGGCGGACGAGCAGGCCGCGCGGCACGGCGGGCATCAGCCGCCCGAACGCCCGGAGTGCCTCGGCATCGAAGCTCTGCACCGTCACTGCGACGCCGGGCGAGAAGCAGCGCAGCACCTCGGCGACCTGGGCGACGAGGTGGGGCTGCGAGCCGGGGTTCTTGATCTCGAGGAGCAGCCCCACCCCGCTCGCCCGCAGGGTGTCGAGGACCTGCTCCAGGGTGGGCACGGGTTCGCCGGCGTGTCCGGGCCCGAACCAGGACCCGGCGTCCAGGCGCCGAACCTCGTCGTAGGTGAAGGACGGGACGGGGTCGTTCGCGCGGCGCGGGAGGTGTCGGGCGACGTCGGTGGTGCGCGCGAGCGTCGCGTCGTGGACGATGATGGGCACCCCGTCGCGTGTGGACTGCACGTCGACCTCGACGGCATCGGCGCCCTTCGTGACCGCTGCGGCGACCGCGGCGAGCGTGTTCTCCGGCGCGACCGCGCTGGCGCCCCGGTGCGCGACGACCCGTGGCCGGCGCATCGTGGTGATCGGCTCGTTCATGCGGCGAGCGTCGCGACCGATGGTGGAGCGGAGGCGAGGGCCAGGTGGACGGGAGGTGAAGGCTCGCTGAGTTCTGTTTCCGCCGCCTGGAGATGTATGCGAACATATGTTCGATGAATGGAGAGGCGACGATCCTGCACGCTGATCTCGACTCGTTCTTCGCGTCGGTCGAGCAGCGCGACGACCCGTCGCTGCGCGGGCGCCCGGTGCTGGTCGGGGGCGGGGTGGTCGTCGCGGCCAGCTACGAGGCCAAGGCGTACGGGGTCCGGACTCCGATGGGGATCGTCGAGGCCAAGGCGTTGTGCCCCGGAGCGGTCGTCGCGTCGCCGCGCTTCGAGGCGTACTCGGCGGCGAGCAAGACCGTCTTCGAGGTCTTCCGCGACACGACGCCGCTGGTCGACCCGATCTCGATCGACGAGGCGTTCATGGAGGTCGGCGGGCTGGCGCGCCTCGTCGGATCGCCCGAGGCGATCGCCGCGCGCCTGCGTGAGCGGGTGCGCGACGAGGTCGGGCTCCCGATCACGGTGGGCGTCGCGCGGACCAAGTTCCTCGCCAAGATCGCGAGCGCGTACGCCAAGCCGGACGGGCTGCTCGTCGTCCCCGTCGACGGCGAGCGGGCGTTCCTGCACCCGCTGCCGGTCGAGCGGATGTGGGGTGTCGGTGCCAAGACCGGCGCGAAGCTGCGGGCACGTGGCATCGAGCAGATCGGCGACCTCGCGGCGGTGCCTCCGCACGCGCTCGCGGCGTACGTCGGGCGCGCCGCGGCCTACCACCTCCACGCCCTCGCCAACGGGCAGGACCCGCGACGCGTCGAGACCGGACGACGCCGTCGTTCGGTGGGGGCGCAGCGGGCGCTCGGCCGGCGACCCAAGGACATGGCCGAGATCGACGCGTCGCTCGCCGGTCTCGTCGATCGTGTCACGCGCCGGATGCGCAAGGCTGAGCGTGAGGGCCGTACGGTCACGCTGCGCCTGCGCTTCGACGACTTCACCCGCGCGACGCGCTCGCACACGCTGCCGCGTCCGACCGCCCGTACCGACCGGGTCCTCCTCGTCGCGCGCTCGCTCCTCGACGTCGCCGCGCCGATGATCGCCGAACGTGGCTGCACGCTGGTCGGCGTCGCGGTGAGCGGTTTCGACACGTACGAGGGCGTCCAGCTCGAGCTGCCTTTCGGCGAGCCGGGCTCCGCGTCGCTCGACCTCGCGCTCGACGACGTACGAGAGCGGTTCGGGTCCGACGCCGTGCTGCGCGCCTCGCTTGTGAAGCGCGGCCAGGGCTTCGCGATGCCCACCCTCCCCGACTAACCCCCGGGTCACTCTCGCCCGCTCTCGGGTCACTCTCCGCCCGCTCCCGGGTCACCTTCCGCGGGCTCAGGGCTCGACGACGTGGAACATGGGATCGGGCTCGTCGGTCAACGCGAGCAGCGTCGTGAGCACCGAGGCGTCGCCCTCCACGTCAATGCCGTCGAGCGACGCTGATCCGAGCAGGCCGAGGAGCTGCGCCTTCGTCAGCTGTACGGTGACGTCCGCGCTGTCGTCGCGCCGCGTCGGGAAGTGGACGAGCGCGCCGTTCGACAGCTCCATCCGGTACGTCTCGCCGCTGTCGGTGAGCTCCCACCGGATGCTGGCGGTGGTCCCGGCCGCCTTCGCGCCGTCGAGCCGGATCGCGATCGTGTCGAACAGCTGCGTGACCGTGAGCGCACTGACCATACCCGCCGACGACACGAAGCCGGCCGGGTGGCCACCACGCAGCTCGTGAGCTCCGGTCAGGAAGCAGTTGCGCCAGGTCGCGTTCTCGGCGCCGAGCCCCAGGCGCTCGAGCACGTTGGCCAGCGCCTCACGCGCCGGCGCGTTCGTCGGGTCCGCGAAGACGGCGTGGCTGCCCAGCTCCGCGGCGAAGCGCAGGTCCCCGGCGTCGGCGTACCGGTCGACGGCCTCCACGACCTTGTCGACACCGCCGAGCAGCTCGACGTAGCGCGCCGCCTGCACCTCAGGCGGGTGCTGCCACAGGTGAGCCGGGTTGCCGTCGTACCAGCCCAGGTAGCGCTGGAAGATCGCCTTCACGTTGTGGCTGAGCGAGCCGTAGTAGCCGCGTGTGCTCCAAGCGTCCTTCAGTGACGCCGGCATCGGGAGCATCTCCGCGATCTCCGCCCCCACGTACCCCTGGTTCATCAGCCGCAGAGTCTGGTCGTGCATGTACGCGTAGAGGTCGCGCTGGTCGGTGAGGAAGTCGATGATCGCGTCCGACCCCCAGGTCGGCCAGTGGTGCGACGAGAAGACGACGTCGGCATCGTGGGCGAACAGCTCGACCGCCTCGGCGAGGTAGCGCGACCAGATCCGCGAGTCCCGCACCTGTGCGCCGCGCAGCGTCAGGAGGTTGTGCATGACGTGCGTGGCGTTCTCCGCCATGCAGAGCACCCGGTGGTCGGGGAAGAAGAAGTTCATCTCCGCCGGCGACTCGGTGTTCGGTGTCAGCTGGAAGACGAACCGCACCCCGTCGAGCGTCTCCTCCTGGCCGGTACGCGTGATGTCGAGCGTCGGAGGGATCAGACCGATCGTCCCGGCGGACGCGCGCGGCCCGAGGCCGATGCCGACCGAGCCCTCCGGCGTCGCGTCCAGCGGATGGCCGTCGTAGTAGTAGCCGCGCCGGAGCATCGCGACCCCGGCGTAGACGTTCTCCGAGACTGCGTGCTCCAGGAAGTGCTCCGGTGCCACGATCGGCACGTCGGTGTCCGCGTCGACGACCCCGAGGACGCCGCCGAAGTGGTCGATGTGCGCGTGCGTGTAGATCACGGCGGTGACCGGACGGTCGCCACGATGCTCCCGGTAGAGCGCCAAGCCCGCGGCGGCGCACTCCGCGCTGACGAGCGGGTCGATGACGATCACGCCGGTATCGCCCTCGACGAGCGTCATGTTGGAGATGTCGAAGCCGCGGACCTGGGAGAAGCCGGGCGCCACCTCGTACAGGCCGTGCCGCCCGGTCAGCTTCGCCTGCCGCCACAGGCTCGGATCGACCGTATCGGGCGTCTCGCCTGTGACGAACGCGAGCGCGTCGGCGTCGAAAACGACGTTGCCCGCGGCGTCGGTGATCGTCGCCGGAGAGATCGTGCCCACGAACCCGCGACCGGCGTTGACGAAGTCTGGGTGATCCTCGGAGTACGTGGTGGCCATAGCCTCACGGTCCGTCGCCTACAGCTCAATCGCATCGCCCGCCGAGGGTGAGGCAGGACGAGCCTGCCGGAGAGCGACCGCCACGGCACGAACGCCGATACCCTGTCGCGCAGGGAGGTCCGCATGCTGATCGGGCGCGACGAGGAGCTCGCGGTCCTCGCGACCACCGTGGCGCACGCCCGTGCCGGCAGGTCGCGGACGACCGTGGTGGCGGGAGCCCCCGGGAGCGGGAAGTCCGCCCTTCTCGAGGCTTCGGTACGGTCTCTCGCGCCGGAGGTCACTCTGCTGCGCGCTGCCGGGCACGTCGCCGAGTCCGACCTCCCGTACGCCGGGCTGCACCAGCTGCTGGCCCCCTTCGCCGCGGAGCTCGCCGGCCACGCCGAGCCTCGGGGACGGGCGCTCGCAGGGGCCGTCGCCTTCGCTCCAGCTGAACCTGTCGAACGACTCCCGGTGGCGAGCGCGCTCGTCTGGTTCCTCTCCGAGCTCGCCGCGGCCCGCGGCCCGGTCGTCGTGGCTGTCGACGACGTCCAGTGGCTCGACTCCTCGACCCGCCAGGCCCTCGTGTTCGCGGCGCGCCGGCTCGACGCCGACCCCGTCACGTTCTGGCTCGGCACCCGCGAGCCCGACGGGCTTCGCGGCGTCGGAACCACGCTAATGCTCGAGCCGCTGTCGCACCAGGAGTCGCTCGCGATGCTCCGTGCCCGCCACGCCGGCATGAGCGCCGTCGTGGCCGAACGCATCGCCGCCGAGACGGGCGGGCTTCCCCTCGCGCTGGCGGAGGTGCCGCTCGACCTGCGGCCCGCGCAGCGCCGCGGACGCGAGCCGCTCCCCGTACGGCTCCCCGTGGGCCCGTCGCTGGAAACCTTGTACGCGCCGCGGATCAAGGCGCTCACCGACGCCGGCCGTTTCGCCGTGCTGCTCGTGGCGCTGGACGACCTCGACACCGCCGCGACGACACGTGCCCTGGCCGCCGCCGGCCTGAGCCGTGACGACCTCGATCTGGGCGAACGCCTCGGGCTCGTCGCCGTACGGGACGAGCGATGGGCTCCCGTCCATCCGAGCCTCGGAGCCGCCGTCCAGGCGTCGGCGACGGTCCGCGAGCTCGAGGACGCGCACCGCATCCTCGCCGAGTGCTTCCGCGACGATCCGGTACGGCACGCCTCCCATCTCCGGCACGTCGCTCACGTTCCCGACAGCCTCGTCGTCGCCGCGCTCGTGGCGGCGGCGGAGCAGGCTGCCCGTCAGGAGGCGCCGGCAGAGGCCGCACTCGCGTGGGAGTCGGCGGCAGCGCGCACGCCGACCGGGCCCGAGCGAAGCCAGCTCACCGCCCGCGCCGCCCAGGCGTACATGCAGGCCAGGGCCGCAGGCCCCGCGATGCGCGTGCTGAGCGAACTCGTCGACGGAGCGCCGGATGATCCGACGCGGGCACGGTGGGCGACGCTGCTCGTGATGGCCGCGCTGTGGTCGCAGGAGGATCCACCCGTCGACCTCGACGCGTACGCGCACCTCGGCTTCACCCTCGTACGACGGGCCCCGGACCCAGGCGAGGGCACCGCCGCAGCCGGTCTCGATCTCGTGATGGCGGTGGTGTCGCTCGCGATGGCCTGGGGAGACGTCGGCCGTGCCCGCGGGTACGCCGATCGCTTGCGCGCGTCCGTGACCGACCAGCGGATCCCCACCCTGCACCGGGCCCTCCTGGACGTCCTCGACCTGATGACCGGGGTCGAGGGCGCGGGCGGCTTCCTGCGTGGTGAGTGGCTCGAGACCGTCGTCGCCGACGGCGGCTCCGGCTCCGACCCGACCCTGGCGCTCGGGTTCGCCGGTCTCGCCGTGTCGCACCTGGGCGATCTCGACGGATGCGTCGACGTCGCACGTCGTTGCGAGGAGCTGGCCCGCGTCACCGGTGGTGAGAGTGCGGCGCGGCTGTCGTCGAACGCGATCACCATGATCGTGTGGGAACGGCGCAGTGAGTGGTCCCGTGCGGTCCTGGAGCTGTCCGCGGCCGAGGGGGCCGCGCGCGATCACGACTTCACCGGGCCGTACGCGCACATCCTGCTGCGCCACGCCTACCTCAAGGCGTGCCAGGGTGATCGCGACGAGTGCCTCGCGCTGCTGGCCCGAGGCGTGGAGGTCGTCGAGCGCCAGAGCCCCGCGCTGGCGCACAGCGAGGCGTGCGTCCGAGGGATGCTGCTGCTGTCCACGAGCGACTTCGCCGCTGCGGCAGACGCGCTCGACGAGGCGACGGCGCTGGAGCGCGCGACGGGCGGCGAGAACCTCGCGTACGTCGCCCGCTTCCCCAACCAGTTCGAGGCCTACTGGCACTGCGGACGCGAGGACGAGCTGCTCCCTGACCTGGCCGCGTACGAGGCCCGGGCCCTTCGGGACCAGCACGGGCTGTCCCTCGCGTGGGCGGCGCGCTGTCGGGCCCTTCTCGCCGGCCCCGACGATGTCGACGCGCTTTTCGCGCGCGCGGTCCGGCTGCATGACGGCGCGACCCACGGGTTCGAACGCGCACGCACGCAGTTCTGCTGGGGCCTGCGGTTGCGCCGCATGCGGCGCAAGGCGGACGCGCGCCGGCACCTCGACGCAGCGCTCGGTGAGTTCGTGCGACTCGGAGCGGACGCGTGGACGGCCCGCACCCGGTCGGAGCTGGCGGCGTGCGGGGCGCGTCGGGCACCCCTCACCGACACCGCGTCACCCCTCGCCGAGCTCACGCCCCGCGAGTTCGAGGTGGCACGGGAGGTCGCGGCCGGGTTGTCGAACGCCGACGCCGCGGAGCGTCTGGTGATCTCGCAGCGCACCGTCGAGTACCACCTCGCCAACGTCTTCCGGAAGCTCGCGATCCGCGAACGCGCCGCGCTGCCCGCCTTCTTCGCCTGAGCCCACACTCTGGTGGTCGGCACGGATACGGGCCGGGGTGCGTCGCGCTGAGACTACGAACGACCTGACGTCTCGTCACTCCGTACGAATCGAGCACCCGCATGCGCCGCCTCGTCCTCCTGACCGTCTCCGCCATGCTCGCCAGCACGGCCACCATGACCGGCAGCCCTGCCCGAGCGGCACCGGCCGAGGTCGCGCTCTCCCTCGCCGCCGGCAACGTCGCCTCGGTGGTGATCGGGCAGGACGGGAGACCGTACGGGACCGGCGTGAACCTGTACGGCTCCCTGACCGGCACCGGCGCGCGGACCACCCTGACCCCGATGTCGGGCCTGCCGTCGGGCGTACGAGCGGTCTCGGTCGCCGCGGGGCCGACGTGGTTCTCGCTCGTACGAGGTTCCGACGGGCGGGTGTACGGGACCGGGGAGAACGGCGCGGGGCAGCTCACGGGGTCGGGAGACGTGGCGACGCTGCGTCCGCTGACGGGGATGCCTGCCGGGGTGCGTGCCGTCGACGTCGCCGCAGGCAACGGGTTCACGCTCGTCCTCGGCTCGGACGGCGTGGTGCGGGGAACGGGCGCGAACGTGAGCGGCCAGCTGACCGGGACGGGCAACCGCTCGACCCTCATGCCGCTGGTGGGACTGCCCGCCGGCGTGCGCGCGACGGCGATCTCCGCCGGCGCCCTGCACACGCTCGTGGTCGCGGACAACGGCGTCGTCTACGGGACGGGACTCAACGACCGGTCCCAGCTGACCGGCACCGGCTCCCGACGGACGCTGACGCCGCTGACCGGGTTGCCGGCCGGCAGGGTCCCCGTGGGGGTCGCGGCCGGGTGGCGCCACTCGGTCGTGCTGCTGGACGACGGAAGGCTGTACGGCACAGGCCTCAACGACCTCGGTCAGATCTCCGGTACGGGCGACCGTACGACGTTGATGCTGATGCGGCCGCTCACCACCGGGGTCACCGCCGTGGCGATCAGTGCGGGTGAGAACCACACGGTCGCGATCGGCTCGGACGGCGAGGCGTACGCCGTCGGCAGCAACGCGTGGGGGCAGGTGGGCGGCATCGCGCTTCACCGGGTCTCGTTCGCGAGCATCACCGACCGTGTCACGCCCGAGGTCGTCGGGATCTCCGCGACCAACAGCAGCCACACCCTGGTGCGCACCGCCGACGGCGTGGCGCGGGGTATCGGACGGAACTCGAACAACCAGCTCACCGCGCGCAACCCCAACCTCACGACCGTGGTGGCCCCGCTGGGCGGCCAGCTCCTCCTCGCCACGAGACGACCGACGATCCGTGGCGTGTCTCGGGTCGGAGACGTGCTCACGGTCGACGTGGGCGCCTGGAGCCCGGCCGCGACGCACTACGCATACCGGTGGCTGCGTGACGGTGTGGTGATCGCCGGGGCGACGGCGAGGGCCCACCGGCTTCTTGCGGCCGACCGCGGCCGACACCTCACGGTGGAGGTGATCGCCGCACAGGGCACGTACGCGCTCGGTCGTGCGCGGTCCGCGCCGTCGGCGAGGGTGCGGTACGGCGTCGCGCCCCGCTACGTGCGGGCACCGAGACCGCGGATCGTCGGCGTCAAGAAGGTCGGCAAGCGCCTGCGGATCGCTCGTCTCGCCCCCTCCGGGTTCGCGCCGGCACCGACCCGCCTGCGCTACCAGTGGTTCCGCGGCGCCAAGAAGATCCGGGGAGCGACGAAGGCGACGTACCGGGTCACGCGCAAGGACCGCGGCAAGCGGCTCAAGGTCCGCATCGTCGCCGTACGGCCGGGTCACCTGAGCGGCAGCCTCGACACACGCCGGGTCAGGATCTCGCGCCGCTGACCTCGCTGAAGCGACGGCGCCGGGATGACCGCGGTCAGGTGATCAGGGTCATCCCGGCCCGCTCATCGAGCGTCATCACGCGCGTACAGCCTGCAGCCGCGCTTGCTTCGGTGATGAGCGCGTCGGCAAAGTCCGCGCCTCGGCGCGTACGTCGTAGCGCGGCGCGGACGAGGTCGGGACTCTCCGTGCGGAGCTCTTGTGCGTCCAGGAGGGCCTCGAAGAACTCCAGCCGTCGATCTCGCGCGATGGCGTACGCCCGATCGAGCACCCACCACGTCTCGGTGAGCACGACCAGGCTGACGTATCCGGGCGAGTCCGCGCTCAGGCCGTCGACGACGGCGTCGGCTCGCCCGGCCTGATCCTCGTCGTCGCGAACGGCATACCGGATGACGACGTTCGAATCCAGCCCGATCTCCGATCAGTCACCGCGTCCGCGATCGCGGCGTCCATCTCCTCCACGGTGACGGGAGGACCACGTGTGCGCAGTCCGAGGGCGCCCCGGACGGCAGCAGGAATGGCGTTCGACGTTCGCCCACGCGCGTCCCGGAAACGACAAGGACCCTCGAGCCTGATGGCTCGAGGGTCCTGCATGTCTGCTGTCGGGGTGACAGGATTTGAACCTGCGGCCTCGTCGTCCCGAACGACGCGCGCTACCAAGCTGCGCCACACCCCGTGGCCCTCGTACGTCGTACGAGCAGAACGTCTCCGCGAGAGTCCCGCGCTCAGTTCCTCGGAGAGTCTACCGGACGCAGTCGGAGCACCGTCGCCTCGGGTCGGCATGCGAAGCGCACCGGCGCGTACGGCGACGTCCCGCACCCCGCGGACACGTGCAGCCACGACGCGTCACGCCCCGCGATCCGGTGCTGGTGAAGGCCTCGCGCCCGTCGGCGGTCGAGGTCGCAGTTGGTGACCAGCGCTCCGAACCCAGGCACCCGCAGCTGTCCACCGTGGGTGTGCCCGGCCAGGATCAGTGGGTATCCCTGGGCGTTGAAGGCGTCGAGCGCGCGCAGGTAGGGGGCGTGGACGACGGCGACGGCGAGATCGGCTGTCCGGTCGGCACGGTCGGGGATCGCGTCGAGGTCGTCGCGGTTCACGTGGGGGTCGTCGAGGCCCGCGAACGCCAGCGACACGCCGCGCATGTCGAGGCGGGCGGTCGCGTTGTTGAGGTCGTGCCACCCCGCCTCCGTGAACGCGGCGCGCATCTTCTCGTACGGGAGGTCCGGCGAGCGGCGCCGCTGACCCGAGGGGCCGAGGAGGTAGCGGGCGGGGTTCTTGACGGTCGGCGAGTAGTAGTCGTTCGAGCCGAAGACGAAGACTCCGGGCACGTCGAGCAGGTCGTGGTAGGCGTCGAGGAGCGCGGGCAGCGTGTCGAGGTGCGCGAGGTTGTCGCCGGTGTTCACCACGAGGTCGGGCTCGTACTCGGCGAGGCTGCGCAGCCAGCGCTGCTTGCGTGCCTGGCCCGGCGTCATGTGGACGTCGGAGATCTGCAGGACCGTGATCGGGTGGGCGCCCGCGGGGAGCACCGGGAGGTCGTGCTCGCGGACGACGAACGCGTTGCGCTCGTACAGTGCCCCGTACGCCACCGCCCCCGCACCGGCGGTCGCTGTCGCGATGAGGGCCTTCGACACGGTGTGCACGCAGCAAGGGTGCCACACCGCTGGTGGGGAATCCGTGTGCTCGCGAGCCGAAGGCTGGGCGATGATGGGGGCATGAGCGAGCTCAAGGATCGGCTGCGACAGGACCTCACCACCTCCATCAAGGAGCGCGACAGTCTGCGCGCGTCGACGCTGCGCATGGTGCTGTCCGCCGTGAGCCGTGCGGAGACAGCCGGTACGGAGGCCAAGGAGCTCACCGACGACGAGGTGCAGCGCGTCATCACCTCGGAGTCCAAGAAGCGCCGAGAGGCCGCCGAGGCGTACGACTCCGGCAACCGTCCCGAGCTGGCGCAGAAGGAGCGCGACGAGGCCGTGATCCTCGCCGAGTACCTTCCCGCGCAGCTCAGCGCGGACGAGGTGCGCGCCCTCGTGTCCGACGCGATCACCGAGGCTGGTGTCGCGGACGAGGGCATGCGCGGCATGGGCAAGGTGATGGGGCTTCTCAAGCCCCGTACGGAGGGCCGCATCGACGGTGCCGCACTCGCGGCCGAGGTCCGTACGCAGCTCGGCGCCTGAGGCCGGCACCCACCCTCATCACCGGGTCAGCTGAGCGCGGTCACTCGTCGTCGCCGCGGCCTCCGCCGCCACCGTTGCCGCCGTTGCCACGACCCGGTCGGTCGTTGCCGCCGTCGCCGCCACCGTCGCCGCCACCGTCGCCCTTCTTGTCCTTCTTCGGCTCCTTCTTCGGCGCGCGAGGCGTGTCCGCGGGTGCAGCGCCGAGGCTGCCGGGGCTGTTGAAGTTGGCGTACGGCAGGTCGTCCTGGATCGCCCGCATCGTGTCGGCCCACATCGGACCAGCCAGCGCGGCGCCGCCGACGGAGTTGAACGACATCGTGGTGCCGTTGAGCGCGGTGCCGATCAGCGACTTCCAGTGGCCGTCGCGGTTGGCGCCGGCGATCATCGACGACGTCACGAGCTTGGGCGTGTAGCCCATGTACCAGACGGCACGGCTCGCCTGGGTCGTGCCCGTCTTCGCCGCGGACGGTTTGTTGAGCTGCAGCGCCGAGCCGAACCCGCCGGACGACTGGACGCCGCGCAGGATCTGGTTCATCGAGTCGGCGGCCGCCTGCGACAGGACCTTCTCGCAGGCCGGCTTGTAGTCCATGACCGTCTCGCCGTCGGGGCCGGTGATCGCGGTGATCGGCATTGGCTTGCAGTACTCGCCGCGTGCCGGGAACGTCGCGTACGCCGCTGCCATGTCGAGCGGGCTCACGTCGAGCGTACCGAGCGTGAACGACGGGAAGGTGTCGTCGACGTCCTCGACGGGCATGCCCATCTTCTTGGCCATCTTGGTGGTCGCGCAGAGCCCGACGAGGCGCTCGAGCTGGGCGAAGTAGGTGTTGACCGACTGGCGGAGCCCGCGGGTCATGTCGAAGCCGCCGGCTCCGGTCGAGTTGCTGACCTGCCACGACCCCGCACCCTGGCTGTCGCACTGCGAGAACCCGCTGATGTTCATCGACTGCGGCGAGTTGAAGAAGGTCGACGTCGGGTAGCCCTTGTCGAGCGCGGCGGCAGCGGTGAACACCTTGAACGTCGAGCCGGCCTGGAACCCGTTGGCGCCGCCGAGCGCCTTCGGCACCGTGTAGTTGATGTAGGTCTGGCCGGCCTTCTTGCTGTTGCCCATCGGCCGCGACTGCGCGAGCGCACGCACCGCGCCGGTGCCGGGGACCACGAGAGCCTGAGCGCCGATCGCATTGTCGGTCGGCGACACGCGGTTCTCGACCGAGTTGTCAGCCGCCTTCTGGAACTTCGGCTCCAGCGTCGTCTTGATCGTCAGGCCACCGGTCTCGATGCGGTGGAGGCGCTCGTCCTCGTTCTTGCCGAGCGACTTGTCCTGGAGCAGGTAGCGGCGGACGTAGTCGCAGAAGAACGGCGCCTTGGTGCTCACGCAGCCGTTGGAGAAGGTCGTGATCTTGAGCCCGAGCGGCTGACCCATCGCGGTCCTGGCGACCTCGGGTGTGATGAGGCCCTGCGCCTGCATCGTCGACAGCACGATGTTGCGTCGGCGCAGCGCGTTCTCGGGGTAGGTCACCGGGTCGTACTCGACCGGGTTCTTGACGAGACCTGCCAGCGTCGCCGCCTGCGTCAGGTCGAGGTCGGCGGCACTGACAGAGAAGTAGTGCCGGGCTGCGGCGCCGATGCCGTACGTGCCGTCACCGAAGTAGGAGATGTTGAGGTAGTTCTCGAGGATCTGCTGCTTGCTGTGCTTCTCCTCGTAGCTCATCGCGTACTTGAGCTCGCGGATCTTGCGGGCCGGCGTCACCTCGGTGGCGGCCTTGCGCTCCTCGGGCGTCGCCGCCTGCTGGATGAGGATGTTCTTGACGAGCTGCTGGGTCAGCGACGAGCCGCCCTGCGTCTGGCCGTCGGTCGCGTTGTTGACCAGCGCGCGGACCGTGCCTTTGATGTCGATGGCGCCGTGCTCGAAGAACCGCGCGTCCTCGATCGAGACCACGGCCTGCTGCATCACGGGCGCGATCTTCGCCAGGGGGACGTCCTGGCGGTTCTGGGAGTAGAAGTAGGTGACGAGGGAGCCGTCGGCAGCCAGCACCTTGGAGCGCTGAGGGATCGGCGTCTCCCGCAGCTCGAGCGGCAACTCGTCGAACCCGCGGGCCACGCTGTTGGACGTCACACCCACGAAGGCGGCGACCGGGATCGCGAGCCCGGCGACGAGCACGCCGGCAAAAAGGCTGAGCAGCGCCATGGAACCGATCGCTCGCGCTGTGCCCATGCCGTCGTCGTCCCGATCGGTCCCCAGATTCATGGGCCCCAGGGTACGGGAGCGTGGGTGAGGCACCAAGAGATAGTCCGAAAGGACTAGTCCGAACCATCCCCAGAGGTCTGTTACATGTGTTTCGTCACCGTCAGGCTGGAGATATCACCGGCAGAGTCGGTGCACTCTCGGGGAAGGTGTCCAGATCATGACATGGAACGAGTCTTGGGCGACCGTGGCCGCCTGCAAGGAATCGCAGGACGCTCTGTTCGTCAAGGGCGCGGAGCAGAACCGCGCCAAGCAGCTGTGCCGGTCCTGTCCGGTCAAGCTCGAGTGCCTCGCCGAGGCCCTCGACAACGACATCGAGTGGGGGATCTGGGGCGGGATGACCGAGCGGGAGCGTCGCGCGCTGCTGCGTCGTCGTCCGAACGTGACCTCGTGGCGCACGCTGCTCGAAGCCGCCCGCACGAGCCAGCCGTCGAAGGCCCCTGCGCTCGTCTGATCTGCTACGCGATCGTCGCCGGCGCGCCCAGCAGCTCACCGATCGCTGCCAGGCCGTCGAGGTCGTGCACGTCTGTCGCGAGGGCGGGCACCTCGACCCTTCGTACGCGCGGGTGCGCGGCCGCGAATCCCATGACCACCCGGCGCTCGCGCTCGGCGACACGCTCGCCGCGGGCGTGCACGTCCAGCAGGGCGGCGACCGCCTCGTCGTCGGGCGTCGCCCGAGGCCGCGCCCGGAGCCGCCGTGCCGCGGCGTGCGCCTCGTCGCCGTCGAGCAGCAGCTCGGGCGTCGTCATCCGGTTGACGACCAGCCCGGCGAGCGGCATCGCCTCCTGGCCGAGCCGCTCCACGAAGTACGACGCCTCTCGCATGGCGGCCGGCTCCGGCGACGCGACGACGAGGAACGCCGTGCCCGAGTCCTGCAGCAGCGCGTACGTGGCCTCGGCGCGCTGACGGAATCCGCCGAACAGCGTGTCGAACGCGGCCACGAACGTCTGCACGTCGGTCAGCACCTGGGCGCCGAGGAGCTTGTTGAGCGCGGTCGTGACGATGCCGAACCCGGCGGAGAACAGCTTGGCCGGGCCCTTCGCGGGCGCGAGCAGGAGGCGGATCAGCCGCCCGTCGAGCAACGAGGACAACCGCTCGGGTGCATCCAGGAAGTCGAGCGCCGAACGCGAGGGTGGGGTGTCGACGACGATGAGGTCCCACCGGCGGTCCTCGCCCTCGCCGCCCGCGACCGCCTCGGCGTGGAGCTGCCCGAGCTTCTCCATCGCCATGTACTCCTGCGTGCCCGCGAACGAGCTCGAGAGCGCCTGGTAGAAGGGGTTCGCGAGGATCTGCGCGGCCTTCTCCGGCGAGGCGTGGGCCTCCACGACCTCGTCGAAGGTCCGCTTCATGTCGAGCATCATCGCGTCGAGCGAGCCGCCGTCGGCGCCGGCCTCCTTCACCGGGCGCGGCACGTTGTCGAGCTCGGTCAACCCCAGCGACTGCGCGAGACGCCGCGCCGGGTCGATGGTGAGCACGCACACGCGCCGCCCCCGCGCTGCGGCACGCAACGCGAGCGCGGCGGACGTCGTCGTCTTGCCGACCCCGCCCGAGCCGCAGCACACGATGATCTCGGTGGTCGGGTCGTCGAGGACCGCGTCGACGTCGAGGACGGGCGCCGGCGCGCCGGCGGGACCGGCCAGGGTGCGCGTCCGGGAGGTCGTACGGGGCTTCGGCGCGGTGTGCGAGGCGCGGCCGCCCGACCCGGCCGGGCTCACCGGGCGCCTCCGTCGACGAGGAGTGCGCCGAGCGCGAAGAGGCCGGCGAGATCGACCCCGTCCTCGAGGTGCGGGAGCTCCACGACCGGGGCACCCGCCTCGGTGAGGACCGCGCGCTGGTGCGCCTGCAGGCGCTGGCGCCCCACGTGCTGGCGTCCCTCGTCGAGCAGCGCCGCACTCGCGCCGGCGTCGACCTCGAGGTCGGCCCGTCGCAGGCTGCGGGTGACGGCGGCGCCGCTCAGGGCGCCGCTCGCGACGCGTTCCGCGGCCTCGTCGGTCAGTGGGGACGGGAGGACCTGGTTGACGATCACGTGGCCGATCCCCAGCTCGACGTCGGTCAGCTCGTTGATCGCGTCCATCGTCTCCTGCACCGGCATCTCCTCGAGGAGCGTGACGAGGTGCACGGCCGTACGCCGTGACCGCATCATCGTCATGATCGAGTCGGCCTGGCGCTTGACCGGACCCACCTTCGCCAGACCGGCGACCTCGCTGTTGACGTTGAGGAACCGCGCGATCCGGCCGGTCGGCGGAGCGTCGAGCACCACGGCGTCGTACGTGTAGGAGCCGTCGTCCTCGCGGCGCCGCACCGCCTCGTACACCTTGCCGGTGAGCAGGACGTCGCGGACGCCTGGCGCGATCGTCGTCGCGAAGTCGATCACCCCGAAGCGGTCGAGCGCCCGCCCGGCACGGCCGAGCCGGTAGAACATCGCGAGGTACTCCAGGAGTGCCGCCTCGGCATCGATCGCCAGCGCGTACACCGCCCCGTCGTCGGAGGCCGCGACCTGGCGCTCCTCGTACGGGAGCGGGGGCACGTCGAAGAGCTGGGCGATCCCTTGGCGCCCCTCCACCTCGCACAGCAGCACCCGCCTGCCCTCGCGGGCCAGGCCGAGCGCGAGCGCGGCGGCCACGGTGCTCTTGCCCGTACCGCCCTTGCCCGTCACGACGTGCAGTCGCTTGTCGCCAGCCACGTTGTCGAGCGTAACGGCCGTCCCCGAGGGCCGAACGCGCGCGAGGGATACAGTCGGTCCATGACGCAGTGGGAGTACCTGACAGCGCCCGTCCTCGTGCACTCGACCAAGGCGATCCTCGACAACTTCGGTCGCGACGGCTGGGAGCTCGTCCAGATCGTGCCTGGGATGAACCCGGAGAACCTCGTGGCCTACTTCAAGCGCCCGGTCCAGGGGTCCTGATGCCGACGCCCGAGGAGAACCTCGCCGAGCTCGGCCTGACGCTCCCCGCCGTCGTCCCGCCGGTGGCCGCGTACGTGCCCGCGGTGCGGACGGGGTCGTACGTCTACACCTCCGGCCAGCTCCCGGTGCGCGACGGGGCGTTGGTCAAGGTCGGCAAGGTCGGTGCGGACGTGACGGCGGAGGAGGCGTACGAGTGCGCGCGGCTGTGCGCCCTCAACGCCCTCGCAGCGGTCGCGTCGCAGGCCGGCGGCGACCTCTCGCGTGTCGCCCGGGTCGTGAAGGCCGTCGTGTTCGTCGCGAGCACCCCAGACTTCACCGGGCAGCCCTCGGTCGCCAACGGCGCCAGCGAGCTGTTGGGTGCCGTCTTCGGTGAGACCGGTGCCCACGCCCGTAGCGCGGTCGGAGTGACCGTCCTGCCGCTCGATGCGCCGGTGGAGGTCGAGCTCGTCGTCGAGCTGACCGCATGATCCGGCGGGTCCCCGTCCCGCCCTCGCTGGCCGAGCACGCCGCCACCGCGCGCACCGACGCCGTGCCGCCGAAGGATGCGGCGACGGTCGTGCTGCTGCGTGACGGCGTGGACAGTGTCGAGGCATACCTGATGCGGCGGCAGCGCTCGATGGCCTTCGCGCCGGGCATGTACGTCTTCCCGGGTGGCGGCGTGGACCCGCGGGACTCCGACGTCGACGTCACGTGGGCCGGTCCGACTCCGCAGCAGTGGGCCGACCGCTTCGGGTGCGACACGGCCGTGGCCCGTGCGCTCGTGTGCGCCGCCGTACGCGAGACGTTCGAGGAGGCCGGGGTCCTGCTCGCAGGTCCGGACTCCGACACGGTCGTCTCCGACACCAGCGGTGCCGACTGGGAAGCCGACCGGCAGGCGCTGGAGTCGCACACGCTGGCGTTCTCCGACTTCCTTGCGCGCCGCGAGCTCGTGCTCCGTACGGACCTGCTGGCAGCGTGGACGCACTGGATCACGCCGGTGTTCGAGCCGAAGCGCTACGACACGCGCTTCTTCGTCGCCGTGATGCCGCACGGGCAGCGCGTCGGCACGCTGACCGGCGAGGCCGACCACGCCTCGTGGATGCCGCTGCGCGCGGCGCTCGCCTCGGTGGACTCCGGCGAGATGGCGATGCTCCCGCCGACGGCGATCACGTGCAACGAGATCGCGGCGATGCCGTCCGCGGACGCCGTGCTCGCGTCGGCGGGCGCTCGGACCATCGTGCCGATCGAGCCGCGGCTGGTCGAGATCGACGGAACCCTCTACCTGGAGTCGGAGCAGCCATGACGGAGTGCTGGACATGACCGAACGGTGGGACGGCGGGACCGTGAGCGCGTGGGCGACCTGCCTGCGCGAGGACAACCCCGGCCACATGACGCTGGACGGCACCAACACGTGGGTCCTGCGGGCGCCGGGCGCCGGCCCCGACGCGCAGTCGATCGTCGTCGATCCCGGCGAGCTCGACGAGCCGCACCTGCGCCGCGTCCTGGAGGCGGCGGCGCCGGTCGGGGTCGTGCTGCTGACCCACCGCCACCACGACCACGCGGACGGCGCGGCCCGCTTTGCCGAGCTGGCCGCGGCGCCCGTACGGGCCTTCGACCCGGCGCTGTGCGTGGAGGCCGACCCGCTGAGCGACGGCGAGGTCATCGAGATCGACGGCGTCCGTCTCGAGGTCTTCGCGACGCCAGGTCACACCACGGACTCGGCGTCGTTCCTGCTGCGCGAGGACGCCGCGCTGCTGTCGGGTGACACGGTGCTGGGGCGAGGGTCGACGGTCGTCGCCTACCCGGACGGCGCGCTCGGCCCGTACCTCGACTCGCTCGGCGCCCTGCGCTCTGCTGCGGCGTCCGTCGGGGGGCCGGTCCGGCTCTACCCGGGGCACGGGCCCGCGCTGTCCGACGCGGTCGCGGTTCTCGATGCGTACGCTGCGCACCGCCAGGAGCGGCTCGCGCAGGTCCGCGCTGCCGTCGACGCCGGCGCGGTCACCGCGGACGACGTCGTGCGGATGGTCTACGCCGATGTGGACCAGGCCCTGTGGCCCGCGGCGACGCTTTCTGTACAGGCACAGCTGGCCTACCTCCGCGACGCCTAGCCCCGGGTCGGTTCCTGCGCGTCCCGGGTCACCATCGTCGCGGCTGCGGCGTGATCCCGAGCAGCGCGCCGAGTTCGCGCTCGAAGGCAGTGTCCTCGCCGAAGATGCGTTCGCGCGTCCCGATCACGAAGCGCCACCCGTACCGCTTCTCGAAGTAGCCTCTGCGGCCGACGTCGTGTGCCTTCGCCGCGTCGGTCGTGTGGAACTCGCGGCCGTCGTACTCGGAGGCGATCAGCAGCTCGCGGTAGCCCATGTCGAAGTAGCGATCGCGCCCCCACTCGTCCACGACGTGGAGACGCGTACGGGGACGGGGGAACCCGGCGTCGGTGATGCGCAGCCGCTGCCAAGACTCGCCGGCGGACTCCGCTCCGGAATCCACGAGCTGGGCGAGCTCCCGCGCCTGGGGTGCGCCGCGAAGGCCGCGGAGCTCGTCGACGTACTCGACGAGCTCGCCGAGCTCGACCAGCTCGGCACGAGCCATGCCGTCGGCCGCGGCCAGCGCGTACGGGCGCCACTGTCCACGGAGCAGGTCCGACGCCGTACGTAGGGGAGTGGTCACACGGATGCCCGCGATCTCCGTGATGTCCGACTCCGGCAGGTGTACGGCTTGTCGAGCCCGTACGCCGTCCGCGCGCACCCGTCCCACACCGTGCGGAGTGAGCAGGGTCGGCGTCAGAAGGTGCCGCTCGCTGGGTCGGAAGGTGTCCACCCCGTACAGCCAGGAGGCGAAGCAGTCGCAGACGATCACGTGCGCCGGGGTGACGAGCGCCGTCGCCTCGACGCGGAGCATCCGGGTGTCGGGTACCCGTCCGTCCACGTAGACGGACTTGAAGACCGACCTCAGCCTTTTCGCGGCGATGGCGCGGCGGAGGTCCTTCTCGCCGGGGAAGCCGGCTTCGACGTGGTCGCGGCTCCGGAACGGCCGGCCGTCGTGGATGAGCGTGGGCATCGCCTCATCGAACAGGGACCTGGCTCATCGGCGTCAGCGAAATCCACAGGCTCCGGGCAGACGGTGACCCCGGGGCCGCAGACGGTGACCCGGGAGGCGCAGAAAGTGACCCGGGGCGTTAGCGGGCGCGCTTGGCCAGGCGGTCGGGCTCGATGATGACGACCGAGCGCGGCTCCAGACGGAGCCAGCCGCGCATCGCGAAGTCGGCGAGCGCCTTGTTGACGGTCTCGCGCGAGGCGCCGACGAGCTGCGCCAGCTCCTCCTGCGTGAGGTCGTGGTGGACGTGGATGCCGTCGTCGGCCTTGCGCCCGAAGCGCTGCGAGAGGTCGATGAGCGCCTTCGCGACACGGCCCGGGACGTCGGAGAACACGAGGTCCGCCACGACGTCGTTCGTACGACGCAGCCGCGAGGCCAGCTGGTGAAGCAGCGCGCGGGAGACGTTGGGGTGGTCGTTGAGCCACTTCGTGAGCTCGTCGTGCCCGAGGCTGTTGAGCTCGGAGTCGGTCACTGCCGTCGCGGTCGCCGAGCGCGGGCCCGGGTCGAACAGGCTCAGCTCACCGAACATCTGGCCCGGGCCCAGGATCGCGAGGAGGTTCTCGCGGCCGTCGGCCGAGCTGCGTCCGAGCTTGATCTTGCCGTCGGTGACGATGTACAGCCGGTCGCCCTCGTCGCCCTCGTGAAAGAGCACCTCTCCACGGCGCAGACGCGTAGCCGACATCTGCGAACCGAGCGACTCAGCGGCCTCATCGTCCAGACCGGAGAAGAGCGGTGCCTGTCGAAGTACGTCGTTGTCCACGGGTTCTCCTTGACCGAAATGTTGTGTCACGCCCCCTCAGTCTCCCTCATCTGGGCAACTCGGCGCCACCGGCGGCCCCGCGCGTCGTCCTGGGGATGCATGTCGCCCCTGACCCGTACCCTGGGCTCGTGCCCAAGACCACATCCGCTCGCCCCGCGAAGTCGAAGCTTCCCGAGGTGCCGGCGCCGCCGACGGCGCTGGTGCGGCGCGCCCGCAAGAACGACCGCGTCCTCGCCGAGACCTATCCCGACGCCGACATCGAGCTCGACTTCGACGACCCGTTCCAGCTGCTCGTCGTCACGGTCCTGTCGGCGCAGACGACCGACCGCCGGGTCAATGCGGTGCGGCCGCTGCTCTTCGGACGTTATCCCGACGCCCGCGCGCTCGCGGAGGCCGACCGGGCCCACGTCGAGGAGATCATCAAGCCGACGGGCTTCTTCCGCGCCAAGTCCGAGCGCATCATCGCGCTCGCGACCGCGCTCGTCGACCGGTACGACGGCGAGGTGCCGCCGCGCATGGACGACCTCACGACGCTCCCCGGGGTCGGCCGCAAGACGGCGAACGTCGTCCTCGGCAACGGCTTCGGCATCCCCGGCTTCGCCGTCGACACGCACGTGCAGCGCCTGAGCCGCAGGCTCGGATACGTCGACGCCGAGACGGTCAAAGACCCGGTCCGTACGGAGATGGCCCTCGACAAGCTCATCCCCAAGCGCGACTGGACCATGGCGAGCCAGCGGCTGATCTGGCACGGTCGCCGCTGCTGCCACGCGACCAAGCCCGCGTGCGGTGCCTGCGCGATCGCGCGCTGGTGCCCGTCCTTTGGCGAAGGCCCCACGGACCCCGACGTCGCCGCCAAGCTCCTCCGTACGGAGGGTCGCGCATGACCTCCCGGCTCACCCGCGCCGTACGCGGCGGTGCCGTCGCGCTCGCGACGGTGCTGCTGGTCGCCGGGTGCGGAGGCGACGAGCTGCGCCCCAGCGACGGTGCCGCGTCCGAGCCCGCCTCGGGCAGCTCCGCCGTCGACACCGCCGAGCTGCGTGACCTTAAGGCCGCGGCAGGCATCGAGGACTGCCCGCTCACCAACCGCCGCGGCGCCGTCGAGGGAGGCCTGCCCGGCCTCTACCTCGACTGCCTGGGCGGAGGTGCGCCGGTCAGTCTCCCGGGCCTCCCCGCGAAGCCGACCGTGGTCAACCTCTGGGCGAGCTGGTGCGGCCCTTGCCGTGACGAGCTCCCCCACCTCGCCCAGCTGCACGACGAGGCCGGCGGGCAGGTGGCTGTGCTCGGCATCGACTACAAGGACCCCGACCCTGAGGCAGCCCTGCGGCTCGCGAAGGACGCGGGTGTCACGTTCCCGCTCCTTGCCGACCCTGAGCAGACGGTTGGCAAGGCACTCGGTGTGGTCGGACTTCCCCAGACGGTCTTCGTCGCCGCCGACGGCACCGTGACGGCGACCCACCGCGCGCCCATCACCTCGTACGACCAGCTCCGCTCGCTGGTCGACGAGCACCTCGGGGTGGCGCTGTGAGTGCGCGCGACGCCGGCCTGGTCGACGACGAGGCGCTGCCGTCGTGGCTGCGCCCGCTCGCAGAGGCAGGCCGCCGTATCGACAGCCCGCGGTTCCTCTCGCCGTCGATGGCAGACGCCCCCGACGATGCGCGCCCGGCCGCCGTGCTCGTCCTGTTCGGCGAAGGCGACGCCGGACCCGACGTGCTGCTGACCGAGCGTGCCCACTCGATGCGCTCGCACGCGGGGCAGATCGCGTTCCCCGGCGGCGCCACCGATCCGGAGGACGACGGGCCGATCGGCACGGCGCTGCGCGAGGCTGAGGAGGAGGTCGGGCTCGAGCGTGACGGCGTCGACGTCTTCGCGACTCTGCCGAAGCTGTGGTTGCCCCCCAGCAACTTCGCGGTGACCCCCGTGCTCGGCTGGTGGCGTCGGCCGAGCCCGGTGCACGCCGTCGACCCGGTCGAGGTCGCGAGCGTCTTCCGCAGCCCGGTGTCCGAGCTGACCGATCCCGCTAACCGGTTCATGGTGTCGCACCCCTCGGGGTGGCTGGGGCCGGGATTCACGGTCGATCGTGGGCTCACCCTGTGGGGATTCACCGCCGGCATCGTCGCCCGGCTGTTCAGCACGGTCGGCTGGGACCGCCCGTGGAACCGCGACCGGGTGGTGCCCTACCCGCAGTCGGCCCGCGACCCCATGGTCGAGGAGATCGAGACCGACGTGTCGCGGTCCGTCGGGCGCGAGCGCCGCGGATGAACCTCATCGACGTCGTCGTCGTCCTCGTCGTCGTCGCGTACGCCGTCCTCGGATACCTGCGCGGCTTCGTCGCGGGTGCGTTCGCGATGGCGGGACTCCTCGCGGGCGGCGTGGTCGGGCTGGTCGCCGCTCCGCTGCTGCTCAGCAACCTCGATCACGGGATCCAACGGTCGCTCCTCGCAGTCGTCATCGTGCTCGTGCTCGCCTCAGCGGGCCAGGCGACCGGCTCTCACATCGGCGGTCGGCTGCGCGAGCGCGTGACGCACCCGCCGGCGCGCTCGATCGACGCCGTCGCCGGGGTCGTGCTGAGTGCCGTGGCCTCGTTGGTCGTGTGCTGGGCGCTGGGCTACGCCGTGTCGGGCTCGCAGATCCCCGGAGCCTCGACCGCCGTACGCGGCTCCAAGGTCCTCGCCGCGGTCGACTCCGTGGTGCCGCAGGGCGTGCGCGGTGCGCTGCACTCGTTCGACACGGTCGTCGACGCGACGCTGTTCCCGCGCTACCTCGAACCGTTCACTCCCGAGACGATCAAGCCCGCTGCGGCGCCCGATCCCGCTGTCCTCCAGCGGCCCGAGGTCAAGTCCGCGCGGCGCAGCGTCGCGCGCATCACCGGTCAGGCGAAATGCGACCGCGGTCTCGAAGGCTCCGGCTTCGTGTACGCGTCGGAGCGCGTCATGACCAACGCGCACGTGGTCGCAGGCGTCGCACAGCCGATGGTGACGATCCGTGGGGAGTCGTACGACGCGACCGTCGTCTACTACGACCCGTCGCTCGACGTCGCCGTGCTGCGGGTGCCGGGCCTCGAGGCGCGCTCGCTCGCGTTCGACCCCGATGCCGCTCAGGGCCAGTCGGCGGCTGTCCTGGGCTTCCCCGAGAACGGGCCGTTCGATGCGCGGGCGGCGCGCATCCGGTCCGAGCAGCGCCTGCGAAGCCCTGACATCTACGGGACGACCCAGGTCGTGCGCGAGGTGTACGCCCTGCGTGCGCTGGTGCGTTCGGGCAACTCCGGTGGCCCGGTGATCTCGGAGCAGGGACGCGTGATCGGCGTCGTGTTCGCCGCGTCGATCTCCGACTCGTCGACCGGATATGCGCTGACCGCAGGGCAGGTCGGAGACGCGGCTCGTGCCGGTGCACGTGCGCTCCGTCCGGTCGATACCGGCGAGTGCGCCTGAGCGGTGGGATCGGTCGCACGGCTTAGGGTCACACCGCATTTCGTCGTGGACACCAGACCAGGAAGAATGTGCGGCGTCGACCGAACCAAAGGAGTCTTGTGAGAAGCCGCCTGCTGGCCGCAGCCGCAATCGTGACGATCCTGACGCTCCCGGCGTGCGGGGCAGACGACTCGCCGGACGACGCAGGAGGGGCCAAGACTCCTGCTGCTGCGGCGGAGACGGGCACTCTCGGCTCCGACGAGGCCGACGCGCTCGCCAAGGAGTCCGCCGAACGCGTGGTGCTCCTGTGGGCGCGCCCGGACCTGCCGCTCGCGCAGTGGGTGGCCGAGCTTCGACCGCAGCTCTCGCCGGTCGCGGTCTCGGTGCTCTCGTTCGTCGACCCGTCCGTCCTCAAGCCGGCGAAGGTCGACGGCGAGTCGCACGTGATGGCGGGTTCGGCCTCGCGTGTGGTGGTCGCGGTGCCGACGACCGCCGGCGAGTACCGCGTGACGATGAGCCGGGAGACCAAGGACGCGGCGTGGGTGGTCGACCGGGTCAGCAGCCCGTAGCCGAGCGAGGCGCCCCACGGGGTCCTGCGACCGCCTAGGCTGCGGCCCATGCGTGCGTTCGTCTCGTCCCTGCTCGGTGTGCTGGCCCTCGTCACCGCCGCGGTCGCCGTGCCCGGTCTGTGGGTCGAGCGCAACATCGTCGATGAGTCCGGATACGTCGCCCTGGCCGACTCGCTGGCGGAGGACCCCGCGTTCCGCAGCGAGCTCGCCTCCACCGTCTCCGAAGGCGTCCTGCGCGGTGCAGGAGTGGACGGGGTGAGGCGACAGCTGGCCGAGCCGGCGGTCCGTCGTGCGGCCGAGGGCATGACTGAGCTCAGTGGGTTCGACGCTGCATGGAGCGAGGTCAACCGGCAGTCCCACCGGATCAACGTCACTGACATCCCGCCCGCCGAGCTCGACGGGCGGCTCGGCGTCGACCTCACGCCGCTCGTCACCCTCGTGGCGGACGCAGCCAACCAACGTCTCGGGACGAACCTGCGCGCCCCCGGTGACCTCGTCGTCGCCGTCGGCACGCCCGAGCAGCGGACGGCGCTCGATCGCGTGCGGGACATCACCGCGTGGTCGTGGGCGGCGCTCGCGGTCGCCCTCGTGCTGGGCGTCGCCGCGATCGTGACGGCACGCCGTCGCGGCACGGCGCTGATCGTGATGGGAGCGGGCCTCGTCGTGCTCGCGGTCGTGGAGCAGATCGCGGCGGTGAGCGGCGGCGGGCTCGTCGTCGATCAGGTGGCGCAGAGCGCAGGGTTCGGCCGCGCGTTGATGGAGCAGCTGCACGATGCCGTCGTGGCCTCGTACGGGCTCTGGATGCTCGTCCTCGGGGCGCTCGGTGTGGTGTCGGTCGTCGCCGGCGTCGTGGTCCGCGTCAGGACGTGAGGCGCTTGCCGTCGGTGTCGGCGGTTGCCGGTGACACCGCAGCCTCGGGAAGATCGATCGTCGTCCGCGGGTCGGTCTTGCCCTTGAGCGCGTTCGGGATCTCCTGGACCGTCGCGATCGTCTTCTCCGGGGCCTTCACCTTTTTGAGGAAGCGGATTCCGACGAGCGCGAAGACGACGATGATCAGGATCCAGACCCCCGTCATCGCGAGGAAGCCCCACGTGAAGGCCAGGGGGACGTCGCGGTTGAAGAGCCACGCGAAGAAGAAGCCGCCGGCCATCGACAGCATCGTCACCACGAAGAGCAGCAGCACCGCCACCGCGACGAGCAGGCCGGACCCGACCGCGCCAGACTTGACGCTGACCCGTAGCTCGGACTTCGCCAGGGCGATCTCGCCGCGAACGAGCGTCGAGAGGTCACGACTGATGTCGGAGACGAGTCGCCCGATCGTCGGCTCGCCGTCTCCTTGAGGTCCGGGTGCTGCGGGGTGGGACATCACGACTCCTCGTCGCAGGTGCGGTCAGAACGAGCCTAGGGGATGCGGGCAGCGTTGCGTGGACGCCCCGCGGGTCCCCGACCCCGGACGTCATACGGATCGAGGGCTCTGACCCTCGATCCGTACGACGTCAGCGGAGGTGGTGTCAGTCCTCGGACGACCTGGCCATGCCGGTCTTGATCTGGTCCATGACACCGGAGTCGGCCAGCGTGGTGACGTCGCCGACCTGACGGTTCTCGGCGACGTCGCGCAGCAGGCGGCGCATGATCTTGCCGGAGCGGGTCTTGGGCAGCTCGGCGACGACCATGATCGACTTCGGCTTGGCGATCGCGCCGATCTCCTTCGCGACGTGCGCGCGCAGGTCGGCGACGATCTCCGCGCCGCCGTCGCCGGCGGACTCGCGCAGGATCACGAACGCGACGACGGCCTGCCCGGTCGTCGCGTCGTTGGCGCCGACGACCGCCGACTCGGCGACCTTCGGGTGCGACACGAGCGCCGACTCGATCTCGGTCGTCGACAGTCGGTGGCCCGACACGTTCATCACGTCGTCGACGCGTCCGAGCAACCAGATGTCGCCGTCCTCGTCCTTCTTCGCGCCGTCACCGGCGAAGTAGAGGCCCTCGAAGCGCGACCAGTACGTGTCGATGAAGCGCTGGTCGTCACCCCACAGCGTGCGCAGCATCGAGGGCCACGGCTCGGTCAGGACGAGGTAGCCGCCCGATCCGTTCGGGACCGGCTCCGCGTCGTCGTTGACGACGTCGGCGCTGATGCCGGGGATGGCGGTCATCGCAGAGCCCGGTTTGGCCGCGGTCACGCCCGGCAGCGGCGAGATCATGATCGCGCCGGTCTCGGTCTGCCACCACGTGTCGACGACCGGGGTCTTGCCCGCGCCGATCGTCTCGCGGTACCAGACGTACGCCTCGGGGTTGATCGGCTCGCCGACCGACCCGAGCACACGGATCGACGACAGGTCGAACTCCGCGGGGATCTCGGCGCCCCACTTCATGAACGTACGGATCGCGG
This sequence comes from Mumia sp. ZJ1417, assembly GCF_014127285.1. GTDB lineage: Bacteria > Actinomycetota > Actinomycetes > Propionibacteriales > Nocardioidaceae > Mumia. Next base: position 343,852 of record NZ_CP059901.1, read on the forward strand.
TCGGCGCGGTGTAGAAGATCGTCACGCCGTACTGCTGGACGATCTCCCACCAGCGGCCCTTGTGCGGGCTGTCGGGCGTGCCCTCGTATAGGACCTGCGTCGCACCGTTGGCCAGCGGGCCGTAGACGATGTAGGAGTGGCCGGTGACCCAGCCGATGTCGGCGGTGCACCAGTAGACGTCGGTCTCGGCCTTCAGGTCGAAGACCGCCCAGTGCGTCCACGCGGCCTGCGTGAGGTAGCCGCCGGTGGTGTGCAGGATGCCCTTGGGCTTGCCGGTGGTGCCGGACGTGTACATGACGTACAGCGGGTGCTCGGCGGGGAACGGCTGGGGCGTGTGGTCGGTCGACGACTCGTCGACGAGCTCGTGCCACCAGATGTCGAGGTTGCCGTTCCAGGCGACGTCCTGCCCCGTACGGCGGACGACGAGGACGTTCTCGACGAGGCCGGACTGCTCGGCCTCGACCTTGGCGACCGCCTCGTCGACAGCGGGCTTGAGCGCGCTCGGCGCACCGCGGCGGTATCCGCCGTCGGCGGTGATGACCAGCTTGGCGCCGCAGTCCACGATGCGGCTCGCGAGCGCGTCTGCGGAGAAGCCGCCGAACACGACCGTGTGCACGGCGCCGATGCGCGCGCACGCGAGCATCGCGATCACGGCCTCGGGGATCATCGGCATGTAGATGGCGACGCGGTCGCCGGTCTCCACGCCGAGCTCCTCGATCGCGTTGGCAGCCTTCGAGACCTCGTCCTTGAGCTGGGCGTACGTGATCGTGCGCGTGTCGTCGGCGGGCTCGCCGACCCAGTGGAACGCGACCTTGTCACCGCGGCCGGCCTCGACGTGACGGTCGACGCAGTTGTACGAGGCGTTGAGCGTGCCGTCGGCGAACCACTTCGCGAAGGGCGGGTTCGACCAGTCGAGGACCTCGGTGAACGGCGTGTCCCAGTCGAGGCGGCGCGCGGCATTGGCCCAGAAGGCGAGGCGATCTTCGGCGGCCTCCGCGTACGTCTCCGCCGTCGCGTTCGCGTGCTCGGCCAGCGAGGTGGGCGGCTCGAAACGACGGTCCTCGTGCAGCAGGTTGGACAGTGACTCTCCCACGACGGTTCCTCTGGTCTCTCGACGGCACGTTCCGCCGCCCATTGTGCCTCCGGTCACACTGCTCGGGGGTGGCGGGAGGCCTCGGATCGTCCAGCGGCGCCGTCCGCGCGACGGGCGGCTGGGGCGCGCGACGTACGGGCGGCGATGTGACGGGGGTCATGGCGGCCCGGCGAGGCGGAGGCGTTGTCAAGCCCGAAACCACGGCAAATCGGGCAATTGGATGTGAGAGAGATCACTTGGCGGGATGTGGGTGTGGCGACACCGGCACAGGGGCTAGGATGACGCGCACGGGGGCGGCACAGGACTGCATCGTTCGACGACCGCAAGCAAGACAGAAGAGAGCAACGTGACCGCGTATCCCGGTTGGCAGATCATCCATGAGGCCACCACGAAGGGCCCATCGTCGATGCGCCGCGTCGTCATTTTCAGTCATCGCAGCGGGTCGCGTCTGCGGCTCACGAGCGACTACCGCGGTGACGTCGCGACGACCGTCGCCGAGTCGTGGTCGTCCATCGGCTGGGTCGAGGCCCACCGCAGCGTCGACACCCAGCTCTTCCGCAGCAGCACCCCCAACGAGGCTGCGCTCGTCGACACGCTTGACCGGCTCCTGATCGAGGTCTTCCGGCTCGCGAGCCAGATCGTGGTCGGGCCTCAGGCGGCGCCGGCGCCGGCGTCCTCGGCGTTCAGCGACATGATGCGCTGACCCGCCGGTTGAACCCCGCCGCCGCTGGTTGAGCCTGTCGAAACCCGGCCGCCGCTGGTTGAGCCTGTCGAAACCCTCAGGCCCTGACCGGCAGCGCCGCACGCAGCCCCGACAGCAGGAGGCCGAGTCCGAGGTCGAAGGACTCCGGCGACCCGATCGACGGGTCGTACGTGATTGCCCCTGTCGCGCTCGCCTGCTCGTGCATCTGACGCGCGGAGGCGTGCCCGAGGACGAAGAGCATGATCGTCCGAGCGCCCGTCACGGCGACGTCCCTCTCGAAGTCGTCAAGCATCTGTACGAGGCGTTGCTCGGGCTCTCCTGCGCCGAGGCCGAACGCGGATGCCGTCGCGACCACCTCGGCACCGTCGCGTACCGCCAGCATCGCGTCGCGCGTCTCGTGGCAGAGGGCGGTCACCTGTGCGTCCCACGGGCCCGTCGCGTCCGGGCGGCGCCCGCGCGCGAGGATCTCGTCGGCCATCAGGGCGAGGAGCGTCTGCTTGTTGGGGACGTGGTGGTAGAGCGCGCTCGGCTGCACCTCGAGCTCGGCGGCGACCCTCCTCATCGACAAGAACTCCAGGCCGTGGGTGTCGAGAACCCGCAGCGCACCCTGCACGACGTCCTGGAGGGTGTTGGCCATGGGAGCAGTCTATCGGTTAGCCTGAACACCGTTCAGGTGAACACTGTTCAGGAGACCTCATGACCCTCGATTCCCAGGCCACGCCGTCCACGGCCGACGACGTCGTCGCCACCAGACGCTCGTTCTCGACCACCGACCTCGCGCTCATCGCGGCGTTCGCGGCGCTCATCTCGGCATGCGCGTACCTGCCCGCGATCCCGGTCGGCGCCTCCGGCGTGCCGATCACGCTGCAAACCTTCGCCGTGATGCTCACGGGCTGCCTCCTCGGGCCGTGGCGCGGGTTCACCGCGGTCTCGCTCTACCTCGTGCTCGGTGCGATCGGTCTCCCGGTGTTCGCCGAGCACTCGTCGGGGCTGGGCACGTTCACGAGCGTCAGCGCCGGCTACCTGATCAGCTTCCCGTTCGCCGCGCTGCTCGGCGGGTTCCTCGTGAAGTACGTCGCCGGCCCGCAGCGCAAGACGCGCGCGGTCTGGGTCTTCCTGTGCTCGATCTCGGCGAGCATCCTCGTGATCCACCCGTTCGGGGTCGTCGGCATGATGCTCCACCAGGACGTCTCGCTGTGGACGGCGATGACCTGGGACGCACCGTTCTGGATCGGAGACCTCCTCAAGACGACGCTGGTCGCGATCATCGCGGCCGAGGTGCACCGCGCCTTCCCACGGCTGCTGCACCCCTGATCGTGCCGACACTGACGTTTGACGGCGCGGGGGTCACGGTCGCCACCCCGAAGGGTGACAAGGTGATCCTCGCGCCGACGTCGCTGGAGCTGACCGAGCGCCGCATCGGCGTGATCGGCGCCAACGGCTCAGGGAAGTCCACGCTCGCCCGGATGGTCAACGGGCTCGTCACCGCGTCGACGGGCCGGGTCCTCGTCGACGGGGTGGACGTCGCCGCGCAGCCGTCGCGCGTACGCCGCCGGGTGGGGTTCGTGTTCACCGACCCCGCGGCGCAGGTGGTGATGCCGACGTGCGTCGAGGACATCGAGCTCTCGCTGCGCCGCCACGTCAAGCGCGCCGGTGAGCGGCGTGAGAGGGCGCTCGACGTGCTCGCGCGGTACGGGCTGCGCGACCTCGCCGACACGAGCGTCCATGCCCTGTCGGGTGGACAGCGTCAGCTGCTGGCGATCGCGGGTGTCCTTGCGACGGAGCCTGTCGTCGTGGTCGCCGACGAGCCGACGACCCTCCTCGACCTCGCCAACACCCGGCGGATCGGCGACCTGCTCCACGGGCTCGACCAACAGGTCGTGCTGGTGACCCACGACCTCGATCTCGTACGGCACTGCGACCGCGTCCTCGTCGTCGACCACGGGCGGGTGCGCTTCGACGGGGCTGCCGACGAGGCCGTCGCGGACTACGTGGCGTCTGTCGAGCAGGCGGTCGCACCGTGAGCACCCCGTACCTGATCGGTGTCTATCAGCCGGGCGACTCGGTGGTCCACCGGTTGCCGGTGGGCGTGAAGGTCGCGGCGCTCGCGGTGTTCAGCGTCGCGGTCGTGGCGGTACGCAGCATGCCTGCGTCGTGGGCGTACCTCGCCGTCGCGCTCGCGGTCGCAGCCGTCGCTCGGGTGCCGTTGAGGCTGCTCGCGCGCGCGGCACGGGCGGTGCTGCTCGTGGCGGTCGTGATCGGGGCCTTCCAGTGGTGGTTCCACGGCCGCGACCGCGCGATCGAGACGCTGCTCGACCTCGTGTCGCTGTCGCTGATGGCGGTCGTCCTCACCGCCACGACACCGGTCAACGCGATGCTCGACGCCTTTGTCCGGTGGATCACGCCGCTGCGTTGGTTCGGTGTGGATCCCGACCGCGTCGCGCTGACGATCTCCCTCGCGATGCAGGCGATCCCGGGCACGTTCGCGATCGCCGCGGAGACGCGCGACGCCGCTCGCGCCCGAGGGCTCGAGCGGCGCCCACGGGCGTATCTCTCGCCGTTCGTCATCCGGGTCGTCGCGCGCGCCCAGGAGACGGGCGACGCGCTCGCCGCTCGCGGCGTCGGCGACGACTGACGTCCGCCGGGGCCACGTTCGCTCGGGTACCCCTGCCAAGCTGCGCCGACCCGAGTGGGTGCGGTGGGGTCAGTCGCCGTTCGCTGGGGTACCCGAAGGAACCGACAGGGTACGGCGCGGGCGATCGCCGCGCCGAGCGGCCGTCACCAGCTGGCGTGCAGCGGGCGCCCTTCCTCGTACCCGGCGGTGCTCTGCAGTCCCACGACCGCACGCTCGGCGAACTCGGGGATGCTCCGCGCACCGGCGTACGTCGCCGACGAGCGGACGCCCGCGATGATCTGGTCGATCAGGTCCTCCACGCCGGGGCGCTCGGGGTTGAGATACATGCGGGAGGTGCTGATGCCCTCCTCGAACAGCGCCATCCGGGCGCGCTCGAAGCCGGCCGCGTCGCGGGTGCGGTTGGAGACCGCGCGGGCCGAGGCCATGCCGAACGACTCCTTGTAGGGGCGGCCGTCCGTGCCGATGCGCAGGTCGCCCGGGCTCTCGTACGTGCCGGCCAGCCAGGAGCCGATCATCACGCTCGCTCCGCCGGCCGCGAGCGCCAGCGCGACGTCGCGGGGATATCGGACGCCGCCGTCGGCCCACACGTGCTTGCCGAGGTCGGCGGCTGCGGTGGCGCACTCGAGCACGGCCGAGAACTGCGGCCGTCCGACACCGGTCATCATGCGGGTGGTGCACATCGCGCCCGGACCGACGCCGACCTTGGCGATGTCGGCTCCGGCGGCGATGAGGTCGCGGGTGCCGTCGGCCGATACGACGTTGCCGGCGACGACCGGGACGCGGCGGCCGGTCTCGACCTCGTACGCGTCGCGCGCCGCGACGACCAGCGGCAGCGCCTGGAGCATCTTGTCCTGGTGACCGTGCGCGGTGTCGACGACGAGGACGTCGACGCCCATCGCGAGCAGCGCCTCGGCCTTGCCGCGCACGTCGCCGTTGATGCCGATCGCGGCACCGATCTCGAGGCGGCCTTCGGCGTCGAGGGCCGGCGTGTAGAGCGTCGAGCGCAGGGCGCCCTTCTTCGTCGCGACGCCGACGAGGGCGCCGTCGTGCAGGACGGGCGCGTACGACAGGTGGTGCTCGCTGAGCGCGTCGAAGACCGTACGGGGGTCGTCGGCGGCGTCGAGCGCGAGCACGTCGGAGCTCATCACCTCGTGGACCTGCGCGAACCGGTCGACCTCGGCGCCGTCGTGCTCGGTGACGACACCGAGAGGCTTGTCGCCCTCGACCACGAGCACGGCGCCGTGGGCGCGCTTGTGCAGGAGGCTGAGCGCCTCGCCGACGGTGGTGTCGGGCGTGACGGAGACCGGGGTGTCATAGATCGGGTGTGCCGCTTTGACCTGCGCCACGGAGCGAGCGACGACGTCGAGCGGGATGTCCTGCGGGATGACGGCAAGCCCGCCTCGACGCGCCAGGGTCTCGGCCATCCGGCGTCCAGAGACCGCCGTCATGTTGGCCGCGACGACCGGGATCGTCGTGCCGACGCCGTCGGGGGTGGTGAGATCGACGTCGAAGCGGGAGATGACGTCGGAGCGCGACGGCACCATGAACACGTCGCTGTAGGTCAGATCCTGGGACGGCTGCTGGTCGTTGAGAAAACGCACCCTTTCAGGGTACTGACCGGCGGCGTTGCGCGGACCCGTCGAGACTGTCTGACCTTCGTGCGACGGTGGATCCATGCCTGGTCACGAGCACTCCATCCCGCTGTCCGTCGACTACGTCGAGATCGCCGTCACCGACCTGCCGGCCGCGTCCGCGTTCTACCGCGACGCATTCGGGTGGGAGATCGTCCCGTACGGCGACGAGTACGCCGGCTTCCGTACGCCCGCCGAGTCCGGGGGCGAGGAGGCGGGTGGCCTGCGGCTGGCCGACGAGGTGACCCGCGGGTCGACCCTCGTCCTGCTGTACGCCGACGACCTCGAGGCGTGCGCCGCGTCCGTCACGGCGGCGGGCGGCAAGGTCATCGAGGGGCCGTACGCGTTCCCCGGCGGTCGCCGCTTCCACTTCCTCGACCCGAGCGGCAACGAGCTCGGGGCCTGGTCGACGAGCTGAGGCGGGCGCGCGCTGAGCCGGCGGGCGGCTCAGCGCGAGAACGCGCCCTGCGCCTCGCGCAGACGTGTCCAGCCGAGCTCCCCGAACGGCTCGTGGCGCCGTACGACCGCGTCGGCGACGTCGTGGGCGGAGCGTTCGGCGAGGGTGACGAGGTCGTCGGGATAGCCGTACGTGAGGCGGTGCTCGGTGAGCTCGTCGGCGTCGAGCGTCTCGACCTGTCCGTCGATCGTCAGGACCACATCGAGGTCGAGGTCGAGCATCGTCACGAGATCGGGCGCCTCCCACCTCGCCGGGGTCGTCATGTCGACGTAGAGACGCCACCGCAGTCGTCTGGTCGGATCGTCCTCGACGGCGTGGAACGTCGCGACGTACGGGTCGGTGTGCGGGACGAGCGTGATGCTGTCGACGACCGTCCGTACGTCGCGGGCCGGGCGGACCATGCGCGACCCTGCCGGCATGTACAGCCACGTACCGACCTCGTCGCGGGCGTGCGCGATCGTGTCGAACTCCCAGTGCGGGTGGCCGCCGTACTTCGTCGTGACCTGACGGACGAGGGTCCCGGGTGCGGGCTCGGGCGGCGGTGCCGACCCAGGGGTGCCGATCAGGCCGCCATCGCGACGGGGCACTGCGGAGTGCCGGCCTCGCGCACCGGCGCGACTCCCTGGTGCACGGCGTAGGCGCGGGCGACCGTGGCGACGAGGTCGAGCATCGTGATACCGAGGGCCGTGCAGACCGAGGCGATGATCTCCGAAGAGGCTTCCTTCTGGCCGCGCTCGATCTCGGAGAGGTAGGCCAGCGAGACTCGGGAGGACTTCGCAACGTCGCGCAAGGTCCTGCCGCGCGCACGGCGCTCCCCGCGGAGCGCGTCGCCCAGCGCCTCACGCAGCAGCGGGGCGGGCTCCGGTGCGGGCGGGACGGGTGCGAGCAAGGTGGTCACTCTTTCACGCTAGGCGGCGTACCCAAGTTCGCGCCATCGCAGACGCGCTTCGTTCGCTCTCAGCAGACGCTCAACCCAGCCCGATGCGCAGCTCGCCGCGCGGCACGGACGAGGGATTGAGGGCGTCCTTGTGGACGATCGCGCGGTAGCAGCGCGTCGCGTACCGCATCCGCAGACCGTTGTGCCCGCTGGCGTGGCTCTCGTACAGGGCACGGACCTGGTCGAGGACACGTTCTCGCTCGCGGTGGGCCCGTGCGGCGATCGACGAGCGCGACGAGACCAGGGCGAGGAGGGCGTCGAGGTCGAGCTGCTGCCAGAAGCCGAAGTCGGCAGAGTCGGGCAGATCGAACAACCCCGAGAGCGGCAGCGAGTCGGTGATCGCCGCGAGGTCGTCGGGCTCGGCGTCGATGATCGCCGTGAGGCGGCGGACCCACGGGACGGACTCGTCGCGGGTGTTCCAGACGAGCGCGGCACGTCCACCGGTCCGCAGGACGCGAGCGACCTCGGGGAGGGTGCGCTCGGCGTCGAACCAGTGGTACGACTGCGCGGCCACGACGACGTCGAAGGACCCGGCGGGAAACGGAAGGCGCTCGGCGACCGCGCGTACGACGGGGACCTCGAGGCGGCTGGCGAGCCTGCCGAGCATCTCGGCGGAGCGGTCGAGGGCGACGACGTCGTGCCCGAGCGCCGTCAGGGCGGTGGTCATCTGGCCGGATCCGGCGCCGAGCTCGAGAACGCGGACGGGCGCGTCACCGATGAGCCACCGCACGGCGCGCTCGGGGTAGGACGGTCGGGAGTGCGCGTAGTCTCCGGCGCACGCGTCGAAGGCTCGCGCACGCTCCGGGGACCTGTCCACAGGCCCGAGGCTACCAACGGCTCCGCGGCCCGCCCCGTATCCTGCAGGGCGTGCCTGACCCCTTTTCCGCCCTGACGGCGCTGGACGGTGTCCCGTCGGCGTTCGCTGCCACCCGTGACGGTCTCGACTCGCTGCTGCGTGACCGCGGTCTGCGCCGCAGCACGCCCGAGATGACGGCCGACTCGCTGTTGCTGGGCGCGGCCGCGAGCGCCGCGATCGACGGTGCCCCGTACGATCCGGACGGCCTGCGTCGCGGCGAGGCCGATCCGCTTGCCCTCGCCGTCGCGCGGATGAGCACCGAGCTGCTGTCGCTGGTCCCGACGTGGCACAAGGCCCCGCTTCAGGCGATCGCCCGCATCCACGCGCTGGTGGCGCGGGGCCGAGTCAGCGACGACGAGCTGGGACGGCCGGTGTCGCCGGAGGGTGCGAGGCGGCTCGGCACGCTCGCGCAGGCCGTGGTCGCCCCGACAGAGGCGCCGGGCCTGCTGGTCGCTTCGGTCGTGCACGCCGAGATCGCGACCGCAGGGGCGTTCGTGTCCGACAACGGGATCGTCGCACGGGCGGCCGAGCGGCTGGTGATCGTCGCCAAGGGTGTCGATCCGGCGAGCCTGACGGTGCCGGAGGCCGGTCACCGGGCTGCGGGGGCGGGCTACACGAAGCTGCTGGGCGAGTACGAGTCGGAGGGGACGGCAGGCGTGCACAAGTGGCTGCTGTACGCGGCACAGGCGTACGCGGACGGCGCGGAGGCGGCGCCTGTCGAGCCACCGAAGGGCCCCCGCAGCCGCTCCTGACACCCCAACCCCTGTGCGCACACCCCAACCCCCGTGCGCGCCCCAGCCCTCGTGCGCGCTCCCGTGGGAGGGCGGCGAAGCCGTCCGAACAGGCAGACGCGCCACCTGCTCGAGATGGCGCGCCCTTGGCTGACCGTCTTCTCGGCTACCAGGCGTCCTGAACTCCGTAGTACCAGTCCGGGGCCTCGATGGGTTCTCCCGTGGCTGGTATCCCTTTAAGACGGGAAGGGTCGTCGCGTGGGTACCGGGTCTTCGATCTGCCGCCTTACTTGTCTCCTTTGTACCCGCTCGGGACGGTTACGGCTACCCCTTGGCCGCAGATGGCGAGATGCGAGGCTCACACAGAGCGGCGGCGTTTGAGCTGGTGAAGAGCGACTCCGGCCGCCGCGGACACGGCGGCGGCGGCCAGCCCGGCGACAGCGACCTTGCTGCCGGTGGACTCGAGCGAGACTCGGCTCTTCAGGGCGATCGGCTCGGCGAACTCGAGCACCGGCCAGTCCTCCTCGGCAGCCAGGCGACGCAACGCCTTGTCCGGGTTGACGACGTACGGGTGCCCGACCTCGACGAGCATCGGCACGTCGGTCTCGGAGTCGGAGTAGGCGTAGGACTCGGTGAGGTCGTACCCCTGCTCGTCGGCGAGTTCCCTGATCGCGATGGCCTTGTTCTCGCCGTACGCGTACCTCTCGATCTCGCCGGTGTAGCGGCCGTCCTCCTCGACGAGCCGCGTCGCGATCACGTGGTCGGCACCGAGCATCGCGCCGATCGGGTCGACGACCTCAGACCCTGAGGCGGAGACGATGACCACGTCGCGCCCTGCGGAGCGGTGCGCAGCGATCAGGTCGACGGCCTCGACGTAGACGAGGGGGTCGACGACACTGTGGAGCGTCTCGGCGACGACCTGCCGCACGGTCTCGACGTCCCACCCCTCCACGAGCGCGGTGAGGTAGGCGCGCATCTTCTCCATCTGCGCCTCGTCGGCACCCTGCAGGGCGAACATGAACTGCGCGTACGCGCTGCGGAGCACTGACCGGCGGCTGATGAGGCCGGAGTCGTAGAAGTGCTTGGAGAACGCCAGCGTGCTGGAGCGGGCGATGATCGTCTTGTCGAGGTCGAAGAACGCCGCGGAGCGGGTGCTCGCGGAAGGGACGGGCGTCGCGTCGGACGTGGTCACGCGTTCAAGCATAGACAGCGAGGGCGGTCGGGGTCGCCGGAAATTCGGGCGTGGCCGGTCCACAGCCTGGCGTCCTCCACACCACAGCGCCTCCTCGAGGCCGCCGGCTTCGTGAGGACACATGCTCACGTCATGGTTGCCTACACCGGAAGCGCCGGACCTGTACGACCGCTGCTCGTCACCGCCTCTGAGCAGCGGCTCGAGTCCGTTCTCCGCCTGTGCGCGGCCGCAGGCGTCGAGCCGAACGTGTGCGCCGACGTGGGTGCCGCGCGCCAGCTCTGGCCGCGGGCGGGCCTCGTCGTGATCGGCGACGACGCCCTCGACGAGGTGGCCTCGGCCGCGCTGGAGCGACGAGCTGACGTCGTCGTGATCGCCGACGAGTCACCCGACCCGCAGGTGTGGGGCGTGGCGCTCGCCGTCGGTGCCGATCGAGTTCTCGCCCTCCCACGTGACGACAGCACGCTCTGCGACGCTCTCGCCGACGGCGTCGAGGGTGCCGGCCAGGACGCGCCGGTGCTCGCCGTCGTCGGTGGCTGCGGGGGCGCAGGGGCGTCGTCGCTCGCGGCAGCGGTCGCGATGACGGCAACGCGGGACCGGTCGGTCACGGACCGTCACGGTGGCGCGAGCGTGCTTCTGGTCGACGCCGACCCGTGGGGCGGTGGGCTCGACGTGCTGCTCGGGGTCGAGGCGACGCCCGGGCTGCGGTGGAGCGACCTGACAGGCACGCACGGGAGGCTGAGCGGGGCGGCACTGAGCAGGTCGCTGCCGCGGGTCGACGACTTGGCGGTCCTCGCGTGGGATCGCGGGGCGATCGAGCCTGCAGCGCCGGAGACGGTGCGGGCCGTCCTGGCGGCGGGCAGGCGTGTCCATGACCTCGTCGTCGCCGATCTGCCGCGCCACCTCGACACACCGGGCGAGGAGATCCTCGCGCGAGCAACCTCCGTCGTCCTCGTCGTGCCTGACGATGTGCGTGCGGTCGGTGCGGCGTCCGGCGTCGCCGAGGGGCTAGCCGGGTGGGCGAGCAACGTCGGGCTCGTGGTGCGCCGACGACGTCGAGGCCTCCCACCTGAACTGGTCGCGGACACCCTCGGCATGCCGCTGGTGGCGACGGTCGACGACGACCCACGCTTCCGACTCGCGGTCGAGGAGGGCCTCGGGCCGCTCGCCAGGCGTACGTCGGTCCGGCGGGCGGCGCGTGAGGTGCTCGACGTCTTGGGCCCGGAGCTCGGGCGATGAGGCGCGTCTCCCGCACCCTCGATGCTCTTGCCTCGCCGAGCGCCGCTCAGACGCCCGATGAGGGGTTGATCGAGGAGATCCGCGACAAGATCGCCGCCGCGGGAGAGCGTCCCACCGCCGATCGTGTGGCGGCGGCCCTGCGCGCGGGCGGCCACGTCCACGGCGACCGTACGGTCCTCGCCGTCGTCGATGCCCTCCATCGTGAGACCGTCGGCGCCGGTCCGTTGGAGCGTCTGCTTCGGGCCGAGGGCGTGACCGACGTCCTCGTCAACGGGCCCGACGACGTCTACGTCGACCGGGGGTCCGGGCTGGAGCGCACCGACGTGCGCTTCACGGACGACGACGCTGTCCGCCGCTTGGCTCAGCGCCTCGCGGCGGCGGCCGGCCGCCGGCTCGACGACGCCTCGCCCTTCGTCGACGTACGTCTTCCTGACGGGACCAGGCTCCACGCGGTGCTGTCGCCACTCGCCCGGCCCGGCACGGCGCTGTCGCTGCGAGTGCCTGCTCGTCGGGCGTACTCGCTCGACGAGCTTGCCGCGCGGGGTGCGTTCACGGCGGACGTCCGCGGGGTGCTCGCGGCGATCGTCCGGGCGCGGGCGGCCTTCCTCGTCACAGGCGGCACGGGTACGGGCAAGACGACCCTGCTCGCGGCGATGCTCGGTGCCGTGCCTGCGGCCGAGCGCCTCGTGGTCGTCGAGGACGCCAGCGAGCTGCGTCCCGACCACCCGCACGTGGTCGCGCTCGAGGCACGGCCGGCCAACGTCGAGGGCGCGGGTGCGGTGGTGCTGCGCGATCTCGTCCGCCAGGCGCTGCGGATGCGTCCCGACCGGCTGGTCGTCGGCGAGGTGCGCGGGGCCGAGGTGGTCGACCTCCTCGGTGCGCTCAACACGGGACACGAGGGTGGATGCGGCACCCTTCACGCCAACACTCCACGTGACGTCCCCGCGAGGGTCGAGGCGCTGGCGATGGCGGCGGGGATGCCGCGGGCCGCGGTGCACAGCCAGCTCGGTGCCGCGCTCGATCTCGTGGTCCACGTCGCCCGGGACGCGGCCGGACGCCGGCGCGTCGCCGAGGTCGCGACCTTGCAAGGCGCCGGCGACGGCACGGTGGTGTGCGAGACCGCGTGGGCGATCGCGGCCGACGGCAGGAAAGCTCGCGGCCCCGGGGCAGAGCGGCTCGACGAGGTGCTCGGTCGTACGGGTGAGGGCGAGGCGGCGCCGTGAGCGCTGGCGGTTCGTGGGCGGTCGCCGCGATGCTGCTGGCGGCGTTCGGGACATGGCTCGGAGCCGGGCCGTCAGGCTCCGGCCGGATCGTGCCTCGGGCCTTCGAGGCGGCGGGCGCAGTGCGGTCGCGGCCTCGCGCGTCGTGGGTCTGGCTCGTCGGTGCAATCGCGGTCGTCGTCCTCGCCTGGTGGGGAGTCTCCTTCGTGGCCATCGCGGTCGTGTCCGGTGTCGTCGCAGTCGTGGCGCGGTTGCGTGCACGCGGACGACGCCGCGCAGACGGTCGCCGGCTCCACGCCGAGATCGCGGGCGCGTGTGAGGCGCTCGCGTCCGAGCTCGCCTCCGGGTCGCCGGCCTCGCTCGCGATCGACCGGGTCGCCAGGGACTTCGTCGTGCTCGCCACCGTCGCCTCCCACGCGCGGTTGGGCGGCGACGTCGTCACAGCGCTGCGGGCGGCCTCCACTGCGCCTGGTGCAGAAGGCCTCCGCGACGTCGCCGCCGCCTGGTCCGTGAGCGCGCGCAGCGGTGCGAGCCAGGCGGCGATCCTCGATCGCGTTGCCGAGATGCTCCGCGAACGTGACGACCTCTTGCGTGAGGTGGACGCGGCCCTCGGATCTCCTCGCGCGACGGCACGGCTGCTCGCGGTGCTGCCCGTCCTCGCCCTCGCCCTCGGTGTGGCGCTCGGCGGAGACCCACTCGGCTTCTTGCTGGGTGGGGGCCTCGGCTCGTGGTGCCTGGCGGGCGGGGCGGCACTCGCGGTCGCAGGGGTGCTGTGGGTCGAGCGCCTCACGGAGTCGGCCGCGAGGTGAGCCTGCTCGCCGCCCTTCTCGCGTGCCTGGCGGTCGCGCTCGCTGCGGATGACTCCGGCCGGGCGCGGTTGCGTGACCTTCGCGCTCAGCAGACCGCTCCGACCCCCGGCCGTCCACGACCGGGCTGGCTCACCTCGCACTGGTTCGCGGGCGCGCTCGCCGTCGTTGCGGTCTCTCAGGTGGTGGGCGGAGTGTCGGGTATGGTCCTGGGCCTCCTCGCCGGGGCGGGCGTCACCTGGTGGGTGAGCAGGCTCGAGCCTGCCGCGCACCGGCGCCAGCGTGAGCGAGAGATGAGGGACCTGCCGCTCGCGCTCGACCTGGTCGTGGCGGCGGTGGTCGCGGGGCGGCCGACCATGCAGGTCCTGGCCGTCGTCGCCGACGCGGTTGACGGCCCACTGGGCGCGCGTCTGCACGGCGTCGTCGCGCGGCTGAGCCTCGGCGCCGATCCGGCCGCCGTGTGGCGCGAGCTGCACGACGATCCCGTGCTCGCCCCCTTGGCTCGCGCGTTCGCCCGTGCGGCGCGCAGCGGCACCGCCGTGAGACGGGTGCTCGAGCGCGCCGCGGACGACCTGCGTGCCGTCCAACGTGCCGCCGCTCTGGAGCGTGCGCGCGCCGTGGGGGTTCGTACGGCGGCACCGCTCGGCGCCTGCTTCCTGCCAGCCTTCCTGCTGCTCGGTGTGGTCCCCACGGTGGTGGCGACCTTCGCGTCGCTCGACCTCTGACGCTGCACGCGCGCCTCCACAACCGGGCGCCTTCCCCAGCCGAGGCTCGCTCCGCGTCAGGAGGGAGAAGACGGACCCACCTTGTAGGTGCGCCCGAGCGGCGGGCGTCACGACACCGATCGAGGAGAGCGACATGCGATACCTGAAGCAGCTGCGGGCACGTGCCAACGAGCAGGGGATGACCACCTCCGAGTACGCCGTCGGCACCGTGGGTGCCTGCACCGTCGGCGGCGCCATCTACACCATCGCGACGTCGGACTGGTTCAACGACTTCGTCAAGGGCGTTTTCGAGAAGGGGATCGAGCTGCTCCCGTTCATGTGAGCACGCCCGAGGCTCGGCGGGTCCGGCGGTCGCACCCGACCGCTGGACCCGGTCCACGGTGAGAGGAGAAGCGGTGGCGGCAGGTGGAGGACGTGAGCGAGGGATGGTGACGGCAGAGACGGCGATGGTCCTGCCGTTCCTGGTCGCCCTGGCGTTCGCGCTCGTGTGGGTGGTGAGCCTCGGGGTCACCCATGTGCGGCTGGTCGATGCGGCGCGAGAGGGAGCGCGCATGGCCGCTCGCGGCGACGACAGGGAGGATGTCGTCGATGCCGTGGAGCAGATGGCTCCCGAGGGGGCCACGGTGGAGGTCGTCGACGGGGAGGACGAGGCGACGACCCGGGTGATCGTGCGCCTGAGGTCCCGCGTCGAGCTGCCCGTCGTCCGGCAGCTCGCGGTCGACCTCGACGCGTCCGCGGTGAGCGCCGACGAGTCCGCGAGCCGACCGTGATCGGCCGTCTGTCAGCGCTGCGGACCGAGGGGGGAGCGGGCGCGGTCTACGGTCTCGTGGTGGTGACGGTTTTTGCGACCGCGTTCGCGATCGCTGTGCAGGTCGCGGCGCTCGCGCGGCTCCAGCACCAGGTCACCGCTGCCGCAGACCTGACGGCGCTCGCCGCCAGCGGGTCGGCTGACGGCGGTGGCGACGGGTGCGCCCAGGCGGAGCGCATCGCCGCGGCCAACGAGGTCCGGCTTCGCTCGTGCGCGCTCGACGCCGCGGTCGCCACCGTCGTCGTCGAGCGCAGCGCGCGGACGTGGGGCGTGACCCTCACCCTGAAGCGCACGGCGAGGGCGGCGCCGCGCGACTACGTCCCCGCGGCCGGAGGTGGGCGATGAGGGCCCTCGTCCGCTCCGCCCTCGCCGGCGAAGTCGTCCGGCTCGTACGGCGGCTCCTCGCGAGGGGTCTTCGATGTCGGTTCCGACAGTGCGGAGGGCTCCGCGGGACGCGACTCCTGCGCGCGCTGCTGCTCCAGCCGGCGGTGCTCCTTGCGAAGCTGACGGTTCTCCTTGCGCACCTGGTACGAGCGGCGCAGCCCGCGCGTGATCAGTCCCAGGCCGACGACGGCGACGAGCATGCTGCCCGCGCCGATCCAGAAGGCGCCGACGCCGTCGGTCGTGACGTCCCACCCGAGGAACTCCACCGAGACTGCCTCGGTGGCTTCCACGGAGACGACGACACCCACGAGAACGGCCAGCGCCAGCAGCAGGACACCCAGAGCGATCATCGACATCCCCCTCGCGATGGTGGAGCCACCCTAACGAGATTCGGCGTCTCCCACCGGGGACGTGGCCGCGGCACCCGGAGCGTCGGGCGCGTCCGCGAGCAGCGCGTCGAGCAGGACGACGGCACCGCGCTTCGACAGCGGGTTGTTGCCGTTGCCGCACTTCGGCGACTGCACGCAGGAGGGGCAGCCGACGTCGCACCCGCACGAGGCGATCGCGTCGCGCGTCATCGACAGCCAGCGGTGCGCGACGTCGTACCCCCGCCGGGCGAAGCCCGCACCACCAGGGAGGCCGTCGTGCACGAAGACGGTGAGCATCCCCGTGTCGGGGTGGAGGGCGGTCGAGACCCCGCCGATGTCCCAGCGGTCGCAGGTGGCGAGCAGCGGGAGAAGGCCGATCGACGCGTGCTCGGCCGCATGGGCGGCTCCCGGCACCTCGGCCGGGTCGAGCGCGAGCGACTCGACGACCCGACCGGGCAGCGTCCACCACACCGCAGTGGTCCGCAGCGTGTGCTCGGGCAGGTCGAGCGGCATCTCTCCGAGGACCTGCGCGCTGCCCGAGCGCCGCTTCACGTACGACACGACGCGGCTGGTCACGTCGACGTCTCCGAAGGCGACAGTCGCCCGGCCCCACGGCACGGCGTCGCGCTGGTCGACGATCGCGATGTCGGTCACCGACCGGGCGGTGGTCGTGTAGTCCGGACGGTCGGGCCGTACGAGGGCGACGCCGTCACCGGGGTCGTACTGCTCGACCACGTAGGTCTCGCCGCGATGCACGTAGACAGCACCCTCGTGCACGGTCGCGTCGGCGCGTCCACCATCGACGGTGCCGAGGAGGCGGCCTGTGTCGTCGTCCACGATCTGCACCGCGGGCCCTCCCACCGAGCGGATGTCGACGAGGTCGGCCGCGCGCTCACGCTTCGTCCAGAACCACCCCTGCGGACGCCGTCGCAGCCATCCCGCGGCGGTGAGGGCAGCCACCCCCTCGGCGGCGCCCTCCCCGAACAGGCCGAGGTCGCCGTCGGTCAGCGGGAGCTCCTGTGCGGCCGCGGCGAGGTGCGGGCCGATCACGTGCGGGTTGGACGGGTCGAAGACCGTGCCTTCCACGGGAGCACCGAGGAGGGCCTCCGGGTGATGCACCAGATAGGTGTCGAGCGGGTCGTCGCGGGCGACGAAGATCCCGACGGCGCGGGACCCGTCGCGCCCCGCCCGCCCGAACTGCTGCCGGAGCGCCGCACGGGTGCCAGGGAAGCCCGTGGTGACGACAGCGTCGAGACCGGCCACGTCGATGCCCAGCTCGAGCGCGTTGGTGCTCGCCAGGCCGAGCAGGGACCCGCTCCTCAGGTCGCGCTCGATGGCGCGACGCTCCTCCGGGAGGTAGCCGCCGCGATAGGTCGTCACGCGCTCGGGCAGCGACGCGTCGACCTCGGCGAGCATCCGCCGCGCCGACATGGCGACGGACTCCGCACCGCGGCGAGACCGGACGAAGGCGAGGGTGCGCACGCCGGACGCGACCAGGTCGGTGAGCAGCCCGGCGGCCTCGACCGACGCAGGCCGTCGTACGGGGGCGCCGTTCTCGCCCGCCCCGGCGTCGACGAGCGGCGGCTCCCAGAGCGCGAGCGCGACCTCCCCCTTCGGCGCGGCGTCGTCGGTGACCGCGTGCACGTCGAGCCCGGTGAGCCGCGAGGCGGAGACACCGGGGTCGGCGACCGTCGCCGAAGCGAGCACGAACGTCGGGTCTGCGCCGTAGTGGGCAGCGATCCGACGGAGCCGGCGCAGGACGTGGGAGACGTGCGAGCCGAACACCCCGCGATAGTGGTGGCACTCGTCGACGACGACATAGCGCAGTCCCGACAAGAATCGCGCCCATCGGCTGTGCGAGGGCAGCACGGTGCGGTGCAGGAGATCGGGGTTGGTCACGATGTAGTTGGCGTGGTCGCGGGCCCACTGGCGTTCCTCGCGCGTGTTGTCGCCGTCGACCGCTGCCGCGCGCACCGCCTCCCAGCCGGCCGTGAGGACGTCGAGCCCTTGCAGCTGGTCGTGGGCGAGCGCCTTCGTCGGTGCGAGATAGAGGACGGTCGGGCCGCGGCCGCGCCGCTCGTCGGCTGCTCTGCCCGCGCCGAGCGCAGTGAGAGCCGGCAGCTGGTACGCCGCCGACTTGCCGGAGGCCGTCCCGGTGGCCACGACGACGTGTCGTCCGGAGTGCGCGAGGTCTGCCGCCTCGACCTGGTGGGCCCACAGGGTGTCGATGCCGACAGAGCGCAGTCGAGTCCGCAGCGCGTCGTCGACCCAACTGGGCCACTGCGCATGAACGGCGGTGCGGGCCTCCTCGCGTGCGAGGTGGACGAGCCGGCCGTCGGAGGCCCCGGGCAGCCGCAGCAAGGTCTCGATCGGATCGGCCACCCTACGAGTCTCCCAAGACCGGCAAACGAGCCCACGAGCAGCCAGGCAGGAACCCCACGGGGAGCAGCGTCCGCGTGGTTGAATTGTGCCTGTCCCGCTGTCGTACGAGCAGGAGCCCGCGGTGGACCTGTCACTCGAGACCCGAGCGCTCGACGGCTTCCGCATCGTCGAGGTTGCGGGCGAGATCGACGTCTACACGGCGCCGCGCCTGCGGGAGGCGCTCGCCGATCTCATCGAGAGCGGCCACCACCACGTCATCGTCGACGTGGAGAAGGTCGACTTCCTGGACTCCACCGGACTCGGGGTCCTCGTCGGCGGTCTGAAGCGCGTCCGTGCCTACGACGGCAGCCTTGACGTCGTCTGCACCCGTGCGCGTCTCCTCAAGATCTTCGAGATCACCGGGCTCACTAAGGTGTTCGGCATCTTCGGCACGGTCGACGACGCCGTCGCCGCGCACGCCGCCTGAACGCCGTTCACCGCGCCGCTCACACCGTCCCAGGGCCGTACAGCCGCCCCAGGGCGGGCTGACGTCACGTCCCTGACACAAATCCGCGTGTCTGTCGCCGAAACGGTTGTGTCGTACGTCACGTTGCTGATTGTCTGTTCGGGCACGCCTGAGTCAGCGCTTCACCGCGCGATGCCGAGGAAGGATCCGCATGTCCTACGTTCCCCTGGCAGCATCCGAAGACCTGTCCCTCACGGGTACGAACCTGGGGTTGGTCGTCGGAGTCGCCGTCATCGGCGTCATCTCATTGGTGATGGCCGCGGTGTTCCGCAAGCAAGTCCTCGAGGCCGCCGAAGGCACCGAGCGGATGCAGGAGATCGGTCGGGCGGTCCAGGAGGGCGCCTCGGCCTACCTGACACGGCAGTTCAAGACGCTCGGCGTCTTCGTCGTGCTGGCCTTCCTGCTCCTGTTCATCCTTCCTGGCGATGCGAATATCCGCGTCGGACGCTCGATCTTCTTCCTCGTCGGCGCGTTGTTCTCCGCGACGATCGGCTATCTCGGCATGTGGCTCGCCGTGCGCGCCAACGTGCGGGTCGCCGCCGCCGCGCAAAACGAGGGGCGTGACCCGGCGATGCGGATCGCCTTCCGGACCGGAGGCGTCGTCGGCATGTCGACCGTCGGCCTCGGGCTTCTCGGTGCCGCGGTCGTCGTCCTCATCTACAAGGGTGAGGCGCCGTCGGTGCTCGAGGGCTTCGGCTTCGGCGCCGCGCTGCTCGCGATGTTCATGCGAGTCGGCGGAGGCATCTTCACCAAGGCCGCAGACGTGGGCGCCGACCTCGTCGGCAAGGTGGAGCAGGGCATCCCCGAGGACGACCCGCGCAACGCCGCCACGATCGCCGACAACGTGGGCGACAACGTCGGCGACTGCGCCGGCATGGCCGCCGACCTCTTCGAGTCGTACGCGGTCACGCTCGTGGCCGCACTCATCCTCGGCTCGGTGACCTTCGGCGAGCACGGTCTCGTCTTCCCGCTGATCGTCCCGGCGATCGGCGCGCTCACCGCGATCCTCGGCGTCTTCCTGACACGCCCACGGGCGGGCGAAGGCGGCCTCACCACGATCAACCGCGCGTTCTACCTCTCCGCGATCGTCTCAGCGGTGGGATGCACGATCGCCGCGTTCATCTATCTGCCCTCCAGCTCGGAGGACCTCGTTGACGCCGGTGGCGTCACCGCGATCGAAGGCTTGTTCGGGCAGCTCGGCCTCGGTTCGCAGGCAGGCGAGTTCAACCCGCAGGTCGTCGCCATCGTCGCCGTGCTCATCGGCATCGTCCTGGCGTCCGTGATCCTCGCGCTGACCGGCTACTTCACCGGCACTGAGCACTCTCCGGTCAAGGACGTCGCCAAGACTGCGCTCACCGGTCCGGCCACCGTCATCCTCTCCGGGTTCTCGCTCGGCCTCGAGTCGGCGGTCTACACGGCCCTGGTGATCGGCGCAGCGGTGTACGGGGCGTTCCTCCTCGGCGGTGGTGCGCTCCTGGTCTCGCTGTTCGCGGTGGCGTTGGCGGGCTGCGGCCTGCTCACCACCGTCGGCGTGATCGTCGCGATGGACACGTTCGGTCCCGTGAGCGACAACGCGCAGGGGATCGCCGAGATGTCGGGCGACGTCGACGAGAACGGCGCCCAGATCCTCACCGAGCTCGATGCGGTCGGCAACACCACCAAGGCGATCACCAAGGGCATCGCGATCGCGACGGCCGTGCTCGCGGCGACCGCGCTGTTCGGAGCGTTCACCGACACGATCACCCGGGAGGCGGCGAGCATCACCGACGCGAGCGGGATCGCGGTCGGCGACCTGCTCGGCCTGCTGGGCGTGCTCAACATCGCCGAGCCCAACAACCTCGTCGGTCTGATCATCGGCGCCTCGGTGGTGTTCCTCTTCTCGGGCCTGGCGATCGCCGCCGTCGGGCGCGCCGCCGGCGCCGTCGTGTACGAGGTTCGTCGCCAGTTCCGCGAGATCCCCGGGATCATGGAGGGCACCGGTCGTCCTGAGTACGGTCGTGTGGTCGACATCTGCACCCGTGACTCACTGCGCGAGCTGGCGACGCCGGGAGTGCTCGCGATCTTCGCGCCGATCGCCGTCGGCTTCGGGCTCGGGGTCAGCGCACTCGGCTCGTACCTCGCCGGCGCGATCGGTGCGGGCGCTCTGATGGCGGTCATGCTCGCCAACTCCGGCGGCTCGTGGGACAACGCCAAGAAGCTCGTCGAGGACGGCCACTACGGCGGCAAGGGCTCCGACGCCCACGAGGCGACCATCATCGGCGACACGGTCGGCGACCCGTTCAAGGACACTGCGGGCCCGTCGCTCAACCCGCTCCTCAAGGTGATGAACCTCGTCGCGCTCCTCATCGCACCGGCCGTGGTGACGCTCTCGTACGGGGCTGACTCCAACGACGTGCTGCGCTATCTCATCGCCGGCGTCTCGGTCGCGATCATCGTCGCCGCGGTCGTCGTCTCCAAGATGCGCCGGTCGGCGATCACCGACGATCCGGGGAGCGCCGACGGCGGCGACGGCGGCGGCCACGGCACCGATCCGGACGCGCTGCAGGAGCCCGGGGTCGACTACGAGCCGACCAGCGACGAGGACCGCGAGCCTCGCCGAGGCCCGGTGCCGGGTGCCCCGGAGTACGACGAGTCCGGTTGGCAGGACCCCCGTCCGATCTGACCCTGAGGCGAGGGATGATCCGAGGTCCAGCGTGGGCGGCACCGCCGCCTACGCTGGACCCCATGCTCCGGGACTCCGACGCCGCCGCCCTACGTGACGCCCTCCGTACCGCGGACTACACGGTCGGGGCGGTCACGGACCTCCTCGGCGCCGACGCCCACCGGGCGCTCATGCGCAACGAGACCACGCCCGGGAGGCGCGCGACCACCGACGGATCCCCGCTGTCGACGCTGACGCGACTGTTTGCGCTCCAGGTGCCGGTGGCGGTCGAGCAGGCCGAGCGTGCGCTTCCCGGCCTCGTCGACGCGCTGTCGGTCGCCGGGATCCTCGAGCGCTCCGTGTCCGAGGTCGCCGCGCGCGTCGACCTGCGGGCGTACGGCGACGACTGGCGCGACTGGTGGGTCGTCTGCGACCTCACCCCTGGTCTCGACGGCTCGCCCCGTACGGTCGGCCCCGAACACGTGCTCGGCATCAGCGAGGCCTCGTCGTCGCTGGCCCAGCTCACCGTCCGCGAGCCTGTCGGCAGTGCGCTCGACCTCGGCACGGGGTGCGGCGTCCAGTCCCTCCACCTGGCGACCCACGCCGACCGTGTCGTCGGGACGGATGTGAACCCGCGGGCGCTCGCGATGGCGCGCCTGACGGCGTCGCTCAACGCCGATGACCCGTCTGTGCCAGTGTTCGAGGTCCGCGACGGCAGCCTGCTCGCGCCCGTGCGCGGCGAGACGTACGACCTGATCGCGACGAACCCGCCGTTCGTCGTCTCCCCGGCCACCGGGGAGCGGCTCGTCTACCGCGACTCGGGCCTGCCGGGCGACGAGGTGGTGCGACGGATCGTCACGGAGGCTCCTGCCCACCTCAACCCCGGCGGCTGGTGCCAGATCCTCGCCAACTGGGTCCACGCCGAGGGCCAGCCCTGGACCGAGCGCCTCACCGAGTGGCTGTCCGGCACCGGCTGCGACGCGTGGGTGCTGCAGCGTGAGGTCGCCGACCTGCCGACGTACGTCGAGATGTGGCTCGCCGACGCGGGCCTGCAGGGCGCGCCCGACTACGTCCAGCGGTACGACACGTGGCTGGCGTGGTTCGAGTCCCAGGGCATCGAGGCGATCGGGTTCGGGTGGCTGAGCCTGCGCAACGCCGGCCGTGACGCGCCCGTGCTGCGGCTGGAGGAGTGGCCGTACGAGATCGAGCAGCCCATCAGCCCGCACATCGCGGCATGGGGCGCCCGCACGGACGCGTACGCCCACGCCACCGACGACGAGCTCCTCGCCGCACACCTCGTTCAGGCCGACGGGCTGGTCCAGGAGACCGTCGGCCCGGCCGGTGCGTCGGACCCGGAGGTCATCATGGTCCGCCTCCAGCGCGGTGTCCGCCGGGCCAAACAGCTCGACACGGTCGAGGCGGGGCTCGTCGGCGCCTGTGACGGCGATCTCTCGGTGGGGCAGATCATCGACGCGCTCGCCCAGATCCTCGGGCATGACGCCACCGAGCTGCGGGCCGCCACGCTCCCGTCGGTACGCACGCTGGTGGCCGACGGCTACCTGCGCTGACCAGCGGCTTGCGGAGTGACCCGCGACACGACGAAGCGACACCCGTACACGAACTCTTGTGATCACGCGCTACCTTGGCCGCGTCGCGCCTTTGCGACGCACTGCGATCCCCGCGTGGCGGGTGACGCAGGGACTGCACACGACCAGGAGCACCCCACCAGTGACCTCTCTCGTCATCGTCGAGTCGCCGAAGAAGATTGCCCAGATCGCGGGCTACCTCGGCAAGGGCTACGTCGTCGAGGCCTCGTTCGGCCACGTCCGCGACCTGCCCAACGGCGCTGCCGAGGTGCCTGCGAAGTACAAGGGACAGCCCTGGGCGCGGCTCGGAGTCGACGTCGACGGCGACTTCGACCCCGTCTACGTGGTGCCGGCGGACAAGAAGGCGCAGATCGCCAAGCTCAAGAAGCTCCTCAAGGAGTCGGACGAGCTCATCCTCGCGACCGATGAGGACCGCGAAGGCGAGGCGATCGCCTGGCATCTGGTGGAGGAGCTGAAGCCGAAGGTCCCGGTCAAGCGGATGACCTTCAACGAGATCACCCCGCAGGCCATCCAGGCGGCCATCGCCAACACCCGCGACATCAACGAGGACCTCGTCGACGCGCAGGAGACCCGCCGCATCCTCGACCGTCTGTACGGCTACGAGGTCAGCCCGGTCCTCTGGAAGAAGGTCATGTCCGGCCTGTCCGCGGGCCGCGTGCAGTCAGTCGCGACGCGGATGGTCGTCGAGCGCGAGCGGGAGCGCCGTGCGTTCCGCTCCGCCTCGTACTGGGATCTCGATGCCCGCCTCGACGCCGGCGAGAGCAAGGATCCGCGTGCGTTCCCGGCACGGCTGCTCTCGGTCGGAGGCGCCCGGGTGGCGCAGGGCCGTGACTTCGACTCCGAGGGGCAGCTCACCAGCTCCGAGGTCGTCCACCTCGACGAGGCCCGCGCCTCCGCCCTCGCCGACGGCCTGCGCGAGCAGACCTTCACGGTCCTGTCGATCGAGTCCAAGCCGTACACCCGCCGCCCGTACGCCCCGTTCCGCACCGTCACGCTGCAGCAGGAGGCCGGCCGCAAGCTCGGCTGGGGCGCGCAGCGGGCGATGCAGGTGGCGCAGCGCCTGTACGAGGGCGGCCACATCACCTACATGCGTACCGACTCCACGACGCTCTCGCAGACCGCGCTGAACGCCGCGCGGGCGCAGGTCCGCGAGCTGTACGGCCCGGACTACCTGCCGGACGCGCCGCGCACGTACGCCTCCAAGGTCAAGAACGCCCAGGAGGCGCACGAGGCGATCCGTCCGGCCGGCGAGACGTTCCGTACGCCAGCAGAGACGGGCCTGTCGGGCGACGAGTTCCGCCTGTACGAGCTGATCTGGATGCGCACGATGGCTTCGCAGATGAAGGACGCCAAGGGCAACACCGCGACCGTACGGATCGGTGCGACCTCGACGAGTGGCGAAGAGTGCGTGTTCACGTCGTCCGGCCGCACGATCACGTTCTACGGGTTCCTCAAGGCGTACGTCGAGGGTGCGGACGACCCCGAGGCGGACTCCGACGACAAGCAGACGCGCCTGCCCGACGTCGCGCAGGGCGACACGGTCACCGTCGACTCGCTCGAGGCAGCCGGCCACACCACGAAGCCGCCGGCCCGCTACACCGAGCAGACCCTGATCGGCGAGCTGGAGAAGCGTGAGATCGGCCGCCCGTCGACGTACGCGTCGATCATCCAGACGATCCTCAACCGCGGCTACGTCTACAAGAAGGGCAACGCCCTCGTCCCGTCGTGGGTGGCGTTCTCGACCGTCCGGCTGATGGAGCGGCACTTCGGGCGGCTCGTGGACTACGCGTTCACGGCGACGATGGAGGATGTCCTCGACGAGGTCGCCGCCGGCCGTGAGGAGCGCCCCGCGGTGCTGCACGGCTTCTACTACGGCGACAACGCGGGCGACACCGGCCTCAAGCGCCTCGTCGACGACCTCGGCGACATCGACGCGCGCGAGCTGTCGACGTTCGAGATCGGTGACGGCATCGCGCTGCGTGTCGGCCGCTACGGGCCGTACCTCGAGGGGCCGGACGCCGACGGCGTGCTCCAGAGGGCCAACGTCCCCGACGACCTGCCGCCCGACGAGCTGACGCTCGACAAGGCCAAGGAGCTTCTCGCCAACCCGGCCGGCCAGGACCGCGAGCTCGGCACCGACCCGGAGACGGGCCTCACCGTGGTCGCCAGGAACGGACGCTTCGGCCCGTACGTCACCGAGGTGCTGCCCGAGGATGCGCCCAAGAAGGAAAAGCCTCGTACGGGGTCGCTGTTCAAGTCGATGGACCTCGACACCGTGACGATCGACGACGCGGTCAAGCTGCTGTCGCTGCCGCGCGTGGTCGGCACCGACCCCGAGAGCGGCGACGAGATCACGGCGCAGAACGGTCGCTACGGGCCGTACCTCAAGAAGGGCACCGACTCGCGTTCGCTGGAGACCGAGGACCAGATCTTCTCGATCACGCTGCCGGAGGCGTTGGCGATCTATGCCCAGCCCAAGCAGCGCGGACGTCGTGCGGCGGCTGCCCCGCTCAAGGAGCTCGGCGACGACCCGGAGTCCAAGAAGCCCGTGGTGGTGAAGGACGGGCGCTTCGGTCCGTACGTCACCGACGGCGAGGTCAACGCGACGCTGCGCAAGGGCGACGAGGTCGACACGATCACGCTGGCGCGTGCGGCCGAGCTGCTCGCCGAGAAACGCGCCAAGGGGCCTGCGAAGAAGACGGCCCGCAAGGCGCCGGCCAAGAAGACCGCGGCCAAGAAGACGGCTGCCAAGAAGGCGCCGGCCAAGAAGACCGCGGCGAAGGCAGCCGCCAAGAAGTCGACCACGAAGAAGGCCTGAGGTGCGCGGGACGGCTGCGGTCCTCGTCGCGCTCGGGGTCCTGGTCGTCGGCTGCGGCGCGACCGACGGATCCTCGGACGGGGAGTCTGCTCAGGCGGCTCCCACGTCCGCGTCCGCACCCACGCCGGTCGGTGGCCAGATCGACCCGGCGGGCTACGAGTCGCCCGAGGCGGTCGTCGCCGAGTCGCCGGTCGCCTTGATCGGTGCCGTGGCCGCGTGGGAGAAGGGACCGCAGGTCGCGCTCGACGGATCCTCCGGCGGAGAGCCCGAGCGGCTCGGCTACTCCGTCCTCGTCGTCGATGTGGACCACATCGTGAAGGACGAGGGAGGACTCGCCGCCGGGGATCGGATCTACGTCCCGGTCGCCGACGAGGTCGCTGCGCTGCGCGCGCTGGCACCGGTCGGGGCGAACGTCGCGTTCGTCGGCGGTGCGGACACCGGGCTCGCGATGTTCGACGCAGACTCGTACGAGGTCTCCGACGCTGACGCCGGTGTCCCGGCCGGCGAGACGTTGCTGTGGGCGAGTCCGCAGGGCGTCGTGCTGGAGACGGAGACGGGTGCGCTCGTCCACGCCGAGCCGTCCGTACGCGACGCCGTGTGGGACGACGTCGCGAGCCTTCCTGCCGAGGAACAGTTCGGGATGGTGGCGCAGCGGCTGATGGCGCTGGCGCGCGGGTGAGCCGCGCATAGGATCAACGCGTGGCGAACGTCGATGTGATCGTGGTCGGAGCTGGTGTCGCTGGGCTCGTGACGGCCGACCGGGTGCGCGCGGCGGGACGCAGCGTCGTCGTGCTGGAGGCGCGTGACCGCGTCGGTGGTCGTACGCTCACCGAGCCCGTCCCGGGGGTGAAGGGCCTCTCGGTCGACGCGGGCGCGGCCTGGGTCGCTCCGGACCAGCGGCTCCTGCGGGCCGAGCTCGCGCGGTTCGGGCTGGAGACGACGCCGCAGGACGGGCCGGGCGACGCGTTGACGTCGCTGCGCGGCAAGTCCCGTCGTTATGCCGCCACCGCGCGGGCGTTCGACGCGGTGACCACCGCCGACGTCGGGCAGGCGATGATGCGCTTCGCGGCGGCCGCCGACCACGTGGACGTGGAGGCGCCGTGGCGCGGCGAGCACGCGCCGCGGTACGACGCGCAGACGTTCGAGAGCTGGATCCGCCGGGTGTGCGTGACGCCGAAGGGCCGCGACTACTTCCGCCTCGTGTGCGGGACCGTGCTGGCCACCGAGCCGCAGAACGTCTCGCTGCTGCACATGCTCTTCTTCGCCCGTTCGGGCGGTGGGCTGCTGCACCTCCTCACGACCGGTGGTGGAGCCCAGGACGCACGGGTCGTCGGCGGCATGCAGCAGGTCGCGCAGCGGCTGGCCGACGGGCTTGGGCGGTGGGTGCGGCTGCAGGAGCCGGTGACGACGATCATGCACGACGCCGACGGGGTCACGGTGCACAGCGAGTCCGGCGCAACCACGGCGCACCACGTCGTCGTCACCGTGCCACCCGCGCTCGCGACGTCCATCGAGTACCTCCCCGGCCTCCCCCACGAGCGCACCCAGCTCGTCCAGCGGATGCCGCACGGCAGCGTCGTGAAGTGCCACGCGGTCTACACGCGCCCGTTCTGGCACGACCTCGCGCTGTCGGGGGAGATCACCACCGACGAGGGGCCCGCGAAGGTCGTCTTCGACACCAGCCCGCCGGACTCCCGGTACGGCGTGCTGACCGTCCTCGTCGAGGGCGACGACGCGCTGCGCCTCGGCGCCAAGGGCCCGGCGCGCGCCCGTACGGAGGTGCTCCGCGGGCTCGCCGAGCACCTCGGCCCCCGCGCGATGGACCCGCAGGCGTTCGTCTCGCACGACTGGACAGCGGAGGAGTGGACGCGCGGATGCTACGGCGCGCACCTGCCGCCAGGGGCGTGGACGCAGGTCGGCTCGGCTCTGCGGGTGCCGGTCGGTCGCATCCACTGGGCAGGCACGGAGACGGCCGAGCGCTGGTGCGGCTACGTCGACGGCGCGATCGCGTCGGGCGAGCGCGTGGCGGCGGAGGTCCTCACCGCACTGCCGTGACGCGCCGTTCGCTGTCGCACCCGCCCCGCGCCCCGCTGCCCGCCGCCGCACTTTGCGTTGGGCCCCACGCAAAGTCGCCGCCCCACCGGAAACACGCGGTGGGGTCCGCACTCTGCGTTGGTCCCCACGCAAAGTGTCCGGCGGTGCCGCCAGGCCTCAAGCCTCGCGCTCGCGCGGGCGGACCAGCCCCGACTCGTACGCGAAGACGACGAGCTGCGCGCGATCCCGTACGCCGGTCTTGGTCATTGCCCGGCTCACGTGCGTCTTCGCGGTGGTCGGACTGACGACGAGGCGCTCGGCGATCTCGTCGTTGCTCAGGCCGTGCCCGACCAGCGCCACGACCTCCCGCTCGCGCGCGGTCAGGGTCTCGAGGGCATTGACGGAGACGACCTCCGCAGGGCGCGCGACGAACTCGCTGATCAGCTGTCGGGTGATCCCCGGTGACAGGAGCGCGTCGCCGTCCGCGACGACCCTCAGCGCCTGCACGATCTCCTCGGGCTCGGTGTCCTTGACGAGGAACCCGCTCGCCCCCGCGCGCAAGGCGTCGAACACGTACTCGTCGAGCCCGTAGTTCGTCAGCACCACGACGCGTACGGCCGAGAGCCGCTCGTCCTCGACGATGCGCCGGGTCGCCTCGATCCCGTCGAGCACCGGCATCTGCACATCCATGAGGACGAGGTCGGGCTGGTGCATGACGGCAAGGTCGTACGCGGTCGCGCCGTCCTCGGCCTCCGCCACGACCTCGATGTCGTCCTCCGCGTCGAACAGCGCGCGCAGCCCCGTACGGATCAGCGCCTGGTCGTCGACGAGCAGCACCCGGATCACGAGGCGGCTCCGCTGTCGCGGGTCAGCGGCAGCTCGGCGACGACTGAGAACCCTCCGTCCGGTCGGCGGCCCGCGCTGAGGTGCCCGCCGAGGGCGTTGGTCCGCTCGCGCATGCCGATCAGCCCGAGGCCGGGCCGCGCGGGTACGGCGGACGGGTCCGTACGACCGTCGTCGTCCACGCGCACGGTCACCACGTCGAGGCCGTACTCGACGACGACGCGCGCCTCCGCGGCGCCGGCGTGCCGGGCGACGTTGGTGAGGGCCTCCTGGATGATCCGGTACGCGGCGGAGTCGACCTCGGCGGGCACCGTCCGACGTCTCCCGGAGATCCGGAGCCGCGGCTCGATCCCGGCGTGGCTGCTGCGGGCGACCAGACGAGGGAGGTCCTCCAGGCCGTACCCGTTCGCGTGGTCGTCGCGCCGTAGCACGCTCAACGTCTCGCGCAGGTCTCTTGACGCGTCGCCGGCCGCCTCCTGGATGGCCGACAGGGCGACGGGGACGTCCTCGCCGCGCTTGCGGGCCAGGTGTGCGGCGACCCCGGCCTGCATGGTCACAACGGAGATGCTGTGGGTCAGCGAGTCGTGCAGCTCGCGGGCGATGCGCAGTTGCTCCTCGGCGACGCGGCGGCGCAGGACCTCCTCGCGGACCCGCTGGGCCTCGGCGAGCTGCTCCTCGAGGGCCGTCATCCGCGCCCGCCACTGGTACGTGGCGGCGACGGCGACGAGTCCGGAGACGAGCCAGCCCGCCGCGTAGAACCGCTTCCAACCTCGGTCTGTGCGCACTCGTGCACTGTAGGCGACCCTCCGGACCGTCCACATCCGCTGCAAGGAGCATCCGCCACGTCATCCCCAGGGAGTACGTGCGCCCGTCGGCCGCCCCGTACGGGGGCCGCCCAAGTGCCGTCCCGGGGACGACGACGCGGAGGTGTCCGGCGGACGAGCCTGGTGGCCGATCGACACGACGAGGAGACGCGACATGGATGACCCAGCAGCGCCGGCGGTGGAGACCGCGGCGCTCACCAAGGCCTTCGGGACGACGCGCGCCGTCGACGGGCTCGACCTCGTGGTCCCACGCGGCGGCGTGTACGGCCTGCTCGGCCCCAACGGCGCGGGCAAGACCACGACCGTACGGCTGCTCGCCACCTTGCTGCGGCCCGACGGCGGGCACGCACGCGTCCTCGGGCACGACGTGGTCGTTGATGCGGCGGCCGTACGGTCCGAGCTCGCGCTGACCGGGCAGTTCGCGGCGGTCGACGCCGACCTCACAGGGACGGAGAACCTGGTCCTCCAGGCTCGGCTGCTCGGGCACTCACGGCGGTCGGCACGCGCCCGGGCCGACGAGCTGCTCGCCGCGTTCGGGCTCGAGGACGCCGCCGGCCGGCTCGTCGGGACGTACTCCGGAGGCATGCAGCGGCGGCTCGACGTGGCCTCGAGCCTCGTACGGACGCCCCGGCTGCTCTTCCTCGACGAGCCCACGACCGGTCTCGACCCGCGAAGCCGCCGGCAGGTGTGGGACGTCGTCCGCGAGCTGGTCGCCCGAGGGACGACGGTGCTCCTGACCACGCAGTACCTCGACGAGGCGGACCAGCTCGCCGACCTCATCGGCGTCGTGGCCGGCGGCCGCATGGTCGCGACGGGATCGCCGGACACGCTCAAGCGCTCGGTCGGCGGTGACGTCCTCGAGGTCAGGGTGACCGGCTCGACGCAAGCCGTACGCGCGGCCCAGGCGCTCACCGGGCTCGTCGACGGTGTCGAGCCGTCGCTCTCGTCGCCCGCGGACGACGGGACGGCGGTGCTGTCGGTGCCGCTCACGAGGCCGGTGCGCCAGATCCTCGACGCGCTCGACAGCGCCGGGATCGCAGTCGCCGGGTTCGACGTACGCCGTCCGACGCTCGACGAGGTGTTCCTCGCCCTGACCGACGAGGCGGTGACGGCATGACCGCCACGTTCCCCGCCGACCACGTGTCCGTGCTTGCGGACCCCGCCGAGCCGAGCGTCGAACCGGCGAGCGCGCTGTCCGCCGTCCGTGTCTTCGCCTGGCGCTCGCTGCTCAAGTTGCGTCACACACCGGAGCAGGCAGCCGATGCGATCCTGATTCCGTTCATCTTCACGGTGCTGTTCACCTACGTCTTCGGAGGAGCGCTCTCCGGCTCGCCGGGGACCTACCTCGAGTACCTCCTGCCGGGCACGCTCGTCATGGGGATCCTGATCATGACGGTGTACGGAGGCCTGTCCCTCAACACCGACGTCAGCCGCGGCGTCCTCGACCGGTTCCGGGCGCTCCCGGTCTGGCAGCCTGCCCACGTGGTCGGCACCCTCCTCGGCGACGTCGGCCGCTACGTGGTCGCGGCGACCCTCGTGGTGCTGCTCGGGCTTGTCCTGGGCTGGCGCCCCGACGGTGGGCTGCCCGGAGTCGTGGTCGGAATCGGGCTTGCTCTCGTCTTCGCCTACGCGCTCTCGTGGCTGTGGGCGACCGTGGGCCTGCTCGCCCGGTCACCGCAGGCCGTCTCGATGCTGAGCTTCGTCATCCAGTTCCCGTTGACGTTCGTCAGCAACGCGTTCGTCGACCCCGAGACCATGCCCAGCTGGTTGCAGGGATGGGTCGAGGTGAACCCGGTCAGCCTCCTCGTCACTGCCGAGCGCGCCCTGTTCGCGGGGACGGCCACCGTCGGCGACGTCGCGTGGGTGCTGCTGCCCTCCGCGGCCGTCGTCGCGGTCTTCGCCCCACTCACCCTCCACCTCTATCGAAGGAAGACAGCATGAGCACGTACGGCACACCTGACACCGTGGTCCACGCCCGCACCGCACGCGACGTCGCCGGCGCGATCCACCACGCCCGCGACACGGGCATCACGCTGACTGTCCGCAGCGGCGGGCACAGCATCGCGGGGCTCAGCACCGCCGACAGCGGGCTCCTGCTCGACGTTCGCGGTCTGAACCGCATGACCGTGCTCGACCGCTCGCGGGGCCTGGTCCGGATCGGGACCGGTGCCACCTGGGGGATGGTCGCGGCACGGCTCGCCCCGTACGGGCTGGCGATCACCGCCGGCGACACGGCGAGCGTCGGCGTCGGCGGCCTGACGCTCGGAGGCGGCATCGGCTGGATGGTCCGCCGGTACGGCCTGGCGGTCGATGCCGTCGTCGCCGCGGAGATCGTGACCGCCGACGGGCGTATTCGCCGCGTCGACGCCGACCACGAGCCCGAACTCTTCTGGGCATTGCGCGGCGGTGGGGGCAACGTCGGTGTCGTGACGAGCCTCGACCTCGAGGCCGCGCCGGTCTCGCGGGTCGTCTTCGGCGCGCTCTCGTACGAGGTCCGCGACCTCGACCGCCTCGTCCGCGGGTGGCGCGACCACCTGCAGACCAGCGACGACCGGCTCACGACGATCCTGGCGCTGACACCGGCGACGCCCATGGGCCCCGCCGAGGCCGTCGTCCAATGGTGCTTCGCCGAGCCGGACGAGGCGGCGGCCTCGAAGGCGCTCGCCGGTCTGCGACAGATCGGCACGGTCGTCGGCGATGCCGCCGCCGTGGTCCCGTACGCCGACGTCCTCGAGGAGCACGAGATGCCCGAGGGGATGCAGGTCGCGATGCGCAACACGCTGGTGCCGACCCTCTCCGACGCCTGCATCGACGACGCGCTCGCCTTCGCCGCGCAGACGCCCACGGTGCTGGTGCTCCGCGGGCTCGGAGGCGCGATGGGCTGGGTGCCGGACGACGCGATGGCGTTCGCCCACCGCGACGCCGAGGCGATGGTGCTGGCGGCGCGCATGGCACCTCCCGGGGCGCCGGCGCCGTCCCTGGACGGGCCGGAGGACGACTGGGCAGCGGTGGCACGTCACGGGACCGGCTCGTACGTCGGCTTCCTCGACGACGCGGGGGCTGAGATGGTCGTGAGCGTCTATCCTCCGGCGACGTACGCCCGGTTGGCCGCGGTCAAGCGGGCGTACGACCCGGACAACCTGTTCCGGCGTACGCACAACGTCCCGCCCGCCTAGCGTGTGCGTTCGGGCTCTTCACTAGGTGATCGAACGCGCACTTTTGCTATTGTGATCGAACGCGCACTTCTATGAAAGTGGCCGAGCGATCACGAGAGGCGACGGGATGCAGGTGTTCACCGCGACGGACGTCGGCGCCGCTGTCCGTGCCACGCGCCGCGAAAAGAACCTCAGCCAGGCCCAGCTCGCCGATCGCGTCGGGGTGTCTCGCGAATGGGTGAGTCGCTTCGAGCGAGGTCGAGCACGGGCTGAGCTCCAGCTCGTGCTCGATCTGCTCGATGCCGTGGGTCTGCAGGTCGCACTCGAGCCGGGCGAGGGTGACGATGCCTGAGAAGGCGCTCGAGATCTACCTGGACGGAGAGCACATCGGGCGCCTCGTCGAGGCTGCCGGTGGCGCGCTCAAGTTCTCGTACGACTCCGGTCGCACTCCCACCGACGTCCCGCTCTCACTCTCGATGCCGACCACCGCCACCACCCACCAGAACCGCGTCGTACGGGCGTACCTGGACGGCCTCCTGCCCGACAACGACCAGGTGCGTCGTCGGTGGGCCGAGGAGTACGGCGTCTCCGCACGCAACCCGTTCGCGCTGCTCCGACACGTCGGACGGGATGCAGCGGGAGCGATCCAAGTGATCCCGCCAGGAGATGATGTTTCGGATGCGGCCGAGAGCCAGGGAGACATCGACTGGCTCGACGAATCCCGACTCCATGACCTGCTCGAAGCGATAGCGCGTCACCCGGACGACTGGGGTGGGATGCAGCGCAGCGGCCGCTGGAGTCTGGCGGGCGCCCAGTCGAAGGTCGCGCTCTTCGGTGAAGCCGGGCGATGGGGGACGCCGCGAGATGCGACCCCGACGACGCACATCCTGAAGCCGGCGATCTCGGGATACGAGGGCCACCACCTGAACGAGCACCTGTGTCTGCGAGCGGCTGCCGAGGCCGGACTCCGCGCCGCCCGAACGACCCTTCTCGTCCACGACGAGTGGGATATCGTCGTCTCTGAGAGATACGACCGGGAGAAGCGCGGCGCGCGGTGGCGGCGTCTTCACCAGGAGGACCTCTGTCAGGCGCTGGGGCAGCCTCCCGAGAAGAAGTATCAGGCCGACGGGGGACCGGGGATCGCCGATGTCGGTGCCCTCTTCTCGCGGCTGCGGGGGTCGGCTCGTGCCTCGCTCACGAGGGACTTCTTCGACGCCCTCGCCTTCAACGTCCTGATCGGTGCGCCGGATGCACATGCGAAGAACTACTCCGTCATGCTCGGACGACGCGGTGCCGTCAGCCTGGCACCGCTCTACGACGTGGCCAGCATCGTGCCCTATTACCCGGGTGACCCCGTCATGTCGGCGATGAAGATCGGGGACGCCTGGGAGACGTCGAAGATCGGAGTCTCCGACTGGGCGAAGGTGGGTCGTCAGCTCGGGCTCCGCGATGATGCCGTCGAGGAGCGGCTTTCACGCCTGACTCGCGTGCTGCCCGAGGCCTTCGAGCGCGCCGCGACGACTGACGTCCCCGACACGCTGCGCGCACAAGCCGCCGAGATGGCGGACGCGATCACCCAGCACGTCCGCCGAGTCGGCACGTCGTTCCTGTAGTCACCTGCTCCGGCAGCCGATCCCGTACGGGCGGACCTACGCTGAGCGGATGCCAACCATCGGAAGGCTCAGCCTCGGCGGGCTGCCCGCGCGCGACCCGGGAGAGCAGCACAGGTCCGCGACGCCGCTGGAGCTGCTCACCGACCTGTGCTTCGTGGTCGCGGTCGCGCAGGCGTCGACGCAGCTGCACCACGCGACGAGCGAGGGCCACCTCGCGACCGGGCTGCTGCACTACGCGCTGGTCTTCTTCGCGATCTGGTGGACGTGGCTGAACTTCGCGTGGTTCGCCTCGGCGTACGACGACGACGGTGTCGCGTACCGGCTCCTCACGCTCCTGCAGATCGTCGGCTCGCTGGTCATCGCGGCGGGGATCCCACGGATGTTCGACGGCGACTTCCTGCTCGTGGTCATCGGGTACGTCATCATGCGCGTCGGGCTCGTGGCCCAGTGGCTGCGCGCGGCGGTCGGTGACCCGGGGCACAGGGCGACGTGTCTGCGGTACGCGGGCGGGATCGCTGCGGTCCAGTGCCTGTGGTTCGTCCTGCTCCTCGGTCCCCGGGGGCTGCAGGTCCCCGAGTTCGTGCTGTTCGCGGCGTGCGAGCTCGCGGTCCCGGTGTGGGCGGAGCGAGCGGGGCAGACCCCGTGGCACGCCCGCCACATCGCCGAGCGGTACGGACTGTTCTTCATCATCGTGCTCGGCGAGACCGTGCTGTCCGTGACGCTGGCGATCCAGCAGGCGGTGGACGACGAGGCGCTCGAAGGGAGCCTGCTCCCGGTGGCGACCTCCGGCGTCGTGATCGTCTTCGCGGTGTGGTGGCTCTACTTCGCCCGCGACTCGGCGGCCGCGGTGGAGCGGGCACGAGGCACGGGGATGGAGTACCTCTGGGGTTTCGGCCACTACCTGGTCTTCGCGTCCGCGGCGGCGGTCGGTGCGGCGCTGGCGGCACGCGTCGACGTCGTGACCCACCACGGGAGTGCGGCGGGTGCGAGCGGGTTGCTGCTGTGCCTGGCGGTGGCCGTGCTGCTGGCGGCATGCTGGGCGCTGACGGTGCTCCCGGAGGACCGCTCGGTGACGACCGGGACGCGATGGGCGGTCGCGGTCGTCGTGGTGCTGGCGCTCGCCGCCGTACCGTCTCCGGAGCTCTGGGTCGCTCTGACCTGCGCCCTCCTGTTGGCCGCCGAGCTGTACGCCGCGTCACCTCAAGGTCGGGTCAGGGACGCGCCGGAGGCGAGCTGACAGTTCGGATGGATACTCTGAACGGGTGGCATACGACCCCGCAGGCA
Organism: Mumia sp. ZJ1417; assembly: GCF_014127285.1. Classification (GTDB taxonomy): domain Bacteria; phylum Actinomycetota; class Actinomycetes; order Propionibacteriales; family Nocardioidaceae; genus Mumia. The sequence goes on from NZ_CP059901.1 coordinate 379,340, forward strand.
CGGCTGCAGACACTGACGTCAACGGGATCCGCACGGTCATGCGGATCAAGGTGTTCCGTCGGTTCTGGGCTGCGCTCGGGCTGGCGTCGCTCGCCGACTGGATCGGCCTGCTCGCGCTGACGGCGTTCGCCAACTCGCTCGCCGAGGGCTACGCCGGCAAGAACTTCGCGATCGCCGCCGTCCTTTTCGCGCGGCTGGCGCCGGCGCTGGTGATCGGCCCGTTCGGCGGCTACGTCGCCGACCGCATGGACCGCCGCGTCACGCTGACGGCGGGGCTCTTCCTGCGGGCGGTGATCTTTGCGAGTATCCCGCTGGTCGGCACGCTGTGGTGGCTGGTGGTCGCGACCGTGCTCATCGAGGCCGTCAACGCCGTCTGGATGCCGACCAAGGACGCGACCGTCCCGACACTGGTGCCCCGCGAGAACCTCGAGGACGCCAACCGCCTCAACCTCGCCACCACGTACGGGTCGGCGCTGCCGGCCGCGGCGCTCTTCATCGTCGCGACGTGGCTCACGAAGGCGGTCGACGGGCTCTTCCCGGTCTCGATCCCCGACGTCGACCCGACGATGTACATGGTGGCGATCCTCTTCGCGCTCGGCGGCCTGGTGATCCTCGGTGCGCGCGAGATCCCCGCAGGCGCTGGTGCCGACGAGCAGGTCGGCGTGTGGCGCACGATCGCCGACGGCTGGGCGTACGTCTTCCGTACGCCGCTGGTGCGCGGGCTGGTCCTCGGGATCGTCGGCGCGTTCGGGTGCGGCGGCGTCGTCATCGGGCTCGGGCGTGTCTTCGTCGGAGACCTCGGTGCAGGCGACCCCGGCTACGGCACCTTATTCGGTGCGGTGTTCCTCGGCCTCGGCCTCGGCATGTGGCGCGGCCCCAAGGTCCTCGTCCAGGTGAGCCGCCCACGGATGTTCGGCGTCGCGCTGGTCGGAGCGGGCCTCGGTCTCCTTGTCGTCGCGCTTGTGCACAACATGGCGCTCGTGACGATCTTTGTGACGCTCGTCGGGTTCTGCGCCGGCGTCGCCTGGATCACCGGCTACACCCTGCTCGGGCTCGAGGTCGAAGAGGAGATGCGCGGACGCACGTTCGCGTTCGTGCAGTCCCTCGTCCGGCTCGTGCTGTCCGGCGTCCTCGCGATCGCGCCGCTCGTCGCCGGACTCATCGGCAGCCACACGATCGAGCTGCGCGACCTCGGCGACTTCACCTACACCGGCTCGCAGATCGCGATCCTCATCGCGGCGCTGATCGCGACCGTCTTCGGCCTGGTCTCGTTCCGCCAGATGAACGACCGGCACGGCCTCACGCTGCTCGCCGAGCTCAAGCAGGACGCGGCGACGGCTCCTTCGTACTCCACGAGCGGGCTGTTCATCGCGTTCGAGGGTGGTGAGGGTGCAGGCAAGTCCACGCAGGCGTGGATGCTCGCCGAGGCCCTGCGCGCCGACGGCTACCGCGTGCTCCTCACCCGCGAGCCGGGAGCCACGCCGGTCGGCGAGAAGATTCGCGCCATCCTGCTCGACCCTGCGACGGGCGAGCTCGCGCCCCGCGCCGAGGCGCTGCTCTACGCCGCGGACAAGGCCGACCACCTTGAGAAGGAGGTCAACCCGGCGCTTGCGCGAGGCGAGATCGTGATCACCGACCGCTACGTCGACTCCGCCCTCGCCTACCAGTCGGGCGGGCGCGCGCTCGATCTCGACGAGGTCGAGGCCGTGGCACGGTGGGCGACCTCGCGGCTGCGGCCGCACCTCACGGTGCTGCTCGACGTCGACCCCACGCTGGGTCGCTCGCGCTTCGGCGAGGCCGACCGTCTCGAGGCGGAGCCGGAGGAGTTCCACCAGCGCGTGCGCGAGACGTTCCTCGAGCTCGCCTCGAAGGACCGCGACCACTACATGGTGGTGCGCGCCGACCGCGACGTCGTCGACATCGCCGACGCCGTCCTCGACCGTGTGCAGCCCCTGCTCGGTCACGTGGAGCGCGTGATCGCGCCGCTGCGACCGCCGCCGCCGGGATCGCCGTTCGAGGAGCACGAGCAGCCGGACGAGGGCGGCCCCGACGACGACACCCGGATCGACCCGAGCGCGCTCGAGGAGCGCGTCGAGTCGTTCGAGGAGGCGTTCGTCGGGTACGACACGGTGGCCGAGGGCGGCGATCCTGCCCAGGCCGACACGGAGGAGGCGGGCCCCGACCGCGATTCCGACGCCGGGCGTACGGACGGTGCGTACGGGCGTGGAGGCGACCGGTGACCGTCTGGGACGACCTTGTCGGTCAGGACGCGGTCGTGGCGACCCTCCGGTCGGCGGTGGCCTCGGCGCAGGAGCGCCTCGCAGGCGGTCCCGGCCCCGCGATGACCCACGCGTGGCTGTTCACCGGCCCGCCGGGCTCAGGCCGGTCCAACGCCGCGCGCGCGTTCGCCGCCGCGCTCCAGTGCGAGTCCGGGGGCTGTGGCGAGTGCCGGGCGTGCCGTACCGCGCTGACGGGCGCGCACGCCGACGTGGCGCTGGTCAGCACGGACGGGCTGAGCATCGACGTCGGCGAGGTGCGTGAGCAGGTACGCATGGCCGCGATGCGACCCGTGCAAGGACGCTGGCAGGTCGTCGTCGTCGAAGACGCCGACCGGCTGACCGAGAAGGCGGCCGACGCGCTGCTCAAGAGCCTCGAGGAGCCTCCGCCCCGTACGGTCTGGATGCTGTGCGCACCCACCGCCGAGGACGTGATCGTGACGATCAGGTCGCGCTCGCGCCAGGTCGTGCTGCGCACGCCTCCGATCGCAGCCGTCGCCAAGATGCTCGCCGAGCGCGAGCAGGTGTCGCCCGAGCTCGCACTGCAGGCCGCACAGGCCTCGCAGGGCCACGTGGGTCGCGCGCGGGCCCTTGCCACGAAGGAGGCGGTGCGCGAGCGCCGGCGGACCGTCCTCGCGATCCCCGGATCGCTGACCTCGCTCGGCGCCTGCCTGGACGCCGCGGCGACGATCACCCAGACCGCCCAGGCACAGGCCGACGAGGTGGCCGAGCGGCTCGAGGGCGCGGAGCGCGACGCGCTCAAGATGGAGTTCGGCGTCGAGGACCGCGGGCGCCGGCCGGCTGGCTACGCGGGTCGGCTCGGGTCCTTGGAGAAGGACCAGAAGCGCCGCCGTACGCGCATCGCCCGTGACTCGATCGACGGCGTCCTCATCGACCTGCTGTCGTTCTATCGCGACGTGCTCGCGTTGCAGACGGCGCCAGGCGCCGAGCTCGTCAATGCCGACGTCGCGGCGAGCGTCGCCGACCTTGCGGGTTCAGGTCCGCCCGAGCAGACCCTCCAGCGGATCGAGGCCATCCTTGCGTGCCGTAGGGCACTCGAGGCCAACGCGGCTCCGCAGCTCGCCCTCGAGAACCTTCTTCTCACGCTGCGCCGCTGAGTCTGCCCCCTGTGGACGCCCGCCGACCGTCGTCGGCGAACTCCCGTACGGTGGCATGCACGATCGAGTTCGCCTTCACGGAGGGAGCACGGAGTGCGTGGTCGCAAGAGTGCCGCGGGTCTTCTCGCAGGTCTGGTCCTCGTCGCCGCCTGCGGCAGTGCCGAGGACACGCGTGACTCGGCGCTGTCCGCGACAGCGCCATCCGACGCTCCGACCTCGGCGACCGGCGGCGACGTCGCTCCGGAGCTCGCCACGTTCTACGAGCAGGACGTCGCGTGGACCGCGTGCGGCCGCTATGAGTGCGCGAGCGCCGAGGTACCCGTCGACTATGCCGATCCGATCGGTGAGCGACTCACCCTCAAGATGAGGCGGCTGCCTGCAGGTGACCAGCGGGCGCGTCGGGGGTCGCTGTTCATCAACCCGGGTGGTCCCGGCGGCTCCGGTGTCGACTACGTCGCGCAGTTCACCGCGGTCGCCGGCGACGACCTCCTCGACGCCTACGACGTCGTCGGCTTCGACCCGCGGGGGGTCGGTGCGAGCACACCGCTGGAGTGCGCGACGACCGCGCAGCTCGACGCCTACGTCAACACCGACCCGACTCCCGACGACGCGACCGAGGAGCAAGCGTTCTACGACGCGGCGCTCACGCTCGGGGAGCGGTGCGAGTCCGAGGGTGGCGAGCTCGCCGGCCACGTCTCGACTGTCGAGGTCGCCAAGGACCTCGACATCCTGCGCGCCGTCGTGGGCGATCCGACGCTGAGCTACTTCGGCGCCTCGTACGGCACGATGATCGGCGCGACCTATGCCCAGCTGTTCCCCAAGCGTTCAGGTCGGCTCGTGCTCGACGGTGCCATCGACCCGTCGCTCGACTCCGAGGGCCTCAACAAGGGCCAGGCCGAGGGCTTCCAGACCGCGCTTCGGGCCTACCTCGAGTCGTGCACCAAGCAGGCCGACTGCCCGCTCGGCAACGACGTCGACACGGCGCAGCAGCGCCTGTCCGACTTCCTCTCGGGTCTCGACACCACGCCGCTGAAGACCTCGACCGAGGGTCGGCCGCTGACCGAGGCGATGGGCTTCTACGGCATCGCCGTGACCCTCTACAACGCCGACTACTGGGAGCTGCTCACCCGTGCACTCCGCCAGGGGCTCCGGGGCAACGGCACGCAGCTCCTCTTCCTCGCCGACACCTACCTCTCGCGCGGCGAGAACGGCTACGAAGACAACTCGGTCATCGCGCTCGTCGCGGTCAACTGCCTCGACGACCCCTCGACGATGACGCTCGAGCAGGCGCGCGAGTCGGTGCCCGAGTTCGACTCGGTGTCGCCCGTGTTCGGTGACAACTTCGCCTGGTCGCCAGTGACGTGCACCGCGTGGCCGATCAAGCCGGCCCAGGAGGCACCCGAGATCCGAGCCGAGGGCGCGCCACCGATCGTGGTCGTCGGCACGACGCGAGACCCAGCGACGCCCTACCAGTGGTCCGAGGCGATGGCCGAACAGCTCGCGTCGGGGGTGCTCGTGACGCGCGACGGCGACGGCCACACCGGCTACGCGATGGGCAACGAGTGCGTCGACGACGCGATCGACGACTACCTCGTCACCGGGACTCCACCCCGCGAGGGCTTGACGTGCTGACCCCGCCGTTGATCGAGTAGGGGCATGGCGCGAGCCGCGTGATGGCCCCCGCCTCGTGGAGACCGACCCCCGATCGCCGGGTCGGGTGTGCGATTCCCCCGTCCGCACCCGGCCCGGCTTCCACGTTCGCCGTACGAACGACGAGGCGTTTCGCCCACATGCTGGCCCAAACGCCTCATCGTCTTGTCGGGTCTCAGGAAGTCACTCCGGACGGGTGAGCACGTCGAGGAACTCGTGGTTGACGAAGAGCCGTTCGCGACCCACCTTGATGTCGTGCAGCAGACCGACGTCCACGAGAGCGCGTAACCATGTCGAGGCCGTTTGTCGTGAGACGTCGCATCGGTCGACCACCGTGCCGATCCGGCAGTACGGCTGCTCGAACAGCACGGCGAGGAACTGCGCGTCGCGGCCGCCCGGCGTTGCCGTCCGCGCTCGTTCGGCGATCTCGTCCTGGCACGAGCGGATCGCGCTGATCTTGCGTGTGGTGGAGAGCGCGGACTCACTGACGACCGAGAGCATGTAGAGGATCCATTCGATCCAGTCACCGTCGACGGTGACGGCACGCAGAAGCCGGTAGTAGTCGTTCTTACGGGCGATGATCGACCGGGAGAGATAAAGAATCGGCTCGTCGAGGAGCCCGGCTTCGATGAGCATGAGGATGTTGATCACACGCCCCGTACGCCCGTTGCCGTCGTGAAAGGGGTGGATCGCCTCGAACTGGTAGTGGGCGACCGCCATCCGTACGAGCGGGTCGAGGTCGTCCTCGGCGTGGACGAAGCGCTCCCAGGCTGCCAGCTTCTCGCGGATCAACGAGGCGCCTTCGGGTGGAGCGTAGATGATCTCTCGGGACACGGGATTCGCAATCCTCGTACCCGGCACTGCGCGCACGTCCATCTCGCGACCTTGGAGACGGGTGCAGATCATCGCTGTGGTCCGCGTGGAGAGTGGCCGCTTCCTGATGGCGTCGACTCCGGCGAAGAGCGCGCCCCGGTAGCGTAGGGCTTCTTTCGTCGCGTGATCTCCGCCCTCGGAGTCGGCATGCTTGAAGAGCTCGTCCGCCGTGGTGACGATGTTCTCGATCTCGGAGCTGGCTTGCGCCTCGAGGAGAGGAACGGCATGGATCAGGACGTTCGGGTTGGGCAGCAGCCGACCGGCCTGAGCGAGTGTCGCCAAGGCGGCACGTGCCTCGATCGCTGCCTTGAGCACGCGCTTGGGTTCGAGGTCGATGTCGAGGGGAGGCAACGGCGGCAGGTCGTTGTACGGGATCTCCGGGTCCCACGACATGTGTTAACTCCTTCGACTGGTTCTCCGGATACGTTAAAAGAACGAGGAAAACTTAACATGTCGTCCGGACATGGTGAAGCACCGAACATGTTTCCCGAGGGTGCTGCCGTGCCGTACGGGCTACGGCAAGCGGCCGAGGATGCGGTCGACGTCGACGAGGATCGTGACGCGGTCCGGGTTCTCGCGGGGCTGCTGATAGCGCTCGGCGTACCGGCGGACGGACTCGGCGATCTCGTCCGGGTCCCGGCTCACGCGCGCAACGCCTTCGAGGGTGACCCAGTAGCCGCGGTCGATGTGGCACAACGCCACGCGCGCGCCACCCTCCCCGGCAGCCTCGATGTTGCGGACCTTCGTCGAGCCGTCGTTCGTGATGACGCGCGCCGTCCGCGTCTCCGCGTCGTACGTGACGCCGACCGGGACGACGTGCGGGGTGCCGTCCTTGCGGGGCGTCGTGAGCGTGGCGAGGTGGCGGTCGCCCATGAAGATGACCAGCGCCGGGTCGTCGTACGCGAGGCGCGGCATCAGCCTCGGAACGCCTCGTGGTGGCGGATGACCTCGGAGATGATGAAGTTGAGGAACTTCTCCGCGAACGCCGGGTCGAGATCGGCGTCGACCGCCAGGGCGCGCAGGCGAGCGATCTGACGGGCCTCGCGCTCGGGATCGGCCGGCGGGAGGTTGTGCTCGGCCTTCAGACGGCCCACCCGCTTGGTGCACCGGAACCGCTCGGCGAGGATGTGGACCAGCGCCGCGTCGATGTTGTCGATGCTCGCCCGCATCTCCTCGAGCTCGGTGATCACCGCCGGGTCGGGCGTGATCTGGGGCGTCGACTCGGGCGTCGGATCGAGGGGTTCGCTCACGCGACAGGAGTCTACGGCCCCCGTTTTGGGCCGCCCGAACCGTCTCGGATACACTCGTCATCGGCCAGCGGGCGATCCTCGCGAGGCCGTCGCCGCTTTAGCTCAGTCGGCAGAGCGTCTCACTCGTAATGAGAAGGTCGTCGGTTCGATTCCGACAAGCGGCTCAACTAGTAAGTCCAGGTCAGAGGCTGCTTCTGCAGCCTCTGGCCTGTTGGTTCCAGGCAAAAAATCCGGCCGGAGTGGCCATTCGAGTGGCCTTACTCATCATTGTCGCTCCCGAGCAGGTGCCCGAGCAGCTCCATGACCACGCGGGCCGGGACGCCGTGCTCGAGCATCAGGCTGGCCGCGGTGTGCCTGAGATCGTGTAGGCGGATCCTCCGGAGGCCGGCCCGCTTCAGGAGCAGCTGGAACGCGCGGTAGTCGCGAGCCCAGCTGCTACCGGCTGCCATCGGTCGTGAATTGAATCAGCAGTTCACAAGCGTGTTGCTTATCGGGCGGTTCGGAATTCGAATGTGATGCTTGCCGATTCGAACTTCCTTCACCGCGTGAAAGGGACCAAAGTTGTGAAGCACCGTCAAGGCCGGCGCAGGTGATCCTCGGCGCCGGGCACCCTGAGCACGAGGAGTGTGAGGGAAGGGAAGAGGCGGCGTCCATCGAGCGATCCTGGGGCAGTCCCCGACGTGATTCGAACGGCCGTCCTCGGCGCCGAGTTCGCCCCGGGCCAACGACTCGTCCAGGCGCTCCGCACTCCGCAATCTCGTGACCGAAGGACTCCTCGTGCGGATCGCCAACAGGGGAGCCCGCGTCCGGGTGGTCTCGTTGGAGGAGGCGACCGAGATCTGCGAGGTCCGCATGGTCGTCGAGGCGCTGTGCGCGGCGAAAGCTGCCGATCGCGTCGACGATGCCGCGAGAGCGCTCCTTCAGCAGATTGCGGCGGAGATGCGCATGGCGGTCGCTGCTGGTGACGTGTTCGGATACTCCGAGCTCAACCAACGACCACCGGGCACTGCGGGACCTGGCTGGCAACGAGCCGCGTCCGACGTGCTCGACCGCCTCCACGGGCGGCTCGTCCGCCACCAGTTTGGGCTGGCAACCCGCGGGCCGCGGGGGCAGCCGTGCGGCAGCACCTCGCCAGCGTCATCGAGTCCTTGGATCCTGCCGCCGACGCCATGGAGTGCACGCGCACGCCCGTCGCGAGACGGGCCGTGCGCGCGCCGAACGGATCCGTTCAGTGGCCGTGCGTCGTCGGCGCCTTGACCGGGCCCGCCTCCCTGAGGGCGCCAGCGATCCAGGCCATCGCCTCGGGTACGTCGTAGTTCCCGGCGTGCGGCTTGTCCCAGGCCAGCTGGTAGTCCACCTCCTTGACCGATCGGTCGGACTCGAGCGCGCTGTCCAGGTTGATCGACACCGTGAACGCCGTGTCCCGATCACGCGTTCCGTGCCGGACGTACCAGTACGGTGCCGTGTCGGCGTTCGTCCCGATGTAGTGCATCGGGTCGATCAGATCGACCTGCTCGTCGACGACCGTTCCTCGCTGCCGGAGGAAGCGGGCCCACGTCAGACCGGTGTCGTCCACTCCCGTGCCGTCGCCGGCGATCGAGTTGTTGTTCCATGCGTACGCGGTGAAGTTGGAGTACACCTGTTCGTCGGTGCCGAAGAGGTTGGTCTCCCCGCCGGTCAGCCCATTGACGCCGACCTGGTCGAACGCTGGGGCCGGCTTGAGCGCCCGCTGCTTGACGACGAACGCCAGATACTTGGTCATGTCGATCGAGACGACCTTGTCCCGATCGTTGTCGACGTCGATCCAGTCGTTGACCAGCCCGACCGAGGGCACGGTCTCGCCCAGGTCGGGGACCACGTTGGTCGGGGCGGCCTTCATGAAGGTCTCGGCGGACCGGGCCACCTCGTCGCGGATCATCTTCAGCATCGTGTCCGCCGTCAGCTTGCGACCGGCGGCGTCCCGCAGCCCCAGGCTCTTGAGGTACGCGGGGTAGTCGGCCGCGATCGCGGCACTCGTGGCCGGAGCGGGATCCTGTCTGGTGGTAGCCCGGGTCCCGAGTGTCGTGAAGAGCCACTCGTAGGCGATATCGGCGTTTCCGAGGTCCGTGATCGGGCAGTACGCGTTGGCCGCGAACACGTCGTCGCGGATCGTGCTGCGTCTCTTCGACGAGATCCCCGCCGCGCCGACGTCCGCGAGGTACGTGTCGTAGTCGCGGCTGTTTCCTGATGCGGCGAGTGCTGCGGTGAGAGCGCCGCCGCCGCTGGTGCCGTTGACGACGATCCGCTCGGCGCTGCCCGGCATGGCCGAATCGTTGAGACGCAGGTACCGCACCGCGGCCTTGGCGTCGACGACCGCCGCCGGCGACTTGCCCGGGTAGGTGCCGTCCGCGGCCACGATCCCGCGACTGCGGCTGGCGACGTCGACGAACACGTACCCGGCTTTGAGCGCCGCGCCAACGTTGCTCGCGGTCGAGTCGTACGCTGCGCCGTCAGTGACGCTGGCTCTGATGTAGCTGGCCATCCAGCCGCTGTTGTTGACGGCGAAGTAGATCGCCGTGCGGGGGTTCTCGGCTGACGACTCGGGCACGAAGACGTTCATGCTCTGGTAGCCGCACTCGGGATTCGCGATCTCGCGGCCGTTCTGGGTCTTGGCCATGAGGATCGGATCGGCGACGTAGCAGATCTCCCGGTACCAGCGGACCGCCATCGGCTGACCGTCCACCGTGACGGTGAGCTCGGTGTAGGCAGCCGGGTCGAAGGCGAGAGCACCATCCTCGGCATCTGACTTCGGGCTGCCCGGCGGCCCGTGGCCAGCCGATGCCGCCGCGGGGATCGCCGGAGACAACATCCCGCAGATCACGACGCCCGCTACGAGCGCTTGCTTCATCAAGGACATGAACCACTCCTGTCTGAGGAGGGCCGGTGGGGGCCCCGACCCGGTGTGACGCACGCTACATCGATAGATGATATTGGAGAAGAGATCGTCACCAATTTTGTCGAAAGAGCATCGCCGCGGGGCTTCGAATCAGAGTTGTTGTGAATATCGTCTTCACAATTGTTCACAATCTGAGGTACCGTGCCTCACGCCTCGCCCCGAGGCATCACGTCCGTCGGGCACAGTTGCCCGCTCCCCGAGGAGTGCTCATGCACCGGTTGTCCTCTCGCGGCTCGTCCCGCCGATCTCTGCGCCTGCTCGCCGGCGTCGCGCTCACCCTCTCGCTCGCTCTCTCGGCGTGCGGAGGCGGCGACGACGACTCGTCCGCCGACGCGGACGGGACGACGTCGGTGACGGTCGGGGTGATCCCGATCATCGACGTCGCCCCGATCTACCTCGGGATCGAGCAGGGCTTCTTCGAGGACGAGGGTCTTGATCTCACGCTCGAGACGGCCCAGGGCGGTGCGGCGATCGTTCCCGGTGTCGTGAGCGACCAGTTCCAGTTCGGCTTCAGCAACTCGATCTCGCTGATGGTCGCCAACACGCAGGGGCTGCCGCTCAAGGTCGTCAGCGCCGGTGTCACCTCCACCGGCGAGGTGGGCAAGGACTTCGGTGGTGTCATCGTCAAGAGCGACAGCGACATCACGTCCGCCGCCGACCTCGCCGGCAAGAAGGTCGCGGTCAACACGCTGAAGAACATCAACACCACCACCATCAACGAGGCCGTCCGGCAGGACGGTGGGGACCCGTCGTCGATCGAGTACGTCGAGCTTGCCTTCCCCGACATCGTCTCCGCGGTCGCCAAGGGGGACGTCGACGCAGGTCAGGTCGTGGAGCCGTTCCTCACGATCGCGACCCAGGGCGGCGACCGCCAGGTGAGCTCCAACTACGTCGCAACGGATCCCGACCTCGAGGTCGCGATGTACTTCACGACCTCGACGTACGCCGAGAAGAACCCCGAGGTCGTCGAGAGCTTCACCGCTGCGATGAACAAGTCGCTCGACTACGCCCAGGAGCACCCCGACGAGGTGCGCGACATCCTCGGCACCTACACCGAGATCGACCCGAAGGTCGCCGAGGCCGTCGCCCTGCCGCGGTGGTCGTCGACGCTCGAGACGGAGTCCATCGAGAAGCTCGCCGACCTCGCCGAGCAGGACGAGCTGATCACGAAGCAGCCGGACCTCGAGGCTCTGCTGCCGTGACCACCCTTCACCAGGACGACGAGCGCCGACCACCGGAGGTGACACCATGGGCGCCACGCTCACCGCCCCGTCGCAGACGGTGACCCGCCCGATCAGGACACGGCGGGCAGGCCGGCTCCGTGACACCGTGCTCGGCATCCTCGGGCTGGCGGTCGTTGTCCTGGTGATCGAGCTCCTTCCCCGTGTCGGCGTGGTCGACAGCCGCTTCTTGCCGCCGGCGAGCGAGATGCTGGCCACCCTGTGGGACCAGCTCGGAGAGCCCTCCTTCTGGACCGCGCTCGGCGACACCCTGCGCGGCTGGGCCATCGGGCTCGCGATCGCGATGGTGGCCGGAGTCGCTGTCGGCATCGTGGTCGGCAGCATCCCCCTGCTCCGTGCGATCACGGCCTCGACCGTGGAGTTCCTGCGCCCGATCCCGTCCGTCGCTCTGATCCCGCTGGTCGTCCTGATCTACGGCAGCCAGCCGCAGTCGGCGCTGATCCTCGTCGTGTACGCCTCGTTCTGGCAGGTGCTCGTCCAGGTTCTATACGGCGTGGCCGACGTCGACCCTGTCGTCCGCGACACCGCGCACTCGTATCGCTTCTCGCGTCGCGCGATCGTCCGCACCGTGATCTGGCCGACCGCGCTCCCGTACGTCGTCACCGGCTTCCGCCTCGCGGCTGCGGTCGCTCTGATCCTCGAGATCACCGCCGAGCTCATCATCGGCGTCCCCGGCCTAGGACAGCGCATCGGCGTCGCACAGAGCTCCGGCGCCGTCTCTTTGACGTACGCGCTGGTCATCGTCGTCGGGCTCGTGGGGATCACCGTCAATCTGTTCGCCCGTGTCGTCGAGCGCCGCGCCCTGCGATGGCACAGCTCGGTCCGGAGGGAGATCGCATGACCGTCCGCTCGCTCGCGCGCCAGGCCGCCCTGACCCTCGGCCTGCCGGTCGCGATGATCGCCCTGTGGTGGGTCGTCTCGGCCAACAGCACCAGCATCTTCTGGCCGCCGCTCTCGGAGATCGTCGAGGCATTTCCCGAGACCTGGACGTGGGACCGGATCGTCAACTCTGTCGTCCCGAGCGTCGTACGACTGCTCACCGGATACACGATCGCGGTTGTCGTCGGCGTTGCCGCCGGCACAGCGATCGGACTCTCGCGCAACGTCCGCGCCTTCTGCGAACCGTCGATGGAGTTCTTCCGTGCGATCCCGCCGCCCGTCCTGGTGCCCATCATCGCCCTGTTCACCGGCTACACCGGCGCCACCGCGAAGATCGTCACGATCGCGCTGGGCTGCCTGTGGCCAGTCCTGCTCAACACTGTCGAGGGCGTACGGGGCCTGGACGAGGTTCAGCTAGACACCGCGCGATGCTACCGGTTCCGCACACGCTCTCGGCTGATCCATGTCGTGCTGCGCGGTGCGAGCCCACAGATCTCCACCGGAGCACGCCAGGCTCTCTCGATCGGCGTGATTCTCATGGTCGTGAGCGAGCTCTTCGGGGCCAACAGCGGGCTGGGTGCCGACATCGTGCAGTTCCAGCGCAGCTTCGCGATCCCGCAGATGTGGACCGGCATCATCATGCTCGGGCTTATCGGCGTCGTTCTCTCGGCCATCTTCCGCATCGTCGAGAACCGCGCGCTCGCCTGGTACTACGGCTTGCGACGCGCCGACCGAGGAGCGTGACCCCATGACCTTCTCCACACGCGGCGGCCCGACGTCGCCCGAGACCGTAGAGACGGGAACCACCGTGCCCCCATCGTCCCAGCCGCCCGTCGCGCTCGACGTCGACGGCCTGCGCAAGATCTACCGCAGCGACAACGGCGACGTCGAAGCCGTGCGTGACCTCACCTTCTCGGTGTCGCGCGGTGAGCTGGTGTGCATCGTCGGACCGTCCGGCGCAGGAAAGACGACGCTGCTGCGCTGCATCGCGGGCCTCTTGGACCTCACTGAGGGCAGCGTGACCCTCGACGGCCAGTCCGTCGACGGGCCGCCCGAAGGCATGGCAGTGGTGTTCCAGGAGTACGGACGCAGCCTCTTCCCGTGGATGACCGTGCGGCAGAACGTGGAGATGCCTCTGAAGGAAAAGGGCCTGCGTCGCGCCGAGCGCCGAGAGAAGGTCGACGCCGCCCTCGAGGCCGTGGGGCTTGCCGACGTGTCGACTGCTCACCCGTGGCAGCTTTCAGGAGGCATGCAGCAGCGAGTCGCGATCGCCCGCGCCGTCGCGTACGAGCCGAGCGTCCTGTTGATGGACGAGCCGTTCGCGGCGGTCGACGCCCAGACCCGTGCCGATCTCGAGGACCTTGTCCGCGAACTCTGGCGACGTCTCGGTGTGACGGTCCTCTTCGTCACCCACGACATCGACGAGGCCGTGTTCCTCGGTCAACGGGTGCTCGTGCTCTCCAACCGCCCCACCGTCGTCCTCGAGGACGTCAACGTCGACCTGCCCGACGAGCGCTTCCAGCTGGAGACCCGCTCGTCGCCTCGCTTCGCCGAGCTCCGTGCCCGCGTGTACGAGCTCATCCAGGCGGCGAAGAAGGGCGTCCGGTCGACCGCGGAGGTATGAGCGTGGCGACCGTCGCGGTTCTCGGGGTCGGAGAGGCAGGTACGGCGCTGGTAGCCGACCTGCTCGGCGCCGGGGTCACCGTCCGTGTCCACGACCCGGTGGTCGCAACCCCGGGGGGCGCGACCGGTTGCCGTGACGACGCCGACGCCGTCGCGGGTGCTGCGCTCGTGATCAGCGTGAACAGTGCCGCCGACGCCCTCGACGCGGCTCGGGTCGGAGGGCCGGCATGCGCGCCGGGCACCGTGTGGGCCGACCTCAACACCGCCTCGCCGCAGCGCAAGTCCGAAGTCGCAGACGTCCTCCCACCCGAGGTCCGGTTCGCCGACGTCGCGCTGATGTCGATCGTCCCCGGGCATGGAATTCGTACGCCGATGCTCGTGAGCGGCCCCGGCGCGGAGGCGTACGCCGCGTTCGTGCGACCGCTCGGCACGCAAATCGACGTGCTCGCCGGTCCGCCAGGAGTCGCTGCGCAACGCAAGCTCATGCGCAGCGTCCTCTACAAAGGAATGGCGGCGGCGGTCATCGAGGCCGTCGCCGCCGGCCGCGCCGCTGGACTCGAGGACTGGATCCGCGCCGAGATCGCCCGCGAGCTAGACCAGCTCAGCGCCGGCTCTCTTGACCGGTTCGAGAAGGGCAGCCGGGCCCACGCCGTCCGCCGGGCGCACGAGATGGATGCGGCCGTTCAGATGCTCGACACACTCGGTGTTCCGGGGCGGGTCAGTGCAGCGAGCCGCGACTGGCTGAACGATCTCAGATCACCACCATGACCCAGCACGTGCACTCAAGACCGTTGAATCTCCGGGAAAGGAACACCGTGTCTGTTGACACCGACCGCTCACCCCGCTCCACCCTCGTCATCACCGCCCACGCCGGCGACTTCGTCTGGCGTGCCGGCGGCGCGATCGCACTCGCGGCTTCCCGCGGCGAGTCGGTGACCATCGCCTGCCTGACCTTCGGCGAGCGGGGCGAGTCTGCTCGCGCCTGGCGCGAAGGACGCGCGCTGGACGAGATCAAGGCGATCCGTCGTGACGAGGCCGAGAAGGCCGCAGCGACTCTTGGCGCCGAGGTCCGCTTCTTCGATGCGGGAGACTACCCACTCATCGCGACCGCCGAGCTCACCGACCAGTTGGTCCGGCTCTACCGCGAACTCGCTCCCGACGTCGTCCTGACCCACCCGCTCGATGATCCGTACAACGCCGACCACCCGGCGGCCGCACGGATGGCGCTCGACGCTCGCGTTCTCGCGCAGGCCGTCGGCTATCCCGCCGATGGTGAGCCGCTCGGCGCGCCGCCCGTCTTCTACTTCGAGCCACACCAGCCTGAGATGTGCGGGTTCGTGCCCGAGGTCCTCCTCGACATCACGGAGGTTTTCGACACCAAGCGTGCCGCGATGGAGTGTCTGGCCGCGCAGCATCACCTCTGGGACTACTACACCGACCTCGCAAAGCGACGCGGCGTGCAGCTCAAGCGCAACGCCGGACCGAACCTCGGCCTGGCGAGCACCACGTTCGGCGAGGCCTACATGCGGCCTTTCCCGCAGGTGACGGACGTGCTCGCATGAGCGGCGTCATCGTGACCGACTGCCCTCGGCCTGACCCCGAGGATGTCGCGCGTCTGCGCGACTACGGCGTCGCCACGATCCACGAGGCGATGGGGCGCACCGGCAGCCTCGGCCCGGACCTGCGTCCGGTCCAGCAAGGTCTCACCATCGCCGGCGGCGCGGTGACTGCGCTGTGCTGGTCGGGTGACAACTTGATGATCCATGCCGCAGTCGAGCAGTGCGGACCCGGCGACCTGCTGGTGGTGGCAACCGCTGCCCCGAGCACCCATGGCATGTTCGGCGAGCTCTTTGCGACCGCGCTAGCCCACCGTGGCGTCGTCGGAATCGTCATCGACGCCGGCGTGCGTGACACCTTTGAGCTGCGTGCCATGGGTTTCGGTGCGTGGTCGCGGCACGTAAGCGCCGAAGGCACGGTCAAGGCGACAGGTGGATCGGTGAACGTCCCGGTGGTCCTGGCGGGCCAGGTCGTCGCGCCCGGTGACGTGGTCGTGGCCGACGACGACGGTGTCGTGCGCGTCCCGCTGGCCGACGTTCGCACGACGATCGAGGCCTGCGAGGCGCGGCTCGCGAAGGAGGCAGCCTCGCGCGCAGCGTTCGGTCGGGGTGAGCTCGGCCTGGACCGGTACGACCTGCGCGAGCTTCTGAACCGGCTCGGAGTCGTCTACCGCACGCATGAGGAGCAGACCGCGCCTAGCACCGAGGGCGCACCGTGACGAGCGGAGTCCGGTGTGCACTCATGCGAGGCGGCACCTCGAAGGGCGGCCTATTTCTCGCTGAAGACCTTCCGGCGGACGTCGCTGCACGTGATGCCCTTCTTCTGCGCGTCATGGGCAGCCCTGACCCGCGCCAGATCGATGGGCTCGGGGGGGCGCACCCGTTGACCAGCAAGGTTGGCGTGGTGTCACGTTCTGACGAACCCGGCATCGACGTCGACTACCTATTCCTGCAGGTTGTCGTCGATGCGCCGGTCGTGTCCACCTCCCAGACCTGTGGCAACATCCTTGCCGCCGTCGGTCCGTTCGCGGTCGAGCGTGGCCTCGTCCTCGCGCGAGACGGCGTGACGGAGGTGCGGGTGCGGATGGTGAACAACGACGGTCGCGCGACCCTCCATGTCCGTACCCCTGGCGGTGTCGTCACGTACGACGGAGACACGGAGCTCGCCGGCGTGCCGGGCACTGCGGCACCGGTGGAGATCGACCTTCAGGCGCTGACGGTGCCGCTGCTGCCGACCGGCCACCTGACTGATGAGCTTGCCGGCGTGACGGTGACCTGCATCGACAACGGGATGCCGTCGGTCATCGTCCGCGCCGGCGACCTCGGGTGTACCGGCGCGGAGTCCCCGGACGCTCTCGAGTCCGACGTAGCGCTCGTCGCGCGAATCGGTCGGATCCGCGCCGAGGCCAGCGCCGCGATGGGACTTCCGTCCGACCTGGCCACGTCCACCGTGCCGAAGGTCGTGCTGGTTTCTCCGCCCGAGGGCGGTGGCACTCTGCAGACCCGGAGCTTCATCCCGCACCGCGTGCACCAGGCGATCGGGGTCCTCGGCGCCGCCACCGTCGCTGCGGCCGCCGCTCTTCCCGGGACGGTCGCCCACGAGCTCGCTGCTGGCCCGGCCCCCGGCCGTCCACTCCGGATCGAGCACCCCACCGGCTTCCTCGACGTCGCGGTCGCGTCCGGCAACGACACCGAAGACCTCACGCCGTCAGTCGCCCGGACGACGATCGTCCGCACTGCGCGGATGCTGATGGACGGCACCGTCTACGCCGGGCCCGCCCGCGCCCTGTGACAACGAACCATCGAGACCACAAGGAGACCACCATGCCGGCACCGATGGGCGACATCGCCCACCTCGGCCATGTCGAGCTGCTCACGCCCGACCTCGACGGAACTGTCTGGTTCTTCACCGAGATCCTCGGCCTGACCGAGTCCTCCCGTGATGCGGGCTCGGCGTACCTGCGGACCTTCGACGACTACGAGGAGACGAGCATCGTGGTCACCTCGAACAAGACGCCCGGCCTCGGCCGTACAGCCCTGCGCGCTTCGAGCGAGGAAGCGCTTCAGCGGCGCGTCCGCGCGATCGAGGCGTCGGGCGGTGTGGGCCGTTGGGAGGAAGGCCGTGCGGGCACCGGACGGACGTACGTGACGACCGACCCCGACGGCCACGAGATCGGGCTGTACTACGAGACCAGGTGGTACGAGGCCCCGCCCGAGCTTGCGCCGGGCCTCAAGAACCAGCCGCAAGCGAAGCCTCGCCAAGGAGTTGGTGTTCGTCGGCTCGACCACGTGAACTTCCTGGCCGCATCGGTCCTCCCCAACGCCGAGTTCATCGGCGACGTCCTGGGTGCCCGTCCCACCGAGCAGATCCAGCTCGACACCGGCAAGATCGCCGCCCGGTGGCTCACTTTCAACAACAAGTCGTACGACCTCGTCTACACCGAGGACTGGTCCGGCTCGTCAGGCCGGTTGCACCACATCGCCTTCGCCACCGATACACGTGAAGACATCTTGCGCGCCGCCGACCTGTGCCTCGACAACGGCGTGTTCATCGAGACCGGGCCGCACAAGCACGCGATCCAGCAGACGTTCTTCCTGTACGTCTACGAACCCGGCGGTAACCGCATCGAGCTCTGCAACCCGCTGACGCGGCTGGTGCTCGCGCCGGACTGGTCCTTGATCACCTGGACGGAGAAGGAGCGCGCGAAGGGGCAAGCGTGGGGCCTGAAGACGATCCAGAGCTTCCACACCCACGGCACACCGCCGCTGCCAGAAGCATGACGTCGACATGCTCGAGGCAGGGCCGCGCCACCCCTCGCCTAACCTATGATCTGTGTCAATATTGTCGGCAATCCGGGACCGGCGCAGGGATAGAGGGAGGTCGCTCATGGCGGCAGGCAACCAGCGTCCGACGAGTGATCCCCAGGTCGTGACGGCGGCGATCCGCGACGCGATCCTTGGGGCGGACTTCGTTCCCGGCCAGCGGCTCGTCGAAGCAGACCTCTCCGAGCAGTTCCACGCGAGCCGCGCGGCCGTCCGTGCGGCGCTCTTCAGCCTTGCGACCGAGGGGCTCGTCGAGCGGATCGCAAACCGTGGCGCACGGGTGAGGGTCATCTCGCTCGACGAAGCGACTGAGATCTACGAGGTACGGATGGTGGTCGAGGCGCTCTGTGCGGCGAAGGCCGCCGAGCGGGTCGACGACGAGGCGATCGTGATGCTCCGGCAGATCGGCACGGACATGCGTACGGCGGTGGCCTCTGGTGACGTGTTCGGATACTCGGCTCTCAACCAGCGGCTCCACCAGGCGCTGCGCGACCTCAGCGGGCAGCACACAGCAGCCGACGTCCTCGACCGCCTGCACGGCCAGCTGGTCCGTCACCAGTTCAAGCTCGCCACCAAGCCCGGCCGCCCGCAGGTCTCCATCGTGGAGCACCTGGAGATCATCGAGGCGGTCTGCGCACGTGATCCCGACGCCGCTTCGGCTGCCGTGCGACGGCACCTTGAAAGTGTCATCGACGCGATGCGTCAATCGGCGGCGCAAGAAGCTGCAGCGGTGTGACGCCGCGGCGAACCGCCGCCCGGACAGCCCCTACGGCATCCGGACGGCGGTCGCGAGGTCGTACGGTCAGGCTGCCGGGCTCACCTCGTCCCAGAGCTCGCACTTGTGCGAAGCCTCGATATCGGTGCTCGAGACCTCAGCGGCGCTCGGAGCGACGAACTGGAGCTGGTTCCCTTCGACGCGGTAACGCGGCCAGTCAGGTGCATGCCGGACGTCGGGATCCCCGACCTCGGCAAAGCTCGCCCAGTAGCTGATCATCTGGTTCGACAGGTCGACCTGATCGGTGCTGAACGGCAGCGCGGTGCCGAGGTAGTCCCACAGATACCCGAGATCGTTCACGTGGGTGGCACCGAACGGATAGTCGGTGTTCAGGCGCCAGATCGAGGTGAACGGAGGCCCGTCCTTCTCGGCGAACTCGTACGCGTACGTGCGGGTGTCCGCGGCGAACCGGTTGCGTTGCGTCTGATCGGTGCAGGCGCGTTCGTCGCTCTGGATCGCGCCCCACGCGACGGTCGGCGAGTGGTAGTCCCCGACGTCGTACGCGGCCTTGACCGCATCGGCTCCGTCCTCGTAGGTCGAGTCGATCAGGTCCGACACCTGCTCCTCGGTGAGCGGGTTTCCGCGATAGTCGTACTGCCCGAACACGGACTGCTGGCGCTCGTCGGAGGTACCCCCGATGATGACAGGCAGGTTCGTGAGCCTGCCGGCCTTCAACAGCTCGAACGGGTCCTCGGGCAGCACGCGGGTGCCGTACACCGAGGCGCTTTGTCCGACCTTCTGCTGTGCCGCAAGCACCTCGGCCGGGCTCTTCGAGCGCAGACACGCGGTCTGGCCCGCACCCGTGGCGCAGCCGAGCTCGGCCGCGAACCTGTCGCCGCTGGTCGCAGCGGCCTCCTGGGTGCGCGCGGGTGAGTTGCAGCCGCCGCTCTGGAGAATGACCCGGTCGAACAGACCCTTCGCACCGGGTGAGGCGAGCTGGGTGCAGGTGTTGCGTGCGCCTGCGGACTGACCGGCGAGCGTGACGTTGTCGGGGTCACCGCCGAAGGAGCGGATGTTCTTCTGAACCCACTTGAGCGCTGCCTGCTGGTCGAGGATCCCGAAGTTGCCGGCGGCACCGTCGCGGTTGTCCTGGTTGATGCCGTTGGTGTAGAGCCAGCCCATCGCCCCGAGGCGGTAGTTGATGGTCACGAAGACGACGTCTTGCTTCGTGACGAACTTGTCGGGGTTCGTGTCGCGTCCCGCGCCGCCGGTGTTGCCGCCGCCGTGGTTCCAGACGAAGACGGGGAGCTTCTTCTTCGAGCTGTTCGTGGGGCGGTAGACGTTGAGGTAGAGGCAGTCCTCGGTCAACGTCACTTCTTCGTACCCCGGATCCCAGCCGCTGCCCTGGACGCAGGAGCCGCCGAACTCGGTGGCGTCCCTGACGCCGCGCCACGACTCGGCGCTCTGTGGCGCCTTCCACCGCAGGTTGCCGACGGGTGGCTCGGCGTACGGGATGCCTTTGAACGAGGTGACCATGGACTTGGCCTCACCCCGGACCTGTCCCTTGTCGGTGCGAACCACCGGATACTGGCCCGCGTACTCGCCGCCGGCGTCGTGGCGGATCGTGGTGACGACCCCTGATGCGGCTGGAATACCGACGGCGACGAGCGCCGCGCCGGAGACCGCTGCGAGCAGTGTTGAGTGGAGTCTTCTCATGGATGCTTCCTCTCTACTGGTGGTCTTGGTCCCGAGAGCCGTGCCGCCATCGGCACGAGATCGTGGAGTCGCGTCAGCCCTCCCATGACGCGAAGGGCTGCGGCAGGAAGGCGACGCGGGTGACGAAGTCCTTGAGCAGGAGCCGCCACACGTTCCAGTTGTGGCCGCCGTGGACGAAGTCGGGCGTCACCGGGACGCCCGCGTCGACGAAGGTCGAGACTTCCATCGCGGGCCCCGTGTGGAAGTTGTTGAAGCCCTTGGCGAAGATGACGTCCTGCCATCCGGCGCCGATGAAGACCGAGACCTTCTTCAGCGCGGTGACTTGCTCGTCCGAGAGCGTCTGCCCGGGAGCCAGGCCGGCGCTCATCATGCCGTAGTAGCCGAACTGCTCGGTGTCGTTCAGCATCAGGTGGTTGGTGATGCGGCCACCTGCCGAGAGTCCCGAGAAGGCGCGGTCGGCGGCGGTTGTTGAAACGTGATAGCGATCTTCGACCCACGGGATGATGCGGTCGATGAGGTCTGATCGGAAGGCGGCGTTGTCGGTCGATGCCGGGTAGCCGTTGGCGTTCGGCATGACGACTACCATCGGGACGACCTCGC
This sequence comes from Mumia sp. ZJ1417, assembly GCF_014127285.1. Lineage (GTDB taxonomy): Bacteria > Actinomycetota > Actinomycetes > Propionibacteriales > Nocardioidaceae > Mumia. The sequence goes on from NZ_CP059901.1 coordinate 400,595, forward strand.
CGGTGGCGATGAGGTTGTCCATGATGTTCTTGACGTCACCCTGTGTGCTCCACCCCATCTCGTTCTCCCCTCCGCCGTGATTGAGGTAGAGCGTCGGATACGGCTCGGAGCGGCGCGGGTCGTAGGACGGCGGGGTGTAGACCACGAGCCGGTTCTCGTCGACCGGCGTGACGTGTCCGGGCGAGCTGTACGTGGCGATGCGCAGCTTGCCCTGCTTCTTCGCCGGCGCCTGCCATGAGTAGTCGACGGTGCCGAAGCGGCTGTCGGAGGGCACATAGACCTGGCTGTTGGGGACGGCGGATCCCGTCACGGTGTCGTTCTTCTCGTTCCACGGTGCGTTGCTCGGGTCAGAGACCGGGGTGCACCCAGCACCGTTGTCCGTCGGGCAGTCGACGAAGAAGGCGTAGGTGAAGACGCCGGACGGCAGAGGAGTCGTGAAGGTCCAGACGCCGTTGCGTTCCTTCGCCATGTCGTTGACCGGGAAGTTCGGGTCGGTCGAGTTCGGGTAGGGCATCGGGGCGTCGCCAGGCCGCCAGTCGAGGGGCAGGATGCCTTGCGACTCCACCGTGTGGTCTGGCGTGCTCGCGACCTGCGGGAGGGCGCTCGGTCGGACGAAGGACCACTCGCCCTTGATCTGCACCCGTGATGCTGTCGGGGCGTAGTAGCGGAAGGTCACCGAGTAGCCGGTGGGCGCCTTGCCGGTGTGCTTGAGGACGGGGCTGGTGCCAAGGCGTCGGTCGTGGCCGCCGCGGTCCGCAGGGGTCGCTGCATGTCCCGCGACGACGACGGTCAGCGCGCTGGCGCCGAGGATGGCCGCCGCGGCGCGAAGTCCGTTGCGCCAGAAGGAGCTGGTCGACATCGTTCTGCCTCTCGGTGGTGTGCCGATGGACGCGTACGTGATGTACGCCACGTAAACGGGAAGTTAGGCGGCTCTGATGTGGCCGTCAAACCGTGAAGTCTGCAGAGCGGTATGTAACTGCAAGTCTTCATAATCTGAACGCAGAGCCGATTTGACCTGTCATGTCAGGCGACCACGCGTGCGCAGGCAGTCGCTTGCCTTCGCAAATCGGAGGCAAAATATTCACAGTTCTGTCGGCCAGATCAGCGACCAGATTGTCGACAGTAGGTTCATACCCTGAAGGGAAGATGTCGGCTGACCGATTGACAGGGGGCTTCGCGCTGGGTCAGTGTGAGGCGCATCACGCTCACCATTTCGGCCTGTAGGGGGACCGTCATGAAGCCTTCTGTCCGCCATATCCTCGTCGCGTTGGGCACTGCGACGACTCTCGCGCTCGGCGCCGCCCAGCCGACGTTCTCGGCGGGTCGGTCTCACGGCGACGGGGCGTCGCGCCCGGTCATCGCGACCGAGGCCGGTGCGATCCGCGGCGTCTCCGCATCGAGCGCCGATCAGTTCCTCGGTGTCCCGTACGCGGCGCCTCCCGTGCGGGACCTGCGGTTCGCCGCTCCCGCGGAGCCTGCCTCGTGGAAGGGGGTCCGCGATGCCGACCGGCAGTCGCCGGCTTGCGTGCAGTTCGAGCCGACGGGAGTCCGTGAGGAACAGGCGACAAGTGAGGACTGCCTGTACCTCGATCTCTACCGGCCGAAGAACCCAGGGAAGCGCTCAAAGCTGCCGGTCATGGTCTGGTTCCACGGCGGAGGTCACACGCAGGGCACCGGCGTCATCTACGGCGGCAGCACGATGGCCTCGAAGACCGACACCATCGTGGTGTCTGTCAACTACCGGCTCGGCGCTCTGGGGTTCCTCGCCCATCCGTCGCTGAGCTCGGCAACGCCCGGAGGCTCGGGAAACTACGGCCGCATGGACCAGATCGCATCGCTCGAGTGGGTGCGCGACAACGTCGCGAAGTTCGGTGGAGATCCGCGCAACGTCACGATCTACGGTCAGTCCGCCGGGGGTCAGGCCGTCTGTGACCTGATGGCCATCCCGTCGGCGAAGGGCCTTTTCCATCGCGCGATCGCACAGAGCCAGGACTGCCTCGCGAACCGACCGACGCTCGCCTCCGCCGAGCAGACAGGACTGACCTACGCCACGGCAGTGGGTTGCCCGGACCCGGCGACCGCGGTCGCGTGCCTGCGGAAGGCGTTTCCCGGCAAGCTGGTCGCGAACCAGGGTGCTTACACCGGCTCCTCCAAGTCCGCGAGCGGTCTGATGCCCGTGACGTTCGCCGGTGCGGTCGCCGCCGGCACTTGGAACAAGGTGCCCCTGATGACAGGATCCACGAAGTCGGAGAACCGCCTGCTCTCGACAGCGCTGGCCGGCATCACGGCCGAGGGCTACGAGCAGCGGATCCGCGACACGTACGGAGATCGGGCGGACCAGGTCCTTGCGCGCTACCCGCTGAGCGAGTTCAAGACCCCGTACGACGCGATCACCCAGGTCCAGACGGACGCCGGTCGGGCGTGCACGATCGAGCGAGTCGCGGAGACGATGGACTCCGAGACCCCGACGTACCGATACGAGTTCGACGACCCGACCTCGCCGACTCTGTACGGATTCGCGATCCCGGGCGAGGACATGTCCAACGCTCACAGCGCGGAGCTCGCGTACCTGTTCGACTTCACCCTCGGCGAGCGGCCGTTGACGCGGACGCAGGAGCGGCTCTCCGACCAGATGATGCGCTCTTGGGGTGCTTTCGCCCGCACCGGCAATCCGAACGTCCGGGGCGCGCCCGCCTGGCCGACCTACGGCGAAGAGCGGCGCGTGATGAGCCTGCGTGCCGGTGGCGCGAGCAAGGCCGTCACCACCCTTCGCGCCGATCACCACTGCGACTTCTGGCTGTCCTGAGGCCCAAGGAGATCGAACATGACAGAGCACGACCATGACGTCTGCACGCACGAGGTGTCGTCGACCATCAACAGGCGCAACGTCCTGCGGGCCGCCGGAGTGTTCGCTCTCGCGGCAGGCGTCGCCGGCGGGACGTCGACCGCAGCCGCGAACACCGCACGTACGAATCCATCGAAGGGCGGCCATGCGTCGGCGATCTCCTGGTACCGCCTGGTCCCCGGGTTCGTCGAGGTCGTCCAAGACCCGTGGGGCCGCCCCCTGGGGACGGGGTTCGCGGGGCCGAACCCGTGGGGTGCCTACACGGCTTACCTGATCCACGTCAGCAAGCGGGGCCACCGCACCTGGCGGGTCGAGAACATGGCGCTCACGACGCCGCGACAGGACGGCAGCCAGTACGCCCAGGGCTCCACGATGTGGCTGTTCGAGGGCTCCGAACGCGCACTCCTCGTCGACACCGCCCAGAACACCCCGGAGACGATCGGTGTCAACGACCTCAAGGCGGTCTGCCACTGGCTGCTCTCGCACGAGGACGACGGCAAAACCGTGCGTCCGGATCCCGTCGACTTCGACGTGGCGATCACCCATCGCCACGGGGACCACACGGGCAAGGCGTTCCAGATGACCGACCGGACGCTCTACTACCCGGATCTCGACTGGACGCCTACGACGACGGCCGGGCCGACGTGGGTGCCGATCCGGCAGGGTGGCGGGTCGACCACGAACGGCTCGGGCCAGGCCGTCGGACACGTCGACCTCGGCGGTCGCCGGATCGACGCCGTCGCGATGTACGGCCACACGCCAGGCTCGACCGGGTACTTCGACGCCGCGAACCTCATGCTCGCCACCGGGGACGCGATCGGCTCGGCGTACGTCTGGGCACACTTCGCGTCGGCCACGACGACCCTGTATCACGACATGCTCAATGAGCTGCGTCGTGATCTGAGGCCGCTGAAGGGGCTCGCCCTTCTGCCTGCGCACTTCTACCAGATCAAGCAGTTCGGACGAGGCAGGCCGCCGATCAATGGGCGTCCTCTCGACCTCTCGTACCTCGATGACATGGCGAGGGCAGCTGGTGGAGCACTCGACGGCGGCATCCTGGGGGATCCTTACCACGAGATCGGGCGAGAGGCCGTCTGGATCAGCGGCGGCACGGCACGCATGGTCTACAGCCTCACCAACCTCTATCCGGGTGGCCCGGCCGGTGGCAACGGTGACCTGCGCGAGTTCCACGGCATCAACATCCCCAGCCGCTATCCGCAGGATCCGTTCCTCGACGACCCGTACGCCTTCCTGAACAACATCAAGACCGGGTTGGTGATGATCCGTGACTCGGCCGAGGAGTCATCCTTCCTGGTGCGTGGGACCAACAAGGCGGTCCTCATCACGTCAGGTCGCGCAGCGCCAGGGCTCGCGCGGTACGCGCAGCGCCTGGTGCGAAGTCGCCGGCTCGACGTCGTCCTCACCTCCGGTGACCCCGCAGGGATCGCGGGAATCCGGAATTTCGCCGGCCATGACGTCTGGGTGCCGAAGGGCGCCGAGGTCGGACGTCAGCATCGACACGTCAGGACCCTGCGACCAGGAGACTCGATCGATCTCGGACGCGACACGGATGGGCGGCGTGTCCGTCTCGCCGTGGATGCGCTTCCCGGTGTCAGGGACGACGCCGTCACCCTGCTCGACCCGGTGTCGCGCGTCCTCCTTCGCCGGCGATGCCCTCGGAACACAAGGTGCTGCTGGCCTGACGCTGTCGGGCTCGCTCGAGGAGTTCGGGACAGCGCTGACAGAGTGGCGATCCGAGACGAGCGGTGCGTACGACACGCTCTACACGTCCCACAACCACCAGTGGCACACGCGACCGGCCTACGTCGATTCGATTCAGACCGCAGTCGCCAGCGAGCCGGTGACCTCGCCACGGCCGGGCTACGAGGCGTACCGGGCGGGGACCGGGGAAGCCCTCGCGTGGGTCTTCGTCCCGACCTGACCGGGGAGGCGGCCGCCCCCGACCAGGGCGGCCGCCGACCCAGCAGCCTTCACACCAGAGGTCCTGTGAAAGACCCGAGAAGATGCGACGTGCGCGCTATCGTGCGTGACGGCCGCGTGCAGCGGCGCGTGCCCGCACGGAGAGGAGAGGGACGTGACAACACGGGACGATGCCGGCCCCGGCTCCCTCACCGGCCTGCGCAGGGCGAACCGCGAGCGACTGCTCGACCTGCTCAGGGACGGCACGCCGAGGAGCCAGGCCGACCTCGCACGGACGACCGGACTCTCCCCGGGCCTGGTGTCCGGTCTCGTGCAGGAGCTCACCTCGGCCGGCGACCTCGTCGTCACCTCAGGTATGGCCAACGGACGACGCAGCAACCTCGTGGCCCAGGCGCCCGACCGCCAGGAGTACGGCATCGGCGTCGACCTCGGTAGGACGCACGTCCGAGTCCTCATCGGCTCGTCGCTCGACCGTGTCGTCGACGAGAACGTTGTCACCTTGAAGGATCGGCACGGCGTCGCGGAGACCATCGAGCTCATTGCACGACTCGTGGACGAGGGATGTGAACGGACCGGGCTGGACCGAGGACGGATCACCGGACTCGCGATGGGTGTCCCTGGACCCGTCGACGTCCGGACCGGCGCCGTGACCGGAGGCTCCATCCTGCCTGGCTGGGGACATGTACCGCTTCGGGACATCGTGTCGGAAGGTCTCGGCTGTCCCGCGGTCATCGAGAACGACGCGAACCTTGGCGCGGTCGCGCTGCAGCGGGTGTATGACACGAGTGACGGACTGGCTTTCATCAAGATCGGTACCGGGGTGGGCGCTGGGATCGTGCTCGATGGGCGGTTGTGGCGAGGGGGCGCCGGCACGACGGGGGAGATCGGGCACCTGACGGTCGATCCGCGCCTCGCGCTGGTCTGCCGGTGCGGCCGACGCGGCTGCCTCGAGACGATTGGCTCGACGGAGGCAGTTCGCCATGCGATCGCCGCAGCCACGGATCGAGCGGTGACGGTGGACGAGGCGATCAAGCTGATCGAGGCGAGGGATCCCGTCGCGCTCGCCGCGCTGCGGGATGCTGCGGACGCTCTCGGCCGAGGTCTCGGGCTCCTTGCGATGACTGTCAACCCTCGCCGCATCGTCATCGGGGGACCGCTTGCTCGCGCGGGCGACGCGCTGCTTGCCCCTGTTCAGCGTGCGTTCGAGAGCGCCGTCATGCCGCGGATCGCCTCGTTCAGCGAGATCTCGATCTGCCCCCTCGGCGAGCGGGCGGAGGCCCTTGGCGCGCTAGTCCGGGCGATGGAGATCGACCGTGCGGCGAGCGTGTAGACGCCGCCGGACTCATTCCTCACGACGCGCGGGATGGTCGCACGCACGCGTCGGCCAGCTTCTGCCTGTCTCAGTCCTTGCCCATCTGCTCCTCGGCGGACAGATGCTCGACGGTCAGTCCGGTCTCGGTGAACGTCCGTGTGACGTGACCGGACGTGTATACCCACAAGATCCGCAGCGGGAACATCCCCGACGTTGCAGAAAAAGTGAGGGATAGGAGCGGGCACATACGTCGTGTCGTACTGCTTCAGGCGCGTCGCCTCACCATCGACCACACCTCGGCCTCTCCGTCGAGGATCGTCACGTGCTCGTCGCAGTTGTGCGAGTGCATCGGAGCACCGGACCCGATGGGATAGACGCTCATGGCGGTGGTGATGTGGTTCTCGCCTCCGGCGACTGCCGTGGTCACCAGTGGGGTGGCCACCACGGCACCGCCGCGGTCCATCACCGGCACATCTGCGGCCTTCACGATCACGATGTTCTCCAGCTCGGCGTCGTCTGACGGCGCCGAGGGAAGCGAGATCTACGACTCCAACATGGGCGGGAGCCCGACAAGGGTGGTGCTGCCGGCAAAGCGCATCTCGTTCTGGATCGGGTACGGGCTGACCTCGGCCAAGTCGCTGACCGTTGAGGTCACGCCGACCTCTGATCACGAGAGCGCCGTCTTTACGGGGTGAACACCGTCAACGGATCCCTTCTGCGCCACAGCTGGGTGTCACCGCAGCTGAGCGGGGCGCCGGAATATTGACTGTGGTGCCCGGTCGCGGTGGTGAACCTTGCGTCGTGTGTGAATCGCGCATGTTGCTGCGGCGGCGCGTGTGATCACGTCGCGGAGGGTATCGACGGGGTCGCGTTTGGGCGTTGGTGGTCGTTCGAATGTCGGCGAGGGCGCGCATGGCGGTTGGTCTTTCCTGATCCGGCTGGCCCGACACTGGTCCGGCTGTCGTGGCGGTCGGATGCGACGTTCGTCCGCGTCTGGTTCGCGCTTGGTCTCGGAATCCTCGTGATCGGCCACATCGTGTACGCGCTCAAGGGCCCCGAAGCCCGTCGGGGGATGCGCGCGGGACGGGTCTCGAGCCGCTGGGCGCGGGCCGAGCACGCCGCCTGGGTCGATGAGATCGGCGACACCGACCCAGGCGGTTCAGAGGCTCGTCGCTAGGACCCGCTCGTCTGGCACCCCTTGGCTCACGCGACGGCGCTGGCCTGCCGCAGCGGCGCGGCGGTCTTCGACGTCAGCTCCTCGAACGTGACGCCGGGCGCGAGCTGAAGGACCTCGAGCCCGTCCTCGGTCACGTCCATGACCGCGAGGTCGGTGACGATCCGGTCGACCACACCGACGCCGGTGAGCGGGAGCTCGCAGGTCTCGACGATCTTCGGGGCGCCGTCTCGGGCGACGTGCTCAGTGAGGACGACGATGCGCCGCGTCCCCGCGACGAGGTCCATCGCCCCGCCCATCCCCTTGACGAGCTTGCCCGGGATGGTCCAGTTCGCGAGGTCGCCGTTGGCCGCGACCTGCAGCGCGCCGAGGATGGCGATGTCGACGTGCCCGCCGCGGATCATCGCGAACGAGGTCGCCGAGTCGAAGATGCTTGCACCGTCGATGGTCGTCACGGTCTGCTTGCCGGCATTGATGAGGTCGGCGTCCTCCTCACCCTCGTACGGGAACGGGCCCATGCCGAGGATGCCGTTCTCGCTCTGGAGCACCACCGAGACGCCGTCAGGGAGATGGTTGGCGACCAGCGTCGGGATGCCGATGCCGAGGTTGACGTAGTCGCCGTCGTGCAGCTCCTGGGCGGCCAGCGCGGCCATCTCGTCTCGCGTCCACGCCATGTCAGGCCTCCTGCTTCGCGGGGTTCGGTCGGGTCGTCCGCTGCTCGATGGGCTTCACGCGCGGGCGTGCCTCCACCAGGCGGTTGACGTAGATGCCGGGGGTCGCGACCTCGTCGGGGTCGAGGTAGCCGTCGAGGACATGCTCGGCCTCGGCGACCGTGACCTTGCCGCAGGTCGCGACGACGGGGTTGAAGTTGCGCGACGTGAGCCGGTAACGGAGGTTGCCCGCCTGGTCGGCGGTGTGCGCGTGCACCAGGGCGAGGTCGGCGACGATGCCCCGCTCCTGCACGTACGTCTCGCCGTCGAACTCGGCCGTCGGCTTGCCCTCGGCGACCTGAGTCCCGACTCCCGTACGGGTGTAGAAGGCGGCGATGCCCGCGCCTCCTGCGCGCATGCGCTCGGCCAGCGTCCCTTGGGGCGCGAACTCGACGTCCAGCACCCCGTCGAGGAACTGCTTGGCGAAGAGCTTGTTCTCGCCGACGTACGACGCGATCACCTTCGCGACCTGGTTGTTCTCCAGCAAGATCCCGAGACCGGCGCCGTCGACGCCCATGTTGTTGGAGACGATCGTCAGCCCGGTCACCCCCGAGTCGCGTACGGCCTCGATGAGGTCGAACGGGTTGCCGCTCAACCCGAAACCACCGACGGCGATCGTGATGCCGTCCTTGAGCACTCCGTCGAGCGATTCGGTCGCGTCTTCTCTGAGCTTGCGCATAGGTCCGCGGAACTCCTGTGTTCACTGGTCGGTCGCACTGAGTGAACGTCGTCACACCGTACGGCGTCAACCACCCGGCAGATGTCGCGGAGGATCTTCCCGCTGCGCGGACGCTGAGCAGACACCTGCGTCCACTCAATGAACGCGCAGATAGGCTTGGCAGATGCCGGAGTCGACGCAGATGGTCGGTCGTGTCAGTGCGCTGCTGCGCGCGCTCGCCGCCACCGAGAGCGACGGCCTGACGACGACCGAGGTCGCACGGGCGACCGGGCTCCCACGCCCCACCGTCCACCGGCTGCTCGAGTCCCTCGCCGAGGAGGGCATGGTCGATCGCGACGGGCGGACAGGTCGCTGGTTCCTCGGCCCTGAGCTGTACGTCCTCGGGGCGCGCGCGGCCTCGCGCTTCGCGGTGACCGACGAGGCGGCGAGCGCGGTGCGCCGGCTCGCCGAGGCGACCGGCGAGAGCGCGTTCTTCTCCGTCCGACGCGGCGACGAGACCGTGGTGCTCCTGAGGCAGGACGGTTCGTTCCCGATCCGCTCGTTCGTCCTGTACGAGGGTGCACGGTTCCCGCTCGGTGTGGTCTCGGCCGGCATCGTCCTCCTCGCCTACCTGAGCGAGCACGAGATCGCCGACTACCTCGCGAGGGCCGACCTCACGCAGGCGTGGGGCGAGACCCACAGCGAAGCGGCGATCCGTGAACGGATCCGGCTCACGCGCGAGCGCGGGTGGTCGCTGAACCCAGGACTCGTTGTCGAGGGAAGCTGGGGCATGGCCGCCGCCGTCTTCGACGGTGACGGCTCACCGCGATGGGCGCTCACCCTCACCGGCGTACAGGGCCGGTTCGTCCCCGACCGTCAGGCCGAGCTGGGGCACCTGCTGCTCGCTGAGGCCCACCACCTCTCACGCGCGCTCAGCTGAGGAGCTGCGCTGTCAGGTGACGGCGCTGGATCTTGCCCGAAGGCGTCTTGCCACCGACGGTGCCGGCCTCATCGCTCAGCGCGGAGGACTCCTTGCCGTGCGGCGACACGGTGTGATCTACTTCACGAACGTACCAGTTAGTACATGTCCTGAGCCGCGAAAGGACCGGGTCATGAATCCCCCTCCGCGTGTCCTCGTGAGCTCCAGTGTGGCGCCGTGGCGTCTACTCGGCCGCCCGAAACGTCGGCAGGATCGACGGCGGGATCGGCCCCTTGTTGCGCCGTCCGCTCTGTCGTTCCTCCCAGGCGTGGGCGAGGATGCCCACGCTGCGGCTCAGGACGAAGAAGCCGCGGGCCAGCTCGGGCGGGAAGCCCAGCTCGGCATAGATCACCGCAGTCGCTCCGTCGATGTTCATCGGGATGGGCCGCTCTCGGCCGCTCGCCAGCAGCGTCTCGACGGCGAGGGCTGCTTCGAGGTACTTGCCGGAGACGGCGCCGGCGCCGGCGGCGTCCTCGACCATGCCGAGCAGCGGATCACGGCGAGGGTCGCGAGGATGGAAACGGTGACCGAAGCCGGGGATATATCGGGACCGTTCGCGCCATCGGGCGACCACATCCTCGGTCGCCGCCTCGATCGTCAGCCCTTCGTTGACGGCCGTGACGATCTCCTCGAACATCTCGACGCATTGTTGTCCTGCTCCACCGTGGTGGTCGCCGAGGGTGTTCACCGCCGAGGCCATGGCGTTGTTGATGCCGACGCCGCACGAGGCGGCGATCCGCGCGACTGCGATCGACGGCGCCTGGGGGCCGTGGTCCATGGACGCGACCATGGCGGCCTGGAGGAGCGCGGCCTGGGCCGGGGAGGGGCGGTCGCCCCGCACCAGGAACCATGCAGAGGTGACGAGGTCGTCGGCCCCGATCATGTGCTGGACGGGGGTGCCGCGGTGCTCGACCTCGCCGGGGGCGATGCGGGTGATCGCGGTCTCCCACCAGTCCGCCACGGCCTGGACGGTGGGCTCGGGATAGCGGTCGACCGTCACGATCCCGCTCCGGCGCGGATGGAGTCGTGTTCGCGTCCGGACCGGCGAAGCTCGTCGAGCTCGCCGTTGTGCTCTCCGAGCAAGGGCGGCGGCCCCTGGGGGCGCAGCGGGCGGCCGTCGAGATGAATGCCGTTGCTGCTGGTCCTCACGACCCGGTCCGGGCGGCCGGGGAAGGGCACATCGTGGAAGAACTCCCGGTACGCCAGTTGCTCCGACTCCACCGCCTGGGCGACGGTGAGGATGGGGGCTGCGGGAACTCCGGCGGCGGACAGCTCGCTCGCCCACTCGCCAGCCGACCGGTCGGCGAGCGCGGCGTCGATCTCGTCGTTCAGCTTCTCGCGATGGATCTTGCGGAGGTCTCGGGTGGCGAAGCGTGGGTCGTCGAGGAGGTCGACGCGGCCGATAACCGTGCAGAGCGTGACGAACTGGGCCTGACGGTTCGCAGCGATATTGAGGGGGCCGTCGTCAGCGTGGAAGGTCCCGGAGGGTGCGGCGGTCGCGTTCTGGTCGCCCATGGGGACGGTCTCGATCCCGCTGATCAGGTAGTTGGAGACCGCCCATCCCATCGCGGACACCGACGCCTCGAGCATCGACAGGTCGAGATGGGCTCCACGACCCGTGCGTGCGCGCCCCGCGAGCGCACTGCTGATCGCGAAGGCCGCCATGAGTCCGCCGACGCTGTCGGAAACCGGAAAGCCGATCCGCAGGGGCGCGGTGTCGGCACTCCCGGTGATGCTCATCATTCCGGAGAGCCCTTGCACGATTTGGTCGTACGCCGGCGCCTGGCTGTCGGGTCCGGTCTGGCCGAACCCGCTGATCGCGCAGTAGACCAGTGCCGGGTTCAGCGCCTCGAGCGTGTCCCAGTCATAGCCCAGGCGGGTGAGCACGCCGGCCCGGTAGTTCTCGAGAAGTACGTCTGCGCCACGTACGAGGTCCTCGAATGCCGCCTTGCCCTCGGCATCCTTGAGGTCGAGCTCGACCGACTTCTTGCCGGCATTCTGCGCGAGGAAGGAGGCACCCAGGCCGACGTCGTTGAGTGCCGGGTCGGGACCGAGGTGGCGGGCCAGGTCGCCGGAGCCGGGCTTCTCCACCTTGACGACCTCAGCACCCATGAGGCTCAGTTGAAAGCTGCAGTAGGGACCCGCCAGCACGTTCGTGAGATCGAGTACGCGGATGCCGCTCAACGGTAGGTCTTCCACTCGTGCCTCTTCCTGTGGCCGCTCGGCCACGTGTCTTGTTGGGTCGGGTCTGTCGCTACGCCTCGAAGGGGTGCGTGAACCCTCGGGCGGTCATCTGTGCCGAGGCGGAGATGAGCTCGTCGACGAAGACAGCCACACGTTCGTCGGTGAACCGCGCGGTCGGACCGCTGAGGGACAACGCCGCACCGACGCGGCCGGACGGCGCGATGACCGGTACGGCGACGGCCGACACCCCGATCTCACGCTCGCCGTGGCTCACGGCGAATCCGTCCTCGCGGGCTCGCCCCACTGCCTCGCGGAGGTCCGGAAGGCGCTCGGCCCCTTGGGGGGACATGGCGGCCACCCGCTCGAGGGTGGATGTTGGTGCGTCGGAGAGCAGCACCTTCGAGGAGGCGCCTGCCCAGAGCGGCAGCTGGTCGCCCACCTGGACGACGTGGCGAAGCGTCTGAGTGCCCTGCTGCTGCGCGATGCACACACGCTGCAGGTCCCGGGTGACATAGAGGTTGATGGTCTCGCGCGTCTTCTGGCCGGTCTCGCGCATCAGGTGACGGATCTCCGCGGGGAGCTCCCAGCTCCGACGGGCGAGGTAGGCCCAGCGCCACAGCCCGGGTCCGGCCGTGACGCCGGCGCTCGTGGTCCACACGAGTCCGTTCTTTCCCAGCGTGGCGAGCATGCGGACGACTGTGGTCTTGGCGAGACCGGTCTCCTTGACGATCTCCCCGACCGTGACCACGGGACGGTCCTCGCTGAGCAGTGCCAAGATCTCGACTGCACGCTGAACGCTTCGCACCCCTCCGTGGTCGCCAGAACTCTTACCGCTTGCCGCCTCAGGCATCGTCATTCGTCCTCTCGTGTCGGGAGACGTGGGCTTGTGCCGCTGATTTTTCGCTCACAGTCTCATCCGACGGGGTCGATCGAATCCAATTGTGGTCGATCGCTTGCCAGTGGCCTGCCTCACGGCTTACGTTACCCCAAGACCGCACAGCGGTCCAGAAGGTCCGACTAGTGGTCCATGAAGGGGATGGCGTGCTCGATCAGATTCTCAGCGCCGCGGCAGAGGGACGTGTCATGGATGCGCCGTCGTACGTGGGCGGAGCCTGGACGAAGGACGGGGAGGCATGTGAACGATCCGGGCCGTGGTTGCGGGAGACGGTGACGGTCGCGTGGAAGCCGACGCCGGAGATCGTCGAGCGGGCGCTGGCGAATGGCCCAGCCGGTGCGCGCGCGGCGGCTCGTTACTCACCGGCGCACCGGGCCCGTGTCTTGCACCGTGCGAGCGAGCTCGCACGAGTGCACCGCGACGCGATCGCCACGGTGATAGCCCGTGAGCTCGGCAAGCCTGTCTCCGACGGCGGACGCGAGCTGGACCGGGTCGCCGACACGCTAGCCGTGTGCGCGGACGAGACGCGACGCATAGGAGGAGAGGTCCTTCCTGTCGCTGGTTACGACAACGGAGTCGGCAATACGGCGATGACCTTCCGTGCGCCCCTGGGTGTCGCGCTGGCGATCACCCCGTTCAACGCGCCGGCCAACCTCCTCGCGCACAAGCTCGGTGCCTCGTACGCCGCGGGCAACACGACCATCGTGAAGTCCCCGCCGCAGGCGCCGGCGACCACGGCCTGCGTTGTCGCGCTGCTCCTCGAGGCAGGCATGCCGCCCGAGGCCGTGCAGCTCCTCCATGGCGACGGCATGCTCGGCGCGACCCTGTGCGCCGCGCCGGAGGTCGCCGTCATCAGCTTCACAGGCAGTGTCGCGACCGGCAACGCCGTCGCCCGCGCTGCCGGGGCGAAGCCGCTCGTCCTCGAGCTCGGCGGTAACGCGGCCACCATCGTCTGTGACGACGCGGACGTCGATCGGGCGGCACGGATCTGCGCCCGTACGGGATTCTCCAACTCCGGCCAGAGCTGCATCTCGGTCCAGCGGATCTACGTTCACTCGTCGGTCCTCGACGCGTTCCTCCACGGGCTGCGGAAAGAGGTCGCGCAGCTGGTCGTGGGCGATCCGGCCGATCCGCGCACCGACGTGGGCTCGATGGTCGACGACGCAGCCGCTGCGCGGGTTGAGCGCTGGGTCGCTGACGCAGTCGACGGGGGTGCCGAGCTGGTGTGCGGTGGCACTCGCGACGGTGCCACCCTCGCGCCGACCGTCGTCGCCAGGCCGGCCGCCGACGCGACTCTCGTCACCAGCGAGGCCTTCGGAGCGGTCATCGCCGTCATGGCGTTCGACGACCTCGAGGAGGTCATCGACCAGTGCAACGACAGCCGGTACGGCCTCCAGGCGGGGCTCTTCACCGAGCGGATGGACCGCATCCTCCTCACGTGGCGCGAGCTGCAGGTCGGTGGCCTGATCGTCAACGGTTCCTCGAACTTCCGCCTCGACCACATTCCCTTCGGCGGCGTCAAGGACTCCGGCTTCGGACGCGAGTCTCCCGCTCACATGATCGACGACTACACGTCGGTCAAGACCCTCATCATCCGCGACCACACGATCTGGGGAGAAGAGCGATGACCATCTCGATCCCCACACGCGACCCCTCCGAAAGGCATCGATGACCACCACGACGACATCAGCCGGCACCGCCCAGGACGACGCGGGTGGGCCGGTCGTGACAGCGTCGGACGTCCTTGTCCGACAGCTCGAGGGCTACGGCGTCGAGTACATCTTCGGCACGTGCGGTCACAGCAACATCGCCCTGCTCGACGCGATCGGCCGCAGCTCGATCACGTTCGTGATCGCCCGTCACGAGCAGGCCGCCGCCCACGCCGCCGACGGCTACGCCCGCATCAGTGGCAAGCCCGGCGTGGTGCTCATGCACGTGGGCCCGGGGATGATGAACGGCGTCACCGGCGTCGCCACGGCCGCGTTCGACTCCGTCCCGCTGATCGCGATCAGCGGCGACGTGCCGTCGTACTACCTCGGTCGTCACCCGCACCAGGAGGTCAACCTGCACCAGGACGGCGACCAGGGGGCGATCTACCGGCCGTTCACCAAGCGGGTCTGGAATGTCACGCGGGTCGAGGACCTCCCTAGGTTCACTGAGCGGGCGTTCTGGACTGCCACCTCAGGACGGCCCGGTGCCGTCCTCCTGAACGTGCCGATGGACATGTTCTCCCGGCCCCTCGCCCTCGAGACGGCCGACGCGTACCCGGTCGTGGCGGTGTCGACGACGCCCGGAGTCGGCGAGGCGGAGGCGAAGCGGGTCGCGGACCTTCTCGTCTCGGCGGAGCGGCCGCTCGTCTACGTCGGCGGAGGGCTACGGACCGAGCGTGGGCGAGAGGCACTGATCGCCCTTGCTGAACACCTCGACATCCCGATCGCACACTCGTTGATGGCCAAGGGGACGGTGCCGGACAGGCACCCGCTCCTTATGGGTATGACGGGCTTCTGGGGGTTGGAGCTCACCAACGACTACACCCGTGAGGCCGACGTGGTGCTGGCCTTCGGGACCCGGTTCGCCGAGACCGACTCGAGCTCGTGGGACGACCGCTACACGTGGGGGCTCCCGCCCGGAAAGCTCGTCCAGGTCGATCTCGATCCTGCCGAGATCGGGCGCAACTACCCGGTCGAGGTCGGTATCGTGGCCGACGCGTCCCAGACCGTCGAGGCCGTTCTGGCGCAGTTGAGGCAGTCCTGTCCCGAGCGGCGTCCCCGTGCAGGGCTGCGCGAGGCGATCGAGTCGACACGGACCCGGCTGTTCGAGGACAGCCGCGACCGTGGTGCCTCCGACGCGTTCCCGCTCCGCCCCGAGCGGATCCTTCGCGACCTGCGTGACGGTCTGCCGGACGACGCCATCCTCGTCACCGACGTGGGGTGGAACAAGAATGGTGTCGCCCAGTGCTACGACCTGCCGCCACGGGGCCGCTTCATCACCCCCGGAGGACTCTCGACGATGGGATTCGGTCCGGCGGCCGCCGTGGGCGTCCAGGTTGCCGCACCCGACAAGGTCGTCGTCGCCCTGATCGGCGACGGGGGGATGAGCGCGCAGCTCCCGGCACTCCCGATGGCAGTGGAGCAGGGGCTACCGGTGGTCTTCGTCGTGATGAACAACCGTGCGCACGGCACGATCGCCGACCTGCAGGCGTCGAACTTCGGCGCATCGTTCGGTTGTGAGTTTCAAGACCCGGACGGCAACCCCTACAGCCCAGACTTCTCGGTGATCGCGCAGGCGTGCGGCGCCGACGGCTACCGCCCGGAGTCGGCGGGTGCCTTCTCCGAGGCGCTTGCTCAGGCGGTCACGAACCGCAGGCCCGCCGTCATCGATATCGCGATGGTCAACGAGCCGGTGCCGACGCCGGGCCACTGGAACATCAAGGACATCTACCACGGCCGTTTCGCCTGATCCGGCTGCCTACACGAAGAAGTGAGGACACCCATGACCCCAACCCGAATGCTGATGGTGGCCGCCGCGGCCGGCATCCTGCTGACCACGACGGCTGCCTGCGGCACCCCAGGCGAGGACGACTCGAACGCCTCGACGACCGGCGACATCAAGATTGCCCTCGCCGATGCGCAGAGCGGCCAGCTCAGCGCGCTCGGCGCCTGGGAGCTGAAAGGGGTGGAGCTCGCCGTCGACGAGTGGAACAAGAACGGCGGAATCGACGGGCGCAAGCTCAAGCTGACCGTGTACGACTCCCAGGGCGACCCGACCACCGGTACGTCGATCGCGCGCAAGATCACGAGCGGTGACTACGTCGTCATGTTCGGCACGGCGGAGAGCGCCGTGACGCAGGCGATGAACCCGATCCTGCGCCAGGCGGAGATCCCGAGCATCACCTCGGGCCAGTCTCCGGCCATCTCGGAGCTGGGGAGCCCATTCCAGTTCCTCAACGGCCCGACCAGCGTGACGTACGACGAGACACTGGTTCGGTACCTCGTCGAGGACAAGGGATACAAATCCTTCGCCATGGTCACCAACAACGGCGGCTACGGCACCGGCGAGCACGACGCCTTCAAGGCTGCGCTCGCGTCGCGGGACATCGAGCCGACCCACGACAAGGTGGTCACCGCGGAGCAGAAGGACTTCAGCTCGATCCTCACCGACATCCGGTCGAAGAAGCCCGACGTCCTCTTCATCGGTGCCGAAGAGGTTCAGGCCGGCCTGGTCGCGAAGCAGGCCCGCGAGCTCGGTATCGAGGCGGTGTTCGCGGGCGCGGCGCCGCTCGCGACGAACGTGTACGTCGAGACGGCTGGCAAGGACAACGCCGAGGGCACGATCGTCAGCACCCCGTACCTGAGCAACGACGAGAACGACGCGTCGAAGACGTTTGCTGCGGCGTACGAGGAGGAGTACGGCGAGGCAGCCGAGATGCACGGAGCCAAGGCGTACGACGGTGCGAACATCTTCTTCACGGCGCTCGAGGCGACCGGGGGGAAGGGCGGCAAGGAGCTCGCTGACGAGATCCGCTCGATCTCGTACGACGGCCTGCTCGGCACCTTCGAGTTCGACGAGTCGGGCGTGGGGATCCACGAGACGAAGGTCGGCACCATCCACGGAGGAACGCTGACGGCAGTGCAGTGACAAGAGCCCGGCGCTGCGGGGCGGTCTCACGACCGACCCGCAGCACGGCACGTCACCGCCCAAGCCCGACGCCGAACGGCTGTACCCCGAAAGGATCGGCATGCAAGTCGCACTCCAGACCCTGATGGGTGGACTGACGCTGGGAGCGCTCTATGCGCTCGTGGCGCTCGGCTTCTCGCTGGTCTACCGCACGATGGGGCTCGTCAACTTCGCGCACGGGCAGGTGGTCATGGTGGGCGCCTTCACCGCGTCGACCTTCTACATGACCGCCAACCTCCCCTTCCCGCTCGCCGTTGCGATCGCCGTCGTCATCACGGCGTTGCTCGGTCTCGTGATCGAGAGGGTTCTGCGCCCCCTCGAGGGTAGGGACTTCGACCTGATGCTGATCGGGACGATCGGCTTCGGCATCGTGCTCGAGGCGCTCGCCGTCATCATCTGGGGTGCCACGGGGCGCGCTGTTCCGACTCCGATCGACGCGGCCCCGCTCGACGTCGCGGGGATCAAGATCCGTACCTACAGCATCGTCGTCCTGGTCGTGGCCGCGCTGGCGACGCTGGCGCTCGTCACATTCCTCCACCGCACGAAGATGGGCACCGCCATGCAGGCGGTGGCGATGGACCCTGACGCCGCGACGTCTGTCGGCATCCATGTCGGTCGCAGCAACGCGATCGCGTTCGCGATCGGCGCAGGTCTCGCCGCGATCGCGGGCAGCCTCGCGGGACCCCTCCTGTACGTGAACGCGTCGCTCGGCGGCACGCTCGGCATCAAGGGCTTCGCGGCCGCGATCCTCGGCGGGTTCGGCAACATCCAGGGCGCCATCGTCGGTGGCCTGCTGATCGGGATCCTCGACGCCTTCGCCGCCGGCGAGTTCGAGGGCTACTCCGAGCTCGTCGTGTTCGTCGTGTTCACGATGCTGATCATGATCCGGCCCACGGGCATCTTCGGAGAGCGGACGGTGAACCGAGCATGAGTATCAAGATCAAGATCCCGGCCCTGGCGGTCGTGGCCGTGCTGCTGTATCTGCTGCCCTACACCGTCGGGCCATACCAGATTCACGTCGTCGACGTCACGATCATCTTCGCTCTCCTCGCGATCGGGCTCGGCGTTGCCCTCGGGCTCGGTGGCCAGATCAACCTGGCGCAGGTGGCCTTCTTCGGCGTGGGTGCCTATACGGTCGCCATCCTCACGACGGTTCAGGGCTGGGGGTTCTGGACGGCCGCGGTCCTCGGCGTGCTGGCGAGCCTGCTCGCCGGACTCGTCGTCGGCATCCCCGCGCTCCGCGTCCAGTCCCACTACCTCGGCATCGTCACCCTCGGCCTGGCCCTCGCCTTCACCAGCTGGGTGACGAACGCGTCGGTCACACAGGGCGCGAACGGGATCTCAGGGATCCCGGTGCCGCCGATGCTCGGGATCGACCTCAGCAGCGAGTACCTGTACTACTACCTCGAGGTCGTCGTCTTCGTCCTCGCGCTGGCGTTCGCCCTCTTCGTCTCGCACACCCGCCTCGGCCGCCGCATGAAGGCGATGAGGGACGACTCCATCGCCGCGAGTGCGCTCGGTGCGAACGTGCCGCTGCTACGGATCGTCGCGTTCGGCATCGCCAGCGTGTACGGCGGCGTCGCCGGGGTGCTGTATGCCGGGCTCATCCGCTACGTGGCCCCCGAGTCGTTCAACCTCGCGACGATGTTCCTCCTCCTCGCCATGGTCATCATCGGTGGCCGTCAGAGCATCATCGGCTGTGTTATCGGTGCGGTCGTCCTCTCGTTCGCCCGTGAGTGGCTCATCGACTTCTCCACCTACGCCCAGCTCGGGTACGGGACCGTGGTCGTCCTGGCGGTTGTCTTCGCTCCCACCGGGCTTGCCGGCATCCCCGACCGAGTGAGGGCGCTGCGGCGAGGCAAGCCTGCCGACCGCGCGACGATCAAGCCGTTCCGGGTCGACCCCGAGGCGCAGGCTGCGGCGCGGGAGCGCCCGCCTGCCGTCGTGCGGATCGATGGAGTCAGCAAGCACTTCAAGGGCGTGAAGGCGCTGCAGGATGTGTCCCTGACCGCCGACGCGGGTCAGATCCGGGGCATCGTCGGCCCCAACGGCTCGGGCAAGACCACGCTCCTCAACGTCATCAGCGGGCTCTACACGCCTACCGCGGGGCAGTTCTTCGTCGACAGTGACGACGTCACGTCATTGGGGGCCGCAACCCTGTCCCGTCGGGGGATCGCACGGACGTTCCAGAACCTTCGCCTGTTCAGCGCGCTGACCGTGCGGGAGAACGTCATGGTCGCGGCAGACCGCAGCACGCTGGCCTCGATGGTGGGCTACGTCTTCTGGCCGTTGGGCGTCGCACGCACCGACAAGCGGCTGCGACAGAGGGCCGATCAGCTCCTCGAGGAGTTCGGCATCTCCGAGTATGCGGACGAGACGCCGACGTCGTTGCCGTACGGGATCCAGCGGCGCGTGGAGCTGGCACGGGCGATGGCGACCGATCCGCGGGTCGTCCTCCTCGACGAGCCGGCGGCCGGTCTCAACGGGCAGGAGGTCGGGCAACTGCGTGAGATCGTCCACGCCATCCGTGACGGCGGCGTGACCGTGATCCTGGTCGAGCACAACATGGGCCTGGTGATGTCGCTCTGCGACGAGGTGACGGTCCTGGCGAGCGGCAAGGTGATCGCGGACGGCCCTCCCTCCGAGGTCGTCACCAACCCCGAAGTGATCGAGGCGTACCTGGGCGATGTCTCGCAGCTCGCCGATCTGGTGCCCGACAAAGCCGACATTGAGAGCGCAGAGCACGCGCCCGAGGAGCACGAGGAGCTGTCACGATGACGGACTTGGATTTCCGCTCGCGTGCCGACGCGCTGAGTCCCGCCGAGCTGGTCGTCGACGGCCTCACCGTCAGGTACGGCGGGGTCGTCGCGGTCGACGACCTGTCGTTCGCCGTCGCTCCCGGCGAGTGCGTCGGCATCATCGGCGCGAACGGTGCCGGCAAGACCTCGACGCTGCGTGCGCTCATGGGGCTCGCGCCACGCTCGGCACGCAGTCTGCGTCTCGGGGACGTCGACCTCGCCAAGGTCAAGGCGCGCAACGTCGTACGGCACGGTGTCGGCTACGTCCCCGAAGGCAGGCACGTCTTCGGTGGGCTCAGCGTGGAGGCGAACCTCGAGCTCGGCGCGTTCTCGCGTAAGCGGGGCGACAGCGGGACCGCGGACGTGCTGCGGCAGGTCTACGACCTCTTCCCCGTCCTCGCGGACATGAGGACGCGGCTTGCAGGCTCGCTCTCCGGTGGCCAGCAGCAGATGCTGGCGATCGGGCGCGCGATGATGTCGTCGCCGAGCATCCTGCTGCTCGACGAGCCGTCGATGGGGTTGTCGCCGAAGCTGGTGGGCGAAGTGCTCGCGGTGCTGCAACGTCTGCGCGAGAGCGGCATCAGTCTCCTTCTGATCGAGCAGAACGCCTGGCTCACCTTCGAGGCGACCTCGCGCTGCCTCGTCATGGAGAACGGTGCCGTGCAGATGGAAGGGCGCGCGGACGAGCTGAGGCACGACCCGTCCGTGCGTCGGATCTACCTCGGCCTCTGACGGTCTCGGCGTACGGGCTCGAGTGTGGTCGGTGGGACGTTCGCGCTCGCGCCCCTCGTCGGGGCGGCTGTGGTGGCGGGATCGACCGGCGTCTTCATGCTGTCGGAGTCAACAGACGCTCGTCGCCAACCGGTGCGTCGGCGCTGGACTCCCGTTTGGGGTGGTACACGTTCAGGGCCTCGCTCGGGCGGGCCCTCGGCCCGGGTTGCTCATCGTGGCCTGGCGGCTCTTCGGTGCGGCACGACACCGACCTCATGTTCCGTTCCGCGTTCAGACTCGGCTTCGGCCTGGGAGTCGTGCAGCCGCGGTCGTTGCCCCTGCGCGGGGCTCACCCTCGACGAACGTCGGTAGAGCGGGTCGGCTCGTGATGTCGACACGTCGAAGGCCGGGCGCCTGGACAAGGCGCCCGGCCTTCACCGGATGACCGACCGCCCTTACTTGCAGAAGGGCTCCACCCCCATCGCGCTCAGCAGACCGTGGACGACGTGGTCCTTGAAGTACGCGTCGCCCTCCAGCGGCGCGTCGGTCCAGGCGGCGACGTCGTGACCGAGCGTGGTGAGCCAGGATTTTCCGCCGTCGTAGTACTGGCACCAGCTCACGAGGTGCTTGTCGCCGTGGCCGGGGTGGCCGGACGCGCGCTCGGGTGTCGAGCTCGTCTTGGCGTCGACCTTGGCGAGCTCGCGTACGAAGCTGGGGACCGGCTCGAGGTTGTACCACTCGTCGGTGAACGCCCACGTGCGTGGGAGGTTCTTGGTGGAGACGTCCTTCCTGTCCAGGGTCTGTACCGTGCCCGGCCGGTTCGGTCTGTGATCGTAGAAGTTCGTCCCGCCGAGGAGGCCCTCGTACCAGGGCCAGTTGTACTCGGCGCCGAACGCGTTGTGGATGCCGACGAACCCGCCGCCGCCGCGGACGTACTGACGCAGGTTCGTCTGGGCAGTGTCGTCGAGCGTGTCACGGTTGGAGCTCAAGAACACGACGGCCTGGTACTTGCTGAGGCCCGAGAAGCGGCTGACGTCCTCGGTCCAGTCGACCGTGATGCCCTGCTCCTCGGCCCACGCCTTGAGGCCGCGCTGCGCAACGTTGTCTTCGCCCAGGGGCGGATTGAGTCCGGGGGCGAGAGGTGTCCCGAGGTGGGCGTGGCGGGGGCCTGCGGTCCGACTGTAGATGAGGATCCGCTTCGTCTCCCCCTCGGTGTAGCCGTTGCCCCAGTCGTTGTAGCACTCCGGGTCGACCCCGCGGCAGACGCCGTAGTCGGTGATCGCGTCGGTGTATATCGCCTCGGCGTTTGTCGAGCCGCCTCCGTGACCGTGACCGGCCGGGCTGAAGGCCGCGACGGCTGCGACGGTGGCCGCCGCGCTCGTGACGGCCGACAGGGCGGCGGTGAGTTTGCCTCTCATGATGAGGGACTCCGTTCCATTAGATGGTTTAAAAGGTCCACTGCATGGACCTGAGGTTAGCGGCGAGCTTTGACTCCCCGCAAGGGTTTGCCGTGACCTAATTCACGAAGTGGATCGGTAGATCCACTAGACGGCAATGGGTTGCCGGACATGCGCTAGGCATGACCGGCAACCCATTGCGGTTCGCTACTTGACGACCAGTGCGGCCGTCGTGGAGGCCAGCTGCTTCTGTACCCCCTTACTGAGGAAGTTCGCCACCAGCGTCAGCGGCACGTCGCGACCTTCCGGCACGTTGTTGTCGAGATCGGCCTTGTCGAACTGGACGACCAGCCTCGTCCCTCCTGACGTGCCCTTCCACGGCCAGGCGCTCGCGACCGTGCGCACCTTCGTCGCCTTGACCGGGGTCTTCGAGAGAGGCGTCAGCAGAACGGCGTCACCGTCGTAGACGTAGCCGCGCGGCACGTCGAGCACGGCGGTGACCGTGCCGCGCACGCCGGTGAAGACCCCCGTCGCCGACCCGAGGCGCAGCGAGCTCGGCACGAACGTCAGTGCACCCGGTCGGTCCTGGGGCTCGAGGTAGACCTCGATCTTGCCCGCTGGGCGCGGATCGGTGCAGTCGTTGAAGAAGTACTCGCCCGCCCGGTCGAAGGTGTGCTTGTACGTCTCGCCCGGCTTGAGCCGCGGGTTGAACTCTCCCTCGAAGTACTGCGTTGCGCAGTGCTCCAGCTTGTTCGGGAAGTTCGGGAAGGTCTCCGCGCCCGGGTTGCGGAACGTGACGGTCGTCCCGACAGGGACGCGCAGGTGCGTCGGCGCCATCCCGCGCTGAGAGGTGCTGTCCTGCGCAGCGGCGGTGTCCGTGGTGCGGTCCACACGACCGAGCAGCACGGTGTTGTCCACCGTGTCGCCCTCGACCGGGTTGCCCTGCACGGGCCGGCGGATCGTCAGCGGAGCGGTGTCGGGGCCCTCCTGGCTGCCGGACTCGGTCGTGTACTTGCCGCCGAGCTTGAACGCCCAGAGGGAGTCGCCCTGGGTGACCGAGCCTCCGTACGGGTTGGTCGAGCCTGCGGCGAGCACGGCGACATACTGCTCACCGTCGATCTCGTAGGTGATCGGGGCGGCTGCGATGCCCGAGCCGGTCTGGAAGTCCCAGAGCGCCTTCCCGTTGGTGGCGTCCATCGCAAGGAGGTTGCCGCTGGCCTGTCCGACGAACAGGAGGTTGCTCGCCGTGGTCAGCGGACCCTGGCCGTGGGCCATGTCCGTGCCGAGGTGGTTCTTCCACCTCACCTTGCCGCTCGACGCGTCGTACGCCAGTATGCCGCCGGTCTGGTACTGGCCGATCGCCCTCTGGCCGTTAGAGCTGGCCCCGTTCCAGTGCGCGACCGGGTTGGTCCCGTACGGGAAGTACACGAGGTTCGTCCGGTGGCTGTACGAGTGGTTCGACCAGTCGCCGCCGCCGTTCGGGCTGGTGGTCGACAGGATCGGCAGGTCCCACTGGGGGTCATACATGCAGCCTTCGCGGTGATCCTGCCCCTTCGGGTACGTCAGGAACGGCTCGTCTGCCTTGACGTAGCTGTCCGGGTTGAAGACGAGGCGACCATCCTCGTTGGGCTGGTAGCCGTTGTAGTTCGGCACGCCTCGCCACGGGTCGCCGGGGATGTTCTTCGGTTCGAGCTTCTGCCATACGACGCACTCGGGCAGCAGGTTCTCCTTGGGGAAGGGTTGCGTCGCCGCGTGGTTCTGGCGGGAGTCGGTGATCATCGGCTTCTCGACGACGGGGAGCACCGGCTTGCCGTTGGTGCGGTCCAGGACGAACTGGTGTCCGGACTTGCTGCCGTAGAAGACGACCTTCCGCTTCTTCCCGGCGACCTTGATGTCGGCGAGCGTCGGCGGATGGACGTTGTCCATGTCCCAGACGTCGTGACGGATCGACTGGTAGTGCCACTTGTACGCCCCGGTCGTCATGTCGACGGCCACCATCGTGCTGGAGAACAGGTTGTCGCCCGGCCGGTTCGAACCGTCCTGTGAGCTGTTGCAGCTCCGCGCGTTGCCGAAGGTCATGTAGTACATGCCGAGCTCGGGGTCGACGGCTCCATGCATCCAGGGCGTCGAACCGCCCTCGAGTGAACAGTCGGTGCCGTCGGGCAGCCCCGGACCCCATGTGTCTCCAGCGACGACGGAGTTCCCGTTGACGTCGGTGAAGACGGCGCCGCGGTCCGGACCGCCGAAGAAGTGCCACAGGTAGGTGCCGTCGCTGGCGTCGAGCGCGACAACGGCGGCGCGATCGCCGTTGGCTGCGTGCGCATAGACGATGCCGTCGTGGTAGACGGTCGCGACGCGGTCGATGTTGCCGAGATCCTCGCCGTTCGGCCCCTTGGGCTCGACGACCCAGGCCTGCTCGCCGGTCTTCTGGTCGAGGGCGACGACCCGCTCGCTGCCGAGCGTGAAGATCTTGCCGTCGCCGGCCGAGACGCCACGGCGTGTGCCGGCTGCCGGGAAGCCGGTCGGCTCCCACTTCCACCGAGAGTCACCCGACTTGCCGTCGATCGCGATCACACCGCCGCTGGGAGTGTCGGTGTAGATCACGCCATCGACCACGATGGGCGTCGTCTGCTGCCCGACGTCGTCGGAGGCCGGCGCGACCGCGGAGACGTTCGTACGCCATGCGGGGCCGAGCGTGTCGAGATTGTGCTTGTTGATCTGCGTCAAGCTCGAGTAGTGCTGGTTGCCCAGGTTCCCGCCGACGGTGGGCATGTCCGCCCCGGCTGGTTCGACGCCGGTCAGGCCGGGTGGTGAGCTGCGTTCGGAAGCGATCACGAGGCCGGCGGCCGGGGAGGCAGCCAGCGTCACCGTGAGCACCGTCCCGAGCACCGCCGCAGTCCGCCTCTTCATCAGAGGTTTGCGCATCCTAGTTTCTCCTTGTCGGTCCGACGGGTCCCTCCCCGTCCGCCCGCGAGCTGCGAGCGCCCGGCCGGTACGACGATCCATCTAGCGGTTTGGTCAGACCGACTGGTGACTCGCACCGTAGTAGTCTCGACCGGTGGCTGGCAAGCACACCGGCCTCGCGAGCCCGGCGGTGACGAGTGCGGACGTCAGCACGACCGCCTGGAGCCTGAGCCGCACCGACGGTCGATCTACATCCCGGGGACGGTGACCGGCAGCCCGGCGTCGAGTGCGACCAAACGCCCGAGCCCGGTGGTCTCGAGCAGCGATTGGACGACCGTCGCGCCGAGGGTCTGGACGGGCACGTCGAGGAGCGCGCCCCCGTACCGGCCGACGGTCTACGCAGCGGGCGCAGACCACGATGTCGTTTATGCGTGACGGTGCGGGGTGGCGGGCGGCAGGAGCACGACCTTGGCCGCCACCCCGTCCCGCTGCGCCTTGACCGCCGCGTCGAACTCTTCGAGCCCGAAGGTGGTGACGAGCCGCTCCAGGGGGAGCAGCCCGTCCCGGTAGAGCGCGAGCAGCCTCGGGATGAGCTCGCCGGGCACCGCGTCTCCCTCGACGCAGCCTCGTATCTGAAGGCCGCGCAGCATCACGTCGCGCAGGTCGATCTCGCCGAGCGCCTTGCCCAGACCGACCAGGGCCGCGATGCCGCGCGGCGACAACGTCGTGAGCATCTGGGCGATCACGTCGGCCCGGCCCGTCGTGTCGAGGGCGTGGGTGACGGGCGGGAGATCGTCGAGGCTCGCGTACGCCGTGGCGCCCAGGGACCGCGCGAGGGCACGCCGGGGCTCCAGCGGGTCCACGACGACGGTCTCTACGCCGACGGCGGTCGCGGTCGCCGCCGCCGCAGCGCCCACGCCGCCCGCGCCGACGACCAGGAGGCGGTCGCCGGTCTGCGGGGCCAGGGTGTTGAGGACCGCGCCGGCGCCGGTGAGGAAGCCGCACCCCAAGGGCGCAGCGAGGTGCGCGGGCACGTCGGGGTCGATCCGGACGCACGACTGCGCCGGGGCGATCGCGTGGGACGCGAAGGACGACTGTCCGAAGAACGAGGCGAAGACCGGTCGGCCGCCGACAGTGAGGGTCGCCGAGCCATCCGGACGGCGGCCAGAGCTGTTGAGGTGAGGCGCCTGCAGGCAGTACGCGGGGTGGCCGGCGACGCACTGCGGGCACTGGCCGCAGAACCGGAAGGAGATCACGACGCGGTCGCCGGGCGCGAGGGTGGTCACGCTGTCGCCGACGCGTTCGACGGTCCCGCACCCCTCGTGGCCGAGCACGGCGGGGGCACCCCGGAGCCCGGCCAGCGTCACGAGGTCGGTGTGGCACAGCCCGGTCGCCTCGATCCGTACGAGCACCTCGTCGGCGCCCGGGTCGTCGAGCTCGGCGGCGACGAGCGAGGCCGCGTCGTCGCCTCGGTGCAGCAGGACGCTCGTCCTCACTCCCGCTCCAGGCCGAAGTAGAAGTGTGCGCCGTCGGCTAGCACGAGCGCCGGCTTGCCGTTCATGATGCCCATCAGCGTGCTGTCGTCGACACGCTTGAAGTGGTCGAAGACCGGCATCCCGTCGTACACCATGGTCGCGGTGACCTCGCCGCGGAACTCGACGTTCCACAGACTCGCCTCGCCGTTGCCGGACGTGACGTCGGAGAACAGGTTGCCGTCGTCGTCGGCGCAGATCAGCGGTTGGGCCTCGTGCACCGAGGCGAAGCGCTTGCCGTGCCAACGGGTCTTGGTGAGCCTGCGCTCGATCGGGTGGCCGGTGGAGAAGGCGAAGCCCGTCCAGCTCCCCAGGATCTCGCCGGCGTCGACGGTCGCGAGGGCGGCCCAGAGTGCGTCGAGCGCCTCGGTGTCGACCGGGCCGTCGTGGGCGCGCAGTGCGTCCCACCGGTCTCGAACAGCGTGCGGTGTCACGGTCATGATGTGAACCCCCATTAACAAATCCTCGGCTGACGCCTGACATTAGTGGGCATGCAGCCGTGGCGGAAGTGCTGAGCGGGGACTCGGCGTCACTCACGTCCTGGGGACGAGGGCCTCTGTCAGGACGGCGGTGAGCTCGCCGGCGGGGTGGACAGGCCAGGCCGTGGTGTGACGCGTCGGGGATGACCTCGAGGTGTCGCCTCGCCCGGGCGGTGTGCCGGATTTCTGTAGACGGTCCGGCATTCCGTACTTCGGAACGGACTTGGGGTTACTCGCAGGTATTCCGTACGGTCGAGGGTGGGGCGCGCGAGGTGCGTGTCCTTCGTCATGAGGGAGTGCCATGGACAAGATCGGTGTGGTCGGCTGCGGCCTGATGGGTGCGGGCATCGTGGAGGTGTGTGCGAGGTCGGGCGCCCATGTGATCGCGGTGGAGTCGTCTCCTGAGCGCGTGGAGGCGGGGCTGGCCCGGATCACGAAGTCGCTCGAGCGTGCTGAGTCGCGCGGCCGGATCGAGAGCGCGGCCGCCGTCCTCGAGCGCATCAGCATCGTCGAGGACATCAACGCGCTGCGCGACCGCGAGCTGGTCATCGAGGCGATCGTCGAGGACGAGGCTACGAAGGTCGCGCTCTTCAAGCAGCTCGATGCGCTCGTCGAGTCGCCGGACGCCATCCTCGCGTCCAACACGTCGTCGATCCCGATCATGAAGCTCGCGGTCGTGACCAGCCGGCCCGACAAGGTGCTCGGCATCCACTTCTTCAACCCGGTCCCGGTGCTCTCGCTCGTCGAGCTGGTGCCGAGCCTGCTGACCAGCGAGAAGACCTCCCTGCAGGCGCGGGCGTTCGTCGAGTCCCAGCTCGGCAAGCACGCGATCGTCAGTCAGGACCGCGCCGGGTTCGTCGTCAACGCGCTGCTCATCCCGTTCGTCCTGTCGGCGATCCGGATGCTCGAGTCCGGCTTCGCGACGGCCGAGGACATCGACGAGGGCCTCGTCCGCGGTGCCGCGCACCCGCAGGGCCCGCTCGCCCTCGCCGACCTCATCGGTCTCGACACGACCAAGGCGGTCGCCGAGTCGCTGTACGAGGAGTTCAAGGAGCCCCTCTATGCGTCGCCGCCGCTGCTCAACCGCATGGTCGACGCGGGTCTGCTCGGCCGCAAGACGGGGCGCGGCTTCCACACGTACGAGTGAGCCGTCCGGCCGGGCGCTGGCGGTGAGTACGGTCCTACGCGACGGGGTTGCGTAGGACTAGGGTCACCGCCGGTCCCGCCCGGTGGGCGTCATCCCCGGCGCGAGGCGAACCACGGCTCGTGGAGGTCGAGGTAGGACGCGTCGGCCATCGCGGACTCCATGTCGGCACGGATCTCGGCCGGCATGTCCTGCTGCTCCCCACGCCGCGCCGACTCCTCGTCGGTGAACGCGACGGTCTCGGTGAACGTGCCGTCGTCGGAGATCGCGAGCGAGGCGCCGATGATGTCCGGGCGGGCCTCGTGGAGCTGGTCGGTGTCGGTCATCATCGCCTTGAGCCGGTCGGCGTCGGAGACGCGACCCTGGATGACCTGCACGAACCCGGCCTCGTCCGACCCGCCATCGAGCGCGACCGTCACATCGGTGCAGTCGTGGAACATCGGCTCGCCGTCGAACAGCATCCGCGTCCGCTCCCACCACGCGCTCTGCTCGCGGCTGCCGGAGTTGGATCGCGCGGACTCCTCGGAGTCGAACCGAACGACCGCCACGAACGTGCCGTCGTCGGTGAACCCGTATGTGCCGCCGAGCCAGCCGACGACCTCGTCGGCACGCTCCGTACGCCACTGCTCCATGGCCGCGCGCATCTCGTCCTGGCGGCTGCACGGACCCTGGATGACCTGGATGAACATACGTGTCTCCCTCGCTGATCCGAGACCGTCGGGGGACACTCCGACCGTAACCCCGGAGGGGTCGTCCTTACTCGGGGATGCGAGGTTCGGTCTCCGGCGGCTCGTCGTGCGGGGGGACGTCGCCGGGTTCGGGATCGAGGCTCGGGACGACGTCCGGCTCGATCGTGTCAGGGTCCTCGGGGTCTGTGGTGGGAATCGACATGGGCGAGCGGTACCCGGTCCGTCGAGCGGCAAACCGCGGCTGTGGCCCGCCGACCGTAGCTGCGGTCGCGAGGTGGACCCGCCTTCCGCGAGGACATCGAACCCGTCTCCGTCGCCCCTCAGTCTTCGCTGACGGGCCGCCCCAGGCGCGCGGCGATCTCGGCGGCGGCGGCAGCGACGCGCGGGGCAGCGCGATCGGCGACGTCCTCGCGGCTCGTGATCACGGCGACCGCCGCACGGGTGCCCCGCAGTCCGTGGACCGGCGCGGCGATGCCGTACGCGCCGGGGTTGAGCTCGGCGAACGTCGTGATGACGCCGTCCGTGCGTACGGAGGCGACGCGTGCGGGCTCGTCCGGTGTCGCCGGGCCGGAGGCGAGCACCGCCAGCCCTCCGGCGCCGCGGTCGAGGGGGTCGCGGTTGCCCAGCCGGTACGAGAAGCGCGGCCCGTCCGTCGGCGGCTCCGCGACCACGGTCGTCACCGCAGCGTCGCCGATCGCCTCGATCAGGCTCGCGGTGGCGTCAAGCTCGGTCGCGAGCGCGTCGAGGACCGGGGCGGCGACGTCGTGGATGTTCGGGCGTGAGCGCGCCGCGAGGGTGGAGAGCGCGGGGCCGAGATCGTACCGGCCACTGCTGTCACGTGTCGCATAGCCGGTGCGCTGCAGGCTCACCAGCAGCCGGTGGGCGATCGAGCGGTGCAGCCCCGTACGCGTGGCGATCTCGCTCGCGGTCACGCCGCGCGGAGCGGCCGCGCCGATCGCCTCGAGCACCACGAGCCCGCGCTCGAGGGTCTGCGAGCCACCGCCGCCGTCCCCGACTTGTGCAGCGTGTCGAGGTCTCCCCGTCACGATTCCCCGGCTTTCTGCACAGATCGCGGACGAGGCGGAGGAGAGACACGCCCGCGGACCTCGCCGAGGGTGAGGGTGCCGGCCGTGGCGCGCAGGACCACCTCGTCGCCGTCCTCGAGGAACGTCCGCTGCTCGCCGCCGGCGGTCCACGGCTCACGCCCGCCCCACGACAGCTCGAGGAAGGACCCGCGTTCCTCGCGTGCGGGGCCCGACACCGTCCCCGACGCGTACAGGTCGCCGGTCCGCAGCGACGCGCCGTTGACGGTCAGGTGCGCGAGCATCTGGGCGGGTCCCCAGTAGTGCGTCCGGTATGGAGGGTGCGTCACCGTCTCTCCGTTCACCACGACCTCCAGCGCGAGGTCGTACCCGGCGGGCTCGTCGACCCGCAGGTACGGCAGCGGCTCGGGCTCCTGCGTCGGCAGCGGCACCCGTACGGGCTCGAGCGCGGCCAGTGGCGTCACCCACGCCGAGACCGAGGTCGCGAAGGACTTGCCGAGGAACGGGCCCAGCGGCACGTACTCCCAGGCCTGCACGTCGCGCGCCGACCAGTCGTTGAGGAGCACCACCCCGAACACGTGGTCAGCGAACGCGCTCGTCGGCACCGGGTCGCCCAGGCGGGTCGGCACGCCGACGACGAAGCCGACTTCGGCCTCGATGTCGAGCCGGGCGGTCGGCCCGTACGACGGTGCCTCGTCGGCCGGTCCCTTCAGCTGGCCGCATGGCCGTACGACGTCGGTGCCCGAGACGACGACGGTCCCGGCGCGCCCGTGGTAGGCCACCGGGAGGTGGCGCCAGTTCGGGAGGAGCGGCTCGGCCTCCGGGCGGAAGATCCGGCCGACGTTGCTGGCGTGATCGAGCGACGCATAGAAGTCGACATAGTCGGCGACCGTGAACGGCAGGCGGAGCGACACCTCGTCGACGGGGTGGAGGTGCGGGCTGACGCGCTCTGCAGCGGATGCGTCGGTGAGCACCTCGGTCAGCCACGCGCGCGCTGCGTCCCACGTCGCGCGCCCTGCGGCCATCAGCGGGTCGAGCGTGGGTGCGTCGAGGTAGGGCGCGAGGGCGGCGGGCGGCTCGGCGGCCCCTGCGTCGAGCACGAGGTCGCCGATCCGCACCCCGACCCGGGGGTGGTCGTCGTCGCGGGTGAAGACCCCGTACGGCAGGTGGTCGACGTCGAACCCAGAGCCTGCGGCTCCCTCGACCCACGTCGGTTGGACGGTTGACATACCGGCACCTTAGTCGAACGATGTTCTTTAAAGGAACAAGCAGTGACCGATTATCGGGAGGGAGCGTCATGGCGTACTACCGCAAGGTCGGCGAGGTCCCGCGCCAGCGCCACACGCAGCTGAGCGGCGAGGACGGACGGCTGCGCTACGAGGAGCTGATGGGCGAGGAGGGCTTCTCGTCCGACTCGTCGCTGCTCTACCACCGGGGTGTGCCGACGGCGATCGCCGCGAGCGAGCCGTGGGAGCTCCCGGACCTCGCGACCACGCCCAACTACCCGCTGCGTCCCCTCCACCTGCGCCTCCACACGCTGTTCGACGACGCCGAGGCCAAGGCGCTCGACCCGGTGACAGCGCGCCGTCTCGTGCTCGGCAACGGCGACGTGCGGATCTCGTACGTCGTGGCCGGCGAGACCTCGCCCTACTACCGCAACGCGATCGGTGACGAGTGCGTGTTCGTCGAGGCGGGCACGGGCGTCGTCGAGACGGTGTTCGGGGTGGTGCCCTATCGCGGGGGCGACTACGTCCTGATCCCGCGTGCGACCACCCATCGCTGGGTCCCTGCCGAGCTCAGCCGCCTGTACGCGATCGAGGCCAACAGCCACATCTCCCCGCCAAAGCGCTATCTCTCGCGGTTCGGTCAGCTTCTCGAGCACGCCCCGTACTGCGAGCGCGACCTGCACGGCCCGGACGAGCCCCTGCTGGTCGACGGCAGCGACGTCGAGGTGCTGGTCAAGCACCGCGTGAGGGGAGACGTCGTCGGTACGCGGATGACGTACGCGACGCACCCGTTCGACGTCGTCGGGTGGGACGGCTGCCTCTACCCGTACACCTTCAACATCGAGGACTACATGCCGATCACCGGCAAGGTGCACCAGCCGCCGCCGGTGCACCAGGTGTTCGAGGGCTACAACTTCGTCGTCTGCAACTTCCTGCCCCGCAAAGTCGACTACCACCCCCTGTCGATCCCCGTGCCGTACTACCACTCCAACGTCGACT
This sequence comes from Mumia sp. ZJ1417, assembly GCF_014127285.1. Lineage (GTDB taxonomy): Bacteria > Actinomycetota > Actinomycetes > Propionibacteriales > Nocardioidaceae > Mumia. The sequence continues at coordinate 432,892 of NZ_CP059901.1, forward strand.
CCGACGAGGTCATGTTCTACGTCGCCGGCGACTACGAGTCCCGCAAGGGATCGGCCGTCGCGCTGGGGTCGATCACCCTGCACCCGGGCGGGATGGCGCATGGGCCGCAGCCCGGTGCGGTCGAGGCGTCGATCGGAGTGCACGAGTTCGACGAGACCGCGGTCATGGTCGACACGTTCCGGCCGCTCGAGGTCGGCGAGGCCGGCACGCAGAGCGACGACGGCGTGTACGCCTTCAGCGCCGCACGAGGTCTGCGGGATCGGCGCGACTGACCGGTTCGACGAGCCTGGCTACCAGTGTCGCGCTGCCCAGGGCGAGGGTGGCCGGCACGGCGAGGATCGCCGCGAGCGTCGTCGACGACGCGGCACCTGAGGCCAGGGCGGCGCCCGCGAGCGAGACGTAGACCGACTGGGCGACGGTCGAGGAGAGCATGGCTGCCCCCGACATCTGACCCTGCGCGTCGGGCGGCGCGAGCGTGAGCACGTGGTTCGCGAGCGTCGGCGAGCCGATCCCCATGCCCGTCCCGGCGAGCGCCCACAGGGTGAGGCCGAGCCACACCGGGACGACGTCGAGCGCGACGAGGACCGGACCGACGACTCCGGCCGCGATCAGGCAGAACGACACTCGCATCCGCCCCACGGTCGTCGTCCGTCGCTGGACGGTCGCCGTCCCGTTGAGCTGGGAGCCGGCCGCCCAGAACACGCCGGTGATCGTGAGACTGGCGCCGGCGACGGTCGGCCCGAGACCGTGGACCTGCGTCAGCATGAGGGGGATGAAGGCGCCCGCTCCGGCGAACGCGGCAGCCTGAGCTCCGCGGAGTGCGACGGTCGCCGGGATCCCGGGCAGAAGCCGGAGCGTGCCGGGCGGGAGCACGTGGCGAGCGCCGACGGCGATCAGTGCCGTGCCTGTCAGGAGCGCCAGCACCCCGGCGCCGCGGCTGGAGGCGCTGGTTGCCGCAGGTCCACCCAGCGCCAACGCCGCGAGTCCGACGCTGACGAGGACCGCCGAGCCGATCGCCACGCGGTTGGCTGCGGTGGACGGTGCGGACGGTGCGGACGGCGCGGACGGCGCGGGCGGCGCGGCGTCGCGCAGGCGTCGCAGCGACGGCACCAGGCACGCCGTGGCCGGGACCATCAGCACGGGCGCCGCGGCGAAGACCACGCGCCAGCCGGCATGCTCGGCGAGCAGCCCGGCGACCGGTGGCCCGAGGAGCGACGGCAGCACCCACGCCGTCGCGAGCGCGCCGAACATCGCGGGCCGCAGGCCTGCGGGCAGCAGCCGCGCGACCATCACCGTGAGCGCGATGTCGAGGAACGCCTCGGCGACGCCGGCGACGACGCGCCCGGCGACGAACACGCCGATCGTTGGTGCGGTCGCCATCGCGAGCTGCGCGACGACGAAGCAGCCCATCCCCGTCAGCAGCGCCGGCGCCGGTCCGCGACGATCGCACCACTGTCCGGCGACGACCATCGCGATGACCGACGACACGAGCGGGGCCGCTGCTGCCGCGCCGAACAGGTCGAGCCCGTGAAGACTGTCCGCCACCGTCGGCAGCACCGCCATCGTCGCGCGGTTCTCGAACGCGCCGAGCGTGACGAGCGCGAGCGCGCCGACCACGAAAGGGAGATAGCGGGGATCACGAAGACGTAGTGGCGCACTCGGACGCGGCGGGGAAAGGGGCACCCGACGATGCTCGATGCTCAAGCGGACTTGAGGTCAAGCGGTGCCCCGTGCGACGTGGCGTCAGCGCATGATCGAGAGCGGGAGGTAGGCGCTGACAACCCAGTTCGGGGCGTCCACGACCTCGGAGATCTTGAGGTCCACTGCGACGCTGCACAGCACGTACGCGTCGCGCGGGTCCAGCCCGTACGTGTGGTTGAGGTGGTCGATCATCGCCCGGACGGCGTCCTTGGCCGCGTCCATCAACGACGGCGCGATCCCCGTCGTCGCGTAGTAGCCGGCGTCGTCGATGCCCGCGCGCAACGGCCCCGGCGTACGGAACTGGGGCCCCGGGATGCGGCGCCCCTGATGCAGACGGACGCGCACGGCCCCCTGCGCTGCCCACTCGATCGCGCTCACGCACACCTCGCCGTCGCCCTGCGCGGCGTGCGGGTCGCCGAGCGCGAGCCGGGCGCCGGGGACCTGGACCGGGAGGAACACCGACGAGCCGACCACGAGGTCACGGCAGTCGAGATTGCCTCCGAAGTGGCCCGGCGGCATCACGGGCAGCGGGTCGACCGTGTCCGGGCAGACGCCGACCACGCCGAAGAACGGTCGTACGGGCACCCGCGCGACGTCGCCCATGTCGGTGTGGTCGCCGTCGATCTCCCAGCGGTAGAGGTACGACTCGTCGAAGTCGCCGGCAAGGAGCCCTTCGTCGGGGACCATCGAGGTCCAGCCGAACCCCTTGGTCCCGGCCGCCTCGAGGATCTCGACCTCGAGCACGTCGCCCGGCTGCGCGCCCGCGACCAGGATCGGGCCGGCCAGCGGGTACGACGGACGGGTCGGGTCGGATGCCGGCATCGCGCCGCCGGTGGCGACCTCGTCGTACCGACCGTTCACCGCGTCCTCGGTCGCGAACGCGATCGTGTCGCCGGAGACGACCTCGAGACGGGGCTCGTGGGTGGTGGTCCAGAGGTGGTGGGGCGCGCCGTCGAGGTCGTGGTGGGTCACGGCGTCATTGTGCCGGAGAACGGTGCCGCGCTGCGCCTCCCCGGAACCGTCGCACTCCCGTGGTCTCATGGCCGTATGCGCCGCCTGCCGCTCCCCGCGATCGCCGCCACTGCCGCCCTCGTCTGCGGCCTCGCGGGATGCGCAGGGGGTGACCAGAAGCCGTCGACTGCAGCCGATCCGACGCCGTCGGCGACCACCACCGCCACCGCCTCGGCGGCACCGCCCGCGGCAGCCGCCGCACCCCAGGACCTCCTGTCGTTCTCGTGCCCTCGCGGTGCCGACGGAAAGACGTGGTCGGCACGCGGCGTGATCGTCAACAGCGGACGCAAGGCCGACTACCGGGTCACGGTGCTGGTGGCGTCTCCGGGGTCGACGCAGGGCAAGGCGCGTCGTCTGGTCATCCCGAAGGTCCCGACGGGGGTGGACACGCCGTTCACGGTCGAACGCCTCCCGGTCAACGCCGGCGCCGCTCCTGCCTGTCGCGTGCAGCTGGTGCGGCTGAGCTGAGCCACTGTGCGGTCGGACGGCTGGGGAGCGACAGGTACCCTCGAGCGGGGCCGAGGGCCGCTCCCCGCGGCGCCCGCCCCCGCTGTCACGTCTCGGAGGAAGTCCCGCATGTCCCCGCGCCGCGTCACGGCGCCCGGTCTGGACGGCGTCCGTGCCCTCGCCGTCATTCTCGTCGTCGCCTTCCACGTCGCGCCGTCGGAGATGCCTGGCGGCTACGTCGGCGTCGACGTGTTCTTCGTCCTCAGCGGGTTCCTCATCACCGCCGTCCTCCTCGAGGACGCCTCGAGCCAGATGCGCTTCGACCTCCCCGCGTTCTGGACGCGACGCGCGCGCCGGCTCGTCCCCGCGGCGACGCTGATGATCGTCGTGGTCGCGGCGCTCACCCTGGCGGTCGGCCGCGACACCGGCGCCGGACTGCGCGCGCAGGTGCTCGGCGGGCTGACGTGGACGGCCAACTGGGTGCAGGTCGCCGGCGGGTGGGCGTACGCGGAGCAGGGGGAGCCGTCCGTCCTCAACCACCTGTGGTCGCTGGCGATCGAGGAGCAGTTCTACCTCCTGTGGCCGCTGCTGCTCGCCGTCGGGCTGCTCCTCCTCGCGCGCCGCCGGCTCGCGGTCGTCGTCGTGGCGCTCGCGCTCGCCTCGGTGGTCCTGATGAGCGTCCTGTACGACCCGGCGGACCCGACGCGTTCGTACGTGGGCACCGACACGCACGTCTTCGGCCTCTTGATCGGCGCCGCTCTCGCGCTCACCCGCGTCCCGCACCTGCTCCGCACCGACGGGTCTGCGACGAGCCCTGCCAAGCGCGCAGTGATCACCTGGATCGGTGTGGCGGGGCTGGTCGTGATCGCCTGGTACGCCGCGTCGGTGACCTGGTCGAGCGCCTGGCCGTACCGCGGGGGGCTGCTCGTCGCCAGCGTCGCGGCGCTCGCGCTCGTGCTGGCCGCAGCCAACCCGACCCCGTTGGCGACCCTGCTCTCCATCCCGCCGATGCGGTGGCTGGGTTCGCGCTCGTACGGGCTCTACCTCTGGCACTGGCCGCTCATCGTCTTCGCCACGCGGCTCGCGGCACCGGAGCACGCGGTGGCGGCGGGCATGGTCGCGGTGCTCCTCGCGGGGGCGGCGGCGGAGCTGTCGTACCGGTATGTCGAGACGCCCATGCGGGAGGACGGCATCGTGCTCACCCTCCGCCGGTGGGTGGCGCCCGTGGGCTGGCTCGTCGTCGAGCGCCGCCACCCGCGCCACCGCTGGGTCGTCACGCTCGGGACCGCGTGCGTGGTGGTCGCGGGGGCGGCCTTCGCCGTGGGGACCGCGCCGGACCGTAGCGCGCTCCAGGCGAGCCTGCTGCGCGGCCAGAAGGTTCTGGCGCACGCTGCCGACCCGGTGGTGGAGCAGGCCCCCAAGGCGGCCGCCTCCGCCCTCGGTGCGACCTGCCGGACCGTCGGCAAGACCGTACGGGTGAGCGCGTTCGGCGACTCCGTCCTCATCGCTGCCGCGCCTGCGCTCGTCAAGGCGATGCCGCGCCTCGACGCGACGGCCGAGGTCGGCTGGCAGTACGGCGACGTCGCGCGCGCGGTGCGCAGGGCGGCGGCGCGCGGAGAGCTCGGGAAGGTCGTGGTCATCGGCACGGGCACCAACGGGGTCATCGACCGGAAGGACCTCCAGCGCCTGGTCAGGCGGCAGCTTCGTGACAAGCAGGTGCTGCTGGTCTCGCCGCACGTCCCGGGACGCTCGTGGCAGCGGCCCGCGTCGTCGGCCGTACGGCGGGTCGCCGCGGACAACGACAACGCGACCCTCGTCGACTGGCAGCGTGCGGCGTCGCGCGCCGAGAACGTGCTCGCGACCGACCGGGTCCACCCGAACGCGGAGGGCGCCCGCGTCTACACCCGCACCCTCCGCAGCGCCCTCGGCGACTGCTGATCCGCCCGTCTCGTCCCCGGGAGTAGAGTTGAGCGGAATCGACTCAAGTTTCTGAGCGTTGATTCTGGTGACCTTTGACGTATCAGGAGAACCAGGGGAGATACATGGACGCTTCCAAGCTCACGACCCGGAGCCAGCAGGCGCTTGCGGCCGCGATCCAGGCCGCCGCCGCCGCCGGCAACCCTGCGGTCGACCCGTTGCACCTGCTCGACGCACTGCTCGACGCCGACGGCGGCACCGCCGTCCCGCTCCTGCAGGCCGCGGGTGCCGATCCGGCCGTCGCGCGCAGCCGTACGAAAGAGGCGATCGCGAGCCTGCCCTCCGCAGCAGGTCAGAGCGTCGCCACGCCGTCGTACGCGCGCGCCACGCTCGAGGTGCTGCAGCGCGCCCAGGACCTGGCCGGTGAGCTCGGCGACGAGTACGTCTCGACCGAGCACCTCATGGTCGGGCTCGCGACGGTGCAGTCGAAGGCCCGCGAGGTGCTCGACAGTGTCGGCGCGAACGCCGAGGCGCTCCGTGGTGCGTTCCAGACCGTACGAGGCTCCGCCAAGGTGACGAGCCAGGACGCGGAGGACACCTACCAGGCACTCGAGAAGTACGGCGTCGACCTCACCGAGGCCGCCCGCGAGGGCAAGCTCGACCCGGTGATCGGCCGCGATGCCGAGATCCGTCGTACGGTCCAGGTGCTGACCCGCCGTACCAAGAACAACCCCGTGCTGATCGGCGAGCCGGGCGTCGGCAAGACCGCCGTCGTCGAGGGCCTGGCCCAGCGGATCGTCGCGGGTGACGTCCCATCCTCGCTGCAGGGCAGGCGCCTGATCTCGCTCGACCTCGGCGCGATGGTCGCCGGCGCGAAGTACCGCGGCGAGTTCGAGGAACGGCTCAAGGCCGTCCTGCAGGAGATCAAGGACTCCGACGGCCAGATCATCACGTTCATCGACGAGCTCCACACCGTCGTCGGCGCCGGTGCGACCGGCGACTCCGCGATGGATGCGGGCAACATGCTCAAGCCGATGCTGGCCCGCGGTGAGCTGCGGATGGTCGGCGCGACGACGCTCGACGAGTACCGCGAGAACATCGAGAAGGACCCTGCGCTCGAGCGGCGCTTCCAGCAGGTGCTGGTCGACGAGCCGAGCGTCGAGGACACCATCGCGATCCTGCGCGGCCTCAAGGAGACGTACGAGGCGCACCACAAGGTCGAGATCTCTGACGCGGCGCTGGTCGCGGCGGCGGCACTGTCCGACCGCTACATCTCGGGCCGCCAGCTTCCCGACAAGGCGATCGACCTCGTCGACGAGGCAAGCAGCCGTCTGCGCATGGAGATCGACTCCAACCCGATCGAGATCGACACGCTCCGGCGTTCGGTCGACCGGATGCTGATGGAGGAGCTCCACCTCGAGAAGGAGACCGACGAGGGCAGTCGCGAGCGCCTCGAGAAGCTTCGCGCCGAGCTCGCCGACGCCCAGGAGCAGCTGCGTGGGCTTGAGGCCCGTTGGGAGCGTGAGCGCTCCGGGCTCAACGAGGTCGGCGAGATCAAGCAGCAGATCGACGAGAAGCGGCGCGAGGCCGAGCGGGCGCAGAACGCCGGCGACCTCGAGACGGCCGCACGGCTCAATTACGCCGAGATCCCGGCGCTGGAGAAGCAGCTCGAGTCGGCGGAGGCCGACGAGACAGCCGAGCCCGAGGAGAAGATGGTCAACGACCAGGTCGGGCCCGACGAGATCGCCGAGGTGATCGCGGCGTGGACCGGCATCCCGACGGGCCGTCTGCTCGAGGGCGAGACCGGCAAGCTGCTGCGCATGGAGGATGAGCTCGGCAACCGGCTGATCGGCCAGACCGAGGCGGTCAAGGCGGTCTCCGACGCCGTACGCCGCTCGCGCGCGGGCATCGCCGACCCGAACCGGCCGACGGGCTCGTTCCTGTTCCTCGGCCCGACCGGTGTCGGCAAGACCGAGCTGGCCAAGGCGCTCGCGGAGTTCCTGTTCGACGACGAGCGGGCGATGGTCCGCATCGACATGAGCGAGTACTCCGAGAAGCACTCCGTCTCACGGCTCGTCGGTGCCCCTCCGGGCTACGTCGGGTACGACGAGGGCGGTCAGCTCACGGAGGCGGTGCGCCGGCGCCCGTACAGCGTCGTGCTGCTCGACGAGGTCGAGAAGGCCCACCCCGAGGTCTTCGACCTCCTGCTCCAGGTGCTCGATGACGGGCGCCTGACCGACGGGCAGGGGCGGACGGTCGACTTCCGCAACGTCATCTTGATCCTCACCTCGAACCTGGGCTCGGTCTACCTGGCCGACCCGGCGCTCGAGGAGGCGCAGAAGCGCGAGAAGGTCATGGAGGTCGTACGGGCGTCGTTCCGGCCGGAGTTCCTCAACCGGCTCGACGAGGTCGTCATGTTCGACGCACTGTCGGTCGAGGACCTGACCCGCATCGTCGACCTGCAGATCGAGGCGCTGGCTCACCGACTGGAGTCGCGCCGGATCCGCCTTCGGGTCACCGACGAGGCCAAGTCGTGGCTCGCGACGACCGGTTTCGACCCGGCCTACGGTGCCCGCCCGCTGCGTCGCCTCATCCAGCAGGCGATCGGCGACCAGCTCGCGCGTGAGCTGCTCGCGGGCGACGTACGCGACGGTGACGAGGTCGTCGTCGATGTCGACCCGACCAAGGAAGGCCTGACCGTCGGCGCTGCATGACGCCGGCAGCGGTGAGCCAGGTCCCACCACGACCGAAGGGGTGGGACCAGGCTCACCGCGCACCACCACTCCCGTGATGGGATGACCCCATGGCGAACCCGACGACCGCCCGTCCGCAAAAGGTGATGATGGCCTGCCTCACGGCGGGGGTGGCGTCCGTCCTGGTCCTGATCAGCGTGTTGACGACCCTGTCGGGCTGGGGCTCGCTCGAGGTCCGCGAGCAGGTGGAGCGCACGCTCGACGCCTCTCCCATCACTGGGACGCTCACCGTGGACCAGGCGCTCAGCTGGCTGCGGGTGATCCTCATGGCCGCCGGCGCGCTCGCGACGACGTCGATCGTCCTCGCGGTCTGGACCGCCAAGCGTCACAAGGGTGCGCGCATCGGGCTCACGGTCTCCTCTCTCCTGTCGACCGTGACGTTCGCGTCGACGGGTGCCACGGGGATCATCCCCGCCATGCTCGGCGTGATGGTCGTCGTGTTCCTGTGGAGTGCGGAGTCCCGTGCCTGGTTCGCCGGACGGGAGATCGAGCCCGCAAACGCGGCGACCTCGCCGCGCGAAGCGCCCGCGCCTCGTCCCGTGCACACGACGACCACGCCGCCCGTGCGTGCGCCCGAGCCCGGTTCGGAGGCCTCGCAGCCCCCGCCGTCGCCACGCCCGTACGCCGCCGGCCCCGGCTCGTACCAGCACCCGTTCCCCGGCCCCGCGCAGCAGCAGCCGCCCGTGGCCCCGTACGGCCAGCCGCCCGCGCCGTACGGCCAGCAGACGCCGTACGGCCGCCCCGGGCAGCTCCCGCGCCCCCGTCCGCTGATCACCGCGGCCGTCACCGCGACCGTGCTGTCGGGCATCGTCGCCGCGGTGTTCGGCCTCAACGCGCTGATCTACCTCGTGTCGCCGTCCCAGTACGTCGACATGCTGACGAACCCGCCGATGTTCTCCGAGTCGGAGGTGCAGCAGCTCGTCGGGGACGACCCGCAGGGCTATGCCCGCGACATGTTCCTGATCTCGCTCACGCTCGGCGTCCTCGCGGTCGCCGGAGCCGTGTCGGCACTGACGCTGCTGGTGCGCAAGCCGGCGGCGCGCATCGTCTTCACCGTCGTCGCCGGCCTCAGCATGGTGGCGTCGGTGGCCCTCGCGCCGCTCGGCGTGGTCTGGCTCGTCGCCCAGGTCGCGTGCGTCATGCTCGTGTGGCGGCGCGAGGTCACCGCGTGGCTACGGGTGGGTCGCTGACCGTACGGGTCAGCTGACCTGGTCCAGCAGCGCCTGCATCCGCGCGATCTCGGCGCCCTGGCCCGACGCGATGTCGGCCGCCATCTCGCTGGCCATCAGGTCCGCGCCCTCGGTCTGCGCGCTGTCGGACATCGCCACCGCGCCCTCGTGGTGCTGGATCATCCCGCGCAGGAAGAGACGGTCGAACGCGGCGCCGTCGGCGTCGGCGAGCTCCTCCATCTCCTCCTCGGTGAGCATCCCGTGGGAAGGGTCGCGCATCGCGGTCGTGCCCCCGTGACCGCCGTGCCCTCCGTGTCCGGACGCGCCCTCGGGGACCGGCAGCTCGCGGACCTCCAACCAGGCGGCCATCGCGTGGATCTCGGGGCCCTGTGACGCGGAGATGCGGTCGGCGAGGCTCCGGACGCTCGCGTCCTCGGCTCGGGTCTTCGCGAGCTCGGTCATCTCGATCGCCTGCAGGTGGTGCGCGATCATGCCGGTCACGAACTCGACGTCGGCCTTGTTGTAGGACGTCGAGTCGGGGTAGTCGCTCGGCGCGAGCGTCCGGTTCGACTCCCCTGGCAGACCGGGCTGGATGACCGTGCTCTGCGCCGGTGGCGGATCCGTCGCGTCCGCCCCGTCGGCGTCGCCGTCACCGGAGCACGAGGCCAGGAGCGCCGTGCCGAGAGCGAGGGCGGAGAGCCTGACGACGACCGAACCACGCACGCGATCTACCACGGAGATGTTCCCTTCGACGACTCATTGCGACCTACGAAGCGTTGCGGAGTTAGGCATTTGGCGCAATGCTTCGATCAACATCTTCCAGGAAGGTCCTCCGCATGAGACCCACGCGTCGTGATCGACTACCCCGCGCCCTCGCCGTGACCGCCGGCGCTGCGGCGCTCGTCGTCAGCACCCTGGCAGGGGCAGCGCCCTCCATCGGCGTCCCCGATGACGGGAGCGAGTCGCCCGCACCGGTGGCCGCTCAGCGTCTGGCCGCCGTCGATGACGCCGACACCGAGCTCGGCGTCGGTGAGACGGCCTCCAGCCCGAACATGAAGCTGCTCGCGAACATCCCCAAGAACGGCGCCTTCGCCGAGGAGGCGGCGTTCAGCACCGACCTGGCGTTCAAGGGCAACTACGCCTACGCAGGCAACTACAACGGCTTCACCGTGTACGACATCAAGAAGGGCAGCCGCCCCACGCAGGTCGCGCAGGTCGTCTGCCCGGGCTCCCAGAACGACATCTCGGTGAGCGGCAACCTGCTGATCCTGAGCACCGACTCGAGCCGCAGCAACGCTTCCTGCGACAACATCGGCCAGTCGGCGTCGGTGAAGGAGTCGTGGGAGGGCCTGAAGGTCTTCGACATCAGCAAGCCCGCGTCGCCGAAGTACGTCGCGTCGGTCGAGACGAAATGCGGATCGCACACGCACACGCTCGCGCCGTCGAAGGACAAGAAGAACCTCTACGCGTACGTCTCGTCGTACTCGCCGAACGTCGCGTTCCCCGACTGCCAGCCGCCGCACGACCTGATCAGCATCGTGAAGATCCCGGTCAAGAACCCGGCCGCAGCCGCAATCGTCGCTGAGCCGGTGGTGTTCCCCGACGGCGGTAACCCGCCCGGCGGCTACTCGTCGACGACGTCGGGCTGCCACGACATCACGGCGTACCCGTCGAAGGACATCGCCGCGGGCGCCTGCATGGGTGACGGCGTGCTGTTCGACATCAAGGACCGTGAGAAGCCGAAGGTCATCGAGCAGGTCCGCGACACGACCAACTTCGCGTTCTGGCACTCGGCGACGTTCAACAACGCCGGCACCAAGGTCGTCTTCACCGACGAGCTCGGCGGCGGCGGTGGCCCGACCTGCAACCCGACCGTCGGCGACGTCAAGGGCGCGGACGCGATCTACGACATCACCAAGGCCAAGAAGCTTGAGTTCAAGAGCTACTTCAAGATCCCGCGGACCCAGGCCAACACCGAGAACTGTGTGGCGCACAACGGGTCCCTCATCCCGATCAAGGGCAAGGACATCATGGTCCAGGCCTGGTACCAGGGCGGGATCTCGGTGTGGGACTTCACCGACTCGGCCAACCCGAAGGAGCTGGCGTGGTTCGACCGCGGCCCGCTCTCGGCGGAGCGGCTGATCCTCGGTGGATCGTGGTCGGCGTACTACTACAACGGCTACATCTACTCGAACGACATCCAGAAGGGCTTCGACGTGTTCGGGGTCAAGGACCGCAGGCTGGCAGGTGCGAAGGGCTACAAGTACGACGAGCTCAACCCGCAGTCGCAGCCGTCGTTCTCGCGTGGCCACGGCCACGGCGGCAGGCACTGATCGCCTGACGTACGAACCAACGAAAGGACCCGGCGTTCCGGCCAGCATCTGGTCGGAACGCCGGGTCTTTCAGCGTCAGAGGTTGATCATGTGGCCCGCTGCGCCGTGGATGACCTCCTGCACGGCCTCGGACAGCGTCGGGTGCGCGTGCACGTTGCGGGCGACCTCGTCGGCCGTGAGGTCCCAGCGCTGCGCCAGCGTGAGCTCGCCGAGCATCTCGGTGACCTCCGGGCCGATCAGGTGGGCACCCAGCAGCTCGTTGTAGGTCTTGTCCGTCACGAGCTTCACGAAGCCGGCCGTGTCGGCGAGACCCGGGGCCTTGCCGTTGGCCGTGAAGGGGAACTTGTCGACCTTGACGTCGAAGCCCTTCTCCTTGGCCTGCGCCTCGGTGTAGCCGAACGACGCGATCTGCGGGTGGCAGAAGGTCGCGCGCGGCATCATCACGTAGTCGAGCGGGAACGTCTCGACGCCACCGATCATCTCGGCCGCCACGATCCCCTGCGCCTCTGCGACGTGGGCGAGCATGAGCTTGGCCGTGACGTCACCGATCGCATAGATGCCGTCGACGTTGGTCCGCATGTACTCGTCGATCTCGATCGCGCCGCGCGGCGACACCGTCACGCCCGCCTTGTCGAGCCCGATGCCCTCGCTGCGCGGAGCGAAGCCGATCGCCTGGAGGACCTTGTCGGCTTCGAGGACCTCCTCCTTGGCGTTGCCCTCGGGATCGCGGGTGACAGTGACCTTCACCTTGTCGCCGGAGTCGTCGATCGCGTCGACGCGGGTCGAGGTGAGGATCTCGATGCCGAGCTTCTTGTAGGCCTTCGTGAGCTCCTTGGACACGTCCGCGTCCTCGTTGGGGACGGCGCGGTCGAGGAACTCGACGATGGTGACCTTCACGCCGTACGAGTTGAGGACGTACGCGAACTCGACGCCGATCGCGCCGGCGCCGGCGACGATGATCGACTCGGGCAGGCTGTCGGCGAGGATCTGCTCCTCGTACGTGACGACGCGGTCGGACAGCTGCGTGCCGGGGAGCAGTCGGGTGTAGGACCCCGTAGCGATGATGCAGGAGTCGAAGGTGACCTCCTGCGTCCCGCCGTCGTTGAGGGACACCGCGATCGACTGGGGACCGGTGAAGGCTCCGGTGCCGTGGATCTCGGTGATCTTGTTCTTCTTCATCAGGAAGTGGACGCCCTTGACGCGGCCGTCGGCGACCTCACGGCTGCGCGAGTAGGCCTTGCCGTAGTCGAGGGTGACCTCACCCACGCCGATGCCGAAGACGGACTCGGCCTCGTGCTGGATGAGGTGCGCCAGCTCGGCGTTGCGCAGGAGCGACTTGCTCGGGATGCATCCGACGTTGAGGCAGACACCTCCCCAGTACTTGGGCTCGATGACAGCCACGGACTTGCCCAGCTGTGCGGCACGGATCGCGGCGACGTAGCCGCCCGGTCCGGCGCCAAGGACGACGACGTCGAAGTGATCGCTCATGTCTCAATCGTAGGGAGGTGAGGCACATCACGTCCGAGCGGTCGGCGATTCTGCCCTCATCCGCGCCAGGTGAAACCGCGGCGTACGCTCGAAGTCATGGAAGAAACGCAGGTATTGCCGCGCCCGCGACCTCACGTCGTCGTCGTCGGCGGTGGCTTCGGTGGCGTCGCGGCGGTGCGAGCGCTCGGCAAGGCCGACGTGGACGTGACGCTGGTTGACCGGCACACCTACAACACGTTCCAGCCCCTGCTGTACCAAGTCGCGACGGCAACGCTCAATCCCGGCGACATCACGTGGTTCCTCCGCTCGATCCGCGCGAAGCAGGACAACGTACGTTTCCTCAAGGGCACGGTCGTCTCGATGGAGCACTCGACCCGCACGATCAGCCTCGACGGCGGTCTGACGCTCTCGTACGACTACCTGATCATCGCCTCGGGCGTCACCGCGAACTTCTTCGGCATCCCCGGGGCGGAGGAGTTCTCGCTGCCGCTTTACAAGCGCTCCCAGGCGCTGGCGGTGCGCGACCGGATGTTCGAGATCCTCGAGGACGCCGCGGTCAACGGCCAGAACACCGACTTCCGGGCGATTGTCGTCGGCGGCGGCCCGACCGGTGTCGAGACGGCGGGCGCGCTGGCTGAGATGCGCAACGTCGACATGCCGGTGACCTACCCGGAGATCGACAACGAGCGCATCCACATCACGCTCGTCGAGATGGCGCCGCACGTGCTCGGCCCGTTCGCGCCGAAGCTGCGCAACTACACGAAGAAGTCGCTCGAGAAGCGTGGCGTCGACCTTCGTCTGGAGACGTCGGTGAAGGAGGTCCGACCCGACGGGGTCGTCGTGAACGACGGTGAGTTCATCCCGGCGGACATGGTCATCTGGGCCTCCGGCATCACGACGCACCCGATCATCGCGAACTGGGGCGTCCCCCTCGGGCGTGGGCGCCGCATCATGGTCGACGATCACCTGCGGGTCCAGGGTCTGGACAACGTGTACGCCGTGGGCGACATCGCCGTCGAGGACGGCGACCGGGCGCTGCCGCAGCTCGCGCAGCCGGCGCTCCAGGGTGGCAAGTACATCGCGAAGGACATCAAGAAGCGGCTCAAGGGCCAGGAGCACAAGCCGTTCCGGTACGTCGACAAGGGCACGATGGCGACCATCGGCCGCAGCTCCGCCGTGGCCGAGCTCAGGCCTTTCGGCAAGCTCACGGGCTTCGCTGCCTGGGTGACGTGGATCCTCATCCACCTGTACTTCCTGCTGGGCAACCGCAACCGGCTCGCGACGATGATCAACCTGGGCTCGCGCTACATCTTCTGGAAGGGCGGCCACAACGCGATCGTCGGCGAGACGCCGCCGGTCATCGCGCGGCATGCGCCGCCGAGGGCCGTCCTCAGCACGCCGGTCGGGGTGCTGACCGAGACGGTTGTGCCAGCCGAGGTGCCTGGGGTCGAGCCTGCGCCGAAGCCGGAGGAGCTGGCGGCCGGGCCGGCCGACGAGAAGGCGCCCGAGCGCGTCGAGGAGTCCGCGGACCGCACCGCGTGAGCGCCGCGCCGTTGCACGTCGCGCTGACGGACGGGTATGTCCTGCGCCGAGCGACACCCGACGACGCTCCCGCGCTGGCGGCGGCGGCACGGGGCGACCGCACGCATCTCGCGCCGTGGGAGCCCGTCAGGCCTGACGGCTACTTCACCGACGCTGCAGAGCGTGAGCGACTCGTCGCCCGGACGGCCGACGACGCTGCCGGTCGCAGCATCACGACGCTGATCGTTGCCGACGACGGCGCGGTCGCCGGTTCGCTCAACCTCAACGACGTCGTCGCCGGGGCCTACCGGAACGGCCACCTCGGCTACTGGCTGGGCTCGGCGCACACTGGCCGCGGGCTGATGACCAGGGCCGTCGACGCGGTCTGCGACCACGCCCGTGGCCTCGGTCTCCACCAGGTCCAGGCCGCGACGCTGCTCCACAACGAGGCGTCGCAGGCCGTCCTGCGGCGTACCGGGTTCGCGCACATCGGTCAGGCGCGCGACTACCTGTTCATCGCCGGCCGCTGGCAGGACCACCTGCTGTTCCAGCGGATCCTCAGCGACGAGCCGCCTCGCACCTGACTCGTACGGCTAGGGTGCGGCCATGCCTCGTATCACCGTCGCCGGTCGTGCCACCCAGAGCCACCCCGCCGAACGCGGCACCGTCCAGGTGCTCGTGAGCTTCGCCGGAGAGCGTCGCGCCGACGTGGTGGCGCGCTCCGAGCAGGCCCATGCCTCGCTGGTCGAGCAGGCCAAGGATGCGGTCGCCGGCGGTGCCGCGACATGGTGGGGCGCCGACCAGGTCGCCGCCTTCCCGTACGACGAGTGGATCAAGCCCAGCGCTCACGAGGACCAGATCAAGGTCCGGCGCTTCCGTACGAATGCGGCGATCCACGTGAAGTTCGCCGACTTCGCGGCACTCTCGTCCTGGGTCGGCGCGGTGTCGCTGGAGCCCGGTGTCACGATCCGGTCGATCGACTGGGCGCTGACCGAGGCACACCGCGACCGCGTCGTCGCAGAGGTACGGGCGGCCGCCGCACTCGATGCCGTCACGCGTGCGCAGGCCTACGCGGACGCGCTGGGGCTCGGCCCCGTCCGCCTGACCGCCCTGTACGAGGACGGGCTGCGACCCCACATCGGGAGCGGTGGCGCTCCTGGCCCGGGCGTGGCGATGCGCGCCGCCGCCGGGGGCGGCGGCAACGGCGGCGGCTTCGAGCTGCAGCCCGACGACATCGACGTCACCGCCGTCGTCACGGCCGACTTCGAGGCCGGCGCGACGATCTGATCCAGCGTCAGCGTCCGCGGCGGGTGCGCGCCTGGGACGAGAATCCCGCTGCGCCACCCGTACGCGAACCGCCCGACGCGGAGCCCGACCCGGAACGCTGCGCGCCGCTGCCCGCGCGCTGACCACCCGCGCTACGCGAGCTGTTCCCGCCGGAAGAGGCGCTCCCCGTGCCGCTGCCGCCACCACTGCGGCGGCGGCGGTTGCGTGCGACGTCGTTGCCGCCCTGGCCGCCACGGCCTCGGCCGTTGCCACGACCGCCGTTGGCGGAGGGCTGCGACGCCACCACGGGCGGAGGCGCGATCCGGTCGGCCTGCGGGCCGACGAGCTCGGCGAAGATCTCCGCACCCGGTGCCACGGCGTGCTCGGTCGGCTTGATCGCGGCGGCACGCATGAGCGAACGCACGTCGCGGCGCTGCTCGCTGGTGGCGACGGTGACGACGATGCCGGAAGCGCCCGCACGTGCCGTACGGCCGGAACGGTGCAGGTAGGCCTTGTGCTCGGACGGCGGATCGACGTGCACGACGAGCGACACGTCGTCCACGTGGATGCCGCGGGCGGCGATGTCGGTGGCGACCAGGACGCGCACCGAGCCGTCGGAGAACGCCGCGAGGTTGCGCTGGCGGGCGTTCTGGCTGAGGTTGCCGTGGAGGTCGACCGCGGGGATCCCGGCGTCGGTCAGCTTCTTGGCCAGCTTCTTGGCGGCGTGCTTCGTCCGCGTGAACGCGAGGGTCTTGCCCTCGCCGCCGACGAGCTCGTTGATGACCGCGGCCTTGTCGTCGTGCGCGACGGCGAGGACGTGGTGCTCCATGTCGGGCACGTGCGAGGTGGCCTCGTCGACGGAGTGCGTCACGGGCGAGGTCAGGTAGCGCTTCACCAGCGCGTCGACGCCGTTGTCGAGCGTCGCCGAGAACAGCATGCGCTGCGCGTTGCGCGGGGTCTGGTCCAGGACACGCTTGACGACGGGCAGGAAGCCGAGGTCGGCCATGTGGTCGGCCTCGTCGAGCACCGTGACCTCCACTGCGCGCAGATCGCAGTGGCCCTGCGCGATGAGGTCCTCGAGGCGACCGGGGGTCGCGACGACGACGTCGACGCCGTTGCGCAGTGCGGCGACCTGCGGGTTCTGACCGACGCCGCCGAAGATCGTCATCGCGCGCAGGTTGATCGCCTTCGCGAGCGGGGCGAGGGTCTCGAGCACCTGGACGGCGAGCTCGCGCGTCGGGACGAGGATCAGTGCGCGGGGCTGCTTCGAGCGGCGCGGGCGCTCGCTCGACGCGAGCACGGCCAGCGTCGGGAGGCTGAAGGCGACGGTCTTGCCGGAGCCCGTACGGCCGCGGCCGAGGACGTCACGGCCGGCAAGGGTGTCGGGCAGCGAGGCCGCCTGGATGGGGAAGGGGGTCGTGATCCCGCGCTGGGCGAGGGAGTCAACGAGGGGAGCAGGCACGCCGAGGTCGGCGAAGGTGGGCACAGAGGTGTCCTTCTATCGTGGGGGTGGCCGTGATTGCAGCCACTCACGAATGAGGACGGGAGGGCGCATGGTGCGCGCCGCTCGAGCAGACGACCGCGGACGCAGGGTGCGTCCTGCTCTCCACAATACCCGCATGACTGAGCACGTGACGAATTCAGTGGTGGCCGTCACACGGCGGCCTGAGCCGGTAGTCCCCTAGATTGCAGGGCATGGGCACGACGGCCCGTGCGACCAGAGAAGGCGGGCCGGTCACCGATCCCGTCCCGCCGTACGCGCGCGTTCCCGTGCTCTCGGCCGCGGCCGCCCTTGCCGTGGTCCTGCTCGCGACGGCCAACCGGTACGGGTTCCACCGCGACGAGCTCTACTTCCGGATGCTCGATCCGGCGTGGGGCTACGTCGACCAGCCGCCGTTGATCCCGCTCCTCGCGAACGCAATGACCGAGCTCGTCGCCGACGAGCCGTGGGCGGTGCGCCTGCCGGCGATCGTGGCCGTGGTCGCCTCGACGCTGGTCGCCGCCGCGCTCACCCGCGAGCTCGGCGGTGGGGCGCTCGCGCAAGGACTGTGCGCGTGGACCTTCGCGTTCGCGTCGTTCCCGCTGGTGGCCGGGCACGTGCTGGTGACGACGTCGACGGACCTTCTCGCCTGGATGGTCGCGTCGTGGTTCGCGATCCGTGCGTTGCTGCGGGACGACGCGCGGTGGTGGCTGGCGGTCGGTGTCGCGGTGGGCCTGGCGACGTACGGGCGGCTGCTGATCCCGTGGTGGGTGCTCGGCCTTGTCGTCGGGCTCGCGGTCGTCGGTCCTCGACGCGTGCTCCGCTCGGGGTGGTTCTGGGCCGGCGGCGCTGTCGCGGCGGTCGTGGGGATGCCGAATCTCGTCTACCAGGTCGTCAACGACTTCCCCCAGCTCGAGATGGGGGCGGCGCTGGCCGAGAACAACGCCGACGAGGTCCGCGTGATGATGTGGCCGTTCCTCTTCATCCTCTTCCCGGCGATCTGGGTGGTCGGGTCGGTGTCGCTCTGGCGGCGACCGGAGTGGCGGGTGCTGCGCGCCTTCGTCGTCGCGTTCGTGGTCGTCCTCGTGCTGACGTACGTCGGCGGAGCGCAGTTCTACTACCCGGCGGGTCTCCTTGCCGTGCTCTTCGCCGCCGGCTGGGTGCCGGCCGCCGCGTGGCTTGCCCGCTCGTCGGTCGCCGTACGGGTCGCGATCGGCGCTGCGCTCACCGTCTACGCGGCGGTCAGCGTCGCCGTCTCCCTGCCCGTGATCCCCGTGAGCGCCCTCACCAGCACGCCCGTCCCGGACATGAACACGACGGTCGTCGACCAGATCGGCTGGCCGACGTACGTCCGTCAGGTCGCCGACGTCTGGGAGACGGTGCCGAGCGACGAGCGCGAGCGCGCGGCGATCTTCACGTCCAACTACGGCGAGGCGGGGGCGATCGACCGGTATGGGCCTGCGCTCGGCCTGCCCACCCCGTACAGCGGGCAGAACGCTCTCCATGAGCAGGCTCGACCGCCCAGCGACACCGAGACGGTGGTGGTCGTGGGCGGGCAGTTTGCCCAGGCCCGCATGCTCTTCGAGGGGTGCGAGGTCGTGGGGCGGCTCGCGAACGGCACCGACGTCGACAACGAAGAAGAAGGGCTGCCCATTGGGGTGTGTCGCGGGCCGCTGCACCCGTGGCCGGAGCTCTGGGACGAGCTCCAGCACTTCGACTGAGCGCGACTCGTCAGGCGTGCCGTTCAACGGCTCAGCGCCACCGCTCGTCGCACGTGCGGGACCGTACGCCGACCGCTCGGACGCGCCCACCGACCCCCGCGCATGTGATCTGGCACACAGCAAGTCGGCCGCCTTAGGTTCACGCGAAGAGCCCTGACCGTGCACCCCGAGAGGCGAAGCCGTGATCGAGAGAACCAGCGCGGCGCAGGATGCGGCGTACGAACGCATCCATGCGACCGAGGAGTTCCGCACCCTCAAGAGCAAGTACCTGAGCTTCGTCGTCCCCGTGACGATCGGCTTCATGGCGTGGTACCTGCTCTACGTCGTCTGCTCCAACTGGGCTCCCGGATTCATGGGGACCAAGCTGGTCGGCAACATCAATGTGGCCCTGGTCTTCGGCCTCCTGCAGTTCGTGACCACGTTTGCGATCGCCGTCTGGTACTCGAAGTATTCCGCCAAGAACCTCGACCCGATCGCTGACGAGCTGCGCGCCGAGTTCGACGAGGAGGTCGCCCGATGAGCGGGACGAACGTGATCC
This sequence comes from Mumia sp. ZJ1417, assembly GCF_014127285.1. GTDB lineage: Bacteria > Actinomycetota > Actinomycetes > Propionibacteriales > Nocardioidaceae > Mumia. Next base: position 452,237 of record NZ_CP059901.1, read on the forward strand.
TCGCGGCGGGCGAGGAGGGCGGGCACCAGACACTGACGACGGTGCTGTTCGTCGGCGTCGTGCTGCTGACGGTCGCCATCACCTTTTGGGCGAGCCGCAACACCAAGACCGCGGCCGACTACTACGCAGGCGGCCGCTCGTTCAGCGGCTTCCAGAACGGTCTCGCGATCGGCGGCGACTACATGTCGGCGGCGTCGTTCCTCGGGATCTCGGGCGCGATCGCCCTGTCGGGCTACGACGGATTCCTCTACTCGATCGGATTCCTCGTCGCCTGGCTGGTGGCACTGCTGCTGATCGCCGAGCTGCTGCGCAACTCTGGCCGCTTCACGATGGCCGACCAGCTGGCGTACCGGATGCGACAGAGGCCCGTCCGTACGGCGGCCTCGGTCTCGACCGTCGTGGTCTCGATCTTCTACCTGCTGGCCCAGATGGTCGGCGCCGGCGCGCTCGTGTCGCTGCTGCTCGGCGTCGAGGGCGACACGCTGAAGAACCTCACGATCGTCGGCGTCGGCATCCTGATGATCTTCTACGTCGTCGTCGGCGGCATGAAGGGCACGACCTGGGTGCAGATCGTCAAGGCCGTCCTCCTCATGGTCGGCACGCTGCTGATCAGCGTGCTCGTCCTCGCGAAGTTCAATTTCAACCTCTCCGAGCTGCTCGGCACGGCGGCCAGCAACTCCGGTCACGGGCAGGCGTTCCTCGAGCCGGGCCTGAAGTACGGCGCTGACTTCACCAGCAAGCTCGACTTCCTGTCGCTCGGCATCGCGCTCGTCCTCGGCACCGCCGGACTGCCGCACATCCTCATCCGCTTCTACACGGTCCCGACGGCGCGGCAGGCCCGCGTCTCGGTGAACTGGGCGATCGGCCTGATCGGCACGTTCTACCTGATGACGCTGATCCTCGGCTTTGGCGCAGCGGCGCTGCTGTCGGACAGCCAGTACGCGAAGGTCGCCGAGTCCGGAGGCAATCTCGCCTCACCCTTGCTCGCCGAAGCTGTCGGCGGTGGCGAAGGGTCGACGGGCGGCGCGATCTTGCTGGCGTTGATCGCGGCGGTGGCGTTCGCGACGATCCTTGCGGTCGTGGCGGGGCTGACCCTCGCGTCGGCGTCGTCGGTGGCCCACGACCTCTATGCCAACGTGATCAAGAAGGGCAAGGTCTCCGGGCAGGACGAGGTGAAGGTGGCGCGGATCGCGGCGTTCGTGATCGGTGGCGTCGCCATCGCGCTGGCGATCCCGGGACAGTCGCTCAATGTCGCCTTCCTGGTCGCCCTCGCCTTCGCGGTCGCGGCGTCGGCGAACCTCCCGGCGTTGATCTACAACCTGTTCTGGAAGAGCTTCAACACGCGCGGTGCGACGTGGAGCATCTACGGCGGCCTGATCTCCGCGGTCGGTCTCGTGTTCTTCTCGCCCGTCGTGTCGGGCAAGGTCAACCCGGAGACCGGAGAGAGCCTGTCGTTGTTCGGCACGGGCGTGGACTTCAGCTGGTTCCCGCTGGAGAACCCCGGCATCGTGTCGATCCCGATCGGCTTCTTCCTCGGCTGGCTGGGCACGGTCACCTCGAAGTCCAAGGCCGATCCGGTGAAGTACCGCGAGCTCGAGGTCCGGTCGATGACCGGAGCCGGCGCCGAGTGAGCGGCTGAGCGGCCACCAAGGCATACAGCTCCCCCGTTCCCGTGCGGCAGGCGCGCGAGAACGGGGAGTTGTACGTCCGCGCGGCCGCGTCGGTGAGGATGGTGGGTGTGATCGGGGTTCTCGAGGGGTTCGGCGTCATCACGGTGGTGATCGCCGTCGGGTTCGTCCTCGCCCACCTCGGCGTCGTCACGCTCGACTACCAGTGGATGCTGTCGAGGCTGGTCTTCTTCGTCGGCAGCCCGGCACTGCTCTTCTCGGTGCTCTCCGAGGTCGACGTGGCGGGTGCGCTGTCGCAGGCACTCGTGGCGAACGCCGTCAGTGTGGTCGTCGTCGCGGCGATCGCGCTCGCCCTCGCGCGCTGGCGGTGGCGGCGCGGGTGGGGCGATGCGACGTTGTCCGCGCTGACGGCGGGCTACGTGAACGCCGGGAACCTCGGCCTGCCGATCGCGATCTACGTCCTCGGCGACGCGTCGGCGGTCGCCGGCGCGCTGCTGCTCCAGCTGTTGGTGATCGCGCCGCTGGCGTTCGTCGTGCTCGACCAGTCCGGCTCGGGGGAGCGGCCGACGGTGCTCTCGGTGCTGTCACGCCCGTTTCGCAACCCCGTCACCGTCGGCGCCCTGATCGGCGTGGTCGTCGCTGTGTCGGGGGTGTCGGTGCCGCGATGGGTGGCCGATCCGATCGACCTGCTGGCCGGCCTCGCGATCCCCGGCATGCTGATCGCGTTCGGCATCTCGCTGCGGCTCGGCCCGAAGCCGGGGGCGAGCGGTGCGGGCGGTCAGGTCGCTGTGCTGAGCATGCTCAAGCTGGTCGTCCAGCCGCTCGTCGCCTACGTCGTGGCGCGCTTCCTTCTCGGGCTCGACGGCAGTGCGCTGCTCGCGGTCGTCGTGGTCGCCGGACTGCCGACGGCGCAGAACGTGTTCGTGACCGCGGTGCGGTACGACCGCGCGGTGCCCGTCGTGCGCGACGTCGTCTTCGCGACCACGGTCCTCTCGTTCGTCACGATCCTGACGATCGCCGCCCTACTGGCGTAAGACCCGGTGGTTGAGCCTGTCGAAACCGAGGCCCGCTGGTTGAGCCTGTCGAAACCGAGGCCCGGTGGTTGAGCCTGTCGAAACCTCACCCGTTCGGCAGGACCACCGCACGCCCGCGGATCTGCCCGGCATGCAGCCGCTCGTACGCCCGCGGCGCGTCGTCGAGCGAGTACGTCTCGATCTTGACATGGACCTGCTCGCGGTGCGCCATGTCGAAGACCTCGATCAGCTCGCTGCGCGTCCCCCAGTACGGGGAGCGGAACGTGGCGTCGTACGGGGTCACCCCGAACCCGACAGCCGCCGTCCCGCCGCCGATCCCGACGATCTGGACGTCGCCCTCGATCGCCACCGACGCCGAGGCGATCGTGACAGTCGGCGGTGCCCCGACGAAGTCGAAGACCACGGTGGCGCCGAGCCCGCCGGTCAGACCTCGGATCGCCGCGGGAGCGTCCGCGTTCGACAGGACCGTCTCGTGGGCCCCGACGTCCTTCGCGAGCGCGAGCTTCTCCTCGTTGACGTCGAGGGCGATCACGCGTGCGCCCGTGAGGGCGCGCAGGATCTGGATCGCGACGTGCCCCAGCCCGCCCGTCCCGATGACGACGGCGGTGCTTCCGGCGACGAGCTTGGGCATCGACGTCCGGATCGCGTGGTACGGCGTCAGCCCGGCGTCGGTGAGCGAGACGTTGCGGACGGGGTCGAGATCGCCGAGGGGCACGAGGTGTCGCGCGTCGTCGACGATCATGTACTCCGCCATCGCCCCCGGCGCGCCCAGACCCGGCGGCGCGATGCCGAGCTCGGCGGCGTACGGGCAGGAGTTCTCCGCGCCGCGTGCACAGGCGTGGCACCGCCCGCAGCCCCACGGGCCGTAGACGGCGACGGACGTCCCCAGCTCGAGGTTGGCGACCCCGTCGCCGAGGGCGTCGACCGTGCCTGCTCCCTCGTGGCCGAGGGTGAGCGGGATCCCGAACGTGTACGCCTCCTCGGGCAGGCTCATCACGAACTCGTCGGAGTGGCAGACACCGGCGGCGGTGACCTTGAGGCGGATCTGGCCCGGGCCCGGCTCCGGGGTGTCGATCTCCACGACACGAGGAGGCTGCCCGATCTCGAGGTACTGGAGTGCGCGCATCCGTCCACGCTAAGTCGGCACCCCCACCTCCGCCGGTCGAGCCCCCTCCGCTGGTCGAGCCTGTCGAGACCCCTCCGGCACAATGGCGCGCATGACCTCACGCGCGCTGGTCCTGGGCGGTGGCGGCATCACCGGCATCGCCTGGGAGATCGGGATGCTGCACGGACTCGCCGAGGCCGGCCTCGACCTGACCTCGGCCGACCTCGTCGTCGGGACGTCGGCGGGCTCCGTCGTGGGGGCGCAGGTGACCAACGGGGCGACGACCGAAGCCCTGTACGCCCGCCAGCTCGCGCCGCTCGGGACGCACGGGCCCGAGCCGATGTCCGCGATCGGCCGCGCCGTGACCGCCCAGTGGGTGTGGTCGGCGCTGCGGGCCGGGCGCGATCTCGAGGAGCTCGGGCGTCGTCTCGGCGCGTACGCCGTCCGCGCTGCGGAGTCGGGTCGCCTGCCGTCGGAGGACGAGCGCATCGCAGTGATCCGTGACCGCCTCGTCTCGCAGGACTGGCCCACGCGCGAGCTGCGCGTCACGGCCGTCGATGCGGCGTCGGGGCAGTTCCGTGTGTTCAGCGCGGCAGACGGTGTGCCGCTCGTGCGCGCGGTCGCCGCGAGCTGCGCAGTGCCGGGGGTGTACCCGCCGGTGTCGATCGAAGGGCGGCGCTACATCGACGGCGGGACGCGCTCGTCCGCGAACGCCGACCTGGCCGCTTCGTACGACCGGGTCGTCGCGCTGACGCCGCTGGCCAGCTCGTTTCCCGCCTCACGCGGTGCTGCCGCGCAGCTGCGCAAGGTGAGCGGGCGGACGACCGTCGTCGCCCCCCGTGCCGAGGCACGGCGCGCGATCGGCAAGAACGTGCTCGATCCCGCCGCGCGGGCAGCGACGGCTCGGGCAGGGTTCGTCCAGGCGACGGGCATCGCTGCGCAGGTCGCGGAGGTGTGGGGCTGATGGCGCGACGCCTCACCCCGCTGAGCGAGGAGCAGTGGGCGGAGCTGGCCGCGCGTCTCGACGAGGCGCGGGAGTCCGGTACCGACGCGACGCCGGCCGATCTGCGGGCCGCCACGAAGCACCTGCTGGCGCTGCTTGACCAGCGGGCGCCGGGCAACAGCGTCGAGGTACGGGTGCCTCCGTTCGCCGCCGTGCAGGTGATCCCCGGGGCGCGTCACACCCGCGGCACCCCTCCGGCGGTCGTCGAGATGGACCCCGCCACGTGGATCGCGCTCGCCACCGGGCGTACGACGTGGGGGGAGACGGTCGCGGCGGGACGGGTCCACGCGTCGGGCGAGCGCAGCAACCTGACGCCGTACCTGCCGCTGGTGTGATCGAGCCCGGTCAGCGCCTGCCGGCCTGCAGCGACGCCCACAGGTTCGGCTCGGCGGTGCGCCAGCCCGGGAGCTTGACCTTCTTGCGGTAGGCCTGCACCGCCTTCTCCGTCGTGGTGTCGAACAGCCCCGTACGAGGCACCGACCGGCCGAGTGCGGCGGTCAGCGAGCGCTGGAGCCGGTAGACGTACTTGCCGGTCGACCCGCGCTTGAGCACCGGCTTCGAGCCGTCGGAGAGCAGGGCCACCCACGTCCGGCGGGTGACGGTCCCGGACTGCTTGATGCCGTGCGCCTTCTGGAACCGCTTGGTCGCACGCTGCGCCTTGGCGTTGTGCACCTTGCTCTTCGTGGAGCCCTTGAAGTAGCCGCGCTGCCGCAGCAGGCACTTCACGGCCGGCGCGAGGTCGGGGCGGCGCTGGCCGGGCTTGACGGTGCGGTACTTGCTGATCTTGTGGGTCCCGCACTGCGCCTTCGGCTTGGTGGGGTTGGAGCCCTTGCCGACGTCGAGGAAGTTGCGGTCGATGTTGATCGTGACGCCGTTGTAGCGGGCGAGGGTGTTGCCGACGTACTGGTGGATGCGCTTGTGGTTGGCCCAGTACGCGTCGTCGAGGTACGGCTCGGCCTTGGTGTTGGGCTTGCCGTTGTACCAGCCGATCCAGAGGTGGTGCGGGTAGTGGTAGTTGCGAACGCCCGCCTCCTTGAGCGCGTTCATCGAGGCGATGGCCGCGGAGGCGCTCGAGTAGAGGCCGGACTTGTAGCCGTGCTGCTTCAGGCGTGCCGTCCAGCCGTCCTGGAAGCGGAGCACCGCGTTGTCGCAGGTGGCGTTGGAGATCGGGTACGCCTCGATGTCGAGGTAGAGAACGCGCTTCTTGCCGATGCCGAGCGCACGCGCCGCCGCGACGCTCTCGTTGGCGGCGGCGATGCCCTGGGCGCGGGCGGTTGTCGGGTTTGTCGACATCTTCTGCTTGTTGCCGGTGTAGCAGGGCGCCTGCATCCCGACGTGGAGCGGCATCAGGCGCCACCCGCGCTTCGCCTGGGTCGACACCCAGGCACGGGTGAGCTCCGGCTGGGCGCAGGCACGTGAGGAGCCCGAGATGTAGACGCCGACCGCCGCGAACGGCGACGAGACCCACCAGGCATCCATCTGCGCCTGGGTCGGCGCCGTGCACGCGTCGAAGCCGAACCCGGTGAAGTTGCCCGGGGCCGCGACCGCGTGGGCCGGGCTGGCGGCGAGCGCCGGGGCGAGGAGCCCGGCGGCGAGCGCGAGCGACGCGACGACCGCGGTGAGCCCTCGTCTGGATGCGTGGCGGATGCGTGCGAGATGCATGGACATGGTCCCCCGTATGGTGCCGACATGAGCCCTGAAGCGGTGCAACGACTCCATAGCATCATGCCTTCGGTCCTCTCGGATTTGAAGGACCTCGTACGCATCCCGTCCGTCGGTGCCGATCCGGCACGGGCTGCCGACGTCCGGCGCAGCGCCGACGCGGTCGCCGCGCTGCTGCGGGACGCGGGGTTCGCGGAGGTCGACGTCGTCGAGGCCGGCGGCGGTCCCGCGGTGATCGCCAACCACCCGGCCCCCGAGGGGGCCCCGACGGTCCTTCTCTATGCGCACCACGACGTCCAGCCCACCGGTGACCCCGCTGCCTGGACCTCACCGCCGTTCGAGCCGACCGAGCGTGGAGAGCGCCTGTACGGCCGGGGTGCCGCCGACGACAAGGCCGGGATCGCGGCGCACCTCGCGGCGTTTCGGGCGTACGACAGCGAGCCGCCCGTCGGCGTGACGGTCTTCGTGGAGGGCGAGGAAGAGTCGGGCTCGGCGAGCCTCGGTGCGCTGCTCGACACGTACCGCGAGCGTCTCGCCGCCGACGTCATCGTCATCGCGGACTCAAGCAACTGGGACATCGGTACGCCAGCGCTCACGACGACGCTGCGCGGTCTCGTCGACTGCGTCGTCGAGGTGGAGACGCTGAAGCACTCCGTCCACTCCGGCATGTGGGGTGGCGTCTTCCCCGATGCGCTGATGGTGCTGACGCGGCTGCTGTCCACGCTGCACGACGACTCCGGCGAGGTCGCGGTCGCCGGGCTGCACGCGACGATGGCGGCTGATGTGGAGTATCCGGCGGATCGCCTCGTCGCTGAGTCGGGCGTGCTGCCGGGGGTGGAGCAGATCGGCAAGGGCTCGGTCGTCGAGCGGCTCTGGGCCAAGCCCTCGATCGCGGTCATCGGTATCGACGCGCCGTCGATCGCGGAGTCATCAAACACGTTGGTGCCACGGGCGCGGGCGAAGGTCTCGATGCGGATCGCGCCAGGCTCGGACACCGACGCCTCCATGGACGCGCTGGTCGCCCACCTGGAGTCGCACGCGCCGTGGGGAGCGAAGGTCACGGTCACGCCCAACGACCGCGGAGACGCGTACGAGGTCGACGCGACCGGACCCGCGTACGACGCCGCGCGCGAGGCGTTCCGCGAGGCGTGGGACGGCGTTGCGCCGATCGACATGGGGGTCGGTGGGTCGATTCCGTTCATCGCGGAGTTCGCCGACCGCTATCCCGGCGCGGCGGTGCTCGTGACCGGTGTCGAGGACCCGGACACGCGGGCTCACGGCATCGACGAAGGGCTGCATCTGGGGGAGTTTGCGAGGGTTTGTCTCGCGGAGACGCTGCTGCTGAGCAAGCTCGCAGAGAGGTGAGTGCTCGGCTCAACCAGTGAGAAGATATATCTGTAACCATATATCTTCCACGAATTCGTTCTACGTTCTTCTCAACGGCTGCTGCAGAGGTGGCCGCGGAAGGAGAAGACATGAAGACGACTCCGACCCGCCGTGGTGCGGGCATGATCGCGGCCGGTGCCCTGGTCGCAGGGGCGCTCGCGGCACTCCCGGTGACCGCGGCACAGGCTGCGGAAGCGACAACGACGAACTACATCTGCAGTATCCCCGATCTCGGCTTCGGCGGGTATGACGCCAAGCTCAGCCTCAACGCCACCGCGCCGACGCAGGTCCATCAGGGGCAGCCCGTCACCGTCACGGCCGCTGACGTGACCTGGACATGGGGCAACTCCTGGAGCGACTTTGCACGCGCGCGCGCGATGCAGGTGAAGGGGGTCACGGCCAAGGTGCCGGTGCTCGTCAACGGTGTCGCGCTCGCGACCCCGGCGACGCTGAAGGTTGCGGATGCTGACATCACTGTCCCGGCCGCAGGCTCTGTGACGTGGCCGGCGAGCATCACCTTCCCGGCTATCCCCACGAGCTCGGGGAACGACGTCTCGATCGCGCTGGGCGCGGTTGACCTCTCGGCAGAGATCCTCCTGGTCCCCTTCACGGGTGGGAAGTTCATCGGCGCTGACATTGCTTGCGCACTGGACGGCGCCGTCCCGACGATCGCCACGGTCGACGTCCTCCCGCCGGCGGCGCTTGCGCCCGCCACGGCGCTGAAGGCGACAGGCAAGGCCGTCGTCGGACAGCGCATCGTCGCGAGCGGCGGCACCACCAACCCCGCCAGCAGCGTCGCGTACCAGTGGCTCGTCAACGGCAAGGCTGCCGGAGCGGGTGCCTCGTACGTCGTGAAGCCTGCTGACCTCGGCAAGACCGTGGCGGTTCGGTCGACGGCGACGAAGGTCGGCTACGTCACGCGCGTCTCGAACGTCTCCGTCGGCAAGGTCGCCGCCGGGTCGTTCGCGGTCAAGGGCAAGGTGGCCATCAAGGGCAAGGCGAAGGTCGGCAAGAAGCTGACCGCCAAGCCGGGCAAGGCCGCCGGTGTGAAGGTCTCGTACCAGTGGCTCAAGAACGGCAAGGCCATCAAGGGCGCGAAGGCCAAGAGCCTCAAGCTCAAGAAGTCGTTCAAGGGCAAGAAGATCTCGGTGAAGGTCACCTACACCAAGCCCGGCTACAAGTCGGTCGTCCAGAAGTCGAAGGCCGTCAAGGTCAAGAAGTAAGGGCCTGACGCAAGACCCGACAAAAGGACCCGACGTTTCACCCCTGATATGGGGCTGAAACGTCGGGTCCTTCTGTCGGGTCGTACGCCAGACCCGTTGACGGCCGTGGTCCCCCCTTCGGTTTGCCACGCCAACGTGGTTGCGTGCGGTTGGCGCGGCGGGCCTCCCGCGCCAACCGCGGGTTCCTGCGTTGGCGTGGCAAACCGTGGACGAGCTGGGGGCGCCACCCCCGGCCTGGAGCCGAGTCGCCAGGCTGGCCGACCGGCGCCTTGGCGGTGCAAGTCGGGATGTACGTCCAGCGGCCGTCAGATCTGGCGGCCGGTCTCCGCCCAGTACGACTTGCGCAGGTCGCGCTTGAGGATCTTGCCCGAGGGGTTGCGCGGCAGGAGCTCCACGATGTCGATCGTGCGCGGGCACTTGTAGCCGGCGAGCTGCTGGCGGGTGAACGCGATCAGCTCCTCCTCGGTCACCGACTCGCCCTCGCGGAACGCCACGACGGCCTTCACGCTCTCGCCCCACCGCTCGTCCGGCACGCCGATGACCGCGACCTCCGCCACGGCCGGGTGCCCGGTCAGGATGCGCTCGACCTCGGGGGAGTACACGTTCTCGCCGCCGGTCACGATCATGTCCTTGATCCGGTCCTCGACATAGACGTAGCCGTCGACGAACCGACCGACGTCGCCCGTACGGAACCAGCCGTCCGGCATGATCACCTCGGCCGTCGCCTCGGGCTTGTTGAGGAAGCCCTTCATCAGCTGCGGCGTACGGAACCAGAGCTCGCCCGCCTCGCCCTCCGGCACGTCCTCCAGCGAGAACGGGTCGACGACGCGGGTCTCGACGCCTGGGATCGGCACGCCCGCCGACATGAGCCGCTCCGGGTGCTCGTCGTCCAGGTGTGCCTCGGGGAGCAGGTGCGTGATGACGCCGCACACCTCCGTCAGGCCGTACACCTGCATGAACTGCGTGTCGGGCCACGCCTCCATCGCGCGCCGCAGCAGCGGCAGCGGCATCGGCGCGGCGCCGTACGTGAAGAACTTGAGCTTGCCGAACAGCGCGACCGCCTCCGGCCCGCCGGACAGTGCCATCTGCGCGACGGCGGGCACGAGGAAGGCGGAGTTCGCGCCCTTCATGATCGCCGTCGCCAGCGAGACCGGGTCGGGCTCGCGCGTCATGATGCTCGGGAACCCGTCGTGGAGCGCGAACTGCACGTACGAGGTGCCGCCGACGTGGAACAGCGGCATCGCGACGAGACTCTTGTCGCCGGGCCCGAGCGCCCATCCGTCGTGCGCGTTGATCGTGTGCGCGACCATCGCCCGATGGGTCAGCATCACGCCCTTGGGTCGTCCGGTCGTCCCCGAGCTGTACATCACGAGGCAGACGTCGTCGGGTGTGTGGTCGGGCGACGGCCCCGTTGGCTCGGTCGCCGCGAGCCACGCCTCGTACTCGTCGCCCTCGGCACCGTCCGGCGTGACCTGGATGATCTCCTCGACGTGCGGCAGCTTGTCGCGGATGAGCTCGATCGCGGGCGCGAGCTCGGTGCCGACGAACAGGACGCGTGCGCCGGAGTCGTTGATCGTGTAGTCGAGCTCGTCGCCCGCCAGGCGCCAGTTGACGATCGCCGTCGCCATCCCGCGAGATGCGGCGGCCAGCGTGATCTCGACGCACGCGGGGTGGTTCTTGTCGAGGAACCCGACGACGTCGCCGCGCCCGAGACCGAGGTCGCGCAGGCCTGCAGCGGCGCGACGCACCCGCTCGTCGAACTCCCCGTACGTCCACGCCCGGTCGCCGTACGCCATGCACTCAGCGTCGGGAGTGGCGTCCGCCCAGTAGGCGAGGCGGTCGTCGAGGAACGTGGGCGTCGGAGGGGCTGCGGTCATGGACGGACTCCTCGGTGCGGCGCGGGTGTGGCGTCGGGCAGTGGCAAGACTGTGACACGGCTCACAGGGCGAGGCAAGGGTGGTCCGGCGGAGGGGTCTCGACAGGCTCGACCGGCGGAGGGGGCTCGACCGGCGGAGGGGTCTCGACAGGCTCGACCGGCGGAGGTCCGGCGGTCGAGCCTGTCGAGACCCCACGTACGCTGGAGGACGTGCCGCTCGACCAGATCTACGCCGCCGTGAACATCCCGCAACCCGTCGTCGGGGCAGTCGCGGTGGGCATCCCCATCCTGATCATTGCGATCTTCTTCATCTTCTGGGACCGCCCGAGCCGGTGACCCGCCCCGCGAGGCGAGCGAGCGAGCGCGTCATCTGACGCTGTGTCTTCGCCCCGATGCCGCCCCGCAGCAGCAGCCAACGCTGCTTGTCCTCCGACACGTCCCACGTGGCGGTGACGATCGTCCCCGCCGGTACGACCTCGAGGTCGTACCGCCACACGCGCCCTCCGACCAGCCCGCCGAGCATCGTGGTCTGCCAGGCGATCGTCTGGTTCTGGACGTAGGCCACGACCACGTTGCGCGTCTCGTACGGCAGTCCGCGCCGCATCCTCATCCGGAACTCCGAGCCCAGTCGCAGCGGGACTTCCGCCGCCACGACCGTGACCACATCGCCCGCGCCCGACAGCGCCGGATGCTCGTACGGATCGGTCAGCACGGCGAAGATCTTGGCGGCAGAGGCGTCGATCGTGCGGACGGCTCGTAGTCGGTCTGCATCCATGGGTCCAGGGTGAAGGGGTCGCCGATGCGGCGCATTCGGGTTCGACACCTACACTTGAGGCGTGCCTCGCGGAGACGGTCGTCTGACCCACGACCTGGACCCCCACGACGTCGGCCCCCAGGATGCCTGCGGTGTCTTCGGAGTCTGGGCTCCAGGCGAAGAAGTAGCCAAACTTTCTTACTTCGGGCTCTACGCCCTCCAGCACCGCGGCCAGGAGTCGGCGGGCATCGCGGTGAGCAACGGCTCGCAGATCCTTGTCTACAAGGACATGGGCTTGGTCTCGCAGGTGTTCGATGAGGCGACGCTGGAGTCGCTGCAGGGCAGCCTCGCGATCGGCCACAACCGCTACTCGACCACCGGCGCGAGCGTCTGGCAGAACGCGCAGCCGACGTTCCGGCCCACCGTCCACGGCTCGGTCGCTGTCGCTCACAACGGCAACCTCACCAACACCGCCGAGCTCGCCGACCTCCTCGAGAAGCGCACGGCCGAGTCCGGCTCCGAGCTCGTCGGACGTGTCCGGGAGTTCGCGACGAGCGACACCGCCGTCATGGCGTCGCTGCTGGCCTCGTACGAGGACCTCTCGCTGGAGGATGCGGCGCTCGAGGTGCTCCCGCAGCTGCGCGGGGCCTTCTCGCTGGTCTTCATGGACAACGACACCCTGTACGCCGCGCGTGACCCGCAGGGCATCCGCCCGCTGGTCCTCGGCCGCCTCGAGCGCGGCTGGGTCGTCGCCTCGGAGACGGCGGCCCTCGACATCGTCGGCGCCTCGTTCATCCGCGAGATCGAGCCCGGCGAGTTCGTCGCGATCGACGCCGACGGGCTGCGTCTGCACCGCTTCGCCGAGCCCGCTCCCAAGGGCTGCGTGTTCGAGTTCGTCTATCTCGCGCGCCCCGACACCCAGATCTCCGAGCAGCGGGTCTTCTCGGTCCGCGCCGAGATCGGGCGCCGCCTCGCCGCCGAGGCGCCCGTCGAGGCCGACCTGGTGATCCCGGTCCCGGAGTCCGGCACGCCGGCCGCGATCGGCTACGCGGAGGCCTCGGGCATCCCGTTCGGCCACGGGCTCGTCAAGAACTCCTACGTCGGCCGTACGTTCATCCAGCCGAGCCAGACGCTGCGCCAGCTCGGCATCCGGCTCAAGCTCAACCCGCTGCGCGACGTGATCGCCGGCAAGCGCCTCGTGGTCGTCGACGACTCGATCGTCCGCGGCAACACCCAGCGCCAGCTCGTACGGATGCTTCGCGAGGCCGGTGCGGCGGAGGTCCACGTCCGCATCTCCAGCCCGCCGGTGAAGTGGCCGTGCTTCTACGGCATCGACTTCGCGACGCGTGCCGAGCTGATCGCCAACGGCATCTCCGTCGAGGAGATCTGCCGCTCGATCGACGCCGACTCGCTGTCGTACATCTCGCTCGAGGCTATGGTCGACGCCACCAACGTCCCCAAGGCCAACCTGTGCCGCGCGTGCTTCGACGGGGAGTATCCCGTCCCGCTGCCCGAGGGCAGCCTCGTCGGCAAGAACCTGCTCGAGCCCGAGGAGCACGCGGACGACCGCGTCTCCGTGACCATGGTCAACCCCTGAGCGGCGGAGGGTCGCACGTGACGTCGTACGCAAGCGCCGGAGTCTCTATCGAGGCCGGAGACCGGGCCGTCGAGCTGATGAAGGAGTGGGTCGAGAAGGCCCGCCGCCCCGAGGTCCTCGGCGGCATCGGCGGGTTCGCCGGGCTGTTCGACGCCTCACAGCTCAAGCGGTTCGAGCGCCCGCTCCTGGCGACCTCGGCCGACGGTGTCGGCACCAAGGTCGTGATCGCCCAGCGCATGGACGTGCACGACACGATCGGGTACGACCTCGTCGGCATGCTCGTGGACGACCTCGTCGTCTGCGGGGCGGAGCCTTTGTTCCTCACCGACTACATCGCGACCGGCAAGGTCGTGCCGGAGCGGGTCGCCGCGATCGTCAAGGGCATCGCCCAGGCGTGCGAGGAGGCCGGCTGCGCGCTGCTCGGTGGCGAGACGGCGGAGCACCCCGGCCTGCTCGGGCCTGACGAGTACGACATCGCAGGATCCACGACCGGTGTGGTCGAGGCCGAGTCGCTGCTCGGCGCCCACAAGGTCGAGGCGGGTGACGTCGTGATCGCGATGGCGTCGTCCGGGCTGCACTCCAACGGCTACTCGCTGGTGCGCAAGGTGTTCTTCGACGTCGCCGGCTGGGATCTCGAGCGCGAGGTGCCCGAGCTCAGCTCCACGCTGGGCGAGGCTCTGCTGACGCCCACGCGGCTCTACGCCAAGCCGTGCCTCGAGCTGGCAGCCCGTACGGATGTCCACGCGATGTCGCACATCACGGGCGGCGGGTTTGCTGCCAACCTCGCGAGGGTCCTCCCGGAGCACCTGTCGGTCCGGGTGGAGCGTTCGACGTGGGCGCCGGGTCCCGTGTTCGGTCTTGTGGGCGAGCTCGGGTCGGTCAGTCGTGCGGATCTGGAGCAGACGCTCAACATGGGAGTCGGCATGGTCGCCCTCGTCGGTGCCGCCGATGCTGAGCGTGCCGTCGAGGTCCTGAGCGCCCAGGGAGTGGACGCGTGGCCGTGCGGCGAGGTGCTTGATAGTGCAGGCGGAGAGGTCGAGCTGGTCGGTGACTACCGCGTAGTGTGATCTATGTCACATACCTGACGGCGCCCCGGAGTCCCCGGAGGCAAGCCGCCGGGTCGGTTCGCGCATCATTGGGGCGAACAGGTAGCCTTACCCCTACGAGAAACCACATTCCGAGACTTCGCGAGGGGGTCGGACCCTATGGGGCGCGGCCGTGCAAAAGCCAAGCAGACGAAGGTTGCACGCAACCTGAAGTATCAGACGCTCGACACCGACTTCGACCAGTTGCAGCGCGAGCTCCATGGTGAGCCCGACGGCCAGGTCGAAGAGCCGGACCCCGAGCTTCTCGAGAAGTACGCCGACTTCGCCGAAAGCGAAACAGGCCCCCCGAACTGACATTCGTTGACGCAGCCCGCCGGGAATCCCCGCGGGCTGCGTCACGTGTGGGGCGGGCGATCTCCCCGGAGATCAGGCGCGCGACCAGGACGACCACAGCGTGGCGTACTGGCCGCCGAACGCGAGCAGTTCCTCGTGCGTGCCCTCCTCGGCGACCTTGCCGTGGTCGAGGACGACGATCCGGTCGGCGGTGACGGCCTGGCTCAGGCGATGGGCGACGACGAGCGACGTACGCCCGCGCAGGACCTCCGCCGCTGCGTCGTCGAGCTGACGCGCGCCGGATGATCCGGCTTCGGCGGTGGCCTCGTCGAGCACGACCACGGGGCGGTCGGCGAGGAGGACACGGGCCAGAGCGATCTGCTGTGCCTGGGCGGGCGTGAGGGCGTGCCCGTGCGCCCCGACAACCGTGTCGAGGCCGTCCGGAAGCGCCGCGACCCACCCGTTCGCGCGCGTACGCTCCAGCACGTCCTGGACCGCGTCGGGGGCAGCCTCCGGGGCCGCGAGCGTGAGGTTGTCACGCACCGTGCCGGCAAAGACGTGGACCTGCTGCGTGACGAGTGCGACGCGGGCTCGGACGTCCTGCGCGCCCATGTCGTCGTACGAGGTCCCGTCGAGCGTGCGGCTGCCGCGGGAGGGGACGAGGTGCCCTGCTGCGATCAGCGCGAGCGTGCTCTTGCCCGCACCGGTGGCGCCCACGAGGGCGACCTTCTCGCCGGGTGCGACGTGCAGGGAGACGTCGTGGAGGATCTCGTCGCCCTCGCCGTACTGGTGGTGGATCGCCGCCAGGTCGAGGGCGGGACGCGTGGCTGTCGCCGGCGGGCTCGCGGCGTCGCTCGCGGGGAGCAGCGCCAGCCCGGCCAGTCGCGCCAACGAGGCCCCTGCCGCCTGCACCTGGTCGAACGTCGCGAGCAGCCCGCCGATCGGGTTGAACAGCCGGTGGAAGAAGAGCGCGGCCGTGGTCGCCGCGCCGACCGTCGCGAGGTCGCCTCGTACGAGGAGGAAGCCCGTCCCGAGCACCATGAGCAGGCCGATGAGCTCAGCCCTGTTGCTCCGCGCGAAGAACCGGGTGAGCAGGTGGAAGACGTCGATCGCCACGGTTGCCGCCTGCCACGACCGGTTCTCGATCTGTCCTCGCCAGGCATCCTCGTACCGCAGGGCGCGGAGGGTCGAGGCACTCTGCAGGCCGGTCAGCAGCGCCTCTGCCCGCTCGCCCTCGGCGACCCGCTCTGCGCGGTAACGGGGCCCGGAGTGGGGGAGGTACCAGCGAAGCCCCAGCGCATAGACCGGGATCGCGCACAGGCCGGCAAGCCCGAGCCGCCAGTCGAGGGCGGACAGGCCGACGGCGGTGAACCCGATGGCGACGAGTGCATCGATCGTCATCGGGACGCCCTCGTCGAGCGAGGTGCTGACCGTACGGACGTCGTCGCCGACGCGTGCGAGCACGTCACCGCGCCCGGCCTCTTCCAGACGGTCGGGCTCGAGGTCGAGGGCGCGCGCGACGACCTCTTCGCGCAGCCGAGCGAGCGCGGGGATGACGGCATGGCCGAGCGCCGCGATGGCGACCCCGGCGGACAGGCCTGCGCCGAGCCCGGCGGCGGCGATCACGGCGGCACCGCGCAGGACGGTCGTACGGTCGCCGTCGCCGTCGCTGATCACGTCGACGAGGTCGCCGAGCACCCACGGGGCGACCAGGCCTAGTGCGCCTGCGAGCGCAAACGCGGCCGCGGAGGTGATCAGCGGTCCGCGCCGCTGGCGCAGCAGCGCCCAGGCAAGACGCGTCGTGTCGCGGCGGGAGGCGATGGGGAGGATGCGGCGGGTCATCGCAGCACCAGCTCTCGGTAGTCGGGCCGGTCGAGCAGGTCGGCGTGCCGCCCGGAGGCGACCGTACGACCGTCGATCACGACCACCACCCGGTCTGCGCCGGCGAGCAGTGCGGGGCTGCTGGTGAAGACCACCGTCGCGCGCGGGGACCCTTGGTGGTGCCGGCGTGCAAAGAGCCGCGCGGCGATCTCCTGCTCGGTGACGGCGTCGACCGCGGACGTCGGGTCCTGGAGCACGAGGATCGGTGCGTCAGCCGCGAGCGCCCGCGCGAGGGCGAGGCGCTGACGCTGGCCGCCCGAGAGCGCGCCGTCGACGCGGACCGGCCGCGCGAGGCCAGCCGGATGGGTGGCGACGAGGTCGTCGGCGGCGACCGTCTCGAGGAGCGAGCGGACGGCGGCGTCGTCGAGCGCTTCGTGCGGGTCGACGTTGGAGGCGACCGTGCCGTCGAACAGGTCGACCTGGTGCCGGGCCGTCAGCAGCACCTCGCGGCGCGCGTCGACGTCGAGCGCGGTCAGCGGCGTACCGCCGAGAAGGACGGCTCCCGACTCAGGCTCGGCCTCGGCGGCGAGCAGGTCGACGAGCGCGTCGGAGGCCGCCGGGTCGTCGACCACGACGCCGACGAGCTCGCCGGGCTCCGCGCGCAGGTCCACGTGGCGCAGCCTGCCTCCGCCCACCTCGGTGAGCTCGAGGACGTACGGCATCTCGGCAGAGGGTGACCCGGTGCCCGGCGGGACGAGGCGGGGGGTCGCGAGGAAGGCGGCGACGCGCTTCGCCGAGGCGTACGAGGTCGCGAACTGCGCGCCGATGTGCGCGACGAGCTCGACGGGCTCGGCGAGGAACTGCGTGAGACCGACGATCGCGATGAACTGCCCCAGCGTCAGCTCGCCGTCGAGCGCGCGCAGCCCGGCGACGAGCGCGACGGCTGCCAGCAGCACGCCGCTGAGGGCCTTGGTGATGGCGCCCATCGCGCCCCAGCCTCGTACCGTCCCCACGGCCGCACGCTCGGCGCCACGGCTCGACCGGCGGTAGCGCTCGCTCGCCGCGCGCTCCGCACCGATGCCCTTCAGCGGGCGGATGCCCTGGACGAGGTCGGTCGCCATGCCGGAGGCCTCGGCGACGGCCTGCTGCTCGGTGCTGAAGCGGCGGGCGAGGAACGGGCTGATCAGCTGCGAGAGCCCGACGGCGGTCGGCACCCCCACGAGGACGACGACGCCGAGGACGACGTCGATCGAGAGCAGGTACGCCGCGGCCGCGATGAGGACGACCGTCGAGCTCACCGTGAAGCCGATCCAGCGGACGACCAGCGTGGCCGCCTGAGCGTCGCCGGTCGCGATCGACAGCGTCTCGCCCGGCAGCATCCCCGTACGGGCTCCGCGCGGGTGCAAGACGTGCGCGGCGACCTCCATGCGCAGGGCGTGCTCCTCGCGCTGGACGACGTTGAAGGCGATCCGGGCGCCAAAGCGGTAGGAGTAGCTGAGCGTGCCCATCAGCAGGCACAGGCCGGCTGCGCCGACGACGAAGGCGGTGGTGTCGCTGGGCGCGATCGCGCGGTCGATGATGACACCGATCAGGATCGGCACGAGCGCCTCGCTGAGCTGCCACACGCACAGCAGGGCGAACGAGGCGCTGAGGCGACCGGTGTTGCGGCGCACCATGCGCCGTACGATCCCGCCGCCGGTCAGCGGCCTGCCCTCAGCCATGGAGTGTGGGGATGACCGTCGGGAGGCGGTCGACCGGGTCGGGGAAGACGTGGGCCGAGAGCCCGAACGCCTTCGCGAGGAGGCCTGGCTCGATGACCTCGGCGGGAGTGCCCTGCGTGACCACGTGCCCGTTGTCGATGACGACGAGGTGGTCGCTGTAGCGGGCGGCGAGGTTGAGGTCGTGGAGCACGACGACGATCGTGCGGCCGGTATCGCGGCGCAGCCGGACGACGAGGTCCATCACCTCGACCGCGTGCGCGAGGTCGAGGTGGGTGGTCGGCTCGTCGAGGAGGAGCAGCTCGGTGTCCTGGGCGAGTGCCATGGCGATCCACGCGCGCTGGCGCTGGCCGCCCGACAGCTCGTCGAGGGCGGAGTCGGCAAGCTCCTCCACGCCGGTCGCCGCCATGGCGTCGGCGACGATCCGCTCGTCCTCGGCCGACCACTGGCGATACCAGGGCTGGTACGGCTGCCGCCCGCGCGCGACCAGGTCGCCGACGCTCATGCCCTCGGGCGCGACCGGGCTCTGGGGGAGGACAGCCATCGTCCGGGCGACCTCGCGCGGCTTGATCGAGGACAGCGGCTCCCCGTCGAGGAGCACCTGGCCCTTGTGCGGGCGCAGCAGGCCCGCGAGCGTGCGCAGGAGCGTGGACTTGCCACAGCCGTTGGGCCCGATCACGGTCGTGACCTGACCTGCCGGGATGTCGAGCGTGATCCCGTGCAAGATGTCGCGACCGCCGTAGCCGGCGACCACGCCCTCGGCGCGGAGCGGACTAGACACTGGTTCTCCGTACGTAGCGGATGAGCAGGAACATCAGAGCAGGCGCGCCGATCACCGCGGTGACGACCCCCACCGGGAGCTCGACGGGGAGCCGCTGCGCCGTCTGGTCGGACACCAGCACCACCGCGGCGCCGACCAGGCCGGCGGCCAGCGGCGTCGGACCCGCCGTGCCGAACAGGCGCAGAGCAGCCTGCGGCGCGACGAACGCCACGAACCCGATAGGACCGGCGACCGCGGTCGCTGCCGAGACCGACACGACGGCGAGCGCGACCGCGTATGCCTCCGCGCGTGCCGGTCGGGTCCCCAACGACGCGGCCACGTCGCGGCCCAGGCGAAGGGCGCCGAGGTCGCGCGACAGGACCACGCTGCACGCGGCGGCCAGCACGACGACGGGCAGCAGCAGCCACAGGTCCGCGGTGCGCACCCCCGACAACGACCCGGTCAGCCATCGCGTCGCGACCGCCGCGCTCTCCAGGTCGGCACGCATGAGGCCCCACGAGACCAGCGCCAGGGCGATCGCGTTCACGCCCAGTCCCACCAGAACCAGGCGCATCCCGTCGAAGCCGCCCCGCCAAGCCAGGCCCACGATCGCTGCCGTCGTCAGCAGGCCGCCCGCGATCGCGGCCGGAGCGACGAGCGAGACCGTGGCGGTGCCCGTGATCGTCTCGACGAGCCACGGTTGCGTGATGACGAGGACGGCCGCGGCGCTCGCGCCCGCCGTCACGCCGAGCAGGTCGGGCGTCGCGATCGGGTTGCGTGTCACGGTCTGGGTGAGCGCGCCGCTCAGGCCGAGGACGAACCCGACGAGCACGGCCACCACCGCCCGTACGAGACGGCGGTCGATCACGACCAGCTCGTCCACCCGCGACCCCTCGCCGAGCAGCGTCGCCCACACTCGCGAGGCGGGTAGGTCGAGCGTGCCGGTGAACACCGCGAACAAGGTCGTCCCCACCAGCACGGCGACGACGCCCACGCCCCACAGCGCGGCCCGGCGGCGTACGAGCATGCCGAACGGGCCGAACCGGACGCCCGCCCGCGCGCTCACAACGCGGTCCTGACGCGCGCTCACAGCGCGACCAGCCTTCGGCGCCGTGTGATCGCGATCAACAACGGAGCCCCGACCACCACGACCACCACACCTGCCTGGAGCTCGCCGGGCGGCGCGGCGACGCGCCCGAACGTGTCGGCCGCCGTGAGGACGACGGCGCCGATCAGCGCCGCGTACGGCACGAGCCAGCGGTAGTCGTGCCCGCTCAGCACCCGCGCGACGTGCGGCGCGACGAGGCCCACGAACGCGATCGGACCACACACCGCGGTCGCCGCGCCCGCCAGCATCGTCACGCCGGCGATCCCGACCACGCGCGCCCGGCGTACCCGCGTCCCCAGCGCCTGGGCGACGTCCTCACCCAGCGCGAGGGCGTTGAGCGAGAACGCGTTCGCGGTGGCCAGCACGAACCCGACGCACGCGATCGCGAGCAGCGGCACCGCGAGGTCGAGGTCACGGTTCGAGACCGCGCCGACCTCCCAGAACCGCAGGACGTCCAGCGTCTGACGGTCGAGCAGGATCAGCGCCGAGGTGAGGGCGGACAGCAGCGCCGCCATCGTCGTACCAAGGACGGCGAGCATCACCATCGCGCCTCGGCGCAGGCTGCCCAGGCCGAGAAGGAAGACCACCGCCGACACCGTCCCCGCGCCGACCAGCGCAGCGACGACCGTCGCTCCCCTCGCCTCGACGCCGAAGACGAAGACCAGCACCGCGACGCCGAACGTGGCCCCGGCGTTGACTCCGAACAGCCCCGGCTCGGCGAGCGGGTTGCGGGTGTGGCCCTGCATGAGCGCTCCGGCGACACCCAGCGCCGCCCCCGCGACGAGCGCGAGCACCGTACGGGGAAGCCGCTGGGAGGTGATCACCGTCGCATTGTCGGAGTCGACGTCGCTGAACAGTGCGCCCAGCACCTCGCCGAAGCCGATGGTCCTGCTCCCGACCGCGAGGCTGACGACGGCGGCCACGACCGTCGCGGCTAGCAGGGCGACGGCCAGTGCCGTGTGGCGTCCGGCTGGCGACCCGGGAGATGGCGTCCTCACTGGCTTAGGTTAGCCTCACCAATCATCGAATGATGCGACCGGGTGCGAAGCCGGTCGAGGACGAGGAGTGACATGCGACCCAGAAGCTCTCTCAAGACGGTGGCCGCGCTGCTGGCCGCCTCGGCGCTGGCCGTCTCCGGCTGTGGCGGGGGCGACGACGAGGCTGCCGCCGGCGAGGGCGAGACCCGGACGGTCGAGTCGTCCTTCACGGGCGAGAAGATCGAGATCCCGACCGAGCCGAAGCGCGTCGTCGCGCTCTGGCGGACCGGCGCGATGCTCACCGAGCTCGGTGTGAAGCCCGTCGGTCAGCTCGAGGCCGAGCTGATGGCCGAGGAGATCCCGGCCGAGCAGTTCGCGGAGGTGAAGGACACCCCGGTCATCGGCAGCTGGGAGGGCATCGACGTCGAGAAGGTCATCGAGGCCGACCCCGACCTCATCATCGGGATGGACAACGGCGGCCTCGGGATCGACTACGAGGCGATCTCGGAGGTCGCGCCGACCGTGATCCTCAAGATCGCCGAGCCGACCGACGTGTGGGACAACTACCCGGTTGTCGCCGACCTGGTCGGCAAGACGACGGACTTCGAGGAGCGGGACAAGGCGCTGAACGAGAGGCTCGCCACGATCAAGGACCAGTACGGTGACGCGCTGGCCGATGCGAGCGCCACGTCGCTCGGCTACTCCGAGTCCGTCCTCTACGTCGACACGAGCAAGTCGCTCACGTACCGCCGCCTCGAAGCGGCCGGCTTCGGCTACAACCCGACCTACACCGACAACCCCGAGCGCTACTCGGCCGAGCTCGCGACGGAGAACCTGCCGAGCCTGAACACGAGCAACGTGCTGCTCTACGACACGGGGCTCGGGGGTGAGGTCTCTGCGGAGAACGAGAAGCTCCTCGCGATGCCGTCCTGGAAGCGTCTCCCCGCCGCTGCGGCCGGGCACGCGTACCCGCTGACCTCCGGCACGATCTACACGTTCGAGGCGGCCGACCGGCAGGCAGCCGACATCGCGAAGGTGGCTGAGGCGTATGCCGCGGCGCAGTGACGCGGTGGCGCTCGAGGGGCCGGTGCTCGAGGACGTCGAGCACCCCATCGGGGCGCGCGAGCTCGAGGTGCTGCGGCGCGAGCAGCTCACGCCCCGCATGGTGCGGCTGGTGCTCGGGGGCGACTTCGCCGGCACGAGCTGGGAGGCGAGGACGCCCGACGAGCACGTGAAGCTCGTCTTCCCCGACCCCGACACCGGCGTGACGCGCCACCCGGTCCCCGACGGCGACCATCTCGACTGGCCCCGGCCCTTCCCGCCCACGCGGGAGTACACGGTGCGCCGGTACGACGCGGAGGCTGGCGAGGTCTGGATGGACTTCGTCGTCCACCCTGGCGGACTCGCGTCGGACTGGGCGCAGTCGGTCGAGCCGGGGGACCGGCTGTGGGTCGCCGGGCCGCGCTGCGGCCACGCGACGCCCGACGCGTTCACGTACCGCGTGATCCTCGCCGACCACACCGCCCTGCCCGCGGTCGCACGGATGCTCGAGGAGCTGCCCGGGGGCGTCCGTGTGCGTGTCGCGGTGCTCGTCCCGGATGCCGCTGAGCAGCAGGAGCTTGCCGTACGCGACGGGGTCGAGGTCACCTGGCTCCACGAGGACGACGGCACGGGCGCGGACGGCTTCGGTCCGTTCCTCGCTGCGCTCGACCTGCCCGCGGACGAGCCGTGGACGCTGTGGGCCGGCGGTGAGGCCGGGCTGCTCAAGCCCGTACGCCGGTGGGCCAAGGGGCACGGCCTCGTCAACGGCGCGACGGCCGACATCTCCGGCTACTGGAAGCAGGGTCGGAGCAACGCGGTCACGACGCGCCGGATGATCACGCACCGCCTGAAGCACGCGCTGCACCTCGACGACGACTGAGCGCCCGGCCCTCTGGCCTCCGGTTTGCGGGGTCGTCGGGGTCAGGGCAGCAGGATGCCGCGCAGCCGGGAGACCTCACGCATGCGCTGCTCGGCGATGCGGTCGGCCGCCGTCGAGGGCGCGATGCCCTCGTCCTTGGCGCGGTGCAGCACGTCGAGCGTGGTCGCGTGGATCCGGGTCGCACGCGCCTTCGCCCGCTCGAACGAGAATCCCTCGAGCTCGTCGGCGACCTGGATCAGCCCGCCTGCGTTGACGCAGTAGTCGGGCGCGTACACGACCCCCCGGTCGGCCAGCAGGTCCTCGGTGCCGGCGTGCGCCAGCTGGTTGTTGGCGCCGCCGCACACGATGCGCGCAGTCAGCACGGACACCGTCTCGTCGTCGAGCGCACCGCCGAGCGCGCACGGCGCGTACACGTCGAGCGGCTCGCGGACCAGCGCGGCCGTGTCGGCGACGGCGCGCACGCTCGGGTGAGCGGTGCGCACGCTCTCGATGGCCGCAGAGTTGACGTCGGTCACCACGACGTCGGCGCCGTCGGCCACCAGGTGCTCCACGAGGTGTCGCCCGACCTTGCCGACACCGGCGACACCGACCGTACGGCCCGCAAGCGAGGGGCTGTCCCAGACGAACTCGGCGCAGGCCCGCATGCCCTGGAACACGCCGTACGCGGTGAGCACCGACGAGTCGCCGGCACCGCCGTGCGCGGTCGTCCGCCCCGTCACGTACGACGTCTCGCGCGCGATCACGTCCATGTCCTCGGGGAACGTCCCGACGTCGCACGCCGTGTAGTAGCGACCGTGCAGCGACTCCACGAACCGCCCGTACGCCCGCAGCCTCGCCTCGGACTTGTCGCGCTGCGGGTCACCGATGATGACGGCCTTGCCGCCGCCGAGATCGAGCCCCGCCAGCGACGCCTTGTAGGCCATGGCGCGAGAGAGGGCGAGCACGTCGGCGAGGGCGGCGCTCTCGCTCGCGTAGGGATAGAAGCGGGTCCCGCCGAGCCCCGGGCCGAGCGCCGTGGACCACACGGCGACGATCGCCTTCAACCCGCTCTGCTCGTCCTGGCAGAACACCACCTGCTCATGGCCGCTGCCGAACGGAGACACCTGCAGACCGCTCACGCCCCACCTCCACATTCCTCGTCGATCACACCGCGTCGTGTGTCCACTCTAGGAGTGCCCGTCCGGATGCGGTGGCGTGACAGGGGTGGTACGAATTCTGCGACGTTCGGTTACATCTCGGTACGTATTCGCCGTGCCCTCTCGGTTCCAAAGGGCGGGTTTGGCATCATTCAAACCATGGATTCGCACTCCCCCGATGCGGAACGCCTTCTTACGCCGTCCGAGGTCGCCAAGATGTTCCGAGTTGTGCCCAAAACCGTCACGCGGTGGGCCCAAGCAGGCAAGATCAGCTCGATCCGGACTCTCGGCGGCCACCGTCGATTCCGCGAGGCGGAGGTCCGTCGCCTCCTTGAGGAGGGATTCGGCCCAGAGGACGAGAGCCGCGCGAGCTGAGCAAGCACCTTCTAGGCTGAGCGAGCCGGGCGAGGGGTCGGGGGACCTCGAGGCCAGGCAGAGTCAGAGGAGATGCGTGATGGCTGACGACAGACTTACGCGACGGATCGTGATCGCGTGCGTCGTACTCGGTGCTGCGACCGGCGGGCGCTCGACGCTCGGGCCGGTGGTCGCGCGCATGTCGACCGGCAATCGGTCGACATGGTCGCGTGCTGCTGCCCTCAGCGGCGTCGCGGCGGAGCTGGTCGGCGACAAGCTGCCGCGCACGCCGAGCCGCCTGAAGGCCGCCCCGTTGGCGGGTCGCGTCGCGTCGGGCGCCTTGACGGGCTCGCTGCTTGCTGGGAGCGGAGGCGTGAGTCGTCTCGTGCCCGCTGCAGTCGGTGCGGGTGCTGCGCTGGCCGGCTCGTACGCGGGCGCGGCGTGGCGAGGTGCCTGGGCACGCACGGGCCGTCCCGACCTTCCTGCAGCGCTCGCCGAGGATGCCGTCGCGGTGGGGCTGGCCTACGCCGGCTACCGCGCGCTGCGTCGTTGAGGCCTGCGGGCACGGGCCCTGGGTAGTCGCCGTACGTACGGCGGGCCGGCGACTGTGTGCCGAAACGACGATTCCCCGGCCGTGGGCCGGGGAATCGTGGTGGTGGCCAGGGCCGGGGTCGAACCGGCGACCTTCCGCTTTTCAGGCGGACGCTCGTACCAACTGAGCTACCTGGCCGTCTGCCTCGTCAAGACTCTCGCCTCAAGAAGCAGCCCGGGAGCACCCGGGCGAGCCTTACTATACAAGGCGCGCCCGGGGCGGGAGAAACCGGTTCGGGTCAGGCGACGGTGATGACCCGCGACTCGTCGAGGCGGGGGAGTCGATCCATGTACGCGTCCTCGGCGGGGTGGCCGATGTTGACCACGACGAGGGTCTTCTGGGCGGTTCCGCCGAAGAACTCCGCGTCGATGCCGGCGGCGTCGAAGCCGGTCATCGGTCCCGCGTACAGGCCGGCGGCGCGCAGACCCACGATGAAGTAGCCGATCTGGAGGCCTGCGTTGAGCGTGGCCATCGAGGCGCGGCCGTCGACGTTGCCGTGGAGCATGTCGCGGATGCCCGGCGCGTGAGGGAACACCTCGGGGAGGTTCTCGTGGAAGTCGACGTCGCTGGAGAGGATCGCGACGAGCGGTGCGGCGCCGGTCTTGGCGCGGTTGCCGTCGTTCATGTGCGGCAGGAGGCGCTGGCGCGCCTCGTCACTGGCCACGAGGGTGATGCGCAGCGGCTGGCTGTTCATCGCGGTCGGGCCGTACTTCACGAGGTCGTAGACGGCGCGGATCTCGTCAGCGGTCACGGGCTCGTCGGTGAAGGCGTTCGCGGTCCTGGCCTCACGGAACAGGAGGTCCTGTGCGGCGGCGGGCAGCGTCAACTCGGGGAGTGTTGCGGTCATGGTTGTTGAAACGGCAATCATTAAAGGTGTGTTCCGCAACGACCTGTGGGAAGGGTCACCGTGGAACGACGAAGGTCCGAGCCGGATGGCTCGGACCTTCGTGGATGGCGACCCTGACGAGACTCGAACTCGCGACCTCCGCCGTGACAGGGCGGCGCGCTAACCAACTGCGCTACAGGGCCAGATCTTCAGTTGTCACCGCTCAGCGGTGCGAGCACCACTTTAGCGGACGCCCCAAGCGGCTCCAAAACGGGGGGTCCCCTTTGAGTGGTGGTACCCCCTACGGGATTCGAACCCGCGCTACCGCCTTGAAAGGGCGGCGTCCTAGGCCGCTAGACGAAGGGGGCGCCCCGCCCCGTTCGCCACGGTGCGGACGGTTCATCGTACGGGCAGCATCGTCCGGGTGCCAAAGCCGGGGACGGGGTGTGGGGGCACTCCGGCACACTGGGGCTCGTGATCGACATGTCGCCGGACCGCTTCGCCGAGCTCGTCGAGCAGGCCTTCGACGCGCTGCCTGAGGACCTGACCGGGCTGCTCGAGAACGTCGTGCTCCTCATCGAGGACGACGCCCCCGACGACGACCCGACGCTGCTCGGCCTCTACGACGGCATCCCTGTCACCGAGCGGACCTCCGCGTACGGAGGGGTGCTGCCGGACCGGATCACGATCTACCGCAACCCGACGCTCGCGATCTGCGACGTCGAAGAGGACGTGATCGAAGAGGTCGGGATCACCGTCGCCCACGAGATCGCGCACTACTTCGGCATCGACGACGACCGGCTGCACGAGCTGGGGTACGCATGAGGGGTTTCGACAGGCTCAACCAGCGGCTGGGTTTCGACAGGCTCAACCAGCGGCTGGGTTTCGACAGGCTCAACCAGCGGCTGGGTTTCGACAGGCTCAACCAGCGGCTGGGTTTCGACAGGCTCAACCGGCGGCTGGGTTTCGACAGGCTCAACCGGCGGCTGGGTTTCGACAGGCTCAACCAGCGGCTGGGTTTCGACAGGCTCAACCAGCGGCTGGGTTTCGACAGGCTCAACCAGCGGCCCGCTCGTGTGATCCGTGCCGACGAGCGGAACGAGACACGGCGCGACGGCATCACGACGCGGCACTCGTTCTCGTACGGGGACCACTACGACCCCGACAACGTCGCGTTCGGTCCGCTCCGCGCGGTGAACGAGGAGCGCCTCGACCCGGGTGCCGGGTATGCCAGCCACCAGCACAGCGACGTCGAGATCGTCACCTGGGTGCTCGACGGGGCGCTCGCGCACGAGGACTCAACGGGCACACGTGGCGTGATCCGGCCCAGTGAGGTGCAGCACGTCAGCGCCCGCACCGCTGTCGAGCACACGGAACGCAACGCGTCGGAGACCGAGCCGCTGCGCTTCCTGCAGATGATGGTCGCGCCCTCCGCCGACGAGCTCGCGGATCCCGACCCCGGCGCGCCCACGTACCGGCAGTGGGACCTCCAGGGTGCGCGCGGCTACCTCCTCGACGTGCTTCGGCTGCGCGACGGCGTCACGCTCCACGCCGCGTTGCTCGACGTGGGCGACGTGGTCGCGCTCCCCGAGGACGGCCTGGTCTACCTGCAGGTCACGCGGGGTTCTGTCGACGTGGCCGGGACCGTGCTCGACGCGGGTGACGCAGTCCGCGCGTCCAGCGCGGGGCCGTTGGGGGTGAAGGCGCTCGCGTCGTCCGAGATACTGGCGTGGCACTTCGCTGAGCCTGCACCGGCACCGAACCAGGAGCACCCCTGATGGCCACCGTCCTCGTCCTCAACGGCCCCAACCTCAACCGCCTCGGCCTGCGCGAGCCGACGATCTACGGCGACCGGACGTACGACGACCTGGTCGCGCTGTGCCACGCGGCGGGCGCCGAGCTTGACCTCACGGTCGAGGTGCGGCAGACCAACAGCGAGGCCGAGATGATCGGCTGGCTCCACGACGCCGCCGACGCCGGTCACCCCGTCGTCATCAACGCCGGCGCGTGGACCCACACGTCGGTCGCCATCCGCGATGCCGCGGCGATGCTCACTGCGCCGATGATCGAGGTGCACATCTCCAACGTGCACACGCGCGAGGAGTTCCGGCACCACTCCTACCTGTCGGGCGTCGCGACCGGCGTGATCGTCGGGCTGGGGTTCGAGGGCTACGTCGCGGCGCTGCGCTACGTGGCGTGATCTTGACAATCGGGACACCCGTATAGCGGGTGTCAGGGGTCGTGCATACCCTGAGGTGCGTGAGCGACCTCGTGGGACACGCGACACACGAAGACGCCGTGCGCAGGCTCAAGGCCTCGTACGACGCCATCCCTGGCGGTGCACCGGTGCGGCTGGCCAAACGCACCACCAACCTCTTTCGCCCTCGGGACGCGACCGACGCCCCCGGCCTGGACGTCTCGGGCCTGACGGGCGTGGTGAGCGTCGACATCGACCCCGCCACCGGCGAGGCCACCGCCGACGTCCAGGGCATGTGCACCTACGAAGACCTCGTGGCGGTCACGCTGGCCCGCGGCTACATCCCGTACGTCGTGCCGCAGCTGCGCACGATCACGCTCGGCGGTGCGGTCACCGGTCTCGGCATCGAGGCCACGTCTTTCCGCAGCGGGCTGCCGCACGAGTCTGTCGTCGAGATGGACGTCTTCACCGGCGCCGGCGAGGTGGTCACGTGCAGCCGTGAGGAGCACAGCGACCTGTTCCTCGCCTTCCCCAACTCGTACGGGACGCTCGGCTACACGACGCGCATCCGCATCCTCCTCGAGAAGGCGCCGCCGTTCGTGCGCCTGCGTCACCTGCGCTTCGACGACCCGGACTCGGCGGCCGACGCGATCGCACGGATCGTCGACGCGCGAAGCCACGACGGCGTACGGGTCGACGCGATCGACGGGACGGCGTTCTCGCCCGGCGAGGTGTTCCTGACGCTGGCGGAGTTCACGGACGAGCCACAGCAGGTCAGCGACTACACCGGACAGCAGATCTACTACCGCTCGATCGCCGAGCGGACCACCGATGCGCTGACCATGGCGGACTACCTCTGGCGCTGGGACACCGACTGGTTCTGGTGCAGCGGCGCGTTCGGTGCACAAAATCCGTTGATCCGGCGGGTGTGGCCACGGAAGCATCGGCGCAGTGACGTGTTCCAGCGGATCGTCGGCCTCGACACCAAGTACGCGATCGCCCACAAGCTCGACGTGCTCAAGCGCAACGGCATCGAGAAGCGTGAGCGGGTCATCCAGGACATCGAGGTCTCCGTCGACCGGCTCGCGGAGTTCCTCACCTGGTTCGACGAGGCGGTCGGCATGCGTCCCGTCTGGCTGTGCCCGCTGCGGCTGCGCGAGCCAGGTGGCCCTGGCAGCGCGACCCGTTGGCCGCTCTACCCGCTCGAGCCGGGCACGACGTACGTCAATGTCGGGTTCTGGGGCACCGTCGCGGTCCCTGGCGACGCACCGGCGGGCCTGGTCAACCGCCGTGTCGAGCACAAGGTCCACGAGCTGGGCGGCCACAAGTCGCTCTACTCGGAGGCGTTCTATGACGCGGAGACGTTCGCCGACCTCTACAACACCCCGCACCTCACCGAGGTGAAGACCACCTACGACCCCAAGGACCGGCTGACCGGGCTGTACGAGAAAGCGGTGAAGCGTCGATGACTGTGACGACCAGACCCACCATGACGATCGGCGAAGCGCTCGAGGTCCTCTTCCAAGGCGATGACCTCGCCTTCCACTTCGAGGCGTACGACGGCAGCTCCCTCGGCCCGCCCGACGCGACCATCCGGGTGCGTCTGGAGAACGAGCGCGGACTTTCGTACATCATGAGCGCACCCGGCGACCTCGGGTTCGCCCGCGCCTACGTCACCGGCGACCTCGTCATCGAAGGCGCCCATCCCGGCGACCCGTACGACGCGCTGGTGCTGCTCATGGAGAAGACCCGGCTGCGCGCGCCGAGCGTGGCCGACACGCTGAAGGTGGTCCGGGCGCTGGGCGTCTCCCACCTGCTCCCGCCGCCGGCCCCACCGCAGGAGTCGCTGCCTCGTTGGCGTCGAGCGCTCGAGCACCTCCGCCACTCCAAGGCACGCGACGCCGAGGTGATCCACCACCACTACGACGTCTCCAACCGCTTCTACGAGCTGGTCCTCGGACCGTCGATGACATACACGTGTGCCGTCTTCCCCAAGGCCGATGCGAGCCTCGAGGAGGCGCAGTTCGAGAAGTACGACTTGGTCTGCCGCAAGCTCGATCTCCAGCCCGGGCAGCGCCTGCTCGACATCGGGTGCGGGTGGGGCGGCATGGTGCGCCACGCGGCCAAGCACTACGGCGTGACGGTCATCGGTGCGACCCTGTCCGAGCAGCAGGCGCTCTGGGCCCAGGAGGCGATCGCGCGCGAGGGGCTGTCCGACGTCGCCGAGGTGCGGTTCTCCGACTACCGCGACATCACCGAGACCGGATTCGACGCGATCAGCTCGATCGGCCTCACCGAGCACATCGGTGTCCACAACTACGCGTCCTACTTCGGGTTCATCCGCGACCACCTCAAGGTCGGCGGCCGGCTGCTCAACCACTGCATCACGCGGCCGGACAACCGGGCGCGGGCGACAGCGGGACAGTTCATCGACCGGTACGTCTTCCCCGACGGCGAGCTGACCGGCTCCGGGCGCATCATCACGTCGGTGCAGGACGCGGGGCTCGAGGTGCACCACGAGGAGAACCTGCGGCTCCACTACGCGATGACGCTGCGCGACTGGAACCGCAACCTCAAGGACAACTGGGACGAGGCCGTCGCCGAGGTGGGGGTCGGCACCGCCCGGGTGTGGGGGCTCTACATGGCCGGCTCGCGGATCGGCTTCGAGCGCAACAACATCCAGCTCCACCACGTGCTGGCGACCAAGACCGCGCCTGACGGTTCGAGCGACTTCCCGCTGAGGCCGACCTGGGGGAGCTGATCCGGCGGTACGCTCACGGGCGTGACGGACTCCTCGGACCTGCCAGGCAACGCGACAGCGCACGACGTCATCGGCGTCGTGCGCTTTCGTCTCGAGCGGCTTCCTTCGTACGAGCAGCGCTTCGCCCGAGCGATCCGGGCGTACATGTTCTCTCTCGCTGCCGTCCTCTTGGTGGCGCTCGGCATGCTTGCCCTGGTCCCGGTGCTCGGACTCGTGGCGCTGTGGCTTTCGGTGCTGCTCCTGATGGTCGGCGTCGTGCCCGCCTACGCGCTCGTCTCTTCCCGTCGCTTCCGTGCGGGCCTGCCACGCGTTGGCGGTCCGGACGTGGCGTTGGCCGTACGACGCTCCGGCATCGACGTCTCGTGGCCCGACCTGGGCCCCGCACGGCTCGCGTCCTTGACGTGGGGCGACCTCACGAACCTCGGTCAGCGTGGTCCCCTGCGCGGCACGTCGGTGCTGCGGATCCGGACGCACCGCAGGCCTGCCGGGTCGTGGAC
The DNA here is from genome assembly GCF_014127285.1 of Mumia sp. ZJ1417. GTDB lineage: Bacteria > Actinomycetota > Actinomycetes > Propionibacteriales > Nocardioidaceae > Mumia. The sequence continues at coordinate 483,552 of NZ_CP059901.1, forward strand.
GCGCGTCGCCTACCTGCCGCAGGACCTTCTCGACACCCCGATCGACCTGATCGTGCGGGACGTGCAGGCCCTCGTCGGTGGCGCGGTGCGCACCTGACGCACGCCCGTACGAACGGATCTTGAGGGATTGTGCCCAGTCCGTGGGCGCAATCCCTCAAGACCTGTCAGGCGGTCGGGACCAGCTCGCGCTCGCCCGTCCGCTCCGGGCGACGCAGGGCGCCGAGGCGCTTGTCGAGCAGCACCAGCGCCGCCGGCAGCAGGACCAGCCGGACGATCGTGGCATCGACCAGGATCGCGACCGAGAGCCCGACGCCCATCTGCTTCATCTCGAGCATCGACAGCGTGGCGAAGACGGCGAACACCGACACCATCACCGCAGCCGCGCTCGTGACTACGCTCGCCGTCTCCCGGACTCCGTACTCGACCGCGAGCCGCGTCGACAGTCCGCGGCGCATCCCCTCACGCACGCGGCTCATCACGAAGACGTGGTAGTCCATCGAGAGCCCAACCAGGATCACGAAGCAGAACAACGGCACCCAGTCCACGAGGAAGCCCGGCGACGTGAAGTTGAGCATCCCTTCGGCCCAGGTGTTCTGGAAGACCAGCGTCATCACGCCGAACGCGGCGCCGACGGAGAGCAGGTTGAGGCCCGTCGTGAGCAGCGCGACCGTCCCGCTGCGGAACACTGTCCACATCATCAGCATCGTCAGGAGCAGCACGAACCCGACGACGAGCGGGAGCGCGTCGCGCTGGGCGTCCTGCGAGTCCATCGTCTCGGCGACGTCGCCGCCGACGACCCACTTGACCCCGTCGAGATCGTCGAGTGCGGCCGGGATCGCGGTCTCGCGGAGCGCGGTGACCGCGTCCTCGTTGCCCTCGTCGCCCTCGTGACCGACGGCGGTCAGCCGCAGGACGGAGGTGCGCCCGTCGTCCGAGACCACGACCGGGTTCGCTTTGGCGGCGAGCCCGTCTGACTGCGCCTGGGCTCCCAGCGACTCGAGCGCGGTGCTCACCGCAGCCGTGTCGGCGGAGTCACCCCGCGCGACGACCTCGAGCGTCGGACGCTCGGCCGGGAAGTGCTCCTGCACCTTCTGGAACGTCGCGACGGCCGGCAGGCCCTGCGGGAGGGTGTCGATCGTGCCCTGGTGCAAGGTCATGCCGAGCGCGGGAGCCGAGAGCGCGACGAGTGCGCCGAGGGACACGGCGAGCGATGTCTTCGGGTGCGCCAGGACCGGGTTGATGAGGCGTTTGCTGATGCCGCCCGTCCCGATGCGGCGGTTGAGGCGCCACAGGCCGGGGACACGCGGACGGTCGACCCAGCGGCCGAGCTTCGCGAGCAGCGCCGGCAGCACGGTCACGGACCCGACCATCGCCACGGCGACGACGAGCATCGCGCCGATGGCAAGACCGGCGAAGACGGTGTCGCGGGTCAGGAGCAGACCGGACATCGCGACGATCACGGCGAAGCCGGCGACGATGATGGCGCGCCCGGATGTCGCCGCGGCGATCTCGATCGCGTCGATCGTGGTGGCACCCTTGAGCCGCTCCTCGCGCTCGCGCTTGAGGTAGAACAGCGAGTAGTCGACGCCGACCGCCATGCCGATCATGAGAATCACGCTCGCGACCGTCCCCGAGTCGGGCACGAGCACGGACACCACCGCGTACAGGCCCATCGCGGTCAGCACGCACGAGAACGCGAGCGCGACCGGGATCGCGGCGGCGATCAGGGCGCCGAACGCGACGATCATGATGAGGAACGTGATCGGCAGGCTGCGCATCTCACCGGAGGAGAGGTCCTCACCAACACGCTCGTCAACCTGCGTCCCGATGGACTCGCCGCCGGTCTGCGCGATGTCGAGGGCGGGGTTCGCCGCGGCGACCTCGGCCGTCGAGTCCTGCAGCGCCTCGACCGTGGAGTCGAGGTCGTCGACACCCTTCTCGAGCGTCAGGGGTACGAGCATCGCTGAGCCGTCCTCGGCCCACACGGGCGGCCCGACTGCCTCGACGTGTGCGACGCCCTCAGCGCCGACACGCAGCGACTCGTACGCCTGCTCGGCGGCCGTACGATCGAGCGCTCCGCTGTCGGCGGTGATCAGGACGACCTCGCTCGGCGCCTGCTCGAGCCCGGCGTCGCGGATCATCTCCGCCGCGCGGCCGGACTCGCCGATGCCGTAGTCGTCGTCGGACATGCTCTGCATCGGCACCACGGCCATGAGCGCGATCGCGCCGACGACCAGGGTCAGCCACAGCCCGAGCGCGCGCCACGGACGGGTCGCGCTCCAGCGAGCGACACGCACGACCGGCGAGCGGCGCGTGGGACGAATGCCCTGCCTGTGCGGAGGTGGTGCGGTGGTAGTCATAATGACCTCTCGGTTCGTCTGGATCCGTCGCTCATGACGATTCCGTCTCGCGCGCTCCGGATCAGGGGGGCGAGGTCCCGGACCGAGGTGGTGCTAGGTCCACTGTCCGCAGCGCGACGTCGACGCACAGTGGGAGCATGACGACGACAGCGGACCCAGGAGTGACGATGAGCTTGTCCACGGCGATACCCGAGACGTACGCCCCGTCCGGGCGAACGTCACGGTTCGCGCTGACCGGGCTCGCGCTGGTCTATCTCGTGCTGGGGATCCCGACGCTGGTCACCTTGATCGTGATCACCGTGGCGATCCCTCTCGGCGTCCTCGGCGTGGGGCTGGCGGTGCTCGCGGCATTCGTCCCGTTCCTGCGCCAGCTGGCCAACGTGCACCGCTACTTCGCGTCGCAGGTGCTGCGGACGACGGTCGTGAGCCCGTACCACGAGCGTGAGTCGAGCGGCGTCAAGATCCTCGTGAAGGACTGGGCGCGTGACCCCGCGCGATGGCGCGATCTCGGCTGGGCCTACGCGTCGTCGACGATCGGCTGGATCCTCTCGCTGATCCCGGTTGTGCTCCTGCTCGGTGTCATCTGGTACTTGATCTTCCCGTTCATCTACTGGGTCACGCCCAAGGGCGTCTTCGACATGGAGCTGGGTCTCGTGCAGATCGACGACCAGGCCTCGTCGTTCTCGATGTGGATCCTGGCGGGGATCGTGGCCCTCATGTGGTGGTTCCTGACGCCGCCGGTGAGCCGGTTGCGCGCTCGGATGGACCTGGCTCTGCTGTCCCCGACGCGCGCCGAGCTGGAGAAGCGTCTCGCCGAGGTGTCGGCGTCCCGTACGGAGACGATCGACCACTCCGCTGCCGAGCTGCGGCGCATCGAGCGCGACCTGCACGACGGAGCTCAGGCGCGGCTGGTGTCGCTCGGGATGAGCCTCGGGCTCGCCGAGCAGCTGATGCGGACGGACCCGGAGGCTGCCGCGCGGCTGATCGAGGAGGCGCGGGCGACGACGACGTCCGCACTCGGTGACCTTCGGTCGGTCGTGCGCGGGATCCATCCGCCGGTGCTCGCCGACCGCGGTCTCGTCGGGGCCGCCCAGGCGCTCGCGCTCGACATCGCGGTGCCGACGTCGTTCGCGGCGGTCGTGCCGGGACGGGCGCCGGAGCCGGTGGAAACCGCGATGTATTTCGCGGTCGCCGAGGCGCTCGCGAACGTGGTCAAGCACGCGCACGCGAGTGCCGCCTCGGTCGACCTCTCGTACGACGGTGAGCGGCTGCGCGCGGTCGTCGCGGACAACGGCAGCGGTGGTGCGGACCCTGCTGACGGGACGGGTCTTGCGGGGGTGGCTCGCCGATTGACAGCGTTCGACGGCACGATGGTGGTCGAGAGTCCCCGCGGGGGACCGACCGTCGTCACCATGGAGCTGCCGTGCGCGTTGTCATCGCCGAAGACCTCGCCCTCCTCCGGGACGGCCTGACGCGCCTGCTCGAGGCGAACGACTTCACGGTGGTGGCGGCGGTCGACAACGCGCCGTCGCTCGCCAAGGTGCTGCGAGAGGTCGACGTGGACGTTGCGGTCGTGGACGTACGGATGCCCCCGACGTTCACCGACGAAGGGTTGCGGACGGCGATCGAGGCGCGTGCCCTGCGGCCGGGGCTGCCCGTGCTCGTGCTGTCGCAGTACGTCGAGCAGCTGTACGCTCGCGAGCTGCTGTCGTCGGGCGAAGGGGCGGTCGGCTACCTGCTGAAGGATCGTGTGGCTGACGTCGAGCGGTTCGTCGACGGCGTACGGCAGGTGGCCGCCGGCGGCACGGTGCTCGATCCGGAGGTGGTGTCGGTGCTGCTGTCGAAGGCAGCCGCGAACCGTCCGGTCGACAGGCTCACCGACCGCGAGCGCGAGGTGCTCGGCCTGATGGCTGAGGGACGCTCCAACGCGGCGATCGCGGCGCGGCTGTTCGTGACGGAGAAGGCGATCTCGAAGCACACCAACTCGATCTTTGCCAAGCTCGACCTCCCGGTCTCGGAGGACGACAACCGTCGCGTACTCGCCGTCCTGGCATATCTCCAAGGCTGACCCCCTCCCGGGTCACTCTCTGCGCGCCGCGGGTCACTGTCTTGCGCTCGCGGGTCACTATGCGCGCGACGACGATGGGGCCATGAGTGGCGAGACCCGTACGTACTGGTTCGTGCCGTTTCGTGTTCGGGGCACGGAGACCCTCGAGGCGTGGTTCGAGGAGATGGCGCGTCAAGGGTGGGTCGCTGACCGCTTGGGCTTCCTCAGCGCCGTCCGGATGGAGCTGAGGTGGCGCAAGGGCGGGCGGAACTACCGCTATGTGATCGACCCGCGGCGCTTCCCTGACGCGCCCGAGGACTCGCTGATCGCCTCGGCAGGATGGGAGGACGTCGGCACGCTGAACGGCAAGGACGTCTGGCGCGCCCCGTACGAGGGTGCGCGGCCCGACCTGTTCGTCGACGAGTGACCCGGGGCGGCCAGAGAGTGACCCGGGGCGGCCAGAGAGTGACCCGGGGCGGGCGGAGAGTGACCCCGGGGCGCTAGGAGAGGTCGACGATGACGGGGGCGTGGTCGGACGCGCCCTTGCCCTTGCGCTCCTCGCGGTCGATCGACGCACCGGTCACCCGGCCGGCGAGCGCGGGCGAGCACAGCGCGAAGTCGATCCGCATGCCCTCGCGGCGCGGGAAGCGCAGCTGTGTGTAGTCCCAGTAGGTGTACGTCCCGGGGCCGGGCGTGTGCGGCCGGGCCACGTCGGCGTAACCGGTGTCCTCGAACGCGGCGAACGCCTCGCGCTCGAGCTTGGAGACGTGGGTCTTGCCCTCGAACTTCGCCATGTCCCAGACGTCCTCGTCGTGGGGCGCGATGTTCCAGTCGCCCATCAGTGCGATCTGCGCCTGCGGGTCGTTCGCCAGCCAGCCGGCGGCGTCCTCGCGCAGCTGGCGCAGCCACTGGAGCTTGTAGACGTAGTGCGGGTCCTCGAGCGTGCGCCCGTTGGGCACGTAGAGCGACCAGATGCGTACGCCTCCGCACACCGCGGAGATCGCGCGCGCCTCGGCGGCTGCTGGGTCGCCCCAGGTCGGCATGTCGGCGAACCCGACCTGGACGTCCTCGAGGCCGACGCGCGAGATGATCGCGACGCCGTTCCACTGTGAGAGGCCGTGGTGCGCGACCTCGTAGCCCGTACCGATCAGCGGCAGCTCGGGGAACTGGTCGTCACGGCACTTCGTCTCCTGGATCGCGAGCACGTCGACGTCACTGCGCTCGAGCCACGCGGCGACGCGGTCGATGCGCGAACGGATGGAGTTGACGTTCCAGGTGGCGATCCGCATGAGTACGACCGTACCGGGAGGGTCGGACGGCTCCTCAGGTCGGCCGATCAGCCACCGGCCGATGCGTATGATCTGCCGTAAAGCCACTAAGGGACGGGAGGATCTGCGGCATATGCCCGAGCAGAGCGAAGGATCAATGACCTCGCGAGCGATCAAGGTCCTCATCGTCGATGAGCGACCGCAGACCTCGACCGCGCACGAGGAGATGCTGCGCCGCGTCGTCCAGGAGCTCGAGCGCATCGACGTACGGACGGAGTTCGCGCCGAGCCCCGATGACGCCGTGCTGCGGGTCGCGTCGGACGCGTCGCTGTGCGCCGTCATCGCCGACGCGGGCGGCGACTCCGACCAGCACGAGGCGCACGTCGACCCGAACCGCCTCGCCACCTTCCTCGCCGGAGTCCGGGCGCGCAACGCCGACCTCCCCGTGTTCGTGATGACGGGCACGCGTGGCGCCGACTCGCTCGACACGGCCGTGCTGCGCGAGGTGGACCAGCTGATCTACCTCCTCGACGACACCCCGTCGTGGATCGCCGGCCGCATCCGCAACGCGGCCGAGCGCTACCGCGAGGACGTGCTCCCGCCGATGTTCGGGGCGCTCGTCCGCTTCGCGCGCAAGCACGAGTACTCCTGGCACACCCCGGGCCACGAGGGCGGCGCCGCGTTCCTGCGCTCGCCCGCGGGCAGGGCGTTCTGGGAGTTCTTCGGCGAGCAGACGTTCCGCTCCGACCTCTCGGTGTCGGTCCGCGAGCTCGGCTCGCTGCTCGACCACTCCGGCCCGATCGGTGAGGCGGAGCGCCGCGCAGCCTCGATCTTCGGCGCCGACATGACTTACTTCGTCACGAACGGCACCTCCACCTCCAACCGGGTGCTGCACCAGGCGTCCGTCGTCGCGGGCGACGTGATGGTCCTCGACCGCAACGCGCACAAGTCGATCGAGCAGGCGGCGACGCTCACCCACGGCGTCCCGGTCTATCTCACGACGACCCGCAACCACCTCGGCATCATCGGCCCGGTGCCGCCGACCGAGCTCACGCGCGAGGCCGTCGCCGCGAAGCTCGCCGCGTCCCCGCTGGTCGAGGACGCCACCGCCGCCCCGGTGATCGCGATGATCACCAACTCCACGTACGACGGGCTGCTCTATCACGTGCCGACCGTCGAGCGGACGCTCGGCGAGCACATCGACAGGCTGCACTTCGACGAGGCCTGGTACGGGTACGCAGCGTTCCACCCGATCTATGCCGAGCGCTTCGCGATGCACACCGGCGAGCGCCCTGCGGACGGTCCGACGACCTTCGCCACGCAGTCGACGCACAAGCTCCTCGCGGCGCTGTCGCAGGCCTCGTACCTGCACGTCCGCAACGGGCGCAACCCGGTCGAGCACGACCTCTTCAACGAGGCGTACATGATGCACGCGTCGACGTCCCCGCTCTACTCGATCATCGCCTCCAACGACGTGTCGGCGGCGATGATGGCCGGACGTGGCGGGCCGTTGCTGACCGGCATCTCGATCCAGGAGGCGGTCGCGTTCCGCCGTACGCTCGCGCGGGTGGCCGCCGAGACGCCGGACGACGACTGGGCACTGGTCCCGTGGCAGCCGGAGACGGTCACGCAGCCCGACGGCGCGAAGGTGCGCTTCGAGGATGCCGACGAGGAGTGGCTCCGCTCGTCGCCGGAGCCGTGGCTGCTGCGCGAGGACGAGAAGTGGCACGGCTTCGACCTGCCCGACTCGTACGCGATGCTCGACCCGATCAAGGTCTCCGTCGTGACGCCGGGGGTGAACGAGGACGGGACCCTCGCGGAGTTTGGCGTGCCGGCGCCGATCCTGTCGGAGTACCTCGAGCAGCAGGCGTCGATCGTGGTCGAGAAGACGCAGTCGTACTCGATCCTGCTGCTGTTCTCGATCGGCGTGACACGCGGCAAGTGGGGATCGCTGGTCACGACGCTGATGTCGTTCAAGCGCGACCTCGACGTGAACCGCTCGCTGGAGCAGGTGCTGCCTGCGACGTTCGCGCGCGACCCGCGCCGCTATGCGGGTATGGGGCTGCGCGACCTCGCCGAGGAGCAGCACGCGACTATCGGCCGTACGAGGCTGCTGGCCCTGCAGCGCGAGGCCTTCGGCGCGCACCCCGTCCCGGTGACGACGCCGGCGCGAGCGTACGCGCACGTGGTCCGCGGGACCGTCGACGCGGTGCCGCTCGATGCGCTCGCCGACCGTACGCTCGCGATCGGCCTCGTCCCGTACCCGCCGGGGATCCCGCTCGTCATGCCGGGCGAGTCGGCGGGGCCGGACGACGGGCCGTTCCTCGCCTACCTGCGGGCGCTGGAGGAGTTCGACCAGCGGTTCCCGGGGTTCGAGCACGAGACGCACGGCGTGGAGGTCGTGGACGGACGGTACGTGGCGCGCTGCGTGCGGGACTGACGTCGCCGAGCGGGTGGCGCCGTCACCGGCACGAGCGCAGCGAGGCGTCGAGCGCCGACATGAGCTGCGCGGTGCGGCTCTTGCCGACCGGTGGGGCGGGATAGCGGCTCAGGACCTCGATGAGCACCGGCGTCGCCCGCTCCCGGGCCTGCACGAGCACCGCCTCCGCCGCATCGGGATCGCCGCCCGCGCCGATCTCGGCGATGCGTGCGGCGTTCGCGGCGGCACGGAGGAGGTGGCCGACCTGGTGCGCCTTGGCAATCGGGTGCAGATACGCGGCCGAGGCCGCGTCGCCGGCGGCCTGGGCGGCGAGCCGGGCGGACTCGGTGGACGCCACCTTCGCCGCACGGTGAGCGTCCATCGACGTGACGCGCTGGAGCCTGGACCGGCGGGCGCCGTTCACGAACTCCCACGCGGCATCGAGCGCAGTGCGAGGTCGGGGATCGTGGGGGTGAGCCTCCTCGAAAACGGGAAGGACCGCTTCGGCGGTCTCGGCCACGAAGCGCGCGACGACGCGCAGCTCGTCGATGGTCAGGTCGAAGTCGCCAGTCGCCGTCGTCACGCGGTCGATCCTCTCCGAGGACGTGCGCGTACGCCAACACCCGGAGAATGAGCGCGCGAAGTGTCCGGGTGGCCCGCTAGCGTGCTGAGCATGACTCTCTCCGTGGGCATGGTCACCGTCGACAGTCTTGATGCGCTTGCGCTGGGGAGGTGGTGGGCCGAGCAGGTGGGCGGCGAGGTCGTCCAGGAGAACGAGGGCTGGTTCGTCGTCGTGGCCGTCCCCGGTGCGCCGGTCCAGCTCGCCTTTCAGAAGGTCGAGCGTCCGACGCCCGGCAAGAACAAGATGCACCTCGACCTGGTCGCGACCGACCTCGACGCCGAGGTCTCGCGGCTCGAGGCGGCCGGCGCGGACAAGGTGTCCGACCAGACTATGGAGACCGGCTTCCGTTGGGTGACCTTGGCCGATCCAGAGGGCAACTACTTCGACGTGGCACAGGCTGAGAGCTGAGCGGTTGTGTGGGGTGACCTCTGACCTAAAGTAGGTACGTACCTACGTCGGAGGTGAGTCGATGACCACGATGACCGCGCGCGATTTCAATCGCGACGTCAGTGCGGCCAAACGCGCCGCTGAGGAAGAGCCCGTCATCATCACCGACCGCGGGCGACCGTCGCACGTGTTGATGACCATCGAGGAGTACGAGCGCATCGTGGCGCCGACGCGCTCCGCCCTCGACTGGCTGGCCATGGAAGAACCGGTCGTCGACTTCGACCCCCAGCCCATGCACTTCGGGGCAAAGATCCCCGAGCTATGACCTTCATCCTCGACACAAACGTCGTCAGCGAGGTGCGATTCGGCGATCGCATGGATGCCCGGGTTCGCGCGTGGCTCGAGAACGTCCCCGATCATGAGTGCCACCTGAGTGCCATCACCGTCTTCGAACTTGCCCACGGCGTGGCAAGGATCGAGCGACTAGATAGTGCGCAGGGGCGGCGGCTTCGCGAGTGGTTCGAACGCCAGATCGTTGCGTACGAGGCGCGGATCCTCCCGATCGACCTTCCTGTCGCGCGCGAGACCGCGCGATTGCACGTGCCCGATCCTCGGCCGGAGCGCGACGCCTTCATCGCCGCCACCGCGATAGTCCACGGCATGACCGTCGTCACCCGCAGCGTCGCGGACTTTTCTCCGCTGGGCGTGCCCGTGGTCAATCCGTGGGAGTGACTGCGGGCGCTCCCGGTTAGCCCGGCGCGGGTGGAGCCGAAGTCAGTCCGCCGGCATCTGCTCGTCGACGAGCCTCTCGTCGTGGTCCGCGCCGCCGGTGCGATAGACCGCGCGTCCGAGCATGTGCGCCGCGACGGGAGCGGTGAGCAGCTGGAAGACGGCGACGAGCACGAGGAGGCCGAGGTCGCTCCACGCCTCCATCCGGAGCCCGATCCCGAGCAGGATGAGCAGCAGCCCGAGCACCTGAGGCTTTGTGGCAGCGTGCATCCGGCTGAACAGGTTGTTGAATCGCGCGATGCCGATGGCGGCGATCAGCGCGAGGAAAGCGCCGGACAGCAGGCAGAACGCCGAAGCGATGTCGAGGGCGAGTCTCATCGGGATCCCTCCGTACCGTCGATGCGCTCGGGATCGGACTCGTCAGGCTCGTCGCTCGTGGCGAAGCGCGCGATGCTCACCGAGCCGACCATCCCGACCAGAGAGAGGACGACCAGGATCGGGAGCGTGTCGGTGTGGCGGTTGTACGCCGCCTCGACACCGAGCCCGCCCACGAGCACGGCGACGAGCACGTCGATCGCGACTGCACGGTTGGGCATCGATGGTCCGAGGGCGGCACGGACCACCGCGAGGACGGCAGCGATCCCGAGCATGCCTCCGGCCACCCACGCGACCACGGTCATCCAGGTCATCGGAACCCACCTTCCGGGCGCGGCTGCTCGATCCGGGCGATGTCCTCGGCGTTGCCGAGTGCGCGTACGACCCGCTCCTCCTCGTCCCAGACGCGTTGTCGTGCAGCCTCGACGTCGGCCTGGCTGCGGGTCTCGAGCACGTGGATCTGCAGGGTCCACGTGCTCCTCGATGCCTCGATCAGGAGGCTGCCGGGGACCAGCGACACGATCTCGGAGGTGAGCATGAGGGCGAGCTCGCTGCGGGTCCGCATCGGCACGACGAGCACCGCGTTGACCGGCTGGTAGCCGAAGCGCATCACGATGGTCGCGACCTGAACGCTCGACGCGACCAGATCACGGAAGAACGCGTACACCAGGATGAGGAGCCGCCACGGGTGCACCCGGCCGTGGAACTCGATCGGCGGCAGCGGAAAGACCCGGATGATCGCGACCGCGATGAGGGCCCCGGCGAGGATGTTGCCGACGGTGAACTCACCCCAGAGCAGCACCCAAACGAGCGTGAGCCACAGCACGACGGGCCACTGAAGGGCGCGGCGCGCCTGGGTGCGACGAGAGGCGTCGTTCGCGTCGTTCGCGTCGCTCACTCGGCACCTCCTGACCCGCGCGGGACGATGGATCCTGCCACGCTGCCGTCGTTGAGGACGGTCTCGATGTACGGGTCGCGATCGCGCAGCTCCTCGGCCGCGCGCTCGGTGATCCCGAACAACGGCCCGGCAAGCAGGGTGAGCGCCGTGCCGAGCGCGACCAGCGTCAGCGTCGGGGTGACCATCGCGCGAGGGAGCGAGCGTACGGACGTCGCGACCGTGTCACCCCACGGCTCGCCCGACTTCGTGCCGGAGCTGGGGACGGACTCGGTGAGCTCGTCGGGTTCCTCCGTACGAGGCCGCCAGAACGCGCGGTTCCATGTCTTCGCCACCGCGTACAGGGTGAGGAGGCTGGTGAGGATCGAGGCCGCCACGACCAGGTACGCGAGCCAGCCTGCCCGGTCGACCCCCGCCTGGACGAGGGCGACCTTGCCGAGGAAGCCAGAGAACGGAGGGATGCCGGAGAGGTTCATCGCCGGCAGGAAGAACATCAGCGCAAGCACCGGGGCGGCCTTCGCGAGACCGCCGAGGTGCTCCAACGACGTCGAGCCGCCACGGATCTCGATCAGGCCCGTGACCAGGAAGAGCGTGGTCTGGATCGTGATGTGGTGGACGATGTAGAAGATCGCGCCCGCGAGCCCCAGGTCGGAGGCGACCGCGACCCCGAACATCATGTAGCCGATGTGGCTGACGAGGGTGAACGAGAGCATACGTTTGATGTCGGACTGCGCGATGGCGCCGAGGATGCCCACGAACATCGTCAGCAGCGCGGCCCACAGCAGCAGGTCCGACAGCGGGCTGTCCGGGAAGAGCAGCGTCTGCACGCGCATGATCGCGTACACGCCGACCTTGGTCAGCAGGCCCGCGAACACCGCCGTCACGGGTGCGGGTGCGGTCGGGTAGGAGTCGGGGAGCCACGCCGACAGCGGGAAGACGGCGGCCTTGATCGAGAACGCGGTGAGCAGCATGAGCTGCAGGACGATGCGGACCCCCTCGGGGACCTCCTGCAGCTTGACCGCGAGATCGGCCATGTTGACCGTGCCGGTCGCCGCGTAGACGCCCGCGATCGCGATGAGGAACACCATCGACGACAGCACCGACACGACAACGTACGTCGTCCCGGCGCGCACCCGTGGCCCGGTGCCGCCCAGGGTGATGAGCACGTAGCTCGCCGCCAGCAGGATCTCGAACCCGACGTACAGGTTGAAGAGGTCGCCCGACAGGAAGGCGTTGGAGACTCCCGCCGACAGGACGAGGAACGTCGGGTAGAACACCGACAACGGCGTGTCGCGACCGAACTCGATGATGCCCTGGCCCACGGAGTACGCGAGGACGCACAGCGTCACGATCGCCGAGACGAGCAGCAGCAAGGCGGACAACCGGTCGGCGACCAGCACGATGCCCATGCGGGCGGGCCAGCCCCCGACGTACACGACCTGCGGGCCGTCCCGGTCGGCTGCCCACAGCAGGACGCCCGCGACCGCGACGATGATCGAGAGGGTCGTGAAGCTGATGACGCGCTGGGCGCGGGCGTTCTGGCCGAGCGCGAGGCACACCCCGGCGCCGAGCAGCGCCAGCACGACCGGCAGCGGGATCAGGAAGGACATCGCGGAGTCGGCGGTCATCGCTCGACCTCCTCGGTGTCGGCGCCTTCCTCGTCCGGAGCTCCGCCACCTTCCTCGTACGATTGTGACGCCTCGTCGAGCTCGGCCAGCCGCATGATGAGGCGGTCCTCCATGTCGTCCTGGACTTCGTCGTGCCCCTGCAGCTGCCACGACCTGTACGCCATGGCGAGCAGGAACGACGCGACGCCGAGGGTGATGACGATCGCGGTGAGCACCATCGCCTGCGGGAGCGGGTCGCTCATCGGGGACGGGTCGGACTCGTCGACGATCGGGGCACGGCCGGGTGCGCCGGAGGCCACGATGAAGATGAGGTTGACGGCGTTGCCGATCAACAGGGTGCCGACGACGATGCGGGTCAGGCTTCGCTCGAGCAGCAGTGTCACGCCGCAGGCGAAGGTCACACCGATGACAATGACGAGAACCAGGTTGACGGTCATCGGACGCCTCCCGTCAGCGGCTCGATCTCAGGGTCGGTGTAGGAGCCCGGTAGCTCGGGATCGGCGTCCCCGGTCTCGATGTCGGCGTCGATCCCGCCGCCGAGGCTGCGCAGGACGTCGAGCATGAGACCCACGACCACGAGATAGACGCCGAGGTCGAAGAAGAGCGACGTGACCAGCTTGATGTCGCCGATCGCGAACAGGTGGAACTTGACGATCGCGCTCTGGAAGACCTGGCCGCCGAACGCCAGCGGCGCGAGCGCGGACACGGTCGCGACCGAGAGGCCGAGTCCGAGGACCCGTCCGGCGTCGACCGGCGCCGCTTCGTCGAGCTCGTACCGTCCGCCGGCGAGGTAGCGGACCATCAGTGCGAGGCCGGCCATCAGACCGCCGGCGAAGCCGCCGCCCGGACCGTTGTGGCCGGAGAAGATCAGCCACACGGAGAACAGGATGACCGTGTGGAAGATCAGCCGCGTGACGATCTCGAAGACGATCGAACGTCGCTCCGGGGCGAGCGTACGGCCCGCGCGCAGCCAGCGACCGGTCGAGTGCCCCTCGGGCAGCGGGGCGGCAGGGCTCTGCGCCCCACCGCGACCGGTGATGAGGAAGATCAGCGAGGCGACACCGGTGGCGGCCACCACGAGGACCGACAGCTCGCCCATCGTGTCCCAGGCGCGGATGTCCACGAGGGTCACGTTCACGATGTTGTGGCCTCCGCCGTACTCGACGGCGCTCTCGGCGAACGCGACCGAGATCGGGTCACCGATCCGGACGCCGGCGGTGGCGAGTGCGATCGCGGAGGCGAAGGCCCCGGAGAGGGCGCCGATTCCCACCCGGATCCAGCGGGCGCGGGTGAGTGGACGGTCGGAGAAGTACGGGGCCATGCGGCGCAGCACCAGCACGAACACGACCAGCGTCACCGTCTCCACGAGCACCTGGGTCAGCGCGAGATCGGGTGCGCCGTGAAGGAGGAAGAGCATCGCCGTGCAGTAGCCGGCCACCCCCGCGAGCAGGACGGCCTTGAGCCGGCGACGCGACCGGACGGTGAGCACGGCCGCGACACCCAGCAGGATCGCGACGACCGCCTGCGCCGCGGAGTCGAACCACACGACGTCCTCGGTCCACGTGCGGTTGAGTGCGAGCGCAGTGCCGGGGATCAGCAGGACGACTACGAGGATCGAGCCGAGGTAGAAGGGCAGCGAGCCGCGCTGCGTACGACCGGTGACCTCGACGGCGAGCCGGTCGGTGTTGCGCATGATGCCCTCGTACGCCCGCTCGGCCGACGGCATCCAGGGCGCGGCGGGGACGAGCGCACGGCGCTGCTGCCAGGTGAAGAGCGCGATGCCGCCGAGGACCGCGATTACGGACAGGCCGAGGGCAGGGGAGAACCCGTGCCAGAGGGCGAGCTCCGCGTGGTGGTCGCCCTCGGGGAACTGGTGGTCGTACCCCGCCCACAGCTTGGTCAGACCGCTGCCGAAGAACGCGAGCACGAGCGAAGCCGAGGCGAGGAGCGCGGTCGGCGTCGCGAACCCGGCAGGCACAGGGACCAGGTTGGCGGGCTGGTCGACGCCCGGCTTGTCGCCGAAGACACCCCACACGAAGCGCAACGTGTACGCCATGGTGAGCAGCGAGCCGAAGACCAGCCCCGCGAGCACGAGAGAGCCGGCGACCGGTCCGATCCCGGTGCCGTCGCCGGTCGAGACCACGTCAACGAATGCGCCGTACACCGACTCCTTGGCGACGAACCCGAGCATCGGCGGGATGCCGGCCATCGAGGCCGCCGCGAGCACGGTGAAGCCGAAGAGCCAGGGCATCGCGGGGCGCAGCCGCGACAGCTTGCGCAGGTCGCGGGTGTGAGCCGAGTGGTCGACGATGCCAACGACCATGAAGAGCGCCGCTTTGAACAGGGCGTGGGCGACGACCATCGCGACGCCGGCGAGCGCGGCTGCACGGGTGCCGAGCCCGACCACGGCGACGAGGAAGCCGAGCTGGCTCACCGTCCCGTACGCGAGGAGCAGCTTGACGTCGTGCTGCCCGAGCGCGCGCAGGCCACCGACGATCATCGTCAGCACGCCGAGCACGAGCAGCGTCGGCCGCCACAGGGCGGCGTCGGCGAACGCGGGGGCCATCACGGCGACGAGGAAGACGCCGGCCTTCACCATCGCGGCCGCGTGCAGGTAGGCGCTCACCGGCGTCGGAGCGGCCATCGCGCCGGGGAGCCAGAAGTGGAACGGCACCAGCGCCGACTTGCTGAGCGCGCCGATCAGCACGAGGGCGATCGCGGTGGCGGTCGCGGCGCCGGTCGGGGAGAGCGCCATGATCGCGTCGATGCGGTACGACCCTGCGTCCTGCCCGAGCATGATGAGGCCGACCAGCATCGCGAGGCCGCCGAAGGTCGTCACGATCAGCGCCGTCATCGCCGCGCGACGGTTGGCGACACGCTCGGGGTTGTGGCCGACGAGGATGTAGGAGAAGACGGTAGTGAGCTCCCAGAACACGTACAGGAGCAGCACGTCCCGAGACAGCACGAGGCCGAGCATGGAGCCGGCGAACGCCGTGAATGCGCCGGAGAAGCGCCAGAGCGCGGGATCGTACGAGCGGAAGTACCAGGTGCAGTAGAAGAGGACCAGCGCGCCGACGCCCGTGACGAGCAGGGCCAGGGTCCAGCTCAGCGTGTCGAGCCGAAGCCCGATCTCGAGGCCGATCGTGGGCACCCACTCGTACGTCTCGGTGAGCGTGCCCGCGTCGGGGCCGGTGACCTCAGGCCCCTGCAGAAGGAGCCAGACGAAACTTGCGCCGGGGACCAGAGCGAGGAGGAGGAAGGCGTGCCGGTCGAACGTACGGACGAGCGCAGGAGCGGCTGCTGCGGCGACCAGGTGGGCGAGCAGGAGGAAGAGCATCAGGTCGAGATCAGCTCGCCGAGCTCTTCTTCACGACACGGTTGTAGACCATCAGGGTGAGGACGGCGCCGATGATCGAGCCGATCCACCCCGCCGGGCCGAAGCCCTTGTCACGATCCCAGAAGGGGAGGAGGCCGAGGATCACGCCGAAGACCACCGAGCCGACGACGCCGAGAACGAGTGTCTGCACGAGGGACATCGCGTCTTTGCCGGGGACGATCGCGCGGGCGATGAACCCCGCGACCAGGCCGATCACCAGGAACCCGATGATGCTGAGGATGAATCCCATCCGACCCGCCTCCTTCGCCTCAGGGGCATTCTAAAGGTTGGGGGTGGGTGCCGGCCCGCCCGCCTCCGAGCGGCACCGCCTGTCGTGACACTTTTCACCCGGTCCGGTCCCAGGCTCACAGGCCGCTCACAGGATCTCCTCAGGCGGGTTCAAGCAGGATCGGCGATGGTTGAACCTGATGACCTCACCGCGTACTTCCGACCGGCTGCTCGTCGTCGACGACGACGCGAGCATCCTCGACCTGCTTGCCTCCAGCCTGCGCTTCGCCGGGTTCGAGGTGGTGACGGCCACCGACGGGCGTACGGCCCTCGAGATGGCGACCACGGACCCGACCCTCGACCTGATCGTGCTGGACGTGATGATGCCCGGGCTCGACGGCTTCGAGGTGGTGACGCGGCTGCGCCGCGAGCACCGCGACATCCCCGTCATCTTCCTCACCGCCCGGGATGCCCCGGCGGACCGCGTCAACGGGCTCACCGCCGGCGGCGACGACTACCTGGTGAAGCCGTTCAGCCTCGACGAGCTCGTCGCACGCGTCCACGCCGTGCTGCGGCGAACACGCCGCACCCGCGAGGAGACCGTGCTGCGGTTCGCCGACCTGGAGATGGACACCGACAGCCACGAGGTCCGCAAGGACGGCGAGGTCGTCGACCTCTCGCCGACGGAGTTCAAGCTGCTGCGCTACTTCCTGCTCAACAGCGGCCGCGTCCTGAGCAAGCAGCAGATCCTCGACCACGTCTGGAACTACGACTTCGGCGGGGACGGCAACGTCGTCGAGACCTACGTCTCGTACCTGCGCCGCAAGATCGACACCACCGAGCCGCGGCTGCTGCACACCGTGCGCGGCGTCGGGTACGTGCTGCGTCGGCCCCGATGAAGCGTCGCTCCGCCCTGGTCACAAGGTGGCGCGCCGTCCCGCTGCGCGTCCAGCTGGCTGCGCTCGCCGTCGCGATGGTGACGCTCGCGCTGGTGTTGAGCGCCGTCGCCACCCATGTCGTCCTGGAGCGTTCGCTCGTCGACCGCGCGGACACCGAGCTCGTGACGCAAGGGCGCGGCTTCGCCGATCGTCCGCCGCCGCGGCGGATCATCGAGGACGGTGCGGCGCTGCCGTCGCGCTTCTTCGTCCAGCGCTTCGCGTCCGACGGGACCTCGTTCGACCCCCAGGTGGACCCGCGCCTCGAGAGGGATGACTACCCCGACCTTCCGGACCCGGCGACCGACGACATCACGTACAACGAGCCCTTCACGATCTCCGCAGCGGACGGCAGCCCGCCGTGGCGCGTGGTCTTCTTCGAGGGCTCGGACGGGGGTACGGTCGCCGTCGCGGTCGACCTCACGGACGTGACCGAGACACTCGAGCGGCTGCGCTGGATCGAGCTGGCGATCGCCGTCACCGTCCTCGTCGCGGTGGCCGCGATCAGCTCGTGGCTCGTCGCGCGCAGCCTGCGCCCCCTCATACGGGTGGAGCGGACCGCGGAGGCGATCGCCGGGGGCGACCTCGGCGCGCGGGTTCCGATGGATGCCGACCCGAGGACCGAGGTGGGTGCGCTCGCGTCGTCGCTCAACACGATGCTCGGCCACATCGAGAAGGCGGTCGACGACCGCGAGCGCGAGGCCGTACGGGCAGGTGAGGAGGCGCGCAGGGCGGAGGAGTCCGAGCGCCGGATGCGTCGCTTCGTCGCCGATGCGAGCCACGAGCTGCGGACGCCGCTGACGTCGATCCGGGGGTTCGCCGAGCTGTACGCCCAGGGGGCGGCGACCGACGAGGCGACCACGGACCGGTTCATGGCGCGCATCCGTCAGGAGGCCGATCGCATGGGCATCCTCGTAGAGGACCTGCTGCTGCTCGCCCGCCTCGACCAGGAGCGCCCGCTCCGCCGTGACCCTGTCGACCTGCGGACCCTGGTGCGTGACGCGGTCGTCGATGCGCGCGCCACGCAGCCGGATCGGCCTGTCGCCGAGCCCGCCGCCGGCCCGCCGGTCATCGTCGAGGGCGACGAGGCGCGCCTGCGGCAGGTGATCGCGAACCTCGTCGGCAACGCGCTGGTGCACACGCCGCCCGAGGCGGAGCTGCGCGTCGATGTTCGTGCGGAAGGAGACGAGGGCGTCCTGATCGTCTCCGATGACGGGCCCGGGCTCGACGAGGAGTCGGCCGCGCACGCGTTCGAGCGCTTCTACCGCGCGGACGAGGCCCGTAGTCGGCAGGACGGAGGCTCGGGGCTGGGCCTCGCGATCGTCTCGGCCCTGGTGGCGGGCCACGGCGGTCGGGTCTCTCTCGACACCGCCCCTGGGGAGGGCGCGACGTTCACCGTACGGATCCCGCTGGCACGGTGAGCGCTGGCTTCCCCTCAGTCGATGAGCGCCATGGCCTCGACCTCCACGAGCACGTCCGGCTCGAACAGGGACTCGACGCCGATCAGCGAAGGCGCAACGGCGTCATCGAACGCAGGATCGTCAGCACGCGGCAGGTAGCCGTCGAGTACGCGATCACCGCTCGGCACGACGCTGCGCCCCCTGTCGACGTGCTGCTCGCCTGGGCCGCCGAGCACATGCCCGCCATCGAACGTGCGCGCGACGCCTTCGACGGCGCGGGGCAGGTCTCGATACGCCCCTCGCCAAGCGGGGGTCTCGACAGGCTCGACCGGCGGGTGGGTCTCGACAGGCTCGACGGGCGGGTGGCTCACAGGGATCTCCCAGGCTCGACCAAGGGGATCGTGAACTTTCGACGGCAACGTCGAAGACATGAACGAGACATCTCCCGTGATCGACGTGGTCGTCCCGGTGCTGAACGAGGCGCACATCCTTGAACGCAGCGTCCAGCGACTGCGCACGTACCTCGACCTCGAGGTCCCGTTCGCGTGCCGCGTCGTGATCGCCGACAACGGCAGCACTGATGGTACGGCGGAGGTCGCGGAGCGGCTCGCGGCGACGCTGAGCGACGTGAGGCTGGTCCGCGTCCCCGAACGGGGTCGCGGACGGGCGCTCTCGACCGTCTGGTCGCGCAGCGAGGCCACCGTCGTCGCCTACATGGACGTCGACCTCTCGACCGATCTCGGCGCCCTCATGCCCCTGGTCGCCCCGCTGCTGTCCGGTCACTCGGACGTGGCGATCGGCACGCGGCTGCGGCGTGACTCCCGGGTCGTACGAGGCGTCAAGCGCGAGATCCTCTCCCGGGGCTACAACGCCCTCCTCCGTGTCGTCCTCGGCGCGCGGTTCAGCGACGCGCAGTGCGGCTTCAAGGCGGTGCGCACCGACGTGGCGAAGGCCCTGCTGCCGTACGTCGAGGACACCGGCTGGTTCTTCGACACCGAGCTGCTGGTCCTCGCCGAGCGCGCGGGCCTGCGGATCGCCGAGGTTCCTGTCGACTGGGTCGACGATCCGGACAGCCGGGTCGCGATCGCGTCGACCGTCCGCGACGACCTGTGGGGGATCGCGCACATGGCCCGCGGTCTGACGACGGGTCGCCTCGATCTCGAGCCCGTACGGCACCGCTTCGGGCGGCCTCCTGTCCGCACACCGGTCGGCATCCGGATGATCCGCTTCGGCTTGGTCGGCGTCGTCAGCACGATCGCGTACGCCCTGCTGTTCCTCCTCGCGCGTCAGATCGCCCCCGCCCAGGTCGCGAACCTCTTCGCGCTGGTGACGACGGCGATCGGCAACACCGCCATGAACCGGCGCTTCACCTACCAGGTGACCGGGACGAAGCGGCTTGCTCGCCATCACGTCCAGGGCCTGGTCGCGTTCGCCTGCGGATGGGCGCTGACGGCGTCGGCGCTCGCGCTGACCGCGGGCCTCGGCCACACCCCACTGATGGAGGTCGGCGTCCTCACGGTGGCCAACGTGCTCGCGACGATCGTGCGGTTCGTGCTGCTCGATCGCTGGGTGTTTCGCACCGCGACCGAGGTGCCCCGTACCCGCGACCTCGACGTGCGGCTGTCCGCCCGCCAGGTCGCTCCGACCCCTTCCGCCACGGCGGACGAGAGGAGTGCCGCATGAGCACCGCCGTACAGGAACGTGCTGTTCACGAGCGTGACGCCGTCGAGGTCCGGCGAGGCTGGTGGACGCGGGAGCACGCCCTGCTGATCGCCCTGCTGGCTGCGACCGCGGTCGCGTACTGCTGGAACCTGACCGTCAACGGCTACGCCAACGAGTACTACTCGATGGCCGTGCAGGCCGGGGCGCAGGACTGGAAGGCCTGGTTCTTCGGCGCGCTGGACGCCGCGAACGGCATCACCGTCGACAAGACCCCGGCGTCGCTGTGGCTGATGGGCCTGTCGGCGCGGGTGTTCGGGTTCAGCTCGTTCAGCATGCTGCTCCCGCAGGCGCTGCTTGGGGTCGCGAGCGTCGGCGTCCTGTACGCCGCGGTGCGCCGCTGGTTCGGGTCGTCGGCGGCGTTGATCGCCGGCGCCGTGCTGGCGACGACGCCGGTGGCCGCGCTGATGTTCCGGTTCAACAACCCCGATGCGCTGCTGGTCTTCCTGATGGTGGCGGCCGCGTGGGCCGTGACCCGGGCGATCGACGCCAAGAAGGCGCTGCGATGGCTGGTGCTCGCGGGTCTGCTCATCGGGTTCGCATTCCTCGCCAAGATGCTGCAGGCGTTCCTCGTCCTGCCGGCGCTCGCGCTGGCGTACGGGGTCGCCGGGTCGGCACGCTTGCGGACGCGCCTGCTACACCTCCTCGCCGCAGCCGGCGCGGTCGTCGTCGGCGCGGGATGGTGGGTGCTCATCGCCGAGCTGTGGCCGGCGTCCGCGCGCCCGTACATCGGTGGCTCGACGAGCAACAGCATCCTCGAGCTCGCGCTCGGCTACAACGGCCTCGGTCGCCTCAACGGCGAGGAGGTCGGGTCCGTCGGTGGCGGCGGGCAGGGCGGCGGCATGTGGGGGACGCCCGGCCTCGGACGGCTCTTCAGCTCCGAGATGCAGACGCAGGCGAGCTGGCTCCTGCCGGCCGCCCTGGTCGCACTCGTCGCGCTCGCCGCATTGTCCTGGCGGCTCGCCCGTACGGATCGGATGCGCGCGTTCGCGATCATCTGGGGTGGCTGGCTGCTGGTCACCGGCCTGACGTTCAGCCTGATGCAGGGCATCATCCACAGCTACTACACGGCGGCGCTCGCGCCCGCGATCGCCGCGCTGGTCGGCGTCGGTGTGGTGGTCCTGTGGCGACGCCGTACGGAGCTGGTGCCGCGGGCCGTGCTCGCGGGGACGGTCGTCCTCACCGGCCTCTGGAATTGGCGGCTGCTCGCCGAGACCCCGACGTTCGTGCCCTGGTTGCGCTGGGTGGTCGTGTTCGCGGCCGTCGCGGCTGGTGTGCTCCTGCTCGTCGGGCCGGAGCTTCCGAACCCGGGCGACGGGGCTCGCTACCTCGCCGTGATCACTGCGACCCTCATCGGCGTCGCCTCGCTCGCGGCGCCCGCCGCCTCGGCCGCGGCGACCATCGGCTCGGCGCACACCGGGTCGATCGTGTCCGCCGGACCTGCGACGGGCGGTGGCCCCGGCGGGGGCGCGGGGACCAGCTTCCTCGGCGGCGGCGGGACCGCAGGCGTCAGCGAGGAGCTGGTGAGCCTGCTCCAGAACAGCGACTCCCGCTGGGCCGCGGCCGCGCAGACCGCCAACGGTGCCGCACCCTTGCAGCTCGCCTCGGGCGAACCCGTCCTTGCGATCGGCGGTTTCAACGGCACGGACGCGTTCCCGTCGCTCGAGCAGTTCCAGGAGTGGGTCGCCGACGGCGAGATCGGCTTCTACATCCCCGCGACCGGGCACGGCGGTGGCCGCAACTCCAAGATCGAGACCTGGGTGACAGAGAACTTCACCCCTCAGACCGTGGGCGGGACGACCGTCTACGACCTCGCCGGTCACAGCTGACCGACGCGGACCAACGATGAAAGAAGGAGAACAGATGAACGAGCAGAACCCTCGTACGCCTCAGGGCCCGGAGCCGACGGAGACCCCGCCGGTGCAGGACCCGACGACGCAGATGCCGACAACGGACGCGCCGACGGCGGCGTCGGCCGCTCCGCAGGCCCCGACGACTGCCGGCGCGACGCCGTCGCGCGGGTGGAAGTCGCTCGACAACCGCACGCGGTTCGGTGCGATCGCCGCCGGCGTCGCCCTGTGCGGGTTCGGGTTCCTGGGTGGCATCGCGATCGGCACCGCCTCGGCCGACGACGGCGGTGCGGACGGCGGCCCCGGCAACGCGCCGGGCATGGGCCAGTTCCCCGGAGGCCAGGACGGTCAGGACGGTCAGGGCGGTCAGGGCGGACCTGGTGGCCAGCAGGGCCAGGGTGACGGGCAGTTCCCGGGCGCTCCGGGTGGTCACGGCGGCCAGGGCGGCATGCCCGACGGCCAGGGCGGCAGGTCGCTCCCGGACGCGCCGTACGGGGACGGCTCGGGCGGACCGTCAGCGGACGGAACCGACAGCGCGTCGTCTGCGGGCGACGCGGCGTCGACCGTCTGACGTCGTGCGGCGGACGAACCGCCCTACCTCGCGCGTCGCCTCGCGCGCCTCGGGCACGAGGTCGACTGCGACCTGGAAGACGTGAACCTGCTTCTCCCAGATCTGCAGCTCGACCTCGACATCCGAGCGTGCGAGGCGGATCGCCATCAGCTCGGCGTCGGGGAGGACGAGCTCGTCCGACCCCACCTGGATGAGGGTGGGCGGCAGTCCGTGCAGGTCGGCGTCCACGAGCGACGACGCTGGCTGCAGGAGGTCGGACAGCAGCTCGTTCTCGACCAGGTCGACGAGCCGGAGGAACCCGCGCCACGCCGACCTCGGGAACAACGCGCACGACGGGCGGCCAGGCTGGTCGAGCTTGCGATCGGGATCGAAGTCGGTCAGCGGGGACATGGCGACCAGGCCCGCGGGAGCCTCCAGGTCGGCGTCGAGGATCGCGAGCGTGACGGCGAACGCGAGGTAGCCGCCGGCCGAGTCGCCGGCGACGACGATGCGCTCGGGCGGAAAGCCCTGGTCGAGCAGCCACCGGTAGCCCGAGAGCCCGTCCTCGACGGCCTGGCTCACCGGGTGCTTCGGCATCATGCGATAGCCGACGTTGAGGACCGTGCAGCCGCTGGTCGCCGACAGCCGTGCGGCGAGACCGCGGTGCGTGTTGAGCCCGCCGACGAGGAAGGCGCCGCCGTGCAGATAGAGCACCGCGTGGGTCTCGGCGTGCTCGGCAGATCCGGCACGGATCACCTCGGCATCGCACTGCGGGAGCCGGATGTCCTCCACCGTCGCGTTGCGCGGCGCCGGCAGCAGCCCCGCCACGCTCTCGAGGAGCCCGGTCGGCCACGGGGCGCCGGGTGCGTACGACCAGACGGAGAGCGCCGGCTTCACGGTCACCCGCAGCGCGGTGGACAGCAGTGCCGCGCGCTTGCTGTGGCGAGGCTTGTCCACCACCCGCAGGTTGTCGCCGGCGAGCGAGACGACCTCCGGACCACGGGGGTCCATCGTGCGACTCATCATGTGTCCTTCCCGGGCGACGCGGAGCACGACCCGAGCGCGTGTGGTGCGCGTCACATCATTGTGAACGGATGTTACCTGCCCGTTCGCGCGCAAACCGGTCGAAGACCGTGATCGGTGCCATCCTGAGGCCATGGTGACCTCCGAGAGTGGTGGCACGGGACTCCCGCAGAGCGGCCCAGGGCACCGGGGAAACGCGGCGGACAAGTGGAAGTCGTACGGCAAGCGCATGCTGCACAACGTCCTCGTGCTGCTGGCCGTCGCGGTGGTCGTGGTGATCGTCGGATACGCGCTGGCGGCGTTCGTGCCCCGCTGGTGGGCGCAGTGGATCGGGCGCCGTGTCGATGGCAGCCTGACGGCCGGGACGGTGTGGGGGCTGTTCCTCGGCGTGGTGTTCACCTTCGTCCCCCTTCTCCTTGCCTGGCAGGCGATCGCGCGGCACTGGGTGAAGGGTTTCTGGAAGGTCGTCGTCGTCGCGGTCGCCGTGATTCTCGCGCTGCCCAACCTGATGACGCTGTCGATCGTCGTGGGGACGAGCAACGGAGCACACGCCGGCGAGCGCATCCTCGACGTCGACGGCCCGGGCTTCCGCGCGGCTTCGCTCTGGGGCGCGATCATCGGCGCTCTGCTCGTCGTGGGCCTGGTCTGGCTGAGCGGGGCCAACCGTGCACGCGGTCGACGGGCCCGCGATCTCAAGACCGAGATCGACAATCGCGACCAAGCCGAGCGCGACCGCGCGGACGGCACCTGACAGTCGGTCAGCCGCGCACCCTCGCGACGATCTCCTGAGCGACCAGGTCGGGGCACTCCTCGGGAAGCCAGTGGGACGCCTCCTGGACCGGGACGAAGCGGTACTCTGCCTGGACGTGCTCACCGCACCGCCGGGCGCCGGCCGCGCCGAGCGCCCAGTCGGCGCCGCCCCAGATGTAGGTCGTCGGCACCGTCACCGAGGGTGTCGCGTCGAGGTCGCGGCCCATCGCCCTATACCACGACAGTGCCGCCGTCAGCGCGCCCGGCTCCTGCATCGCGGCGACGTACGAGGCTGCCCTGTCGTCGGGCACCATCCCGCCGTACATTGCGGTGATCCGCCGCGCGTCGTCTGCCAGCAGCACTTCCTCGGCTTTGCCGGGCGTGCGCATGAGGCCGATGTACGCGGCGCGCTGCTGCTGGTCCTCGTCGTGCACCAGGGCCCACCCGTACGCGGCGAGGTGCGGGACGGACAAGGCGACCAGGCTGCGCACGCGCTCCGGATGGTGCGCCGTCAGCGCCCACGCCACTGCGGCACCCCAGTCGTGACCGACCACGTGAGCGGAGTCGTACCCGAGGGCGTCCATCAGCCCGAGCACGTCTCCGACGAGGCGCGGCACCGCGTACGAATCCACGCCGTCAGGGCGGGCGCCGGGCGAGTAACCGCGCTGGTCGGGGGCGATCACCCGCAACCCGGCGTTCGCAAGGACAGGCGCGACGTCCAGCCACGACTCCGACGTCTGCGGGAAGCCGTGCAGCAGCAGCACGGGCTCGCCGTCGGCGGGCCCGTCGAAGCCGACGTCGAAGACCAGACTGCCCGCCTCGACCGCGCGCCGCTCCGGCCAGCCCGCGCTCATCGGTCGAGGACGACCGACGCCTCGTCGGTCAGGGGGAGGAAGGCGAAGGACTCCTGCAGATAGAGCGTGACCGTCTCGTCGTCGTGGTGGAGGTAGCCGATCGACGTGTCCTGCCCGAGATGGAGGTCGTAGTCGCCTCCGCGCGTCGACAGCAGCACGGCGCCCGAGATCGCGGGTGCCCACACGATGTTGTCGTGGAGCAGCCGTGAAAGCTGCTCGTGGATGGGGTAGCCGTGGTCGGTGGTCTCATTGACCTGCGTGTAGGCGTCGGCGCTGAGCAGGAGCGCGTACGGACCCTCTACGCCGGCGAGCCGCAGCTGGCTCAGCGCCCGGGCGACGACATCGGGGTAGTCGACGGCGTCGGCCGGGAGCGCGAGACGGGGGTTGCTCGACGACTCCGTGATCCCGCGGATTCCGACTGCGCTGAGCCCGTGGAACACCGCGCCGTCCTCGGCGAAGGCGAGAGCGCGGGCCGCGTCCTTGACCGGTTGCCAGTCGGAGTCGTTGGAGCCGCGTTCGACGTCGTCGACGTCCTCACGGCTCAGGTCGAACGTGACCCGCAGCTCGGCGACCGGCGCCACCTCGCGGCGGCGCACCTCCACGCCGTTCGGGTCGGTGCCGGGGGCGCTGCGGTGGCCGGTGGAGAGACCGGCGAGCTGGACGCCCTCGGGGTCGTGGACGTCGATGACCCGGCGCCCGGCGAGGTTGCGCCGGAAGGTGCGGCTCGCCTCCTCCTCGATCTGCGCCCAGGCGGCAGCAGAGATCGGTGCGAGCGAGCGGTGCAGGTTGTTCATCGGTCGTACTCTCCTCTGAGGCTGCCGACGCTCAGCGAGCCGTCGGTGGTGGGGTGGGTGGTCTCGACAGGCTCGACCGACGGCTGGGGCTCGACCGGCGGGCGTGTGGTCTCGACAGGCTCGACCGACGGAAGGTCGCCGAGCATCTCCAGCGTGGCCGACGACGGGACAAAGAAGAGGCACCCGCTCGTCGCGGTCGAGAAGTCGAGGATCCGGTCGTAGTTGCCGGGCGGGTCGCCGACAAACATGTTCTGGAGCATCAGCTCGGTGGTCTCGGGACTCTTGGCGTAGCCGATGAAGTACGTACCGACCTCGCCCGCGGTATAGCTCCCGAACGCCATGTTGAACCGAACGATGTCGAGCTCGCTGCCGTCGTCGTCGGTGACCGTGTTGAGCGTGACGTGCGAGTTGGACGGCATCACGGCGTCGTCGAGCTCTACGTCGTCGGCCTTCGTACGACCGATGATCCGCTCCTGCTCCTCTGTCGACAGCCGTTCCCATGCGGAGAGGTCGTGGGAGTAGCGCTGCGTGATCACGTAGCTGCCGCCGAGGAAGTCGGGCTCGTCGTCGATGTACGCGGCCTCGCCGAGCTCGTCGCCGACGGGGTTCTCCGTACCGTCGACGAACCCGAGCAGGTCGCGGGCGTCGAAGTAGCGGAAGCCCGGGGTGTCGTCGACGACCCGTACGGAGTCGCCGAGGCGCGCGAGGATCAGACGCTCCAGCTCGAAGCACATGTCGTGGCGGGACGCGCGGATGTGGAACAGCAGGTCGCCCGCGGTGCTCGGGGCATCGTGGCGGTAGCCGTCGATCGGCACGAACGGATGGAGATGGGCCGGCCGGTCAGGTGCGCCGAAGCGGTCCCATGCGTCGGAGCCGATGCCGATGACACAGGTCAGGCCGGCATGGAGGCTGCGGAATCCGACCGAGCGCACGAGAGCGTCGACGTCGGCGATCGTCGTCCGTGCTGCGTCGGCGGCGGCCGGCCCGTCCTCGATGGTGACCACGAGGAAGACGGCGTGCTCGGTCAGCGGTGAGGTGACGGCCTGCGGCTCGGGAAATCGGGAGACGCTGGTCACGGAACTCCCTCTCGATCGGTGGTGAGCCCACACTACGACCTGCGATGGGCATGCACTGGCGACGTAGACTTGGGGTACTCCTAGGAGGTGGCGGATGAGCAGCAGAGCGCTCGTGACCCTCGATGCCGTCGAAACCAAGGCGCTGCTCGGCACGGCGCGCGTCGGCCACCTCGCCTACCAGTCCCACCGAGGGCTCGACGTCACGCCGGTCAATTATCGGCTCTGCGGAGACACCATCTACATCCGGACGGTGGAAGACGGCACGCTTGCCGCGCTTGCCCCCGGGCCGGCGGCAGTCGCGTTCCTGGTGACCTACCTCGACCGCCTGTCGCAGACCGGTTGGAGCGTGAAGGTCCGCGGCAAGATCAGTGCCGTCGACGAGACGGTCGAGATCCCGGACGTCGACCCTGAGCCGTGGACCGGTCTGCCGGGCACGATGCTGCTCGCCCTGACGATCGACGAGATGACCGGCCGCCGCGTCGGCTGACGCCCCATCTCGCGGGGCCCGCTCACCGTACGAGGGTGATCGACAGCGTCCCGGCGCCGACGGCGAGCGGGGCGAGCACGAGTCCCTGCCCGACGACCTGCCGCCACCCGGGCTGGTCGGTCGGGTCGCCGTGCCGGCGGACCTGGCGCCACCACAGCAGCGTCGCGAGCGAGCCCCACGGCGTGATCAGCGGGCCCGCGTTCACCGCGACGAGCAGCACGGCGGTGCGTACGGCGTCGCCGAGCACGACAGGGCTGAGGGCGAGGAAAGCGGGCAGGTTGTTGATGCCGTTGGCCGACACCGCTCCCGCCACGGCGAGCTGCGCGAGGTCGACAGGGCCGGAGCCCGTCCCGGCGATGCGGCTCGCGAGGTCGGCGAGGCCGTGCTCATGGGCACCGGCGACCACGACGAAGAGACCAGCGACCGTGATCAGCATCGGCCACGGCACGAGGTCGGCGACCGGGACCACCAGGCTGCGTCGTCGGACGAGGACGGCAGCACCCAGGGCGAGCGTCCCTGCGGTCGCGACGAGCGCGTAGTCCTGGCCCGCGACGAACCCGGCGACCATGACCGTCGTGACGGCGGCGGCGATTCGGACGAGCACCGGGTCGTCCGGCCGCGGGCCCGGCGCCGAGACAAAGCGGCCGCTGATGCCCCGGCGGTGGAGGAGGGACAGGACGAGGAGCGTGGTCGCGAGGACGATGACGGCGGGCAGCGCCATCACGGCGACATAGCGTGTGCCGTGCCGTGCGAGGTCCGGGGCCGCGAGCAGGTTGGTGAGGTTCGAGACGGGCAGCAGGAGTGATGCCGTGTTGGACAATGCCAGCACGGTCATGGCGAGGGGGAGCGCTGTCGAGCCCGTACGCCGGGCCATCGCCAGCACGACCGGGGTCAGCAGCACGGCGGTGGTGTCGAGCGACAGCGCCACCGTGCACAGCGTCGCGAGGGTGGCGACGGCCAACCAGAGCAGGAAGCGGCGTCCGGTGGCAGCCCGGACCGCAACCCCGGCGGCGGCGTCGAAGAGTCCGCAGACGGCGCAGAGCTCGGAGTACGCGGTGATCGCGACGACGAAAACGAGTATGGGGCCGGTGCGCCGGGCGAGCTCCAGGGCATCCCCGAGAGGCAGCCACCCGGTCGCGAGGACAAGAGTCGCCGCCGCGATCACGAGGAGGTGCCGGGCCTTCACCGGGAAAGGATAGTGACGCCGATCGAACGTGAGGGCCGCCTCATGTCTCATACGGGGCGGTGTGACAATCTTGTCGGGTGCCTGCTCCGAGCGTCTCGTACTCCATCACCATCCGGCTCGAGGTCCCCGCGGGGGGCTCGGCCGTCAGCGATCTGACCACTGTGGTGGAGAAGGCCGGGGGAGTCGTCACGGCCCTCGATGTGACGGGATCGCACACCGAGCTGCTCGGCATCGACCTCACCGTGGCGACGTCGGACACCGACCACGCGGACCGGATCGTCGTCGCCCTCAAGGCCATCGGCGACGCGGACGTCAAGAAGGTCTCGGACCGGACGTTCCTCATGCATCTCGGCGGTGTCATCGAGGTCGCCACGAAGCACCCGCTGCGTACGCGTGACGACCTGTCCATGATCTACACACCCGGCGTGGCCCGAATCAGCGAGGCGATCGCTCGTGACAAGGAGGACGCGCGCCGTCTGACGGTCAAGCGCAACGCCGTCGCGGTCGTCACCGACGGGTCTGCCGTCCTGGGCCTCGGCGACATCGGCCCGCACGCGGCGCTGCCCGTCATGGAGGGCAAGGCGGCGCTGTTCAAAACGTTCGCCGACATCGACGCATGGCCGCTATGCCTGGACACCCACGACGTGGACTCGATCGTCGAGACCGTCGCTGCGATCTCGCCCGGCTTCGCGGGCATCAACCTCGAGGACATCGCGGCGCCGAAGTGCTTCGAGATCGAGGACCGCCTTCGAGCCCGCCTCGACATCCCGGTCTTCCACGACGACCAGCACGGCACCGCAATTGTCGCCCTCGCCGCCCTGCGCAACGCGCTGCGCGTCGTCGACAAGGACCTCGCGCAGGTCCGCATCGTCATGTCCGGCGCGGGCGCCGCGGGCACTGCGATCCTCAAGCTCATCCTCGAGGCGGGTGCCACCGACGTCGTCGTGTGCGACATCGACGGCGTCGTGCACACCGGCCGGCCGGGGCTCGGCGGGCAGCTGAGCTGGATCGGCGAGCACACCAACCCGCGCAGCGTCACGGGCTCTCTGTGCGACGTGATCGGGGGTGCGGACGTGTTCATCGGCGTCTCGGCGCCCAACGTCCTGTCCGTCCACGACGTCGAGTCGATGGCCGACGGTGCCATCGTCTTCGCGCTGGCCAACCCAACGCCGGAGATCGACCCTGCCCTGGCGCGAGCGCACGCCGCCGTCGTGGCGACGGGGCGGTCGGACTACCCGAACCAGATCAACAACGTTCTCGCGTTCCCGGGGGTGTTCCGCGGGCTGCTCGATGCGCAAAGCCACGGGATCGGGACGGACGTGCTGCTCGCGGCGTCGCGCGCGATCTCGGAGACGGTGTCGGACGACGAGCTGAACGCCAACTACATCATCCCGAGCGTGTTCCACCCCGAGGTCCATGTCCGGGTCGCCGAGGCCGTCCGCGCGGCGGCGGTGCAGGCCGGTCGCTGACGGCGCGGCATCAATCCAGCCACGTCGGGTCTGCGACGAGGGCCTGCAGCTCGTTGACGAGCCGTGCTGAGTGGAACCCGTCTGCAGCGGCGTGGTGCACCTGTACGGCGAGGGGGAGCAGGACCCGGCTGTCTCGCGTGGTGTGCCGGCCGAGCGTGAAGATCGGCGCGAGGTGGTCCCAGCTGTTGCCGATGTTGAGGGTGAACCCCGTGAAGGATCCCCACGGGAGGCTCGACACATCGAACGTGTTGGCCGGTGGTGTCCCCTGCGGGAAGAACTCGGTGGCGCGACTGTGCTCCGCGAGCAGGGGAGCGGCGACGTCGTGGAACGAACCGAAGTCGGGGTCGTAGGGTGCCCACACGCACGCAAACGTCTCGCGCTCGGGGTTGAAGGTCGTGAAGGCCGGGTGCACGACTGGCCAGACAGCCGGCTCCCCCGACTCGGTGAGGCACATCTTGAACTCGTCGTGCCGGTTGACGACGGAGGCGAGTGCCCAGACTTGGGCGAGGTAGGTCTTGTACGTCGATCGACGCATTGCCGCGGTGAACGCGGTGACGTCGAGCTCGACTGTCATCGAGTACGTGCACGGAACGCGCTGGCGATAGTGCTCGAAGTGCTGTCGGCGCGGCCACGTGCCTGTATCGATCAGGGTCGGAACAACCATCCGCTCATCGTCCCAGCCGTCGCGACGTCAGCGCAGGGCCAGTCCGGGCTCGTGCGGAAGCGCAGGCCACGCCGAGCCGTCGACGATCGCCTCGTCGATCCGCGCCGCCACGTCGTTGGGCCACGGGACCGTACGGCGCTCCGCGAGGCTGACGTGACCCTCGACGAACTCGAACGTGTTCGCGAGCGCCCCCGTCGTGGCGTTGAAGAGCATCTGCATCCCGTGGACGATCTTGGGCGAGCGCGTCAGGAAACGGACGTACACGGCGACGTCCTGACCCACGAGCACCTCGTCGAGGTAGCGGATCCGGTGCTCCATGCTGAAGACGCTCAGCTCGTGCGCCTGGCGATAGGGCTCGTGGATGCCGATCCTCTCGAAGGCCCGGTCCGATGCCCGCGCGTGCAGGTCGAAGTAGTGGCGGATGTTGACGTGTCCGTTGCCGTCCTCGTACTCCGGAGGGACGGTGAGGACGAGGTCCGGCTCGGCGCCGGAAAGGTCCTCGAGCCGCAGCGCGCCGCTCACGGGCGCCGAGGGAACCGGGAGAAGTCGGGCGTGCGCTTCTCCTTGTAGGCCTCGCGGCCCTCCTTGGCCTCGTCGTTGCCGTAGAAGAGCAGGTTGGTGTCGTGCGCAAGCTGCTGGAGTCCGGCGTAACCGTCCTCGGAGGCGTGGAAGCTCGCCTTCATGAGGCGCAGCGCGTACGGGGAGAGTGCAAGCATCTCGCGGCACCACTTGACGGTCTCGGTCTCGAGGTCGGCGAGCGGGACGACGGTGTTGACCATGCCCATCTCGAGCGCCTGCTGCGCGTCGTACTGGCGGCAGAGGAACCAGATCTCCTTGGCCTTCTTCATGCCGACGAGCTGCGAGAGCGAGCTCGCGCCGAAGCCGCCGTCGAACGAGCCGACCTTGGGCCCGACCTGGCCGAACCGCGCGTTGTCGGCGGCGATCGTGAGGTCGGCGACCACGTGGAGGACGTGTCCGCCGCCGATGGCCCACCCGGCGACCATCGCGACGATCGGCTTGGGGCAGCGCCGCATCTGCACGTGCAGGTCTGTGACGTGGAAGCGCCCGGTGGCCGTGGCGTCGGTCTTGTAGCCGGAGTCGCCGCGGACGCGCTGGTCGCCGCCGGAGCAGAACGCCTTGTCGCCGGCACCGGTGAGGATGATGACGCCGACCGTCTCGTCCTCGCGAGCCACGTCGAGGGCGTCGGAGATCTCGATGATCGTCTGCGGCCGGAAGGCGTTGTGCACCTCGGGCCGGTTGATCGTGATCTTCGCGATGCCGTCGTCGGTGGTCTCATACCGGATGTCGGAGTAGTCGCCGGTCGAGTTCCAGACAGTGGGGGTCGAGTCAGTCATGGGGACATTCTCCACGCCTGCTCGCACGGCCCTGCGTCGTGCCGGGTGAGGAGACGGCATGCATGCCGCTTGACATTAATTCAAGACTCGTACTAAATAAGTGACGTGGCTCACACGGCGGTTCTCGGCATCGACTCCTCGACGCAGTCCACCAAGGCCGTGCTCGTCGACGCGGACGACGGCACGGTCCTCGCACAACGCAGTGAGCCGCACCCGGAGGGGACCGCCGTCGACCCGCGTCACTGGCTGAAGGCGTGCGACGACGTGGTCGGAGACTGGCTCGGCAAGGCCGACGCGGTCGCGGTCGCCGGGCAGCAGCACGGCATGGTCGCGCTCGACTCCGAGGCAGAGCCCGTCCACGACGCGCTGCTCTGGAACGACACCCGTTCCGCCGACGCGGCGACGCAGCTCGTCGCGGAGATGGGCGGGCCGCAGGCGTGCGCCGATGCCGTGGGCAGCGTGCTCGTCGCGTCGTTCACCGCGACCAAGCTGCGGTGGCTGCGCGACCACCAGCCCGAGGCGGCGGCTCGTACGGCGCGGGTGCTGCTCCCGCACGACTACCTCTCATGGCACCTCGCCGAGCGGCGTACCGAGCCGTTCACCGACCGTGGCGACGCTTCGGGCACCGGATACTTCGACGCCCGGACGCGCTCGTGGCGCCACGACCTCGCGGCGGCGGCGCTCGGCCACGACGTCACCCTGCCCCGCGTCGTCGCCGACGGGGCGGCCGCGTACGAGGACAGGTTCGTGCTCGCCGGGGGCACGGGCGACAACATGGGAGCCGCGCTCGGCCTCCGCCTCGGACCCGGCGACGTCGCGGTATCGATCGGCACCTCCGGTGTGGCCAGCGCCGTGTCAGAGGCGCCGGTCGCCGACGGCAGCGGAGCGGTCACGGGATTCGCCGATGCGACCGGCCGCTACCTCCCGATGGTGACGACGATGAACGCCGCCGGGATCCTCGATCTCCAGGCGCGGCTGCTCGGCGTCGACCACGACGGACTCGCTCGCCTCGCGCTCGCCGCGCTGCCGGGCGCGGGTGGCGTGACGCTCTCTCCGTACTACGGCGGGGAGCGCACGCCTGATCGTCCCCACGCCACCGGCGTGTGGTCGGGGCTGCGTCCGGGCACCACGCGCGAGGACCTCGCCCGTGCCGCGTACGAGGCGCTGCTGTGCTCCCTCGCCGACACGGTCGATCTGCTTCGGAGTCGCGTCGGTGGCGATGGCGGGCGGCTGCTGCTCATCGGAGGCGCCGCACGCAACCCCGCGGTCCGCGCCCTCGCGCCCGCGATCCTCGGCCGCCCGGTGCACGTGCCGGCCCCGGGCGAGTACGTCGCGCTGGGCGCGGCACGGCAAGCGGCCTGGGTGCTCGGCGGAGGCGCCGCCCCTCCCACCTGGAAGGCCGCGGGCACCGAGGTGCTCGAGGCCGACCCGACTCCGCGCGTGCGCGAGGCGTACGCCGACCTGCGTGACCGTACCGGCGCGTGGAACTGACACGAGAGGCCATCATGACCATTCCCAAGCCCATCCCAGCGGACAGGTTCTCCTTCGGCCTATGGACCGTCGCGTACCCCGGACGCGACCCCTTCGGCGACCCGACGCGCGCGGAGATGGACCCGGTCCACGCGCTCGAGCGGCTCGCCGAGCTCGGGGCGTACGGCGTGAACTTCCACGACGACGACCTGATCCCCTTCGGGTCGGACGACGGCACGCGGGCACGCATCGTCGAGCGCTGGAAGAAGGGGCTGGCGGACACCGGTCTCGTCGTCACGACCGCCACGACGAACCTCTTCACCCACCCGGTCTTCAAGGACGGTGGCTTCACCTCCAACGACCGCGACGTCCGCCGGTTCGCCATCCGCAAGGTCATGCGCAACATCGACCTCGCGGCCGAGCTGGGCGCGAAGGTGTACGTGTGCTGGGGCGGCCGTGAGGGGGCGGAGTCGGGGGCGGCCAAGGACGTCGCGGCCGCGCTCGACCGCTATCGCGAAGCGTTCAACGTGCTGGGCGAGTTCGTCCACGACCGCGGGTACGACCTGCGGTTCGCGATCGAGCCGAAGCCCAACGAGCCGCGCGGCGACATCCTCCTGCCGACGATCGGCCACGCCCTCGCGTTCATCGAGACCCTCGACCGCTCCGAGAACGTCGGCGTCAACCCGGAGGTCGGGCACGAGGAGATGGCGGGGATGAATGCGGCGCACGGCTACGCCCAGGCGCTGTGGCACGGCAAGCTCTTCCACATCGACCTCAACGGACAGCACGGACCGCGCTACGACCAGGACCTGCGCTTCGGCGCCGGCAATGCCCGCGGAGCGTTCTGGGTCGTCGACGCGCTGGAGGCCGGCGGGTACGACGGGCCGGTGCACTTCGACTTCAAGACCCCTCGTACCGAGGACGAAGACGGTGTGTGGGTCGCGGCGGCGGCGTGCATGACCAACTACCTCGTGCTGCGCGACAAGGTCCGGGCGTTCCGCGCCGACCCCGAGGTGCAGGAGGCGCTCGTCGCCGCGCGGCTCCCGGAGCTCGCCGTCCCGACGCTCGACGAGGGCGAGGGCTGGCGCGAGCTGGAGCAGGCCGAGCTCGCCGACCCCGAGGTGCTCGCGGCGCGCGGTGCCGCGTTCGAGCACCTCGACCAGCTCGCGCTCGAGCACCTGTACGGGGTGCGCGGGTGACGCTCGTCGCGATCGAGGACCTCCGCCGCCAGAACACCGCGGCGGTGGTGCGCAGCCTGCGACACGACGGTCCGGCGACGCGGACCGAGCTGGCGCGGCGGACCGGTCTCGCGAAGGCGACCGTCGGCACGATCGTCGGGAGCCTCTCGGACCGTGGCCACGTGCACGAGGCCGACGCGACGCCCGGGGTCCGTGGACGGCCCGGCCGGCCGGTCGTGCTCACGGGCGCGACGGTCGTCGGCCTCGGACTGGAGGTCAACGTCGACTACGTCGCCGCGGTCGCGGTCGATCTCGGCGGTGCGGTCCGGCTCGAGACGACGGTGCCGGTCGAGGGGCGCGACCCGTACGAGGTGCTCGTCGACCTCGCCCGTACGGCCGAGGCGATGCTCGACGCGGGTGGCGGGCGCGTCGTCGGTGCCACGGTCGCCGTCCCGGGACTCGTCGACCAGCGCCGCGGCGTCGTGGCGATGGCGCCGAACCTCCGCTGGGAGGAGCGCCCCGTCGCGCGGGAGGTCGGCGAGGCCACCGGGCTCGAGGTCACGGTCGAGAACGACGCGAACTGCGCGGCGCTCGCCGAGGCCCGCCGCGGCGCCACGGTCGGTCTCGGGCAATCGGTCTACATCACCGGCACCGTCGGCATCGGCGCCGGCGTCATCACCGACGGTGCGATCGTCCGCGGGACGTCCGGGTTCGCGGGCGAGGTCGGGCACATCCCGCTGGGCGACCCCTCGGCGCTGTGCGGCTGCGGCAGGCGCGGGTGCTGGGAGGCGTCAGTCGGACTCCGCGCCGTGCTCGCGGCGTCCGGTGTCGAGGAGTGCGGTACGCCGCTGGAGTCCGCTCGTGCCGTCGCCGCCCGGGCTTCCGAGGACGTACGCGTGGCCGACGCGCTGGCACGGGTGGGCAAGGTGCTCGGGCAGGGGGTGGCGACCGTCGCCAACATCCTCAACCCCGACGCGGTCGTCCTTGGAGGCTGCTTCGTCCCGCTGGCCGCGTACCTCCTGCCGTCGGCCACGCGTGCGGCGCAGGTCCACGTCACCTCAGCCCCGTACGCGCCGCTCGACCTGCGGCTGAGCACGCTCGGGCTCGGCGCGGCCGCCGCGGGAGCCGCGGAGGAGGCGCTGACCGGCGTCTTCAGCGGCGCGACCGCCCTCTGAACCCCACCCTCCCCGCCCTCGGACCCCGCACGGTGCGAGGCGCGCGGTGGGCTGACGACTGGCGGTGTCAGGCGGTGGCGCGGGTACGGCGCTCGATGAGGGCGTCGACCGAGCGCGGTGACAGCACGTCCTCGAGCACCATCGCGGCAGCGCCGACGAGCGCCTCGCGCCCGTGCAGCGGCGAGCTCACGATGCGCAGCTGGTGCGTCGCGAGGGGGAGCGAGCGCTGATAGACGACCTCGCGGATGCCGGCGAGGAGGTATTCGCCCGTCGCCGACATCGAACCGCCGACCACGACGACCGAGGGGTTGAGCAGGCTCACGCAGGTGGCGAGGACGCTCCCGATCGCGCGTCCGGCCTCGCGTACGGCACGGACCGCCTCCACCTCGCCGCGCTCGACGGCGACCACGACGTCCTGAGGGGTCTCAACCGGGAGTCCACTCGCGCCGAGCTGCGTGGCGATCGCCGGGCCGGCCGCGACCGCCTCGAGGCAGCCGAGGTTGCCGCAGCGGCACGCGACGTCCTCGCCGCGCCCTGACACCTGGACGTGCCCGAGGTCGCCGGCGGTCCCGAGTGCACCGCGGACGAGACGGCGGTTGGAGATGATCCCCGAGCCGATGCCGGTTGCGACCTTCACATAGAGGAGGTCGTCGGTCTCGGGCCAGCGCGTCGTGTGCTCGCCGAGGGCCATCACGTTGACGTCGTTGTCGACGAGGACAGGCACCGAGAACGTCTCGCCGAGGTAGGCGGGGATGTCGAAGTCATGCCAGCCCGGCATGATCGGCGGGTTCGCCGGGCGGCCGGTGGAGTGCTCGACCGGTCCGGGCACGCCGACCCCGATCCCTGCGATCGCCTCCGCTGTGAGGCCCTGATCGGCCAGCAGCTGCCGGGCGAGCCCGGTCACGCGGTCGAGGACGGCCTTCGGGCCTTCGGTGATGTCGCTGGGGACGCTGACCTCGCCCAACACCTCGCCGGCCAGGTCGACGATCGCCACCGCCGCGTGGCTCGCCCCCAGGTCCACGGCGAGGACCGCGTACGAGGCGGCGTTGAGCGCAAAGCGGACCGGGGGTCGCCCACCCGTCGAGGCGGCCTCGCCGACGGGGACCAGCAGGCCCGCGGACAGCAGCAGGTCGAGGCGGGCGGAGACGGTCGAGCGTGCCGACGACGTCAGCTCCGCGATCTCCGCCTTCGTCCGCGCCTGCCCGTCCCGCATCAGCTGGAACACCTCGCTGGCTGCAGTCGCCGGGCTCGACTGCGGCACGAACGAATCCATGAAAAGTAGTCTCCCATGCCTACTTCTGTCGTCAAGTCCTTCAGAAGCATGTCGACGATGAACGTACTTTTGCTTGACGCTCGACATTGACTGTGACTAGCATCACGCGCATGTCAGAGCCCCTCCTCCAGCTCACCGGGATCGTCAAGGAGTTCCCTGGGGTGCGCGCGCTCGACGGCGTCGACCTCACCGTGCGCGCCGGAGAGGTGCACTGCCTCCTCGGCCAGAACGGTGCGGGCAAGTCGACGCTGATCAAGGTGCTCTCCGGAGCCCATGCCGTGGACGAGGGCGAGATCCGCATGGACGGCGCGCCGGTGTCCTTCAGCGATCCGCAGGCCGCGCTCGACGCCGGGATCGCGACGATCTACCAGGAGCTCGATCTCGTCGACGGGCTGAGCGTGGCCGACAACATCTTCCTGGGCCACGAGAAGACGCGCCTCGGGTTCGCCCGCGTCGCCGACACGCGCCGGGCGGCGCGCGAGCTGCTGACCTCGCTGGGCCACCCGGAGATCCGCCCCGCGCGCGAGATCGGCAGCCTCTCTGCGGCTGGCAAGCAAATCGTCTCGGTGGCACGGGCCCTGTCGCGCCGCGCACGCGTGATCGTGATGGACGAGCCGTCCGCCGTCCTCGACCCCGACGAGGTCGACGGCCTGTTCCGCGTGATCGAGGGCCTCCGGTCGTCCGGCCAGGCGATCGTCTACATCTCCCACCGCCTCGAGGAGATCCGACGCATCGGCGACCGGCTGACGGTCCTCAAGGACGGCCGTACGGTCGCCGCCGACCTGTCTGCCCGTGACACCCCCACCGCGGAGCTCGTCACGCTCATGACCGGCCGCGAGGTGTCAGCGGAGTTCCCCCGGCGCGCCCAGCCGATCCCCGACGCGCCGCCGCTCCTGGTCGTCGACGGCCTCGGTCGCGACGGGGAGTTCGACGACGTCTCGTTCTCCGTACGGCCCGGCGAGATCGTCGGACTCGCCGGACTGGTGGGCGCGGGACGCAGCGAGATCGTCGAGACCGTGTACGGAGCCAGGCGGGCGCAGCGCGGTTCCGTCACCGTCGACGGCCGTGTGCTGCGGCGGGGGTCGGTCGACGGGGCCGTGGCCGCCGGACTCGGCCTGTGCCCCGAGGAGCGCAAGTCGCAAGGCCTGGTCCTCGACGAGGCCGTCTCTCGAAACATCTCGCTCGCGAGCCTGCCGCGCTTCTCCCGGTTCGGCGCGACGCGTGATGCGGCCGAGCGGGCCGCCGCGCACGAGGCCGCCCGCTCCGTCGACCTGCGCCCCGACGATCCCGACCGGATCACACGCACGCTGTCGGGCGGCAACCAGCAGAAGGTCGTCCTCGCCCGCTGGCTGCTGCGGTCGTGCCGCGTGCTCCTGCTCGACGAGCCGACCCGGGGTGTCGACGTCGGTGCCCGCAGCGAGATCT
Organism: Mumia sp. ZJ1417; assembly: GCF_014127285.1. Lineage (GTDB taxonomy): Bacteria > Actinomycetota > Actinomycetes > Propionibacteriales > Nocardioidaceae > Mumia. Next base: position 522,519 of record NZ_CP059901.1, read on the forward strand.
ACGCCCTCGTCCGCACACTCGCCGACGAAGGCCTGGCGGTCGTGGTCGTCTCCAGCGACATCGACGAGGTGCTCGGCCTCTCCGACCGCGTCCTCGTGGTGGTTGACGGTCGGGTCGTTCACTCCGGGACGTCCGACTCGCTCGACGCCCACGCCGTCCTCGACCGGATCCTCGCCACCCACGAGTTGGCCACCCACGGAACAGCCACCCACGGATCGAAAGGTGACGCCGCGTGAGTACCTCATCGGTGACAGGGAGCGCGCAGCCGACCACGGCCGGCCCGGAGAAGCGAGCTCGGTCGCTCGGGGTCGCCCGCAACCTCGGCCTGGTGGTTGCCCTCGCGCTGCTGTGTGTCGTCGGGCTGGTCACCGCGGGTGATCGGTTCGCCAGCACCGACAACGTCATCACCGTCCTCAGTCTCGCCTCGGCGATCGGCGTGGTGGCGATCGGCATGACGTTCGTGATCACTGGCGGTGGCATCGACCTGTCCGTCGGTGCGATCGTCGCGCTCGCGTCGGTGTGGGCGTCGACCACGGGCACCCAGGCGATGGCCGAGGACGTCGGTTGGATCGTGATCGTGACGACCGCGATCGGCGTCGGCATCGCCTGCGGAGTGATCAACGGAGTCCTCATCGCTTACGGCAAGATCGTCCCGTTCATCGCGACACTGGCGATGCTCGCCAGTGCCCGAGGGCTCGCCGAGATCATCGCCGACCGCAAGACGCAGATCATCCGGGACCAAGGGTTCCGCGACGCTCTCGGCGCCCGGCCGTTCGGCATCCCGGTGATCGTCTTCCTCTTCGCGATCGTCGTCGTCGCCGGGTGGTTCCTGCTCAACCGCACGACGTTCGGCCGGCGGACGTTCGCCGTCGGCGGCAACACCGAGGCCGCGCGCCTCGCGGGCATCAAGGTGCAGCGCCACACCGTCTACCTGTACGCGCTGCTGGGCGCCACCTGCGGCCTGGCCGCCGTGATGCTCATGTCGCGCACGCAGACGGGGTCGTCCACCCACGGACTGATGTGGGAGCTCGACGCCATCGCCGCGGTCGTCATCGGCGGCACGCTGCTCAGCGGCGGTCGCGGCACCGTGGTCGGGACGCTCCTGGGCGTCCTGATCTTCACCACCCTCACCAATGTCTTCACGCTCAACAACCTGTCGACGTCCGTCCAGGCCGTCGCCAAGGGCGTGATCATCGTCGTCGCTGTGCTCCTCCAGCAGCGCCTGGCGAACCGCAGCACCTAGACCCCACCGAGGAGACGGCAATGTCCACCACCAACCCGCGCCGACGCCTGTTGGCGATCGGCGGCGCCCTCGCGGCCGCCGCACTGACCCTGACCGCGTGCACCAACAGCTCCGACGACGGCGACAACGACAACGCCGCCAACGCTGGCGCCGGCGACAACGCCGAGACTGGCGAGACCGTACGGATCGGCTTCTCGGCCCCTGCCGCCGACCACGGATGGATGGGGGCGATCACCGATGCGGCTGTCGATCAGGCTGGCGCGTTCGACGACGTCGAGCTGGTCCACGCCGAAGGCACCAACGACGTCAACCTGCAGATCTCGCAGGTCGAGACCTTCATCAACGACAAGGTCGACGCCATCGTCCTGCTGCCGTTCGACGGTGCGGCGATGACCGACGTGGCGACCCGCGCGATGGAGGCCGGCATCCCGGTGATCAACGTCGACCGCGAGTTCGACTCGCCGTTCGCGGCACGGACGACCGTGCTCGGCGACAACTACGGCATGGGCGTCTCTGCGGGGAGCTACGTCTGCGAGCAGGCCGACGGCAACACCGATGCCATCGTCGCCGAGATCGCGGGCATCGACTCGCTGCCGTTGACCCAAGACCGCTCGCGCGGGTTCAAGGACGCGCTGGCCGACTGCGGGCTGAAGGTCTCGAACCGTGTCGCAGCGGAGTTCACCGTCGAGACCGGCGAACGTGCCGCGGCCAACCTCCTGCAGGCCGCCCCGAAGATCGATTTCCTGTGGAACCACGACGACGACCAGGGCGTCGGTGTGCTGGCCGCGATCGAGAACGCCGGACGAGACGAGTTCGTCATGATCGGCGGTGCCGGCTCGGCCAACGTGATGCGGTCCATCGAGGCTGACGACACCGTCCTCAAGGCCACCGTCATCTATCCGTCGACGCAGGGTGCGGACGGCATCAAGCTCGCCCGGCTGATCGCGCAGGGCCGCTCGATGTCCGACCTCGCGGAGGTCGAGGTCCCGCGGGTCGTGCAGCTCGCGGCGCCGACCGTGACCAAGGAGAACGTCGACCAGTACGTGGACTCGGCCTTCGAGTCCTGACGACGGCCGCACACCCCGCCGGCCCGCTCGGCGGGGTGTGCGCCGCCTCCTCACGCCCCTCGGCCCGAAGGAACCCCATGACAGACACCTCACGTGAGCTCGGCGTCGGGCAGGTCGGCTACGCCTTCATGGGCGCGGCGCACTCCCAGGCGTGGCGCACCGCGCCCTCCTTCTTCGACCTCCCCCTCGCTCCTCGGCTGCGCGCCCTGTGCGGGCGAGACGCCGCCGCCGCGCAGGCGGTCGCCGACCGCTTCGGCTGGGAGTCCGTCGAGTCCGACTGGCGTGCGCTGATCACCCGTGACGACATCGACCTGATCGACATCTGCACCCCCGGCAGCACCCACGTGGAGATCGCCGTCGCCGCCTTGCGCGCCGGCAAGCACGTCCTGTGCGAGAAGCCGCTCGCCAACACGGTCGAAGAGGCCGAGCTGATGGCCGAGGCGGCGGCCGAGGCCGCCACGCGCGGCGTGTACGCGATGGTCGGCTTCACCTACCGCCGTACCCCCGCGCTGTCGTTCGCCCGGCAGCTGGTCGCCGACGGGCGGCTTGGGACGATCCGGCACGTCCGGGCGCAATACCTCCAGGACTGGCTCACCGACGCCGACGCCCCTCTCAGCTGGCGCCTCGACAAGACACTCGCCGGGTCCGGCGCACTGGGCGACATCGGTGCGCACCTCGTCGACGCGGCCCAGTTCCTCACCGGGTCCGCGATCAGCTCGGTGAGCGGCGTGCTCCAGACCTTCGTCGACAGCCGACCCGTCGCCGGCGACCACGGCACGCTCGGGGGGAGCGGCAGCGCCGACGTCGAGCGCGGCCCGGTGACGGTCGACGACGCCGCGGCGTTCACGGCACGCTTCGACAACGGCGCTCTCGGCGTCTTCGAGGCGACCCGGTTCGCGACCGGCCGCAAGAACGCGATGCGCCTGGAGATCAGCGGGTCGGACGGCGCGCTCGCGTTCGACTTCGAGGAGATGAACCTTCTCCACTTCTACGACGCGACCGAGCCGGCCGAGACCGCGGGCTTCCGCCGCATCGTCGTCACCGAGCCGACCCACCCATACGCGGGTGCGTGGTGGCCTGCGGGTCACGGTCTCGGCTACGAGCACGGCTTCACCCACCAGGTCGTCGACCTCGTCAACGCCATCGCCGCGGGCGAGCAGCCGACCCCGTCCTTCGCCGACGGGCTCTCGGTCCAGCGTGTGCTCGCCGCAGTGGAGGCCAGTGCAATGGACGAGTCCCGTCACCAGAAGGTGCCGCACGACGCGGGCACCGCCGAGGGCCCGCACGCCGGGCGACAAGGAGGCGCGTCATGACGCGACCGATCACGCTCTTCACCGGACAGTGGGCCGACCTGCCGTTCGAGGAGGTGGCGCGCCTGGCGTCGGGCTGGGGCTACGACGGGCTCGAGATCGCCTGCTGGGGCGACCACTTCGACCCGTGGGCCGCGGTCGAGGACGACGGCTATGTCCAGGCGAAGCGGGAGGTGCTCGACAAGTACGGCCTCGAGGTGCACGCGATCTCCAACCACCTCAAGGGCCAGGCCGTGTGCGACGACCCGATCGATCTGCGCCACCGCGACATCCTGCCCGACCGGATCTGGGGCGACGGTGATCCCGAAGGCGTCCGTCAGCGCGCGGCCGAGGAGATGAAGAACACCGCCCGTGCCGCACGGCTGCTCGGCGTCGACACGGTCGTCGGATTCACCGGATCGTCCATCTGGAAGTACGTCGCGATGTTCCCTCCGGCCTCGCAGGCCCTCATCGACGCGGGGTACGAGGACTTCGCGAACCGCTGGAACCCGATCCTCGACGTCTTCGACGCCGAAGGGGTGCGGTTCGCGCACGAGGTCCACCCGAGCGAGATCGCGTACGACTACTGGACGACCGTCCGCACGCTCGAGGCGATCGGTCACAGGGAGGCGTTCGGCCTCAACTGGGACCCGTCGCACTTCGTCTGGCAGGACCTTGACCCGCTCGGGTTCCTGTGGGACTTCCAGGACCGGATCTACCACGTCGACTGCAAGGACGCGAAGAAGCAGGTCGGCAACGGACGCAACGGACGGCTCGGCTCGCACCTGCCGTGGGCCGACCCTCGGCGCGGCTGGGACTTCGTGTCGACGGGGCGCGGTGACGTCCCGTGGGAAGCATGCTTCCGGATGCTCAACACGATCGGCTACGACGGGCCCGTCTCGATCGAGTGGGAGGACGCGGGCATGGACCGTCTCGTCGGGGCTCCCGAGGCGCTGGCGTTCGTGAAGCAGAACCTCTTCGACGCCCCGGCTGCCGCCTTCGACGCCGCCTTCAGCACGAAGGAGTAGGCGCCGGCGCGTGTGTGCGGTCGATCGGTGCTCGTACGGAGCGCCGATCGACCGCACAGTCGGCTTCAGGGTCAGCGGCGCTTGACGACCGTGATCCGGATCGGCTTCGACCGGCTCGACTTCGTGGTCTTGGACCCGCCGTACGTCACCGTGATGCGGTGCTTGCCCTTCTTGAGGCGGGGCAGCGTGATCCGCTTGATGCCGCTCGCGCCGACGCGCACCCTCTTGAGCGTGCGCTTGCCGTCCTTGACGACGAGCATGCCGCCGGGCTTGACGCCCCGTGCGGCACGGACGCGGACGCGTACGGCGGCGCGCTTCTTGGTCGTGATGCGGTGCTTGCCGACGAGTTTCGCACTCGTCGTCGTCGCGACCTTCACGACCGGCGCCGGCGCCGGCTTCGGCGGGGTCGGCTTGGGCGGCTGGGGTTTCGGAGCGAGAGCCGTCACGAACGCGTCGGCGATCTTCTGGTGGCCTGTGTCGTTGGCGTGGATGTCGCCGTTGCTGCACATCCACGTCCATCCGCAGACGCGGGCGACGTTGAGCGGGACCTGCTCGGGGTAGCCGGGGAGGTCGACCAGCGTCTTGTCGTTCGACGAGAACGTGCCGGCGACGTCCGCGGTCACGAAGCCGTTCTTGGTGTTCGCCGCCGTGATGGTGTCGTTGAGCGACTGCGCGACACCGACCGAGAGCTCGGCGAGCGCCCTGTTGCCTCCGACCCAACCGGCGAGGAACGGGTTGTAGTACGTCATGCCGAGGTAGCGAGGCTTGGCGCCGCCGGCCTCGCGCAGCGCGGCGTCGATCGCGGACACGTCCGCACCGACCGACTGGATGCGCTTGGTGAGGCAGGTCAGCATGTCGTCGCCGTCGGCTCCTGCGGGCACGCACGGGTGCACGTCGTTGGCGCCGATGCCGACCGAGACGTAGGCGACCTGGCCGGGGTGCTCCTTCAGGAACGTCACCGCGGCTGCCAGCTGCGTGCCTTCGTCGTACGCGCACGCGCCCGGGTTGCCGTTGGCGTGCTTGCCGGTGAGCACCGAGCGTGCGGTGGCGCCGGCGCACCCGAATGCCTCGTGCTCGAGGTAGGGGTCGGACTCCTTGAGCTTCTCGTACAGGCGGCCCGTGTACGCGGTCTCCGGCTCGTCCGCCCGCGAGTCCGGCTGCCAGCCGGTCGCCAGCGAGTCGCCCAGTGAGACGTAGTAGCGGGGGCCGGGGTCTGCGGCGAGCGCAGGCGAGGCGGCTGCCAGTCCGCTGAGGGTCAGGCCGCACGCCGCGAGGACGGCGGCGGCCTTGTGTGCGATGGACACGTGGGGTTCTCCCTCCGATAGGTGAGAGCACCTTAGGCGTGTTCGTGGCGTGGGTCACACTCGCCCTCTCCCTTCGGCGCTGCTGACCACCTACGCCGCGCTTGTGCCGTTCGCGCGGTACTGTCCTTGAGGCAACCTGTGCGACAAAGGAGCCGGCTTGTCCAGACTCTCGCGTACCGCTGCCCCTGTCACCGCCGTGCTCTGCGGCCTCGTCCTGCTCACCGCTGAGCGTCCGCTCGTGCAGAGCCACGAGGTGCGGTTGGTGTCCACCAGCGTCCCCACCGCCGCCGCGGTGCCCGACGCCACCCCCCTTGCCGCGCCTCGACCGACGAAGATCCAGCGGGAGGTCGGCCGGCGGATCACCGCACTGCTGACGCCTCCGGGGGAGAAGCCTGCCGACGGACTCCCGGTCGGTCTCGACTCGGGCGTGATCGGCGTCATCGGCAGCACGGTGGACGGATACACGCTGGTCGTCACGAGAGGGACGGACGGTGCCGCCCTCGTCTCGAAGCTCACCGCAGATCTTCCGGACAAGGCCAGGCAAGGACTTGAGATCCGCGTCTCCGGACGCACCGCCGACGAGCTCCGCGCAGCGTGGGCAGCCGTGTTCGCGCAGCAGTGGCGCACCCTCGCACCCGCGCCCCAGCACGCCGTCGCGGTCGAGCTCGATCCCGAGCGCGAGGCCGTCGTCGTGGTCATCGGCTCTGAGCCGCCAGACGTCGGTCGACTCGACACGCTCCAGCGGCCGTTGCGGGGCGTCGAGCCCGGAGCCGTCGTCATCCAGTACGGGGGAGCAGCCGGCCGCGCGGTCGGCGACGAATAGATGTCAGTCTTCACGACCTTCCGGGCTCGCTCTCTCACGGCAGCCACGGTGATTCTCATCGCGCTAGGCCTGCTGCTCTCCCTCGTCGTGGCTCCTGTGCAGGCCGCGCCGGAGCCGAAGCCTCTCCCGACCGGCGTGCACGTCGACTACCAGCTCGGCGGGATCCGCAGCGTTCCCTCCAGCGTCGGCATCGTCGTACGCGACCGGAAGGCGAAGCCTCTCGCCGGCCGCTACAACATCTGCTACGTCAACGCCTTCCAGACCCAGAAAAGCGAGCGCAAGTCCTGGCGCCACAAGCGCTGGCACCTCGTGCTGAAGAGGAACGGCAAGGCCGTCAAGGACACCGAGTGGAACGAGTGGCTGCTCGACATCCGGACGGGCGCCAAGCGTGCGAAGCTCGCGAAGGTCATGCGCACCTGGATGAAGGGCTGCGCCCGTGCCGGCTACGACGCCGTCGAGCTCGACAACCTCGACTCCTTCCTTCGAAGCCGCGGCCTCCTCAGTCGCAAGCAGGCCGTCGCGTACGCGAAACGCCTCGTGAAGTCCGCACACGCCGTCGGGCTCGCCGTGGGGCAGAAGAACTTCGCCGAGCTCAACGGCAAGAAGATCGGCTTCGACTTCGCCATCGCGGAACAGTGCGGCCAGTGGCGCGAGTGCGCGGCCTACGTGCGCTCGTACGGTCGCCGGGTCATCGCCGTCGAGTATCGGCGCAAGGACTTCCGGTGGACCTGCACGCGCTACGGAGCCATGCTCCCGGTCGTCTACCGCGACCACGCGCTCAAGCCCAAGGGCGTACGCACGTTCTGCTGACACCGCCGTCCTGTGCGGGTCCTCGGCCGTCACTCCCCGACGTCCTGCATACTGACCGCCAGGGGACGGGTGTCCCGATCCCCTGGGCCTCTAGCTCAATTGGCAGAGCAACGGACTTTTAATCCGTGGGTTGTGGGTTCGAGTCCCACGGGGCCTACCGAAGACCCGCGCATGGGCGCAACCTCGCGGATTCGGCCACGCGCGAGAGTTTTGCGGCTTATCTTCTTGGCGACATCCCTCCGCTTGCCAGGAGCCGCACGATGCTGCCCACCTCTCCCTCGCGCCCCCTGCGGCGCCTCGCTCTCGCGGCGACCGCAGTGGCGCTGATCGCTGCCGCCGCGCCTGCGGCGACCGCCGCAGACGATCCGCCGACCACCGGGTCCGGACCGGACGCAGCCGCGAAGACCCGCGCCGCTGCCCAGGTCCACGAAGTGCGCTCCGTCCCGAGCCGCGCCGCGGGCCTCCTCGTCACGTACGACAAGGTGGCGACGACGGGGTCCTCCACCGTCACGGCCGCGGCCCGGAAGGTCGCCAAGGCCGAGGTGGGCGCGCTCGCCCCGGCGACCGTGCCGGTGAGCGCCGACACGAGCGCGATCCGCTTCGCCGAGCCCGCCTCGCTCGCGGACGCGCAGAAGGCGGCCGCAGAGGTTGCTGAGCTGCCTGGCATCGCTTCCGTCGTGCCCGACCGCTACCGGACCATCCGCACCGCCTCTCCGGTGACGCCCAACGACACGTTCTTCGCCGACCAGTGGGCCTTGTGGGACACACGCGACGTCGCCGACGGGGCGGCACTGCCGTCGGGTGGCTACGGAACCCACAGCCCGGCGCTCTGGCGTGCGACCCGCGGCTCGTCCTCGGTCGTCGTCGCGGTGCTCGACACCGGACGCACCACGCACCCTGATCTCGACGCCAACACGGTCGCGGGCTTCGACATGATGAGCGAGGGCACCGCTGAGTGGGCGCGTGACGGCGACGGTCGCGACGCGGACCCCGCCGACGAGGGCGACTGGGTGGAGCTCGGGCAATGTGACCTGGACGACGAGTACGACAGCAGCTGGCACGGGACCCACGTCGCGGGCATCGTGGCCGCGGCCTCGGGCAACGCGCGGGGCATCGCCGGCAACGCGCCGGGCGTCAAGGTTCAGCACGTCCGCGTCCTCGGCACGTGTGGCGGGATCGACTCCGACATCCTCGCGGCGATCACCTGGGCATCGGGCGGTGTCGTTCCGGGACTTCCGGTCAACACCACTCCTGCCAAGGTGATCAACATGTCGTTCGGCGGGGCCGGCGGGGCTTGCCCGGCCGTGTGGAACTCGACGATCGCCGCAGCGCGGGCCCGTGGCAGCGTGCTGGTCGCCGCGGCAGGAAACGAGGACCTCGATGCCGCGGAGGTGACACCTGCGAACTGTGCGGGCGTCGTCACGGTCGGCGCGACAGAGGAGTACGGCCAGCGGGCCTCCTACTCCAACTCGGGGCCCACGGTCGACCTGTCGGCGCCGGGCGGGGAGAGCATCCCCGAGATCGGGATGCGCGGCGTGGTCTCGACGCTCAACGACGGCACCACCACCCCCGACAACCCGGCATACGCCGAGTACGACGGCACGAGCATGGCCGCACCGGCGGTCTCCGGCGCCGCCGCGCTGATCGCGTCCCTGGGCACGACCTCTCCGGCGCAGATCGAGAGCGCGTTGCGCGCGGCTGTCCAGCCGTTCCCCCGCTACGGCGGTGACCTCGCGCCCTGGGACTGCACGACCGCGACCTGCGGCACCGGCATCCTCGACCTGGCACGAGTCCCCGTCCGGCGCTCGGCCCCGGCCGTCAGCGGCGCAGTCCGTCCGGGAGCGGTCGTCCGTGCCTCCGCCGGCACCTGGATCGGTGGACCGAGCGGTTTCCGCTACCAGTGGCTGCGCAACGGCGCTCCGATCGCCGGAGCCACGGGCGCCTCGTACCGGGTGCAGGTCGCCGACGTCGGTCGGCGTCTCGCCGTCCGTGTGACCGGCGTCAAGGCGGGCTTCAGCATCCCGACGGCGACCTCCGGGCAGTCCGCGGTCGTGCCCAAGGTCGCCTCGAGCGCGACGCTGGTCGTGAAGCCGAAGAGCACCAGGTACGGCCGGACGCGGGCAACCCTGAAGGCCACCGTCCGGGTCGGCGCAGGCTCCCCGACGGGCACCGTCGTGTTCCGTGACGGTACGAAGGTGCTCAAGAAGGCCAAGGTCCGCGCCGGAAGGGCCTCGTACACGCTCGGCAAGCGCACCCTCAAGAGGGGCAAGCACAAGATCACGGTGACGTTCGTCCCCTCCAGCGGCAGCTACGCCAGCGCGAGATCGAAGGTCGTGTCGCTGCGGGTGCGGCGACGTGAGGGCGGGCGAGGGACCCTCTCGCCCGCATTCCGAGGGCGGATGTCACGCGAAACTACCTGAGCGGACGACGGATGCAGTTGCCAAACGCCCTCTCAAGAGTCGATCCGCACCGCTCTACCCGGCGGTCAGATGCGAGGTCGGTCGATTTTCCACCGATTCTCGGATCCGTGGCACCTGCCCGCCGAACACCACGTAGCCTGAAGCGGTACAGCCGTCGACCTGGAGCGGAGGAGGCCGTCGTGGCGACACCGGAGCCCTTGGACGTGCGTCTCCGCGATCAGGACGCACTCGACGAGATCGAGATGACGAGCAACCTGATGATCGCCGCGTCGGAGACGCCCGGTCCATTGAGCCAGCAGATCGTCGATGAGATCCTAGGCGTACGCCCTCACCAGGGCTGCGCCTGACGCACTCGCGCGGCCTACACCCAGGGCGTCCTGCGCGCTCTCTAGGGGCAGGACCTACCATTAATGCGGCCTTACCCCACCCTGACGGGAGCTTGTCGTGCGGTTGCGTATCCGACCGACTGAAACATCCTTCTATGACCTCTTCACGGAGCTCGCGAACCACCTCGTGGACGGCGCGAACCTCCTGGCGAAGATGCTGGACGCGTCCTCCGATCGTGATGCTGTCGCCAAGCAACTGAGCGAGGTCGAGCACGCGGCCGACGACACGACACACGCGATCATCAACCGCGTCAACCAGACGTTCGTGACGCCGTTCGACCGTGAGGACATCTACAAGCTCGCCAGCAGCCTCGATGACGTCATGGACTTCATCGAAGAGGCGGGCGACCTGGTCGTCCTCTACGAGCTGGAGTCGATGCCGTCCCGGATGGCCACGATGGTGGAAGTGATCCAGCGAGGCTGCGAGCTCACCGCCGAGGCCATGCCGCGTCTGCGGACGATGACCGACCTGTCCGAGTACTGGATCGAGATCAACCGTCTCGAGAACCAGGCCGACCGTGACTACCGCCGGATCCTCGCCAAACTCTTCTCCGGCGAGTACAAGGCGCTCGAGGTCCTCAAGCTCAAGGACGTCGTCGAGTCCCTCGAGGACGCGGTCGACGCGCTCGAGTCCGTGGCCAACACGGTCGAACAGATCGCAGTCAAGGAGTCCTGAGGGTGGACCTCACCCTGGTCATGGTCGTCCTCGTCATCAGCGTTGCGCTGATCTTCGACTACACCAACGGCTTCCACGATGCGGCCAACGCGATCGCGACGTCAGTGTCCACCCGGGCACTGACACCGCGAATCGCTCTTGTGATGGCCGCGATCATGAACTTCATCGGAGCGTTCCTCGGCACCGAGGTCGCAGACACGGTTGGCAGCATCATCGCCGAAGGCGTCGAGGGCGACGGCAATCACGGCCTCACCGTCGTGCTCTCGGCGCTGGTCGGTGCGATCGTCTGGAACCTCATCACCTGGTACTTCGGGCTTCCGTCGTCCTCGTCCCACGCGCTGATCGGCGGCCTGGTCGGCGCCGGTGTCGCGTCGGCGAGCACCGTCGAGTGGAACACGGTGGTGGACAAGGTCGCCATCCCGATGGTGATCTCGCCGGTGGTCGGCTTCAGCGGCGCGTTCTTGCTCATGCTGGCGATCATGTGGATCTTCCGGCATCGCAACCCGCACCGGACGATGCGCGGGTTCCGGCTCGCGCAGACCGTCTCGGCCGCCGCGATGGCGCTCGGTCACGGTCTCCAGGACGCGCAGAAGACGATGGGCGTCATGTTCCTCGCGCTGCTCGCCGGTGGATACGTGGCAGCCGACGACGGCATCCCACTGTGGGTCAAGGTCGGCGCGGCCACAGCGATCTCGCTCGGGACGTACTCGGGCGGCTGGCGCATCATGCGTACCCTCGGGCGCCGCATCATCCACCTCGACCCGGCTCGCGGCTTCGCAGCCGAGGCGACGGCGGCAGCGGTGCTGTACGTGATGGCGATCGGTCTGCACGCTCCGGTCTCGACGACCCACACGATCACCTCGTCGATCATGGGCGCTGGCGCCACCAAGCGGTTCAGCGCCGTTCGTTGGGGCGTCGCGCGGGGCATCGTGATGGCGTGGATCGTGACGATCCCCGCCGCGGCGCTCGTGGCGGCGGTCACCTACTGGATCTGCGCACTGTTCCTGCCGTAGGGGCCTGTCGACACCCCCGCTGGTCGAGCCTGTCGAGACCACGCACAAAGGCGCCCTCCGACCCACTGGGTCGGAGGACGCCTTTTCGTACGGGGCCAGCGCCGTACGGCCTACCCGAAGCGGCCGGTGATGTAGGCCTCGGTCGAGGGGTTGTCGGGGTTCGAGAAGATCTTGGTCGTCGACCCGGACTCGATGAGCTGCCCGGGCTCGCCGATACCGGCGAGGTTGAAGAACGCCGTCTCGTCGGACACCCGGGCCGCCTGCTGCATGTTGTGGGTGACGATGACGATCGTGTACGTCTCCTTGAGCTGGCCGATCAGGTCCTCGATCGCGCTGGTCGAGATCGGGTCGAGTGCCGAGCACGGCTCATCCATCAGCAGCACCTGCGGCTCCACGGCGATCGCGCGGGCGATGCAGAGCCGCTGCTGCTGGCCGCCCGAGAGCCCGGCACCGGGACGGTTCAGACGGTCCTTGACCTCGTCCCAGAGGTTCGCCCCACGCAGCGAGCGCTCGGTCAGCGCCTCGGCCTCGTCCTTCTTGAGTCGGCCGCCGTTGAGGCGTACGCCGGCGAGGACGTTGTCGCGGATCGACATCGTCGGGAAGGGGTTTGGGCGCTGGAAGACCATGCCGATCTCGCGGCGTACGAGCACGGGGTCGACTCCCGGCGCGTACAGGTCGCGTCCGTCGACGCGGACCGTCCCCTCGACGCGGGCGCCGGGGGCGACCTCGTGCATGCGGTTGAGCGAGCGCAGGAACGTCGACTTGCCACATCCCGACGGGCCGATCACGGCCGTCACCGACTGGGCCGGGATCGCGAGCGTCACGCCACGGACGGCGTGGACGTCCCCGTAGTAGATGTCGAGGTCCTCCACGTCGATGCCGATCGCGGCGGGACGGGGGGCGGTGCCGGCGGCCGACGCGCCGGTTGCCGGCGTCGTGGCGGAGTCGCGGAGTACGGATCGCATGCTCATCGCTTGTCCTTGGGAGAGAAGAAGTAGGTCACGAGTCGGGCCACGAGGTTGAGCACCATCACGATCAGCATCAGCACGAGTGCGGCACCCCAGGCCCGTGCGATGGACGGCTCGGGCGGGACTCCCGGGCTCATGATGGAGCTGTAGGTGAACACCGGCAGGGTTGCCATGCGCCCGTCGAACAGGTTGACGTTGGTCGAGTCGGTGATCCCCACCGTGATGAGGAGCGGCGCGGTCTCGCCGATCACGCGCGCGACGGCGAGCGTGATCCCGGTGACCAGACCCGCGAGCGCGGTCGGAAGGACGACCTTCACGATCGCCCGCCAGCGGGGCACACCGAGCGCGTACGCCGCCTCGCGCAGCTCGTTCGGGACGAGCTGGAGCATCTCCTCGCAGGAGCGGACGACGACCGGCGTCATCAGCACGGTCAGCGCGACCGCGCCGGCGAGCCCCATCCGGACCCCCGGTCCGAAGAACACCACGAACAGGGCATACGCGAACAGGCCCGCGACGATCGACGGGATGCCGGTCATGACGTCGACGAGGAAGCGGATCGCCTTGGCGAGACGCCCGTCGCCGCCGTACTCGACGAGGTAGACCGCCGTGAGCAGACCCAGCGGCACCGACATCACCGCGGCGGCTGCGGTGATGAGGACCGTGCCCCAGATCGCGTGGTAGATGCCGCCGCCCTCGCCGACGACGTTGCGCATCGAGTAGCCGAAGAACTCCGCCGAGAGGACCGGCAGCCCGTTCTTGAGCACGGTCCACAGGATCGAGACCAGCGGCACCATCGCCAGCGCGAAGGCGCTCGAGACCCCGATGGTGACCAGCCGGTCGATGGCCTTGCGCCGGCCCTCGATCGCGTACGAGAGGATCGGGAAGCCGATCCCGACCACGGCCCAGCCCGCCAGCAGGGACGGGACGAGGGGGAGGTCGAGACCGGCGTGTAGCGCCGACGCGACGACGACGGCGAGCGCCAGGGCGTACCAGCCGGATCCGCGCGGGAGCTGCGGCTGGTGCCAGCTGCGCAGCCTCGTGGGTGCGGCGTCGCGCTCGGGAGCAGGAGGTGCGGTCGTGGTCATGCGTTGGCTCCCGAGAACTCCTTGCGCCGGTTCACGACGGCGCGCGCGCCGACGTTGACGGCGAAGGTGATGAGGAAGAGCACCAGCCCGGACGCGATCAGCGCGTTCACCGTCAGCCCCGAGGCCTCGTTGAACTGCAGCGCGATGTTGGCCGGGATCGTGCTCGGGTTCGTCGAGCTGATGAGGTTGAAGGTGATGACGCCGGAGGCCGAGAGGACCATCGCGACGGCCATCGTCTCGCCGAGCGCACGCCCGAGGCCGAGCATCGCGCCGCCGATCATCCCGGAGCGGCCGTGCGGCAGGACGACCGTGCGGATCATCTCCCAGCGGGTCGCTCCGAGGGCGAGCGCCGCCTCCTCGAGGAGCACCGGCGTCTGGCGGAAGACCTCGCGCGCGATGGCCGTCATGATCGGCAGGATCATCACGGCGAGCACGATCGCGGCGGTGAGGATGGTGCGACCGGTCGCGGAGGCGGGGCCGCCGAAGAACGGGAGGAACCCGAGGTGCGCCTCGAGCCATTCGTACGGCCCGACGAGCTTGCCGGCGAGGACCCGCATGCCCCAGAGACCGAAGACGACCGACGGGACAGCGGCGAGCAGGTCGATGACGTAGCCGAGGGTCTGACCGAACCTGCGGGGGACGTAGTAGGTGAGGAACAACGCCACAGCGACCGCGAGCGGCACCGCGATCACGAGCGCCAGCGTCGCGCTCCAGAGCGTGCCGAAGACGAGCGGGAGCACGAACGCCAGGAACGTCTTGCCGCTCTTGACCTCGTCGGGTGAGGCGGTGATCCCCGGCAGGCCTTCTGCGGTCAGGAAGATCGCGACGCCCGCGAGGATCGCAAGGATCGCCAGCGCGGCGCCCTTGGACAGGCCCAGGAACATGCGGTCGCCGAACCTGCCCTTGGCGGCGGCGGGTTCGGCGGTGTCCCGCGGCGGGGACGGGGTGGAGGTGTCGGTCACGAAGCGGTCCTCTGGTGGAGACGGTGCGGAGTGACCTGCGGGCGGCCGTCCGATCCCCCGGTACGGACGGCCGCCCGCAGGAGCATCACTTCGCCGAGATCCCGTCGACGATGTCGGCGATGCGCTCCTCGAGCGCGCTCGTCAACGGGGCGGAGCCGGCGCCCTCGGCGGCAGCCTGCTGGCCGTCGGAGCTGGCGACGTACGAGAGCCAGCCCTTGACGAGGTCGGCCTTGGCCTCGTCGTCGTACTGCAGGCACGCGATCTGGTACGACAGCAGGACCGCGGGGTAGACGCCCGACTCGGTCGTGGTGTGGTCGATGTCCATCACGAGGTGCGTGTCGCCGCGGCCTTCCTTCTGCTTCGACGCCTCGAGGATCTTGGCGGCGGCCTCGGGGCTCGGCCCGACGTACTCCTCGCCCACCTTGAGCGACGCGACACCGAGGCTGCCGGCCTGGCTGGCGTCGGCGTACCCGATCGTCCCCTCGCCGCCCTGGACGGTCGCGACGACACCGGACGTGCCCTGCGCGCCCTCGCCGCCCTTGATCGGCCAGGTCTCGACCTCGCCCTCGGTCCAGCTCTGCGGCGCCGCCGCAGCCATGTAGGCGGTGAAGTTCTCGGTCGTGCCCGAGTCGTCCGAGCGGTGGACCGGCGTGATCTTCGACGACGGGAGGGTGGCGTCGGGGTTGTCGGCCTTGATGGCCGCGTCGTCCCAAGTGGTGAGCTTGCCGGCGAAGATCTTGCCGAGGGTGTCGGCCGACAGCTGCAGGCCGTCGACCCCCGGGAGGTTGTAGATGACGGCGATCGGGCTGACGTACGTCGGGACCTCGATCACGTCGGACCCGCAGCGCTCCTCGGCGGCCGTCAGCTCCTCGTCGTCGAGGTAGGCGTCGGAGCCGGCGAAGTCGGTGCCGCCCGCGATGAACTGCTCGCGTCCGGCGCCTGAACCTGCCGGGTCGTAGTTGACAGTCACGTCGGGGTTCGCGGTCTGGAAGCCCTGCTTCCACGAGGCGACCGCCGCCTCCTGCGAGCTTGCGCCGGCGCCGTTGAGCGTGCCGCTGAGCGTGCTCTCGGTCGCGTCGTCGGTCGCGTCGGCCTCGTTGCCCGCGCCGCAGGCGGACAGGGTCAGTGCCGCGACAGCGGCCAGTGCCAACGGTGTGGCGACGCGGAGCTTGGTGCGGTTCACGTGCTTTCCCTCTCTGGGAAGTCATGTCGATCTCTGGTGTCGACGCTGACGTTAGGGAGCGCAGGTGAAGCAGCAGCCGGACGAAGGTGAACCGAAGGTGAACGGTGGCCGACGAGTCGGCGCGCGGATGTGACGTACGCCGTGGTCAGGCGGGGTGTGCGGCGCCGACGAGGTCGCCGTGCTCGGTGCGCTCGAGGTAGCGGGTGACGGTGTCGCGGCTCTTGGTCAGGCACGCGATCTTGTCCTCGAGCGCGGTGAGCTCGGCAGACATCATCTCGGCGAACTCGCGGCTGCACGAGGGTGGCAGCTCGGCGTTGGCCAGCGCCTCGACGTCGAGCACGATCCGGACGAGGCGGGTCGGCAGCCCGGAGGCGATGAGGCTCCTGACCGTACGGACCCGCTCCACGGAGGTGTCGTCGTACGACCGGTAGCCGTTGGGCTCGCGGTGGGACGTGAGCAGGCCCTGCTCCTCGTAGTAGCGAAGCATGCGGGGTGCGACCCCGGTGGCCTCGGCGAGCTCTCCGACACGCACGGCACGTCCTCTCGGATCGGGCTTGACCTTGACACAGATGTCAAGGTCTACGGTCCCAGCATGACACAGACGATGACAACTCTCCCGGGCATGACCCGCCGTACGTGGGCCGCGCTGCTGACCCTCGCCGGCGCGGCCTTCGCGACCGTGACCGTCGAGCTGCTCCCCGCCGGGCTCTTGCCCTCGATGGCCGACGATCTCGGGGTCTCGCGGGGCAGCATCGGGCTGTTGGTGACGGCGTGGGCGCTGACGGTCGCCGCCCTGAGCCTCCCGCTGGAGCGGGCCACCCGCCGCCTGCCTCGTCGTGCGGTGATGCTCGGTGCGGTGGTGGTGAGCGCGGGGGCCGCGGTGCTCGCCGCGCTCGCCCCGGCGTACGGGCTGCTGGTCGTCGCACGGATCGTCGCGGCTGCCGCCCACGGGCTCCTGTGGGCGCTGCTCGTCCCGTACGCGGCCTCGATCGTCGACGAACGGCACCTCGGCAAGGCGGTGTCGGTGGTCCTCGTCGGGCCGACCGCGGCGGGCATCGTGGGTGTACCGCTCGGCACGGCGGCAGCCGAGCTCGTCGGGTGGCGTGTGGTGCTCGTCGGCGCGGGCGTCCTCCTGGCCGTCGCCGCCGTCGCACTCGCGAAGGTGCTTCCTCGTGACACCGCCCCCGGCGCGAGTCCCGAGCCCACGGGCACCGCCTCGGCGGGCCGCGACCGCTCTCTCGTCCGCGTGGCCGTCACCGCGACCTTGAGTGCACTGCTGCTCGTCGGCCACTTCCAGGTGTTCACCTACGTCGGTCCGCTCGTGACGCGGGTGGCCGGCATGGAGCCCTCGGCGCTCGGCGGCGTCCTCGCGCTCTTCGGGGCCACCGGAGCGCTTGGGCTCGCCATCGCCGGACCGCTGTCGGACCGCTACCCGAGGGCCGCCCTCCCGGGGACCGCGATCGCCTTCGCGCTCACCGTGCTCGCCCTCACGGCGCTCGACACCAGCACCGCGGCCGCCCTGGTGGTCATCGCGGTCTGGGGAACGATGATCGGGCTGCTCCCGCCGATCTTCCAGGCGACGGTCATGCGGATCGCCTCGCCGGCGGCCCGCGGCGCCGCCGGGGCGGTCGTCGTCACCGCGCTCAACCTTGGGATCGCTGCGGGTGCCGCCTCCGGGGCCTGGCTGCTGGAGAACCGTGGCGCCGACGCCCTCGCCCCGGTCGCGGCAGTGATGATGACGGTGGCGGCGCTCGGTCTGACGATCAGTGCGGGTCGTGGCGCTCGATCGCGCGGACCTCGCCCCGACGGTGGTGCACCACGACCAGACCTGCAGCCGGCAAGGGATCGGCGTCGACCGCGCTAGCGTCCACGCCGACCACCTCGAGCATCCGCGGAAGCACGGGGCGGTGGCCGCAGACGACGACCGGTCGCTTGTGGTCGACGGCTTCGGCCATCGCCTCGGCGACCGGTCGCTTCTTTTCGGGACCACCCTCGCGGGGCTCGTCGAGGCGGTGGTCGAGCACGATCGGCCGGTGCAGGGCATCGGCGTACGGACTGAGCGTGGCGGCGCACCGCAGGGCGGCGCTCGAGCGCAGGTGGTGCACCCCGTACGCCGCGAGCAGGGGGCGGAGCCCACGCGCCTCGTTCTTGCCCTCCGCGCTGAGCGGGCGGGCGAGCGGGTCCTTGCGCCATCGCTGGCGTGGCCGGGCGGTCGCGTGCCGGACGACGAGCAGCGTGCGCGCATCGAGAGCCCCGGACGAGAGACGTTCGGCGAAGGCGTCGAGCACGCTGCGGTCGGAGTCGTACGAGAGTCGCTTGGCCGCCTTCGTGAGCGGGACCCACGCGACGCCGTCGATCTCCTTGTTGGGCTCGTACGCGTCGGCGTCGCCGCGCACCGCGGTGGCGGCCCAGTAGGCGACGTTCTTCATCCGGCCCGGCGCATACTCGTACTCGAGCTCGAGGAGCGGCACGCCGAGCCGCGCGGTCACGCCGGTCTCCTCCTCGACCTCGCGCACCGCGGTGACAGGCCGCACCTCGCCCCGCTCGACAGTCCCCTTGGGCACCGTCCAGTCGTCGTGGCGCGGGCGGTGCACCAGCAGGACCTGCAGGTCCGTCGGCGAGCCTCCCGGCGCGGGGCGCCACACCAGGGCGCCGGCCGACCATCGGATCGGCCGGTTCACACGAATCCGCCGACCGCGGGGTGGTCCTTCGCCTCGGCGCGTGCGCGGGCGCGCCGTGCGCGGGTGCGGTCGATCGTCTCCTGCTGGAGGTCGAGGAGAGGCCCCTCGGAGCTCGAACGCCGGGTCCAGGTGCCGTCGGGCCCGAGGTCCCACGCGTCCGTGGCGGGGTCCATCGCAAGGTCGAGCATCGCCCCGACCTCGGCGATGTGCTCCGGACGCCCGAGCTGCACGAGCACCTCCACGCGCCGGTCGAGGTTGCGGTGCATGAGGTCGGCGGACCCGATCCAGACCTGCGGGTCACCGCCGCCGGCGAACCAGAAGACGCGGCTGTGCTCGAGAAATCTCCCGAGCACGCTGCGGACGACGATGTTCTCGCTCATCCCCGGGACGCCGGGCCGCAGGGCGCAGATGCCGCGGACGAGCATCTGCACCCGCACCCCCGCCTGCGACGCGCGATAAAGGGCGTCGATGACCTCCTCGTCGACGATCGAGTTGACCTTGATCCGGATGTCGGCCGGTCGTCCCGCGCCGTGGTGGTCGATCTCCTGCTCGATGCGTTCGACGATCCCGGGGCGCAGGCGGGCGGGCGCGACGAGGAGCTGGCGGTACGACTCGCGCCGGGAGTAGCCGGACAGGTTGTTGAAGAGGTCCGTCAGGTCGTCGGCGATCTTCGTGTCGGTGGTGAGCAAGCCGTAGTCCTCGTACAGGCGTGCCGTCTTGGGGTTGTAGTTGCCGGTGCCGATGTGGGCGTAGCGGCGCAGCCCGTCGGGCTCGTCCCGTACGACCAGGCACAGCTTGCAGTGGGTCTTGAGCCCGAGCAGCCCGTAGACGACGTGGCAGCCCGCCCGCTCGAGCTTGCGGGCCCACCGGATGTTGGCCTGCTCGTCGAAGCGCGCCTTGATCTCGACCAGCACGAGCACCTGCTTGCCGGCACGGGCGGCGTCGACGAGCGAGTCGATGATCGGCGAGTCACCGGAGGTGCGATAGAGCGTCTGCTTGATCGCGAGCACCTGCGGGTCGGCGGCCGCCTGCTCGACGAAGCGCTGAACGCTCGTGGCGAAGGAGTCGTAGGGGTGGTGGACCAGGACGTCGCGCTCGCGCAGCGCGGCGAACATGTCGACCGGGCTCGCCGACTCCACCTCGGCGAGATCGGGGTGGGTCGTCGGCACGAACGGCTCGTACTGCAGCTCGGGCCGATCGAGGTCGGCGATCTGGTGCAGGCTCGCGAGGTCGAGCGGCGCCGGCAGCGCGAACACCTCGTCGGGGCTGATGTCGAGCTCGGTAACCAGCAGCTCGCGCACGTGCTCATCCATCGTGTCCTCGACCTCGAGACGCACCGGCGGCCCGAACTTGCGGCGCAACAGCTCCTGCTCGAGGGCCTTGAGGAGGTTCTCGGCGTCGTCCTCCTCGACCTCGAGGTCCTCGTTGCGGGTCACGCGGAACGAGTGGTGGGCGAGGATCTCCATCCCGGGGAAGAGCGCGTCGAGGTGCGCCGCGATGACCTCCTCGAGCGGGACGAAGCGCTGCGGGCCGACCTCGAGCCAGCGGTCGAAGATCGGCGGGACCTTCACGCGCGCGAAGTGGGACTTGCCGGTGACCGGGTTGCGCATCATGACCGCGAGGTTGAGCGAGAGCCCGGAGATGTACGGGAACGGGTGCGCGGGGTCGACGGCCAGCGGGGTCAGGACGGGGAACACGCGCTCGCGGAAGACCTGCCCCACGCCCTTGCGCTCGTCGGCGTCGAGGTCGTCCCAGTGCAGGAGTGCGATCCCGTGCCCGTCGAGCTCGCGCCGCAGGGTATCGGTGAGCAGCGCGCCCTGGCGCAGCATGAGGTCACGGCTCGTCTCGAGGCTGGCCGACCACACCTCGCGCGGTTGGATGCCGCTGGCGCGACGGGAGGCCAGCCCTGTGGCGATGCGTCGCTTGAGGCCTGCGATGCGGACCATGAAGAACTCGTCGAGGTTGCCGGAGAAGATCGCCGTGAAGCGGATGCGCTCGAGCAGCGGCACCGTCTGGTCCTCGGCGAGCTCGAGCACGCGCTCGTTGAAGGCCAGCCAGGAGAGCTCGCGGTCACTGAACCGGTCGTCGGGCAGGTCTCCCGTGACGGCCTCGTACGGCGGGTCCACATCGAAGGAGTCCGGTGAGCGTGGGTGCTCCTCGGTGGCGGTCGCGACGCTGGTGGTGGCGAGATCTTCGGCCATGACGGCATCGTGCCACGGCAAAGTGACCTACGGGTGACCTACGAACGACCGGCCGCCGAGGGGTGCGATCGGCTACCGTACCGCCGTGACCTCCACCACATCCGTCAAGGGAGCCGCGCTGCGCGCCGCCTTCCGTCTGCCTGCGCCGGTGATCGCCAGGCTCGCCGGTGCGCCGGTCACCCGCCGTCACCGCACCCTCGACCCGCAGATGCGGCTGCTGCTGACCCTGCAGGCGCTCGAGGGGCCGGCCGCGGAGTCCGTGCCGATCCCGCACGGGCGCCGCATCATCCGCGCAAGTGCAGCCATGGCCGGTGGGGCGCTCCCGATCGGCTCGGTGCACGACCGGACGATCGACGGACCCGGCGGGCCGCTCCCGCTGCGTCTCTACGCGCCGCGTGGGGTCACCGGGACGGCGCCGGCGCTCGTGTTCTTCCACGGTGGCGGCTGGATCTACGGCGACCTCGAGAGCCACGACGCGATGTGCCGGTTCCTCGCCGAGCAGGCGGGGGTCCGGGTCGTCGCGGTCGACTACCGCCTCGCGCCCGAGCACCCGTTTCCCGCTGCGCCCGACGACTGCCTCGCGGCGTACGACTGGGTGCTCGCGCACGCCGACGCGCTGGGGATCGACCGGCACCGCGTCGCGGTCGGCGGTGACTCCGCGGGCGGCAACCTCGCGACCGTCGTCGCCCAGCAGGTCGTCGGTCGTACGGAGCAGCCGGCGGGCGTCGTCCCTCCGGCGTACCAGCTGCTGATCTATCCCGCCGTCGACTTCGTCGAGAAGCGTCCGAGTCGTACGGAGATGGAGACCGGGTTCTTCCTCACCGGCGGCTTCATCGACCTCTCGTCCGACAGCTACACCGCGTCCGCGCCGGATCCGGCCGACCCGCGGCTCTCTCCGCTGTACGGCAAGCTCGAGGGTCTTCCGCCGGCCTACGTCGTCACCGCCGGGTTCGACCCGCTGCTCGACGAGGGCGAGGCGTACGCCGAGGCGATGCGCGCCGCCGGTGTCGAGGTGACGTACGTCTGCGAGGACGGGCTGATCCACTCCTTCGCCAACATGGTCGCCCTCGGCACGGCTGCCCCTGCGGCGATGCGCCGCGCGGCTCGCGCACTGCGCCGCGGACTCCACCGGAGCTGAGCATGTTTGGCTCGCGCTGACACGCTGGAGGCATGACCGCCACCACGACCGCACCGTTGACCGTCCGCCCCGCGGGCATCGTCGACGTCACGAGCGCAGCCCGTCTGCTCGAGTCGTCAGCACCTGAGATCGACGTCGACGGCGACGGGTTTCCGGACGGTCCTGCCGACCCTGAGGTCGCCGCGTCGGTGGCCCGGATGGCGCTGAGCCACGTCGTCCTGCAGCACGGTCAGCTCTGGGTCGCCGAGCGCAACGGGGTCCTGGAGGCCGCGTCGGTGTGGATGCCGGCGGTCGAGACCGGTGCGGGGGACGGGCTGCGCGACGTCCTGCTCCGCGAGCTGCACGGTCCCTCGCTCGCCGCGGCGCTCGACCCCGGCGCCGAGGTCCGCGCTGCGCTGGCAGGGGCGTCGCTCGAGGTGGCGGCCCTCCTCGAGCGGATCGATCCCGAGCAGATCCTCAGCGGTCTGGGGGTGGCGCAGCACGTCTCGCGTCTTGCGGCGCCTGCCGTCATGCGGGCGACCATCATGCCCGCGCTGGAAGCACTCGATGGCGGTGTCGCCGCCGCGGCCTCGCTCGAGCCGGAGCGCGTCGCTGTGCTCGAGTCCGCAGGCTTCGTCGGCGTCGGGACGGTCGACGTCGGTGCCGGGCACCAGCTCTGGGTCGGGCGCGCGGCCTGACCGGTTGTCAGGCGCGTTCGTAGAGGACGTCGCGCGCGCTCTCGCTGAACCCGAGCCCTTCGTACGTGGCGAGGGCGGGCACGTTGTCACCCTCCACATAGAGGTCGACGCGTTCCACGCCCAGGCTCACGAGGTGGTGCAGCCCGCGCAGCGTCAGCGCCTTGCCGAGGCCGAGCCCCTGCGCGGACGGGTCCACACCGACGACGTAGACCTCGCCGACTCCGTCCTCGACCTTCGTCCAGTGGAATCCGACGATCGCGCCGTCGCGCTCGGCCACGAAGAGCCCGGCCGGGTCGAACCACGGCTGCGCCATGCGCGCCCGCAGGTCGGCGAGGTCCATCGCCCCTTGCTCGGGGTGGCCAGCGAACGCGCGGGCGTTCACCGCGACGAGCGGCTCGGCGTCGTCGTCGCGCCACGTGCGGAGCGTGACCGCGTCGAGCGTGCGCTCGTCCGGCAGCGGCAGCGCGGCGTCCCGCGACAGGACGAGGAGAGTGCGGACGGCTTCGAGGCCCGTCGTAAGGGCGAGGTGCTGAGCCCCGGGAAGGTCGCCGTGGGCCCAGAAGCGTGACTCGCCCGCGTCGAGGACGGTGTCGAGGAGCCCGCGTCCGAGTCCGTGACGGCGGTGGCCGGGGGCGACGAAGAGCTCGACCGGCGCGTCACCCGCGGCGTACGCGGCCGCGACGAGCGCGCCGTCCTGCTCGACCGTACGGTCGACGCGCGGCGGCTCACCGGCGGCGATCGCGATCCGGCTCGCCTCGTTGAGCGGGGAGACGCCGTCGACGTCCGCGACTCGTTCGGCGAGGGCGATCCGTGGGTCGGGGATGCTCATCGCCCACCTCCCGGGACGTCATCCGAACGGTGGGCGGTAGGCCTCGCTACGTATGACGTCCCGGAGGAGGACTCCGTACGGAGCCGTCTGATCTGGGTCGCAGCCTCGGCGGCGACGGCACGCGCGAGTCCGGCCGGGTCGTCGTCGTCGTCTGCCTCCTCCGGGACGAGGACGTGCACGGTGCCGGCGACGAACAGGTCTGCCGCCGACACTCGCTGCGCCGCCGCCATCTCAGCGGCGTGGTCGGCGTCGCCGTGGACGATCGCCGAGGCGCCTTCGGGAGGCAGCGGCGAGAGCCACGCGTTCTGGGTGGCCACGACGACGTCGGCGGGGAAGAGCGCGAGCGCGCCGCCGCCGCACCCTTCGCCGAGCAGCACCGCGACCGTCGGGACGGTCATCGTGGACATGGAGGCGATGCAGCGCGCGATCTCCCCGGCGAGGGCGCCCTCCTCGGCCGCCTTGGACAGCTCGGCGCCGGGGGTGTCGATCACCGAGACGAGGGGGAGGCCGAGCTCGTTGGCCAGCCGCATGCCGCGGCGCGCCTCACGCAGCGCCGCGGGTCCCATGGGAGAGCGGGACTGCGCCTTGCGGTCTTGGCCGACCACGACGCACGGCTCGCCGTCGAGCCGGGTGAGGGCGACGATCATGGCGCTGTCGCGCTCACCCTCGTCCGTCCCCTGGAGCCGGATCGTGTCCTCGCCGCCGACCCGCAGCACGTCGCGTACGCCGGCGCGGTCGGTCCCGCGGGTGCGCTCGATCGCCTCCCAGGTCGACAGGCTCGGCCCGTCTGCGGGTTTCCTGCGCGCCAGTGTCGGCGGCTTCGGGGGATCGATGAGGATGCCGAGCGTCCTGTCGACGAGCGCAGGGAGGTCCTCCGCGGAGACGACGGCGTCGATGATGCCGTGCGCGACGAGGTTCTCGGCGGTCTGCACGCCTTCGGGGAACGGGTGGTGATGGAGCACTTCGTAGACCTTCGGGCCGAGGAACCCCACCAGCGCGCCGGGCTCGGCGACGGTGACGTGGCCGAGAGAGCCCCACGAGGCGAACACGCCGCCGGTGGTCGGGTGCCCGAGGTGTACGAGGTACGGCAGGCCGGCGGCCTTGTGCGACATGATCGCCCGCGAGATGTCGACCATGCGGACGAAGGCGGGCGTGCCCTCCTGCATGCGGGTGCCACCGGACGCCGTCGTCGCGAGGACGGGGATGCGCTCCGTGGTCGCGCGTCGTACGGCCGAGACGATCCGCCGCGCGGCTTCCTCGCCGATGGAGCCCGCGAGGAAGCGGAACTCGCTCGCGACCACCGCGACCGGCCGCCCCCGCACGGTGGCGCGACCGGTGATCACGGACTCGTCGCGGCCCGAGCGCTCAGCGGCTCGGGCGAGCTCGCGCTGATAGCTCTGCGGCCAGCGCGACACGTCGATCGGTGCGTCCCAGGAGACGAACGAGTCGGCGTCGAGGACGTGCTCGATCAGGTCGGACGCCGTACGGCGGGCGCTCATGGACGGTCCTCTCGGGCGCGATGGATCGGTTGGTTCGATCCAAGCACAGCCCTCAGCGGCGCGAGAAGGCGTTCGGCGCCGGCGCCCGGTCGGCGTCGTCTGTCTCCTCCGAGGCGCCGGCCTCACGCCGGTCACGCGCCTGCGCGACGAACCGGTAGCCGACGTTGCGGACGGTGCCGATGAGCGTCTCGTTGTCCGGGCCGAGCTTGGCCCGCAGTCGCCGTACGTGGACGTCGACCGTACGGGTGCCGCCGAAGTAGTCGTAGCCCCAGACCTCCTGCAGTAGCTGCTGGCGCGTGAACACGCGGCCGGGGTGCTGCGCGAGGAACTTGAGGAGCTCGAACTCTTTGAACGTCAGGTCGAGGGAGCGGCCATCGAGGCGTGCGGTGTAGGTGACGTCGTCGACGGTGAGGCCGCCGGACTTGATGACGTGGGCGTCGGGGTCGGTCCCGGCCTCGGCGGAGACGCGGCCGATGGCGAGACGCAGACGGGCCTCGACCTCTGCGGGGCCTGCGGTGGTGAGCAGGACGTCGTCCATGCCCCAGTCGGCGGCCACGACCGCAAGGCCACCCTCGGTGACGATCAGGACGAGCGGCGCGTCGACGCCGGTGGTGCGGAGGAGCCGGGTGAGTCCGCGCGCCTGAGCGAGGTCGGCACGCCCGTCGATGAGGACGGCGTCGCACGAGGGTGCGTCGAGGAGGGCGCTGGCGTCAGGAGGAAGGATCTTGACGTGATGGGGAAGGAGCGCGAGGGCAGGAAGTACTTCGATGGACGACTGCGTACTCGGCGTCAGCAGGAGCAAGGTGGACATCGCGGAACCCTTCTGCGGATACAAAGAAAGCCCAGGGCTGTGCCCAGGGCTTCATTGCTTGCTCCACAATAGGCTACGTGACCGATGCATCAACAACCGGTAACCGTGACGTCGAGCGCAGTGCGGGCGTCACGGTGCGCTATTGGGCGGCGGCCCGAGCGGCCGCAGGTCGTGAGGTCGATCACGTCGATCCAGGCACCGTCGCCGACGTCCTCGACGCCGTGCGCGCGTTGCACGACGGCAACGAGCGCTTCATGCGAGTGCTCGAGATCTGCTCGGTGCTGGTGGGTGAGGAGCCGCTCGGAGGCACCGACCCGGCGACCGTCATGGTGCCCGCCGGCGGCCAGCTGGAGCTGCTGCCGCCCTTCGCCGGAGGCGATAGTCGGCACAGCGCCGGAGGCGATAGTCGGCACAGCGCCGGAGGCTCCGGTGGCACCGCGCACACGAATCTGTCGGTCGGGGGACGCAGGCGACGAGCCCAGACGTGAGTCGCGTCCGCGAGGAGGCACGATCGCCCCTCGGGCTTACCGCGATCGCGCCCGGTCTCGTGACCACGGCGTTCGTCGGCCTCCTTGCGCTCGCGGCGCAGGCCGGTGCCGTGGTGATGGCAGCGGCCGTTCTGCTCATCCAGCTCCTCCTCGCGTCGGCGCCGTCGGCACCCGGTGTCTCCCGTACGCCGGTCCGCGCGCCGAAGGTCGTCCCCATCGCCGTCGCCGGTCTCGTCGCTGCGGTGGTGACCATGTGGCCGTCGACCGCCGCCGGTGCCCGCGGGACGACGGTGATGGCGGGCGCGATGGTCGAGAGCGGCACGCTCGCAGGCATCGGGCTGGCGCTCCCGGTCCTGATCCTGCTGGCGCTGATCGCGCAGGTGCGGCGCCCGGCGCCTCGTACGGACGTCGTGACGGCCCTCGGTGACGTGGTCACCACGGGCTTCGTCGCTCTGCTGGTGACGGGGTGGCTCGCCGCGGCGGAGTCCCCGGTCGGTCGCGCGGCCGTCGTGGTCGCCGCAGTCGTCACGGTCGTTGCGCTCGTCGCCGACCGGGCTCGCCGCGCACGGGCGGTGGTCCAGGTGTGGGCGCTGGCGGTGTGCGCGCTGGTCGGGATCGTGATGGCGTCCTGGGAGGGCGTCAACGCCGTGGCGGGCGGTGTCGCTGCCGTCGCCATCGCCGGATCGGTGATGGCCGGGCGCAAGCTCGGTCAGTGGTGGCGTCCGCTCCCGCCTGCGCGGTGGCCGATGGAGGTCGTGGCGCCGATCGCGCTCGCCGGCCCCGTGGTCTTCGTCGCCGCCCTCCTCTGGGCAGGCATCTGACGGGTCGGGCAGGGCACTCAGCGCGCGCGGTAGGCCTGCGCGACGAGGGGTCCGGCGACGTCGGGCGATCCACTCGGCGACGAGCTCGGGGGACGTCGCGCGGTGTCGCGCAGGACCCACCCGATCGCCTTGCGAACGAAGAGCTCCCGCTCGTCGAGCATCGAGTCGGCGTACCGGCTGAAGCGCTCCCAGTCGCCTCCGCCCGCCCGCAGCGCCGGTAGCAGCGCGAGCAGCGCCGCCCGGCGTACCCAGAAGTCGGCGTCCCGCGCCCAGCGGTCAAGGACGTCGCCGCAGGCGACCGTGCTGCCCGGTCGCGCGGTCACGGCGCTCACCACCTCGGTCGCGAGCGGGTCGACGATCGCCCAGGTCTCCGCCTCGCGCAGCATGTGCTCGACCATCGCGAGGTCCTCGCAGGTGAGCGCGCCCGCACGCTGGGCGAGGACGAACACAGCCGCGAGCCGGTGCTCGTGAACCTCGGACGCCCACAGCCGGGTGGCGAGGTGGAGGACGTCCTCGGGGCCGGCCACCCCGCTGGTACGGAGGGTGGCGCGGACCGTGCCCCGGACGTCCGGCACCCGGACGCCGAGGTGAGGGCGCATGCTCTTCAGGTAGCGCGCGGCGCCCTCGGCGCGTTCGGCATCACCGTGCCCTGCGAGCGCGACGGTGAGGCGGTCGGCGACGGACGCGACGTCGTCCTTCATGAGGGGAACGTACTCTTGACGCGTGCCTCTCGGTGTCTCCGTCCTCCTCGTCGTGCTCGTGGCGACCGGTGCGTTCGCGCTGGTCCGCAAGCGCGTCGACGGTCGCGTGCGCACGACGTCGCCCACGTCGGTGAGCGCTGCTGCCCCGGTCGCCCCGGCCCGTGAGGTGCTGACTGCGGCCGAGATCGGCGCCGAGCTGGGGAGTGGGGCGACGCTCGTCCAGGTCTCGAGCGCCTTCTGCGCGCCGTGCCGCGCAGCGCGGGTGCTGCTGACGAAGGTGGCCGACGCGCGCGACGACGTGGCGTACGCCGACGTCGACGCCGAGTCGCACCTCGATCTCGTCCGTCGGCTCGACATCCGGCGCACCCCGACCGTGCTGGTGCTCGACAGCGCGGGCGCTGTCGTCGCCCGTGCGAGCGGCGTGCCCAAGATGCCCGAGATCGAGGCAGTGCTGACCTCGGTCATTCGATCTCGCATCTCAGATGTCGGATAGCCGTCTCGCTATTCGAGACCCGAACGTGACCAGGCCCGGGTTGCCGCCTACTCTTGCCGACATGCCTCGTACGACACTTCTGACCAAGCGACGCGCAGTGGACCACTGCCGCGTGCGCTCGGCGCTGTGTCGAATGCGCTGAACGAACCCGCCCACGTCGCCTCACGGCGACAAAGCCCGCCGCCTCGATGCGGCACACGTTCTGCGCCTGGAGTCCCTGATGTCTGCAACCTCCCAGCCTGTCGTGCGTCCCAACGATGACCGTCCCGTCGGTCGCGTCGATCCGCGTGGCCAGCGCTTCGCCGCCACGATCACGGCGGTCGTCCTCGGTGTCGCGCTCGTCGCGATCGGTTCGCCGTTCGCGACGGTCCTGATCGGTCTGCAGTTCGCGGTCTTCGCCGTCGGTGTCCTCGGCGGCCCGGCACGCACCCCGTACGCGCAGATGTTCGCTCGTGTCGTCCGCCCCCGGATCGGGGCGCCGGCCGAGACCGAGGATGCACGTCCGCCGCGGTTCGCCCAGGCGGTCGGCGGGGTCTTCGCGCTCGTCGGCCTCGTGGCGTCGCTCGCCGGCCTGACCGCGGTCGCTGCGGTCGCCGTCGGCTTTGCGCTCGCGGCGGCCCTGCTCAACGCCGTCACTGGCTTCTGCCTCGGCTGCGAGATGTACCTGCTGGTCCGTCGCGTCGCACCGCAGCGGGCCTGACTCACCGACTCACACCACAAACCCATCACCGTCACATCTCAGCCTGACAACAACCGTGGAGGTAATACCATGAGCCGCGAATCTGCGCTCGTCACCGCCGACTGGGTCGAGGAGCACCTCGCCGACGACGGCATCGTGCTCATCGAGGTCGACGAGGACACCACCGCTTACGACAAGGGCCACATCGCCGGTGCGATCAAGCTCGACTGGAAGAACGACCTGCAGGATCCGGTCCGCCGCGACTTCGTCAACAAGGCGCAGTTCGAGGCGCTCCTGTCCGAGCGTGGCGTGAGCAACGACGACACCGTCGTGCTCTACGGCGGCAACAACAACTGGTTCGCCGCCTACGCCTACTGGTACTTCAAGCTGTACGGCCACCAGGACGTCAAGCTGCTCGACGGCGGCCGCAAGAAGTGGGAGCTCGACAGCCGTGAGCTCGTCGAGGAGATCCCGACCCGCGCGACGACGTCCTACACCGCGCAGGAGCAGGACACGTCGATCCGCGCGTTCCGCGACGAGGTCGTGGCCGCCATCGGCGTCCAGAACCTCATCGACGTCCGCAGCCCCGACGAGTTCGCCGGGCGCCTGCTGGCGCCGGCGCACCTCCCGCAGGAGCAGGCGCAGCGCGGCGGCCACATCCCCACGGCCGGCAACGTCCCGTGGAGCAAGGCGGCCAACGACGACGGCACCTTCAGGAGCAACGAAGAGCTCGAGGCGCTGTACGCCGAGGCCGGCCTCGACCGCAGCAAGGACACCATCGCGTACTGCCGCATCGGTGAGCGCTCCTCGCACACGTGGTTCGTGCTGCAGGAGCTCCTCGAGATCCCGAACGTCAAGAACTACGACGGCTCCTGGACTGAGTACGGTTCGCTCATCGGCGTGCCGGTCGCGCTCGGCGACGAGCCCGGCGAGGCCTGAGCATGTGCGGCGCGACGCGTGGCGGCCCGAGCCTGGACGGGGTCGACCTCGACAAGGAGTCCGTCATCCAGGGCATCGTGACGAAGGCGGGCGAGCCCGTGGGCAACGCCTACGTACGCCTCCTCGACGCGACCGGTGAGTTCACCGCCGAGGTGCCGACGTCGGAGACCGGACAGTTCCGGTTCTTCGCGGCTCCCGGGCAGTGGACGCTGCGCACGCTCGCGCCGCGGGTCCAGCCGGTCGACCGGCTGGTCCAGGCCCAGCGGGGAAGCGCGGTCGACGTCGAGGTGACGCTCGAGACCGTCTGACCTCCCGCTGGTCGAGCCGACCTGCCGCTGGTCGAGCCGACCTCCCGCTGGTCGAGCCTGTCGAGACCACGAAGCCCCCGCCCCGGCTCTCCGGGGCGGGGGCTTCGGCGTACGGTCAGTTGACTTCGGTCTCGGAGCCGAGCTTGGAGGCGTCGTCGGGATAGAGGCGGAGGTATCTCTTGACCCGGTCGTTGCGGACCATCCGCCAGAGCTGCTCGCCCTTTTCGAGGTCGAGGTTGACGATGCTCTGACCATTGGCATCCTCGCCGAACCGCTGGGCAGCGAGTGGCACCGTCATGAAGTCCACCTCGTCGACGTTGATGCTCTTCATGTTCCAGGCGAGGTCGGTGATGGTCGAGACGCTGAAGTTCTCATCGATGGTGAGGTGCTTCGCGACGGAGCCGACCGTCTTCTGGAGCTTGATGGGGTTGCTGATGTTCTCGGTGCTCATCATCTTCTTGAGGAGCAGCCGGATGAAGTTCTGCTGACGCTTGATCCGATCGAAGTCACCGTCGCCGAGCCCGTAGCGGGTGCGGACGTACTGGAGGGCCTTCTTGCCCTTGAGCTTGTGCCAGCCCTTCTCCCAGCTGACCTTCTGGGAGGTGTCGTAGAACGTCTCGGGGATGTAGACCCGGACCCCGCCGACCGCCTCCGTCATGTCGCGGAAGCCGTCCCAGTCCATGATCACCATGTGGTCGAGGCGGAGGTTGGTGAGGTGCTCGACCGTCGAGATCGCGCCGTTCGGGCCGTAGTTGGCGAAGGCGGCGTTGATCTTGTCCTCGCCCCGCGCCTCGCCCTCCTCGTCGTAGATCGTCACATGGGAGTCGCGCGGGATGGAGATGACGGAGACACGGCTACGGTCGGCCGAGACGTGCGCAACCATGATGGTGTCGCTGCGATGGATCCGTCCCTCCTTCCAAAGGCCATCGTCGTTGAGGTCGGCTTTGATCGAGGAGGAGTTGTTGTTGCCGTCGGCCTCGGCGTCGGCGCCGAGCACGAGGATGTTGAGCGCCTCGCCGGGAGCGGGATCAGGGCGGTTCTCTTCTTTAATGGCCGCGATGGGGACCTTGTCGATGCCGGTGAAGCTCTTGATCATGCCGAGGGCGTATGCGCCGGAAGCGACGAGGAAGACGGAGAGCAGAGTCGCGATCGTGGCCGCCACCCAGTGGCGGCGCACCCAGCCGCGCGGCTTCTCAGCGCGTCGTTTGCCGGCGCCGTCGTAGTCGCTCATCCAACTCCCTGTTCAGTACATGCCACCCGGCATGACGGCAGCCCAGGACGTCTGGCCGGGGCTGCAATCCCCTTATTCTGCCTCAAGACCGGCGATCATCCCAGGCGAACAGTGTCTCTCCTTGTCAGTTCACCGCTGTCGAGGACCAACGTCACCGGTCCGTCGTTGACGAGGTCGACCGCCATGTCGGCCCCGAACCTTCCACGTTCGACAGTCGCTCCGAGTTCCCGAAGGACCCTGCAGAACTCCTCGTACAGGGGTTCGGAGACCGGCCCGGGAGCCGCGTCACCCCACGACGGGCGCCGTCCCTTGCGGACGTCGGCGTACAAGGTGAACTGGCTGATGACGAGCAGCGGTGCATCGACATCTGCGGCGGAGCGTTCGTCGCGGAGGATCCGCAGGTTCCAGATCTTGGTGGCCAGAGCAGCGGCGTCGTCGGCGCTGTCGGTGTGCGTGATGCCGACCAGGACCACCAGTCCCGGGCCGTCGAAGGCGCCGACGACCTCGCCGTCGACACGTACCGAGGCGGAGCTGACTCGTTGGACGACGGCACGCACCGCAACATTCTGGCGCGTACGGCACGGGCGTCAACCCTCGGACCCGCCCGTAGACTGAGCGCATGCCCTTCGAGATCCCCGAGGACCTTCACCCCGACATCCTCGGACTCGCGTGGTTGCTGGGCCAGTGGCACGGCAACGGACGCGGCGACTACCCGACGATCGAGCCGTTCTCCTTCGAGCAGGACATCGCCTTCGCGCACGACGGGCGTCCGTTCCTCCACTACTTCAGCCAGACATGGCTCACCGACGAGTCCGGTGAGCGTATTCGCCCTGGCGCCCTCGAGACCGGCTTCCTGCGCCCCGGCGGACCGATCGACAAGGCCAAGGGGCCGGTCGAGCTCCTGCTGACGCACCCGACCGGGTTCGTGGAGATCTACTTCGGCGAGCTCGACGGCCCGCGCCTCACGTTGCAGACCGACGCGGTCGTACGGACGCCGACCGCCAAGGAGTACACGGCCGGCCAGCGCATGTACGGGCTGGTGGACGGCGACCTCATGTACGCCTACGACATGGCTGCACAGGGGCAACCCATGCAGTCGCACCTTTGGGGGCAGCTCAAGCGTGTCTGATCTCGATGCACCGACCTACCGCAGCCCGCTCCTCGACCTACCCGGCGCCGTCGAGGGGGAGGGCATCGACCGTGGTGTGGCCGCGCACTACGGCGCGATCAGCACCGAGCAGCGTGCGCTCGAGGCAGACAAGGCCTTCGTCGACCTCTCCCACCGCGACGTCG
Source organism: Mumia sp. ZJ1417 (assembly GCF_014127285.1). Classification (GTDB taxonomy): domain Bacteria; phylum Actinomycetota; class Actinomycetes; order Propionibacteriales; family Nocardioidaceae; genus Mumia. The sequence goes on from NZ_CP059901.1 coordinate 555,565, forward strand.
TGACCATCACCGGACCCGACCGGTTGGGCTGGCTGCACTCGCTGACCACTCAGGCGTTCGAGGGGTTGGCCCCGGGGACGCCGACGCAGGCCCTGGTGCTGTCGCCGCAGGGTCGGGTCGAGCACGCGTTCCACGGCGTCGACGACGGTGAGACGTTCGTGGCGCACACCGAGCCCGGCCAGGGCGCCGCGCTCGCCTCGTACCTCGACTCGATGCGCTTCATGATGCGCGTCGAGGTAACGCTCGCGACCGACGCGTACGCGGTGCTCGGGCTGTCCGGGCTCGGCTTTGCCGTGGTGCCTCGTACGGAGCTCGCGGCCGCCCCAGACACCTACGGCGCGGCCGTCGGCACCTGGGCCTGGGAGGCGCTGCGGATCGCCGCCGGCGTGCCGAGGCTCGGGCTCGACACCGACGACAAGTCGATCCCCAACGAGTACGGCTGGCAGTACGACGCCTCGACCGGGACCCCGGAGCTCATGCAGGCCGTCCACCTCGCGAAGGGCTGCTACCGCGGCCAGGAGACGGTCGCACGCATCCACAACCTCGGCCGCCCGCCGCGCCGCGCCGTGCTGCTGCACCTCGACGGTTCGGCCGAGCACCTGCCGCTCCACGGGTCCGACGTCGTGCTCGACGGGCGCCGTGTCGGGTTCGTCGGCTCGACCGCCCGCCACCACGAGCTCGGTCCGATCGCCCTCGCCGTCGTCAAGCGCAACGTGCCCGTCGAGGCGACCGTGCTCGCTGACGGCGTCGCCGCCACGCAGGAGGCGTTGGTCGATCCTGAGGTCGGCCTGCACGTGCGTCCGGCGCTCTGAGCCTGGTTGCTATCGTCGCCCGCATGCGTATCTCGGTCATCGGCTGCTCATACCTGGGTGCCGTCACCTCGTCGTGCCTCTCCCGCATGGGACACGACGTCACGGGAGTCGACATCGACACCCGCATCGTCGACGAGCTCTCGGCCGGGCGCGCACCGTTCTTCGAGCCTGGCCTCCAGGGGCTGTTGAGCGAACAGGGTGACACCGGGCGGCTGCGCTACACCACGGACGCGGCAGCGGTCGCCGGCAGCGCCGTCCACTTCGTCTGCGTCGGGACGCCGCAGCGCGCCGGTGAGAACGCCGCCGACCTCAGCCAGGTCGAGAGCGCCATCGAGGCCCTGCTCCCGCACCTCGCCCCGGGTGATGTGGTGGTCGGCAAGTCGACGGTGCCGGTCGGTACGGCGGCGCGGCTGGCAGCACGGATCGCCGAGGTCCAGCCGGAGGCGACGTTGGTGTGGAACCCCGAGTTCCTGCGTGAGGGCTACGCGGTCCAGGACACGCTGCACCCCGACCGGATCGTGTACGGCGTGCCCGAGGGCCCGGCCGGCGAGCGCGCCAGGGCGATCCTCGACGAGGTGTACGCCGCACCGCTGGCCGAGGACGTGCCGCTGGTCGTCACCGACTACCCGACCGCCGAGCTGGTCAAGGTCGCCGCCAACTCCTTCCTCGCCACCAAGATCTCGTTCATCAACGCCATGGCCGAGCTGTGCGAGGTCGCCGGCGCCGACGTCACTGCGCTGGCCGACGCGATCGGTCACGACGACCGCATCGGACGCAAGTTCCTCAACGCCGGGATCGGCTTCGGCGGCGGTTGCCTGCCCAAGGACATCCGCGCCTTCATGGCACGCGCCGGCGAGCTGGGTGCCGACCAGGCGCTGACGTTCCTGCGCGAGGTCGACACCATCAACCTGCGACGCCGTGACCGCGTGGTCGAGATCGCGCGCCAGGTCCTCGACGGCACCGTCACCGGCCGCCGGATCGCGGTGCTGGGTGCGGCGTTCAAACCGAACAGCGACGACGTGCGCGACTCGCCCGCCCTGGACGTGGCCGAACGGCTGCACGTCCACGGTGCGGAGGTGCGCGTCACCGACCCGCATGCGGTCGAGAACGCCCGCCGGCTGCACCCCGACCTCACCTACGTCGCCACCGTCGACGAGGCCGTCGAGGGTGCCGACCTCGTGCTGCTGCTCACCGAGTGGCGCGAGTACGTCACACTCGATCCGGCGGACCTTGCGAAGCAGGTCCGCAACCCGGTCGTCGTCGACGGACGAAACGTGCTTGACCCTGAGACGTGGCGCGACGCCGGCTGGACCTACCGCGGACTCGGTCGCCCCTAACCTCAGGCGCGATGCCGCACGGCCTCGTCGTCGTGGGGGTGCGCCTCGGTCGGCGGGTCGGTGTGGCCGTAGCCGTAGCCGTAGCCGGACCAGCTTCCCTCCTGGGACCGCACCGGCGTCATGGTGAGCACCGTCCCGAGCAACCGCGCACCCACGCCCTGCAACCGGTCGACCGCGCGTCGCACCTGGTCCCGGGTCGTCTTCTTCGACCGCACCACGAGGATGGCGCCGTCGGCCTGCGAGGCCAGCAGAGCGGCGTCGGTGATCGGCAGCAGCGGAGGGGCGTCGATCAGGACCACGTCGTACGACTCCCGCAGCGTGCGCAAGGTCTCCGCCATCGCCTGACTCTGGAGAAGCTCGGCAGGGTTGGGCGGGATCGGCCCGCTCGTGAGGACATCGAGGAACTTGTTGCTCGTCGGCTGGAGCGCGTCGCCGAGGCTGCTCCGACCGATCATCACCGACGTGAGGCCGATGCTCGAGCGGAGCCCGAGGTAGTCGGTGAGCCGCGGTCGCCGGAGGTCACCCTCGACGAGGACGACGCGGTGCTGGGCGATCGCGAGGGTCAGCGCGAGGTTCGTCGCCGTCGTCGACTTGCCCTCGTCGGGGATCGAGCTCGTCACCACGATGACCTTGTTGGACGCGTCGACGTCGACGAACTGGAGGTTGGTCCGCAGGACGCGGAAGGCCTCCGTCCGCGGAGCGAGCAGACCGATCTGGGTGACGAGCGGGCTCTTCGACGCTGCGGAGTCGTACGGGATGGAGCCGAGGACGGGAGCGTCGGTCACCTCCCCGAGGTCGTCGCTCGTGCGCACCGACGTGTCGAGGTTCTCGCGGAGCAGCGCTGCCCCGACCCCGACGAGCAGGCCGAGGAGGAGCGCGAGCCCCACGGTCCGCTCGATGTTCGGCGTGCTGGGGGTCTCGGGAAGCGTGGCCTCGTCCACGACCGTCGCGGTGATCGGCGCGCGTCCGTTGCGTCCCGCACGCTCCAGCTCTCGTACATAGGTGCTGAATTCTGCCGCGGTCGCCTCTGCGATCCGCTGCGCCTGCTCAGGTTCCGGGTCAGTAGCGCTCACCTCGAGGATCACCGTCTCGGGGACTACCGAGGCGCTGATCTGCTCTGCGAGCTCGCTCGGCGTGGCGTCGAGGTCGAGGCGGTCGGCCACCCGCTCGGCGACAGCCTGCCCGGTGATCAACGTCGCGTACGAGGCAACGCGTTGCTGGGAGAACAGTCCACCTTGATAGGCGTCGGTGCTGTCGGCCTGCGGAGTCGAGACGAACAGTCTCGTCGTTGAGGTGTACTCCGGCGTCGCCCTGACTAGGAACACCCCGGCGATCGCGAGCGCGACGACGACGCACGCCGTGATGACCCGCCATCGCCTGCGCAGCACCTGCAGTAGCTCGTGGACCCCCAACATGCCCCCCTTGGCTCGTCAGTGCCTCCTCACACTAGGACAGGTCGCCAATGACGGCGAGCGATGCGTGCGACCTGCCGAGGTGGGCGGTGACGACTAGTCTCCCGTCACGTCGGCCGCACCGGGGTTGCCGAACGGATGAGGGGTGGGTCGAGATGTCGCAGGGCAGCACAGCCGTCCGAGGACGAGTCCTTCACGTCGCCCCCGGTGATGCGATCGCCCGGCTGCAGCCCCAGTTCGGGTTCCAGCAGGAACACGGGTACGACGTGCGTGTGGCTTGCGGGCGGTCATCCGACGTCAACTGGGCACGGCTCGCACCCTTCGAACCGATCGATATTCCGTTCCCTCGCCGGCCCTTGCCGCACCGCGTGGCCGCCACGCTCGTGGAGCTCGTACGCGCCGCGCGCGAGTGGAGGCCGACCTACCTCCACCTCCACTCGCCCGCTGTCGCGCTGACCGTACGGTGGGTGCCCCGTTCGTGCTGGCCGGTCGGGATGCAGATGGTCTATACCGTTCACGGGTACGGCCATGTCTGGCCGCCACGGGGCCGCGCCCGCGCCATCCAACAGGCAGAGCGGGTGCTGGCACGGCGCACGGACCTCATGCTCTTCCAGAGCACCGAGGACCTCGACGAGTCGCGTGGGCGCCGCTACAACAGCCGGCTGCGCTACCTCGGCAACGGCGTCGAGGACGCATGGTTCGACATGGTGCCCGCCCCCCGATCGACAGGGCCGCTCGAAATCGTCTACGTCGGCCGGATGGTTGAGGAGAAGGGCGTGCTCGACCTGGTGGAAGCGGTCCGAGGACTGGAGGGGGTTCGGCTGCACCTTGTCGGTGCTGCCGAACCTACTGACCCGCGCCCTGTCGACCCCGCGGCCATCGCCGCGACGGCCGCGCCGGGTACGGTCGTCGTCCATGGTCGTGTGGATCAGCCCACGCTGCGCCAGGTGGTCGCCGACGCCGACGTGCTGTGTCTCCCGAGCTACCGCGAAGGGGTTCCGCAGAGTGTCATCGAGGCCCTCGCGGCCGGGCGGCCGACTGTCGTCACGGACGTGCGGGGATGCCGTGAGCTGGTCGACGACGGCGTCAACGGCTACGTGGTGCGAGCGCGCGACCCGGCAGGCCTACGGCTTGCCCTGCAGCGGATGCGTGACCTGCCTGCTGCCGAGTACGCGCGGATGTCGACGGCAGCCCGAAGCTCCGTCGCACAAGGACGACGTCTCGAGAACGTCCACGCACGCCTGCTCGAGGCGTACCGCGAGCTCGAGCCATGAGCCGGGGGCCCGGCGTCATCCGAGCACGAGCTTGCGCCAGGTCGGCTCCCAGCTGGCGAAGCTGTAGTTCTCCTGGACGTGTGCGAGTGCGGCACGTCCCGCAGAAGCGCGGAGGTACTCCGGCGCCGTGAGGACCTCGGTGAGCGCGTCGTCCCACTCCGTGTCGGTTGCTGGAGCCCAGCCTCCGCAGCCTGTGACGACGTCCCGGTTGACACCCACCGGGCTCGCGACGACCGGTAGCGCGGTCGCGCCGTACTGCAACAGCTTGTAGGCGCACTTTCCGCGGGTGAAAGGGGTGTCGGGCAGCGGCATGATGCCGACGTCCGCGTCGGCGAGCAGCGAGAGCGCATCAGCGCTCCACGTGACCCTGTCGGCGACGGGAGCGAGGGCACCGAGCGGGCCCTCTCCCGCACTGATCACGGTGATTCTTCCGCCGACACGGTCGAGACACGCGCGGAGGGAGCGGGCGACTGCGACGAGGAAGGCTTCTGTCGCAGGAGAGCCGAGCCACACCACACGAGGCGTCTCGCGTCCCTCGTACGAGGACTTCGGCCGGTAGGAGCTCGGCTCGATACAGCTCGGGACGACCGTCACCGGCGTGCCAGCCGGGGCGGCGGCTCGCGCCTCTTCCGCGAGCGTCGCGTTCCCCGCGATGACCTGGTCGGCGCTCGCGAGACTGCGCTGCCAGACGCGACGGCGCGACCATGCCCTCCTGAGGGCAGAGTCGGGATAGTGGGCGAGCGAGTCGTCGAAGTCGTACACGCCCCGGCGTGCCGTGCTCAGCAGCCGCGACTCCAGCCCTCCGTTGCTGAACGGGGAGGCCGCCCTGCTCAGGAGGACGGTGGAGTTGTCGACCCGGCAGGCGTCGCGCCGCAAGCGGACCTCCGCGCGCACCGCTGCGGGGAGCCGGCGACCCAGCGTGCGCGGTGCCGCGTCCCTGGTGCCGGCGTACTCCCACGAGACCGCCGGGATCTGCAGGTGATCGACCCAGTCGTGGAGTCGGACTCGGGCGCTCGCGGCGCCCCGGCCGTACGCTGCCACGGTGATCAACCCTGGCGACTCGATGCTCACGGGAACCATGATGGGGGAGTTCAGCGCATCTGCCACCCGGAGGCGAGACCGGCGACGAGCAGGCAATGATCGATGAGCCGTCCCGGCAGCGAGCTCCTGAGGGCGTCTGCCCGACTGACCCTTCCCACCGTGCTTGCGGTGGGCCTGGGGGCGGTGACGGCGATCGTCACAGCACGGTCACTCGGCCCGACCGGGCGCGGGCAGCTCGTCCTCGCGCTGACCGTCGTGACGATCAGCTCGGTCGTCCTGACCCTCGGGCTGGACACGGCGGCACGATTCGCGCTGGTACGTGCTGAGACCGGCGTGACCGCAGGGGCGTACCTGGGTGCCTCGCTCATCCTCGTGGTGGTCGAGACCGTCGTGGTGGCCGCCGTCCTGGTCGCCACAGGGAAGTGGGGTGACGTCCAGTTCTCGCGCGACCTCGTCTTGCTCTCCTCGGCGTTCGCCGCGGTGTTCCACAGCGCGGCGATGCTCCGAGGACTTCTGAGTGCGTACGGTCACCTTCTCGTGACAGCGTGCGCATCTGCCGGCGGCGTGGTGCTGACGTTTGTGCTCGTGTGCGGTTTTGCCCTCCGTGACAGCGGAGCAGTGGATGTCTATCTGATCGCGTTCGGACTGGGTGCGTTGCTCGAGCTCGTGGTCCTCGGCGCGTACGGTGCGGCGCGCGGGCTCCTGCGGGCACCCGCCTTCGCGCTGTCCTCGTGGCGGACTCTGGTGCGCCTCGGGATTCCTGCCCTCGGCATCGTGGGTGCCCGGACGGTGGTGTTCCGTCTGGACAGGTATGTGGTCGGGGTCGTGATGGGTGCCGGAGCAGCAGGTGTCTACTCCATCGCTTCGACCGTGAGCGAGGCGCTCCGTTTCGCGCCCCGGATCTTGAGCGAGGTCGTCCTGCACCGGGTCGCGACGCGCCGAGGATCGACGGTGGCCGTCGAGCACGCGCGCTTGGTGCTCGTGGTCGTCACCGCCCCCATCCTGATCGTGATCGCCGTGTTCGCGCCGCAGATCATCACGCTCCTGGTCGGGCCGGAGTTCCTCGACGCGGTGCTGCCTTTGCGGATCCTTCTGATCGGGGAGCTGGCGGTCGTCTCCTTCTGGGTCGACCTCAACCACCTGGCAGGGATGGGGCGCTTCGGTCGCGCGAGCGTGATGTGCCTCGCGGTGGCGGCAGCAGTCGTCGCCCTCGACCTCTGGCTCATTCCCACCCTCGGGCTGGCAGGGGCAGCGATCGCGAGCGTGGCTGGCTACCTCGGGTTTGCCGTGGCCGCCCGCGCGGGCAAACGCTCAGCATCTCGCGAGGATGAGCCAGACGATCGGCGCGTCAGCGGGGGACCCGCCTGACCGTGTAGGCGATCTCGTAGCAGGGGAGGATCCAGCAGACGTGCTCCTCGTACAGCTCCTGGGTCCACGTCGACAGGTTGACCCATGCGGAGAGCACCTTCTTCACGGCATGGCGTGCGTAGAACGGCGGCGATGACTTGAAGACGTACCGGGTGGAGGTCAGCACCAGCGGGAGCGGAGCCTCGTAGTGGGGGACCCCGCGGCGCAGCGCGGTGCGCTCGACCCAGTATCCGAACGTGTAGAGGCCGAAGAATTGCCGGTGCGTCGGGTCTGAGTAGAACGCAGGGTTGGAGAAGTGAGGCACTACCGTCACGCACGTGCCGCCGTCGACGAGCACGCGCGAGATCTCGCTGAGGACCTCGCGCGCATCGTCGACATGCTCCAGAAAATGCTCGCTGTAGACCGACTCGACGCTCGCGTCCGGGATCGTGCGGAGCACCTCCAGCGCGTCCCCGACGACATCGACTGCCGGGAGCGGTCGCGTGTCGATCCCCACCGCGCGGGGGTCACGCTTGGCTGCGCCGCAACCGAGCTCGAGACGGAGGGGACGGGTGGCGAGACTCGGCATGCGCAGCACTGTATGAGGGCCCTCGCCCTGCTGCACGGTGACGAACCTGACCGCTGATGCACCTGGGCACTCCGCGAGAAGCGCTCGTGCGGCAGAGGCCACCCGGATTTAGCATGCGACGGTGACCATCGCGGGCAGGGCAGCGGCGGCGGCCCCTGACATGGAGGTGCGCGAGCTCGGGGACGGCGCTTCGCGCCGCCCACTCCGCGCAAACGTGCTGCCGGTGGCAGGCGCCCTCGCTTTCGCCTACGTGCTGGCGCGACCGGTGACGGCGGGCAACGTCCTCTATCCGTTGCTGGCGGTGGGGGCGATCGCTTGTGGTGTGACGATCGTCGCGAAGCGGCGCCCGATGTCGCGTCGCCTGCTCGGCGCTCTCCTCATCGTCCTCGTCCTCGGCGCGATCGGCTCGCTGATAGGGGTCGCGAACCCAGGCTTCATCAGCGGTTTCAGTGTCTGGGTGATCGCCCCCGTGCTCTTCGCCAGCTACACGTTCGTGGTGACCGAGCGAGGACTGAGGATGCTCCTCGTGACAGCCGCCGTTGCCACGTCCGTCACGTCTGCCCTGCTCATCCTGTACGTGCAGGGTGAGCGGGGCACGCTTCCGGACCTCATCCCCGATGCCCTCGTGACCGAGGGCGGGCTGATCTACGATCCGTACGCCAACGCACTCCGCTATCACGGTCTCTCGACCCTCGTGGGCGCGCTGCCGATGTGGATGGCGAGCCTCCTCGTCCCTCGACACGCGCTCCTGCCGCCTGTGTGGCTTCGTCTCGTCGCGACGCTCTTGTGCACGCTCGCCGCACTGCACAGTGGGCGGCGTGGCATCGTCGTGGCAGCCGCAGCTGCGGTCGTCATGGCCGGCGCAGCGGTGATGGTGTGGCGGCGACGTGAGGGGCGTGAGACGACCGGTGGGCGCGGCTCGTCAGTGCTGATCGCCGGCTCGGCGGTCCTCGCGGTGGTGGCTGTGGTGGGCAGTCGGTCGGCGCTCACGCAGAGCTCTTGGGATGCCGTCGTCGACTTTCTGTTTGGGGACGGCGCGGTCAGCGGCAACGGCGTGCGACGCGAGCAGGCCGCTCGGCTCCTGCAAGCCTGGGGGGAGAGCCCGTGGTGGGGCCAGGGCTTCGGAGCCCGGCTTCCGGACTACCTGCGTAGCGTGGAGAGGCCCTGGAACTTCGAGCTCCAGTACCACATGCTCATCTTCCAGGTGGGCCTGCTCGGTCTCGTGCTGCTGTTGGCGGCGGCCGGCCTCGTGGTCGGGGCGGTCGTCCAAGGCCTGCGGCGGCGCCCCGATCTCTTCCCGGTCGTCGTCGTGACGGGGAGTGCGATGGTGGGATTCCTGGTCGCCAATGCCACGAACCCCTACCTCCAGGCTCCAGGGCATTTGTGGGCGATTGCGCTCTTCCTTGCGTGTGTCAACGTCGCGTCAACGGCGCCCACGCGCCACGAACCGTGAGCCGACGAGGTGCCGGAGGGCGATTTGCCCGTTATCGTCCCTGGTGCAAGCCTCGGGGGGAAGGATTTCGGTGGGTGCCACACGCCAGTGGCTGCGCCAGCACCGTTCGTCAGTGCTCGTCGGCTACGACAGTCTCGCCTGGTTCGCCGCAACCTTGGGTGCGGCTGTTGCCAGGTTCGACGGTGACCTCTCGAAGGTGAACCTGCCGGGCGTCATCGGCCTTTCTGCTCTGCTCTGCGCCGCCTATCTTGCTTTCGGGAGCGTGTTCCGTCTCCACAGCGGCCGTGCGGTGACCGGCAGTCTTGAGGAGGTCGTCCTCGTCACAGGAGTGGGTGTGAGCGCCGGTCTCGTCGGCTTCTCGCTCAACGTCGTCATCGACCCGCAGTGGGTGCCCCGCGCAGTGCCGATCGGGGCAACCGTCCTTGCCGTCGCTCTTATCGCCTGGGGCCGGGTCGTATGGCGGCGCTGGAAGGAAAGGGATCTGCGGTTCGTGGGTCCGGAAGCGACGCACGTCCTCGTCGTGGGCGCGGGGGAGGGTGCCCGTCAGCTCGTCCGCGCGATCCACCGCGATCCCCATGCGCGATGGCGCCCTGTGGGACTCATCGATGACGACCCGCTCAATCGACACCTGAGAATCGAAGGCGTGCCCGTCGTCGGCGGGAGGAGCATGATCGCCGAGGCGGTTCAGGAACACGGGGTCGAGACGATCATCGTCGCCATCCCCTCGGCGAGGCGAGAGCTGGTCCGTGCGGTCGCCGACACGGCAGAGTCCCTCAATGTCGACGTCAAGGTGCTGCCGCAGGTGTCGGAGATCCTGGAGGCCAATGTCGGGATCGAGGACGTGCGCGACCTCGACATCTCAGATCTGCTCGGCAGAGCGCAGGTGCAGACGGACCTGAAGAGCATCTCCGACTGCCTGACAGGCCGCCGAGTCCTCGTTACCGGGGCGGGCGGATCGATCGGGAGCGAGCTTTGTCGCCAGCTCCGTCGGCTTGGGCCTCAGACCCTGGTGATGCTCGACCATGACGAGTCCGCACTCCATACGACGCAGATGGATGTCTACGGCCGCGCCACCATGGCGACCGACGACGTGGTGCTGGCCGACATCCGCGACGCTGAAGCGCTCCGCTCGGTCTTCGAGACGCACCGACCGGAGGTGGTCTTCCATGCTGCGGCGCTCAAACACCTCCCTGTCCTCGAGCGGTTCCCTGGCGAGGCGGTGAAGACCAATGTTTGGGGGACGCAGAATGTGCTGGAGGCGGCGCGGGCGGCGCACGTCGACCGGTTCATCAACATCTCGACGGACAAGGCGGCCAACCCGATCAGCGTCCTGGGCTACTCCAAACGGGTCGCCGAGGGACTCACAGCCGCGTGCGACCACAACTCCGCGGGCACCTACGTCAGCGTGCGTTTCGGCAACGTGCTCGGTAGCCGCGGATCAGTCGCCACGGCCTTCATGCGCCAAATCGCCGAAGGCCGGCCGTTGACGGTCACCCACCCGGATGCGACGCGCTACTTCATGACGATCGCGGAGGCGGTCGGCCTCGTGATCCAGGCGGCGGCGATCGGACGCGGAGCTGAGGTTCTCGTTCTCGATATGGGGGAGCCGGTGAACATCCACTCGTTTGCGCGCAGGCTCATCGCGCTGTCGCACGCGACGGTCGGTGTCGAGTTCATCGGCCTGAGACCTGGCGAGAAGGTGCACGAGGAGCTGCTCGGCGACGGAGAGGTCGATGTGCGGCCGGAGCACCCAGCCGTTTCGCACGTTCCCGTCCCGCCGTTGCCCTTCACGGCCGTGGCCGGACTCGATCCCGGTGCATCGCCGCCGGCGGTGATCCGCGGCATGCAGCGCCTCACGCAGCGTCTCCCGGTCGAGCTCGCCGAGGAGGCGGGGTGACACGCCGTGCCATGACGACACCAGCCGTCGTCCCCTTCACACGTCCCGACATCACCGACGCGGAGATCGACGCCGTGGTCCGTGCGCTGCGCGGAGGGTGGGTGACGACCGGGCCTGCCGCCGCCGAGCTCGAGGACACCTTCGCGGGCTTCGTCGGCGGCGGGGTCGAAGCCGTGGCCGTGAGCTCAGCGACGGCGGGGCTGCACCTGGCGTTGGAGGCGTGTGGCGTCGGTGTCGGCGACGAGGTTCTCGTGCCGACCTGGACGTTCACGGCGACTGCGGAGGTGGTGCGTTATCTCGGGGCGACTCCCGTCCTCGTCGATGTCGACCCCGTGACTCTCAACATCGCGCCGTCTGCCGTCGCCGCTGCGCTGGGTCCGAGGACACGCGCTGTCATTGTCGTCCACTTCGGGGGCCTTGCGGCTGACACCGCGGGTATCGCAGCCGTCACGCGGCCACGGGGAGTTCGCATCGTCGAGGACGCCGCTCACGCGCTGCCGAGCACTCGTGCCGGCGAGATCGTCGGCACGGCGGCGCACTCCGACGCAGCGATCTTCAGCTTCTATGCCACGAAGACCGTGACGACGGGCGAGGGCGGAATGCTCACCACACGCGATCCCACCATCGCTGCACGCGCTCGGGTGATGCGCCTCCACGGGATCGACCGGGACGCGTTCGACCGCTATCGCCGGGCGTCCGCCTGGGAGTACGACGTCGTCGCGCCGGGCTTCAAGAACAACCTCCCGGACCCTGCGGCGGCGATGGGATGCGTCCAGCTCGCCCGTGCGCACGCGATGAGGGATCGCCGGGAGGAGATCGCAGCGACGTACCTCGAGGCATGGCGCGACCTGCCGATCGAGCTGCCGGCTCGACCAGCGGGGGCCGACCTCCATGCCTGGCACCTCTTCACTCTTCGGCTGCGCCCCGATTCGGAGACTGACCGTGACGCTCTCATCCAAGCCCTCGCGCAACGCGGGATCGGGTCCAGCGTCCATTTCATCCCCCTGCACCAGCTCACGTACTGGCGCACCTCGCTGAGGCCTGAGCCGGATGCCTTTCCCGTCGCCGACACGGTCTTCCCGCGGATCGTCAGCGTCCCGATCTTCAGCGCCATGACGTACGACGAGGTCGACCGAGTCGCGGACGCCGTACGCGAGGTCGTCAGGTGAGGCGCCTCGCTGAAGCCTTCGTGGCTTTGATCGCGCTGGTTCTCCTGGCGCCGGTGCTCGTCGCGATAGGGATCGTGGTCCGGCTCGACACGCCCGGCCCGGCCCTCTTCCGCCAGCTGAGGGTCGGTCACGGGGGACGCGAGTTCGAGATCTGGAAGTTCCGCACGATGACGCAGCCTGAGTCTTCCGACGAAGACCACGGGCAAGAGGTCACCGTTGCCGGGGACGTCAGGGTCACACGCGTGGGGCGCTTGCTGCGAAGAAGGAAGCTCGACGAACTTCCTCAGCTGGTGAACGTGGTCCGGGGTGAGATGGCGCTCGTGGGGCCTCGGCCCGAAGTCCCGCGATATGTCGCGCTGTGGCCGGCCCGCTTGCGCGAGGTGATCTTGTCGATCCCGCCCGGCCTCACCGACCCCACGTCGATCGCGCTTCGGGACGAGGAGGGGCTGCTCGGACGCCAGCCCGAGCCGGAGCGGTACTACCGCGAGGTGCTCCTGCCGAGGAAGGCCGCGATGTACGCCGCGTACGTGAGGACGCGATGCCTGCGAGGTGACGCCAAGATCCTCGCCCGTACCGTCAAGGCGGCGCTGTGGGTTTGAGGGTGGCCGCGCGATGAGTGTGCCGTGTGCCGTGCGCCACGCCCGATCCTCCGACATCGAACGGGTGGTCGCCCTCCACGAAGCGTCCTTCCCTGGATTCTTCCTCAGCCTGCTCGGGCCGACGTTCCTGCGCGAGCTCTATCGCGGGCTGTTGGCGCTCGACGAGGGAATCCTCCTGGTCGCCGAGATGCCGGATGGCCGGGTCATCGGATTCTTGGGCGGCACCGACGACCGGCCGGCCTTCTACCGCCGCCTGCTCCGCCGGCGCGGGTGGCGCTTCGCGCTCGCCGCGGTCCCCGCGGTGGTCCGGCACCCGTCGATGGCGAGGCGGGTCGTGCGTGGCCGCGAACGCGCCGAGCGCGGCAACGACCCCGGCGACGCGGGCGTGAACCAGGCTCCCGGATCCCTCATGTCCCTGGGCGTCGCGCCACAGGCGCAGGGAACAGGAGCGGGGCGTGAGCTGGTGCGGGCGTTCGACCGGGTGGTGCAGAGTCGAGGGTCCGCGGGATACACCCTGACGACCGACGCCGAGGACAACGATCGCGTGAACGCGTTCTATGTCGGGCTGGGTCTCGTCCCCGCCTCGGAGCACGTCACTCCCGAAGGTCGCAGACTCATCGAGTACGTCAGGGTCTGGGCAAGCGCAGATCCGCGAGCGTGAGGTCAGAGCGCCGTTCCCGGGTGGTTCAGCCGGTTACGGGTGTCGAGCACGTACGCATCTGCGCGGGCGATCGCGTCGTAGTCGACACCGTCGTGGTCCGTCAGGATGACGATCGCGTGTGCCGCCTCGACCTCCGCCAGGGATGCGGTGACCACTGAGACTCCAGCCGGCGCCTTCGACTCGTCGACGTAAGGGTCGACGACGCGGACGTCGGCGCCCGACGCGACGAGCAGCTCGCAGACTCGCACGGCCGGTGATCCCCGCGTGTCGCTCGAGCGGGGCTTGTAGGCGAGTCCGACGGCGAGGACCCGACTCCCTCGCAACGACCGGCTGCGCTCGTTGAGCCCCGCCGAGAGCCTTCGTACGACGTACTCCGGCATGTGGTCGTTGACGTCGTTCGCCAGCTCGACGAAGCGGAAGCTCTGTCCGAGCGTGCGGCGGACCTGCCAGGAGAGGTAGGACGGGTCGACCGGCAGGCAGTCCCCACCGACCCCCGGTCCAGGGGTGAACGGCATGAAGCCGAAGGGCTTGGTCGATGCTGCCGAGATCGCCTCCCAGACGTCGATGTCCAGATCGTGAGCGAACATCGCGAGCTCGTTCACCAAGGCGACGTTGACGTGGCGGAACGTGTTCTCCAGCAGCTTGGTGAGCTCGGCGACCGCAGTGGAGCTCACAGGGACGGTCCGGTCGACCAGCCGTGCATAGATCCCCTCGACTGCAGCGGCGGACTTCGCCGTGACCCCTGAGACCACCTTCGGGGTCGTGGTGAAGGCGAAGCGGGTGTTGCCCGGATCGATCCGCTCGGGCGAGTAGCCGAGATTGAAGTCGACCCCGGGTTCCATGCCGCTGAGGTCACCGAGGAGCGGGGCCAAGAGCTGCTCGGTCGTGCCGGGGTAGGTCGTCGACTCGAGCACCACGGTGTTGCCGGGCCGGAGCCGCGGGCCGAGCAGGCGTGCGGCGTCCTCCACGAACGTGAGATCGGGGACGGCCTCGCGCAAGGGGGTCGGCACCGTGACCAGCGCACAGTCGAAGCCATCGACATGAGCGACGTCGGTGGTCGGGAGATATCGGCCGGTCGCCAGCGTCGTGCGCAGGACCGAGTCCGTGACGTCCTCCACGAACGAGATGCCCGACCTCAGTGAGGCGACGCGGGCTTCATCGGTGTCGAATCCGACCACGTCGAATTCTGCCTCGACGGCTCGCACGGCGACCGGAAGGCCGACGTAGCCTTGTCCGACAACGACCATGCGCTCACCCTTGCGGTGCTCGACCCCCGAGGTCGGCATGACGGGCCCCCCACCTTGTCGTCCTGCAGTCGCGACCACGCTAACTGCCAGCGGACGTGCCCGCACGAGTCGCGGTTCGGACATTTGGTGCATAGGCTCGACCGGCCAACGACGTGAGTGTCATAGGGGGAACATGCGGCTTCTGGTGACTGGTGGCGGAGGATTTATCGGCTCCAACCTGGTGCGCACAGCGCTGCGTCACCCCGGTTTGACACAGGTCCGTGTCCTCGACGACTTCTCGACCGGCTACGAGGAGAACCTCCACGGCGTGCCGGTCGAACTCCACCGCGGGTCTGTGTGCGACCCCGATGCGCTGGCGAGGTCGCTGAAGGGCATCGACGGTGTCGTCCACCTTGCCGCCATCCCGAGCGTGCCGCGGTCGCTGGTCGACCCCCGCCGGTCGTACGAGGTGAACGTGTCTGGGACGGTCGAGGTGCTGGAGGCGTGCCGCACAGCCGACGTGGGCCATGTGGTCGTGGCGTCATCGAGCTCGGTGTACGGCGCGAACCCTGCGGAGTACAAGAACGAACGTGGATGGGTCCGGCCGCTCAGCCCGTACGCTGCCGGCAAGCTGGCCGCCGAGCAGATGGCGCTCGCCTATCAGGAGTCGTTCGGGCTGGGGGTGTCGGCGTTCCGCTTCTTCAACGTGTACGGGCCGCGGCAACCTGCGGGGCACACGTACTCCGCAGTCGTCCCCGTGTTCGTGGACGCGCTTCTGCGGGGGACTCCGGTGCCCGTGCACGGCGACGGTGCGCAGACGCGCGACTTCACCTTCGTGGACTCGGTGTGTCGAGTCCTGGTGGAGTCGGCGGTGACTGCGAAGGCGTGCGCGGAGCCGGTCAACCTGGCCTTCGGGACGCGGACCAGCATCGCGGAGCTCGTGAGCCTTCTCGAGGAGGTCACAGGCCGCTCGGCACGAATCGACTGGCAGCCACCGCGGTCTGCCGATGTGCGCGCCTCGCGTGCCGACAGCGGCCTGCTGCATGAGCTGTACCCCGCTGCGGAGCCCGTCGCGCTGCGTGACGGACTCCGGAGCACGGCCGAATGGTTCGCCACGCGCCCGTCAACATCACACTCGCTCGATTCGTGGTCCGGCGTGACCGGCCCCTAGACTTGACCGGTTATGACTGATTCCGCGCCGACTGAAGCGCACCCTTCTTTTGCTGATCTTCTCGCCGACGAGCGACTGGTCCGCGCCCTTGCCGACGTCGGCTACGAGTCGCCGTCCCCCATCCAGGCCGAGGCGATCCCGCCACTGCTCGCAGGCCACGACATCATCGGAATGGCACAGACGGGCACGGGCAAGACCGCTGCGTTCGCGCTGCCGATCCTCTCGGGCATCGACGTGACGAACCCCACGACCCAGGCGCTCGTGCTGGCACCGACCCGTGAGCTCGCGCTCCAGGTCGCCGAGGCCTTCGCCTCGTACGCCAAGCACCTCCCCGGGCTCAATGTGGTCCCCGTCTACGGCGGTGCGGGCTACTCCGAGCAGCTCGCCGCGCTCCGCAAGGGCGCCCACGTCGTCGTGGGCACGCCGGGTCGCGTGATCGACCACCTCGAGCGCGGACGGCTCGACCTGACGACGATCTCGAACCTCGTCCTCGACGAGGCCGACGAGATGCTCAAGATGGGCTTCGCCGACGACGTCGAGCGGATCCTCCGCGACACGCCGACCACCAAGCAGGTGGCGCTGTTCTCGGCCACCATGCCGTCGACGATCCGCCGTCTCGCCAACCAGTACCTCACCGATCCGGTCGAGGTGAAGGTCCAGGCCAAGACGGTCACGGCCAAGAACGTGCGTCAGCGCTGGCTGCTGGTCCCGCACTTCCGCAAGCTCGACGCGCTCGCCCGCTTCCTCGAGGTCGAGCCGCACGAGGGCGTCATCGTCTTCGTCCGGACCAAGCAGGTCACCGAGGAGCTCGCCGAGCAGCTGCGAGCGTACGGTCACAGCGCGCAGGCGATCAACGGCGACCTGGTCCAGGCGCAGCGCGAGCGGGCCGTCAACGCCCTCAAGAGCGGCTCTCTCGACATCCTCGTGGCCACCGACGTCGCCGCGCGCGGCCTCGATGTGGACCGCGTGAGCCACGTCGTCAACTACGACATCCCGCACGACCCGGAGGCGTACGTCCACCGGATCGGCCGTACGGGACGCGCCGGGCGCAGCGGCGACGCCATCCTCTTCGTCACGCCCCGTGAGCGCCGTCTCCTCGGCGTCATCGAGCGCACCACCGGCCAGCCGGTGACCCCGATGGACATCCCGACCGCCGAGCAGGTCAACGCCCGCCGGGTCGAGCAGTTCGAGGAGGCGATCACCGACGCGCTCGCGACCAAGGACGTGCACATGTTCCGCGGGCTCGTGAGCAAGTACGCCGAGGCCACGGGGGTCGATCCGATCGACGTCGCCGCAGCGCTCGCCGTCCGCGCTCACGAGGGCCGGTCCTTCCTCCTCGACGCCAAGGACGACATCGTCCTCAGCGAGCGTGACCGAGCTCGCGACCACGGTGATCGTGGAGACCGTCCCGAGCGCCCGCAGCGGCCGACGCCGGACGGCATGGCCGTCTACAGGCTCGCGGTCGGCAAGCGCCAGCGCGTCACCCCGAAGTCGATCATGGGTGCGCTCGCGAACGAGGGCGGCCTCGGCCGGTCCGACTTCGGCAACATCTCGATCCGCTTCGACCACTCGCTCGTCGAACTCCCCGACCCGCTGCCCAGCGGTACGGAGAGCGCGCTGAGCCGCACCCGCATCGGGGGCGACCTCATCAACCTCGAGCGCGACCGCGGCGCGCGCCGCAGCGGCAGCTCCTCCGCGCCTCGCCGTTCGGGTGGCGGCCGTAGCTGGGACAATGCGGGCAAGGGCCCCGTACGCTCTGCGAGGACGCCGCGTCGACGAAAGGGATAGTGGGCATGTACGAACTTGGCTCCGTCGTTCAGCACTACGACTGGGGCTCGGCGACTGCCCTCCCCGAGATGCTGGGGGTCGACCCTGACGGGACTCCGTGGGCCGAGCTGTGGATGGGGACGCACCCGCTCGGTCCCTCGACCGTCCGCCTTGCTGACGGGACCACGGCGCCGCTGAGCGACGTCGCAGGAGGCTCGCTCGCCTACCTCCTCAAGATTCTCGCGATCGCCAAGCCCCTCTCGCTCCAGGTGCACCCGGAGGTCACCATGGCCGAGCGGGGTTTCGTCCGTGAGAACGAGCGCCGGGTCGCGCTCGACTCACCCACCCGTGTCTTCAAGGATCCGCACCACAAGCCCGAGATGGTCTACGCGCTGACCCGGTTCGAGGGCCTGATCGCCTTCCGGCCGACGGCGGAGGTGTGGCACGTCCTCGACGGGCTCGAGTCGCCGCTCGCGCGTCGACTCGACGACGAGCTTCGTGCCGATCCTGGATTCCCTGGCCTCGTCCGGATGGTCGGTCGGCTGCTGTCGCCGTGGATGGGGCCGACCCGTGACGAGCTGCGCGCGTTCGTGGCGGAGTGCCAGGAGAAGTATGCGGCGGGCCTCGACCGTCGGCGTGCGTACGAGACGGTCTCCGAGCTGGCCGAGCACCACAGCGATGATCCTGGCGTGGTCGTCGCGTCGCTTCTCAACCGGATCCGTCTCGAGCCCGGGCAGGCCGCGTTCGTCGAGGTCGGGGTGCTGCACGCCTACCTGAGCGGCACGTGCGTCGAGGTCATGGCCGGTTCGGACAACGTCCTGCGGGCCGGTCTCACGACCAAGCACGTGGAGCCGCAGGCGCTGGTCGACTGCGTTCGGATGGGGATGGCCGAGGCGCACGTCGTGACCCCCAAGGAGGAGGCGGGGGTGCGCATCTTCGCCCCGGAGGTCGACGAGTTCGCCCTCGCTGTGGCGACGGTCGACGGGGTCGACGGAACGCAACTGCCGGGCACCGGGCCGCGGATCGTGCTCTGCGTCGACGGTGAGGTCTCGGTCCAGGCCGATGCCGGTCGCGTGGCCCTCACCGCGGGGCGCTCGGCGTTCACCGGCCGCGGGACCGGACCGGTCTGCGTCCGCGGGGCAGGCACTGTCGTGCAGGCCTTCACGCCCAGCAGCTGAGCCCGCAGTGACCGGATGCGGTCATCTGCGTTGACAGTGATGGGCGTCACTCCTAGCGTCGGCTCGGACTCTGACTCGTTTCAATACGCAACCTGCCGCGATACGGAGGCTCCGACCTGGAGAAGGCCGTGCCGCTCGCCGACGGAGCGTCCAACCGGGCCCGCTTCCTGGTGACCAACCGGACGTCAGGCTGCACCGTACGAGCAACCTCGCGGCGAACCCGGACGGAGCGCCGTTCCCGGCTCTTCTCGCCGACGCGAGCCAGGACCGCTATCCGGCACACCTGGCGACCGAGACGACAAAGCGACGTTCACCGTCTCGTACGGGCGGGCGGCCGGGCAGGGACCGACGGCCGAGCAGCCCTGGCATCTCGGCGTCGACCTCGGGCTCCCGGTCGCCCTCGGCTCGGTCACCGTGGGTGGACGGTCTTTGTACGGCGCTCGCGACTACACCCTCGAGGTGTCCGACGACGGCACCACTTGGCGTACGGTCGCCACCGTCGTCGACGCGGACAAGGAAGGCGCGACGACCTCCGTCGGCACGGTGGAGGCGCGCTATGTCCGGGCCCGCATCACGAAGGCGTGGGACAACGGGACGCCGTCGAACGTGCAGATGAGCGAGCTGGAGGTGCACGCGCCCTGACCGGCAGACACGACGATGCCCGGCCAGGAGATCCTGGCCGGGCATCGTCGTTGCGCGGTGTGACGGCGGCGGGCGTCAGCCGTTGATCATGCCCGCGCCGACGGTGATGCCGGTGGCCTCGTCGATGAGGATGAACGAGCCCGTCGTGCGGTTCTTCTCGTACGGGTCGATGAAGATCGGCGCCGTCGTCCGCAGCTTGACGCGACCGATCTCGTTGAGGCCGAGCTCGCCGGTCTCCTGGTCGCGGTGCAGCGTGTTGATGTCGAGGCGGTACTGGATGTCCTTGACCAGGGCACGGGCACTGCGGGTGGTGTGCTTGATCGCGAGCTTCTGGCGCGGACGCAGCGGCGCGTTGGTCATCCAGCAGATCATCGCGTCGATGTCCTGCGTCGGTGTCGGCGCGTTCTGCGGACGGCAGATCATGTCTCCACGCGAGACGTCGAGGTCGTCAGCGAGCCGGACCGTCACCGACATCGGGGGGAACGCCTCGGCGACCGACTGGTCGAAGAGGTCGATCGCCTCGATCGTCGTCGTGAACCCGCTGGGGAGGACCTGGACCTGGTCGCCGGGCTTGAGGACACCACCGGCGACCTGGCCCGCATAGCCGCGGTAGTCGTGGAACTCCTCGGACTTGGGGCGCACCACGTACTGGACGGGGAAGCGCGTGTCGACGAGGTCGCGGTCGGACGACACGTGGACGTTCTCGAGGTGGTGCAGCAGCGACGTGCCCTGGTACCACGGCATGTTGGTGCTGCGCTCGACGACGTTGTCGCCCTGGAGCGCCGAGATCGGGATGATCGTCAGGTCCGGGATCGAGAGCTTCGCGGCGAACGTGTCGAACTCGTCGCGGATCTTCTCGTAGATGGACTGGTCGAAGTCGACCAGGTCCATCTTGTTGACCGCGAGGACCAGATGCGGGACCCGCAGCAGCGACAGGATCACCGCGTGGCGGCGGCTCTGCTCGGTCAGCCCCGTACGGGCGTCGACGAGGACGAGCCCGAGGTCGGCCGTGGAGGCGCCGGTGACCATGTTGCGCGTGTACTGCACGTGGCCCGGGGTGTCCGCGATGATGAACTTGCGCCGAGGCGTCGCGAAGTAGCGGTAGGCGACGTCGATCGTGATGCCCTGCTCGCGCTCCGAGCGCAGGCCGTCGGTGAGGAGGGCGAGGTCGGTGTAGTCGTACCCCTTGTCGGCGGAGGTCCGCTCGACGGCCTCGAGCTGGTCCTCGAAGATCGCCTTCGAGTCGAGCAGCAGGCGCCCGATGAGGGTGGACTTGCCGTCATCCACGGATCCGGCGGTCGCGAAGCGCAGGAGGTCCATGCGCGGGGCGGACGCCGTCGTGTCGGTGGTCTCGGTCGCGGGGGCGGCCATCAGAAGTAGCCCTCCTTCTTGCGGTCTTCCATGGCTGCCTCGCTGAACCTGTCGTCGCCGCGGGTCGCGCCGCGCTCGGTGACACGCGCGATCGCGATCTCGTCGATGATCTCGCCGGTGGTGGCGGCCGGGGAGTCGACGCAGCCCGTGAGCGTCATGTCGCCGACCGTACGGAAGCGTACGAGGCGCTCCTCGACCGTCTCGCCCGGCTTGAGCGTCAGGTGGTCGCCGGCCGACAGGAGCATGCCGTCGCGTGCGACGACCTCACGCTTGTGCGCGAAGTAGATCGACGGGATCTCGATCTTCTCGCGGTGGATGTAGTGCCAGACGTCGAGCTCGGTCCAGTTGGACAGCGGGAAGATCCGCATGTGCTCGCCCTCGGAGATGCGCCCGTTGTAGAGGCTCCAGAGCTCGGGGCGCTGGTTCTTCGGGTCCCACTGCCCGAACTCGTCGCGGTGGGAGTAGACGCGCTCCTTGGCGCGGGCCTTCTCCTCGTCGCGGCGTCCGCCACCGAAGGCGGCGGTGAAGCCGTTCTCCTCGATCGCGTGGAGGAGCGTGCCGATCTGGAGGCGGTTGCGGCTGGTCTTGCCGTCGTCCACGACGATGCCGTCGGCGATGGCCTGGTCGACCGACGCGACGATCATCCGCAGGCTCAGGCGCTCGACCCAGTTGTCGCGGGTGGCAAGCACCTCGGGGAAGTCGAAGCCGGTGTCGATCTGCATCACCGGGAACGGGATCCGTGCGGGATAGAAGGCCTTCTCGGCCAGCCGGAGCATGACGATGGAGTCTTTGCCGCCGGAGAACAGCAGGACAGGCTTCTCGAACTCCGCCGCCACTTCACGGAAGATGTGGATGGACTCGGCCTCCAGCTGATCCAGCTGGCTGAGCCGATAGTCGTGCATGGGCGTCACCAGGGGTTCTCCCGTCGTTCCTGGGTTTCGTGCGACAGCGAGCGAAAGGTCATGGTATCGAGCCCCCGGTGCGGGCGGGTTCGGCCATCGCATCGTGGATGCTGCTGCCTATCCGCTCCGTATGGACCATACCCACGGCGAGCAAGAGCTGGGCCGCGAGGTAGGTCACCATCACCCAGACGCCGCCGGGCTCCGGACGCGACATCCCGGCGATGTCGAGGGCGATCAGTGTGTCCGAGACGAGGAACAGCGCGCCCCCCACCCCGGCGACGACGTTGACGCCGAAGGCTGTCACGGCGGTCGCGGTGAGCAGCAGCGAGTAGACCAAGATGGGCAGCTGCAACCCGGCGTCCTCGTCGCCGAGCGGACCCCACAGCGTCGTGATCGTCGCCCCCCAGGCCGCCAGCCCGATCACGACGATCCACCAGCGCTTCTTCAGGCCGGCGAGCGCTCCGTGTCTGACGAACCACGTCACGAAGCAGACGTGCGCCAGCGCGAAGCCGGCCATGCCGACCAGGAACAGCCCGTCGATCTCGAGGGCGACGTCGCCGATCCACGAGAAGAACAGCGCGGCGACGAGGAGCCTCGGCCCGCCCACCGCGACGACCCACACCGCGAGAGCAGGGACAAGCAGCGCCTTCGTCAACGACGCCGAGAGGCCCGTGTCGGCGGCGACGAGGACGACGTGCACGACGGCCAGGGCCGCGAACACCACGATCGCGGGGTGGCGGGCGACGGTCCTGGGGGAGAGAGGGTGCATCGGTGCACTCACGAGGGGCCTTCCTGACGTAGGCGTTCGAGATCGCGCTTCTCGGCGAACAGGTCGACACCGTCGGGGACTCCGATCCGGTCACGGAGCAGCGCCCACGCGATCGGGCCGAGGATGACGAGCCCGGCGGCGATGATCCCGACAGCCACGGGCGGCACCCCGAGCAGGGTGAGGCCCGTGATGCTCAGGACGACCACGATGCCGCGGCGGACGATCCCTTGGGGCACGCGGTTCGCGATGCGGGCGCCGAGGTAGGTCCCCGGCATCCCGCCGACGACGAGCGGGATGAGGACCCCGAAGTCGACGCCGGTGACGATCACGTGGGTGATCGCGGCGGACAGGACCAGCGGCACCGCTTGCACGAGGTCGGTGCCGACGAGCCGCACGGCGGTGAGCGTCGGATAGAGGAGGAGCAGCGAGACCATGATCAGCGAGCCGGAGCCGACGGAGGTCACGCCGACGAGGAGCCCACCGACCGCGCCGACCGCGAACGTCGCCAGCGGCTTGATCGTCGGGTTGTCGTTCGAGACGGCCTTGCCCTGGCGGGCGGCACGGACGTTGAGGTACGAGCGGAGCGTGTAGGTCGCCGCGGTGAGCAGCAGCGCCACGCCGATCGCGGTCTTGACGAACGCGGTCTGGTCGTCGTGGGCGCCGATCGCGTCGATGATGAATGCGCCGGCCGCTGCGGTCGGGATCGAGCCGAGCATCAGCCAGCCGGCGAGCCGCCAGTTGGGGGAGCCTTCGCGGGCATGGACCGCGGCGCCGACCGACTTGTTGACCGAGGCGGCGACGAGGTCGTTGGCGACGGCGGCGGTCGGGTTGACCCCCAGGAAGATCAGCGCGGGTGTCATCAGCGCGCCGCCGCCCATGCCCGTCAGGCCGACGACGATCCCGACGCCGAAGCTGACCGCGAGGATCGACAGCGCGGAGAAGGTGAGGATCTCCGTCACACGCGCTCCCAGAGCCCCGCCGCGACGAGGGCGGCGACGATCTCGTCGAGCACGTCGGGGACCGTACGGCCGGTGGTGTCGACCGCGATCAGCGCGTCTTCGGGTGCCTCGTACGGGGACGAGATGCCGGTGAACTCGGGGATCTGTCCTGCACGCGCCTTGGCGTACAGGCCCTTGCGGTCGCGCCGCTCGCACTCCTCCAGCGGGGTCGCGACGTGGACCAGTGCGAACGAGCCGCCCGCCTCCTCGACCATCGCACGCACCAGTTTGCGGGTGCTGTCGAACGGCGCGATCGGCGAGCAGATCGCGAGACCGCGATGGCGGGCGATCTCGGCGGCGACCCATCCGATGCGGGCGATGTTGGTCTCGCGGTCCTCCTTGGAGAAGCCGAGACCCTTGCTCAGGTGGTGGCGGACGACGTCGCCGTCAAGGCTGGTGACGGTACGGCGGCCTTCCTCGAGCACCCGGTCGTACAGCGCCCGGGCGATCGTCGACTTGCCGGAGCCGGACAGGCCGGTGAAGAAGACGACGAGGCCACGCTGGTCGAGCGGGGGCTGGTCCGCCGCGACGAGGGCGGCGACGGCGTCGGACGGGACGCCCGTACGAGGCAGGTCGACGCGCTCGTCGGCGTACGCGGCGACGACGGCGTCGCTCAGGCTCCGGTCGTCCTCGGCGTCGTCACGCCGGGCGAGAGCGACGGCCACGACCGGGTGGTCGGGCAGTGCCGCCTTGGTGGCGCGGATCAGTGCGGGCACCGTGACCGTACGGCGGGGGTCCGGGCCGGAGCGGACCAGGAGGACGGCCCGCCGTCCCGTACGGTCCTCGGCGTCGACGATCGCGGCGACGTCGTCGGTGGTGAGGGGCTGGTCGACCATGACCGCGAGGGCGTGGGAGTGGGCTGCGCGAACCTCGGCGGGCGACAGGTGCAGGCGCCGGAACGCCCCGTACGTGGGGGTGTCGAGCGGGCGGACCGCACCGGACGCCGGGTCGTACTCAGCCAGCGGCAGGCCCTCGGGGTCGAGCAGCTCGACGGGATCGGTGACGTCGCCGGGCACGACGACGTCGAGCCGGCGGTCCTGCGGCCACGCGCCGAGCAGGACGAGCTCGAGGTCGGCGAGCTCCCGTGCGTCCGGGGTCCACTGGGCATCGCTCACGAAGGGGATTGTTCCACGCGAGATTGAGAACGATGTTCGTGAGCCGGATGCTGGCGGGGCGGATGCTCCCAGCTTGCGTTTGCTTGCTCTTGCAAGCACAATGGAGGCGTGGCCAGGATCAGCGTCGGAAAGACCGTGGGTGACCTCGGGGGATACCTCCGAGACCAGCGCAAGCATGCGCAGCTTTCGTTGCGGCAGCTCGCCGACCTCACGGGCGTCTCCAACCCTTACCTGAGCCAGATCGAACGTGGCCTGCGCAAGCCCTCGGCCGAGGTGCTCCAGCAGATCGCGCAGGCGCTACGGATCTCCGCCGAGTCCGTCTACGTCCAGGCCGGCCTGCTCGATCCTGACGACTCCCTCGGCGGGGGCGGGGTCGAGGCGGCCATTGCGGCCGACCCCCGGCTCGACGAGGCCCAGCGCCGCGCCCTGCTCGAGATCTACCGCTCGTTCGTCGGTGTGGTGGACTCCGTCCCCGACACTGCCGACGCCACCGACAACCCAGAACAGGACACCCGCTCATGAGCATCCAGGACAGCATCACCAAGACCGTCAAGGGCCTTCCCGCGCAGGCGACCGCGTTCGCCGGACAGGCGCAGGCAACCGCCACCGCACTCGTCTCGCAGCTCGCCGAGCTCGATCTCGACGAGCTCCAGAAGAAGGTCGAGTCCGACGCCAAGGCCCTCCCGGGGCAGGCCGGCGCGCTGTACGGCGACGTCGTCAAGCGCCTCAAGGACGTCGACGTCGAGGAGCTCTTCGACGGGCTCGAGGACAAGATCGAGGACAAGCTCGAGGACATCGCCGAGGACGTCAAGGAGCTCGTCGTCATGCTGGCTGCGGTCGCGCGCAAGGCTGCCGCAGACGTCGCCGCCGGATCGCCGCTGGCGAAGAAGCCCGCCCCGAAGGCGACGAAGAAGACCGCCACGACGTCGGCCGCCAAGGCCCAGTCCGCTCCGGCCGGCGACACGCCTGTCGCGAAGAAGGCTGCCGCCAAGAAGGCGCCGGTCAAGAAGACCGCGGCCAAGAAGGCTGCCCCCGCCAAGAAGGCGCCAGCGGTCAAGAAGGCTGCCCCCGCCAAGAAGACCGCCCCGGCAAAGAAGACCGCGCCCGCTGCCAAGAAGGCTCCCGCCAAGAAGGCGACGCCCTCCTCTGACGCGAGCTGACCCTCCGGCCGCCTTCGACGCGCTCTGGCGGGTCGAAGGCTGCCGTACGGCGCTGTGCTCAAGATAGGCTCGTAAGGTGTTCGATCTCTTCGCTGTCCAGAACCTCGTCGAGCTGCTCATCACCATCGCGATGATCGCCGTGAAGGCGTTCGCCGCCATCGACGCGGTCTCGCGCACCCCGCAGGCGTTCGTGGCGGCCGACAAGCAGACGAAGCCGTTCTGGCTGATTGTCCTCGGACTCTCGCTGGTCGCCAACCTGCTGATCTGGCAGCCGATCAGCCTGCTCAACCTCGCAGGCATCGTCGCCGCGCTGGTCTATCTCGCTGACGCACGTCCCGCTCTGCAGCAAGTCAGCGGACGGTGAGCGGAGCGCAGCCCGAGGCGCAACGCGTCGGACCCCTCGACCTTCTCGCCTTCACGTGCGAGCTGGCCGCGCTCGTCCTCCTCGCGCTCGCGGGCTGGGTGCTGGGTGACGGCTGGTGGCGCGGGCTCGTCCTGGCGGCCGCGCTGGTTGCCGTCGCGGTCTGGTTCTGGGGGCGCTGGCTCGCTCCGACCTCGCCGCGTCGCGTCGCGATGCCGCAACGACTGTGGGTCAAGGCCGCCTTCTACATCGCGGTCGGGACGCTCGGTGCGCTCGCCGGCTTCTCGCTGTGGGCGCTGGTCCTCGTCGCGGTGGCGGTGACGACTGCCGCGCTGCGCCGGGACTGAGCCGCCAGCGACCCGCCGTGGCGAAAGATCGAACACATGTTCGATCGAGGGCGTACGCTGAGGTCATGTCCGTCCAGTTCCAGGGGTCGCTCTTCGACACCGCCGACGAGCCCACCCTCGGCCCCCTCGCTGACGGCCTCGTGCGCCACGACCTCGCGTACGGGGCATGGATCGACCTGCGGCCCCGCTGGGTGGACGGTGCCGACGACCTGTTCGCCCACCTGCACGACCGGGTGGAGTGGCGTGCCGACGAGCGCGAGATGTACGAGCGTGTGGTCGCCGTTCCTCGGCTGCTCGCCTGGTTCGGCGAGCGCGCGACGTGGCCGCACCCGCTGCTCGACCGTGCGCGCGACGAGCTCGGTGACCACTACGAGGCCGAGCTGGGCGAGCGTTTCGCGACGGCCGGGCTGTGCCTCTACCGAGACGGGCGCGACTCCGTCGCGTGGCACGGAGACCGGATCGGGCGCAGCCGCTCGCAGGACACGATGGTCGCGATCCTGTCGCTGGGCTCGCCGCGGCGTCTCGCGCTGCGCCCTCGCGGTGGGGGCGCCTCGATGTCGTTCACGCTCGGCTCGGGCGACCTGCTCGTGATGGGCGGCACGTGCCAGCGCACCTGGGAGCACGCGATCCCCAAGACCGCGAAGCCTGTGGGGCCGCGCATCAGCGTCCAGCTCCGCCCCCGCGGCGTCCTCTAGCCTCGCGCCCCCGGCCCCGCGCGTCGGTGCCTGAGGAGCACGCGGACCTGGTCCGGCTCGGCTACGACGGGCCCTCGCCGGTGTTCGGACGCGACTCCCGCGCCCTGTTCCGGAAGATCCGCTCCCGCCGTACGTAGCGTCGGTTCGTGAGTGACGTGCAGGGGTTCTCGCCGCGGCGGCACGCCGCGTACCCTCGCGAGCATGAGCCGTATCTTCACCGTCAGCTTCGCCTCGGTTTATCCGCTCTATGTGGAGAAGGTCGAGAAGAAGGGGCGTACGAAGGCCGAGGTGGATCGGGTGATCGAGTGGCTGACCGGCTTCGACGACGCGGAGCTCAAGGGTCACCTCGACGCGGAGACGACCTTCGAGGACTTCTTTGCCGAGGCGCGGCTGAACCCGAACGCGCCCTTGATCACCGGAGTGGTCTGCGGGGTGCGGGTCGAGGACATCGAGGACCCGCTGATGCAGAAGATCCGCTACCTCGACAAGCTCGTCGACGAGCTGGCCAAGGGCAAGGCGATGGAGAAGATTCTCCGGGCCTAGGAATCAGCGTCCCTCGCACACGTCGGTGCCTGAGTGGTCACCCGGGATCGGCGGGTGACCACTCAGCGACCAACGCGGAGGGTGGAGGGTCAGCCCTTGGGGCCGCGGCGCTTCGAACGCGCGCGCTCGCCGGCGTCCAGGATCACCTTGCGGATCCGGACGTTGCTCGGCGTGACCTCGACGCACTCGTCCTCGCGGCAGAACTCCAGGCTCTGCTCGAGCGACAGCTTCTTCGGCGGGATCAGCTTCTCGAAGTTGTCGGAGGTTGCGGAGCGCACGTTGGTCTGCTTCTTCTCCTTGGTGATGTTGACGTCCATGTCGTCTTCGCGGCTGTTCTCGCCGACGATCATGCCCTCGTACACCTCGGTCGTCGGGTCGACGAACATGACGCCGCGCTCCTGCAGGCTCGTCATCGCGTACGCCGATGCGGCGCCCGCACGGTCGGCCACCAGTGAGCCGCTCGGACGCGTCGAGATGTCGCCCAGCCACGGCTCGTACCCCTCGAACACGTGGTGCGCGATGCCGGTGCCTCGGGTGTCGGTGAGGAACTCCGTGCGAAAACCGATCAGGCCGCGCGCCGGGACGAGGAACTCCATCCGGACCCAGCCGGTGCCGTGGTTCGTCATCTGCTCCATGCGGCCCTTACGGACGGCGAGGAGCTGGGTGACGGTGCCGAGGTACTCCTCGGGGCAGTCGATCGTGAGGCGCTCGACGGGCTCCTGCACCTTGCCGTCGACGATGCGCGTCACGACCTCGGGCTTGCCCACGGTCAGCTCGAAGCCTTCGCGGCGCATCTGCTCCACCAGGATCGCCAGGGCGAGCTCACCACGCCCCTGCACCTCCCACGCATCCGGACGCTCGGTCGGCAGGACCTTGATCGAGACGTTGCCGACCAGCTCGCGCTCGAGGCGGTCCTTGACCAGGCGGGCGGTGACCTTCGTGCCCTTCTCGCGCCCCGCCATCGGCGAGGTGTTGGTGCCGATGGTCATCGAGATCGCCGGCTCGTCGACCTGGATGAGCGGCAGGGGCTGCGGGTTGTCGGCGTCGGCGAGCGTCTCGCCGATCATGATCTCGGGGATCCCGGCGACCGCGACGATGTCGCCGGGGCCGGCCTCCTCGGCGGGGACCCGCTCGAGCGCCTCGGTCTTGAGCAGCTCGGTGATCTTGACCCGGTCGACCGAGCCGTCGCGCTTGCACCACGCGACCTGGGCGCCCTTGCGCAGCGTGCCCTCGTGGACGCGGATCAGCGCGAGACGACCGAGGAACGGCGAGGCGTCGAGGTTGGTGACGTGCGCCTGGAGCGGCGCGTCCTCGGTGTAGGTCGGTGCGGGGACGGTGTCGAGGATCGTCTGGAACAGCGGCATGAGGTCCTCGCTGTCGGGCAGACCCCCGTCCGCGGGCTGCGTGAGCGACGCGCGGCCGGCCTTCGCCGAGGCATAGACCACGGGGAAGTTGAGCGCGTCGGCGTCGGTGGAGTCGTCGAGCAGGTCCATGAACAGCTCGTACGCCTCCTCGACGACCTCGCTGATGCGGGCGTCCGGACGGTCGACCTTGTTGACGACGAGGACGACCGGCATCTTGGCGTGCAGCGCCTTGCGGAGCACGAACCGCGTCTGCGGAAGCGGGCCCTCAGACGCGTCGACCAGCAGGACCACGCCGTCGACCATCGAGAGTCCACGCTCGACCTCGCCGCCGAAGTCGGCGTGGCCCGGGGTGTCGATGATGTTGATCGTGACGCCGCCGTCGGGGGCGCCGGGGCCGGAGTACGAGACGGCGGTGTTCTTCGCGAGGATCGTGATGCCCTTCTCGCGCTCGAGGTCACCGGAGTCCATCGCGCGCTCGGCGAGCTGGTGGTGCTCGTCGTACGTGCCCTGCTGCTGAAGCATGGCGTCGACGAGGGTGGTCTTGCCGTGGTCGACGTGCGCGACGATCGCGACGTTGCGGAGATCGGAGCGTGTGGGCATGCGGTGGCGTTCGGTCCTTGCGTGGGAGAAGGCGCCGGACGGTACGCACGGCGCAGAGCATCGTCCATCCTACCGACCGTGGACGAATCGGTGGCCATGAGCCGTGTGTGACTGCCGTCTCTCGTTCGCTCTGGGCAAATTCCGATGACATCTGTCGGTGGCGGGGGTCACTGTGGAAGGACGACACCACGGGGTGCCGGTTCCGTCATGGAAGGCGACGTTGCACATGGCTGACACGCAGAGCTCGACCCAGCAGCCGGAGTACCCAGAGAACATCGACGCCGCGGTCCTCAAGATCGCGGGGGTGGTCATCCTCGGGGTGATCATGTCGATCCTCGACATCACGGTGGTCAACGTCGCGCTGCCGACGTTCCAGGAGGAGTTCGGTTCCGCCGAGGATCCGCTGGCGTACTCCCATGTCGCCTGGACGGTCACCGCGTACACGCTCGCGCTGGCCACGGTCATCCCCGTGACAGGCTGGGCGGCCGACAGGTTCGGCACCAAACGCCTCTTCATCGTCGCGATCGGCCTGTTCACCGCTGGCTCGGTGCTGTGCGCCGCGGCACAGGACATCAACCAGCTCATCGCCTACCGCGTCCTGCAGGGACTCGGTGGCGGCATGATCATGCCGCTGGGCATGACGATCATGACCCGTGCCGCCGGCCCCAACCGGATGGGCCGCCTGATGGCGATCCTCGGCATCCCGATGCTGCTCGGCCCGATCCTGGGCCCGATCATCGGCGGCTGGCTGATCGAGAACGCGAGCTGGCACTGGATCTTCCTGATCAACCTGCCGATCGGGATCGTGACGGTCATCTACGCGTGGAGGGCGCTTCCCGGTGATCGGCCGGAGCCGTCGGAGTCGTTCGACGTCGTGGGGATGCTGCTCCTGTCGCCAGGCCTCGCGCTGTTCCTGTTCGGCGTCTCGTCGATCCCTGAGAAGGGCACGTTCGCCGACCCGCGCGTCTGGGTCTCGATGCTCGTCGGTGCGCTCTTGATGCTCGCGTTCGTGTGGCACTCGTTCCGCCCGGAGCACCCGCTGCTGGACCTGCGGCTCTTCCGCAACCGCGAACTCACGATCTCGGTGATCGTGATGTTCCTGTTCGTCGCCGCGTTCTTCGGCAGCCTGCTGCTGGTCCCGACGTACTTCCAGCAGGTGCGTGGCGAGTCGACGCTCAATGCCGGCCTGCTCGTGGCGTCGCAGGGCATCGGGGCGATGGTGACGATGCCGATCGCGGGTCGCCTCACCGACAGGATCCCGATCGGCCGCATCGTGCCGTTTGGGATCCTCGGGATCCTCGTGGGGATGTTCCCGCTGACCCAGATCACGTCAGAGACCGACTACTGGAAGATCGTGCTCGCGCTGTTCGTGATGGGCCTGGGCATGGGCGGCACGATGATGCCGATGTTCACCGCGGCCCTCAAGACGCTGAGGCACCACGAGGTGGCGCGCGGCACGACGCTCATCAACATCAACCAGCAGATCGGGAGCTCGGTGGGCGTCGCGGTGATGTCGGTGCTGCTCACGAACTGGCTGCCGCCACAGCGGATCTGGTACGCCGTCGTCGGGTCGTGGGACAACCCCGAGCTCGTGCCGCAGCTCGGTGGCCAACGGGTGGTCGACGCGTTCCTCGCCGATGCCGGGGCGGCCTTCGCCAGCACGTTCTGGGTGGCCTGGGTGCTGATGCTGCTCACGTTGATCCCCGTGGCCTTCCTGCCTCGCCGCAGAGAGAAGGTGCTGGTGCTCGACACCGAGGACGCGACCGTGCCGCCCGCGCACTGACCGTACGGGGCGGCAGCCGGCGTCAGCGAGGTGCCATGCGCAGCGCGCCGTCCATCCGGATGACCTCGCCGTTGAGGTAGTCGTGATCGACGATCATCGTGACGAGGTCGGCGAACTCCGACGGCTTCGCGAGGCGCTGCGGGAACGGGATGCCGGCGGCGAGCCCGGCGCGGAACTCCTCCGACACCGTCGCGAGCATCGGGGTGTCGACGATGCCGGGAGCGATGGTGCAGACCCGGATCCCGTACTGCGCGAGGTCGCGCGCTGCCGGCAGGGTGAGGCCGACGATGCCGCCCTTGGAGGCCGCGTACGCCGCCTGGCCGACCTGTCCGTCGTACGCGGCGATCGAGGCGGTGTTGACGATGAGGCCGCGCTGCCCGTCCGCGTCGGGCTCGGTCTGCGCGATCGCCTCGGCGGCGACGGTCATGACGTTGAACGAGCCGACGAGGTTGACCTGGACGACCTTCGCGAACAGGTCGAGGTCGTGCGGGCCGCGCTTGGACAAGATGCGTCCCGACGGGCCGATGCCCGCACAGTTGACCACCGTACGGAGCGGCAGACCGCTCGACACCGCCGCCGCGACCGCGTTGCGTACGGAGGCGCCGTCGGTGACGTCGGTCTCGACGTACGTGACGCCCTCGACGTCGGCGACCTTCTCGATCGCCGGCGCGAGGTCGAGCGCGTACACGTTCGCACCGCGTGCGGCCAGCGCGGCGGCGGTGGCCGCACCGAGGCCGGAGGCCCCTCCGGTGACGATCGCGGCGGTGTTGGCGAGGTCCATGGTGCTCCTATCGGGCGAGGTCGCGGCTGATGACGAGCCGCTGGATCTGGTTGGTCCCCTCGAAGATCTGCATGACCTTCACCTCGCGCATGTAGCGCTCGACGGGGAAGTCTTTGGTGTAGCCGGCGCCGCCGAGCACCTGGACGGCGTCGGTGGTCACCTTCATGGCGTTGTCGGTCGCGACGAGCTTCGCGATCGACGCCTGGCGGCCGAACGGTCGCCCGGCGTCCTTGAGCCTCGCGGCGGCGAGGTAGGTCGCCCGCGCCGACTCGACCGCGGCCGCCATGTCGGCGAGCACGAACCCGAGGCCCTGGTGGTCGATGATCGCCTTGCCGAAGGTCTCGCGCTCCTTGGCGTACTGCACGGCCACGTCGAGCGCGCCCTGCGCGACGCCGGTGGCGACCGCGGCGATGCCGAGGCGGCCGGAGTCGAGGCCGGCGAGCGCGATCGACAGCCCCTGCCCCTCGGCGCCGAGGCGGCGCTCGACCGGCACACGGACGCCGTCGAACAGCATCGTCGCCGTGGTCGAGCCCATCAGGCCCATCTTGTCCTCGGGGTTGTCGGCGACCAGTCCAGGCGTGTCGGCGGGGACGAGGAAGCACGAGATCCCGCGGCCGGCTGCTTGTCCTGAGCTTGTCGAAGGGTCCGCGGTCCGCGCCATCACCTTGTAGAAGTCGGCCTGACCGCCGTGGGTGGTCCACGCCTTCGCGCCGTCGATGACGTACTCGTCGCCCTGCCGGACCGCGCGCGTGCGCATCGCCGCCGGGTCAGAGCCGGCGTGGGCCTCGGAGAGGCAGTAGGCGCCGAGCTGCTCGCCGCCGAGCATGTCGGGCAACCACTCGTGCTTCTGCTCCGCGGTGCCCGCGGTGAACAGGCCGAAGCACGAGAGCGCGTGCACGCTGGTGCCGACGCCGACCGACGCCCATGCGGACGCGATCTCCTCGACGACCTGGAGATAGACCTCGTACGGCTGCCCGCCCCCGCCGTACGACTCGGGGTAGGGGAGCCCGAGCAGACCGGCGCGCCCGAGCGTGCGGAAGACCTCGCGGGGGAAGGTGGCAGTCCGCTCCGCCTCGTCGACGCGGGGCCGCAGCTCGCCCTCGACGAGGTCGCGGGTCAGGGCGATGAGATCGGCCGACTCCTCGGTCGGCATCAGGCGCTCGACGGGCATGGCACCCCTCTCGTAGTCGTGTATCGAGCAGAGTACTGCAGAAGCGATCCTGGTACTGTCGCCGCATGCCAGCCCGCCGCGACGCGCTCATGGACGAGCTGATCTCGCTCTTCCTCGCCGAGGGCTTCTTGTCGTTCGGCATCGGCGACCTCGCCGCGCGGCTGCGCTGCTCCCGTACGACCTTGTACGCGATCGCGCCGAGCAAGGAGCAGATCATCGCGGCCGCGGTCCGCGCCTTCTTCCGCGGTGCGACCGAGCACGTCGAGGCGAGCCTCGCCGAGGAGTCCGACCCCGTCGCACGGCTCCGGACGTACCTGGAGGCGATCTCCTGCGAGCTGGCCCCGGCGTCGCCGGCCTTCTTCGCCGACGTCGACGCCTTCGCGCCGGCGCGCGACGTCTATCGGCGCAACACCGAGTGGGCGGCGCGACGGGTCCGCCAGCTCGTCGCGGACCTCGGGCCGCAGGGCAGCGGAGTGGACCCGGCGTTCGCCGGCGTCGTCGCGGCCCAGGTGATGCTGTCCATCCAGAGCGGCGAGCTCGAGGCGCAGACCGGCGTGGACGACGCCACGGCCTACCACCAGCTCGCCAGCCTCCTCGTCGCCGGCGTCAGCCCCGCGCGACCTTCCACGGCGCGGCCTGGGCGATCGGCTTGATGACCATGAGGTCGATGTTCACGTGCTGCGGGCGCGTGACCATCCAGCCGATCGCATCGGCGACGTCGTCGGCGGTCAACGGCTCCTCGACGCCTGCATAGACGGCGTCCGCCTTCGCCTGGTCGCCGCCGAAACGCACCAGCGCGAACTCCTCGGTCTGCACCATGCCCGGTGCGATCTCGGTGACGCGGACCGGCTCTCCGTTGAGCTCGAGGCGAAGCGTCTCGGTGATCATCGCGACGCCGTGCTTCGCCGCCGTGTAGCCCGCGCCACCCTCGTACGCGAGGTGGCCGGCGATGGAGCCGACGTTGAGGACGGTGCCTGCCCCGCTGGCGCGCAGCGCGGGGAGCAGTGCCTTGGTGACCCGCAGCGTCCCGAGGACGTTCGAGTCGTACATCTGCCGCCACGCCTCGGGGTCGGTCTGCTCGATCGGCTCCTGGCCGACGGCGCCACCGGCGTTGTTGACCAGGACGGCGAGGTCCGGCCCGACGGCGGCGGCGAGCGCGTCGACCGACGCCTGGTCGGTCACGTCGCACACGACCGCGATCCCGCCGATCTCGTCGGCCAGCGCCTCGATGCGATCGGCGCGCCTGGCCGCGCACACGACGCGGAACCCGTCGGCAGCCAGGCGGCGTGCGGTGGCGGCTCCGATCCCGCTGCTGGCACCGGTGACGACGGCGGTACGGCGGGAAGTGTCAGTGGCGTCCGGCATGCTGCAGATGCTGCCACGACCGACGGTCCATGGCGCACCTGGTCCTGCCCGAGTCCCCTGGCGTGCCTGCCTAGGATGGAATCGTGAGGATGTCCCCCGAGGTGCGCCGCGTCGCGATGCTCTCGGCACACACGTCGCCCCTCGCGCAGCCGGGCAACGGTGATGCCGGGGGCATGAACGTGTACGTCCTCGAGCTCGCCCGCCGCCTCGCCGCGCGCTCGGTCGAGGTCGAGATCTTCACCCGAGCCACGTCCTCCGACCAGCCGCCGGTCGTCGAGGCGCTGCCGGGCGTGCGCGTCCGCCACGTCCCTGCCGGCCCCTTCGAGGGCCTGGGCAAAGAGGACCTCCCGGCCCAGATGTGCACGTTCGTCCGCGACGTGCTGCGGGCAGAGGCGACGCATCCCGTCGGTTGGTTCGACGCGATCCACAGCCACTACTGGCTGTCCGGGCAGGTCGGCCTGGTCGCCCGTGACCGCTGGGGCGTGCCTCTGATCCACTCGATGCACACGATGGCGAAGGTCAAGAACGCCAGCCTCGCTGCGGGCGACCACGCGGAGCCTGCTGGTCGGGTCGCGGGGGAGCAGCAGCTCGTCGACGTGGCCGACCGGCTGATCGCCAACACCGCCGACGAGGCGTCCCAGATGGTCGACCTGTACGGAGCCGTCGCGTCGCGCGTCGAGGTCGTCCATCCCGGAGTCGACCTTGAACGCTTCAAGCCCTGCGGCCGTGCCGCCGCCAGGGCCGCGCTCGGGCTGCCGCAGGACGGCGACGTGATCCTCTTCGCCGGACGCATCCAGCCGCTCAAGGCGCCCGACGTGGTGCTCGAGGCGGCGGCGCGTCTGATGTCGTCCGGGCGCCGCGACCGGACGACCGTGGTGGTCGTCGGCGGTCCGTCCGGCAGCGGGCTCGAGCGCCCGACTGCCCTGCTCGACCTCGCCCACGGCCTCGGCATCTCCGATCGGGCCCGGTTCGTCCCGCCGGTCGCGCAGGACGAGCTCGCGCTCTGGTACGCCGCTGCCTCGATCGTCTGCGTGCCCTCCTACAACGAGTCCTTCGGGCTCGTGGCGGTCGAGGCACAGGCCTGCGGCTCGCCGGTCGTCGCGGCGAAGGTCGGCGGCCTCGCGACGGCCGTCCACGACGGTGTCACCGGGATGCTCGTCGACGGGCACGACCCGGCCGACTATGCGGCGGCGTTCGCGCAGATCCTCGACCAGCCTGGCCTGCACGCGTCGATGTCGGGCGCCGCGGTTCGCCACGCGTCGCGGTTCGGTTGGGACGCGACGGCCGAGCGTACGCTCGCCGTGTACGCCGACGCGGTCGCCGAGATGCAGGCGCTGCCGACGGCCGTCGGACAGTAGAGCGCCGCGCGCCGGCGCCCACGGAGGGGATGCAGTGGACGACACGAAGGACGCGCCCTGGGCGGCTGCGGCGACGATCCGGAGCGCGCTGGCCACAGCCGAGCTCGAGCACACCGAGTTCCGACCGGGCGTCTTCGAGATCACGCTTCCAGGGGTGCGCAAGCTCCAGACGACCTGCCGGCTTGAGGTCGGTGACCACGCCCTCGGCGTACACGCCTTCGTGGCACGTCGGCCCGACGAGAACCACGAAGCCGTCTATCGCTGGCTGCTCGAGCGCAACCTGCGGATGTACGGGGTGGCCTTCGCGGTCGACAGTGCGGGGGACATCTACCTCGACGGCCGCCTGCCGCTGCACGCGATCACCGAGGACGAGGTCGACCGCATCCTCGGGTCGGTGCTCACGTATGCCGACGAGTCGTTCAACACGATCCTCGAGCTCGGTTTCGCGACGTCGATCCGCAAGGAGTGGGAGTGGCGGGTCTCGCGAGGCGAGTCGACCCGCAACCTCGAGGCGTTCCGGCACCTGCTCGAAAATGAGTCAACTCAGGGTTGACGCCCAGGCATTCGTCAACCTAAGGTTGACGAATGCCTGAAGAATCCCGCACGCAGCTCCCTGTCCGCCTCGACGACCTCATCGACGCCGTCAAACGCGGCTACGACAACCCGCTCGACCAGCTCTCCAGCGCAGTGGTCGCCGCCGAGAGCCTCGGAGATATCTCCGACCACCTCATCGGTCACTTCGTCGATCAGGCCCGTCGCACCGGAGCATCGTG
Source organism: Mumia sp. ZJ1417 (assembly GCF_014127285.1). Lineage (GTDB taxonomy): Bacteria > Actinomycetota > Actinomycetes > Propionibacteriales > Nocardioidaceae > Mumia. The sequence goes on from NZ_CP059901.1 coordinate 592,596, forward strand.
GTCCCAGATCGGTCAAAGCATGGGGGTCAGCAAGCAGGCCGCGCAGAAGCGGTTCGTCGCGCGACCGGCCACCGACGCAGCACCTACGCTCAACCCGGCCGCCGGCTTCAGCCAGTACTCCGCGCACGCGCGGCAGGTGGTCGTGGGTGCGCAGGAGCTGGCTCGTACGGCGGGCCACGACCAGATCCGCCCCGCGCATCTCGTGATCGGGCTCCTCGATCGATCCGACGCGACGGCGTCGCAGGCGCTCGCGGCGCAGGTCGATCTCGAGGCGCTCCGGAGCGCCCTCGTCGTGACCCTGCCTGATCCGGTCGCCGTCGTTCCCGCGCTGATCCCGTTCGACGACGACGCGCGCCGGGCTCTCGAGGCAACCTTCGCGCATGCCCAGGGGCTCGGCGCCACCCAGATCGGGACCGAGCATGTGCTCCTGGCACTCCTCGACAACGCCGCCGTCGCGGACGCCCTCGCGGCTGCCGGGGCTGATCCGGCCGCGGTCGACGAGCAGCTCCGCGCGAGCGCGGCCGGCTGAGCTCAGCCGACTGATCCTCGCACGCGTGCGAGGATCAGTCGCTCGGTCTCGGCGTCGATCCCGGACGGCTGGCGCTCGGGGTGCGCCGACGTCGGCCGACCCTCGGCCTGCAGCCAGGCCCAGGTGTCCGCGACCGTCTCCTCGATCGGCCGACAGCGCAGACCTGCCTCGTACGCGGCGCGGGTGTCGCTCTCGTGCAGGCCGGCCAGGTCTCCGGTCGGCGGCACCCAGATCGGGAGGTCACTCCAGCCGGTGATCCCTTCGGCGGCGAGCACCTCGGGCGGCGCCCACACCAGCGATGCGTCCGCTCTGGTCGCCGCGACGCATGCGTGGAGCAGGGCCTGCGTCGTCGTGTGTCCGGGCGGGCTGACTGCGTCGACGACACCGCCCGTCTTTGCCTCGGCGCAGTCGAGCATCCACGCGGCGAGGTCGCGACCGTCGACGTACTGCAGCGGCCGGTCGGCCGGCCCGGGCGCGAGCACCTCTCCGCCGCGTGCGACCCGCTCGAGCCACCACGGCAGCCGTCCGACCTGCTCGTACGGGCCGATCACGAGCCCGGCGCGAGCGACGAGCGCCCGCTCGCCGAAGGCGTCGAGCACCGCCAGCTCGGCGCCACGCTTGGCGGCGCCGTAGTCGCTCGCGTCGTCGATGTCCGGATCACCGTCGACGACCGGCGCGGACTCGTCGGCCCCCGGGGCCGGTGGCCAGGCGTACACCGACCGGCTCGACACGTAGCCGTAGTGCGCGACGCGGTCGGCGAGCAGACGCGCTCCCGTCCGTACGGTGCTCGGCTCCTGCGACCACGTGTCGAATACCGCGTCCCAAGAGTCGTCGCCCAGTGCAGCCGCGACGGCCGCCGGGTCGCGCCGGTCGGCGTACCGGGCGTCGACACCGTCGGCAGGCGGGCCGCTGGTCCCGCGGGTCAGCGTGGTGACCTCGTGCCCACGGGCGAGCGCCTCCTCCACCGCGGCCCGTCCGACGTGGTGGGTTCCTCCGAGCACGAGCAGTCTCATCCGCCCACCCTCGTCGGCCGCCTTCTCGCGGGCAAGGTGTTCTGCCGTGGGCAGACGAGCCGTCGCTAGGCTGAGACGCATGAGCCCGTACACCTTGATCCTGCTGCGCCACGGCGAGAGCGAGTGGAACCAGAAGAACCTCTTCACCGGCTGGGTCGACGTTGACCTCACTGAGAAGGGCGAGGCCGAGGCGCGGGCCGCCGCGCCCCTGCTCGCCGAAGCAGGGCTCTTCCCCGACGTCGTGCACACGTCGCTGCTGCGCCGCGCGATCCGCACCGCGCAGATCACGCTCGACGGCATCGACCGCCATTGGATCCCTGTGCGCCGCTCGTGGCGACTCAACGAGCGCCACTACGGAGCGCTCCAGGGCAAGGACAAGAAGGCCACCCTTGAGGAGTACGGCGAGGAGCAGTTCATGCAGTGGCGTCGCTCGTACGACGTCCCGCCGCCGCCACTGCCCGAGGACGCCGAGTACAGCCAGTTCCACGACATCCGGTACGCCGACCTGCCGCCGGAGGTGCGTCCTCGTACGGAGGCGCTCGCGAACGTGCTCCACCGGGCCCTGCCGTACTGGTACGACGCGATCGTCCCCGACCTGCGTGTCGGCCGTACGGTGCTGGTGGCCGCGCACGGCAACTCCCTCCGCGCGCTCGTCAAGCACCTCGACGGGCTGTCAGAGGAGGCCGTCGTCGGTCTCAACATCCCCACCGGAATGCCGCTGCTGTACGAGCTCGACGAGGACATGCGTCCGCTCACGTCCGGCGGCCGCTACCTCGATCCCGAGGCTGCTCGGGCCGCTGCGGAGGCCGTCGCCAACCAGGGGCGCTGACCTCTGTCCGTCCTCGAGATGGCGCTGGTCCTCCTCGCGGGGGTCGGTGCCGGAGTCATCAACACCGTCGTCGGGTCCGGCACGCTCATCACGTTCCCGACGCTGGTCGCGTTCGGCGTGCCGCCGGTGACGGCGACGATGAGCAACGCCGTCGGACTCGTGCCTGGCAACGTGACGGGCTCGTTCGGCTACCGCCGGGAGCTGGCCGGCCAGGCGTTCCTGGTCAAGCGCCTGCTCCCGGCGTCGCTGCTCGGTTCGGTCGTCGGCGCCTACCTGCTCCTGCACCTGCCGGAGGACGCGTTCATCGCCGTCGTGCCGGTGCTGCTCGTGCTCGCGCTGGTGCTCGTCGTCGTGCAGCCGCCGCTGCAGCGCTGGTTGAAGGCGAGGCGTGAAGCCTCCGGGGCCGCTGCCGTCACGCTCGACACGATGAGCGTGCCGCGGAAGGCCGCCGTGGCCGTGACGGTGTTCCTGTCCGGCATCTACGGCGGCTACTTCGCGGCGGCGCAGGGGATCCTCCTCATGGGCGCCCTCGGCCTGCTGGTACCCCTGGCGCTGCAGCGGATGAACGCCCTCAAGAACGTGCTCGTGCTCGGGGTCAACGTCGTGTCAGCGACCACGTACATCGTCGTCGCGACCTGGGGAGGTGGCACGCACGAGCTCGACTGGACGGCGGTCGGCCTCGTCGCCGCCGGCTCGCTGGTCGGCGGTGTGATCGGGGCAGGGGTCGGGCGCCGCCTTCCACCTGCGCTGCTGCGGGCCTGCATCATCGTGCTCGGCCTCGTCGCGCTGTACAACATCCTCGGCATGCGCTGACCGCCCCGCCGCCTCCTCCACGATTTGACGCCCTTCCCACGTAGTGCGGGCGCGACTCGGTGGGAAAAGGCGTCAAATCGCGGGGGCGGGCAGGGTTAGGCCTGCGGGACCTCGCCCGTGACCTGGTAGACGACGCGACGCGCGATCGACACCGCGTGGTCGCCGGTGCGCTCGTAGTAGCGCGAGAGCAGTGCGACGTCGACCGCCGCCTCCACGCCGCCGTCCCACTCGGCGTCGAGCAGGTTGCGGAACATCCGGCGATAGAGCCCGTCCATCTCGTCGTCGGCGGCCAGCAGCGCCGCGGCCGCATCGAGGTCGTGGGTCCCGAGCACGATCGCGACCGACTCCAGCATGCCTTCGGCGACACGTGCCATCTTCGCGATGATGGGCCGGGCCGACGGCGGGACGGCGGCCTCGGGCATCCGCATCCGGGCGAGCTTGGCGACGTGCACGGCGAGGTCGCCGATGCGCTCGAGGTCCCCGGCGATGCGTAGCCCGGCGACGACGCGGCGCAGGTCGGTCGCGACCGGCTGCTGCGTCGCGAGCAGCGAGATCGCGTCGCTCTCGCACGACTCCCGGGCGGCATCGATCACCGCATCGCCGCTGATCACGGTCTCGGCGGCACCGAGGTCACCGTCGAGGAGTGCCGTCGAGGCCCGGGTGAGCGAGAAGCGCACCGCGGTCGTCATCGCCACCAGGTCAGCGTCCAGGGCATCGAGCTGGTCGTCGTAGAAGTCACGCATGCTCCGCAACCTAGGACCGCCCGGTGAACCCCTCCCGACCTGCGGTGAACGGCGGGTGAACTCTCGTGGAACCGCGGTCGCCCCGGAGCGCGAGAGGCCGGGTGCGTCGCAGGCGAGTGCGTACGATCGAGACGTGGATCCGAACATCGCGTTCGCGTTCGGCACCACGGTGGGCCTGCTGCTCGGGGCCGGCGTGGTGTGGGCGTGGCGCTACAGCGAGCGCCAGCAGGAGGACGTACCCGACCGTCCCGACCCCGAGGTGCCGGCCGGCGCCGACGACGTCCTCGCCGTCCTGCGCTCCTCGGTCGTCATCGTCGACGCTGCCGACCGGGTCGTGAAGGCCTCCGCCCCGGCCCACGCGATGGGACTCCTCCAGGACACCCGCCTCGAGAACGCGATGCTGCGCGACCTCGTCCGGCTGGTCCGGCGCGACGGGCAGGTGCGTGAGGAGGAGCTCGCCCTCGGCATCGGGCGCGGTGGCCAGCGGCACGTGCTCGTCCGGGTCGCGCCGCTGACCTCACGTCTGGTGCTCGTGCTGGTCGAGGACCGGACCACCGAGCGCCGCGTCGAGATGATCAGGCGTGACTTCGTCGCCAACGTCAGCCATGAGCTCAAGACCCCGGTCGGCGCGCTCAACCTGCTCGCCGAAGCCGTCGCGGAGGCGCGTGACGACCCGGAGGCGGTCGTCCGATTCAGCGGCCGCATGAAGCGTGAAGGGGCCCGCCTGACGCGCCTCGTCCAGCAGATCATCGAGCTCTCGCGGCTGCAGGGCGACGCGCTGGTCGACGACCCGTACGAGGTCGACGTCGCCGCGATGATCGCGACCGCCGCGGAGCGCAACGCCGTCGATGCCGAGGCCCGCGGCATCGAGCTCACGACTCGCTGCGACGACGAGCTCTTCGTCCATGGCGACGGGGAGCAGCTGCTCCAGGCCGTCAACAACCTCGTCGAGAACGCCGTCGCGTACTCCGAGGGTGACACCCACGTTGCGGTCGACGCCGCCGCTGCCGGTGACGAGGTCAGGATCACCGTGCGCGACCAGGGTGTTGGTATCCCCGAGCCCGAGCTGGAGCGGATCTTCGAGCGCTTCTACCGGGTCGACCCGGCGCGTGCCCGCAGCACGGGCGGCACCGGTCTCGGCCTGTCGATCGTCAAGCACGTCGCCGCCAGCCACGCGGGCTATGTCGAGGTCTGGAGCGAACCCGGAGAGGGTTCCTCGTTCACGCTCGTCCTGCCCGCCTCCGCCCGTACCCGCGAGCACGACGAGACCCGCTCGCGTCCTGAGCCCGAACCGATCCAGGAGGTCCGACCGTGACCCGTGTGCTCGTCGTCGAGGACGAGGAGAGCTACATCGACGCGCTCTCGTACGTCCTGCGCAAAGAGGGGTTCGAGGTCGCGGTGGCGACCGACGGGCACGCCGCCCTCGAGGAGTTCGACCGCAGCGGCGCCGACATCGTGCTGCTCGACCTGATGCTGCCGGGGATCAGCGGCACGGAGGTGTGCCGCAAGCTGCGCGCCTCGTCGTCGGTGCCGGTCATCATGGTGAGCGCGAAGGACTCCGAGGTCGACAAGGTCGTGGGGCTCGAGCTCGGGGCCGACGACTACGTCACCAAGCCGTACAGCCCGCGCGAGCTCGTCGCCCGCATCCGTGCCGTCCTGCGCCGCGGCGGTGAGCAGGACGCTGGTGGCGACGCGGCGCTCGAGGTTGGGCGGGTCCGCATGGACGTCGACCGGCACGTGGTGACCGTCGACGGCCAGGAGGTACGCCTGCCGCTCAAGGAGTTCGAGCTGCTCGAGCTGTTCTTGCGCAACGTCGGCCGGGTGCTGACGCGCGGGCAGCTGATCGACCGGGTGTGGGGCTCGGACTACGTCGGCGACACCAAGACGTTGGACGTCCACGTCAAGCGCCTGCGGGCCAAGATCGAGCCTGATCCGTCGCGTCCTTCGACGTTGGTGACCGTACGAGGGCTCGGCTACAAGTACGAGGCGTAGGGCTCGACCGTCGGGAGGGGTCTCGACAGGCTCGAGCGGCTTGTCCGCGGGGGGTTCTAGGCTGGGCGCATGAAGACCCGCATCGGGACCCACGTCGACCAGGAGCACCCGTTCGACGACGCCGCGCGTGTCGGGGCGGACGTCGTCCAGCTGTTCCTCGGCAACCCGCAGAGCTGGAAGTGGCCGCAGTACGAGTACGCGGGCGGGGCCGACGCCCTGCGTGACGACGCGGAGGCCAAGGACATCCCGCTGTACGTCCACGCCCCCTATCTGCTCAACGTCGCGAGCCTCAACAACCGCGTCCGCATCCCCAGCCGCAAGCTCGTCCAGAACGCCGTGGACGGTGCCGCCGCGATCGGCGCAAAGGGGGTGATCCTGCACGGCGGCTACGTCGACTCCGAGGCCGATCTCGACAAGGGCTTCGACAACTGGCGCAAAGCCGTGGAGGCGATCGACGCGAAGGTCCCGATCCTCCTCGAGAACACCGCCGGCGGCGACTACTCGATGGCGCGGCGCTTCGACCGCATCGCGCGGACGTGGGAGGCGATCCAGGCCGGCGGTGCGGGAGATGCGTGGGGGTTCTGCCTCGACACCTGCCACGCCTGGGCGGGCGGCATCGACCTCGACGGCATCGTCGACCGGATCAAGGGCGTCACCGGACGGATCGACCTCGTCCACTGCAACAACAGCCGCGACGCGTTCGACTCAGGCGCCGATCGTCATGCCCACCTCACCGAGGGCACCATCCCGCCGGACCAGCTCGTGGAGGTCGCCCGTCAGGCGCAGGCGCCCGTGATCATCGAGACGCACGCCGACGACATGACCGGCGACGACATCAGCTGGCTGCGCGAACAGCTCGGCTGAGCTGGGGTCAGTTGCCCTCGGCCTCGTCGGTGGCAGCGGACTGGTCGGGCGCGATGCCCTCCTCTTCCTGCTGCTCGGCATCGGCCTGCTGCTCGGCGTCCTCGGCCTCGGCCGGGGCCGGGGTGGCCACCGAGTCGTACATCGCCGTGCGGGTCACGATCGGGACCTGCATCTCGACGTCGCCCGCGTTGGCGAAGGTCAGCGAGATGTTCAGGAACTGCCCGGCGAAGAGCTCGTCTCCGGCGATCACGGCCTGCGGCTTCGTGCCGAGGTGGGCCAGGCGGCGGACGGGAACGGCAAAGGGACCCTCGAAGGTCACCTCGACCGGCGTGCCCGCGAGCGTCGCTGCGTTGATGGTGGTGAGGCTGTCGCTCTGAAGCGCCTGGTTGACGACGCCTGCGGAGAGGGTCGCCGTACCGTCCTCGTTCTTCACGAACAGCGCGTTGAGCACCTCGACGTCGGTCGAGCGGTTGTTGGTGCCGATCGCTGCTTGGTAGACCGCGCTGGTCTGTGCGTTGAACCCGGTGCCACATCCGGCGAGGGTCAGGGCGAGGCCTGCGACGACGGCGGTGACGAGAGCGCGGCGGGAGCGAGTGAGCACAGCCCGACCCTTTCGTGAAGGAGAACAGCGTAGGTGAGTGCCGCGTTGAGCAGCGCGGACGCACGGCACGACGCGGACCTGGACAGCGTATCTTCGGGCGCTCCGTGACGTGCGGTGAGGTCGGTCGAGAGCACGTTCACGCGCGTGCGCCTGCCACCGAGATGTCGCTTTGTCAAGTCACGATTCGGCCTCTGACCTGCATAAACGAACCGGCTGGCGTTGGGGGCCCGTGTTATCCTAGTCACCTAAGAAAGGGCTATGGACATATGACTTTCACTGTTGGCGAAACGGTTGTCTACCCCAATCACGGTGCGGCGGTCATCGAGGACATCGAAGTCCGGACGATCAAGGGCGAGGAGCGTCAGTACCTCGTACTCCGCATCGTCGCCCAGAACGATCTCGTCGTACGGGTGCCGGCGTGCAACCTCGACCTGGTCGGTGTGCGCGACGTGGTTGACAAGGACGGACTGGACCGGGTCTTCGGTGTGCTTCGGGCAGAGCATGCTGAGGAGCCCACCAACTGGTCGCGTCGCTACAAGGCAAACCTCGAGAAACTCCACTCCGGCGACGTCATGAAGGTCGCCGAGGTCGTCCGCGACCTGTGGCGCCGTGAGCGTGACCGCGGACTCTCCGCCGGTGAGAAGCGGATGCTGGCCAAGGCGCGCCAGATCCTCGTCTCCGAGCTGGCGCTCGCCGAGAACACCAACGAGGACAAGGCCGAGACCCTCCTCGACGAGGTGCTCGCGTCCTGAGCCCGGGGTGTGGCCTCGCGCCACACCAGGTACGCCGAAGCCGCCCCCGTCCGAGGGGGCGGCTTCGGCGTGCGAGGGGTTTGTTTTCTGTGGCGTATCTTGACGTAATCCCCTCGAAATGCGCAGTGCCTAGCGTCACGTCATGGCGACGTCGAGCGGGGTGGCGACCTGGGTCAAGGTGTGTGACGCGGGGGAGCTCGTCGTCGGCATCGGCGTCTCCGCGCTGATCCGCGGCAAGCAGGTCGCGCTCTTCAAGACCGACGAGCGTTCCCTGCGGGCCGTCGGCAACCGCGACCCCTACGCGGGCACCCAGACGATGGCCCGCGGCCTGGTCGTCCAGCGCGACGGGCACACGCTGCTGGCCGCACCGGCCGGGCGCGAGCTGTTCGACCTGGAGACCGGCCAGTGCGTCGACGACCCGATGACCCGGGTCCCGACCTATCCGGTGCGCGTCGTCAATGGGTTCGTCGAGGTCTGCATCACGACGAGGGGATGACCAAGGCGGTCGCGATCGCGGCAGCGCCCTCGCCCCGGCCGGTCAGGCCGAGCCCGTCCGTCGTGGTGCCTGCGAGCGTGACCGGTGCTCCGACCGCCTCGGACAGGACACGCTGCGCCTCGTCGCGCCGCGAGCCGACCTTCGGTCGGTTGCCGATCAGCTGCACGGCGACGTTGCCGACGGTGAACCCCGCTTCTCGGACGCGGCGCGCGGTCTCGGTAAGGAAGGCGACGCCCGAGGCGCCGGACCAGTCGGGGTCGGCGGTGCCGTAGTTGCTCCCGAGGTCGCCGAGCCCGCTCGCCGACAGGAGCGCGTCGCAGATCGCGTGCGCGACCACGTCAGCGTCAGAGTGCCCGGCAAGACCCGCAGGCTCGTCGGGCCAGTGCAGCGCCGCGCACCACATCGGGCGCCCGACCTCGTACGCGTGGACGTCGGTGCCGATACCGGTACGAGGGATGCTCACCGGTCCATCATGCCGTGGGGCGTCACCAGGTGTGGCCGGGGAGCGACGGGAGGGGCTTGCTCGTACGGATGACGTACGCGACACCGCCGCTGCCGCGCAGCCACGCGCGCTCGAGCTGGTCGCGCCGGTACACCCGCCGCACCGTCGACGCCTTCGACGCGGCGGGATCGTTGACGATCACGGCGCCGCTCGCGGTGAAGCCCCGGATCACGACCAGGTGCCCCGCCGTCGAGCGGATCGGAGCTCCGGACAGCGCGTCGCGGCCGAAGCGGATCGAGACGACGAGCGGGATCCCGGCTTTCACGAACGCCTCGGCGTCGCGCAGCGAAGTGAGCCGGGTGACGAAGGCGTCGGTGCCCCGCGTCCCCGCGTACGCGGTGTTGAACGACCAGTTGCCGGCGCCACGGTAGCGGTGGTCGTACGTGCTGCGGGCGCCGTGCACGACGAAGCGCTGCTTGACGCCCTTGCGGACCCACGCGTACTGGGCCTTCGTCGGGCCCTTGCCGAGGCTGCGCAGGACCATCGTCGTCGCGGTCGGGGAGCACCAGGCCGCGCCTCCGCCGCCGTACTGGCGGTACTGGCCGCGGTGCAGCATCTGCGAGTAGCGGCGCACCGGCAGCTCCACCGTGCGTGTCATCGTGGTCGCAGAGGTGGGACGGCTCGCCTTCGCCGAGGCCGACGCGACGGCGCCGACAGATGTCACCCGGGGCTTGGTGGCTGTGCCCCGAGGGCGCAGCAGCGTCACCCGTACCTGCCACGAGGCGATGCGGTGCCCGCTGTTCGCACGCACGGCGTCGGTCACGACCCGCGCCACGTCGTCGCTCTGCGCGGGGCCCGACCGGCGCTTGTGCGTCGTGTCGCGCTCGGCCCAGCGGGCGACGGTGTCCCAGCTGCCCGTACGGCCGGCGGTTGTCCGGACGCGGACGGAGACCGTGACCGCCGAGCGCGCGGGTGTACGGGCGTTCCACGACGGGATCAGCTCGTCGGCCGCGAAGCCGGTCGAGGCCCACGGCGACGTCCAGCGCGCCGTCTCGTACGTCCGGCCGCCGAGACGCTTGGTGCCGGTGGCGCGGCCGAAGCGGATCGTGCCGCCGCTCACCGTCGTCCCCGCCTCCGCACCCCTCTGGAGCTGTGCGGTCGACGACCAGCGGACCGACGACGCCTGCGCGGTGGCTGCGTGCGCAGGGGCGGTCAGCGACGCTCCCACGACCGCACCGCATCCGCACAGCAGAACCAGGCTCTTTCGGACGATTCCCCCCATTGGCTCCAGCATCCGTCGATGCTAAGGCGGATCAGGCGCAGCCACTACTCTGGTCATCGTGACCGTGCGCCTCTACGACTCTGTGACGATGCAGACTCAGCCCTTCGTGCCCCTCGTCGACGGACGGGTGGGCATCTATCACTGTGGGCTCACCGTCCAGGGCCCGCCCCACCTCGGCCACATCCGCAAGGAGGTGGTCTTCGACGTGCTGCGGCGATGGCTGACGCACGAGGGCTACGAGGTGACGCTGGTCGCCAACGTCACCGACATCGAGGACAAGATCCTCGCGAAGGGCGTCGAGCAGGACCGCCCGTGGTGGGCCGTGGCGTACGAGAACGAACGCGCGCTGCACCAGGCGTACGACGTGCTCGGCTGCCTGCCGCCGACGTACGAGCCGCGGGCCACCGGCCACGTCCCCGAGATCCTCGAGCTCGTCGAGACGCTGATCGACCGCGGGCACGCCTACGTTGCCCCCGACGGCTCCGGCGACGTCTACTTCGACGTGCGGGCGTGGCCCGACTATGGCGAGCTGTCGCACCAGAAGATCGACGACATGCGCGACGCCGAGGACGCCGACCCGCGCGGCAAGCGCGACCCGCGCGACTTCGCCCTCTGGAAGGGGCACAAGGAGGGCGAGCCCGAGACGGCGTCGTGGCCCTCCCCGTGGGGTCGCGGCCGCCCCGGCTGGCACATCGAGTGCTCGGCGATGGCCACGAAGTACCTCGGCTCCGAGTTCGACATCCACGGCGGCGGCATCGACCTGCGCTTCCCGCACCACGAGAACGAGCTCGCGCAGGCGCGTGCGGCGGGCATGCCGTTCGCCCGGTCGTGGATGCACAACCAGCTCGTCCGCATCGGCGGAGAGAAGATGAGCAAGTCCGTCGGCAACTCGCTTCTGGTGAGCGAGGTCGTCAAGCGGTTCCGTCCCGTCGACGTGCGCTACTACCTGGTCGCGGCGCACTATCGCTCGGTCATCGACTACTCCGAGGAGGCGATGACCGACGCCGCGACGACGTACCAGCGGATCGAGGGCTTCGTCCGCCGCGCGACCGAGGTGACCGGTGCCACCACCGACCTCGCCGCGCTCGGTGGGGCGGTGACGCCGGGCTTCGCGGCGGCGATGGACGACGACCTCTCGATCCCGACGGCGCTCGCGCAGGTGCAGGAGCTCGTGCGCGACGGCAACAAGCAGCTTGCGGCCGGCGAGGAGCAGAAGTACGCCCTGGTGAGTACGCTCTCGGCCGTACGGCGCATGCTTGACGTGCTGGGGCTCGATCCGTACGCGCCCCAGTGGGCGAGTGCCGGTGAGGGCAGATCGGCCGAGCGGACCGCGCTCGGCACGCTCGTCGATGCGCTGCTGGAGCAGCGCACCCAGGCACGAGCAGACAAGGACTTCGCGACCGCGGACCGGGTGCGTGACCAGCTCAAGGCAGCCGGCGTCGAGGTCGAAGACACACCCGCAGGACCACGCTGGTCCGTCGGGGCAGAGAGGCAGGAGAGCTGATGGCCGGCAACAGCCAGCGCCGCGGCGCGATCAACAAGAGCAGGAAGGGTCCCGCCGTCGGTACGGGGGGCCACCGCAAGCGCGGGCTCGAGGGCAAGGGACCGACGCCCAAGGCGGCGGAGCGCCCGAACCACAAGAAGTACAAGATGGCGAAGGCGGCCGAGAAGCGCCGTCCGCAGGCGCCGCGCAAGCGCGGCGACGAGGCGGAGTGGGCGGCAGGACGCAACTCGGTCCTCGAGCTGCTGCGCGCCGACGTCCCGGTGGCGACGCTCTACATCGCCGAAGGCATCGACCGCGACGACCGGGTCAGCGAGATCCTGTCGATCGCCGTCGACCGCAGGCTGTCGATCCTCGAGGCGACGAAGGCCGAGCTCGACCGGTTCACCGACCGTGCGGTCCACCAGGGCGTCGCGGCCAAGCTGCCGCCGTACGAGTACGCCGATCCTGACGACCTGCTCACGGCGGCCCGTGAGGCCGACGAGATCCCGCTGATCGTCGTCGTCGACAGCATCACCGACCCACGCAACCTCGGTGCGATCATCCGCAGCGCGTCCGGCTTCGGTGCGCACGGCGTCGTGATCCCCGAGCGGCGCGCGGCGGGCATGACGGCGTCGGCGTGGAAGACCTCGGCAGGCGCCGCAGCGCGAGTCCCGGTCGCGCGGGTGACGAACCTGACCCGCCAGCTCAAGGCGTACGCAGAAGAGGGCCTGATGATCGCGGGCCTGGCCGCTGACGGCGAGATCTCGCTGCCTGACCTCGACCTCGCGGACGGGCCACTGGTCCTGGTCGTCGGGAGCGAGGGCAAGGGTCTGTCGCGGCTGGTCGCCGAGACGTGCGACGTGCTCGTGTCGATCCCGATGGCCTCGTCGCTCGAGTCGCTCAACGCGGGCGTCGCGACCGGCATCGCCCTCTACGCGATCGATCAGCGGCGCGCTCAGGTCTAAAAGGCGGTGGACAGAGGTTTAAAACCCGGACAGCGGTCGTGAGCTGGGCGACTCGGCGGACCCGTACGGTGGCGGGATGACTGCTGAGCTGACCCTGGGTGCAGAAGAAGAGCTGCATCTCATCGACCGCGAGAGGCGCACGCTTTCGGCGTCGGCGCCACAGCTGCTGTCCCGGCTTCCAAGTGAGAGCTTCTCGGCCGAGCTGCAACGGACGACGATCGAGACCAACACCCCCGTCGTCACCGGTCTCGGCGCGCTCCGCGAGGAGCTCGTCAGTCTGCGTAAGCAGCTGATCGCGGTCGCTGATCCTGAAGGCATCGGGATCGCTGCCGTCGGCACGGCGCCGTCGTCGTACGACGAGGACTTCGAGCTCACCGCCAGCGGCCGGTTCGGTCGGATGCAGCAGCAGTACCGGCTCCTCGTCGACGAGCAGCTCATCTGCGGGACGCAGATCCACGTCGGCGTCTCCGACCGCGACCTGGCCGTCGACATCGCGCAGCGGATCGGCCGCGACCTCCCGATCCTGCTCGCGCTCTCGGCGAGCTCGCCGTACTGGAACGGTCAGGACACCGGCTATGCGAGCATCCGGACGATCCTCTGGCAGCGCTGGCCGACCACCGGAGTGCTCCCACCGCTCGGATCGGCGAAGGAGTACGACGCGCTCATCGAGAGTCTCGTCCAGAGCGGCGTGATCGCCGACGCGAAGATGGCGTACTTCGACGTGCGTCCGTCCTCCCACGTGCCGACGCTCGAGCTGCGCGTGAGCGACGCGTGCCCCGTCGTGGACGACGCGATCCTCGTCGCGGGGCTCTTCCGGGCGATGGTGCGGTCCGCCGAGCTCGACATCGAGCGTGGTGTGCCGTACGTCCCGGTCGCCGCGCCTCTCCAGCGCGCCGCCACCTGGCAGGCCGCGCGGGCGGGCCTCTCCGGGACCCTTCTCGACCCGACCACGCATGCCGAGCGAGTCCCCGCCCCCGGCGTGGTGCGATCGCTGATCGAACGCCTGCGACCGGCACTCGAGGAGCTCGGCGACTACGAGGAGGTGGCCGAGCTCGCCGCCAGGACGCTCGTGCAGGGGACCTCTGCGGACCGGCAGCGTGCCGCGTACGCCGAGAGCGGCTCGCTCGACGACGTGATGGACCAGGTCGTCGCCGAGACACAGGGTCCGCCGTCCGGTCTGCCGGCGGACGTTCCTGCGCTGGGGGCGTATCCCGCACGGGCCGGTGACGAGGCGATCGGACTCGGGTCGCGACCCCGCCCCGTCTACAGCGACGTCATCTCCTACGTCCGCGAGCGGAGCCGCGACGATCTCGAGAAGCTCCAGGACCAGCGCGACGCGTGGTCCGACGACGAGGGTCTCACGGTCGTCCTGAACGGTGAGACCAATCGGTTCGACGTCGACCTCGTCCCGCGCATCGTCATCGCGCACGAGTGGGCGATGCTGCGCGACGGGCTCGAGCAGCGCGCCCGGGCGCTGGAGATGTTCCTCCAGGACATCTACGGCGCAGGTCGCGTGATCGCTGACGGCGTCGTCTCGGAGTCGGACCTCGTCGCCTGCCCGGGGTGGCGTGACGACGCCCGGCGGCTGCCGAAGTCGGTGGTGCGGGCGCCGATCATGGGCTTCGACCTCGTACGTGACGAGCGAGGCGAGTGGCGGGTCCTCGAGGACAACCTTCGCAACCCGAGCGGCCTGGCGTACGCCGCGGCTGCACGCGAGATGCTCGACGCGGTGGTCCCGGACATGCCACGACCGGCCGGGCTCGTCGACCCGCACGCGTCCCTGCCGGTGGTCGGCCAGACGCTGCGGGCCTGCGTCGAGCGCGCGGGCGTTGGTGTGGGCGACGAAGGAGCGCTCGTGCTGCTCGCGACCGGACCGTCGAGCGTCGCCTGGTATGAGCACCAGCGGCTCGCCAAGGAGAGCGGCCTCGAGCTGGCGACGAGCGAGGACCTGGTCGTACGCGACGGCCGGGTGCGGCTCGTCGACGGTGACCGGGCGGTGGACGGGATCTACGTCCGTCTGGACGACGAGATCGGCGCGCTGCAGACCGAGGACGGACGTGCGCTGGGCGAGGAGATCGTCGACGTGGCGGCGGCCGGGGCCGTCGTGCTCGCCAACGCCCCGGGCAACGGCGTGGCCGACGACAAGGCGACGTACCGCCTGGTTCCCGAGCTCATCGGCTACTACCTCGGCGAGCGGCCGCTGATCGAGTCGGTGCCGACCTACCGCACCGACGACGAGGACGAGCGGCGCATCGTGCTGGAGCGGGTCGGAGAGCTGGTCACCAAGCCGGTCGACGGCTACGGCGGCAACGGCGTGCTCGTCGGTCCGCTCGCGTCCGAGGGCGAGATCGCGCGGCGACGGATGGAGATCGCCGGGAGCCAGGAGGGCTGGGTCGCCCAGGAGACGGTCTCGCTGAGCTCTCACCCGACCCTCGACCACGGGCGGCTCGAGCCGCGTCACGTCGACCTCCGCGTGTTCGTGCACGTGACCGGCACGGAGCCGGGTCAGGTCCAGGCGATCCCGGTCGGGCTGACCCGAGTCGCCGGCCCGCGGAGCCTCATCGTCAACAGCTCGCAGGGTGGCGGCGCGAAGGACACCTGGATCCTTCAGGACTGACGGCGCCCTCCGCTGCGCGACGTGCAGCGGCCGAGCCCTCCGTACGAACCCCGTCAGACCTGACGGGGTTCGTACGGGAACGTGCGGAGCGTGATCAGGAAGGCCGTACGGACGAGCCATCCCGCATCGCCCGAGGGTCGCGACAGGACCAGAGTCGGCACGGCTGCGTCAGGTGCGACGGCGGCGAGCGGAGGCGATCGCGGTGCCGAGCAGCAGTGCGGCGATCGTCGGGTAGAGCAGGAAGCCGTAGAACGGGGCGTTGATGACGGCCTGGGCGTACAGGCTGTCGCGGAGCTCGCTGCCGATCCGCAGGACCTCGTCGCGGGCGAGGACGATCGCGAGCGTCGGCGCGACCCCGTACAGCAGACCGGCGAGGGCGGGGCCGATCCACGACAGGCGTCCAGCGGCCGCGACGACGAGAAGCAGAGCGGCCCCGGCGGCGACAACGGCGAACGGCCAGAGCGCGCTGTCGGCGCCACTGAAGCGCAGGACGTCGTACCAGTAGCGGGCCAACCCCCAGTCGAACAGGACCAGCGCGACCGGCGGCAGCAGCAGGCCGATCAGCAGGCTGCCGAAGTGGCGGCCGATCGACGAGCCGCCAGAGCTCGGGGAGGGGGTGTAGGGCGAATAGGTGGGCTCGTACGGCTTCGCGATGTCGGTCGTCGGAGACGAGTCATGGCGGGTCGGTGCGGGGGGATCGACCTGTTGAGTCATGCGCGAAAGGCTAGTGGCCGGCAGGTGCAGCCCGTTCGATAGCGTGGGCCGGGATGATCTCCGTTGAAAGCCTCACCAAGACCTTCGGCACCGTGCAGGCCGTCGACGACCTCAGCTTCGAGGTACGTCCCGGCGTCGTCACCGGATTCCTCGGCCCCAACGGGGCAGGGAAGACGACGACCCTGCGGATGCTCCTCGGACTCGTCTCGCCGACTTCGGGGCGGGCCACGATCGGCGGGAAGGAGTACGGGGAGATCCCGCAGCCGGGGCGGGTCGTCGGTGCCGCGCTCGAAGCCGCGAGCTTCCACCCCGGCCGCACCGCGTTCGACCACCTGCGCGTGTTCGCTCCGCAGGTCGGTGTCTCCGACCAGCGGTGCCGTGAGCTCCTCGACATGGTCGGGCTCTCCGACTCGGCCAAGCGGCGCGTCGGCGGGTTCTCGCTCGGCATGCGCCAGCGCCTCGCCCTCGCGACGACGCTGCTCGGTGACCCGTCGGTGCTCATCCTCGACGAGCCCGCTAACGGCCTCGATCCAGGCGGGATCCGCTGGCTGCGCGAGCTGCTGCGCTTCTTCGCCGGCCAGGGCCGTACCGTCCTCGTCTCGAGCCACGTGCTCTCCGAGGTCCAGCAGACCGTCGACGACGTGGTGATCATCGCGCGCGGCCAGCTCGTGCACGCCTCGCCTCTCGCCGACCTCGCCGCGCGCGCCGAGCGCCACGTGGAGGTCGTCTCGCCGACCGCCGACGCGTTGAAGGCGGTGCTGGACGCCCAGGGCTGGACGTACGCCCCGGCCTCGGAGAACGGCGTACGAGGGTTCAAGGTGTCCGACGTCGCCGCAGCCCACGTGGGGGCGGCGGCGTTCGCGGCGGGCGTCGAGCTGCACGCGCTGACGCAGCAGGAGGTCGAGCTCGAGGACGTCTTCCTGCAACTGACCGGCCAGACCGACGACGCCCCTGCGGCGCAGGGGGTGGCGGCATGAAGGCGGCACTGACCTCGGAGTACCGCAAGTGGGTCTCGACCCGCATGTGGTGGATCCTGCTGCTCGTCATGGCGGTCTATATGGCGTTCCTCGCCGTCGTCATGGCGTTCTCGGTCACGCTCGAGCCGGTCGACGGCTCCGGCGCGACGGCGATCGGTGGCGTCGATGCAGCGCTGACCGTCTACACGCTCGGCAACGGCCTCGGCTACGTCTTCCCACTGCTGGCCGGCGCGATGTCGATGACGGCGGAGTTCCGCTACCAGACGATCACCCCGTCGCTGCTCGCCGATCCGCGCCGCAGCGTGTTCCTCAGCGCCAAGCTCGTCTCAGCCGCGCTGATCGGCCTGGCGTTCGGCCTCGTCGGGACGCTCTCGAGTGTCGTGGCGGGAGCACCGATCCTCGCCTGGCGCGGTGAGGGCGCGTTCCTCGACACCGGCGATGTGCTCGTGCCGGTGGTCCTGTCAGTCGTGGCGCTCGCGATCTGGGCGTTCGTCGGCGTCGGCGTCGGCACGCTCATCACGAACCAGGTGGCGGCGATCGTCGTCGTGCTGGCGTTCACGCAGTTCGTCGAACCGATCGTCCGGCTCGGCATGAGCAGCGTCGACATGCTGGAGGGCGCCGCGAGGTTCCTCCCTGGCGCCGCGTCGGAGGCGCTCGTGGGGGCGAGCACGTACGCGTCGCTCGGGATGACCGACCTTCTCGGTCGCCCGGCGGGTGCGCTCGTGTTCCTCGGGTACGGCCTGCTGCTCGCCGTGATCGGGCGATTCACGACGCTGCGCCGCGACATCACCTGATCGCTCCCCGGGTCTGGGGACGGGAGGTCGTACCGTCGGGAATGAGCGCTGGTCCACCGTCGTTGTGGGCGGTGTATCCAGCCACCGAGGAGGTGCGCCCGCATGACCGAGGACTTCCGTCCCCTGATCCTCAAGCCGATCTTCAATGCCGCGATGATCTCCGAGATGTCGCTGTACGACCGTTTCCGGCGCGCAGAGGAGATGGTGGCGAACCGGCACCCCCGCGACGCCATCCAGATGCTCGTCGGTGTCGTCGAGGAGGAGCCGAACCACGCCGCTGCCTGGGAGCTCCTGGGCCGCGCTTACTTCGCCGCTGCCCTCCTTGAGCCGGCCGAGAACGCCTTCCGGCGTCTGATCGAGCTCGAGCCGACGAGCGGCTGGGCTCACGTGGCGCTCGGGCTGACGCTGGACCGCCAGTCGCGGCACCGCGAGGGCGCGGTCTTCCACCGGATGGCAGCGGTCCTCGACCCTGACCAGGACCGGCGACCGCGGCTCGTCCCGGCGCAGGAGCCGCAGGGCTGAGCTGGCGCTCTCGTCCCCGATTTGGGCACTAGGCCACTGAATCCGATCCGCGATTCGGTGGCCTAGTGCCCGAATCGGGGACGAGGCCTGGGCTGGTGCGCGCCATGTCGAGGACGAGCCGGTCCCACGGGTCGTCGAGGTCGCGTCCGGTCAGCTCGCGCAACCGCCTCAGCCGGTGCCGTACGGTCTGCGGGTGCAGGCCCAGCGCGTCCGCGGCGGCGGTCGCGCTGCCGTGATCGAGGTAGCCGACGAGTCCGGCGAGGACGTGCGCGTGGGCCGGGTCGAGCAGTGGGCCGAGCACCGCGGGCGCCAGCTCGTCGGCTGCGCCGACGTCCGAGCCGCACAGCACCGCGAGGGCTAGGACGTCGCCCCAGTCGAGCACCGGCGACGAGCGGTACGCCCTGGCGGGCGCGTGGTCGAGCGCGCTCGCGACGAGCCGGTAGGTACGGGGGAGCCGTGGCACGGGCACCTCGGCGACGACGCACGCGCGCACTCCTGGAGGTGGTGCGACGGCTTCGGCGGCGAGGACGACGATGTGGGCGCCGCGGTGGGTGGTGAGAGTCTCGACAGGCTCGACCGGCGGAGGTGCGGCGGGGGTCTCGACAGGCTCGACCGGCTCGACAGGCTCGACCGGCGGTGTTGCGGCGAACACGGTGATCGCCAGCCGCGACGGCACGGTGATGCCGAGCTGTGCGGAGCGGTCGGCGAGCGCGGCCCGCGACGTCTGGCGCCCGGCGAGAAGATCGTCGGCGAGCCCGGACAGCGCCCGTTCGCGGTCCTCGTCGAGCGCGGACGCCGCATGCGCATAACCCGCGAACAGCGCCTCGGACAGCGCGTCGACGCCGATGAGCATGGTGCGGTTGAGCGCGGCGAGGTCGTCCACGCCGAGCGTGCCGGCACCGAGTTCGACCACGAGGTCGCTGGCCTCGACGGCGGCGATCCGGTAGGCCCGCAGGATGGCCTGCAACGGCCGGCCGTCGGCTGCCCGGGCGGCGCCGATCCCGCGGAACCGGCGCAGGTCGGCCTCGGTCATCACGGACTCGTCGACCCACAGCTCCACCGTGCGCCGAAGGGCCCAGCCGGTGATCGCGGCGATCTCCTCGCGCTGCGCCGCACTCACTCCTCCGTACGCGGGGATCTCGCGCAGGACCAGCGCGACGACCCGCGCGGTGATCGCCTCGGCGTCGCGTGTCATCGCACGCTGGACGGCGACCCGCTCCTTCGTACCCACCTCGCCATTGTCACTGACTGACAATCGTGATGCGCACTCCGTACGGAACGCATTGCCTGCACGGGCGCCGTACCGCGAGCATGTCGGGCATGGATGCTGATGTGATCGTCGTCGGAGCCGGGCTCGCCGGGCTGGCCGCCACCGCAGAGCTCGTGGACGCCGGCAAGAAGGTCGTGCTCGTCGACCAGGAGTCCGAGGCCAACCTCGGCGGCCAGGCGTTCTGGTCGTTCGGCGGGCTGTTCTTCGTCGATAGCCCCGAGCAGCGGCGCATGGGCATCAAGGACTCGTACGACCTCGCGCTGCAGGACTGGATGGGCAACGCCGGGTTCGACCGTCCCGAGGACGCCTGGCCTCGCAAGTGGGCCGAGGCGTACGTCGACTTCGCCGCCGGCGAGAAGCGCGCGTGGCTGCGCGCGCAGGGCCTCAAGATCTTCCCGATCGTGGGGTGGGCCGAGCGAGGCGGGTACGGCGCGGTCGGTCCGGGCAACTCCGTGCCGCGCTTCCATATCACGTGGGGGACCGGTCCAGGCATCGTCGAGCCGTTCGAGCGTCGCGTGCGCGAAGGCGTCGCGAAGGGGCTCGTCACGTTCCGCTTCCGCCACCGCGTCGACGGCCTGACGGTGACCGACGGGGTGGTGACCGGCGTGACCGGTGCCGTGCTCGCGCCCGACGCCTCCCCGCGCGGCGTCGCGAGCAACCGCGACGTCGACGGCGACTTCGCCCTGTCCGCGCAGGCCGTGATCGTGACGTCCGGCGGCATCGGCGGCAACCACGACCTCGTCCGCAAGACCTGGCCCGAGGACCGTCTCGGCAGCCCGCCGGAGGACATGCTGACCGGCGTCCCCGCGTACGTGGACGGCCGCATGCAGCAGATCGCGATCGACTCCGGCGCGCACATGATCAACCCCGATCGCGGCTGGCACTACGTCGAGGGCATCAAGAACTGGGACCCGATCTGGCCCGGGCACGGCATCCGGATCCTGCCGGGTCCGTCGTCGCTGTGGTTCGACGCGCGCGGCAACCGGCTGCCCGGGCCACTGTGGCCGGGGTTCGACACCCTCGGCACGCTCGAGCACCTGCGGACGACCGGTCACGACCACAGCTGGTTCGTGCTCACGCAGAAGATCATCGAGAAGGAGTTCGCGCTGTCGGGGTCGGAGCAGAACCCCGACCTCACCGGACGCGACTGGAAGCAGGTGCTGTCGCGGGTGCGGCCGGGCGCGCCGGGGCCGGTGGAGGCGTTCAAGCAGCACGGCGAGGACTTCGTCGTCGCGGACACGCTCGACGAGCTCGTGGCGGGGATGAACGCACTCACCCCGGAGACACCGCTCGACGTCGACGCCCTGCGGACGCAGATCGAGGCGCGCGATCGCGAGATCGACAACCCGTTCTCCAAGGACATGCAGGTCGTCGCGCTGCGCGGCGCCCGCTCGTACCGGGGCGACAAGCTCATCCGTACGGCGTCGCCGCACCGCATCCTCGATCCTAAGGCCGGGCCGCTCATCGCGGTGCGGCTGCGGGTCATCACGCGCAAGACGCTCGGCGGGCTCGCAACCGACCTCGACGCGGCGGTGCTGCGCGAGGACGGCTCGCGGTTCGAGGGCCTGTACGCCGCGGGCGAGGTCGCCGGGTTCGGTGGCGGCGGCGTGCATGGCTACCGCGCGCTCGAGGGGACGTTCCTCGGAGGCTGCCTCTTCTCCGGTCGTACGGCCGGCCGGGCGGTCGCCCGCGCCCTCGGCTGAGCCGGCCTGTCGCTGGTTGAGCCGTCTCTGCCGATGGTTGAGCCGTCTGCCGATGGTTGAGCCTGTCGAAACCCAGGTTTCGACGGGCTCAACCGTCGGGGGTTTCGACGGGCTCAACCGGCGGGGGTTTCGGCGGGCTCAACCGGCGGGGCGGCCTCAGCCGCCGTTCGCGGCGCGCAGCGTCGTGACCTGCTGCGGGAGCTGGGTGCGGATGTAGTCGTCCGCGGACGCGAAGATGTCGACCTCGTGCCCGGCCGCCTGCGACAGGTTCCACCGGTGCATCAGCACGTCGTGGAAGAACTCCGCCGGCTCGACGACGTCGCGATACTTCGGCGGGATCATGCGCGTCAACGGCTCCCAAACCTCCTGGAGCCAGCGGTGCGCCACGACCATCGCGTCCTCGTTCTGGAGCTGGTGCGCCCCGGCGAAGGCATCGAGGTCGTTGAGGAGCCGCCGAGCCTGCGCCTCCTCGAGGTCGAGGCCGGTGAGTCCCTGCAAGCGCCGCGCGTGGTGGTCCGGCTCGACGACCTTGGGCTGGATCCGGACCCCGTCGCCGTCGAGGTCGGTGACGATGTCGAGCTCGCCGACGTCGAAGCCGAGGTCGTTGAGATGCTCGATCCGCTGCTCGATCCGCCACATCTCGTCGGTGCTGAACTCCTCCACACCGGTGAGTGCGCCCCAGAGCTCGTCGTACCTCTCGACGATCCGGTCGACGAACGGGATCGGCTCGATCCCGGGATCGAGCAGCCCGCCGGCCTGGAGGTCCAGCAGCTCGCCGAAGACGTTCGTACGGACGAGGTCGAGGTCTTCGCCGCGTTGGCCGTCGGACAGCGCGTCGTGCAGGGCGCCGGTCTCGGCATCGACGAGGTACGCCGCGAACTCGCCCGCGCTGCGGCGAAAGAGGGTGTTCGAGAGCGAGCAGTCGCCCCAGAAGAACCCGTCCACGTGCAACCGGACGAGCAGCACGACCATCGCGTCGATCACGCCCTCGAGCGTGTTGTCGGACAGCGGGTGCTCGAACAGCGACCGGTACGGCAGCGAGCGCGGCAGGTGGGCGGTGACGAGGGCGGAAGGCAGCTCCGTACCGTCACGTCGGCGGCGCCCGGTGACGACGGCGACCGGTTCGACGACGGGGAGCTCGAGCCGCCGCAGCTGCCGCAGGAGGACGTACTCGCGCCGCGCGTAGCGCTCGTTCGTCTCCTTCACGACGAGCACCGCGCCGTCGACCCGGATGAACCGCACGACGTGACGGTGGATGCCGCGCGGCAGCGACACGTCGAGCTCGTGCGGCCACTCCTCCAACGGCAGGTACCAGGGGAGCGTGACGAGTCCGCTGCGTGGCCGGGCCGACAGGATCTGGACGGGCATGCGCCCAGCGTCGCACCGATGGCGGGGAGTTACCCGAGGACGCGGTCGAGGTAGGCGTTGGCGAACGTACGGTGCGGGTCGAGGCGATCGCGTACGGAGGCGAAGTCGTCGAACCTCGGATAGCGCGTGCGCAGGACGTCGGCGTCGAGCGTGTGCAGCTTGCCCCAGTGCGGGCGGCCCTCGTGCTCCTGGAAGATCGCCTCGACGCCCTCGAAGTAGCGGCGGTAGTCGATCTGGTGGTACTGGTGCACCGCGACGTACGCGTTGGCGCGGTCGTACCCGGTCGACATCCAGATGTCGTCCGGCGCCGCGAAGCGCACCTCGACCGGGAACGACACCGTCTCGTCCGACGCGTCGACCCACGCGTCGACCGCGCGCAGCACCTCCGGCAGTGCGGCGCGCGGGATCGCGTACTCCATCTCGCGAAAGCGCACCCGGCGCGGCGAGATGAACACCTCGTACGACCAGTCGGTGTACTCGCGCGCCGACAGCGCACGCCCGGAGATGCCATTGAGCCGGGGCACCCAGCTGCGCTGGCGGGTCGCGACGCGGTTCACCATCTCGAACACGCCGTTGGACATGATCTCGTCGTCAAGGAGGAAGCGTGCCCTGGACAGCGGCTTGCGCTCCGTGGCCTCGGGGACGCGGTTGTTGCGCTTGACCAGGGCGCGGTCGGTGTGGGGGAACCAGTAGAACTCGAAGTGGTCGTTGTCCTCGACCATCGCGTCGAGCCCGCCGAGCACGTCACCGAGCAGCATCGGCTCCTCGCGGGCGTGCAGCAGGAACGACGGCACGCACGCGAAGGTGAGCGCGGTGACGACGCCCAGGGCGCCGAGGCCGACCCGCGCCGCGCCGAACAGCTCCGGGTCGTCCGGGGTCACGGTCACGACCGAGCCCTCGCCGGTGACGAGCTGGAGGCCGACGATCGCGCCGGCGATGCCCTGGAGCTGTGCCCCGGTGCCGTGGGTGCCGGTCGATGTCGCGCCCGACATCGTCTGCGGGTCGACGTCACCCATGTTGGGGAGGGCCAGCCCGAGCGCGTGCAGGGCCGGGTTGAGATCACGCAGACGCGTGCCCGCGCCGACCGTGACGTGGCCGGTCTCGCGGTCGACGTGCTGGATGCCGGAGAGCGCGTCCATCCGCAGCTGAACGCCGTCGGTGACCGCGATCGAGGTGAACGAGTGCCCTGCACCGACGGGCTTGACCCGCTGTCCGGACGCGGCGGCGGTCCGGACGACATCCGCGACCTCGTCGACCGTGCGGGGGTGCGCGACGCGTGCCGGGGTCGCGGAGGCGCAGCGGCCCCAGTTGGTCCATCGCGCGGTGGTCGTGGTCGTGGTGCTCATCCGAAGTTCTTCCCTTCGCCACGGTAGGTCGGCAGCGTCTCGGTGGACGCGGTGGCGCCGTCATCGCCCTCGGTGGTGACGACGTGGACGGCGTCGAACCGCTCGCACATCTCCCCGGCCTTGGCGTGGCGCATGAACACGCGGTCACCGACACGCAGGCTCCGCGCGACGCCGCCCCGTACAGGTGTCTGCACCTCGCCCGCGCCTTCGGTCCCGATCAACGACAGGCCCGGCGGCCACACCGGCGTCGGCTGGCGGCTCTTGCCCGCGGCGCCCGACGCGGAGTAGCCGCCGGAGAACAGCGTGGCGATGTCCGGGGCCGGCTTGCGCACGACAGACAGCGCGTAGAACGCCGCCGGGTGCGACTCGAACGCGTCGTAGGTGTCGAAGAGCGTCGGCATGAACAGCCCGGAGCCCGCCGTGAGCTCGGTGACGTACGGGTCGTCCCGCATGACCTCGAGGCTGCCGGTGCCGCCGGCGTTGACAAGCTCGAGGGCGGTCACGTCACGGACGGCCTCGACGATGCGTGCGCGACGCGCGACGATGTCGGCGACGGAGCGGGACTTCACGAAGCGGACCGCGGGGGAGCTGTCGGGCATCCCGGCGACCTGCGCGTCGTAGAACATCAGGCCCACGAGCGTGAACCCCGGACGGGCCGCGATCGCGCGGGCGAGGGTGATCGCGTCCTTCGGCGAGTGCACCGGGGAGCGGCGCGCGCCGAGGTGCAGGCCGCGGAACGGCTCGAGAGAGGAGTCGACGTCGATGCAGACCCGGATGGGCGGGTGGTCGGTGCCGACGACCGAGTCGATGAGGTCGAGCTGGGCGAGCGAGTCGACCATGACCGTGATCGCGGCGAGGCGGTGCTCTTTGGCGATGAGGTCGTGGAGCGCGGCGCGCGACGCGGTCGGGTAGGCCAGCAGCAGGTCGGTGTGCCCCTCGTCGGCAAGCCAGACGGACTCGGCGAGGCTGTACGACATCACCCCGCGGAAGCCGGGACGGGCCAGCGTCCGGTCGACGAGGGTGCGCACGCGGACCGACTTCGACGCGATGCGGACGGGCACGCCGCCAGCGCGTCGTACCAGCTCGTCGGCGTTGCGGGTGAACGTGTCACCGTCGATCACGGCGTACGGCGTCTCGAGGTCACGCGTCACGCGTGCGAGTCGCTCCATGTTGGGCAGGCGTCCAATAGCCACGGCATCAGTATGCGTCAGGAATGTGAGTTTGGACACCTGACCAGGAAAAAAATTCTAGTGCCGCTTCTTTCGCCACAGCGCGAGCACGATGAGAGCGATCACCCCGACCGCGACGATCGCCGGCAGCTGGGGGTTGTCGCGGGCGTTCTGCTTCACGTACTCCATCCGCTGCTGCGCCTCGTGCTTGGCCTCGTCCATCCGTTGCTGGGCCTGCTTCTTCACGTCGAGACGGTCGGTCAGCTCCTCGACGGTGTGGCCGAGCTTGTCCCGGGTCTCCTCGATGTCGCGCTGGATCTCGCTAGGGTCAGTCGGATCAGTGCTCACGGTGGCGTGCCTCCTTCACCTCGGCGATATCCGCCTTGACGTTCTCCACAGTGTGCTCAGGAACGGGCGGCGTCGCCTTCTGGAGCTGCTTCTTGCCGACGACGGCGAGGATGGCGGCAATCACGAACAGGACGACGGCGACGATGAGCGCCGCCAACCAGACGTCCATGACGAGCGCGAGCGCTGCGATGATCGCGGCGAACCCGTACAACGCGAGAAGACCCGCTGCGCCGAATCCGCCGAGCCCCGCACCTGCGCGAGCGCCCTTCTGCTTGAGCTCGGCCTGGGCGAGACGCATCTCATCGCGGACCAGCCGGGAGGTCTGTTCGGAGAGGTCGCGGACGAGGTCGGCGATCGACTCGTCCGAGCGAGCCTGAGGTTCTGCCATGGGTAGCTCCTCGATCGGGTACGTCGATCCGGTGCCCTCAGGCCGCGCGACCATGCATGACCGTACGAGTCGCTACTGACCATCGGCAGTAGTGACGGTTGCTTTTCGGGCACTGTGCCTGCGTTCCCGAATTCCTACGGTCGACTCATGATCACGTTGAGCCATCTGACCAAGAGATATCGGTCGACCACCGCGGTCGACGATCTCACCCTCCAGATCGAGCCGGGCCGCGTCACCGGCTTCCTGGGCCCCAACGGCGCCGGCAAGTCGACGACGATGCGGATGATCCTCGGCCTCGACACCCCCAGCGCCGGCTCCGCGACGGTCAACGGCCGTACGTACGCGACGCTGCGCCGGCCGCTCCGTGAGGTTGGCGCGCTGCTCGATGCCAAGGCGGTGCATCCCGGCCGTCGGGTGCGGACGCACCTCGTGTCGATGGCACGCAGCAACGCGATCCCGGTGAGCCGCGTCGACGAGGTGCTCGACCAGGTCGGGCTCACCTCCGTGGCCCGGCGCCGGGCCGGCTCCCTCTCGCTCGGCATGTCTCAGCGGCTCGGGATCGCCGGTGTCCTCCTGGGCGACCCGCAGGTGATGCTCTTTGACGAACCCGTCAACGGGCTCGACCCCGACGGCGTGCTGTGGATCCGCCGACTGCTGAGGTCCCTCGCGGGCGAGGGGCGCACGGTGTTCGTCTCCAGCCACCTGATGAGCGAGATGGAGCGCACTGCCGACCACCTCGTCGTCCTGGGCCGGGGGCGCCTGCTCGCCGACACCTCCCTCGACGACCTGGTCGGCGACCACGAGTCGCTGGAGGACGCGTACTTCGCGCTGACCGCCAGCAGTGTCGAGTACGCAGGGAAGGAGGCCACATGAGCGACATGACTTCTTCGATCGCGTCGGAGTGGACCAAGCTCTGGTCGGTTCGCTCGACCTGGTGGTGCTTGGTCGGTGCCGTGTTCCTGGTCGCGTTCTACGCGGTCCCGGCAGGCTTCGACGCCGCCCAGCCGAACCCTGACCTCTCGTACGCGCAACAGCTGCTGCACGTCGAGGACGTCGTCTTCACGGCGCTGCAGTTCTCGCAGTTCGCGCTGGTGGCGCTGGCGCTCCTGACCGTCACCTCGGAGTATGCCTCCGGCAGTATCCGGACGACGTTGCAGTGCGATCCGCGACGTGGGCGGGTGCTCGTGGCGAAGCTGGTCGTCGTCGAGGTGGTCGCGCTGGTCGGTGGGGCGCTCCTCGCGGTGCTGGGTGCCGTCCTCGCCGACCTGACCGCAGGTGAGTACGGAGTCTTCGACGCGGGTGAGGTCGCGGCCGCGGCAGGCAGGGTCAGCGTCTACCTAGCGGTCGTCGTGGCCTTCTCCATCGGTCTCGCCGTCGCGCTGCGCAGCACCGCGGGCGCACTCGTCGGAGCGTTCCTGGTGCTCTTCCTGGTGCCGCTGGTGTTCATGATGAGCGGGGTGGACCTGATGGTCGACATGTCCTTCTGGCTTCCGGGCACCGCCGGCACCGAATATCTCGGCATCGGGATCGCGACCCTCTTCGGCCTCGACGACCAGCTGCCGTACGGCGAGGGCGGCGCGCTCGTGCTGTTCGCCGCGTGGGCGGGCGTCGTCCTGGCCGCGGGGTACGCCGCGTTCCGCAGCCGCGACGCCTGACGGCCCAGCAGGGGAGGCCCTAAACGTCCTCGCCGACGAGCCCTGCCTCGTAGGCGAGGACGGCTGCCTGCACGCGGTTGCGCACACCGAGGCGCCCGAAGGCACTGCTCAGGTAGGCCTTCACGGTGCCTTCGACGAGGTGGAGCCGGCGGCCGATCTCGGCGTTGGAGAGCCCGGCGCCGACCAGCGCCATCACGTCCCGCTCGCGGTTCGTCAGCATCGCGACCTTGGCACGCGCCTCGGCCGCTCGCGCCATGCGGTCACCGGCACCGGCGCCGATCTCGGCGATCACCCGCTGCGCCACGGTCGGGGACAGGTATGCCGCGCCGTCGGCGACCGCGTGGACGCCGGCGAGGAGCTCGCGCGGATCGCCGGACTTCAGCAAGAACCCGCTCGCTCCGTCGCCGAGAGCGCGGGCGATGAAGGCGTCGTCCGAAAAGGTCGTCAGCATCACGACACCCGCCTCGGGCACCGTGCGCCGGATCTCCGCAGCGGCGGCGAGGCCGTCCATGCGCGGCATCCGGATGTCGAGCAGCGCGACGTCCGGCCGGTGCCGCTGCACGGCGTCGACCGCGCTTCTGCCGTCCGCTGCCTCGGCGACCACCTCGATCGCGGGATCCGTCTCCAGGATCGCCCGCACCCCGGCCCGTACCATCGCCTCGTCGTCGGCGAGGACCACGCGGATCACGAGGTCGCCTCGGCGGCGCTGCGACGTGCCCGGTCTGTCACCGGGAGCTCTGCGACCAGGGCGAACCCGCCGTTTCCCGTCGGTCCGTGGCGCAGCGAGCCGCCGGCGGCGCGTGCCGCCTCGTCGAGTCCGGCCAGCCCGAGTCGGCTCGTGATGCCATGGCGCGGTCGTTCGCGCGCGGCGCCATTGAGGACGAAGACGTGGACGGCCTGACGGCCACGCTCCAGACGCACGGTCACGGGTGCGCCCGGTGCATGCCGGGCGGCGTTGGTGAGCCCTTCCTGGACCACGCGGTGGGCGGCGACCTGCTGCAACGGCGCGAGCGCGTCGGCAGCACCCTCGAGGCGGACGTCGAGACCGGAGTCCCTGGCGCGCTCCACCAGCTCGGCGATGCTCGCTGCGGCAGGCTCGAGCGGGACCTCCTCCTCGCCCGGCCGAAGCACGCCGACGATCTGGCCGAGCCGGTCCGTCGCGTCCGCTGCGGCGGATCGAAGTGCTGCGGCCGCTTGCCGGGCCTCGTCCGGGATCCCTGACCTGACCTCGAGGGCCCCTGCGCGGAGCGCGATCAGGCTGAGCTCGTGGCCGAGCGAGTCGTGCATCTCCTGTGCGATCCGGGCCCGCTCCCGCAGCTGCGCGTGCTCGACGGCCGCGGCGTGGTGGGACGCGACCTGGCGCAGGTAGCGCCCGCACAGCCAGGGGAGCCCCATGAACAGGATCGTGTTGCCGATCAGCGCACCGCCGCGGCCGAGCCAGCCGGACCACGAGGGGTCGTTGACCAGGGCGTCGAGCAGCAGCAGCGCCGCGAGCGAGGCGACCACGACGGCCGCCGTCGACGAGCGCGAACGCGAGTGCCAGCGCCACCTCTGGCAGTCGCGCCCGGATCAGCAGCGCAACAGCGACCACGATGACCCCGACCGCAGCCCACCAGCCCTGGGACGCCGGAAGGGCGGTGCCGCTCATCACGGCGTGCTCGACCGCGACGCAGAGGACGAGTCCGCATCCGAGCACCGCTCGCCGGACCCCGGGACGTCGCAGCAGACTCACCCGTCGGACGATAGTTGTTCGCGGACACGTTCCCGTACCGTCGAACGACAGTACGGGAGGTGTCGCGTGCGGACAGGCCGTCCGCCGCCCCACCTTCTTCTCGGATCCCCTCGAACGGAGCATCGTCGTGAGCTCACCCCTGCCCTCGACCGACTCGCACGCCGACCACAGCGTCGTGCACGCGCTGCGGTCGCCCAAGATCCTCCGTACGGAGGTCCTGGCCGGGCTCGTCGTCGCGCTCGCGCTCATCCCCGAGGCGATCTCGTTCTCGATCATCGCGGGCGTGGACCCGCGGGTCGGCCTGTTCGCGTCGTTCACGATGGCCGTGGCGATCGCATTCCTCGGCGGCCGTCCGGCGATGATCTCCGCAGCCACCGGTGCGGTCGCGCTGGTGATCGCCCCGGTGATGCGCGACCACGGGTACGACTACCTCATCGCAACCGTGCTGCTCGGCGGCGTGATCCAGATCCTCCTCGCCCTGGCGGGGGTCGCGAAGCTGATGCGCTTCATCCCGCGGTCGGTGATGGTCGGGTTCGTCAACGCCCTCGCGATTCTCATCTTCTTGGCGCAGCTCCCGCACCTCGTGGACGTCCCGTGGCTCGTCTATCCGATGGTCGCGGTCGGCATCGCGATGATCGTCGGCTTCCCGCGGATCAACAAGATCATCCCGGCACCGCTGGTGGCGATCGTCGCGCTGACCGCCTTCACCGTCGTCGGCGCGCTCGACGTCCCGAACGTCGGCGACGAGGGGACGCTCCCGGACAGCCTCCCGGCGTGGTTCGTCCCCGACGTGCCGTTCACCCTCGACACCCTGCAGATCATCGCGCCGTACGCGCTGGCGATGGCGCTCGTCGGCATCCTCGAGTCGCTGCTGACCGCCAAGCTCGTCGACGACATCACCGACACGCACTCGGACAAGACCCGCGAGACGTGGGGCCAGGGCGCCGCGAACGTCATCACCGGCTTCTTCGGCGGGATGGGCGGCTGCGCCATGATCGGCCAGACGATGATCAACGTGAAGGTCTCCGGTGCGCGCACCCGGATCTCCACCTTCCTGGCCGGAGTGTTCCTCCTGATCCTCGTCGTCGGGTTCGGTGACGTCGTCGCACTGATCCCGATGGCCGCACTCGTCGCGGTGATGATCATGGTGTGCGTCGGCACGTTCGACTGGCACTCCGTCCGGCCGTCGACGCTGCGCCGGATGCCTCGGTCGGAGACCGCCGTCATGGTCGCGACGGTCCTCGTCACCGTCGCCACGCACAACCTCGCGATCGGTGTCGCCGTCGGCGTTCTGGTGGCGACGACGCTGTTCGCCCGCCGCGTCGCGCACGTCGCCGCCACCGAGCGCACGCTCGTCGACGAGGAGGACGGGGCTGTCGCCGTCTACCGCGTCACCGGCGAGCTCTTTTTCGCCTCGAGCAACGACCTGTACACGCAGTTCTCGTACGCCGACGACCCTGAGCGCGTACGGATCGACCTCTCGGCCGCACACGTGTGGGACGCCTCGACCGTCGCCGCGCTCGACGCCATCGCGGCCAAGTACGCGCGCAAGGGCAAGCGTGTCGAGATCACCGGGCTCCGTGGGGCGAGCGCGGAGCGACACGGTCGCTTGACAGGTCGGCTGTCCGCACACTGAAGGTCGCATAGGCTCGGCCCATGAATGACGCTGGCACCAACGATGTGGTTCTCGCGCTGATCCTGCTCGGGCTCGGTGTCGTCCTCGTCTTCTGGGGCGGCGCCGCGCTTCGCGCGCTGATCGCGTTGGCAGGCGCGGTCGTCGGCTTCTTCCTGGGCGCAGAGCTCGTGCAGGGCCAGGCCGGTGGTGAGCTGCTCGGCACCACCTGGGGCTGGGTAGCCGCCATCGTCGGTGCGCTCGTGCTCGGTGTGCTGGCCTACGCCTGGTACTGGCTCGGCGTCGTGATCTGGGTCGGCGCCATGGGCTACGTGCTCGGCGTCTTCCTCGCGAACGCCTTCGGCGCGGACAAGGACTGGGTGTTCACGACGGTCGGGATCATCGTCGCCGCGGTGCTCGTCATCATCGCCGTGGTCGCCTCGCTCCCGGCGCTGCTGCTCGTCATCGTGAGCGCCTGGTCGGGTGCGACGCTGGCGCTCACCGGCGTCATGCTGCTGGTCGGCGAGATCAACGACCAGCAGATCGACCACGCCTTCAGCCTCGCCGACCCGTCGTGGCTCTGGTACGGGGCGCTGGTCGTCCTCTTCGTCGTCGGCCTCGTCGTCCAGCTCGGAGCGACCTCGCGGCGTTCCGCACAGAGCGTCGGCGGCTAAGATGGGCGCGGCCTCGGCTCGTACGAGGCTTTGCCGGTGTAGCTCAGTTGGTAGAGCGCCTCACTTGTAATGAGGATGTCGCGGGTTCGACTCCTGTCACCGGCTCCAGGTGTTTGTGCAGGTAAGCGGCGCAGGTTGCCTGCGGGGCGGTCCCGGCGAGGGCCGAAATCTCGGCCGTGGCAGCCAAACTGGCAGCCAACGGCATCTCACTCGCCTCCGATCAGGCGCTCGATGAGCGCGGAAGCGTCGGCCAGCAGGCGCTTGTCGACGTGGGTATAGGTGTCCAGGGTCAGGCTGATCTGAGAGTGACCGAGCAGCTCCATCACGACCCGGGCGGGCACGCCCTGCTCGAGCATGAGGCTGGCGGTCGTGTGGCGCAGGTCGTGCAGGCGAATCTTGCGAAGACCGGCGCGCCGCAGGAGCGCTTGGAAGGCGCGGTAGTCGTTGCTGCGCTCAATCGGTGAGCCGACGTGGGTGGTGAAGACGAGACCGCGCTCGTTGCCTTTCCAGAGCTGGGCCGCGCGCTCTGCTTCCGCCTGCTGCTCCGTCCGCCGCTTCTCCAGAGCAGTGGCTACGACGACAGGCAGCGGGAGCACTCGGACTGACCGTTTGGTCTTAGGCGCCACCAGCTGGAAGTTGTTGTCGGTCCGCTGGAGGGCGTGGCTCACCGTGAGTGTCCGTGAGTCAATGTCGATGTTGTCCCAGGTGATTCCGAGGGCCTCTCCCTGACGGAGTCCAAGGAGAAGCCCGATGAGCCACCGTGCCGCGAGGCGGTCGTCAGCAGCCGCGGTGCTGAATCGCTCGGCTTCCTCGCGGGTGAAGGGATGAATGGTGGTGCGGGTCATCGGCGGCGGATCCACCATTTGGGCAGGGTTGGTGGGGATCAGACCCCAGCGCATGGCGATCGTCAGGCTGCGTCAGATCATCGCGTGCAGCCGGCGGATGCTGCTGGGGAGAGTTCCGAGCGCTTGTCCTGGTAGAGGCCGGCGATGTGATGCGGCCTGAGTGCATCGAGCTTCATGCGACCGAGGGCCGGAACCACGTGGAGTCGGATCTCCTGCTCGTACCGGGCGAGCGTCGTCGGTCGAACCGTCGCCGACGCGACATCGTGGAGCCAGCGTTGCATCCATTGCTCCAGGGTTGGGATTCGCTCGGTGCTCAACCGGCCTTCCTCAGCCTGTTGCACGAGCTTGCGCATCTCTTTGAGAACCTCGGCCTTGGTCACGCCACGCACGTACCTGCGTCGCCGGCTGCCGTTGACCCATCCGAGGTCTACTGCGCCACGCCACCGCCCGTTCTCAAGCTGATAAACGGCGCCTTCTCCACGACTGCGGCGCTTGCTGCTAGGCACTCTCGCTCACCCAGCTCGCGTCGTCCCACCGAGTCAGGACGATGGGCAGCGTTACAGTGGCATCGGGGTCACCCAAGCGTCCCAGGCTCGGGAGCGTCGGCGCCGAGAACACGGTGGCCTCAAGGACGTCACGGCAGTGCCGACGACAGAGCCTTTGCGATACGCCAGCGAGGTCGACGATCTGGACGAGCGGCGCGCGGAAGCACCCCGCCCGGTCACAGATCGGCGGTGGCGTGCGGGGCATCGCTCGAATCCTGGTGCACGGAAGCGAAATTGTCTGCGATGAACTTCTCGAGCGCCGCGAGTGGGACGCGGCGCAGTGCTCCAATCTGGACGTAGCCGAGCTTGCCGGCGCTCATCAGCTCGTAGAGCTTCGTGCGGCCGATGCCGAGCTGTTCGGCCGCTTCGATCGGCCGTAGCAGGAGTGAAGTCATGACGTCCTCCGTCCGTCGACGTTCACCCCAGGATTGACTGCCCTCGCCCTCCTCGGAAGACGACTCTTGATGACGGGGGTGGACGCAACCCCCTGAACTCAGGTACACCTCGGAGCTCCTGTCCGGAGCGGATTGTCGAAGCCGTAGTGATGGAGGCCGCAATCGACTATTGCCCGGGTTGGGATGGCAGTGCCGTCAGCGGCCGACACGGTCGGATGGACATCACCTTCCGACACCAAGCACTGCTGACGTCATTGACCCTCATCGACCGACCGGAGCCTATGAGCGTCTCGGAGACAAGCGCTTCCAGCAATTGTGCGCCGCGCTGGTGCTCGACCGTTTCGCGGACGTGTCCGTCTTTCCGGTGGGCGAGAAAGATGGCGGCCGCGACATGGTCTCCGGCACCGGTGAGAACCGGACGATCCTTCAGGTGAAGTTCTCCGGTGATCGCCGCAAGAAGAGGGCCACGTGGATAAAGCAACAGATCAATGGGGAGGCGGCGAATATCGAACGCCTCGTCCGAGAGGGGTGCACCCGGTACATCCTGATGACCAACGTTGAAGGCGGAGCCGCGCCTGGCTCGGGTTCGCGCGACGAAGTCGAGAAGGAACTCACCGCGCTGTCGAAGAAGTACAGGGTCCAGATGTCCTGCGTCTGGTCATCGGACCTCGACGCCTGGGTCGACAATGCGCCCTGGGAGATCAAACTCGCCTACGTCGACATGCTCGCGGGCACCGACGCGCTCTTCGCCCTTCTGACCTCGATGAATCTGGAGGATGGGGAGCGGCGTGAGAAGGACATCCTCGTCACCTACGTGGCCACGCACTGGTCGCGAGACAAACGCCTGAAGTTCCGCCAGATCGATCTCGTCAGCGACCTGCTAAGCGATCTGTTCGTCGACGTGACCGCACATAGGACGAGCGCTCCCCGCGGCACAACGATGTCGCTTCGCGACGTAGAACACGTCGCCGATCATCTTCTCGACAAGGCGACCCCGCCGTTGACCCTCGTAGAAGGCGTTCCCGGTCAGGGCAAGTCGACACTTGCCCAGTACGTCTGCCAGGTGTACCGCGCGGCGTTCATTGGCCGAGAGGAGTTGGAGGCGAATAATGAGGTCCTGCCGGGGAGTTCGACTGAAGAACTTCGCGTCCCGTTCCGGATCGACCTTGCCGACTACGCCGAGGCTGCCCGCTCAAACAACACCTCCACCGCGACCACCCCCACCGGTCACGCTCGGCCGCGACCCTCACGACCAAGACGTCGCCCGGAAGGGCTCGATGTCGGCAAGGACTCGGGTCCGGACACACACCGTCACCGAAGCGGCGTGGGAGCCGGCATGGTGAGACGCGGACGTTCAAGACGACGACGGGGTCGTTGGCGGTGATGCGTGACTGGCTGACTCCCACTGAGCGCATGCCTGCGGCAGCGTCATCGATCCTCGGCGAGCCCCACTGGACCACGCTCAATCCATTTGTCCAATTTGGGAAGCTTGAGTTTGTCATGCGGATGACAAGTTTTGATTGGTTCTTGATCATCGGCTGATTTCGGGGTGACAACGACGGTCGCAGTGTGGCTAGTTTTCACCACCTGGGTCACCGCTGGGGTGACTACTGCAAGACAGGTCGGGTTGGAAATGGTCACTCGTGGTATAGCGTCGCGGATGGTCGCATCGATTGTCATCACGGTCTCCACCGCGCTGGTCGCGGGAACCCTGGGCCCGGCATCCTCGGCGGCCGCACTCACCGAACCGGAGGAGCCATCGCCCTCCGTGGTGGTGACGGACTCGGATCGTGACGGAGTCCAGGATCGTCCGGACGCGGTGTCGGCGGCCCTGGCGGCGCGTTTGGCTGACGAGAAGGTCGAGGATCTGTCGGCGCGCACCGAGTCAACGCAGTTGTTCGCGAACCCTGACGGGACGTGGACGCAGGAGGCCGCATCGGGTCCGGTGCGTGTCGTCGACGAAGCGGGAGCCTGGCACGACATCGACACCACCATTGTGCCCATCGCAGGAGCTACGGGACTAACTGCGAGGTACGCGTCGGCGGATGTGGTGTTCTCGCCTGGCGGCGACAAGACGTTTGCGACGGTGACTGACGAGAAGGGCAACAGGTCGAGCTTCGGTTGGCCGACGGCGCTCCCGAAGCCGGTTGTCGATGGTGACACGGTTACCTATCCGCGAGCCTTGGAGAACGGCGACCTGGTGGTGCAGGCGCTGCCGACGGGGTTCTCACACTCGGTGGTGCTGCAGGCGGCACCGACGGAGCCATTAGAGATTCCGATCCCGCTGCAGATCCCGGATGGAGAGCTGACTGTCAACGACAGCGGCTCGCTGGTGGTAAAGGCCGACGGCAAGAAGGTCGTCACCGCTCCGCAACCGCTCATGTGGGACGCCGCCGTGGGCAATGATGATCTGCCGAACAACGTCGAGCCGGTTGAGGCGGCGGTCGAGGCCTCGGGCAGCGGTGCGAGTGAGAAGCAGACGTTGGTGCTGTCGCCGGATGCACACTGGTTGTCGGATCCTGCGACGGTGTACCCGGTGACGGTCGATCCGTCGTACACGATGTACGCCAACGGCGACTCGTGGGTTCAGAACGCCGGCTACACGACGAGCCAGGGTGGCTCTACCGAATTGCGGGCGGGTACCTATGACGCCGGCGGGCACAAGGCGCGGTCGTTCGTGAAGTTCATCGGAATGCTCAATGACAATGGTGGATCGGGTCAGGACATCGTGTCGGCGACGTTCAAGATGCGGAACTGGTACTCCGGCTCGTGCACGTCCTCGGCGATCCGGATCGCCCGCATCACCGAGACCTGGGCGGTCGGGGACCTGACCTGGGACAACCAGCCGACGGTCACGTCGACCGGCTCGAGCACATTCGCTCCCGCCTACGGCTACTCGGCCTCGTGCGACGCCGATGGGAACCAGGCTTCATGGGACGCTACGGCCATTGTCCAGGCGTGGGCAGATGGCGCCGCAAACAATGGCATTCGGGTGGCTGCCGACAATGAGGCAAGTAACGCGACGTGGCGCAAGTACCGCTCCAGTGAGCACACGAACACTGACACCCGCCCGCGGATGAGCGTCACCTACAACTCCTACCCGAACAAGGCGGCGGCGCCGGTGGTGGTGGGTGCGACCACCTACGGCGGTGTCACGTACGTGAACAAGAAGACATTCAACGTGTCCTCTAAGGTGACTGACCCCGATGGTGGCACGCTGACCGGTCTGTTCGACGTGTCGGGACCGGCGGGCTCATGGTCCGGCCTGGCGGGGTCGGCGGTGTCGTCGAACGGAAGCTCGGTTCGTTCCTACACCCTCAACACCGACGGGGTGTACACCACGAAGGCGCGGGCTCGGGACTCAGCAGGTCTGATCTCGAAGAACTACTCCGCGTCAACCACCTTCACAGTCGACACGGCCGTGCCTACGGCGACGATCTCGTGCCCGGGCTACTCCAACGGAGTGTGGTACGACACGCGGCCGGCCGCGAGCACGACCTGTACGTTCGGGGGTTCGGCGGATGTGGTCTCGTGGTCGTGGCGCCTGAACGACGGTGCGTGGAAGACAAGCACGGGAAGCACAGGCGCGATCGCGATCCCCGAGTCGGGTGCGACGCAGATTGAGTATTACTCCGCGGACCGCGCCGGCAACAAGTCCCAGACGATCACCTTCGGTTTCGGTGTCGGTGCGGCCAGCCTGGTGGCGCCGGTCGGTGGTGAACGGTCCACATCTACCTTCGCGATTGAGGCGCACGGTCCGGGGTTCGTGGACGAGCTGACTCTCGAGTGGCGTGCCAGTGGAAGCTCGGCGGCGTGGGCGCCCGTCGATGCGCTGACCGAGCGTGATGGTGGTGACTGGGACGGCACGTTGCAGCTGGCTGGGGCCATGAAGACGACGGGACAGTTGATCTGGGACGCTAGGCAGGACGCGGTGCCGTCACCGGCTCTGATTGACGTGCGGGTGTGCTTCGACTCCACAACGAGCGGGATGAAATGCGGTCCCGCACGCACCGTCTCGCTGATTCCCGGGGCGTTTGGGGACTCCTTTCCTGTCGCGGAGGTGGGCCCAGGCACAGTATCGCTGTACTCGGGCGAGGTGATGGTCGAGGATTCCGACGCAGCCGGAATCGGGCGCACTTACCGCTCGATGAGCGGCCCGGCAACCAATGCCGCGAGTGTGCTCGGCCCGGGCTGGGCGGCCGACCTGTCTGGGAGTGGAGGCGCCACGTCGGGACTCGAGGTTCGCGACGACCTGACCGGTCTCGGCCTGCTCGTCCTCGAGCCCGCCGACGGGGCGATGACGTTGTGGGGAACCGGAGCCGGGCCGATCGCGGCCGGGTCGACCGGGACGTTCACGTTCGTCAAGGGATTCGGCGACATCACTGGCGCCCTCACGTTGGAGGCCAGCATGTCGGAGTGGCGCTTGCGGCTACGTGAGGACGACGGCACGATCACCGTTTGGACCGCCACACCTGGCGGCGGCGCGTGGCAGTTGACCTCGGTGACCGGCCCTGCCGAGGTGGGTGCCACCACCTTCGGACACGACCCACAGGGCAGGGTCAGCGACATCTTTACACCCGTCTCGGCGACCTTGGCGTGCAGCGAGACCAGCCAGGACGTCGGATGTCGCCACACGCATCTGACCTACTCCGACATCTCCGGCGGTCTCGGGTCACGGCTGACGAGCGTGGCAGAGATCGTCCACGCAACCACCGGTCCGCAATCGACCGTTGTCGCCGAGTACAGCTACGACGACGAAGGCAGGCTCACGGGAGTAGCCGATCCCCGCGTTACCAACGCCGACGGGGAGGGTGCGGCCACGACCTATGCCTACAGCGGCTCGGGAGATCAGAGCAGGCTCTCTAGCGTCACGCCCGCCGGAGAGGAAACGTGGGAACTCGGCTACGACGACGACAATGACCGACTCGACCAGGTCCAACGCACACTGCCAGGGTCCAACGACAAAGCACGCTGGGAGATCGTCTACCAAGTACCGACCTCCGGCGAGGACCTGCCCGACCTGACACCGCAGGCGATCACAGCCTGGGACCAAGGCGGGACAGACGCACCTATCGCTGGCGCCGCAGTCTTCGGCCCGAACGCTCCCGCGGAGCGGGACTGGAAGTATGCGTCACTGACCTACTACGACGTCGAGGGACACACGACCAACACCGCCGTCTACGGTGCTGGCGACTGGCTCGTCGACTCTTACGGATACGACAAGCACGGAAACGTCACCTGGGCAATCGACGCCGCGGCACGCGCCCGGATCCTCGCCATCGATCCCGCGCAACGCACGACCGAGGCGATCGATCTCAGCACCATCACGGGGTACAACGCCGACGGCACCCGCGTCGAGTCGATCTTGGGCCCGCAGCGCGCGGTCGTGACTGAGTCGGGAGAGGTTGTCCAGGGACGTCCTGTCACCTCCTACACCTACGACGATGAGACAACGCAGACACAACTGATCGTTGGCCGGCCAGCCGATGAACCAGAGACCCCACGCAATCTGGTCGTCGAGGAGACATCAAGCGTGCTCGACCTCTGGGGCGGCGCGTACTACGACGAAAAGGTCACGCGCTACCGCTATGACCCCGTCCAGAACGGCGACGGCAATGGCTGGGAACTCGGAGTCGCTACACGCACCAGCGTGTGGCTCGGTGGTGACAAGGCGCAGCCAAGCAACTGGTCGACCACGCTCACTCGGCACGACACCGAGGGCAAGGAAATTGAGACTCGCACGCCGCAGGGGGTCGCAAGCCACGACGGAGCCGGAACTGATCCCCGCTCCACGATCACGGTCTACTACACCGCCGACGACAGCGCTCGTGACTCCAGATGCCGCAACAAGCCCCAGTGGGCCGGACAGGAGTGCCTCACGGGACCCGCGGGACAGCCCGCGAGCGGAGCGAGCGTGCCTACGACGCTCTACGCCGCCTACGACCCCCAGCTCAATCCGACGTTGATCAAAGAATCGCGCGACCCCAGTCCGACGACTCCGTCCAACGAGATCGAGCGGGTTACGACCAATACGTTTGACGACGCTGGGCACATCACGTCCGAGCACACCATTGTCAACAACGCGCCGGCGGGAGACCGCGCCGTAGCTAGGACGAACTACACCTATGACACGGTGACAGGTGCGCTCACGGCGATCTCCAACGACGAGTCGACGATCTCGATCACCTATGACTCGTGGGGACGCGAGAAGAGCCGTACAGACAGCAGCGGAAACACAAGCACGAAGACGTACGACAGGGCCGGTCGTCTGTCGACGCATAACGACGGCAAGGGCGGATACACATATTCGTACGAAGGCAGCGGAGAGCATCGCGGCCTCGTTACCGGGCTCGACGTCGACCTGCCAAACGGTCAGGCCGACGAGTTTACCGTCGAGTACACGCCCAGGGGCGCGCCAGCGACGATGACCTACCCGAACGGGATTACCGCCCGGTGGACCTACGATGCCGCCGACAACCCGACAAACCTCGCCTACACCGTCGGCGAAGAAGTCGTTTCCTTCAGCCAGACCTACGACATCTCCGACCGTGTGCGGACGTCGGTGACCCCCGGGTCAGACCGGTCGTTCCGGTACGACCGGCGGGACCGCTTGGTGCGCGTCGATGACACGTCCGGAGTCGGACCGGTTGAGCAGAGCATGTGTGAGCGACGTGAGTACAGCCTGAGCCTCGACTCCAACCGCGACGCACTCACAAAGAGCGGAGCCGATTCCAGCGGACGCTGTGATGGAAGCGCTCCGACAACCATCGCGTCCGCGTTCGATGCAGCAGATCGGATCACGGGCGGGTACTCGTACGACGCGCTCGGCCGCACGCGGACGATTCCAGGCGAAGCGTCGAACATGCCTGCCGGAGGCGAGGTCGACGTTCGGTACTTCGCCAATGACATGGTCGCCTCCCTAGCCCAAGGTGAAGCGTCAACTGATCCGCTAGCGGAGAATGGCGTCGCGTACGAACTTGACCCGGCGGACCGCATAGCCGTAATCGAGCAACACGTCGGCGCCACCCCGGTCCGAACGCTCAACCACTTCTCGGATGAGAGCGATTCGCCAGCGTGGTCCACGACCATCGCTGGAGATTCAACGGGCGAGGAAGGCTCTGTCACGTGGAGCCGCAACCTGACCGGGCCGTTTGGGACATTGGTTGGCCAGCAGCTCGACGAAGGGCCAGCAATATTCGATCTCGCGGATCTTCAGGGCCATTTGGTTCTCAGAGCCGGCACGGATATGGAGGGCAATGTTGCCATCGGCCCGTTCAGCGAGTTCGATGAGTTCGGAGGGCTGCAGGCGGGTGCTGTGCAGACCTATGGGTGGCACGGCGGCGCGGCCCGACCCGCCAACCTTGTTGGTGGATTAATGCTGATGGGAGCGCGGCTCTATAATCCGACGACCGGCCGTTTTCTGTCGCGCGACGCAATTTCGGGAGGCAACGACAATAGCTACATTTACCCCGCGGATCCGATCAACCTTGCCGACCTGCCCGGCCTGGCGACAAAGTGGCTGTTTAACAAGAAGATTAAGCCAGAGAATGCCGCAAAATGGGCGAAACGTATTAGGAACGCTAAGCGCTTCACCGATTTGATCTCGGAGGGTCTTAAGTATGTGAGCAAGGTCCCGAATTGGGGGACCGTGGTCAAGATCGTGGTCGACATCCTCATGTCCATCGCGGCCGACATTGCAACTGATATCATGAGGGCGCACGGCGCGACCCCGCCGCGGGGCCACTACTTGCATCGCATCAGGATCAGAATCGGTATCGGAAACTGGGGTTGGAAGTTCTGGAAGTTCCGTCCCAAGTTCAACATTATTCCTCTGTACCAGCGTCGTCATGGGAGGCAGTGACGTGAGTGGCGAAGCTCGGAATAGCGAGCACATAATCGACGCCTACAGACGGGCTTGGAGTCGGCGTGTGGAGGGTGACGACAACTCCTTGGAGGTCTTTCGGTCTGAAGTCGGTAGCGCCAGGGGCGGTGCCGATGAGGAGGAATGGAAGCTCTATTCCGAACTTTGGGAGAAAGGAGTTCCTCCTTCGAGGCTCGCGAAAGAACTACGCCGAGCGGGTCTTCGGTCGCTGCGCGAGGTGGTTGGGCACACGTTCCGGCTTTGGCGCTCGAGCGCGCGAGAGCCGCGCTGGATGAAGGAGCCGTCCGATGTCGAGTTGCTCGGTCAAGACTCGCAATACTGGAGCCTTCCAGTTACAGAACTGCCGCTTTCCTTTGGGGACGAGGAGTACCCCTGGCTCGAACGGGCCTGTGCTGAATCTCAACTCGAGAAGGGCGAAGAGTGTCATGTTTTCGCGATCTGGCTCGACCCGCTAGAGAGTCAAGCAGATGAATGTGCGGTCGTTCTCGGGCGTCAAAGAGTCGGTTCGACGCGAGTTTCAACCGATGTATGGCATGAGTTGCGAAGTCTCCAATCGCGACGGATCTTCGCGAATGGCGCACTGGAGATTAACCCGAATGAGACTCCGCTGTCGCCCTACCTAGGCGTTCAGCTGCCGCCCCCTCACGCGTCGTCCTGAGGTCAGCGTTACAGTCTGATCCTGCTCTGACAAACCTTTACCCCTTAGAAACCAAAACAGGGATGTCACCAAGATCGGGCGATACCCGCTCGCCCCGGCCCGAGGTTCCCGTTGTCGTCACGCCGGTGCTGAGGGAGTTGCAGGTTCGATGTTCGCGCGCGGCGCCGTGCCGACCGGCGCGTTTGTGTCGCGGATCTGTGCGGGCCTGAGCGTGAGAGCGCTTCGCGCAGCATTTCGAACGGATTGCTTTCGGGAGTTGGTGGTCGATCGGTGTCGAGTCTGAGCAGTTGCTGGTCTGCGACGTACAGGTAGGTGCAGGTCCTAGCTCTGGTGGCACCGACATAGAGAGCTTCCCGGGTCGTGGTTTCGTCGACGATGACGTGCGCGGTGTCGGCCGTGGCACCTTGCGCGCGGTGGGTCGTGACGGCGTACCCGAGCTGGACGTGGTCGGCAACGTAGCCGGACGGCAGTTCGACACAGGCGCCGCCGCGTTCGACGTGCAGTCGCCCGTCCCCGCTGACCTCAGTGACAGTCCATCGGTCGCCGTTCTTCACGTACGTGCCGTGGATCGTGGTGAGGGCACGGTTGTTGCGACGGGTGGTGATGATGTCGCCGACGCCGGCGGTGGTGCCATCGCGCAGTCGTACGCCGCCGGCTCGGCCGATCTCCCCGGCTCGGATTCTCGCCGCGCGGGCGGTCGTGTTGAGGGCGCGCGCGTCCCGTTCGGTGCTGGCGATGATGATGCTGCTGAGTCCGCGTCGGGTGTCGCGCTCCCAGGCGTTGTAAGCGTACTCGAGAAGATGCGGCCCGCTGCCGGTCACGACGCGGTGGTTGTCCTCGTAGAAGCGCAGACCGGCCGGGTCTCCTCCGCGGATCTGGAGGGTCGCCGCCGCCTCGTCGGGGTTGTGGAAGCGGTGGAGCGTGTCGAGTTCGGGTCCGCCGATGTCGCCGACCAGGAGTCGGAAGGCGCCGCCGGCTTCGACCGCCGAGAGCTGGTACGGGTCGCCGAGTAAGCGGACGACGGCACCGGCCATATGGGCGTGCTGGGTGAGCCAGTCGAGACGTGTGGTGCCGGCGAGACTGGCTTCGTCGACGAGCACCAGGTCGCCTGGTCGCAGGTGAGCCCAGTCGTCGCCACTTACTGGCTCGGCGGTGAGGTGCTGGAACTTGTGGAGGTTCTCGGCCCTGGTGCCGAGCTCGTCTGCAAGGACCTGCGCAGCGGTCGCCGACGGAGCGAGCGGAATAACGCGGCGTCCCGCTTCGCGCCAGATGGTGGCGAGGGCGCGCATAGCGGTGGTCTTCCCTGACCCCGCTGGTCCGACTCCGATCGACAGTGCGTGGGGATTGGTGAGGAAGTCGAGGACGAGCCGGCGCTGGCCAGGGTCGAGCCGGTGGCCTTGCGCCTCTTCGTAGGCCCAGATTCGGGCAACGGCATCGGGCTCGGCCATGACCGGGTGGTCTGTGTGGGCGCGTGCGGTGTCGAGGAGTCGCTGCTCGGCGTCGAGGATGTGCTGGGTCGTGTACCGGGGTGAACCGTAGGTGGTCGCGTCGTTGGAGAGTGGGACCGCGACGTCGGGGGAGAGTGCGCGCTCGAGAGCGCGCACGGTGACGCGTTCGCGGTGAGGAGCGGTCGCGAAGCGAAGGTGGCGGATCTGGCGTTCGATCTCGGCGAGGACGTTCCAGCGGGTCCAGGTCGCCTTGTGCTCAGCGACCACGGAGGTGGCGACCTCGGCGATCAGGTCGACCGGCACC
Organism: Mumia sp. ZJ1417; assembly: GCF_014127285.1. Taxonomy (GTDB): domain Bacteria; phylum Actinomycetota; class Actinomycetes; order Propionibacteriales; family Nocardioidaceae; genus Mumia. The sequence goes on from NZ_CP059901.1 coordinate 636,366, forward strand.
TCGTCCGGATCCCACGCGCGCGCCGGCGCCTTCGGGTTCATCAACTCGGCCAATCGCCGGTCGGGGTCCTTGCCGAGGAACGGTCGAGCTTCGGTGCGCCAGCGGGTGATCTTGTCGGCCAGGGTTTCGCCGAGGATCTTGTCGCCGCGGGTGTCGAGGGTGGCCTGCTGGGCGAGTCGGAGCTGGGCGGCGGTGTCGGGGTCGTGCCTGTGGGTATTGCGGTAGTCGGCGGCGAGCTCACGGTAGCGGTCCTCGATCGCGGCACGGCGTTGGGAGAACGACCGGATCAGATCGAACGGCACGCCGGCGATCTCGCGTACCGGTCGCTTGTCGGCGCGGACCGTGTCGGGACGTTCGGTGAACGCGACGCCAAGCCGTCGGCTGAGCTCGTCCTCGAAGCGGGTGTTGTACCGCTCAGATGCCGCGACTCCTGCCGCGTGCAGGACGCGAGCGTCGAGCGACAGCCAGTGTGCTCGACCGTCGGAGAGGTCGTGAAGGGCGCGGACCTTATTCGAGATCGCTACGTGTGTGTGCAGGTCGGGGTCGCCGGAGCGGGAGTCGAAGTGGTCGAACGCGGCTGCGATGAATCCGCGGGCCTTGGTCTGGACGCCGGCCTTGCCGGTGCGGGCGAAGCAGGTCTCCGTCTCCAACCAGGCGAGGACGTTCTCGACTGCGGCGTGGTGGGCGTCGGAGGCCGCTTGGCGGGTGGCGGCGTCGCCGAGTCCCCACAGGATCGAGGCGCTCTTGACCGGGGTGAATACGAGGTCGTACCCGGCGACGGCGCGACGTTCCTTCGCGGCCTCGGATGTCTCGATCCGAGCCCGTGTCGTCGCGTCTGGGGCGTGGCCGTCCTTGGCCTCGTATCGGGCGATCCGCTCCGCGATCCGATCGTCCCGTGACTCGCGCGTGTGGAAGGCGGGAAAGGCCTGTCCCAGCCGGGCGGCGGTCCTCGCGGCCTCCGGACTCGCGCCGTTGGCTTCCTCGAGCGCGATGATCTGTTCGGCATCGGGGTGCATTCCGGCGCCGAACAGGGACCGCATCTGGTCCTCGCGCACCGTCCCGCTGACGGCCAGCTCGCGCGCCCCGACTCCCATCCACCGACCGGTCGGGTTCCCGGACGCGAGGTAGTAGTCCGCCAGCGACTGGCTGGCAGTCCGCGTGACATCTCCAGACGCGACCTGTCGGGTCAGGTAGGTGTAGCCGTCACCGGCGTGCAGCTTGTGCAGCGTCATCACTGGACGCGACCCCCACGAGTAGCCGAACGAGTAGCCAAACGCCCGAGAAGCAGCGGCCGTCGAGGAACCGCGGCGGAATCCAGATCCCTGCTGACCTGCGCAAACGCATCTCAGCGGCCATCGCCGGACACGCCGCGTGCAACTTGTAATGAGGATGTCGCGGGTTCGACTCCTGTCACCGGCCCCGAATTGGCGGTCGGCCCTCGGCGCCACCACCCGCATGGTGGTGCTGCTCCTCGCGATGGTGTCGATCGAGGTAGCCCGTGACGCATTGCCTCCACATCGCCGGGTACCTGGACACAGCAGTCCGCACCTATCTTCTGGAGGCCTGGTGTCGAGAGGTTCGCGTGCAAGCAGCACCGAGGTCTCCGGCCCAGGAGTGCCTTGCCTCGAATGGCATCCAGGGGGCGAGTTCACCGTCGGGGGCGAGGACGAGCTGCTCCTCGTCGACCAGCGAGGGCAGATGCTCGGACCGGCAGCGGCACCGCTGACGGCCACCCTTAGTAACCGCGGAACACACGGCACCCTCAAGGGCGAGATCTTCGTCGACGAGCTCGAGCTCGAGACGCCCGTGTGCTCGGACGCCGAGGAAGTGCGCCAGTCGCTGAAACACCTACGGAGATCACTGATCACCGAAGGCGTCCGACCGATGGCAGTCGGTCTCCACCCAAGCTCCGGCTTCGGCTCCGTGGACATCTCGACGTCGCGACGATACGACCGGATCGGCGACGAGTTCGCCGGCCTGCTGCGTACGCCGACCGCGGCCTTCCAGGTGCACGTCGGCGTGCCGGACCCGCCCACCGCCCTGAAGGTCTACCGCGGACTGCGCAACCGGCTGTCCGTCTTCCGTGCGCTCGCCGCAGGATCGCCGTACTGGCACGCCCGCGACTCCGGACTCGCCTGCGCCCGTCCAGCCATCCTCAGGTCGTATCCGCGGACGACCATGCCGCCCCCGCTCCCCAGCTGGGAGGCGTACGTCGCGGCGATCGGGATCGCCCTGTGGGCGCACGAGGTGCCCGACTACAGCTATGTGTGCTGGGAGCTCCGGCCGCACCCGAGACTGGGGACGATCGAGGTGCGGGTCATGGACGCGCAGTCGTCGCTGGGGCGCGCCGCCGGACTGACGGCCCTGGTGCAGGGCCTGGCCCGACATGCCGTCGAGTTGCCTGACCCTGACGACCTCCCGGACGAGGTCGTCCTCGCGAACGACCTTCGAGCGTGCCGCTTCGGCCTCGAAGCGACGGTCGTCGATGCGGGCCGGTCACGACGACCCATGCGTGAGGTCGCGGCACGCGCGCTCGACGACGCACGTAAGCAGCTGGCGCCTGACGGTGTGGACGGACCCCTCGACGCCGTGCAGGCGATCCTCGTCGAGCCTCCTGAGTACGTCCGCCAACGAGCCGTGTGCGAGCGAGAAGGGATGCCGGCTCTGCTGGCGGACCTCGTGGCGCGCACGGCGGACGTCGACGGCTGAAAGGTGTGGGGACGACAGAGGCCGTCCCCCACGAGCTGGGGGGACGGCCTCTCTGTCACGGGTTCAGCACAGCTCAGTGGCGGTGCGTCCCACCCAACGGGTCGACCTCGCCGGTCGGCTTCACCTCTCCTCGCCACGCGCCGGTCTCGACGCCACGGGACTCGATGAACTCCTTGAAGCGCTTGAGGTCTCCCGCGACGCGACGCTCGACGACGTTCAGCACGTCGCCGGCCTTCTCGACGATGCCCTCCATGAACCGGGGGAAAGACTCGAACTGCCTCCACTGGTCGTACGTCCTCCCCGATCGCCCGCAGGTCCCGGCCGCTGCGTGGGGCTTGGCCCCCAGGTAGCGTTCCGGTCGTGACTCGTCGTGGCAGCGTCCCGGTCGTCGACCGGTGGGTCGCACTGGTGACGGGGACCCTCGCGCTCGTCGCTCTCGCCGCGTTCTGCGTCGTGACCGCCGTGGCCCCGGAGGCCGGGGTGGTGGAGCCGATCCCGTCCGCCCTCGGTTGGGGCCTCGGTGCGGTCACGATCGTGCTCCAGGCGGTGGCGCTGCTGTGGCGTCGTACCGCGCCGCGTGCCGTCCTGCTCCTGGTCTCCCTCGGGATGCTGCTGTGCGCCGTGTGGGGCCTGGGGGACGGGATCGGCCTGGCCCAGCTGGCCGTCTTCGTCGCCTCCTACACCCTGGGGTTGGCGCAGCCGCTCTCCCGCTCCTGGCCGACCTTCGCCGCCGCCGGGGTGCTTGCGGCTGCCGGCTCGATGATCAGCGCGACGTTCAGTGATGAGCCGGTGGCACTCGCGCTCGGCCTCGGTGCGCTCCAGGGTGTCGGCACGGTGGGGCTCCCGCTGGCGGTCGCGATCGCGGTGGCCACCCGGCGAGAGATCCGGCAGGCGCGGCAGAGCCGGGTGGACGCGCTGGAACGTGAGCGTGGCGCGCTCGTCCAGGCCGCCGTCGCCCGCGAACGGACTGCCATGGCGCGCGAGCTGCACGACATCGCCGCCCACCACCTGTCCGGGATCGCGGTGATGACCGCGGCCATCGGCACGCAGATCGACTCCGACCCCGAGGCCGCCAAGGCCGCCGTCGCGCAGGTACGCACCCAGAGCACCGCGGTGCTGCGTGACCTGCGCAGCCTGGTCGGCCTGCTGCGCGAGGACGACGGTCGTACGGACACGCCCGAGCGGGTACGGCCGGAGTCCCTGGCCGGCATTCCCGCGCTCGTCGACGACGTCAGCGGCACCGTCCGCGACGTCCGGCTGACGGTGCTGGCCGGAGACCACCAGCAGGTCGGTCACGGAGTCGGTCCGCTGGGCCAGCTCGCGGCGTACCGGATGGCGCAGGAGGCCCTCGCCAACGCTGCCCGGCACGCGCCTGGCGCACCCACCGAGGTGACCGTCGACGACCGGGACCCCGAGGCCGTGCTGCTCACCGTCCGCAACGACCGGCCTGGCGGTCCTGCGGCGCAGCCGGGGAGGTCAGGGTTCGGCCTGGTCGGGATGCGTGAGCGCGCCGAGCTCACCGGCGCCAGCCTCGACATCGGTCCCACCCAGGACGGCGGCTGGCTGGTCCGGCTGCGGATCCCGCGGGACCAGGACACCCAGCACATCGACCGCACGACAGCCACCACGGAGGACGCATGACCCGGGTCCTGATCGCCGACGACCAGGCGCTGGTGCGCGCCGGATTGCGGACGCTCATCGACGCCGAGCCGGACCTCGAGGTGGTCGCTGTCGCCTCCGACGGCCGCGAAGCGGTCGAGGCCGCGCGCGCCCTGCGACCGGACGTGGTCTGCATGGACATCCGGATGCCCGGGCAGGACGGCATCAGCGCCACGCGGGAGCTGTGCGGGCCTGGCGTGACCGATCCGATTCCCGTCCTGGTGCTCACCACCTTCGACATCGACGACTACCTCTTTGGGGCGCTGGAGGCCGGGGCCTCGGGGTTCCTGCTCAAGGACGCCGAGCCCGAGGTGCTGGTCGCAGCGGTGCGCTCGGTCGCTCGGGGCAATGGCACCCTCGACGACGCACTGACCAAGCGGGTGCTGCGCGAGGTGGTGACGCGCCGAGAGATCGTCCCTGTCACCGCCGGTCGGGCCACCGAGCTGCTCACCGCCCGTGAGCTCGACATCCTGCTCTTGCTCGCGCAAGGTCTGTCCAACGACGAGATCGCCGCGCAGCTGGTCCTGGAGACCTCGACGGTGAAGTCGCACCTGGCCCGGATGATGCCGAAGCTCGGCGTCCGCTCCCGACTCCAGGCTGCGGTCTGGGCGTACCAGAACAAGGTCGTCGCCGTCCCCGACTGAGCGGACCCCGGCCCGCGCGGCGGCCGCGCTTGCATCGAAGGATGCAAGCCGGAGATCTCCTTCCTGCGCGGCTCGTGGCACACCCCCGCGGATTCGTACCGTCATCGTGTGTTCTCTTCCGATGACCGAGGAGCGGCGATGACCGCCCCCACCACCCACCGCACCGCTCACCCGCACGCGAACGGCGCCACCCGTCCGGCGCTGAGCCTCGTCGACGTGCACAAGCAGTACGCAGGAAGCTCGGGACCAGTCCACGCGCTGCGCGGCGTCTCGCTGGCCCTGGAGCCTGGCTCCTTCACCGCGGTGATGGGCCCCTCAGGCTCGGGCAAGTCGACGCTGCTCAACTGCGCCGCCGGACTCGACGCGCCGACCAGCGGCAGGATCACTGTCGGTGAGCACGACATCAGCACGCTCTCGCCCGATGCACTGACCCGGTTCCGCCGCGACCACATCGGCTTCATCTTCCAGTCGTACAACCTCGTCCCGCACCTCAGCGTGGCCGACAACGTCACGCTGCCCGCGATGCTGGCCGGGAAGGCCGACGAGCCACGCTGGCTGGCCGAGCTGCTCGACGCCGTCGGGCTGGCCGAGATGACGCAGCGCCGCCCCGGCGAGCTCTCCGGCGGGCAGGCCCAGCGCGTCGCGATCGCGCGCGCGCTCTTCTCCCGGCCCACCGTCGTCTTCGCCGACGAGCCGACCGGCGCACTCGACCGCCGTACCGGCACGGCCGTCCTGGCCCTGCTGCGCGAGACCGCGTCCCGGCTCGGGCAGACCGTGGTCATGGTGACCCACGACCCGCTGGTGGCTGCGACCGCCGAGCAGGTGCTCTTCCTCTCCGACGGACGTCTGGTCGACCGGCTCACGAACCCGACGGCGGCTTCGGTCGCCGAGCGTATGCTCGGGCTGGAGCGATGAGCACGATGTGGCGTCTCGCCCGCTCTGGTGCCACCGCCCACCTGCCGGGCCTGGTCGGCCCGTTCTTGGTGGTCGCCCTTGCCGCCGTGCTGGTCTCCGGGACCGGAGTCCTCATCGAGTCCGGCCTCCGCTCACCGGGCGGCGCCGGGTTCCTGATCCTCCTGGCCCTCTCCTTCACCGGCACCGCGACCATGCTGATCGTCTTCGTGGTCTCGGCGACCGTCTCGCTCGCCCTGCGCCGACGGCAACGGGACTTTGCGCTGCTGCGCGCGGTCGGCGCGACCCGCGGCCAGGTCCGTGGGCTGGTCGCCCGCGAGATCAGCCTGGTCGTGCTGGTGGCGGCGCCGCTGGGTGCACTCGTCGGCCTCGTCGCCGTCCGGCTGCTGACGCCCGTCCTGGTCGAGGCAGACATGGTGGGGCCGGACTTCCAGATGGCGCTCTCACCCCTGCCTGTGCTGGCGGCCGCGCTCGTCCTGCTGCCGGTGGCGTGGCTGGCCGCTCGGTTGGCGACGCGGTCGACGCTGCGTGCCGCGCCGACCGCAGCAGTCACGCAGAGCGTCGTCGAGCCGGTCGGCATCGGGCGCGTCCGCCGGATCAGCGCCCTCGCCCTCGCCGGAGCCGGCCTCATCATGGCGCTGAGCCCGCTGTTCATGCCCGGCACCCTCGGAAGCGCGATGGCCGCGACCTCGGCGTTCCTGCTCGTCGGTGCGGCGGCTGCCGCCGGCCCCGTGCTCGTCGCGTGGCTGCTGGACCATGCCAGCCTGCGAGGCGGACCGGCCACCCGCCTGGCGCTCGCCAACACCCGCGGCTTCTCGCGACGGCTGACCACCGTGGTGGTGCCGCTCGCCCTCGCCTTGGGGGTCGGCACCGTCCAGGCCACGACCGACGACACCTTGGCGGTGGCCGGCGAGCGCCAGCTGGCGGCCGGCCTGGACGCCGACCTGATCGTCACCGGCAGCGACCTCGACGAGTCCCGGCTCGCCGCACTCGCCACCCTGCCCGGCGTCGACGCGGCGGCCCCGCTCGCCACGGTGCCTGCGAGTGTGCGTACCGATGACGAGGCCGGGTGGCTCGGGCCGCTGGGATGGGAGCCGACGCAGGTACGCGGCCTCCCGGCCGGCGAGCTCGACGGCATGCTCGATCCTGGCGTTCGCGACGGCGACCTGGCCGCGCTGGACGCCCCGGACACCGTCGCGATCAGTCGAGACGCGCGCCTCGACACCGGCAAGGGCATCGGCGAGAAGATCGCGATCCGCTGGGCCGGCGACGACTTCGCGTGGGCGGAGGTCGTCGCGATCTATGACCGCGGCCTGGGTTTCGGGGACTATCTCGTCGGCCAGGGCACTCCCGCGGTGCACGGTGTCGACGTCCGTGCCGACACGGTGCTGCTTCGCGCCGACGAGCCGGGTGTGGGGGCCGCGGTCGCCGGCCTCGGGCTCACGGCGACCGACGAGGCGGCGTACGTCGCGTCGACGACCGAGTCGGGGGCCGCAGCGCGGGACCTCTCTGCCCTGCTGCTGCTCCTGCTGCTGGTCTTCGTCGTGGTGGCCGCCGCCAACGCGCTGGTCCTCAGCACCGCCGGACGACGCGACGAGCTGGTGCTGCTGTGGCGCACCGGCGCAACCCGACGCCAGCTGATCGCGATGGCGAGCGTCGAGGCCCTGGTCATCGGAGGCCTGGCCTGGCTGATCGGGACTGCCACGGTGATCCCGGCGGTCCTAGGCGTCAGCGGCGGCCTCCTCGGTGTGGCGGTGCCGCCGTTCGACCTGGTCGGCTACGGCGTCCTGAGCGCTGCTGTGCTGCTCGTACCGCTTGTAACCGTCGTCCCGGTGGTCGCCCGAGCAGCGCTGGGCAAGCGTTCGGCGCGGACGTAGGGTCGAGATCGTGGGCGGCGACGGGGGGCCGAAGTGATTCTTCGGCGGGTGGCTGTCGGCTCGTGCGTCGGGCTGACCGTTGTCGGCCTGCTTGCCGCCCCCGCGACAGCGGCCAGCGACTCCGCGGACGATCCCGTCAACCGCGTCGTCGCGATCTCGGTGGACGGCCTCAACCCCAAGGCGATCCACATGCTCGGCCGGTCCCGTACGCCGAACTTCCACCGGCTGATGCGGCAGGGCGCCGTCACACTGAACGCCCGCACGGCACGCGAGCAGACCCGTACCCTGCCGAACCACACCGGCATGCTGACCGGCAGGCGGATCGATCCTCGTCGCGGCGGACACGGCGTCACGTTCAACGACGACACGGGCACGACCGTGCACCGGGCGGCGGGCCGCCACATCTCCAGCGTGTTCGACGTCGTGCACAACAGTGGCGGTTCGACGGCGCTCTTCGCCGCGAAGACGAAGTTCGCCCTCTATCAGCGCACCTGGAACGCCACGATCGACCGGTTCACCGTCGACACCGACAACTCGCGACTCGTGACCAGGGTGACTGCCGAGCTGCGGCGGGCACCCCGTACGTTCACCTTCGTCCACCTGTCGCGGCCGGACCAGGCCGGTCACACCCGCGGGTTCATGAGTCGCGCATACCTGCGTGCGGTCCGCAGGACCGACCGGCTGCTCGGACGGATCCTGTCGACGATCCGCGCCCGGCCGGCGCTGCGCAAGCACACCCTGGTCGTGCTCACGGCCGACCACGGTGGCTCTGGCGCCTCGCACGGCGACGCTCGCAGGCTGGCCAACTACCGGGTGCCGTTCATGGTGTGGGGCCCTGGAGTCGCCGCGGGCCGGAACCTCTATCGCCTCAGCCCGCGCTACCGCAGCCCAGGCTCGGCCCGTACGAGATACACGGGCAGGCAGCCGATCCGCAACGGCGACCTCGCCAACCTGGTCACCGACGCCCTCGACCTGCCTCGCGTCCCTGGTGCGCGGTTCAACGTCCGACGACGCCTCAACGCCTTCCGCTGACGTCGGTGCCGATCTGCGGCGCATTCGATGATCACTCTCTGAGAGGGGTTCACACGATGCAGACGGTCACACTCAACAACGGGGCTGAGATGCCGATCCTCGGCTTCGGCGTCTACCAGATTCCCGCGGAGGAACTCAGAAGGCCGTCGAATCTGCGCTCGAAGTCGGCTACGGGCACCTCGACACCGCGGCGTCGTACGGAAACGAGGAGGCTGTCGGCGCAGCGATCAGGCCCACGGGGTCGCACGTGGCGACCTGTCGAGGACGACACCAAGCGCGCCTTCGAGAGCTCGTTGCGCCGTCTCGGACTGGACTACGTCGACCTCTACGTGATCCACCAGCCGCTCGGTGACTACTACAGCGAGTGGCGGGCCATGCAGCGGCTCTACGGAGAGGGGAGTATTCGTGCGATCGGTGTCTCGAACTTCTATCCTTCCCACGCGCTTCCTACCAGGACCTGATGCGCGAACGCGATGTGCAGATCGAGGCACTGGGGCCCGTTCGGTGAAGGCAAGAACAATCTGTTCTCCAACCCCGTCCTCTCCGCGATCGCCGGGGCGCACAGCAAGCCCGTCGCCCAGGTCGTGCTCCGGTGGCTCGTTCAGCGTGGGGTCGTCGCCGTCTCCAAGTCCGTACGTGCGGAGCGGATTGCAGAGAACCTCGAGGTCTTCGACTTCGTCTTGACCGACGCAGAGATGGGCCAGATCGCGTCACTCGACACCGGTGAGCGACCCCTCCACCATCCGACGGCGCCGGCTACGCGTCGCTTGGCGCGTCTCGGATCCAGCCGCGGCGCAGGCCCTCGTCGACGAGCATGCCCGTTGCGTCACCGAGCGTGGTCGACGCCGCGACGACACCGGACTCGCGAGCGCGGATGGTGGCGAGGTTCGCGCCGGGCATCCGCCACGTCCCGCCTTCGTTGAACCAGTTGAGCAGCATCGGCTCCAGCCGGTCGATGCCCTTGCAGAACCTCGCCTCCGGCGTCTTCCCCGCCTCGAACTCGTCCCAGAGCGCACGGATCTCCTGCGCCTGATCCTCGGGCAGCTGGGTGAACAGCCGGTCGGCTGCAGCCTCCTCCCGCTCGCGCTGATCGACTCGAGAGGCGGCGTCGAACACCGGGCTGTCGCCGGCATAGATCTCGACGAGGTCGTGGATGACGACCAGCTTCACCGCGTGGCCGACGTCGATCGGCTCCTCCGCGTACTCCGCGAGCAGCACCACCATCAGCGCGAGGTGCCAGGAGTGCTCGGCGTCGTTCTCGCGGCGATCGGCCGCAGCGAGCGGCGACGCACGCAGGATCGTCTTGAGCTTGTCGGCCTCGGCGATGAAGGACAGCTGCGCCGCGAGTCGCGCGTCGATGCCGTCAGGGAGCGGGTTGCGGGTGATGATCAGGGCGTCGTCTTCCACGACTCCGACACTCTCACGCGATGAGTTGCGCCGTCGCCGCCGGTCAGCCCTCCCAGATGCCGACGAGTGCGAGGAGCAAGGCGATGGTCAGCACAGGACGAGAGGCGACCGCGATCTCTGAGACCGGGATCCTGCGCCCGGGCGACGACGGGTACGACGCCGCCCGTCAGGTGTGGAACGCGATGGTCGACCACCGGCCCGCGATGATCGTGCGCTGCCGTGAGACCGCCGACGTGGTGGCGGCCGTGCTGCTGGCCCGTCGCGAGGGACTCGAGATCGGCGTGCGGTGCGGCGGGCACAGCGTCGTCGGGCACGGGGTCCCCGACGGCGGGCTGATGATCGACCTGACCCCGATGCGCGCCGTACGGGTCGCGCCGACCCGCCGCAGGGCGTGGGTCCAGGGTGGCGCTCTGCTCGGAGCCCTCGACGCCGCCACCCAGCCGTACGGACTGGCTACGACGGCGGGCAACGTCTCGCACACCGGCGTCGGTGGTCTCACGCTTGGCGGCGGGATGGGATGGCTCGCCCGCCAGCACGGGCTGACGTGCGACAACGTCGAGTCGTTCGAGATGGTGACCGCCACCGGAGACGTCGTACGGGCGTCGGCCGACGAGAACCCGGAGCTCTACTGGGGCCTGCGCGGGGGTGGGGGCAACTTCGGCATCGTCACGGAGTTCGAGCTCCGTCTGCACGAGACGGGGACGCAGACGCTCAGCGTCGAGCTCGACTTCGCCGTCGGCGATGCCGCGTCCGCCGTCGCCCGTTGGCGTGACCTCAACGCGACCGCACCACGGCGAGCGACGTACGCCGCCTCAGTCGCCGGCGGCGTGGTGACGCTCGGCTTCGTGTGGATCGGCGACCCGGGCGAAGGCCGCGAGCACGCACGACTGCTCGAGGCGCTCGGCCGACCGGTGGCGCGGCGCGTGGACGCGATGCCGTACGTCGACCTCCAGCGCCGCGATGACACCCTCGAGGGCCACGCGCTGCGTCGCTACTGGAAGGGCCACTACCTCCGCGACCTGCCCGACGCCGCGATCGAGGTCCTGCTGACCCAGGACCCGACGGTGGCCGCGAGCCTCCAGGCGTACGGCGGTGCGATCGACGAGGTGGACGACGACGCGACGGCGTACAGCCAGCGAGGCACGGTCTTCGAGTACGTCGCGGCGGCGCGCTGGACGGATGCCGAGGCCGATGAGGAGCAGATGGCGGCCGCGCGCGCGGCCGCCGCACGGCTGGAGCCGTACGCCAGCGGCGTCTACGTCAACGTGCTCGGCGACGAGGGCGCGACCGGCGTACGACGGGCGTACCTGCCGGCGACGCTTGCGCGGCTCACGGCGCTCAAGGACACGTACGACCCCGACAACGTCTTCCACCTGAACGCGAACATCCCGCCGAGCGCGCCGTCCTAGACTCCGCCTCGTCCATCCACTCTGCGGTGGGGCCAACGGAAAGTGCGTCCCCCACCGCGCAGTTCCGGTGGGGTAGCGATTCTCCGGTGGGGCTTGGACGTCGGCGGCTGGCCCGTTAGCGCGGCTGATCCCGGCGCGGTCGTCACCGTGCTTCCGCTCTGCATTGTCCAAAGGTTTGTGTTAGGACCGAGAGAAGGACCGCTTCAACCGAACGCCTCCCCGGGGTCCCCGCTTCACCGGTCGTCGCTCGGCGCCCGGAGTCTGGAGGAACGATGGCGCACTCGGAGTTCGGGGGCGGCGGGTTGGACCCACTCTTCGCCCGCCATGCCGAAGAGACCGGCCAGACCCGCAACGTCCTGCACGAGGAGCCAATGCTCCCGGAGACGGCCTACCAGATCGTGCATGACGAGGTAATGCTCGACGGCAACGCGCGTCTCAACCTCGCGACGTTCGTCGGCACGTGGATGGGGCCATACGCGGACCGTCTCTACTCCGAGACGTACGACAAGAACATGATCGACAAGGACGAGTACCCCGCGACGGCGGCGGTCGAGGAGCGGTGCTGGCGGATCCTCGCGGACCTCTGGAACGCTCCCGACCCCGACCAGGCGCTGGGCACGTCGGCGATCGGTTCGTCCGAGGCGTGCATGCTCGCCGGTCTCGCGTTCAAGCGACGTTGGCAGCACGCACGCAGGGCCGAGGGGAAGTCGACCGAGACCCCCAACCTGGTGATGAGTTCGGCCGTTCAAGTGGTGTGGGAGAAGTTCTGCAACTACTGGGACGTCGAGGCCCGCTACGTGCCGATCACTGAGGAGCACAAGACGCTCGACGGGCACGACCTCGCGTCGTACGTGGACGAGAACACGATCGGCGTCGTCGTCATCATGGGCGTCACGTACACGGGCATGTACGAGCCGGTCACCGCCGTGGCGGCGGCTCTGGACCAGATCGAGAAGGACACCGGCCTCGACATCCCGATCCACGTCGACGGTGCCTCCGGCGCGATGATCGCACCGTTCCTGCAGAAGGACATCGAGTGGGACTTCAGGGTCGAGCGGGTGCACTCGATCAACACCTCGGGGCACAAGTACGGGCTCGTGTACCCGGGTCTCGGCTGGGTCGTCTGGAAGTCTCGCGACTTCTTGCCTGAGGACCTGATCTTCTCGGTCAGCTACCTGGGCGGTGACATGCCGACGCTCGCGCTGAACTTCTCGCGGCCGGGTGCGCAGGTCCTCCTCCAGTACTTCAACTTCCTGCGGCTCGGTTACAACGGCTACCGCGCTGTGCAGCAGGCCGCTCAGGACACCGCGAAGCACCTCGCCGACGGCATCCAGAAGCACGGGGCGTTCACGCTGTGGAACGACGGCAGTGACATCCCGGTCTTCGCCTGGCGCCTTGCGGAGGGCCACACGGACAACTGGAACCTGTACGACCTCTCCGACCGGCTGCGCACGTACGGCTGGCAGGTGCCGGCGTACCCGATGCCGGACAACCTTTCCGACCTCGTCGTCCAGCGCATCGTCGTCCGCAACGGGATGAGCTACGACCTCGCCGACAAGCTGCTGCGCGACATCGCTGCGGCCACGAGCGATCTCGACAGCCTTCCTGCGGCGATCCCGCGGTCCGTGGCGAAGCGCACCTTCCACCACTGAGGGGTGCGGCTCGGCGCGGAGCTCATCCTCACCGTTCTCGGGGCGGTGTGGCTGACGGCGATCGCCGCCCCTCGAGCACACCGGCGAACGCGAGCATCGTGATGCCGGCGAGGGGGACGACGAGGAGGCCGACCCGCAGGCTCGTCGCGTCCGCGACGAGGCCGACGATCGGGGGCGAGACGAGGAATCCGACCCGCATGAGCCAGGTCAGCAGCGTGAGTCCCGTGCCGGGCTTGAAACCGGGGAGCTCGTCGGCGCCGTGCATCGCCGCGGGGATCACGGTCGCGACGCCGAACCCGGCGGCCGCGAACCCGGCGATGGTCCCCGGCACCGTCGGGAAGGCCAGTGCGGCGCCCATGCCCGACGCGGTGATCAGGCCCCCGACGCGGACCACGGCGCGCTGCCCGAACCGGTCGACCAGCCGGTCGCCGATGATCCGCCCGACGAACTGCGCGCCGACCAGCGCGACGTAACCGAACGCGGCGATCGACCCTGCCGCGCCGAGCGACTCGTTCAGGTAGACCGCCGCCCACGTGCTGCCCGCGTCCTCCACGAGTGCGTCCGCGATGCCGAGGAGGACGAGCGCGCCGAGGACCAGGACCGTACGAGGGGTGGGGCCGGTCGGTCGGGCGCGAGGCGTCGGTGGGGTGCCGTCGGGCTCGCTGGTCTCGATGGGCTCCACGGGCTCGGCATCGCGGCCGCGCAGCAGGAACGGGAACGCCGCGACCGCGATCGCGGCGAACAGCGCCGACGAGAGGCCGAGATGGACCGCCGGTGACAGACCCAGCGCGACCGCCCCCGCGCCCATAAGGCCACCGAGCACCGCGCCTGCGGACCAGATCGCGTGGAACGCGTTGAGGATCGACCGCCCGTAGCGTCGCTGGACCCGCAGCCCGTGCGCGTTCTGCGCCACGTCGGTGATCGCGTCCATCGCGCCGAGCAGGAACAGCGCCGCGGCGAACGTCGCGAGGTTGGGCGCGAGACCGATGGCGAAGGCGCCGACCCCGGTGAGGATCGTGCCGACGACCGTGACCCGCGACGACCGGAAGCGCCTGATGAGCACGCCGGCCGCTAGCCCCGCGACCAGTGCTCCGACGGGCAGCGCGGCGATCGCGAGTCCGTACGAGGCGTTGGTCAGGTCGAGGTCGTCCTTGATCCCGGGATAGCGGGGGAGGACGTTCGCGAAGATCGCGCCGTTCGTCAGGAACAGCACGGCCACGGCGATCCGCGCGCGGCGCAGCGTCTGGTCGGGGGAGGTCACCGCACGACGCTAGTCGATGACTGGGCGCACGACATCATCGTCAGCAGCGGTACGACGTCGCGCGCGCGACCGGTACGCGGACGGCGTCGTGCCGTACTGGCGCACGAACGCCTGGCGCATCGCCTCGGCCGACCTGAACCCGCACTGGCGTGCGATGGTCGCGAGCGGTTCGGGGGTTCCCTCAAGCAGATGGGCGGCCGCTTCGAGACGCACGGTCCGGACGTACTGCGCTGGCGTGGCTCCGACCTCGGCGGCGAAGACTCGGCCGAGGTGACGCACGCTCACACCGGCGACGTCCGCGAGGGCGGCGGTGTCTGCCGGAGCGGCGAGATCGGCGGTCACGTGGTCGGTCACGCTGCGGACGATGGTGTTCTCCGTCGTGGGTGCTGCGGTGTGGATGCTCATCTGCGACTGGCTCCCCGGCCGCTGGAGGTAGGTGACGAGGTAGCGCGACGTCGCACGCGCGAGCTCCGGCCCGTGGTCCTCCTCGATGAACGCCAGCGTCAGGTCGAGCGCGCTCGTGACGCCGGCGGCGGTCGAGATCGCGCCGTCGCGGATGAAGATCGGATCAGGATCGACGGTGACATTCGGGTGATGGCGAGCCAGCCGCGCCGCGTACTGCCAGTGTGTGGTCGCGCGCCGCCCGTCGAGGAGGTCGGCCGCGGCCAGGATCGTGGCCCCTGTGCAGACCGAGGCCGTACGGCGGGCCGCGCCGGCGAGACGGCGTACGTGGTCGCGGACCAGCATGCTCTCCGCGGCGCGCTCGTGACCGGTGCCGCCGGAGACGATGACCGTGTCGATCGGCGTCGCAACGTGCTCGAGCGCGCCGTCGGCGGCGAGGGTGAGGCCCGACCCGCACACGACGGGGAGCCCGCCGGGCGAGACGACGCGCGTGCTGTACGGGACCTCGAGCGCTCCGATCATGTTCGCCATCATCAGCGGGGTGGTGATGCAGGCGATGTCGAGCAGCTCGGCGTTCTCGTACGCGACGACGACGACGGTCCGTTCCGGCATGCTTCAGTGTAGGCCGAGAGACACGGATCCCAGGATCTCGGACACGATCGGCCGCAGAGGTCTCACGCGTCGGGCAAACCTCCTTAGCGTCGACGTCATGATCAGCGACACCGAGGGACGCGGACCTCGCACCGAGCGGCAGCACCGCCTGCCGTGGCTGTTGCGGCGGTGGCCGACTGCGCTCGGCATCGGGTCAGGCGCGTTCATCGTGTCCGACATGACGGACGGGTCGGAGGCGGCGCTCGTCCTCGTCGTCGCGGCCTTGGGCTACATCGCGACTGCGGTGCTGGACCGGCAAGGTCTGATCTGGGCGGTCGTCGCGGCCGAGATGGTCGTGGTCGTGGTCCTGCGGATCGTCGACGTCGATCCCATCCCGGTGCTGGCCGTCGCTGCGGTCGCACTGGCGCTGGTCGGCGCCGTGCGGCGGAGGTGGGGGCCGTCTCGCTTCGAGACGCTCTACCCCTGGCTCACCGCGCTCTTCCTCGTCGCTGGCCTCGTCGGTGCTTACGCGAGCCCGGTGCTCGCCGGGGTGATCGTCGGCCTCGCGCTCATCGCTCACGCTGCGTGGGACGCGATCCACTGGCACGAGGACGCCGTGGTCAGCCGCCCGTTCGCCGAGTGGTGCGGCACGCTCGACTTCGTTCTGGGGATCGGGGTGCTCGTGCTGGTGCTCGCGTGAGCGCCCCTCACCCGCGCTCGGTGCGGACGAGCATGCCGATCTTGTCGATGCGGTGCTCGGGGTTGTCGAACTCGTCGACCCAGAAGTTGCCCTGCGCGTGGTCCTCCGGCGTCGCGCAGGTCGAGAGCGTGACGTGGGCGCGTTCGGGCTGACGACCGGGGTGGCCGGGGACGGCAGCACGCTGCTCCGCGAGCGAACGCGCCGAGCGGAACGACGTCGAGCGCGTGCCGACGATCTCGTACGTCCAGCGCGTGCCGCCGGCGGTCACATGCACCCGGTCGCCGCGCTCGAGGTCCGGCAGGTCCAGGAACGCCCGCGTGGACGAGAGGCGGTGCGCGGTCACCTGGTAGTTGCCGATCCCGCCGGGCCCCGCACCGCCGTCGCGCCCGTACGGGCTGGCGGCGTGGCCACGGTTCTGGATCCGGGTGCCGGCGTCGTCGTCGGTTTTGCCCCGGTAGGCGATCACGCGCAGGTCGCGGATGCCGAGAGTCGGGATGGACAGGAGGGCGTCGCGAGGCGGGGTGGGAGGTGCGGGAGCAGCGGTGGGGCTCGGCGTCGGGGTTGGTGAGGGCGCCCGCGTCGCGGAGGGCGTGCGCGTCGGAGTGGTCGACGCAGATCGCTCGGCCTGCGGCGTGGGGGCGCGCTCGACGACCGGGGCACCGCCACATCCCACGATTAGGAGTGTGGCCGCGCCCAGGAGGCCAGTGCGTGCCTTCATCTCACGACGGTAGGACGTGATCCGTCAGTCCGTCGAGGGTGCCGAAGCGGTGCGCGGTCATGCTCACCGCCTGCTCGTGCACGAACGGCAGCATCTCGACCCGCCCCGCCTCCGTGACCGGGTGCCCGTACACCGCGAGGTCAGGACGCCCACCGGTCGCCCGCATCAGCGCAGCCGCGTCGCCGCCAACGAGGCGTACGCGCCCGGCCGGAAGGTCCGTGGCCCGTGCAAGCCACGCGGCGTCCCGCTCCACGACGATCGACGTCCGGGCGCCGCCGAAGGCGACCCGTACCGGGGCAGGCAGCGCGACGGCCGAGCTCACCGAGACGATCGCCCCCGCACGCGCTCCTGCCGCGACGACGCGGACGAGCTCGGCCAGCGGCCGCTCGCCGTCGTACCGCACGGTGACGGGCACGGGCAGGTGCCTCAGGACGTTGCGCTCGTACGGGATGCCCGTGACGTCGGCGCCGACGCCGAACAGCGTCCGCCAGGCCTGCGCGTCGCTGCGCAGCGCCCGCTCGAGCATGGCGAGGCCGTCGCCGGGCACGCCTGCGGCGACGGCGGCGTCGACGAACACCCGCTGATCGAGCGCGATCGGGTCGCCCGACGTCGCCCGCGCCGGCTCCCAGTCGACCAGCCCGTGGAGATAGCTCGGGCCACCCGCCTTCGTACCGGCGCCGACCGCCGACCGTTTCCACCCGCCGAACGGCTGCCGTCGTACGATCGCGCCGGTGATGCCGCGGTTCACGTACAGGTTGCCCGCGTCGACGCCGTCCACCCACCGCGCGATGTCGTCCGGGTCGAGCGAGTGGAGCCCGGCGGTGAGCCCGTACGGCGTCGCGTTCTGCAGCGCGATCGCCTCGTCCAGCGTCCCGGCGGTCATGATCCCGAGCACCGGCCCGAAGAACTCCACAAGGTGCGTCGCCGATCCGGGTGCCACGCCGACCTTCACCCCGGGCGACCACAGGCGGCCGGTCTCGTCGAGCCGCCGCGGCGCGACGAGCCACGACTCGCCGGTCTCGAGCGAGGTGAGCGCGTCGAGCAGCTTGCCGTGCGCGGGTTCGATGACGGGCCCGACCTGGCTTGTCGGGTCGGTCGGATAGCCGACCTTGAGCGACCGTACGGCATCGGCGAGCTGGTCGCGGAAGCGTCGCGACCGCGTCACGGGGCCGACGAGGATCGCCAGCGAGGCCGCCGAGCACTTTTGCCCGGCGTGCCCGAACGCCGACGCGACGAGGTCCTTCACGGCGAGGTCGAGGTCCGCGCTCGGCGCGACGACGATCGCGTTCTTGCCGCTGGTCTCGGCTAGCAGCGGCAGGTCCGGCCGGAAGGTGCGGAACAGCGCCGCTGTCTCGTACGCGCCGGTGAGGATCAGCCGGTCGACGCGGCGGTCGGAGACGAGCTGCTGCCCGAGGTCGGACTCGGCGACGTGGACGAGCTGCAGCACGTTGCGGGGCACGCCCGCCTCCCACAGCGCCGCGACGACGAGCGACCCGCACCGCCGGGCCTGGTGGGCGGGTTTGACGACGACCGACGCGCCGGACGCGAGCGCGGCGAGCATCGAGCCCGAGGGGATCGCGACCGGGAAGTTCCACGGCGGCGTGACGACGGTGAGGCGTACGGGGACGGGCGTCGCGCCGTCGGTACGGTCGAGCAGCCTGGCGGACTCGGCGTAGTAGCGGGCGAAGTCGACCGCCTCGGAGACCTCCGGATCGGCCTGGTCGACGGTCTTGCCGCACTCGGCCGCCATCACCTCGACGAGGTCGGCGCGATGCCGTTCGAGCGCGGCCGCGGCACGGCGCAGCACCTCGGCCCGCCCGTCTCCGCCGAGCGCGGCCCACGCCGGCTGCGCGTCGACCGCCGAGGCGAGCACGCCCTCGATCGCGTCGGCTGAGGTCACGGTGTGCTCCCGCACCAGCTCCTCGCCGAGCTCCGACGACGCGGCGCGCGCGAGGATGTCCCGCGCCCAGGCGCGGTTGCACTCCAGGGCCGGGTCGGTGTCCGAGGTGTTGGCGAAGCCCGGCGGCGGCACGTCGACCGGATCCGTACGGCGGTCCTGTCGCCGACGCGGCTCCGGCACGGTCGCGTCCACCGCCCGCAGCGACGCGAGGAACCGGTCCCGCTCCCGTGCGAACAGCCGCTCGTCGCTCCCGAGGTCGAAGACCGCCGACATGAAGTTCTCCGGGCTCGCGCCCTCCTCGAGTCGCCGCACGAGATAGGCGATCGCGGTGTCGAACTCCGCCGCCCGCACCACCGGGGTGTAGAGGAGCAGCCCGCCGACGGTCCTGCGTACGGCCTCGGCCTGTCCCTGCGCCATCCCGAGGAGCATCTCGACGTCGACACCGTCGCGGACCCCGCGCCGCCCGGCGAGCAGCCACGCGTGCGCGACGTCGAAGAGGTTGTGACCGGCGACCCCGATCCGGACGTTCGCGATGCGGTCGGGGTCGAGGGCGTAGTCGAGGATCCGCTTGTAGTGCGTGTCGGTCTCCTGCTTGGAGCCCCAGGTCGCGAGCGGCCAGTCGCGCAGCGCCGACTCGACGTGCTCCATCGGAAGGTTCGCGCCCTTGACCAGCCGCACCTTGATCACCGCACCGCCGGCGGCGCGGCGACGCGCGGCCCACTCCTGGAGGTGCTGCATCGTCGCGAGGGTGTCGGGCAGGTAGGCCTGCAGCACGATGCCGGCCTCGAGGTCGCGCAGCGCGGGCTCGTCCAGGAGACGCGTGAAGACCGCGACGGTGAGGTCGAGGTCGCGGTACTCCTCCATGTCGAGGTTGATGAACGTGCGCGGCGACGCCTGCACCGCCTGCCGATAGAGCGGACGCAGCTGCGCGACGACGTGGTCGACCGTCTCGTCGAACGCCCACGGCGAGTGGGGTGCGACGGTCGCGGAGACCTTGATCGACACGTAGTCGACGTCGGGTCGCGAGAGGAGTCGCTCGGTCCCGTCGAGCCGCCGCGACGCCTCGCGCTCGCCCAGCACGGCCTCGCCGAGGAGGTTGAGGTTGAGCCGGACGCCGCGCGAGCGGATGCGCGCGATCGCTTGGCCGAGCCGGCGGTCGGAGGCGTCGACGACGAGGTGCCCGACCATGCCGCGCAGGACCCTGCGGACCATCGGGATCACGAGGCCCGGCGCGACCCGCGCGGCGACGGCTCCCACGCGGATCGCCGCGCGCAGGTGCCACGGCAGGAACGACGGCACGTCCTGTGCGTGCTCGGCGAAGGCCCGTGCGGCGACCCGAGCGTCCTCCGGCCGGATGACGCCGTCGACGAACCCGACGGCGAACGGCAGGCCCGCCGGATCCTTCAGGACGTCCGCGAGCTGCTGGGCCGAACGGTCGGTCGGCACCTGCGCCGCGACCGCGAGCCACTGCCGTACGAGAGCCTCGACCTCGTCCTCGAGACCGGGATCGTGCGCCAGGGCTGCGGTCGCGTCGGGCACCGTCAGTGCGCCACCAGGGCCGGCGTGGGTGCCGGCGTCACCATCGCGAACAGGTCCTTCGGGTCAGCGGGCTCGGCGACCAGGTCGAGCATGGCCTCGTACGAGGTGCCGCGCACGGCGTCGCGGACGAAGCGGAGCGCGACGAAGTCCTCGATCGCGAAGCCGACCGAGTCGAACACCGTGACCTCCTCGCGCGACGTACGGCCCGCGGCCTCGCCCGCGATCACCGCCCACAGCTCGGTCACCGCAAACTCTGGTCCGAACGCCTGGATCTCGCCCTCGACGCGGGTCTGCTCGGGGTACTCGACGAAGACCGACGCCCGCCCCAGGATCGCCTGGTCGAGCTCGGTCTTGCCGGGGCAGTCGCCGCCGATCGCGTTGACGTGCACGCCGGGAGCGACGTCGACGTCGCGTAGGACGGTCGCGTTGGTCTTGTCGGCGGTGCAGGTCGTGATCACGTCGGCACCGCGTACGGCGTCGGCGGCGCTGGTGGCGACGGTGATCTCGAAGCCGAGCGGCTCGAGGTTGCGGACGAGCTTGTACATCGCCTCGGGGTCGGTGTCGAAGACCCGCAGCCGATCGATGCCGAGGACGGCGCGGAAGCCGAGCGCCTGGAACTCCGCCTGCGACCCGGTCCCGATCATCGCCATCGTCGAGGAGTCGGGGCGGGCCAGCCACTTCGCGGCCATCGCCGACGTCGCCGCCGTACGGAGGGCGGTGAGCAGCGTCATCTCCGCCATGAAGGTCGGGTAGCCGTTGTGCACCTGGGCGAGGACGCCGAACGCGGTGACGGTCTGGAAGCCACGCAGCGGGTTGGACGGATGGCCGTTGACGTACTTGAACCCGTACTCGTCGCCGTCGCTGGTCGGCATCAGCTCCATCACGCCGTCGCGCGTGTGCACGGCGTGACGCGGCGACTTGTCGAACTGCGGCCACCGGCGGAAGTCGCCCTCGAGCGCCGTCACCATCTCACCGATGATGCGCTCGGCTCCCTTTTCGCCGATCCAGCGGCTCATGCTTCCCACGTCCACGAAGGAGACTGTCGTCATGCCCGGACCTCCAGTGTGCAGCACTTCACGCTTCCGCCGCCCTTGAGCAGCTCGCTCAGGTCGACGCCGATCGGGTGGAAACCGCGCTCCCGCAGACACTCGTGCAGGTGCACGGCCTTGTCGGTGAGGACGACATGGTGGCCGTCCGAGACCGCGTTGAGCCCGAGGACGCTCGCGTCCGCGTCGTTCGCGAGGATCGCGTCGGGGAACAGCTGGCGCAGGACGGCGTTGCTCGCCGCGCTGAACGCGCCCGGGTAGTAGGCGATCGTCCGCTCGTCGAGCACGGCCAGCGCCGTGTCGAGGTGGTAGTAGCGCGGGTCGATCAGGTCCAGCGAGATCACCGGGGCGCCGAAGAACTCGCGCACCTCGTGGTGCGCGGCGACCGAGGTACGGAAGCCGGTGCCGGCGAGGATCAGGCGTCCGACGACGAGGAAGTCGCCCTCACCCTCGTTGGTGGACCCGGCCTGGATCGTCGGCCGGAACCCGGCCTCGTCGAACCACGCGTGGTACGCCGCCCCCTCGGGCTGGCGCTCGGCGAAGGTGAAGCTCGCCGCGACCGCCTTGCCGTCGTACACGACGCCGCCGTTCGCGGCGTACACCATGTCGGGCAGGCCCTCGACCGGGCGGATCAGGTCGACCTTATGACCGAGACTCTCGTACGTGGCGCGCAGCGTCTCCCACTGCGTGATGGCGAGCACGGTGTCCACCGGCATGCTCGGGTCCATCCACGGGTTGATCGCGTAGGTCACGTCGAAGTGCTCCGGTCGGCACATCAAGAAGCGGCGTGGTGTCGCTTCGCGGGGCATCGGATGTGCCGTCTGCTGCCTCGTCGTCGTCGTCGGCAGCGCAGCCCCGGTCATGATCGTCATCTACCACCTCCGTGTCGTCAGGTGTCCCGAACGTACGTCGGTACCCGTTGCGCGGCCGATGGCAATCCGTTGCGCAGATCGGTCAGCGACGGGCGGTCTGTTGCGGGATCTGCGCGATGACGAGCGTCGTCAGCGCATCCCATAGTGGTACCGTGTTGGTATGAGCACCCAGATCGCGGTACGCCTGGACGAGGAGCTTGTCGAGTTCGTCGATGCCCTCGTACGCCGCGGCGAGGCGTCTAGTCGTGCAGCGGTGGTCGCTCGGGCACTCGAACGGGAGCGGCGTCGCAAGACCGCAGAGCGCGATGCGGCAATCCTCGCTGCGGCCCGAACGGACGCGGACATGGACGATCTCGCCGAGTTCGCCTCCCGCCTTCCGATGGACGACATCGACTGATGCGTCCGATCCACATGGCGCGTCTCGACAAGGCGCGGCCGGTGTTGATCCTCACCCGCGAGGCCGTGCGGCCCTACCTCACCCGTGTGACCGTCGCTCCGATCACCAGCACCATCCGCGGCTTGTCGACCGAGGTGGAGGTAGGCCCCGTAAACGGACTGGACCACGTCAGCGTCGTGAGCTGCGACAACATCGTGACCGTCCCGGTGGCCTCGGTGGGCCGACAGCTTGGCTTCCTGCTCGACTCCCAGGAGGCCGAGCTGGCGGACGCGGTCCGCGCCGCCTTCGACCTGGACTGGTAGCCAGAAGACTCGATTCCTTGATGACGGGCTGGTTCTCGAGAATGGTGAAAGGTGGGACCCTGTGCGTCCCCCTGGCAGCTACTTCAGTACTGCGCGGGAGGTTAGCAAACTCTCTCCCATCAGAGTCGTTCGGATAATCGGGCGCTCTTCGCCAGTGGATCTGAGTTGCGAGGAGTACGCGGAGTACGTCGCCCGGGGTTGGCTGAAGAATTGGCCTCAGGCGAGTCTCACGTTGGATTCATCGTGTACTCGCGTGGTGGGCACGATGTCATCGTCGGCGTCGTCCCCGAGCAGGACTGGTTCTAAGCCCACGGGGCCTGCGCGTCAGCGGGCGATGTCGATGATGGCATGACCTAGTCCGCGCGAACCGTCTCACACGAGGGCGGCTGCCGCCTCGATCTCGTCACCGCCGAAGTACGCCTTGCGCACGGCGTCGCGGTCGGCACGTAGCTCGGCGGCGCTGCCGGAGAGCGCCACCCGGCCGTGGTGGAGGACGACGGCACGGTCGGCTACCGACAGTGCGAGGTCGACGTGCTGCTCCACGAGCAGGACCGCGACCCACGACTCGTCGGCGAGCGCGCGGACGATCGGGAGCAGCTCTTGGACCGCGAGCGGCGCCAGCCCCAGGCTCAGCTCGTCGACGAGCAGCACGCGCGGGCGCGCGAGGAGGGCCTTCGCCAGCGCGAGCATCTGCTGCTCACCGCCCGAGAGCAGCCCGACGCGGCGATTGACCAGAGGCGCCAGCCGCGGAAGCCGGTCCAGCACGGTGTCGAGGTCACGGGCGCGGTGCCGCCGCGCCAGCGAGAGGTTCTCGCGGACGGTGAGGTCGTGAAAGATCGCACGGCTGTCGGGGACGAGAACGACGCCTTCGCGCGCGCTCTTCTCGACCTTCCGGGAGAGGGGACGCCCGAACGCCCGCACCTCGCCGGCAGTCGGGGTCAGCAGACCGACCGCCGTCAGCAGGACCGTGGTCTTGCCCGCGCCGTTCGGCCCGAGCAGCGCGACGACCTCACCCGCCTTGACCGACAGGTCGAGGTCACGCACGGCAGCCGCGTGCCCGTACCCCGCGGTCACGCCCTTCAGCTCCAACGCGCTCATGCCGCCGGCTCCTCTCCCAGGTAGGCCGCCACGACGGCGGCGTCGCTGCGGATCTCGTCAGGGGGTCCGCACGCGATGACGCGTCCGAAGTCGAGCACGTACACGCGGTCGCAGACGTTGAGCACGAGGTTCATGTCGTGGTCGATGAGGAGCACCGCGCGTCCGGTCGCGGCCATCGTGCGCACGACCTCGCCGAACGCCTCGCTCTCGTCGGTGTCGAGACCGGCCGCGGGCTCGTCGAGGAGGACGACGCTGCTGTCGCCGGCCAGCGCACGCGCGACACCGACGAGTCGTTGACGGCCCAGGCTGAGCTGGTCGGGGAGGCGGCCCGTGTCGTCTGCGAGTCCGAGCATCTCGAGCGTCGGGTCGGTGCCGCCCCGGGCCGACCTGCCGAGGACGTCGGCGAGCAGCCCGCGCCACCCCCGGCGCTGCGTGGCGACGGCGATGTTGTCCGCGACGGTGAGGTCGGCGAACAGCTCACCGGCCTGCCACGTACGGGCGAGCCCGGCGCGGCGCCGTCGGTGCGGAGGGAGGGAGTCGAGCCGGCGGCCGTCGAGGAGCACCTCGCCCACCGACGGGGTGAAACCGGTGACGGCGTCGACCAGCGAGGTCTTGCCGGCGCCGTTCGGACCGATCAGGCCGACGACCTCGCCGCGGGAGATCGTGAGGTCGACGCTGTCGTTCGCCACGACGCCGCCGTAACGGACGGTCAGGTCGCGGACCTCGAACAGCGGGTCCGGGCGGGCCGGTACGGCGTCAGCGGTGGGCACGAGAGCTCCTCAGGTGGATGAGGTGGGCAGATGCCTGGCGGACGCTGCCGGTGATGCCGACGGGGTTCAGCACCGCCGTGACGACCAGGGCGATCGCCGCGATGAGGCTGTAGAGGTGGCCGACGCCGAGCGTGTCGTCGAGGAATGTCGCGACCACCCCGAGCGGGGCGAGCAGCCCGGCGACGACCGCTCCGGCGAGGCTGGTGATGCCCGAGACATAGACGATGCACAGCAGGGTGAGCCCGACGAACACGGTGAAGGACTCCACCGACAGTTGCGAGCGGCTGTAGCCGATGAGGCAGCCGCCGATCCCGGCGAGGAACGCGGAGATCGCGAACCCAAGCAGCTTCGTGCCGGCCACGTCGATGCCGACGGAGGCGGCGGCGCGCTCGTTGGAGCGGATCGCGAGGAACGCGCGGCCCGTGCGACCCCGCATGAGGCGCGCGGTCGCCCAGGTGAGCAGCCCGACGACGACGAGGACCATGAGGGCGAACGACACCGTCGTGAGGTCGGTGCCGCGTCGTACGGAGAGGTCGATGCCGAACACCTTCGGGTCCGAGATGAGGTTGCCCTCGAACGGCGTGAACGCAGGATTGCCGAAGATGAAGGTCTGGATGGCGAGCGCACCCGCCAGCGTCACGACCGCGAGGTGGGCGCCGCGGATGCGCAGCGCGGGGATGCCGACGATGACGCCGAGCAGGGTGGCCGCGAGGGCGGGGACGACGAGCGAGAGGGGGAACGGGACGCCGTACTCTGTCGTCACCCGCGAGAGGACGAACCCGCCCGCACCGGCGAAGGCCATCGCCGCCAGCGAGATCTGGCCGAGGTAGCCGGTCAGCACCACCAGCGACAGCGCGATCAGCATCATGATGATCGACGTCACGACGCCGAACCGCCAGCTGCCCTCGGTGAGCAGGATCGCGGCAACTGCGGCGGCGACCGCGCCGAGCGCGAGCACCGGCCGTGTCCGCGGCGGGCGCACCGCGGGCATCCGCATGGTCTGCATGCGGCCGCGCACCGGGATCTTGCGGCCGAAGGCGAACAGGGCGACCATCACGATGAGGAAGGGGACGGTGTCGCCGAACCCCGCTTGCGCCCAAGTGGGCCAGAAGTCGTACGTGCTCATCATCATCAGCAGCGACTGGAAGACGCCGATCCCGAGCCCGGCGGCCGCGGCGACCAGCACCGACCGGAGCCGTGCCAGCAGGGCGGCTGCCAGGCCGGGGAGGACGTAGAACGTGTAGCTGATGGGGTCCAGGCCGATCGTGGGTGAGCCGACGACGGCGACGAGTCCTGTCGCAGCGCCGGTGGCGAACCAGACCAGGGCCGCGAGGCGGTCTGGCGACCAGCCGGTCAGGCGCAGCGCCGTCTCGTCCTCGGCGCTCGCCCGCGTCGCCGTCCCCCAGCGGGTGAACCGGAAGTATGCGGCCAGCGCGAGCGCGACGACGACCGCGAGCGCGAGGACGATCAGGTTCGCGACGGCGACTTGCGCGCCGAGCAGCTCCACCGTGCTGCTCGGAAGGATCGGTGCAGCGACGGCGCCGGTGATGTCGAAGCGCAGCGGCACCAGGCTCACCACCAGCAGCATCACGCCGACCGACGCGACGACCTGGGAGAGGACCGGCGCCGCCCGCAGCGGCCGCATGACCAGCAGGTGCGTGAGCAGGGCGACGATCGCCGAGCTCACGACACCTGCCGTCACCGCGAGCGGCACCGGTGCGGGCCCGTCGGTGAGGGAGACGGACCCGATGGGCAGCACCAGCGTGCCGGTGGTCCCGAGCTCCGCCGCGACCCAGACGCCCCACAGTGCGATCGATCCCTGCGCGAAGTTCAGCACTCCGGTCGCGGCGTGCACGGCGACGAGCGACGACGCGATCACCGCGTACACCGCACCGACGCCGAAGCCGAGCGTCACGAACAGGACGAGCTGGTCCACAGGGGTCTCCTCGCAGGACAGGACGGACGGGTCGCGGCGGTCACGGGATCAGGTCGCGCCGGGGATCTGCGACAGGATCTCCAGCGGCGGCTGGCGGAAGCCCTCGCCGACCGGCGCGATCGTGCCGTCCTTCTCGACGTCGAAGAGGAGCATCTCCGTCGTGCAGTTGGGCGACGTCGCGCTGCCGCAGGTGATGTTCGGGCCAAGGAAGCTCGGGAAGTCCTTCAGTCCCTTGAGCGTCGTCAGCACCGCCTCGCCGGTGATCTCGCCCTCGACGCCGTCGAGCGCCTTCGCGAACGTGACGAACTGCGCGAACTCGCCGTACGCGTAGTAGCCGCCGCTGCCGTCCTCGACGCCGGTGATCGCCTTCTCCGCGGCCTCGAGGTCAGACTTCACGTCCTCGGGGGCGTGGTCGAGCGAGGCGGGCAGCCACGTCGAGGAGTAGAGCGCGCCACCGGCGGCCTCGGCTGGCGCTGCCTCGATGTAGTCGGTGCACGCGGCGGTGAAGATCGTGCCGTCGTACTGCTGCTGGCGTAGCGCCTGCACGAGCGCGGTGCACGCACCCTCGTTCGGCGAGGCGACGAGTCCGCCGACGGCGGGATCGTCCTTGGCGATCGTCGCGGCGAGCGCGGTGAAGTTGGGGTTGGTCGGGGAGAAGTACACGCCCTTGGCGTCCATCTGCAACGCCCCGGCCAGCGCCGGGAGGAGGGTGTCGATGGTCTGGTGCGACGAAGGCGTGTCCACCAGCGCGAGGGTCACGCTGTCCTTGCCCTGCTCCTTGAACGCCTGCATCGCGCCCACCAGGAACGACGCCTGCGGCGCCGCGAAGAACACGCGGTTCTCGGCCTTCGAGCCGGCCACCGAGTCGAACGGGATCATGCCCACCAGGGGGATCTTGGCGGCGGTCAGCGTCGGGAGCGTCGCGCTCGAGGAGAGGTTGAAGCCGTCCATCACGGCGACGACACCCTCCTCGACGAAGGTGTTGGCGCAGGACTGCGCCTTCTCGGGGGTGGTGTCGGTGTCGCAGGAGATCACCTCCAGCGGACCGCCGTTGATGCCGCCGAGCTCACCGTTGATGTAGTCGACGGCTGCCTCGGCGCCCGTATCGGCGCCGGGCTGCGGGACTGGTCCGCCCGACGGGTTCAAGAAGCCGACCTTGATCGGCGTGCCGTCAAGGTCCGCCGCGGGGTCCGCGTCGGCTTCGGAGCCGCCGTCGGAGCCGCAGGCGCCGAGGGCGAGGACGGCCGCCGACAGCACGGCCGTGATTCTCAGGGATGCCGCGGTCTTCCGCATGGCGTCCTCCTTAAGGTGTGCGCAAGTGCGCGGTGACAGGGCGGGAAGGTGGAGCCCTCCCGATCGGGGCCCCACGGGTCGGTCGCACAGCAGCAGGGCAGGTCAGAGCCGAGCCGCCAATCGGGTGGCGTTCATGTGGGCGATGGCCTCGATCGAGATCATCGGGTTGACTCCCGACGCGGTGGGGAAGCAGGACGCGTCGGCCACGACGAGGTTGGGGATCTCCCAGCTCGCTCCGTCGGGGTCCAGTGGGCTGGTGTCGGCCGATCCGCCCATGCGGACCGAGCCCATGAGGTGCAGGGCGGCCATCGCGCAGCGGCCGGGGCCGTACCCCGCCGCGTCGCACCGGGCGACGAAGTCCTCGACCGACTCGGAGCCGCGCTGCCAGGTGAAGCCGGCCTGGTGACCGGAGAACATGGTGAGCGCTCCCGCGGACTCGACGATGCGCGCCGCACCGGCCACGCCCTCGCGCAGTCGCTGCTCGTCGCGCCCTGACAGGCGGTAGTGCACGACGGGTTCGCCGTCCTTGCCGACCTTGACCTCGCCGGAGTCCTGGTCGCGGGTGATGACGCCGACTCCGCTGAGGTGGGCGAGGTTCAGCATGCGCTCGCGGTGGGTGTCCGCACCGCGCCAGGACATGAAGGCGACCCCGAGGGCCGGGTTGGTGGCCGCGGTCTCGTAGATGACCCCGTAGCCGGAGCCGTCGAGGTCGGCGTGCTCGTTGGAGTAGCGGGTCTGGATGCCGCCCTCCCACGGACGGACCTCGTCCTCGAACGAGCCCCAGATCGCGGTCGCCGGGTGGAGCCGCAGGTGGCGCCCGATGTTGGGGTTGGTCAGGCCCGAACGGCGCAGCAGCGCCGGAGTCTGGAGGCTGCCGCCCGCGACGACCACGGCGCGGGCCCGGACGACGACCGGGTGGCCGTCGGCGGTGGCCCCCTCGACGCCCGTCGCGAGGTCGCCCGCGCGCGTCACCGTACGGACGTCGACACCGGTGAACAGCCGCGCTCCGGCCTGCTCGGCGTCGACGAGCCACGTCTTGGCCGTCGACTGCTTGGCGCCGAGCCGGCAGCCCATCCCGCAGCGGCCGCACTCGACCCCGTTGTCGCAGCCCTTGACGTTGCGTGGCATCTCGTCGACGTGCCAGCCCAGCCGGGTCAGTCCGCGCTCGAGGATGACGTCCCGCGAGGAGATGGCGTTGTGGTTCTGGTTGACGCCGAGACGGTCCCAGACCGCGTCGAGCGAGCGTGCGTACTCGTCGGTCGCGAACTGGGGCACGCCGAGGCCCGCCCACTCCTCGCGCACGTGGTCGGGCGTACGGAACGACGTCGTGTAGTTGACGACTGTGCCGCCACCGAGGCACTGCGCCGACAGGATGCTGAGCTGGCCCTCGGCTGTGCCGACCGGTCCGGGGGCGTAGAGCGTGGTGAGCCCGTTGAGCTCGCCGCCGTCGAAGTCGCCGTCGTCGTAGTAGGCGCCCTTCTCGATCACCACCACGTCGTGGCCGGCGGCTGCCAGGACCGCGGCCGCGACGCCGCCCCCCGCGCCGGACCCGACGACGACCACGTCGCACTCGAGCGTGACGGCGCGGTCAGGGGTGGTCGGCGAGAGCGGCGGAGGGGCGGCGTCGGTCCGGTGACCGAGAGGGCCGGGATAGCCCATCGCGTCCCACAACGGCGAGCGGCCGGTCGGTCCTGGAGCGAGGTAATAGCCGAGTGTCGCGGCGCCCTTGAGCGCCTGGAACAGCGCGCGCTTCTGCGGCAGTCGCGAGTCGGACATCGCGATCAGCGCGCGCTCACGCTTGTCCTGGCTCGCTCGCGAGAAGCGTCGCGGGCCGATGCCGAGCGCGAGCCCGAACGCGGGGGAGTCCCACAGCCCGAGGAGGCGGGCGAGCTGCTCCGACTCCGCCTTGCGCGGGTTGTGCATCGCCATGCCCTCGACGATCGCGACGGCGCCGAGCGCACTCGCGGACGGGATCTCGCCTCCGTCACCGGGTGCGAAGGTGTCGCAGATCGCGGTCAGGGCTGCGCGCTGCTTGGCGGTGAGCTCCATCAGTCGACCTCGCTCCGCAGCGCGGTCTTGAGGACCTTGCCGCCGGCGTTGCGCGGCAGCTCGTCGACGAGGACGAGGCGCTTGGGGAGCTTGAAGCGAGCGAGGCGGCCCTCGAGGAACGCGCTCAGCGCGTCCAGCTCGAGGGCGGCACCCTCGCGCTGCACGACGACCGCGACCGGGATCTCGCCCCAGGTGTCGTCGGGACGACCGATCACGGCCGCCTCGACGACGTCGGGGTGCGAGTAGAGCGCGTTCTCGACCTCGGCGCAGTAGACGTTCTCGCCGCCGGTGATGATCATGTCCTTCTTGCGGTCCACCACCCAGACGAACCCCTCCTCGTCCTGGCGCACGAGGTCGCCGGAGTGGAACCAGCCGCCGTGGAAGGCCGCCTCGGTGGCCGCGGGCTTGTTCCAGTAGCCGCGGCTGACCGTGGGCCCGCGGTAGACGATCTCGCCGACGTCGCCGCGGGGGACGTCGTTCATCTCGTCGTCGACGACGCGGTACTGGATGGTCGGGATCGGCTTGCCGACCGACCCGAGCTTGCGGATCGAGTCGTCGCCGCTGAGGACGCACGTGATCGGTGAGGTCTCGGTCTGGCCGAACACGGCGACGTTGACCGCGTCGGGGAAGGTCTCCGCCATGGTCCGCAGGAGCGTCTCCGAGGCCGGGGCGGCCCCCCAGCTGATGATGCGCAGCGCGAGCTTGCGGTCCTTGATGTCCGGCAGCGCACAGATCGCCTGCCACTGCTGCGGGACGTTGAACACCAGCGTCGCGCCCTCGCGCCCCCACGCGTCGACGACCTCGGCGGGGTTGAACGCCCCGAGCGGGTGGATCACGGTCGGGATGCCGAGGAGCAGGTTCGCGACCATCGACCCCAGACCCGCGATGTGGAAGAACGGGGCGGTGAGGAACGCGACGTCGGACTCGTCACCCATCAGGTTCGCGCGGATGCAGGTGAGCGCCTGGAGCTGCATGTTGCGGTGCGACAGCATCGCGCCCTTGGGGTGCCCGGTGGTCCCCGACGTGTAGATGATGAGCGCCGTCGCATCCTCGGGAACGTCGCCGAGCTCGGCCGTATCGCCCTCGGCCACCAGGGACTCGTACGAGGTGAAGCCGTCGGCGCCACCGAAGCAGATCCGCGTCTGGAGCCGGTCGGTGAGCTGGGCGACCGCGCCGACGAGGGGTGCGAGGAGCTGGTCGACGAGGATCACGGTCGCTCCCGAGTCCTCGACGATGTAGCGCACCTCGTCGGGGGCGAGCCGGAAGTTCACCGGCACCGCGATCGCGCCGAGGCTGTTGATCGCGAGGACGGCCTCGACGAACTCGCTGTGGTTGAGGGTCAGCAGCAGCACGCGGTCGCCGGGCTCGACACCGCGGCGGGCCAGTGCGCCGGCCGCGGCCAGAGAACCCTCGTGGAGCTGGCGCCAGGTCGTGTCGACGCCGCGGTGCCGCAGAGCGGTCGCCTCGGGACGGGTCTCGGCGTGGCCGGCGACCTGCGCCATCCAGTGGTTGCGGAACGTCCACGCGGGGGCGGTGGTCGGCGGGTGGGTCATGGCGCTGGCCTTCCGTGCGGCGATGCTGCGGATGACCCGGAAGCATGCCCCAGATAGCAGGCGTTGGCAAGGCCTCTTGTTAACGGGGACTCACATTTTTGTTAGCGGCGACCCACCCGCCGCGGGACGTGGTTAACTTGCTGCCACCCGAGGGGCAGGAGGAGACGATGGCCGCACCGGTCGTGCCGCCGGCACGGCGTCCGCGCAACCGCAAGGCGCTCATCCTCGCCGCCGCCTCGCGCGAGTTCGCCGATCGCGGCTACCACGCCGTCGGCATGGAGGACATCGCGCTCGCCGTGGGCATCTCCGGCCCGGCGCTCTACCGCCACTTCCCCAGCAAGTACGCGCTGTTCGCCCAGTGCGCGAGCTCGCTCGCGGCCGAGCTCCTCGACGCCTGGGCCCCGGCTCCGGTCGGCGTCGACCTCGCTGACGCCGACGCCGCTCGCCGGCACCTGGACGACGTCCTCGCCACCCTCGTACGGACGACGTTGCGCAACCGGAGGACCGGGCGGATCTATCAGTGGGAGGGTCGCTACCTCGAGCCCGAGGACCGGGCCGAGGTCCGGGCGCTGTACGACGAGATGGTCGGCCGCGTCGCCGGGCTCGTGCGCGCGATGCGCCCCGAGGCGGGCGAGAGCGACATCGACCTCGCGGCCACCGGCGCGTTGGCCGTGGTCGCCAGCCTCACGGCCCACCACACGTCGGCGCCCGTACGCCGGACCACGGCAGTGATCTCGGATGCCGCCGTGCGGGTCGCCCTTCGGCCACCCCCGGGCGACGCGCGAGCTGACGAGCCGGCAGCGCAGGGCGCGAGCGAGCCGATCGTGAGCCCGCCGCGAGAGCCCGAGACCCGGCGCGACCAGGTGCTCGACGCGGCGGTGCGGCTGTTCCACTCCGAAGGGTTCGCCGAGACGACCGTGGAGGCGATCGCGGTTGAGGCGGGGCTCACGCCGTCCGGCTTCTACCGGCACTTCACCAGCAAGGCCGACGTCCTGCTCGCCGCGTGCCTGCTCGCCTCGGACCACCTCGATGCGACCGTGGCCGCAGCGGGCGTACGGGGCTCGCCGCCCTCGCTCGCGCTCTGGCGCCTGACCCGCGCGTACGTCTCCCACTCGTTCGCGCACAAGGAGCAGATGTCGGTCTACTCCTCCGACGTCGCGAGCCTCCCTGCCGCGGGGCAGGCGCGACTCCGGGCGCTCCAGCGCGAGCACGTGGTGCTCTGGTCGGACCTCCTGGTCGCGGCCCGGCCGGGGGTCGAGGCGGTCGAGGCCCGGTTCCTGGTGCACGCCGCGATCGGGACCGTGACCGACCTCGGTCGACGGGTGCGCTGGAAGAACGACGACGTGACCCAGGAGCGGGTGCACGACCTCGTCCTCGGCGTCCTCGGTGTTGACGGAGAGCCGCCTCGCCAAAATTGAATCTGTGTTAGATTCTTGCCCGTGACGGAGCAGACGGGGGCGCGGGGTCGGTCGGGTACGACCCGTCCTCTCCCGAAGTCCCATCGGACCAGGGAGCGGATCCTTGATGCCGCCGCGCGGGTGCTCAGCCGCAAAGGTTACGCCGGCACGCGACTGCAGGACGTCGCCGCCGAAGCAGGCCTCCAGGCGCCGGCGATCTACTACTACTTCGGCTCTCGCGACGCGTTGATTGCCGAGGTGATGTACGTGGGTGCCCACCGCGTCCGCGGGCACGTCTCCGACGTGCTGGCCGCGCTCCCCGAGGGCACCGGCGCGATGGACAAGATCCTCGCCGCGATCGAGGCGCATCTGCGCTACGAGCTCTTGATCAGCGACTACACGACGGCCTCCGTCCGCAACGCTGGGCAGGTGCCGGTGGAGGTCCGAGAGCGCTCCGCCGCCGAGGAGGCCGCGTACAGCCACATGTGGCGCGACCTCTTCGAGGCTGCCATCGCCGCCGACGCTCTGCGTCCGGACCTCGATCCGAACCTCGCCCGCTTCCTCATCCTCGGTGCGATGAACTGGGCGGCAGAGTGGTGGGACCCCGGGCATCGCACGCTCGACGACCTCGTGAAGGCCACCCAGGAGCTCGTGCTCGGAGGGATCGGCCGGCACTGACCGCGTGCCGGCCGACCCCTCGCCGTGAGCCACGTCAGACGAGGACGGTGCCAGCCTCGGCCGCCGCGACCAGCGATGCCGGCGGCTCGAACCGTGGGCCGTACGCCGCGGCGAGCGCGCGCGCACGAGCGACGAACCCGGCAGTCCCTCCCTCGTACTGCGCGATGTAGTGGAGCACCCCGCCCGTCCACGGCGGGAACCCGATGCCGAGCAGCGAGCCCACGTCGGCGTCCTCGACCGAGGTGAGCACTCCGTCGCCGAGGCAGCGCACCGCGTCGATCGCCTCGGCGAACAGCATCCGCTCCTGCAGGTCGACGAACGGCACCTCGACGGAGCCGGACGCGAACGCCTCGCGCAGCCCGGGCCAGATGCTGGTCCGGCGTCCGTCCTCGTCGTACGCGTAGAACCCGCCCCCGGTCGACCGGCCGCGCCGGTCGAGCTCGCCGATCATGCGATCGAGGACGGCGTCGGCACCGTGCGGCTGCCACGTGCCGCCCTCGGCCTCGACCGCGGCCCGCGTCTCCTGGCGGATCTTGTGGGTCAGCGTCAGCGTGAGCTCATCGAGGAGCTGGAGCGGCCCTGCCGGATAGCCCGCCTGCAGCGCGGCCTGCTCGATCGTCGACGGTTCGACGCCCTCTCCGACCGCGGCGACCGCCTCGTTGATGAAGGTGCCGATCACGCGCGAGGTGAAGAACCCTCGCTGGTCGTTGACGACGATCGGGGTCTTGCGGATCTGGCGGACGAAGTCGAACGTCCTGGCGAGCGTCGCGTCCGAGGTCTTGGCGCCGCGCACGATCTCGACCAGCGGCATCTTGTCCACCGGGGAGAAGAAGTGGATGCCGATGAAGTCCTCCGGCCTCGTGACGCCCTCGGCGAGCGTCGAGATCGGGAGCGTCGAGGTGTTGGAGCCGAGCACCGCGTCGGGAAGGACGACAGGCTCGACCCGGGAGAAGACCTCCTGCTTCACCGGGACCGACTCGAACACGGCCTCGACGACGAGATCGGCGCCGGCCAGGTCCGCGACGTCGCCGGTCGGCGTGATCCGCGCGAGCAAGGCGCCCGACTTCGCGATCTCGGTGCGCCCGCGTGCGAGCGCCTTCGCCTCCAGCTTCTCGGCGTACCCCTTGCCGCGGGTCGCCGCGTCGAGGCTGACGTCGGCGAGGACGACGTCGATGCCCGCCTTCGCGGCCACGTACGCGATCCCCGCGCCCATCATCCCGGCCCCGATCACGCCGAGCCGGCGGACCTCGGACGGGGGATGGCCCTCGGGCCGGCTGGCCCCGGCGTCGACGCGCTGCTTGGCGAAGAACGTGTGGATCATGTTCTTGCTGACCTGGCCGCTGGTGAGGCTGACGAGATAGCGCGTCTCGATCAACGTCGCGGTGTCCACGTCGACGTACGCGCCCTCGACCGCGGCGGCGAGCGCAGCACGCGGGGCGGGCATCGGGGCGCCCTTGAGCTGGCGGCGAAGCAGAGCAGCCATCGCGGGCAGCGTCGCGGCGATCGACGGACTCGTCGGACCGCCGCCGGGGATCGTGAAGCCCTTGCGGTCCCAGGGCTGCGTGGCGTCGGGGTTGGCCGCGATCCAGGCGCGAGCGCGGGGGAGGAGCTCCGACGGACTGCTCACGAGCTCGTCGACCAGTCCGAGCTCGTGCGCCTTGGCCGCGGAGAGCCGCGCACCGCTGAGGATGACCTCCGTCAGTGCCGTCTGCAGACCAAGCATGCGGACCGTGCGCGTGATGCCCCCGCCCGCGGGGATGAGCCCGAAGGTCACCTCGGGCGTGCCGAGGCGCAGGTCGGGGGCGTCGACGGCGATGCGGTGGTGCGTCGCGAGGGCGACCTCGAGCCCACCGCCGAGGGCGGTGCCGTTGATCGCGGCGACCACGGGACGACCGAGCGTCTCGAGACGGCGCATCAGCGCCTTGATGGCGTCGACGTGAGCGGTCCGTACGGGGGCGTCTTCGGGCGAGCCCTGCTGGAGCAGTCGCAGATCGCCTCCGGCGAAGAACGTGAGCTTGGCACTGGTCAGGACGACGCCCGTGATCGTGTCCCGCTCCTGCTCGAGGCGTTCGACCGCGCGGGCGTACGAGGAGACCCAGACGTCGTTCATCGTGTTCACGCGCTGCGTGGGGTCGTCCATCGTGAGGACGACGACGCCGTCGGCGCCCTTGTCCCAGCGGATGCCTTCGATGGTGGTCATGGTCAGAGCCTTTCGATGATGGTGGCGACGCCCATCCCGGCGCCGACGCACAAGGTGACGAGGCCGTACCGGGCGTCGCGCCGCTCGAGCTCGTCCAGGACGGTGCCGAGGATCATCGCGCCGGTCGCCCCGAGCGGGTGGCCCATCGCGATCGCGCCACCGTTGACGTTCACCTTCTCCGGGGGGAGCTGGAGGTCGTCGATCCACTTGAGGACGACCGAGGCGAACGCCTCGTTGAGCTCGAAGAGGTCGATGTCGTCGACGGTGAGCCCGGCGCGGTCGAGCACCTTGCGGGTCGCCGGGGTCGGGCCGGTGAGCATGATCGTCGGCTCGCTGCCGACGGCCGCCGACGCCACGACGCGACCGCGCGGCGTGAGCCCCATCGCCGCGCCCGCGGCCTGACTGCCGAGGAGGACGAGCGCCGCTCCGTCGACGATCCCGGAGGAGTTGCCGGCGGTGTGGACGTGCTCGATCCGCTCGACCGCGTGGTACTTCTGAAGCGCCACGGCGTCGAAGCCCGCCTGGGCCCCGAGGCCGGCGAACGCTGGCCGCAGCCGTGCCAGCGACTCCGCCGTCGCGTCGGGGCGCCGGTGCTCGTCCTGGTCGAGCACGAGGACACCGTTCATGTCGCGGACCGGGACGATCGACCGCTTGAAGTAGCCGTTGGTCCAAGCGTGCTCGGCACGCCGCTGCGACTCCAGCGCGAAGGCGTCGACGTCCTCGCGCGAGTAGCCGTGGATCGTCGCGATCAGGTCGGCGCCGATGCCCTGGGGGACGAAGTAGGCGTCGTAGGAGGTCGACGGGTCCTGGGCGTACGCGCCGCCGTCGCTGCCCATCGGGACGCGCGACATCGACTCGACGCCGCCGGCGATCACCATCGCGTCGCCGGAGGCGATCTTGGCCGCCGCGGTGTTCACGGCCTCGAGCCCGGAGGCGCAGAAGCGGTTGAGCTGGACGCCGGGCACGCTCTCGGGGAGACCGGAGACGAGCACGGCGGTGCGGGAGATCACGCCGCCCTGCTCGCCGACGGGCGAGACCACGCCGAGGACCACGTCGTCGATGCGCTCGAGGTCGAGGCCTGGGTTGCGCTCAGGCAGCTCGTCGAGCAGCCCGACGACGAGGTCGACGGGCTTGGTCGCGTGCAGGGCGCCGCCGCGGTTCTTGCCGCGCGGGGTACGGAGGGTGTCGTAGATGTAGGCGGTCTCGGTCATGGCGAGGTCCTTCGGCTGTGGGTCAGGTGGGTCTCGATGAGGAGGAGGTCACAGGCCCAGGCCGCGGCCGACGATCTCCTTCATGATCTCGGTCGTGCCGCCGTAGATCGTCGTGATCCGGGCGTCCTCGTAGTCGCGGGCGATCCGGTACTCGCGCATGTAGCCGTAGCCGCCGTGCAGCTGCAGGCAGCGGTTGACGATGCGGACGTGCTGCTCGGTGCACCACCACTTCGCGGCGGCGGCGTCCTCGGCCGTCAGGTCCCCGGTGACGTGACGGCGCACCATCTCGTCGAGGTATGCGCGGCTCACCTGGAGCTCGGTCGCGATCTCGGCGAGCACGAAGCGGGTGTTCTGGAAGCTGCCGATCGGCTTCCCGAACGCCTGGCGCTCCTTCACGTAGGCGAGGGTCCGTTCGAACGACCCCTCGGCAGCGGCGACCGAGCCAGCGGCGATCGAGATGCGCTCCTGCGGGAGGTTGCGGACCAGTCCGAGG
Source organism: Mumia sp. ZJ1417 (assembly GCF_014127285.1). Classification (GTDB taxonomy): domain Bacteria; phylum Actinomycetota; class Actinomycetes; order Propionibacteriales; family Nocardioidaceae; genus Mumia. The sequence goes on from NZ_CP059901.1 coordinate 674,073, forward strand.
AAGCCTGCACCCTCCGCCCCAAGCAAGTTGGCGGCCGGCACGCGGACGTCCTCGAACGACAGCTCGCTCGTGTCCTGCGCGTGCAGACCGATCTTCTCGAGGTTGCGACCGCGCGTGAAGCCGGGCGTGCCGTCCTCGATCACGAGCAGGCTCAGCCCGCCGTGCCGATCGTCGGAGGTGCGGACCGCCGTGGCGACGAGATCGGCGTTCTGGCCGTTCGAGATGAACGTCTTCGCCCCGTTGACGACGTACTCGTCGCCGTCGCGCACCGCGCGGGTACGGATGCCGGCGAGATCGCTGCCGGTGCCCGGCTCGGTCATCGCGATCGCCGTCACGAGCTCGCCGCGGGCGATGCCGGGCAGCCAGCGGGCCTTCTGCTCGTCGTTGGTCAGGTCGGTGAAGTAGGGGAAGACGATGTCGTTCTGGAGGGCGACGCACCCCATGCCGCTGCTCACCGGGTTGCGGGCGATCTCCTCGCCCATGATGGCGTTGAAGCGGAAGTCGTCGACTCCGCCTCCGCCGTACTCCTCAGGGATCGCGAACCCGAGGATGCCGTCGGCCGCGGCGGCGGTGAAGAGCTCGCGGTCGACCTTGCCCTCGGCCTCCCACCGCTCGGCGTGGGGGACGACGTGCTTCTCGATGAAGGCCGCAACGGTCTCCCGGAAGGCTTCGTGGTCCGCGTCGTACAGCGTGCGGCGGGTCATCGGCGCGCCTCTCTTTCCGTGATGGACACAGCCTCGTGGCCCGCCTCGGCGGACCTGTCACAAGGACGGTAGCGGCGGCGCAATAGTTTTTACAAGAGATTAGAAAAACCAGATTGAGATGAGTGCAGCACAAGGTTCCCGCCGTGACGGGGATCGGCCGTGATTCGTACGGAGGGAAGAAAACGCGGTCAGGCGTCCGAGGTGGGAGCGGCGGGCAGGCGGTCTCGGATCGAGACCCAGCCGTGCCGGATGTGCGCGCGCATCGCCGACTCCGCCCAGTCGGGGTCGCCGGCACGCAGGGCGGCGACGACCTCGCAGTGCTGGTCGAGGCTGCGCTGCAATGACTCCGCCGTGTAGTGCGCGAAGGTGTTGTGGACGAGGGGGACGTGGACGAGCGATGCGAGCAGCGGACCGAGGCGAGCCCGCCCCGCCGCGTCGACGATCGCCGCGTGGAAGCGGTTGTTGAGCGCGGTGACGGCGTCGAGGTCGTGCTCCTCGGCGGCACGCTGCATCGCTTCGGCGAGCGCGGACAGTTCGGCGATGTCGAGCGAGTCCGAGGTGGCCGCTCGCCGGGCGCCGTACGCCTCGAGCATGCCGCGGATCTCGAAGATCTCCTCGACGTCGTCGACGCTCCAGCTCTGCACCTGGACGCCGCGGTGACGCTCGTGTCGCACCAGCCCGTCGGCGGCGAGGCGTCGCAGGGCCTCGCGTACGGGGGTGCGGCTGACCCCCAGCTCCTTGGCGAGGTCTTCCTCGCGCAGCCACTCACCGCCCAGGCGGCGTCCGGACAGGATCTGCGTGCGGATGGCCTCGTACGTCCGGTCGGCGTTGGCACCGGAGTCTGTTCTCCTCGTCATGACTCGCGGAGCATAGCAGCGAGGTTTCGCAGATTGCATACAACTCTGTTGGCCTGACGAGATCCTTGACCGGAGTCGCGCTGCAACCCTAGTGTCGCTGGCATTCAGTGCCTCGCGCACTCGCTCGATTTTCTACGAGTTGTATACGAACCTTGGGAGGTTCTTCGCGTGACGGATCTTGCCGCGCCGCTGTCCGACGTCCGTGTGATCGAGATGGGTCAGCTCCTCGCAGGCCCCTTCTGCGGACAGCTCCTCGGAGACTTCGGTGCAGACGTCATCAAGGTCGAGGACCCCGGCAAGGGCGACCCGATGAGGCAGTGGGGTCGGGAGAAGCCGCACGGGCTCTCGCTGTGGTGGCCCGTCGTCGCGCGCAACAAGCGCTCCGTCACCGCCAACCTCCGTGACGCTCGCGGCCAGGAGATCGTCCGCGAGCTGGTCGCCCGGGCGGACGTCCTCGTCGAGAACTTCAGGCCGGGCACGCTCGAGCGCTGGGGGCTCTCTCCTGAGGCCCTGTGGGAGATCAACCCGAGGCTCGTCGTGACCCGGGTGACCGGCTTCGGTCAGACGGGCCCGTACGCCGAGCGTGCGGGGTACGGGTCGATCGGCGAGGCCATGGGCGGCATCCGCTACGTGACCGGCGATCCCGACAAGCCCCCAGCCCGTACCGGCGTCTCGCTCGGCGACTCCCTTGCCGCGACGTTCGCCTGCGTCGGCACGCTCGTCGCGCTGCACGCCCGCGAGCGGACGGGGCGTGGTCAGGTCGTGGACGCCGCGATCTACGAGTCGGTTCTCGCGCTGATGGAGTCGATGGTCCCCGAGTGGCAGATCGCCGGCTACCAGCGCGAGCGCACCGGCACCGTGCTCCCCAACGTCTCGCCCAGCAACGTCTATCCGACGCGCGACGGCGACGCCGTGCTCATCGCCGCCAACCAGGACACGGTCTTCCGTCGGCTCGCCACGGTGATGGAGCGCCCCGAGCTCGCCGACGACGCGCGCTACGCGACCCACGGCTCTCGTGGCGCGTCGATGGACGAGCTCGACGACATCATCGCGACGTGGACAGCCGGGATCGATGCCGACGACCTCCTCGAGCGCCTCAACCAGGGCGGCGTTCCTGCGGGCCGGATCTATCGGGCGCGCGACATGCTCGACGATCCCCACTTCGCCGCACGAGAGGCGATCGTGCGGCTCAAGCACGACACGCTCGGCGAGTTCGCCGTCCAGAACGTCGCGCCGAAGCTCTCGGGCACGCCAGGCTCCGTACGCCATCTCGGTCCAGAGCTCGGCGAGCACAACGACGACGTCTACCGAGGCCTGCTCGGCATGGACGAAGACCGGCTGACCACGCTGCGCGACGCCGGCGTGGTCTGACGACCGACTGATCCCAAGGAGGGCACATGACATACCGGCTCGGTGTGGACGTCGGGGGCACGTTCACCGACATCCTGCTCGTCGACGAACGCTCGGGGGAGACCTATCGCGCGAAGACACCGTCGACCCCGCACGACCAGTCCATCGGCGTCCTCAAGGGCATCGGCCAGGTCTGTGAGACCGCCGGCATCGGTCTCGACCAGGTCGGCGACGTCATGCACGGCACGACGGTGGCCACCAACGCGATCCTCGAGGGCAAGGGTGCGCGGGTCGGGCTCGTGACCACCCGCGGCTTCCGGCAGGTGCTCCAGATCGCGCGGTCGTTCGTCCCCGGGGGGCTGGCCGGCTGGATCATCTGGCCGAAGCCCGAGCCGCTCGCCGCGCTGGAGGACACCGTCGAGGTCGTGGGGAGGATCGCCAGCGACGGCTCCGTCGTCGAGGATCTCGACGAGGCCGACGTACGCCGAGCCCTGAAGTCGCTCGCGGCCCAGGGAGTCGAGGCGCTGAGCATCAGCCTCATCAACTCCTACGCCAACCCCGACCACGAGCGGCGCGTCGCGAAGATCGCCGCCGAGGTTCTCGGCGACCTCACCATCTCGGTGTCGTCGTCGGTCCTCCCCGAGCTGCGCGAGTACGAGCGCACGCTGACCACGGTCGCCAACGCCTACGTCCAGCCGAGCGTCGCCCGCTACACCGCCAACCTCGGCGACCAGCTGTCGGCCGCCGGGGTCGACGGCAACCTCTACATCCTGCGCAGCGACGGTGGTCTCACCTCGGCCGCAGCCGCCGCCGACAACCCCGTCTCGCTGCTCCTCTCGGGTCCGGCCGGCGGCGTCACCGGCGCAGCCTGGGTCGCCGAGCAGGCCGGGTTCACCGACTTCATGACCTTCGACATGGGCGGCACCTCGACCGATGTCGCGCTCGTCCAGGACCGCACGCCCCGGATCGGTCGCGAGACCAAGGTCGGTGACCTCACCGTCCGTGCCACGTCGGTCGACGTCCGTACGGTCGGTGCCGGCGGCGGCTCCATCGCCCACGTGCCCGCCCTCACCCAGGCGCTGCGGGTCGGGCCGCAGTCCGCGGGCGCCGTACCCGGCCCGGCCGCGTACGGACAGGGCGGCGCCGACCCGACCGTCACCGATGCCAACGTCGTCCTCGGCTATCTCCCGACGTCGCTCGCCGGCGGCGAGGTGACCCTCGACCGCGACGCCGCCACGACGGCCGTGCAGACGATCGTCGACGCGACCGACCTCGCCAGCGTCGAGGAGGCCGCCGAGGGGATCGTCGACATCGTCAACGAGAACATGCTCGGCGCCCTGCGGCTCGTGTCGGTCCAGCAAGGCTTCGACCCGCGCGACTTCGCGCTCGTCGCATTCGGCGGTGCCGGCCCGCTGCACGCCAACGCCCTCGGCCGCCTCACCGGAGCGTGGCCGGTCATCATCCCGCCGTCGCCGGGGGTTCTGTGCGCGTACGGGGACGCGACGACGAGCATGCGCGACGAGGCCGTCCGGACCCTCATGCGCCCGTTCTCGGCGCTCGACGACGACAGCCTGCGCGACGTGCTCTCTGAGCTCGCCGAGGACGCGCGCGCCTCCCTGCTGCGCGACGGTCTCGACGAGGACGCCCTCACGCTCACGTACGCGGCCGACCTCCGCTACCACGGGCAGGGCTTCGAGATCCCGGTCGAGATCGACCTGCACGCCTTCGACGGGAGCGGCGGCGGCCTCGACGCGCTGCGTGCCGCCTTCGATGCCGAGCACGAACGGCTGTTCTCGTTCCTGCTCGGCAACGAGCACGAGATCGTCACGGTCCGTGCGACCGCGACAGGCCCCCGGCCGGCGGTGAGCGCCCCCACGCTCACCGCCGGTGACGGCGACCCGTCGGCGGCACGCACGGCGACGCAACGCATCTGGGTGGACGGAGGCCCGGCCGACGCCGGCCTCTTCCAGCGCGACCTGCTCCGCGCAGGCGACGTCGTCGTAGGACCTGCGGTCGTCGTCGAGATGGACTCGACGACGCTCGTCCTCCCCGGCCACGCCGCGACGGTCCACCCCAGCGGCAGCCTCCTCATCCGACCCATCGACGACAGCGCCGGCGCCGGCGTGGAGGGCTGAGACATGGCACAGATCATCCAGACCGCGACCGAGCCGCTGCCTGCGGTGGACGTTGACGTCATCACGCTCGACCTCGTCGAGAACGCGCTGCGCAATGCGCGGTACGAGATGGACGAGGTGCTGTTCCGTACGGCGCTGTCTCCGGGCATCCGCGAGCAGCACGACGAGTTCCCGCTGATCGGTGACCCCGACGGCAAGATGGTCGTCGGCCAGTTCGGGCTGTCGATCCCCGACTTCCTCGAGAACTTCGACGGCACCATCGAGGAGGGCGACGTCCTCCTGACCTCCGACCCATACTCGTGCGGAGCCGCGATCAGCCACGCCAACGACTGGCTGATCGTGATGCCCATCTACTTCGAGGGACGCATCGTCGGGTGGTCGTCGATGTTCGGGCACATGTCCGACGTCGGGGGCAAGACTCCCGCGTCGATGCCGACCGATGCGCGCACGATCTATGAGGAGGGTGTGGTCATCCCGCCCTTCAAGCTCTACAAGAAGGGTGTGCTCGACGAAGACGCGCTGCGGATCATCCTCAACCAGGTCCGCAAGCCCGACTGGAACCGCGCGGACCTCAACGGGCTCGTCGCCGCATGCCGGACCGCCGGCCGTCGGGTCCAGGAGCTGTGCGCGCGCTTCGGCGCCGACACCTACACCTCCGCACTCGACGCGCTGCTCGACCGCAACTACCGCGCGATGAAGGCGCTGCTGCAGATGGTGTTCAAGGACGGCGAGACGCTGTCGTTCACCGACTACATCTGCGACGACGGCGTCGGCTACGGCCCGTACGAGCTCAAGCTCAGTCTCACCCGCAACGGCGACAAGGTTCTTCTCGACTTCACCGGGAGCAGTCCGCAGGCGCAGGGCCCGATCAACTACTTCATCAACGAGAACCTCGTCCGGATGTTCTTCGGGATCTACATGATCACGGTCGCGGACCCCCAGATCCTCTGGAACGACGGCTTCTATCCGCTGGTCGACGTCGAGATCCCCGAGGACTCGTTCTGGAAGCCGAAGTTCCCCGCGGCGCTCAACGCCCGCAACCACGGCATCGGGCGCGTCTTCGACCTGTTCGGCGGCCTGCTCGGCCAGACCAACCCCGACCTGCTCAATGCCGCAGGCTTCTCGTCGTCCCCGCACTTCATGTACTCGGGGAACTACAGCGAGGGCGAGCGCAAGGGCGAGTGGTTCCAGCTGTACTCGATCGGCTTCGGCGGCATCCCCGGCCGCCCGATCGGCGACGGTCCGGACGGACACTCGCTCTGGCCGTCGTTCGTCAACATCCCCTGCGAGTACCTCGAGTCGTACTACCCGCTGAGGGTCGAGGCGTGGGAGACCGTCGCCGACACCGGAGGTGCGGGCCTGCACCGTGGCGGCAACGGGGTCGACGTCGCGTACCGATTCCTCGAGCCCGGGACGATCGCGATCCACGACGACCGCTGGCTGACATACCCGTGGGGCGTCAACGGCGGTGCTCCCGGCGCGCGTGGCCGCAAGTGGCTCGAGCGCGCGGACGGCACCCGCGAGGTCCTGCCGAGCAAGGTCCACGACGTGCCGGTCGCGCGTGGCGACCTCTTGCACTTCGTCACATGGGGTGGCGGTGGGTGGGGCGACCCGCTCGCCCGTGATCCCGAGCTGGTCGGTCTCGAGGTGCGCCGCGGCCTCGTGAGCGCCGAGGGCGCCCGCCGCTTCGGGGTGGTGTGCGACGACTCGGGCGCTCTTGACGCCAACGCGACCGACGCGCTGCGCGCGGAGCTGATCGCGGATCGTCCGGACGTGCTCCCGACCTTCGACGCCGGTCCACCGCTGGAGGAGATTCTCGCCCGCTGCGAGGAGGAGACCGGCCTCCCCGCCCCCAAGCCGCCGGTGGCCCTGTGAGTCCGCTCCCCGCGGACGCGTTCCCGCCGGCGCTGGGCGTCGACCTTCCCCCGGGTCGACGCCCGGCGCTGGTGATGGTCGACCTCGTACGGGCGTACTTCGACCCGGACTCGGCGCTGTGCCTGCCCTCCGACACCGTGCTCGGACCGGCGAGCCGCGTGCTGGGCGCAGCGCGTGCGGCCCGCGTCCCGGTGCTGCACACCCGCGTCGCGTACGACACGAGCGGTGCCGACGGGGGCGTCTTCGTCCGCAAGCTGCCCGTGCTGCAAGGCTTCGCCGGTGGCGGGCCGGGTGCCGAGATCGTCGATGCCGTCGCCCCGGCGCCCGGCGAGCCGGTGATCGTCAAGCAGTACGCGAGCGCGTTCTTCGGGACGTCGCTGTCGTCCACGCTCGCCTCGCTCGGCGTCGACACGCTGCTTGTTGCGGGTGTCTCGACGAGCGGATGCGTCCGTGCGACGGCCGTCGACGCGCTGCAGCACGGTCTGATCCCGATAGTGGTCCGCGACGCGGTCGCCGATCGTGCCAGCGGCCCGCACGAGGCCAACCTGTACGACCTGCAGGCGAAGTATGCCCAGGTGGTCTCGGTGGACCGGGCCATCGCCTATCTGGAGGACCTGTGACGAGCGTCGAGATCTGCGAGGTCTCTCCGCGGGACGGGCTGCAGAACGAGTCGGTCGTGCTCGCAACCGACGTCAAGGTTGCGCTGATCGAGCGGGCGATCGCGGCCGGAGCACGGCGCATCGAGGCGGTGAGCTTCGTCCACCCCGGGCGCGTGCCGCAGATGGCCGACGCGGAGGCGGTGATGGCCTCCGTCCCTCGTACGGACGATGTCGCGTACCTCGGGCTGGTGATGAACCGGCGCGGGCTGGAGCGCGCGCTCGCCGCTGCAGTCGACGAGGTCAATGTCGTCGTGGTCGCCTCGGACACGTTCTGCCAGCGCAACCAGGGCACGACCACGGCCCAGGCGTGCGAGGCCGCGGCCGAGATCGTGGCCGACGCGCGCGCCGCCGGGCTCGCGACCAGCATCACGATCGGCGCGTCCTTCGGATGCCCGTTCGAGGGCGAGGTCCCCGCTGAGCGCCTCGACGACGTGATCGCCCGTGTCGTCGACGCCGGACCCGACGAGATCGCGCTCGCCGACACGATCGGAGTCGCCGTCCCCGCGGCGGTGTCCGATCGCCTCGCGCTCCTCGGACGCCGGGCACCGGCGAGCACGAGGCGTCGGCTCCACCTTCACGACACCCGCAACACCGGCGTCGCCAACGCGGTCGCGGGCGTCGCTGCGGGAGTCCACGTGCTCGACGCCAGCATCGGCGGCGTCGGAGGCTGCCCGTTCGCGCCGAACGCGACCGGCAACGTCGCGACCGAGGACCTCGTCTACACGTTCGCACGCTCGGGCGTCTCGACCGGCCTCGACCTCGAGAACCTCATCGACGCGGCCGGCTGGCTGCAGGACGAGATCGGACGGCGCCTGCCGAGTGCGCTCCTGCACGCGGGGCCTTTCCCCGCGTAGCCGCGCGCGCCGTCGACGACAGGGGCTCGTCCAAAAGTGGCGTACGCCGTACTAGTACGGCGTACGCCACTTTGGGAGGACCCCTCTTCGCGCCTGCGAGGGCGAGCCGCGCTCGTCAGTCACCGACCGAGTCGCGGCCGCGGCGGACGAGCTCGGGGTCGGCGTACCCGACGATCTCGGGATCTTTGCCCTCGTAGTCGTACTGGCTGAGGAAGAACCGCATCGCGTTGAGGCGTGCCCGCTTCTTGTCGTTGCTCTTGATCGCCGTCCACGGTGAGATGTCGGTGTCCGTGTGGAGCATCATCGCCTCCTTCGCGTCGGTGTAGGCGTCCCACCGGTCGAGGGACTCGATGTCCATCGGCGACAGCTTCCACCGTCGTACCGGGTCGATCTGGCGCACGGCGAACCGTGTGCGCTGCTCGAGCTGGGTCACCGAGAACCACAGCTTCGTGAGGTTCAGCCCGCTGTCGATGAGCATGTCCTCGAACAGCGGCGCCTGGTGCATGAACCGCTCGTACTCGACGTCGGTGCAGAAGCCCATCACGCGCTCGACGCCGGCGCGGTTGTACCAGGACCGGTCGAACAGCACGATCTCCCCGTACGTCGGCAGCCGCCGGACGTAGCGCTGGAAGTACCACTCACCGCGCTCGGTCTCGGTCGGCTTCGTCAGCGCGACGACGCGGGCCGAGCGCGGGTTGAGGTGCTCGGTGAACCGTTTGATCGTCCCGCCCTTGCCGGCGGCGTCGCGTCCCTCGAAGAGGATGACGTACTTGGTGTCGGTGTCCTGCGCCCAGTACTGGAACTTCAGCAGCTCCACCTGGAGGCGGTACTTCTCGCGCTCGTAGCGGTCGCGGTCCATCCGTGTGTCGTACGGGTAGTCGTCGCGCCACGTCTCGATCGGGTTGCCCAAGGGGTCGATGAGATCGGGGTCGGAGCCGTGCTCGTCGTGCCGGACGGTGTAGCCCTCGTGGATCAGCTGTTCGAGGTACTCCCGGAAGTTCTGGGTCACCGGTGCTCCTTTTTCGTTGCCGCACGGGAGCGCTCGCGCTGCTCGCGGACGAGGTCGACGACCTGGTCGCGGCGCTGTGCCACTTCCGGGTACCGTCTCCCGCGCAGCTTCTCCGGCTGTGCGACGAGCGGCCACAGCAGGCTGGTGCGGAACACGTCGGGACTGTCGATCACGGCGGCGGCGGTGCGCTGGTACGACATGAAGTACGAGTTGCCGACCTCGCCGCCGAAGCTCCAGTTGCCGAGCATCTCGAAGAACGTCGTGTGACGGTCGTCCCCGACCTCCTCGAGGTCCTGGCTGCGCAGGCACGGCTGGGAGTCGGCGAGCCGTGGTCCGTCGGGGTGGTCGGCGCCCTCGAGATAGCGCAGCAGCGGCTGCATCCCGCTGCCGGTGAACAGGATCGCGTGGCCGCGCTCGCGCTGGAGCTCCAAGAACGCCGCGCGCGCCTGGTCGGTGTCCAACGGGCTCGCTCGCTCGGCCATCTGCGCTCCTCTCCGCCGTCCCAGCATCCGTCTCCCTCGGAGTCGGCGCACCTCCGCGGCTCGGCGTCGCTCGCAGGGGCGACGGGTGCAGCTCCGCCACCGTATCGCCCTCGACCTGTTCGTCCGCGCCGCTCGTGACGCGGGGACGACGCCGTGCCTGTTCAGCGTGACCGAGGAGGAAGGCCGGCAGATCGGCTGGACGCTCGACCTCATGCGCCGCCTGCCTGACGGGTTCCGCTACACGATGGAGTTCCTGATCGCCTCGGGGTGCGTCGCGTTCAAGGAGCAGGGCTACGCGATGGTGTCGCTGTCGGGGGTCGACCGGGTCAAGCGGCTCTACATGGTCTTCCCGGAGCTCGGCTCGGCGTACCTCGACGGCCTCGGTCCGGCGAAGCTCCTGGCGCAGGCGAAGACGTAGCCGTCAGGTCACGCGCAGCAGCAGCGCCGTGACGTGGAAGCCCGTGCCGACCGCGGCGATGACCACGTACGGGGTCTCGACCTGGCCGGCGTGCAGGGCGAGGTTGACCGGGTACGTCGAGTGGGTCAGGTTGCCGAACGTCTCCAGCGTCTCCAGGTATGCGGCGGGCCGCAGCCGTCCCGCCCAGTGGTCGAGCAGCGCACGCGAGCCCTGGTGCGTGATCAGCGAGACGTCGGCACCGCTGAGGCCGTGACGGGCGAGCAGCTCGCCGACCAGATCGGGGAGGCCGTCGCGCATGATCGTCTGGTAGACCTCGACGCCGGCGTCGGACTCGAGGAGGTACGTCGGGGCCGGGTTGCCGTCCTTGCCGACCGGGATCCCTGCCCAGTCGACCGCGTGACGGGGACGTACGGCCATGGTCATCGACGTGTACGCCCAGCCGAAGGTCCGTGTGTGGTGGTCGACCAGGCGCAGCGACCCGCCAGCGGAGAGCACCGCCGCCCCTGCGCCGTCACCGATCGCCTGCGCGTGCCCGCGCCGGTAGTCGACGTGGCGGGTCCAGTTGGATCCGGTGACGACGAGCGCACGCGCGCAGCCACCGGCGACGATCGCCTCGTGGCCGTGCACGAGCCCGAGGAGGAAGTTGCTGAAGTCGCTGTTGAGCGGCACGACCAGGCTGTCCTGGCGCATGCCGAGGCGGGCGTGCACCTCGTACAGGGAGTTGGGCGTGAAGTACGTCGGGACCGACGCGTACCCGTAGATCCGGTCGATGTCGGTCGCGTCGATCCCCGCCTCGTCGAGCGCCTGCTGGCAGGCGTCAACCATGAAGCTCTCGATCTCCTCGTCCGCTCCGAGGACCCGGCGCTGACCTGCGCCGGTGAACAGGTCGGCCTCCGCCACGCCTGCTGGTCCTGGCATGCGGTCGAGCGTCGCGTAGACGGGGTCGGTGTCGTCGCGCACCCGCTTCGGAACCGCGTAGCCAGTGCCGGTGATCCCCGGATCGGTCATGAGTCGTCCCCCTGTGGTCACCCCCCCACGCCGTCCGCAGGGGTCGTGTGGAGTCACAGTGTGGTGGCCGCCGAGGGTCACCGAGGGGGCACCAGCCTCGCGTCGAGCGTGTGATGTCCGTCTCGTACGTGCGTGGGCGGTGGACTCAGCCGTTGCGCTCGCGGTCGAGCTGCAGGAGGAGGTCGGCGATCCGCTTGCCGCTCGTGCCTCGGTAGCGAGGGTCGAGGTAGTCGTCGAGGAAGGTCCTGAGGCGCTCGTCGGGCTCGCGGCGCTCTTGGATCATGTCGACCAGCTCGTCGAAGCTGTCGGCATGGAGGCCCAGGCGCTGGGTGTAGATCTTGCTCTCCGCGGCCCGCCGGTGCGCGCGGGTGAGTGCCTCGCCGTTGATCCAGTGCGGGAAGATCACCTGCTTGCCGAGGGCCCACGCCTCGTACACCATCGTCCCGAAGTCGGAGACGACGACGTCGGCGTCGACGAGCAGGTCCGTCGTGGGGCGCTTGCTGTTGCCCTTGCCGCGGTTGCGAGGGTGCTCGGAGACCTCGACGTCGAAGTGCTTGCGCAGCGGCTCGAGGTACTCCTCGAACGCCGGATAGCTCGACAGCGTGACCTGCTCGTCGCCCTTTTTCACGAAGTCGTGCGTGGGGGCCCATAGCACCCGAAGGCGCTTGCGGCGGTTGCGACGCAGTCGCGTCCGCAGCTGCGCCTGGCGGGCGAGCAGCAGGTCGAGGCGCGGCCAGCCCACCGAGTGGATGTGATCGCCGTCGATCTCGAGGACCTTCGACTTGGTGACTCGGCGCTGGAGCATGGGGCCGGGGACGAGTACGTCCGTGCGGTGGCCGCGAGTCAGGGCGCGCTCGCCGTCGTCGGACTTGCGCCAGAGGTAGTTCTTGTCCGCGACACCGTGCGACATGACCACGTCGGAGTCGAGGTTGATGAACAGCGAGAAGTTCAGCGCACCCGGGAGGTACTCCCGAGGAGAAGACGTCCACGACCGGCGCGGGAGATGACGGGAGATCGTCCCCCAGATCTGCTCCTGGACCCCGTGATAGACGGTGCCGCTCGTGTCGATCAGGTTGATCACGGACAGGCCTTTCCACTGGACACCCGCGTCAGTATGAGGGATCGCAACCGGAAGCCGTGCGAGAACCCGCCATGTCACCCCCAGGCGCGTTGTTTCGGTCACAGCGCGTGGAACGTACGCCCTGGCAGTCGAGGTAAGCAAGCGCTTAGTATTCCCCTCATGGACTCCTCTCGCCTCGTCTCGCGCCGCGACCTCGACTTCCTGCTCTTCGAGTGGCTGGACGTCGAGGCATTGACGAGTCGGGAGCGCTATGACGACCACGACCGCACGACGTTCGACGGTGTGCTCGATGTGTCCGAGCGCCTCGCGGCCGAGAAGTTCGCGCCGCTGGCCGCAGCCCTCGACGTCGACGAGCCGCGCATCGGCGACGACGGCAAGGTCGTGCTGCTTCCCGAGGTCGCCGAGGCGCTCGCGGCGTACAACGAGGCAGGCCTGCCGGGCATGTCCTTCCCCTCCGAGCACGGCGGGTTCCCGATGCCGTTCACCGTCCAGCGCGCGGCGTCGCTCTTCTTCCAGGCCGCGAGCGTCGGCGCGCACGCGTACCCATCGTTGGCCGCCGGCAACGCCCACCTGCTCCTCACCCACGGGACGCCGGAGCAGATCGCGACCTACGCCGAGCCGGTCGTCGAAGGGCGCTGGTACGGGACGATGTGCCTGTCCGAGCCCGAGGCCGGATCGTCGCTCGCCGACCTCACGACCCGTGCCGTACGCCAGGACGACGGGTCGTACCGTGTGTCCGGCACCAAGATGTGGATCTCCGCGGGCGACCACGAGCTCGGCGAGAACATCGTGCACCTCGTCCTCGCCAAGACCCCGGACGCGCCGCCTGGGACCAAGGGCCTGTCCCTCTTCATCGTGCCCAAGCTCCTCCCCGACTCCGACGGCGCGCCGGGGGAGCGCAACGACGTCGCGCTCGTCGGCCTCAACCACAAGATGGGCTTCCGCGGCACGACGAACACGCTGCTCAACTTCGGCGAGGGATTCGCGACGCCGGGCGGCGAGCGAGGAGCGGTCGGGTTCCTCGTGGGCGAGGAGGGGCGTGGCCTCGCGGCCATGTTCACGATGATGAACGAGGCACGCATCGGCGTCGGCGCAGGCGCGGTGGCGCTGGGCTACACCGGCTATCTGCACGCGCTCGACTACGCCAAGACCCGCACCCAGGGGCGTCCGCTCGATGCGAAGGACCCGTCGACGCCGCCGGTCCCGATCATCGAGCACCCCGATGTGCGGCGCATGCTGCTCGCGCAGAAGTCGTACGTCGAGGGCGGGCTCGCGCTCATCCTCTACTGCGCGCGCCTCGTCGACGACCAGGCGACCGCGCCCGAGCCCGACGACCGCGAGCGCGCGGCGCGACTGCTCGACGTGCTCACCCCGATCGCGAAGGCATGGCCGTCACAGTGGTGCCTCGCGGCCAACGACCTGGCGATCCAGGTGCACGGCGGGTACGGCTACACGCGCGACTACCCAGTCGAGCGGCTCTACCGTGACAACCGGCTCAACCCGATCCACGAGGGGACGCAGGGGATCCAGGGGCTCGACCTGCTCGGCCGCAAGATGGTCGCGGGAGGCGGCGCCGGGCTCGTGCTGCTCGCCGAGACGATCACCGAGACCGTCGTCCGTGCGCGCAAGGGCGGGGGCGAGGCGGCCACGTACGCCGCCGCGCTCGAGGCCGCGCTCGCCCGCCTCATCGAGGTCACGGGCCTCGCGTGGTCAGACGGCGATCCCGCCGTCGCGCTGGCCAACGCCACCGCGTACCTCGAGGCGGCGGGCCACGTCGTCGTCGCGTGGCTCTGGCTCGAGCAGCTCCTCGTGGCGGCGGGGCGCGACGGTGCCCCGTACGACGGCAAGCGGCTGGCCGCGCGTTACTTCTTCACGTACGAGCTGCCGACGATCGCGCCGAAGCTCGACCTCGTCGCCGCACGCGACCGGACCACCCTCGACCTGGACGTCACGGCGCTCTGACCCGATAGCGTCGTCGGGTGCGTGTCGACGAGCTCCCCCTCACCCTCGGTCCGTACCCGCGCGGCGCCGCCAACGCGATCACCGACGTCCCCGGCGTCCGGGTCGGGCACGCGACGATCGCAGAGGGCGACCTCCGTACGGGGGTCACCGCCGTCGTCCCCGACACCCTGGGCCCCCGTCGGCGCGCGCTGCCGGCGGGCCTGTTCGTGGGCAACGGCTACGGCAAGCTCATCGGCGCGACACAGGTCGTCGAGCTCGGCGCGATCGAGACGCCGGTCCTGCTGACCAGCACACTGTCGGCGTTCCGGGTCGCGGACGCGCTCGTCGGGCACGTCCTGTCGTGGAGCGGGTACGAGGACGTCACGACGCTCAACCCGATCGTCGGCGAGACGAACGACGGGTTCCTCTCGAACATCCGTGCCCGCAGCGTCACGGCCGACCACGTCGTGCACGCGCTCGCGTCGGCACACAGCGGCGCGGTGGAGGAAGGGTGCGTCGGCGCGGGGACGGGGACGACCGCGCTCGGCTACAAGGGCGGCATCGGCACATCGTCGCGCCTCGTCGATGTCGGAGCGCACGCCGTGACCGTCGGGGTGCTCGTCCAGTCGAACTTCGGAGGCGTCCTCACCGTCGACGGCGTGCCGATGCCCGCCGAGGAGCTGCTCGGCCACGCAGGCGTCGAGTCGCCGGGCAACTCGTGCATGATCGTCGTCGCTACCGACGCTCCGGCCGACGCGCGTCAGCTCGACCGGGTCTCGCGCCGCGCCGTCTTCGCGATGGGCCGGGTCGGGGCGAGCTTCTCGCACGGCAGCGGCGACTACGCCCTGGCGTTCACGGTGGCCGAGGAGCGGCCGGCGGAGGACGCCCAGCTCGATCCGCTGTTCGGCGCGACCATGGACGCGGTCGAGGAGGCCCTGCTCAACTCGGTGCTGGCGGCCACGACGACGCGTGGGTTTGGCGGTCAGGTGGCGCACGCCGTGCCGGTCGACGGAGTGCGCTCCCGCCTCGGCCCACGATGACGCACTCGGAGCGCCGCCGTCAGAAGACCGGCTTTCCTCCGGTCACGCCGATCACGGTGCCCGTGACGTAGCTGGCATCGCTCGGGGACGCGAGGAACACGAACGCGGGTGCGACCTCGGCCGGCTGCCCGGCCCGTCCGAGCGGCGTGTCCTTGCCGAAGGCCTCGATCTTCTCCTCCGGCTGCGTCGCCGGCTGGAGCGGAGTCCAGATCGGACCCGGCGCGACGGCGTTGACCCGGATGCCCTCGGGTCCGAGCATCGCCGCGAGGTTGGCGGTGACGTTGTTGATCGCGGCCTTCGTCGCGGCGTAGTCGAGCAGCGTCGGCGACGGGTCGTACGCCTGGATCGACGTGCAGTTGACGACGCTCGCCCCTCGCCGCATCAGGGGGACGGCGGCCTGCGTGATCCAGAACAGCGCATAGAGGTTGGTCCGCATCACGCGGTCCAGCCGCTCGGGCGAGATCGAGGCCAGCCCGTCGCCGCGCGCCATCTGATAGCCGGCGTTGTTGACGAGCACGTCGAGGCCGCCGAGCTCGCCGACGACCTGCGACGGCAGCGACTGCGCGGTGTGACGATCGGTGATGTCGCCGGGCAGGAGGGCGACCTTGCGTCCCTCGCGCTCGACCCACGAGGCCGTGTCCTCGGCGTCGTCCTGCTCCTCGGGCAGGTATGAGAGGGCGACGTCCGCCCCTTCTCGGGCGTACGCGATCGCGACCGCGCGCCCGATCCCGGAGTCACCACCCGTGATCAGTGCACGCAGGCCGGCCAGTCGTCCGGACCCGACGTACGACTCCTCGCCGTGGTCGGGGACGGGGGACATGGCCGTGGTCGAGCCTGGTGGCTCCTGTTGCTGGCGGGGGAAGGCCCCGGAGTCGTTGAGGAGAAGCTCGGCGTTGCGGGCGACGTCGGACTCGATGTTGGTCATGCCGTCCCCGTACCCGGTCGGCGGCGGGCCATGCGGGTGTCACATGCAACCAAGCTTGCCGACGGCGCGGGGCCACCTCTCTACGCGCTCACCGTCGCCGACGAATGCCCAGGCGCCGTCGGCGGACAGCCACAGGTGGTCCTCGCCCCGGTGGAATCCTGTGTCGCGGGCGTCAGGAGGGAGCGCGACCGCCGCCTCGTACGCTCCGGAGAGCAGGGTCGCGACGTGCGGGTCGGGTTCCGGCGCGCGGACGTACTCGGCCTCGTCAATCTCGAGGAACGTCATGTCGTCCCAGGAGCAGTGCGCGGGACCGGCGTACGACTGGACGCGGCGGGTCGAGACCCGTCCGTCTGCGTCGGACCAGATCTCGTACCCCGCCTCCTCGGCGACCTCGTCCGGCAGCTCGGAGTAGTCGCAGCGCGCCCACGACTCCACGTACCAGCCGTCCTGACCGTCGCGCACGATCAGCGCCTGACGCACCCCGCCGTCGTGGGTCAACGTGTACAACGCGCGGCCGTCGTCCTCGCGTACGCGGACGTAGCCCCCGCGCGCACCGAAGACCAGGGCCTCGTCGAAGGCGGTGCGGATCGCCTCGTCGGCGTCGTCGGAGAGGGCGCCGTTGTCGTACGCGCCGGGGTAATTGTTGCCGCCCTCCGCGGGACCGGTGCACTCGACCACATGCCCGGCCGCGCCGCGCTTGCCCGTCGCGCTCAGCGGGCCCTCGTACGTCCCAGGGGCCAGATCCTGCCCGCAGGCGGAGGTGAGGAGCAGCGCGGCGACGGCTGCGAGGCCAGGGGAGCGCGGACGGCGACGACGCAGGGGGTTCCTCACGACGATGAAGTCTCACACGAAGCGACGTCGGTCGGTGCTGATTTGCGGGCGGCGCTCGCAGTGAGTCCCAGCGCGAGAGCCTCAGCGTGAGAGCAGCGTCACCAGTGCGACGACGGTCGGTGCGGCCGCGATCGGGATCCACATCGGGGACCACAGCGAGCGCTTGAGGATGAGCCGCACGCCGACGAACGTGATCGCCGCGATCACACCCGACATGAGCGTGATCGCGATCGCGTCGCCGTGGCGGCCCTGCCCGTCGAGGACGAAGGCCAGGCCGATGCAGCCGAGGACTCCGTGAACGGTGATCGCGAAGAAGCCGATCGCTGCCACGCGGCGCTGGACCTTGCGCAGCGCCGCGAGCTCGGCCTCCCGCTGCTCGCGGGTCTTGCGTGGCGCGGTCGGACGTGGCGGCGTCGGGGTCGTGCTCTCGGTCATGCAGGGCTCCTGGTGGGGACGGGCTCGGTCGCCTTCTGGGCGGCGGAGATCAGTCGGTGGAGGAAGGCGTTCGCCTCGACGAGCTCGTTGGCCGTCATGCCGAGGCGCTCGAGCATCGTGACGGGCACCTTGAGCGCGCGGTCGCGCAGGTCGCGCCCGTCGTCGGTGAGCGAGATCGTCAGCGTGCGCTCGTCGCTGCTCGACCGCTCCCGCGCGATCAGGCCGAGGGCTTCGAGCCGCTTCACCAGCGGGGAGGCGGTTGCGGGCTCGAGGTGCAGGGCGGCGCTGAGGTCCTTGAGCGACTGGCCGTCGGTCTCCCACAGGGCGAGCATCACGAGGTACTGCGGGTGACTCAACCCCAGCGGCTCCAGGACCGGCCGGTACGCGGCGACGACACTGCGGGCGGCGACCGCGAGCGCGAAGCACACCTGGTGCTCGAGGGCGAGCGAGTCGTCGATCTCCATGACATTCAGTGTACGAACGATTAGGGCACTAATTGTTTGGGGGCCTCTGATTCCGCATGAGGGTGCTCCCGCTGGGTATCGGGGGAGTGACTCGTACGTAGGGGGTAGGGACATATGGCCACTCAAGGAACGATGTGGCGAGCGTCCAAGCGCGTTGTCGGAGGGCTCAAGGACCTTCCGCGCAACACCGCATGGCTCGTCTCGAAGGCCGTCAACGTGGACGGCGCCCAGGAGGGCGCGACGCATGCCGCGTCGCAGTCCAAGAACGGTGTCGTCGACCAGGTGCGCCGTGCGACTGCGGTCGTCGCCGACAAGGTCCCGGGGATCGACTCGGTCGAGACACGGCTCACGCGCGCTCACGCTGCGGTCGAGCGGGCACGTGCGGAGGAGCGGGACGCGCTAGCCCATGCGCAGGAGGCCAAGCAGCGTGCGGACGAGGCCAGCGCGGCCGAGAAGGACGGTCGCGAACGCCTCCGCGCCGCGCAGAAGGAGGCGCACGACTATGTCGAGCAGCGCGTGCGGGAGGCACGACGACGTGCCGACGAGCAGGTCGAGGCGGAGCGCCGCGAGGCTGACGGTGAGGCGCAGGCCCGTCTCGAGGACGTCCGCGGCGACGTCGAGCGGGAGGTCGAGAAGCGTCGGGCTGACGCCGACGAGGCTGCCCGCAACGCCCAGCAGCGCATCGACGCCGCGCACGCCGCGATGAGCGAGGCACGCCAGCTCGCCGACGAGGCGACGGAGGCTGCCGACGAGGCGGCCCGGAAGGCGCGCGAAGAGGCCGACCGTCTCGTCGCCAAGGCGGAGGAGCAGGCAGGCGAGGCCGATGCCACTCGCCAGCGCGCCACCGAGGCGCGTGATGCCGTCACGAGGAGCGCGGCGCGGGCGGTCCGTGCCGAGCAGCAGGAACCCGCCACGACGAACCTGTCTCGTCGGACGAAGGCAGAGCTGCTCGACATGGCGGCTTCGCTAGGAGTTTCGGACACCTCCAACAAGAACAAGTCCCAGCTCGTCAACGCCATCCGCCGCTCGTCTCGCAGTCGAGCCTGAACGGAGTGATTCATGTGAAGCTCTTCCACCGCAAGTCGCCATGGCAGCGCGCCGTCGAAAAGGTTCCGGGAGGAAGTGCCCTGCGCGGCGGTGCTCTCACCGCGGCGGGCCTGATCGGTCTTTCGGCCGTCAGCGCCGCCGTGAGCGCGATCCGTGACAAGCAGCGTCCGTCGTGAGGCTGCGGACCCTGGCCGTCTTCGGCATCGGCTACGTCCTCGGGACGCGTGCCGGTCACGAGCGCTACGAGCAGATCGTCGCTGCCGCCAAGCGTGCGGGCAGACGTCTCGAACAGTACGGCGACCCGGATGGCACGGGCGCACGCACGCGATGACGGCGCTCCGACGCTGGCCGACGGCGCCGTCGTCAGGGCTTACGTCGTGGCGCGGCTGCTCGGTGTACGTCTGCTGAAGCTGGAGGCGACGATTCTGCTCGCCCCACCGCCCGGGCCGTCCGCGCTCGAGCAACCGGTGCTCGGCACTGCCCTGCGGGGCGCCACGCCGCTGGCTCCGGTCACGGCGCCGGCGCGCGACGGTGGTCTCCCCGAGGCGCAGCGCCTGCTCGCGGAGGCGCGAGCCGCGCTCGATACCTCACGCTGAGACGTCCTGAGACGGACAGTCTCAGATGAACAGCCGCGAGATCAGCAGCGCCGTCGGCACCGAGACGATCGCCATCACGAGCGTCGGCAGCATGAACGAGTGGTTCAGGACGTACTTGCCGATCTTGGTCGAGCCCGTCTGGTCGATCTCGACCGCCGCGAGCTGCGAGCCGTTTGCCGGGAGGGTCATGACGCCGCCCATGGCCGGGAGGTACGCAGCGAGGGTAGGCGTCGCGATACCGAGGCTGATGCCGAGCGGGATCATCGTGTTGACCGCTGCGGACTGGCTCGTGGTCGCGGCCGCGACCAGGAACAGGCCGATCGCGAGGAACCACGGTGCTTCCTTCGCGATGTCGGTGAGACCGCCGATCACGGTCTCCTCATTGCCGGCGATGAACGTGTTCGCGAGCCAGGCGATGCCGAGCAGGGCGATGATCGCGGTGAGGCCCGACTTCGTGAGCGGGGCGTCGAGCACCGCGCCCGGCTTGACCTTGCCGACGTACATCACGGCCAGAGCGACGACCAGCATCACCATGATGAGCAGCGTCGTCAGCGACAGCGTCTCGGTCTTGCCGTCCACCTCGTACGTCGGCAACAGCTCGTCGAAGGCGCCGAGGATGACGACCACGAGGACGCCGGCGAAGAAGACACCTGCAGCGCGCTTCGCCGTGACCGGGACGTGTGCGCCCTTGACCTCGCCGGTGTCGGCGGCGGGCGGATGGATCAGGCCTGCGGCGAGACGTCGCTGGAACTCGGGGTCGTCCTTCAGGTCGTGTCCGACGCGGCTCTGGATCACCGCCGCGACGATGGTGCCGAGCAGGACCGCCGGGAACGTGATGACGAGGATCTCGCCGAGGCTGAGCGCATCGTCCTGGCCCCCGGTGAGGCCCACGAACGCGGCCATCGCCGCCGCGACCGGGCTCGCCGCGAGCGCGAAGCCCGAGACCGCCACCGACGTCGCGAGCGGACGCTCCGGGCGGATGCCGCGCTCGTACGCGACCTCGTAGATGACCGGAAGCAACGGGAAGATGATGTTGCCGGTGCCTGCTCCGGCGCAGAACGCGAAGGTGATCAGCGGTGCCAGGTAGTTCACGAGCTTCGGCCGTGCGCGGATGACCTTCTCCGCGAGGAACACCAGGTAGTCGATGCCGCCCGCCGCCTGCATCGCGGACGCCGCCGTGATCACGGCGATGATCACCATGATCGCGTCACTCGGGATGCTGCCTGGCGGCGCCCCGAAGATGAAGACGAGGATCAGGACGCCGACGGCGCCCCAGAGACCGAGACCGACGCCGCCGATCTTGACGCCCATGTAGATGGCGCCGACGACGACAAGGGCCTGCAGGATCAGCAGGAAGGTGTCCACGCGCGTACCTCTCGGTAGCCCGGCAAACCGGGGGATGGGGGAAGGAAGTGCTACTCGGCGAGCGCCTGGATGAGGAGTGCCTGAGCGAGTGCCATGTTCTCGATCTCGGAAGGGTCGACGGATTCGTTCGGGCCGTGGATGTTGGCCTTCGCCGCGTCCTCGGCGCCGACGAGGACGAAGTCGGCGGAGGGCGCGGCGTCACGCAGCGTGTCGAGCAGCGGGATCGACCCGCCCGAGCCGACCGTCTCCACCTGCTTGCCGTACGCGGTGGCGAGCGCGTCGCGCATCAGGCCGAAGGCCCTCCCGTCCGTCTCCTGCGAGAACGGCGGGCTGACCTTGTCCTCGTGAACGTCGATCTGGACGTGCCACGGGGCGACGGAGCGGAGGTGGTTCATCAGCTTCTCGACCGCGTCGCGCGGATTCTGTCCGGGCGGGATCCGCATCGCGACGACCGCGCGCGCCGTTGGCTGGAGCACGTTCGACGCCTCGGCCACCGGGGTGGCGTCCATGCCGAGCACGCTGATCGACGGCTTCGACCACAGCCGCGAGGCGATCGAGCCCGTGCCGACGAGGTCCACGCCGTCGAGGACGCCGGCGTTGGCGCGCAGCATCTCCTCGGAGTAGTCGGGGCCTTCCCATTCACCGGACGCGATGCCCTCCACGAGGCAGTTGCCGTCGTCGTCGATGAGCGTCGACAGCAACTTGATGAGTGCCATCTGGGCATCGGGCGCCGCGCCGCCGAACAGCCCGGAGTGGACCGGTTGCGCGAGCGTACGGACCTCGACGACCGCTTTCACGTGGCCGCGCAGCCCGATGCTGAGCACCGGCTCGCCGACCGTCAGGTTGCCCATGTCGGCGACGACCATGACGTCGGCCTGGACACGGTCCGGGTTCGCTTCGACCCACGACTCGAGGTGGCTGATCGTCTCCTCCTCGCCCTCGATGACGATCTTGACGCCGACTGGAGGCTTGCCGTCGAACGCCGCAAGCGTCGCCAGGTGGATCGCGATGCCGGACTTGTCATCGGCGGCGCCGCGGCCGAAGAGCCGGCCGTCCTTCCACGTCGGGGTGAACGGCTCGGTGTCCCAGCCCTGCTCCTTCGGTGCGGGCTGCACGTCGTAGTGCGCATAGAGCAGCACCGTCGGCTTGCCGTCGGGCGCCGGGATCTCTGCCGTGACGGCGGGATAGCCGTCAGGGATCTCGGTGATCTCGGCAGTGACCCCGTACCGGCCGAACGCGTCGACGACATACTGGGACATGGCATGCACAGGCTCGGACGGGAAGCCCGGGAATGCGCAGGATGGGAGGGCGACCATGGCCTCGAGATCGTCGCGGATCTGCGGCATCAATCCTGAGACCTTGGGACGCAGCGTCGAATCATCCATGCGCCGAAACTAGTGCCGCACCGCCAGGTCGGCGCGTCGAGCACGAGGCGCGCGTGAAAGTCAGCTGCGCTCGGGCTCGGGCGTGCAGAGCATGAGGAACTCCTCGCCGTCGCGCGCCGTGATCTCGTCGGCGCTCAGCCACCCCGCGTCCGGGACGTACGTGGCGCCGTCGTCGGCGTGCGCGCCTCCCTCCGCCGCGACCTCGCCGAGCGGCACTGTCGCATGGCCGACCCAGCCCTCGCCCGGACCCACGTCGACCGATAGCTCGTCGAACTCGCGCCAGTCGAACCCGGCGGGGAGCGGCTCGGTGACCGTGAACCCCTCTGGTGCGGTGCCGACCGTGAGCTGCTCCACGGTATGAGGCTGCACCGACTCGGCGACCGTACGGACGATCACGCCGTCGTCGGACGTGAACATCAGGCGGATGCGGGTGACGCCCTCGCAGGGGGGACCGGTCAGGACCTCCAGCGCGCTCGCTGGTGCTCGCAGCGCAGCGACCTTCGGCAGCTCCGGCAGCGGGGCGCCCGCCGGGTCGCACGCGGTGAGTCCGCCGAGGACCGGGGCGAGCGCGGCCGCCACGATCGCTCGACGTGCGAGGCGTCCGTGCATCAGTGGTAGCCGCCGTCGCCCAGGCCGGCGTCCTCCTCGAACGGGTGAGGTTTGTCCTCGAGCGGGCTCCAGTCCCGCACCCACTCGACGAGTCCCTCGCCGAGGTAGCGGTCGAGGAACGGCAGGTGGCCCATCTCGGCCCACTGCTGCGAGTGGCGTTCCTCGTGATGGAGGAGGCGGTCGAGGTCGAGCTGCCCCTCGAACGGCTCGTCGTCGTTCTCGCCCCAGCTGTGGCCCGAGACGATGATCTTGCGCAGCTGCTCGGCGGCGTCATCGCCCTCGGGCGAGTCGATGTTGAACATGAACGTGTCCCCCCAGGCCGTACCGCCCGAAAAGCTGAAGGCGTCCTGGAGCCAGTTGCCGCCCAGACCCATCAGCATCCCGTTGGGTGTCGTCGCCAAGCGGCCGCCGTTGCCGTTCACGAACTCGACGTCGTCGTCGTACGACCACGAGTTGGCTTTCTGACGGTCGATGATGCGCTGGATCTCGGCGGACGAGAACGGCGTGGGAGGGAAGTCGTGGGGGACCCCCGGCTCCAGGCCGTAGTTGCTGCCGGCATTGAGGATGTAGGTCATGAGCACCGCGGCCCGCGCCTGGTCGGCGGTGATCGTGGTCGGCAGGAGGAAGTAGGACTGGTCGCCGTCGCGCACCTCCTCCAGACCGTCGAGCACCGTGAAGTCCTCCGGGTCGATGTCGTGCGTCCGGGCGACATCGACCATCGTGCTCGGCGAGACCCCGCGGCGTGCCGCGTTCTCGAGCCAACGGCGGTAGAGACCGCCGGGCTCGGGGCCGACGAGCAGGCCTTCGGAGCGCAGCCTGTACTCGATGACGTCGGCGGCGCGCGAGGGGTGCTTGCGCGCGTACTCGTCGAGCTGCTCGGGTGTGAGGAACGCGAGGTTGTAGGGGTAGGGCAGCGGTGGTGTCCCGGCGAGATCGTCGTCCACGTCGCCGAGCCGGGCCGGCGGCGTGGTGGTCCGTGACTTCTTGAGCGTGTTGCCGGCAGTGCGGGCGGCGGCCTCGTACTCATCGTGGAGCAGCCTCGCCCGACGGCGACAGTCGGCGAGCCGACCGTCGGCGCCGTTCTTCGCCTTCTGCGCATCGCTGCGCGAGCGCGCGTCGTCGCGCTCGGCGCGGCGGTCCGCCTCTTCGGTCGGTGGGGCCTCCCACGAGGGGCGGGGCTGCGGCAGCCCGTCGAGGGTGCCCTGCGCGGCAGCGCTGTCGGCCTCGGCTTGCGCGGCCTCCTTCTCGAGGCCACGCGCGCGGCGTTGGAACTCCTCGAGGTCGCCGGCCCAGCCGCTGAGCGTGGTCGCGGCCGCGTCGAGGGCGCCGGAGGCATCGACGACGGGTGGCCGCAGGTCGGTGTCGAGCAGGGTGCGGAACTCGGTCGCAGTCGTGCCGCGCCACTCACCCTCGGCTGCGCCCCAGAGCTGGTCGGCGGCCGACGAGAGACTGCCGGCTGCCTGCTTGAGGGTGGCCGCCGTGGCCTCGACCGCGTCGGCGTCGCCCGGGGTCGGATCGAAGCCGAGCGCGGGATAGGACGCCTCCGTGGGTGCGACCATGTCGTCAGTTCCCGCCGGGACGGGAGCTTTTGGCCCGTTCGAGGTCGGCGGCGAGGTCAGCGTCGGTGTCGTCGATGGTCTGCTCCACGTCCTGGAGCGCGGTCACGAGCGACGAGGCGAGCGTCCCGAACTCTGTCACCGCCTGCGCCCAGTCGGTGGCGAAGGTCGCGATCTGCCGGTCGAGGTAGGGCGTCCCGTGGCCGGTGGCGTCGATGCCGCGCAGCCCCTTGGCGGGTGGCTCGAGCAGGGCGGCGACCCCACGCAGACGCGTACGGACCTCCTGCAGCGCGTCGCCGTCGACCACCAGATCTGACACGCGACGACCGTAGCAGCGGCGGGGATCAGCGGCCGAGCAGTGCGCGTGCCTCGAGCAGCGAGGGTCCGTACCAGGTGAGAAGCCGCCCGGAGACCAGTGCCGTGCGCACCTTCGTGAACGACTCGGGACCGTCCTCGGCCGTGAACACGTACGGCTCGTCCGGGAGCAGGACCAGGTCGAGGTCGGCGCGGTCGAGGTCGGCGAGAGCGACGTGCGGGTAGCGGTCGTCGGCATCGGCGTACGCGTGCTCCCACCCGACCCGCGACACGAGGTCGCCGGTGAAGGTGTCGCGCCCCACGACCATCCACGGGTCGCGCCAGATCGCGACCGCGACCCGGCCTCGTACGGACTGCGCAGGCTCGGCCCACAGGCGCTCGGCCTCTGCGAGCCACCCGGGGACGTCGCGTCCGAGTGCCTCGGAGAAGAGCCGGCGCATCGAGGCGAACGCGCCGTCGACGGTCTCGATCCGGGTCACCCAGACCGGGAGACCGACCTCGCGGAGCCGTCGGACGTCGAGCTCGCGGTTCTCCTCCTGGTTGGCGACGACGAGATCGGGCGCGAGGTCGAGGATCGCCCGTATGTCGGGATTCTTGGTCCCGCGTACGCGAGCGACGTCGAGATCGGCCGGGTGCGTGCACCAGTCGGTCGCACCCACGAGCAGACCTGCGTCAACCGACGCGATCGCCTCCGTGAGCGACGGCACCAGCGACACCACCCGGCGGACCGGCCGGGTGGCGACGACCGAGACTCCGAGGTCGTCGCACACGCCGGCGACCGGTGTCTCAGTCTTGACGTCGGCCACTGTCGGGGTCGCGGTGACGCGGGTCGTCCTCGACGTCGGTAGGGGATACGTCGTCGCGGCGCACGTCGTCGCGGCGCACGTCGTCGCGGCGCACATCGTCGCGGCGCACATCCTCGCGGCGCACGTCGTCGGTACGGTCGCCGGCGGGGCGCCCCTCAGGGTCAAGACGGTCGGCCTTCGCGAGCTGCTCGTCGACCTCGGAGCGGGTGCGCTGCGCGTGCTCCTGGTGCTCGCGCGCCTCACGCTCGCGCTGCTCGGCCGCCACCCGCGCCTCCTCTGCATCTGCACGGGCACGCGCCGCCTCAGCCTCGCGCTGACTGGCCTCCAGGCGCGTCTCCTGGGCCTGCTCGCGGAGCGCGTTCGCCTCCTCGCGCCGGCGAGCGACCTTGCGCTCCCGGTCCTTGCGCGTGGCAGCGATGATCGCGAGCGCGATCACCACCACGACGACGACGGCGATGATGACCCACACCCACCACGGGATGTCGTTCATGTCGAGACTCCTCGCATGCGTGGCCGCTCGGGGGTGCGGCCATTCGTACCAGGGGCAGTACCCACTTCGCTCGGGCCCATGCGAGCAGGTCACGCTCAGACGTTGCGCCTGTACTGGCCCCCGACCTCGAAGAACGCTTCGGTCACCTGCTCCAACGAGCACACCCGCGCGGCGTCCATCAGCACCGCGAACGCGTTGTCGTCAGAGGCGGCCGCGGCCTTCAGCCGAGCCAGCGCCGCCCGCGCCTCCTCCCGGTGCGCCTCCTGGAACGCGTGGACCCGGGCGAGCTGGGACCTCTTCTCGTCCTCGGTCGCGCGCGCCAGCTCGACAGGCCCGTGCTCCTCCTCGGCCCGCGGGTTTCGGAAGGTGTTGACACCGATGATCGGGAGCCTCCCGTCGTGCTTGAGGTGCTCGTACAGCATCGACTCATCCTGGATCCTGCCGCGCTGGTAGCCCGTCTCCATCGCCCCGAGGACGCCCCCGCGCTCGGTGATCTTGTCGAACTCGGCGAGCACGGCCGCCTCGACGAGGTCAGTCAGCTCGTCGATGAGGTACGACCCCTGCTGCGGGTTCTCGTTCTTGGCGAGGCCCCACTCCTTGTTGATGATCATCTGGATCGCCAGCGCACGGCGTACGGACTCCTCGGTCGGGGTCGTCACGGCCTCGTCGTACGCGTTGGTGTGCAGGCTGTTGGCGTTGTCGTAGATCGCGATCAGCGCCTGGAGCGTCGTGCGGATGTCGTTGAAGCTCATCTCCTGCGCGTGCAGCGAGCGGCCGGAGGTCTGGACGTGATACTTCAGCTTCTGCGAGCGCGCGTTCGCGCCGTACCGCTCGCGCATGGCGACCGCCCAGATGCGGCGGGCGACACGGCCGATCACGGAGTACTCAGGGTCCATGCCGTTGGAGAAGAAGAACGACAGGTTGGGGGCGAAGTCGTCGATGTCCATGCCGCGCGCGAGGTAGGACTCGACGTACGTGAAGCCGTTGGCGAGCGTGAACGCGAGCTGGCTCAGCGGGTTGGCCCCGGCCTCGGCGATGTGGTAGCCGGAGATCGACACCGAGTAGAAGTTGCGCACCTCGTTCTGGATGAACCACTCCTGCACGTCGGCCATCATCCGCAGGCTGAACTCGGTCGAGAACAGGCAGGTGTTCTGGCCCTGGTCCTCTTTGAGGATGTCGGCCTGCACCGTCCCGCGGACCGTGCGCAGTGCCTCCTCGGGAGAGACCCCGCGCTCGCGCGCCTGGTCGATCACGGTGTTGAGGAAGAACGCGAGCACGGTCGGCGCCGGGCCGTTGATCGTCATCGAGACACTGGTCGTCGGCGCGAGCAGGTCGAACCCGTCGTACAGCGCCTTCATGTCGTCCAGGGTCGCGACCGAGACGCCGGAGGTGCCGACCTTGCCGTAGATGTCGGGGCGCTCGTCGGGGTCGCGACCGTACAGCGTGACCGAGTCGAACGCCGTCGACAGCCGCGTGGCCTCACCGTCGGCGGAGAGCAGCTTGAAGCGCCGGTTCGTACGGAAGGGGTCGCCCTCCCCGGCGAACATCCGTGCGGGGTCCTCGCCCTCGCGCTTGAACGGGAAGACACCGGCGGTGTACGGGAAGTGACCGGGGAGGTTCTCGCGACGCCAGTAGCGCACGAGGTCGCCGTGGTCGGTCGTACGGGGGAGCGCGACGCGGGGGACCGAGATGCCCGACAGCGACTCGCGGGTGTGCTCGGCGTACGACGCGACGACCTCGGGCCACCCGAGGATCCGCTCCCGGACGTCATCCGGGACGTGGCCCTGGACCCTCGCAGCGTATGACGCCACGGTGTCGTCGTCGGGGAGGGCGTGGGCGACGTCGGCGGCGGACTGCGCCTGCCGGGCGGCGCCGGCGATCTGCTCGGTCGCGGCGTGGTAGTCGCGGACCGTGTCGGCGATCTCGGACAGGTAGCGCACGCGCGCGGCCGGCACGACCTGCGCGAACCGCGTCGAGTGCCGCACGTCCACACGGGCCAGCGCGCCGTCTTCGAGCGCGAGACCGTGCTTGCCCAGCAGCCGCGCCAGCTCCTGGTAGAGCGCGGTGACGCCGTCGTCGTTGAACGTCGCCGCCGACGTGCCGAACACGGGCATGTCCTCGGGCCGGGCGCCGAACGCCTCGCGGTTGCGGACCAGCTGTCGGCCGACGTCGCGCAACGCGTCGGCGGCTCCGCGGCGCTCGAACTTGTTGATCGCGACGACGTCGGCGAGATCGAGCATGTCGATCTTCTCCAGCTGCGAGGCGGCACCGAACTCGGGCGTCATCACGTAGAGCGACGCGTCGACGTACGGGACGACCGCGGCGTCGCCCTGGCCGATGCCGGGGGTCTCGAGCACGACGAGGTCGTAGCCGGCTGCCTTCACGACGGCGAGGACGTCGCTCAGCGTCTCGGGAAGCTCGTGGGCGCCACGGGTCGCGAGCGAGCGGAAGAACGTGTGGACGCCGTCGAGGGCGTTCATGCGGATCCGGTCGCCGAGCAGCGCTCCGCCGCCGCGACGGCGCGTCGGGTCGACCGCGAGGACGGCGATGCGCAGCTTGTCCTGCTGGTCGGTGCGCAGGCGTCGTACGAGCTCGTCGGTCAGCGACGACTTGCCCGAGCCGCCGGTGCCGGTGATGCCGAGGACGGGGGCGGGCGACACGTCGGCCGCCGCGCGCACGGCCTCGCCGAGCGCGCCGTCGAGGCGGCCCTGCTCGGCGCCGGTGATCGCGCGGGCGAGCGCGACCCGGTCACCGGCGAGCACGGCGTCGGCGTCAGGCTGGTGCAGTGCCCACAGGTCGGCGCGGCAGGCCTCGACGACCTCGGAGATCATCCCTGGCAGGCCGAGGCGTTGACCGTCCTCGGGCGAGTAGATGAGCACGCCGCTCTCGCGCAGCCGGGCGATCTCGGCGGGCACGATCACGCCGCCGCCGCCGCCGAAGACCTTCACGTGCCCGGCGCCGCGCTCGGCGAGCAGTTGGACGAGGTACTCGAAGTACTCGACGTGACCGCCCTGGTACGAGGACACGGCGACACCATGCGCGTCCTCCTCGATCGCCGCGTCGACGACCTCCGAGACGGAGCGGTTGTGCCCGAGGTGGATCACCTCGCACCCCTGCGACTGCAGGATCCTCCGCATGATGTTGATGGAGGCGTCGTGGCCGTCGAAGAGGCTCGAGGCAGTGACGACGCGTACGCGGAGTGCATCCTCTGAATCCATAGGATCTAAAATAGTCGGACGTCCAAGTATTGTCGAGAGTCGGTTAGGGTGAGCGCCATGCCAGCCCAGGCAACAACTCAGCCTCGCCTGCCGTTCGACCCCATCGAGCGTGCCGGGGCGTTGTGGACCGAGCACTTCGGCGACGCGACCGCGATGCGGTTGGCGACCTCGATCATGCGGGTCCAGCAGCTCCTCCTCGCCGAGCTCGACGCGGCGTTGAAGCCGTACGACATCACCTTCGCCCGCTACGAGGCGCTCGTGCTGCTCACGTTCAGCCGTGAGGGCTATCTCCCGCTCAGCAAGATCGGCGAGCGCCTGATGGTCCACCCGACCTCCGTCACCAACGCGATCGACCGCCTCGAGGCACAGGGGCTGGTCCGCCGTGAGCCCGATCCCGACGACCGGCGACGCACCCGCGCGCGAATCACCGACGAGGGTCGCGCCCTCGTCGGTGAGGCGACCAAGGCGCTCACGTCTATCGAGTTCGCGATCACCGGACTGTCGCCTGCGGAGCAGGACCAGGCCTTCGACCTGCTGCGACGTCTCCGCGCCTCCGCGGGCGACTTTCCCGAGCGTCCAGAACCCTCGACATCAAGTTGACGGTCGGCCTCGCGAGCCACTAGGTTCTCGGCGTCCACGGGTGGTCGGCGCGGCCCGCCCGGAGTGGATTCTCAGGGGGACGGAGGCGGTCGGTGGGTCCCGTGCGAACCAACGCACCTCTCACGCTCCTCGAGATCCTGGCGTTCGCCGGCGCCGTGGTCGGACCCGCATGGGGGCTGGCCGTTCTCATCTCCTCGCTCTACGTCGCGGGCACGTCGTTCGTGGTGCTGCTGGTCCCGCTGGCTTTCCACCCGGCGCCGCTCCTGGTGGGGGTCGTGTCCCTCTCGGGCGTGGCGTTGCTCGTCACCCGCGTGCAGGGTCGGTGGACCCGGGCCGAGATCGCGCTCGTGAGCTGCGGGGTCGTCGCGGTCGCCCTGTGGCTGGCCCCTGTCCTGCTGATGGGTGACGCCGCGGCGGGGACGGTGATCGGGCTGGTGCTCGTCGTCCTCGCGGTCGCGTTCGGCCCGCTGCCGGTGTGCTTCTGGTCAGCGATGCGCACGGCGGGTTCCATGCGTGTCTGCGCCACCGACCCGGCGTCGCCGTCGTGGCTGCGCGAGGGCTGGGCGTGGTGCCTCGCGCGATACGAGGCGGTGCGTTCGCGCAAGGAGCCCACGCCGGACGCCGCAGACGTGCCAGTGTCGAGGACGAAGGCACAACGAACGGAGCAGGGATGACGACGCCGTACACCATGACGCGTGTCGGGGACGCCTACCTCGTTTCGACAGCGCACGTGAACTGGGTGCTCGTCGAGGACGGGCACGATCTGACGCTCATCGACGGCGGCTACCCGGCGAACGTTGCCGACGTCGAACGCTCCGTCCGCGAGATCGGGCACCAGATGAGCGACGTGCGCGGCGCGCTCCTCACCCACGCCCACGTCGATCACCTCGGCGCGCTCGCGCGTCTCGCGCCGACCTACGACATCGACGTCTGGACGGGGCCGGTCGAGGTGCCGCACGCCCACCGCGACTACCTCCAGCAGCTCGGCCCCGCCCGCATCCCGCTGCTGCTGTGGCGTCACGGCGCCCTCGCCTGGCTCTCCGACATCATGCGGCTCGACGGGACCGACCGTGAAGGCATCCCGCAGGCACGTGCGTACCCCCAGACCGGCCTCGACCTGCCGGGTGCTCCCGTCCCCGTCCCGACGCCGGGGCACACCGACGGCCACACCGCGTTCCACCTGCCGGGGTCGGGCGTGCTCGTCAGCGGCGACGCGCTCATCACCGGTCACGCGGTCTCGAGCCTGCACGGCCCTCAGCTGATCCCGCGCGGCTTCTCGCACGACCGGCGCGCCACCGTGGACTCCCTCGAGGAGATCGCCGAGGTGGACGCCGGCACGCTGTTCCCCGGCCACGGCCCGGCGTGGTCGGGATCGATGCGTGAGGCCGCCGAGCGGGCGCGCGCGACGGCGAGCATCGCCCGCCCATAGGGCCTCCTAGGCCCTCCGGCGGTTCGACAGGCTCGTCCGCCGCGTGCTAGGAATGGGTAGTACGACTTCGAGTGGTCAAACAGTGTGCCACGACTCGCCATCGAACGATGGAGCGTGGCAATGTCTGGTTTCACGAGCACGAGCACAATCGCCGTCCGACCTCTCGATCCCACGCACGACCTCAGCCGGGCTGAGCGTCGTACCGTCACCGACGAGCTGTGCGAGGCTCTCGTCGACGCCGACGAGATGCAGCGCGCCGAGATCGTCGAGCGCCTGATCGAGGCCAACATGGGCGTGGCCAGGGCGGTCGCCGCCCACTACCGCCACCGTGGCGAAGCCGTCGAAGATCTCGAGCAGGTCGCCTACGTCGGGCTGGCGAAGGCCGCCCACGGGTTTGACCCCGAGCGCGGCTACGACTTCTTGACCTACGCCGTCCCGACCATCCGCGGCGAGGTCCGTCGGTGGTTCCGCGACAGCTGCTGGATGGTTCGCCCCTCGCGCCGTATCCAGGAGGCACGAGCGCAGATCTCGGCATGCACCGAGGAGCTGCTGCAGGAGCTGGGCGAGCCGCCGTCGCCCGAGATCCTCGCCGAGCGGCTCGGGCTCGATGTCACCGAGGTGCGCGAGGCGATGGCCGCCGACGGGTGTTACCAGCCCTCGTCGCTGGAGTCGCCTGGCACGGTCGGCGAGTCGACCCTCTCCGACGTCCTCGGCGAGTGCGACGATGCCTTTGACCGCACCGAGCAGCGGGTCGCGCTGGCGCCGCTCGTACGCAATCTGTGCCCGCGCGACCGTGAGGCCCTCGCACTGCGGTTCTTCAACGGGTGGACGCAGGAGCAGATCGCCGGGCGTCTGGGCGTGACCCAGATGCAGGTCTCGAGGATCCTCAGCCGCATCACGAGGCAGCTTCGCGAGGAGCTCGGCGACGGGGTCCTCGCGGCGTAGCGCACATGAGGTTCCGTACGGTCTCCCGCGAGGAGCCCGGGTGGACGCGCAAGCGGGCGGGTCGAGGCTTTCGTTACCTCGACGAGCACGGGAAGGTGCTGGAGGCCGACGACCGCGCCCGCTGCGTCGCGCTCGCGATCCCGCCCGCTTGGGAAGAGGTGTGGATCTGCCGCTGGCCGTCAGGCCACCTGCAGGCGACCGGCCGGGACGCGGCAGGTCGCGTCCAGTACCTCTACCACCCGCGCTGGCGCGCCCTCATGGAGGAGCGCAAGCACGAACGGGTTCTCGAGGTCGCCGCCGAGCTCCCGCGCGCGCGGCGGCGGGTGAGGGCGCACCTGCGTACGGAAGGGCTGTCGCGCGTACGGGCACTCGCGACGACCTTCCGGCTTCTCGACCGCGGGTTGTTCCGCGTCGGCAACGTCGAGTACGTCGACGAGGATGGTGGGTACGGTCTCGCCACGCTTCGGCGTGACCATGTGGTGCTGCACCGTGACCCGCCCTCGATGGAGTTCTCGTTCGACGGCAAGGGCGCCGTCTCCCAGCGCGTCGTGATCGAGGACCGGTTGGCGTACGAGGCCGTCGCCGCGATGCGCCGACGGCGTGGCGGCGAGTCGTTGCTCGCGTACCGCGAGGCCGGCGCGTGGCACGAGATCCGCAGCGCGGACGTCAACGACTACTTGCGCCATGTCGTCAGCGACGACATGACGGCCAAGGACTTCCGGACGTGGCACGCCACCGTGGACGCCTCGGTGGCGCTCGCGCGCGTCGTGGACGAGGCCTGCACGCCGCGCGCCCGCAGCCGCGCTGTGGCCGACGCGATGCGCGCGGTCGCTGCCGAGCTCGGGAACACCCCGGCCGTCGCACGCGCGTCGTACGTGAACCCGCGCGTCGTGGAGCTGTTCGACGACGGCGTCACGATCGCACCCGCCCTGCAGAGGATGGGTGCGCGCGCGGACCGGCCCGACGGGCGAGCCGCGGTCGAGCGCGCGGTGCTCACGCTGCTGTCCGACGACCGCTGACGCATGAACGTACGCCACCTGGGCACCCGTCGGCCATGACGAAGACGGTGATCGAGAAGGTACAGGCCGGTGGTGGGACCCCTGGCAGGACCGAGCCCACGCACGACGATCCCGTCACGGATCCCGACACCGACCCGCGTGTCCATCCCGAGACCCCTCAGCCGAACGAACCGGAGCCGGATGAGCCCGAGCACGATCGGCCCGAGCACGGCGACGAGAGGAAGAACTGACATGCCGAAGGCAGCCAAGCTCGCATACCGTCCCGTCGGACTCATCTCCGGCATGGCCGGTGGCCTGATCGCCGGGATGATCTTCAAGCGCGTGTGGAAGCGCGTCTCGGACGAGGACCAGACACCGAACCCGCTCGCGTCCGACTACGGCTGGCGAGAGCTGCTCGCGGCAGCCGCGATCCAGGGCATGATCTATGCGGTCATCAAGGCCGTCATCGACCGCGCCGGCGCGAAGGGGTTCGAGCGGTTCACCGGCGAGTGGCCGGGCGAGTGACCCTCACCGGCAGTCCTCCGCACGCGAGCACGGCGTCGGCCGGCCCCGTCCGAATGACAGCGCGTCACGTGGGCACCGACAGTGCATGACGACCCCCACGACGAGCTTTCCTTCATCGAAGTCCACCGAGCGCGTGACGACCGTCGTCATCACCCACGACGGCCGGGAACGCCTCGCACGGACCGTCCCGCAGCACGCCGCCCCGCTCATCGTCGTCGACAACGCCTCGACCGACGGATCCGCTGATCTCGTCCGTACGATCGCCCCGCACGCGCAGGTGATCGAGCTCGCCGACGATGTCGGTGCGGTCGCCCGCAACATCGGAGCGCAAGCGGCAGAGACGCCGTACGTCGCCTTCGCTGCCGACGACTCCTGGTGGGCGCCGTGCTCGCTCGACCTCGCGGCCGACGTCCTCGATACCCACCCTGAGATCGGGGTGATCGCGGCACGCGTGCTGGTCGGGGTGGACGCGCACCTCGACCCGTTCTGCGAGGCGGTGGGACGGTCGCCGTTGCCGCGCTTTCCCGACGTCCCCGGGACCAGCGTCCTCGACTTCAGGGCGGGTGCCGTGGTCGTCCGTAGGTCGGCTCTCCTCGACGTGGGCGGCTTCGATGCCGTGCTGGAGCTCGGCGGAGAGGAGGAGCGGGTGGCCCTCGACATGGCGGACAGCGGTCGCCGGCTCTGCTACCTGCACGACGTGGTGGCGCGCCACGACCCTGCATCCCGCGAGTGCGCCGGCGGTGCCTTGACGCGTCGGCTGGCGCGCAACGAGGTCCTGACCGCGGTGATGCGTCGTCCTGTGCGGGTGGCATTGCGGAGGGCATGGTGGCACGTGCGACAGGGGAGTGGGAGCGCCCTCGGCGTCCTCGACGCCGTACTCCGCCTGCCTCGGGCGATGGCGCGGCGCCGGACCGTCGGCTCCGACACCGAGACCCAGGCCCGCATCCTGGACCTCGTCTCCGAACGCGGACTGCCGGGACTCGAACACCGAGCAAGGCAGGCGTGAGCCAGCACACGGTTTAACGTCGGGCGTGCAGGAACTACCACTCCGTGGTATCCGCGCGCCCGAGGGGGGACTACGCTCGTCTCAGAAGAGGACAGCCCTCGACGCGCATCAGGAGGGCACAACCCGTGAACGACGAACGCCTCGAACAACACGAGCAGCTGCTGGAGATCGTCGAAGAGCTCCACACGGCGGACTCCCCGCAGGAGACGGCCGAGCAGGTCATCAAGTACTTGTGCGAGATCCTCGAGATGGACCATGCGGCCGTGACGATGATCCGTGGCCGTGGCAGGCTCGAGACGGTCGCGGCGACCGGAGACGTCGCCGTCAAGGCGGACGAGCTGCAGATCGAGCTCGGCGAGGGCCCGTGCCTGTCCGACTCCTGGGACCAGACCCTGCGCTCGGGTGACCTGGGCGAGGAGAAGCGGTGGCCGAGGTGGGCGAGCGCGGTCGCGGATCTCGGCCACACGAGTCTTCTCGGGGTGAGTCTCGCTCCCGACAACAAGCGGATCGGCGTGGTGTCCCTCTACTCCACGGAGCGCCGGTTCTTCGACGAGGACGACGCGGCGCTCGCGCACATGTTCGCCCGGCACGCCGCACTCGCGATCGCCAAGGCGGAGCACCAGGCGAACCTCGGCTATGCCCTCGACGCCCGCAAGCTGATCGGCCAGGCGCAGGGGATCCTCATGGAGCGGTTCGATCTGGACGACACGCGGGCCTTCGAGGTGCTTCGACGCTACTCGCAGCATCACAACCTCAAGCTACGGACCGTCGCCGAGATGCTCGTCTCTACCCGTACTCTGCCGCCGATCACCTAGTCACCGTGTGCGGCGATTGAGCTGCGGCAGCCCGATCCAGAGGCTTCCGAACAGCGCGAGGGTGATGACGAAGGCGATCCACGTCCCCGGCGGGCCGACGACGACGTCGAAGACGAGCCACATCACTCCAGAAACCGTCAGCGCCAGCGCCACGAGCCCGAGAATCGCGCACAGGTGCGCGGCCGTCACGAGCCAGGGCCGCTGCCCCTTGCGGAAGAGGGCGCGGTGCATCGCGACCGGGGCCACGAGCAGGGCGGTCGCGGCCACCGAGCCCGACAGCACGGCGAGATAGACACCTTCCTGTGCGTCGCTGAGCTCCTCGAAGCGGGAGGTGAACGGAAGCGTGAGCAAGAAGGCCGTCAGGATCTGGACACCGGTCTGTGCGACGCGCAGCTCCTGGAGCAGCTCGTTCCAGTTGCGGGTCAGCCGCGCGTCCCGCGATTCTTCGGGATGCAGCGCCGGGTCAGGCATGCGTCAACGGTACGGCGGGCAGTGGGCGCGGTCCCTCCGTTCGGCTCATGGCCGGAACAGGACCTTCTGCATGCCGTCGTCCTTGCGCTGGAACGTCGCGTACGCCTCGGGAGCCTCGTCCAAGGACAGGTGGTGGCTTGCGAAGCTTTCGACGCCGAGGGGGTCGCCCGAGTCCTCCACGAGCGGGAGGAGCTCCGGGATCCACCGGCGAACGTTCGCCTGTCCCATGTGCAGCCGCACCTGCTTGTCGAAGAGGTCGAGCATGGGGAGGGGATCGGCGGCACCGCCGTACACGCCGGACAGGCTGATCGTCCCTCCGCGCTGGACGATCTCGATCGCCGTCACGAGGGCGGAGAGGCGGTCCATGCCGACGTGGTCCATCAGCGGTCTCGCCAGCACGTCGGGCAGGAGCCCCACGACGGTCTGGGCGGCCTTGGTGACCGGCGAGCCGTGCGCCTCCATCCCGACGGCGTCGACGACGCTCTCGGGCCCACGACCAGCCGTCAGCTCGAGGATGCGCTCGGCCACTCCGCCGTCGGTCGCGTCGAGCACCTCGGCACCGTGCTGGGCGGCGCGGGCGAGTCGGTCGGGGACGAGATCGACACCGACCGTCCGGATCTGGCGATGCACGGCGAGGCGTGCCACCATCTGCCCGATCGGGCCGAGGCCGAGGACGACCAGCGTCCCTCCGTCGGGGACGGCGGCGTACTCCAGGCCCTGGTAGGCGGTGGGAAGCACGTCC
Organism: Mumia sp. ZJ1417; assembly: GCF_014127285.1. Classification (GTDB taxonomy): domain Bacteria; phylum Actinomycetota; class Actinomycetes; order Propionibacteriales; family Nocardioidaceae; genus Mumia. Next base: position 711,059 of record NZ_CP059901.1, read on the forward strand.
GAGAGGTACACGTACCGGTCGTCAGGCGGTCCGTGCTCGACCCGTACGGCGGTGGTGTCCGCGAGCGGGACCCGGAGCAGCTCGGCCTGGCCCCCTGGCACCTGCCCGTAGAGGGAGCTGTAGCCGAACAGGGCGGCACCCTTGCCGGTCGCGCGCACCTGCGTCGTCTCGCACTGGCTCTGCAGCCCGCGCTCGCACATCCAGCAGGCCTCGCAGCTGATCTGGAAGGGGACGACCACGCGGTCGCCGACGGCGAGGCGGTCGACCGCGCTGCCGACCTCCTCGACGATCCCGATCGGTTCATGACCGAGCACGTCGCCCGGCGTCATGTACGGGGTGAGGACCTCGTACAGGTGCAGGTCCGACCCGCACAGGCCGGAGCTGGTGACGCGGATGACGGCGTCGGTCGGCTCGTGGATCTGGGGGTCGGGCACGGTCTCGACGCGGACGTCGCGACGGCCTTGCCAGGTCACTGCTCTCATGTCTCGTCCTTCCCGTTCTCGCGATCGGTCGAGGCGCGGCGGCGACGGCCGGCGAGTTTGTGTGTGCCGTCGCACCACGGGTCGCGGCCGGTACGACCACAACGACAGAGTGCGCTGACGGGGCGGGCGTTCGCCGCCGCGCCGTCGGGGACGACGACGTCCACAGGGGACGCCGTGCCGCGTACGAGGGCTGGCCCGTCGGGACAGAGGACGACCTCGACCGGCGCTTCACGGTCGGTACGGCGCGTCATGCGCCGGCTCCTGCCGGTACGGCCTCGTCGCGCGCCTCAGCGTCGCTCCACCTGCCGGTCAGCGCCTCCGACTGACGGGCGTCGAGGGTGAGGCAGGTGACGGCGCCGAACAGGACCTCCGCGGGGTCGACGTCGCCGGACGACACGAGCGTGCCGCAGATCTCCCGAGCGGCGAGCTGCTCGTGCACGGCATCGGCCTCGACGTGCTCGTCGTAGTAGTGCGCCGCCTCCTCGCCGAACCCGACGCGCCGGAGCCCGGCGGCGATCCGACGGCAGGGGATCGAGCTGGTCGCCTCGAAGGCGGCGAGGTGTCCCATCGCAGCACCACGCAGCCGGCGGTGCAGGCAGAACAGCGACATGGCGTTCGACCCGGCGAGGGTCGACGCGCCTGCGTCGTCGACGTAGGCGCCGTACGCGTCGTCCAGCCCGGAGGCGCGCAGGGTCGCGGCGAAGAGCTCGTGGTGGAGGCGCCCGACGCGGCCGCCGCCGTACTCGTCGTACTGCAGCTCGACGAGGTGCGCCTTCGCGGGGCCGCTCAGGCGCGGGATGACGAACGTGTGGGGGTCGGACTCCTTGAGGTGGTAGACGCTGCGCTCGCGCAGAAAGTCACGCACCTGCTCGGGCGTCGCTTCCCGGCGGATGAACCGGGAGAGGTCGGGCCCCTCGTCGAAGTCTTCGGTGAGCGTGAAGATCTGCTCCGCGACTCCGCCCTCGTACGCCTCGGCTCGGGTGAGCCAGTCCGCGGCGGCCTCGCGCAGCGCCCGCTCGAACGGCGCCTCGAGGACCGCGCGCAGGCCGGCCACCTCGGGCGCCCACTCCCACCGGTCGTCGACGTCGTCGAACCCACGGAAGCTCAGCTCGTACAGCATCCAGAGGCTGAGCTGATGGTCCGCGTCCGTCAGCGGCGAGGGATCCTCGTCCGTGACCTCGGACACCGCGGCGCTCGCCAGCCGGCCCGAGTCGCCGTCCTGATCTCGTCGCAGCAGGTGGATGAGCCGTTCGCTGAGGGGACCGCGGGCGGCGGGAAGGTGCATCGACAGCTCCTGGGCACGAGAAGGTCAGTCCTCGCGTGAGGTACCCGTTGGGCGCATCGTCACACCTTCTCCGGCGGCTGCTTTCCTGCGGTGGCGCCGTCCTCGTCCGGCTCGGGGACGGGTTGGCCGGGAGGAGCGACCCCGCCCTCCGGCGGCGCATCGCCGGCCGCGATGGCGATCTGCTCGTTGACGTAGCGGAAGACCGCCGCGACGGTCGCGACGACGGGCACCGCGAGGAACGCGCCGGTGATCCCGAACATCGAGCTGCCGGCCGTGATGGCGAGCAGCACGACGGCGGCCTGGATGTTCATCGCCTTGCCCTGCAGCCACGGCGACAGCACGTTGCCCTCGAGCTGCTGGACGGCGACGATCACGATGAGCATGATCACCGCGTCGCCGAAGTCGTTGGTGACGAGCGTGACCAGGACGGCCAGCGCTCCGGTGACGAAAGCACCGACGATCGGGATGAAGCCACCGAAGAAGACGATCACGGCCAGCGGGATCGCCAGCGGCACGTCGAGCACCACCAGGGCGATGCCGATGAAGACCGCGTCGACGAACGACACCAGGGCCTGCGTACGGATGAAGCCACCGAGCGTGTCCCATGCACGGCTGCTCGCCTCGCTGACGTGGACACCGGCGCTGCCGCCGAGGGTACGGCGAATCCACGGGAGGAACTTGTGCCCGTCCTTGACGAAGAAGAACGTCAGCATGAGCACGAGGACGGTGTTGATGAGGACGCCGGTGGCGGCTCCGATCGTCGAGATCGCGCCCGCGCTGATCGACGCGGCGCTGTTGCGGAGCCAGTCCTCGACGGCGTTCACTGCGTTTTCGAGCTGGGTGTCGGTGACGCCGAGCGGTCCGTCCTGGACCCAGTCCTGGAGGACCTGCAGTCCTCGTGCGGCCTCGGCCGCGATCTCGCCCGCCTGGCCAGTGATCTGCGGAGCCAGGACGGCGACCACGCCGGAGAGCGTCGCGAGGAACCCGACGACCGTGATGGTGGCCGCCAGCGCGGCCGGCACGCCGCGTGCGCGGAGCCATGCCGCCGGCGGACCGAGCAGCGTGGTCACCACGAGGGCGAGCATCACGGGGTAGCCGATCATCCAGAACTTGCCGATGATCCAGCCGAGGACGAACAGGCCGGCAGCGATGGCGATGAGCTGCCAGGACCAGCGCGCGAGCTTGCTGAAGCCACTGGCCAGGACGGCGGAGCGTTCTCGGGTCACGCGACCGAGGCTAGGGCATCGGTCAATGTTCTCAGGGGAGGCGCCAGTCGACAGGGGTGCTGCCCTGGGCGACGAGTGCCTCGTTGACACGCGTGAACGGACGGGAGCCGAAGAACCCCCGAGATGCCGACAGCGGGCTCGGATGAGGAGAGGCGATGACCGGGGTGTCGCCGAGCCACGGCTGCAAGGACTGGGCGTCACGGCCCCAGAGCAGGGCGACCAACGGCCGGTCGCGCGCGACGAGCGCCTTGATCGCCTGTTCGGTGACCGGCTCCCAGCCTTTGCCGCGATGGCTGGCGGGCTTGCCCGGCTGGACGGTGAGGACGCGGTTGAGCAGGAGGACGCCCTGCTTCGCCCACGGCGTGAGGTCGCCCGACGTCGGCTCGGTCACGCCGAGGTCGGTGCACATCTCGGCAAAGATGTTCCTCAGGCTCCGCGGGACGGGCCGGACGTGCGGGGCGACCGAGAAGGACAGGCCGACGGCATGGCCCGGGGTCGGGTAGGGGTCCTGGCCGACGACGAGCACCTTGACCGCGCCCAACGGCTCGGTGAACGCACGGAGCACGTGGCCGCCCTCGGGGAGGTAGGTCCGGCCGGCGGCGACCTCGGCGCGGAGGAAGTCGCCCATCGCCGTCACGTGGTCGGTGACGGGCGCGAGGGCCTCGGCCCAGTCGGGGGCGACGAGCTGGCTCAGCGGGGCAGGCACGCCCGTCAGCGTAGCGAGTCGCTCTCCGCGCACTCGCGAGTCACTCCTGCCGCGTCAGAAGAGGGAGAGGGCCAGCACCGCGATCCCGAACGCGGCGACACTGAGCGCGAGCAGGAAAGGGGCTCGTGTCGCGTGGAGCGGCTGGGTCTCCGCGATCTGCCGGTCGTTGTCGCGCCACCGGGAGTAGCCCAGGTACGCCAGCACGATGCCGCTCCCGAGGATGACGCCTCCGACGGCGCGGGTGCTGACCTTTCCGCCCAGGTTGTCACCGAACTGGATGATCGCCACGCCCGCGGCCATGAGCGCGAGAGCAGTGCGGATGTACGCGAGGTAGGTGCGCTCGTTGGCGAGGACGAGCTGGACGTTGCTCATGCGGTGAGTGTGGCACGGCGGGGCGCTCGATGTGACGCGCCACTCGAACGCGCGTGCAACACGAGGACCCCCACCTGCGTCCATGATGTGTGACCATGACCGACTCCGGGCAGCTGGCTGACGCCGACGCGTTCGTGCGCGAGCACGCCACGTGGCTGTCCCGTCTGGCCTACCTGCTCGTCGGGAGTCGCGAGGATGCCCTGGATCTCGCTCAGGAGACCTGCACCCGGGTGTGGAAGTCCTGGCCGAGCGTCTCCACCGCCGAGGATCCGAAGGCCTACGTCGCGACGATCATGGCCAACCTCCAGCGCAGCCGTTGGAGACGCAAGAAGCTGCGAGAGGTGCCGTACGAACCGGCGGTGCACGCCGATGCGCCCAGCGGCCTCGCCTACGAGGAGGTCGACGCGCTCCGGCAGGGGCTCGACGCCCTGTCCGACCGCCAGCGGCGCGCGATCGTGCTCCGCTTCTGGGTCGACCTCGACGATGCGGCGATCGCCGAGGCGCTCGGCTGTCGCCCCGCGACCGTACGCAGTCTCTTGTCGCGGGGCATCGCACGGCTGCGTGAGGACCTGACCGACCCGTTCGAGGAGAGCACGCCATGAATGACGACGAGATTCGGCGGCGTCTCGACGACCTCGCGGCGTACGCGCCCGAGGGCGACGAGCTCCGCGAACGGTGGGAGGCGGCTTCCCGCACGCGACACACGGGGGTGGTGTCGCGTCGGGTGGCGCCCGTCGCCGCGGTCCTTGCCGCGGCAGCGGTGCTGGTCGTCGCCGGGGTCGGGCTTTCCGGCCTCGGCGACGACGTGCCGCGTGACGCCCCGCAGGCCACCGCGCCTTCCGCGACCACCGAGGCGCCGTCAGACAGCGCCCGCGTGGCGGGTCGCGGTGACGACACGAGCGTGTCGCAGATCCTCGGCGCTCCCGGGGCCGCGCTGCGCGAAGTCGGTCGCGGACGGATCGTGGTGTCGGTGCCCGAGACATGGCGCTGGGAGACACCTCAGTGCGACGAGCCGGTCCACAGCGCCTATTTCTTCACGGTCGGCGTCTTCAAGGCGTGCGCGTCCCCGAGCTCGACCACCATCACGACCCTGCGCATCGACTCGCTCGCCGCGACCGGGCAGGTCGAGGGCGATCCGACGCTGACAGACAGCTCGCTCAACGGGGTCGCGTACGGGCAGGAACGCAGCATCGTCGACGGGGTGACGCGGGACGTGATCGTCGTGCCCTCGGAGGACGTACGCCTCATCGTGAAGGGATCGCCCGAGGCGGTCGACGCCGTGGTAAGGACGTTGCGGCTGCTGCCGGCTGACGAGGTGACCGTGCCTCAGCTGACGCTCGGCGTGAGCGGAGGCAAGAAGGGGTACGCCGCGCTGCCGAGCGTGCGCGAGATGGAGGCGCGTCTCGAGCGCGTCGGGCTCGGGGCGCAGATCCGGACGAGCGTCGGTACGAGGGGCTCCGGCAAGCTGCGGGTGACCCCGGCGCCGGGAGCTGTCGTCGATGTCGGGACCGTCGTGCGGGTGGAGCGCGTCGGAGGCTAGCGACGCGAAGGCGTCCGGCCGTTCCGCGACGCCGGATACACTGGACGGGCACAGGGTTCCTGGCGCGTTCTGGTGGAGGGTAGGCGCGCCAATGACGCCTACCCTGAGGACCTCTGTGTCACCCCTTGCCTCGTACCGCCGACTCTTCGCGATGGTCGGCCCTGCGTACGTCGTTGTCGCCTTTCTCGGGCGACTCCCGCTGGCCATGAGCCAGATGGGCACGCTCCTGCTCGTCTCGTCCACGACCGGTTCCTACACGACGGGCGGTCTGGCTGCCGGCGCGCTCGCGATCGCCAACGCGGTCGTCTCTCCCATCGCAGGTGCGATCGCCGACCGGACCGGACAGCGGCCCGTGGTCCTCGTCCAGTCCTTCGCCGGTGGCGCCGGACTCGCGGTGCTGGTCCTGCTCGCCCAGGCCGGTGCTGCTGACGGGTGGCTGATCGCCATCGCCGCGCTCACCGGTGCCGCGATGCCACAGGTCGGCCCGTTGGCCCGGGTGCGCTGGCGCCCGATCACGGGGCGGGCGGGACGTGAGTCGCCGCAGCTCGTCGACGCCGCCTTCTCGTACGAGGGTGCCGCGGACGAGGCCTCGTTCGTGCTCGGACCCGCCCTCGTCGGCGCGGTCGCCGTGCTCGTCGACCCGGCGGGGTCGCTGCTGGTCGCGGCCGCCCTGCTCGTGGTGTTCGGCGGATGGTTCGGGCTCCACCCGACGGCGACGCTCACCCGTCTCACCCACGTCGCGAACGCCGTCAAGGGACGCATCTTCACGAAGGCCTTCGCGTTCATCGTCGTCGCCCAGCTTCTCGTGGGTGTGCTGTTCGGGTCGGTGCAGACCGGCGCGACAGCGCTCGCCACCGCCGAGGGGACGCCGGGGCTCTCCGGACTCGTGCACGCGATGCTCGGTGTGGGCTCGGTGGTCGCCGGGCTGTCGATGGCGTGGGTGCCTGCACGGATCGGCTTCGAGCGACGCATCCTCGTCGCCGCAGCCGCGCTGGCGGTGCTGTCCTCGCCGCTGGTGCTCGTGCACAGCCTGCCCGCGCTCGTCGCTGTCGTGCTGGTGCTCGGCTTCGCTGTCGCCCCGTACATGATCAGCAACTTCACGCTCGGGGAGCGCATCGTGCCGCTGAGCCGGGTCGGTGCGGCGATGACCCTGCTGGCAGGCGCGACCGGGATCGGCTACGCCGTGGGGTCGACGACCGCGGGGCGGCTCGCCGACGCGGGCGGCTACGGGCCTGCGTTCGGTGTCACCGTCACGGCCGCGTGGCTGGCCCTGATCATGGCCCTCGTCGCGCAGCGCACCCTCAGCCGCGCCCCTCAGCGCTGACGGGCCCTCAGCGGGAGAGGGCGGTACGGAGACCGTCGCGGACCTGCGGCCACTCGTCGTCGGTGACGCTGTAGAGCACCGTCGTCCGGTACGACCCGTCCTTGCGCGGTTTGTGCTTGCGCAGCAGGCCCTCCTTCGTGGCGCCGAGCCGCTCGATCGCAGTCTGCGACTGCGTGTTGTGCTCGTCGGTCTCCCACGCGACGCGGACAGCGCCGAGGGTGCCGAAGGCGTGGGTGAGCAGCAGGAGCTTCGACTCCGTGTTCACACCGGTGCGCTGGAACCGCTCGCCCAGCCAGGTGCCGCCGATGATGAGTGAACGGCGCTCGGGGTTGATCTCGTAGAACGTGGTGATGCCGGCGACCTCGCCAGACTTCGTATCGACCTGCGCCCAGGCGTTGGTGTCCGGCATCGCGAGGTAGCGCCCCACGACGGCCTCGGCCTCGGTGAGGGTCGTCGGACGGTCGAATGACATCCACTGGAACACGGAGTCGTCCTCCGACGCTGCGAGCACGCCCTCCGCGTGGTGCGGGCGCAGCTGCGTGAGGGTGATGTGATCGCCGAACATGTCCTGGGCTTCGTACCACTGACTCGGTCGCATGCGCTCGACCCTAACGGGACCCAAAAGCGCGTCGGGCGGGATGCCTCAGTCGATGGGGCGGGTCCGCTTGCCGTGCGGCTCGCGGATCAGCTCGAGCTCCTCGAGGAAGCTCTGCGCCCACTTGTCGATGTCGTGCTCCATCACCTGGCGGCGCATGGCGCGCATCCGCTTGGCCTTCTCCTTGGGCGGATCGGTGATGGCCTTGAGCATCGTGGCCTTCATGCCGTTGATGTCGTACGGGTTGACCAGGTAGGCCTGCTTGAGCTCCGCGGCGGCCCCCGCGAACTCGCTCAGCACCAGCGCCCCGGTCTCCTCGTAGCGGCACGCGACGTACTCCTTGGCGACGAGGTTCATCCCGTCGCGCAGCGGCGTCACGACCATCACGTCGGCGGCACGGTAGAGGGCGGCCATCTCGCTGCGCGGGTAAGAGGAGTGCAGGTAGGTGATCGGCGGCTGTCCGATCCGGCCGACGTCGCCGTTGATGCGCCCGACGAGGCGGTCGATCTCGTCGCGCAGGCGGCGGTACTGGTCGACCCGCTCGCGCGACGGCGGCGCAACCTGGACGAACACGGCGTCGGCCGGATCGAGGAGCCCTTCCTGGGCGAGCTCGCCGAACGCACGCAAGCGTTGCGGCATGCCCTTGGTGTAGTCGAGGCGGTCCACGCCGAGCAGGACGAACTTGGGGTTGCCGAGGCTCTCGCGGATCTCGGCGGCCCGCGTCTGCGTCTCGGGCTGACGCGCCAGCTGCTCGAACGAGTGCGAGTCGATCGAGATCGGGAACGCCTTGGCGACGACCGTACGACCGTCCTCGAGATAGATGGTGTCGCGGTGCGTCTTGTTGCCGACGCGCAGGCGTACGAGGCGGACGAAGTTCTGGGCGGCCCCGGTCGTCTGGAAGCCGATCAGGTCCGCGCCGAGCAGGCCCTCGAGGATGCGTCGGCGCCACGGGAGCTGGGTGAAGAGCTCGGCCGGCGGGAACGGCACGTGCAGGAAGTAGCCGATCCGCAGGTCGGGACGCATCTCGCGCAGCATCTGCGGGACGAGCTGGAGCTGGTAGTCCTGGACCCACACCACGGCCGACGGCTCGGCGATCGCGGCGGCGTACTGGGCGAAGCGGCGGTTGACCGCGACATAGGAGTCCCACCACTCGCGGTGGAACTCCGGCGTCGCGATCACGTCGTGGTAGAGCGGCCAGAGGGTCGCGTTGGAGAAGCCCTCGTAGTACTCCTCGACCTCTTGCTCGTGGATCGGGATCGGCACCAGCTGCATGCCCTCGTGGTCGAACGGCGCCAGTTCCTCGTCAGCGGCGCCGGTCCACCCGATCCACGCGCCGCCCTGCTTGCGCAGCACGGGCTCGAGCGCGGTGACGAGCCCGCCAGGCGAGGTGCGCCACGTCGTCGACCCGTCCGGCAACTGCGCGCGATCGACAGGGAGACGGTTGGCTGCGACCACGAACGACGCGGACCCCTCGTGCCCTCGCAGGCTCTTGGTGACCGTGTCGGACCTGCGTACGTCGCTCATGGGATCGACCCTATCCGCGAACGGAGACGGAGTCAGCGGGCGGCGGACCTCAGCCCGTCGTCGAGCCCACCTGTGCGCGGATCTCGTCCATGATCGCGAGGATCTCGACGGTCTCGTCGAGCGGCAGCAGCGCAGACTCGGTGAGGCCCTCACGCAGGCAGCGGCCGACCTCGACGATCTCGTGGGCGTACCCCTCGCCGAGGACGGGCACCGTGATCTCGTCGGACTCCCAGTAGCGGGCGTACGTGAAGCCGCGCGGGTTGTTCATCCGGCCCGCGACCTCGATCCGTCCCCCGTCACCGGCGATCGACGCCCGCCCGTCGGACCAGGCGACCTGGGTCCACGACAGCGACGCCACGGCGCCGTCGTCGTACCGCAGCGTCGCGCCGCCGTTCAGGTCGACACCGGCGTCGCTGAGCGTCGCCGCGGCGCTGACGTGGGCAGGCTTGCCGAGGAAAAGGTAGGCGAACGTCAGCGGATAGATGCCGACGTCGAGCAGCGCGCTCGCTCCGAGGGTGGGGTCCCACAGGCGTGCCTTGTCGGTCGGGGCCACGAATCCGAGGTCGGCACGAACCTGGCGCACCTCCCCGCACGCGCCCTCGGCGACCATCTCACGCATCCGGACGATGTTCGGATTGAGGCGCATCCACATCGCCTCGGCGAAGAACAGTCCGCGTCTGCGCGCCTCGTCGACCAGGTGCTGCGCCGACGCGGCCTCGAGGGTGAGCGCCTTCTCGCACAGCACCGGCTTGCCGGCGTCGAAGCACGCGAGCACGTCCTCGGTGTGACGTCCGTGGGGCGTCGCGACGTACACGACGTCCACGTCGGGGTCGGCGAGGAGGCTCTCGTACGACCCGTAAGCACGCGGGCGGGTGTCGCCGGTCGTGTACTCGTCGGCGAACGCGCGGGCCGACGACAGCGAGCGCGAGCCGACGGCGTGCAGGACGGCATCGTCGAGCAGGGCGAGGTCCCGCGCGAACGAGTGGGCGATGTCGCCGGTGGCGAGGATGCCCCAGCGGGTCTCGACAGGCTCGACCGGCGAGGGGCCAGGCTCGACCGGCGAGGGGCCAGGCTCGACCGGCGAGGTGTCGGATGTCATGTCCGCCATCCTCGCGCCCGCGAACCGTGCGCGCCACGCCGGGAGGCAGCGAATGACACGGAGGTGATTCGCCCGCCTACGATGGACACATGGATGCCGCCACCGAGTCGCCGTCACCGACCGCGTCGTCGCGACCGGAGAAGGCCTCCGACCTCACCGAGCGTGAGCGGGCGATCCTGGCGTTCGAGCGGACCTGGTGGAAGTACGCCGGCATCAAGGAGCAGGCGATCCGCGCGGAGTTCGGACTGTCGGCCACCCGCTACTACCAGGTTCTCAACGCCCTGATCGACCGCGAGCCCGCGCTCGCGCACGACCCGCTGCTCGTGAAGCGGCTGCGGAGAATGCGCACGGCGCGTCGTCGCACCCGCTCGGCGCGGCGCCTGGACGCCGACGCGTAGGAGGCAAGCCGTGAACGAACGACGCCGGGTCACGCAGCGTACGAGGATCTCACCCCGAGCGGTCCCGTCGGTCGCCGTCGTCGGCGCGCTGGTCGTCCTCGCTCTCGCGACCCTCGGGCTGCTCGTGAGCAACGACCCCGAAGAGGCGCCCGCCGCAGCGCCCACCCCGACGGCGACGACCGCCGCGCCGACACCTGAACCGGTCGCCACCCCTGCCCCGACGGCGGCGGCCCCGACGACTGCCGAGGTCCCGCGCGCGTTCGTCGAGGTCTACAACAACTCGAAGGTCAGCGGCCTGGCCGACGCCACCGCGGCGCGTATCGAGGACGCCGGCTGGAAGGTCGTCGGCGTCGACAACTGGTACGGCAAGATCCCCGAGTCGACCGTCTACTACCCCAAGAAGCTCGAGGACCAGGCCAAGCGGCTCGCCGCCGACCTCAAGATCGACCGGGTCAAGCCGGCGATCGAGCCGATGAAGTTCGACCGTCTGACGCTCATCCTTACTGAGGGCTGAGTCTTACTGAGGGCTGAGTCTCACCGAGGGCTGACGCCACGGGGGCCACTACGCTCAGGCGCGTGCGCCGCCTCTCCCTCTACACGCTCCCTGGTGCGTACGGTGCCGTCCTCCTCGGGTGCCTGGCCTTCACGCCGTCGCTGCTGCCACGGCCCGCGGTGTTCCAGGGCCTCGTCGCCGGGGTGAGTTCGGCGCTCGGGTATGGGCTCGGGGTGCTCGCCGCGTACGTCTGGCGCGAGCTCGTCGATCGGGACACCCATCCGGCACAGCGCCGCTCTTGGGCGGTCTTCGCCGCGATCGCGACCGTGGCCGTCGCTGCCTCGCTGGTGGCCGGCCGGCTGTGGCAGGACGAGATCCGCGCGCTGATGGGCATGGACCGCGAGCCGTGGCCGTGGCTGCTGACCATCCCGCTGGCCTGGGCACTCGTCGCGCTGCTGCTCATCCAGCTCGGTCGCGGCCTTCGGTGGCTCTACCACAAGCTCGTCCGGCTGCTCGACCGTGCGCTGGGTGAGCGGGCCGCCAAGGCGCTCGGCCTCCTCGTCGTCGCCTGGCTCCTGGTCGGTGCGATCGACGGCGTGCTGTTCGACCGGTTGCGCGCCACGGCGGACGACGTCTTCTCGTACCGCAACACGATCACGCCGGACGGGGTCGAGCAGCCGACCAACCCGGAGCGCTCCGGGAGCCCGGACTCGCTGGTCGCCTGGGAGACACTCGGCCGTGAGGGCCGGGTGTTCGCCGCGTCAGGTCCACGGGCCGACGACATCGCGGCGTACACGGGCCGCCCTGCCCGCGAGCCGGTGCGGGTCTTCGCGGGACTGGAGTCGGGCGACGACTTCTCGCAGCGGGCGGCACTCGCCGTCGAGGACCTCGTGCGCGCGGGAGGGTTCGCGCGCCAGCGGCTCCTCGTCGTCACCACGACGGGCTCGGGGTGGGTGGAGGAGACGTCGGCGTCGAGCTTCGAGTACCTCGCGGACGGCGACTCCGCCGTGGTCGGCATGCAGTACTCGTCGTTCCCGTCGTGGATCTCCTACCTCGTCGACCAGGAGCAGGCGCAGAACTCCGGTCGTGAGCTGTTCGACGCGGTGTTCGCGCACTGGTCGGCGATGCCCGTCGACGCGCGTCCGGAGCTGTACGTGTTCGGGGAGAGCCTCGGGTCGTTCGGGGGAGAGGCCGCGTTCTCGGGCGCGTACGACGTCGCCAACCGCACAGACGGCGCGCTCTTCGTCGGGCCGCCGAGCTTCAACCCGTTGTGGAGCCGCTTCGTCGGCGACCGCGACGCAGGCACGCCGGAGGTGCTGCCGGTCTATCAGGACGGTCGTACGGTGCGGTTCGCGCGGCGTACCTCTGAACCGATCGCGCCTGCAGGCGAGCCGTGGGACGGCACTCGGGTCCTCTATCTCCAGCACGCGTCCGACCCCATCGTGTGGTGGAACACCCAGCTCCTCATGACCCGGCCGGACTGGCTGCGCGAGGAGCGCGGCCCGGAGGTGCTGCCGTCGGTGCAGTGGATCCCGCTCGTCACGTTCTGGCAGGTCACCGCCGACATGGCGCTCGGTACGGAGGTGCCGCCGGGGTACGGGCACAACTACGCGGGCGAGCACGTCGACGCGTGGGCGACGATCCTGCGGACGCCGGACTGGTCGACCGAGAAGTCGCAGCAGCTGCGCGCGCTGGTGACGCAGGACGAGCGACCGTAGCGCCGCCTCAGCGGGTCGCGACGTACGTAGCGATCGTGCCTGCGGCGTTCGCGGCCCAGTGCAGGCCCATCGGCGCGAGCAGGCTGCCGCTGCGCTCGCGGGCGTAGGCGAGCACGACCCCGGCCAGCGCGGTGCCGGAGACGATCGCGACCATGCCGGCGAAGGTGACCAGCGGCGAGGCGCCGAGGGTCTCCGACACGGCCTGGTTGCCGGCGAGCGCGGATGAGGCCGAGCCCAGGTGCCACAACCCGAACAGCAGCGAGGACACGACCGTCGCCGTACGGACGCCGCGGTCGCGCCGGACCATCGCCTGCACCACGCCGCGGAACACGAGCTCCTCGAGCACCACCGTGTGCAGCGGGATCACGAGCAGCACCCGTACGGCGAGGTCCGCGAGCGAGTCGGGGCTCCGGTCGTCCACGAGCAGGTCGTGCGTCGCGGGGACCACGAGGGCGACTGCGTAGACCAGCGCGAACCCGCCGGCGGAGGCCGCTGCCCATCGCGCGCCGGACCCGAGGTGGTCGCGCGCGAGGCCGAGGTCGTCGGCCGTCAGGAGGAGCCGCCGCGCGAGACCGAGGAAGACGAGGGTCGCCGCGACGGCGACGATCGTGGACACCGCGAGCGGCAGGACGGCGAGGAGCGCGCCGGTGACGACGATCGCGCCGACGACGACGGCGTACGAACGGCCCCGGGTCACGGGACCATCGTAGGGTTCACGACTCCCGCACCGCCGGCGTTGAACGCCTGGAAGGATGGGAAGCATGTCCCTCCCCGCGGTCCTCGAGCCGCATCCGCGCACCGACGCAGGCGCCTCGGCGCTGGCGTCGCTGCTGGCCGATCCCGAGCAGGCGATGCTCGCGTTCGACTTCGACGGCACGCTCGCCCCGATCGTCGACGACCCGGAGCACGCGCACGCGAGCGCCCGGTCCGTCGACGCGCTGGAACGGATCGGTCCGTGCGTCGGCAAGATCGCCGTCGTCACCGGACGGCCGGTCGAGACGGCGCTGCGGCTGGGCGGGTTCGCCGACCGCGAGGGACTGTCGCGGATGACGATCCTCGGTCAGTACGGCGCCGAGCGCTGGGACGCCGAGACGCGCGAGTCCTCCGTACCCCCACCGCCGGAGGCCGTCGCGCTCGTCCGCGCCGAGATCCCGGCGCTGCTCGCACGCCTGGGCATCGAAGAGGCTCGGCTCGAGGACAAAGGTCGGGCCGTCGTGGTCCACACGCGTGGCCTCGCCGACCCCGCATCGGCGCAGGACCTGCTGGCCGAGCCGCTCGCCGAGCTCGCCCGCCTCCACGGGTTGTCGGCCGAGCACGGTCGCTACGTCGTCGAGGTCCGCGACTCGTCCGTCGACAAGGGTGCGGCGCTGAGGGGCCTCGTCACCGAGACCGGCACGCGGACGATCGTGTACGCCGGCGACGACCTGGGCGACCTCCCTGCGTACGCGGCGCTGAAGAACATGCGGGCTCACGGCGCGGCCGAGGTCATGCTCATCGCCGTCGCCTCCGACGAGCAGCGTGCGCTCATGCCGCGCGCCGACCTCGTCGTCCACGGTCCCGAGGAGCTTGCCGGCTGGCTCGAGCGGCTCGCCGATGCGCTCGGCTGCTGAGCGGGCGGCCCGCGCGGTCGCGTCCTGGGTCTTGCGACGCAGCCCGGCCGGTCTCCTGCTCGCGGCGGCGTTCTTCTGGTTCTCTCTTCAGCCGTCGCTGCTCCCGCGGACGTGGGTGCTGCAAGGGGTGCTCAGCGGCCTCCTGACCGCGATCGGCTACGGGCTGGGTGCGCTGATCGGCCTGGTGGTCCGCACGGTCCTCGCGCGGGTGCGCCCCGGAGCGGTCGTCGTGCTGCGCAGCCGGCACATGCGCCTGTGGCTCCCCGCGCTCGCCGCCGTGGTCGTCGTCCTGACGTACGGCGAGAGCCTCGACCGTCAGGCGTGGACGTACGAGCGTCTGGGCGTCGACGAGCCCGGGTGGCCGCTGCTAGGAGTGCCGCTCGTGGCGGCGCTGGTGCTGCTCGTGGTCGTCGGCGTGGCGCTGGCGCTCCGCGCGGTCCGCAACGTGCTCGCGCGGCGGGGGCGTCGGTTCCTCGGCCCGGTGGTCGCGTCGGTCCTCGCGACGGTGCTGACGGCGGTGGTGGTGATCGCGGCGCTCAACACGTGGGCCTATCAGCGCACGATCGACGGGCTCAACAGCTCGATGTCCTTGTCGGACACCGTGCTCACCCCGTTCGACCCCGACCCGCCGCAGACCTCGTACGTGACGTCCGGTCCCGGCTCCGACGTCGCGTGGGACGGGCTCGGCGACCAGGGCCGTACGTTCCTCGGACGGCGGCCGTCGGCCGAGCGCATCACCGAGCTGACGGGGGAGCCGGCGGCCGAGCCGATCCGGCTGTACGTCGGGCGCGGCACCGCCGACAGCGTCGACGAGCGCGTCGACGTGCTGCTGGAGGAGATGGACCGTACGGACGCCTGGACGCGGAGCGTGGTCGTCGTGAACGTCCCGACGGGCACCGGCTGGATGAACGAGCAGCTGTTCGTGCCGCTCGAGTACTTCTACGACGGCGACTCCGCAGTGGTCGGCATCCAGTACTCCCACCTGCCGAGCCCGATCGCCTACCTCATGGAGCAGGACGCCGCGATCGTCACCGCGCGCGCGATGCTCGACGCCGTGCGTGAGCGGCTCGCCGCGGTCCCGGAGGCCGAGCGTCCGCTGCTGGTGGTCACCGGCGAGAGCCTCGGCGCGTACGGAGGGCAGGGTGCCTTCGCGGACCTCGACGCGATGACGGCGCAGGTCGACCGCGCCCTGTGGGTGGGGTCGCCCGCCTTCACCGAGCTTCGTCGGACGGCCGAGCGTGAGCGCGTCCGCGGCTCGCGGCAGGTCGCGCCGGTGGTCGGCGACGGCGGCACGATCCGCTTCGCGAACCGCATCAGCGACCTCGACGGCGCCTCGCCGCGCGTCACGTACCTGCAGAACGCGGACGACCCGATCGTCTGGTGGGAGCCGTCGCTGGCGTGGGGCGAGCCGGACTGGATGCAGGAGCGTCGCGACCCCGCGGTCTCCCCGTACCTGCGGTGGTGGCCCACGGGCACGTTCTTCGCGCTCGCGCTCGACATGGCGGGCGGCAACGATTTCGACGAGGGCAACGGTCACCTGTACGGGACGCAGCCGCTGGACGCCTGGCGAGCGATGCTGCCGCAGGCCGACTGGGACGACGAGCGCGTCGAGGCGCTGCGCGAGAGGCTGCGCGGGGTCCGCTGAGGTGCGGGGCCAGGGCTGTCCACATGGTGGAATGAGTGGACGGTATGTGAGACGGACACGTAGGCTGAACGCAGCTCATCACGAGGGGCGGAGGGACACGGCCCGACGAAGCCCCGGCAACCAGCTGACGTGAACTCGCGATCCCGCGAGGCCGCCGCCAGGCATGGTGCCAAGTCCGTCCTGTGGCGAAAGTCGCGTGCAGGGAAGATGACGAGGAGGCCTCGTGAGCGCGAGCACGCTGCAAAACCCTGACCGTACGACCGGCCCTTCGACGGGCTCAGGACAGCCTCGCGAGGGCGCCTTCGGCAACGCGACCGGCCTGGTGTGCCGCGCGTGCGGCGCCCACCAGGAGCTCGGTCCCCACTACGCCTGTCTCGAGTGTTTCGGCCCGCTCGAGGTGGCGTACGACTTCCCGGCGATCACCCGCGAGCAGATCGAGGCGGGGCCCAAGAGCATCTGGCGCTACCAGCCGCTGCTGCCGGTGCCGGCCGACATCGCCGCGATCCCCAACACCGATCCCGGCTTCACCCGCCTCGTGAAGGCCGACAACCTGGCCCGCGAGCTCGGCATCAAGACGCTGTGGATCAAGGACGACTCGGGCAACCCGACGCACTCCTTCAAGGACCGCGTCGTCGCCGTCGCACTGTCAGCGGCTCGCGAGCTCGGCCTGAAGGTCCTCGCGTGCCCCTCGACGGGCAACCTCGCCAACGCCGTCGCCGCGGCCGCCGCCCGCGCCGGCATCAAGAGCGTCGTCTTCATCCCGGAGAACCTCGAGCGGCCCAAGATCCTCACGACCGCGGTGTACGGCGGCACGCTGGTCGCCGTCCGCGGCAACTACGACGACGTCAACAAGCTCGCCAGCGAGATCGCCGGCGAGGAGGACGGGTGGGCGTTCGTCAACGTCAACGTCCGGCCCTACTACGCCGAGGGCTCCAAGACGCTGGCGTACGAGACCGCCGAGCAGCTCGGGTGGCGCATCCCGGAGCAGGTCGTCATCCCGGTCGCGTCCGGCTCGCAGCTCACCAAGGTCGACAAGGGTTTCACCGAGCTCGGCAAGCTCGGTCTCGTCGACGCGACGCCCTACAAGATCTTCGGCGCCCAGGCCACCGGCTGCTCGCCCGTCGCACAGGCGTTCCGCGAGGGCCACGACGTCGTCCGCCCGGTCAAGCCGGACACGATCGCCAAGTCGCTCGCGATCGGCAACCCCGCCGACGGTCCGTACGTGCTCGACACCTGCCGCCGTACGGGCGGTGCGGTCGAGGACGTCTCCGACGACGAGGTGCGCGACGGCATCCAGCTCCTCGCCCGTACGGAGGGCATCTTCGCGGAGACCGCCGGCGGCGTCACGATCGCGACGCTCAAGAAGCTCCTCGCGAGCGGGCAGCTCGACCCGGAGGCGGAGACGGTCGTCTTCAACACCGGCGACGGGCTCAAGACCCTCGATGCCATCGCGGACCGGGTCGGCCCGGCCGCGACCATCGACCCGACCTACACGGCGTTCACCGCCGCCAACCTCGTCTGATCCGAGAGGACACCCATGAGCGTCTCCGTCCGCATCCCGACGATCCTGCGCACCTACACCAAGGGTGACTCCGAGGTGAACGTCGACGGCGAGACCGTCGCCGCCGTCATCGACTCGCTCGAGGCCTCCTTCCCGGGGATCAAGGCGCGCGTGGTCGACGAGACCGGCGCGATCCGGCGGTTCGTGAACGTGTACGTCGGCACCGAGGACGTGCGCTTCGCCGAGGGCCTCGAGACCTCGGTCCCGGCCGGCCAGCAGGTCTCGATCATCCCGGCGGTCGCCGGCGGCTGCTGACCCCCAGACCCTCGAGGACGGTCAGGCCGTGGTCTTCGAGATCTCGGACGGCCCCAAGGGTCGCGAGGCGCGCGAAGTCGTCCCGGCTTGATCGCTTGTCGTCGTCTTGCGCCGGGTCGACCCGAGAAGGACACCGGCGATGACGACCGCCCCCGAGGCCAGCTCGAACGGGTGGAGGCGTTCCCCGAGGACGACGGCGCTCGTGCTCATGCCGACCACCGGGACGAGCATCGAGAACGGCGCGACCGTGCTCGACGGATAGCGGGTCATCAGCATCGTCCACAGCCCCGAGCCGACGACCGTGCCGATCACGATCGTGTAGGCGATACCGAGGACTGCTGGGAGCGCCTCGGCGGTGAACGCGGTCGTGATCGAGGTGCCGACGCGCCCGGGGCCCTCGACGAGCAGTGCCAGGGCGAGCATCGGGATCGGCGGGACGACCGACATCCAGAGGGTTAGGTGCAACGGGTTCGACGGACGGGCCTGCCGGTTCGCGAGGTTGCCGAAGGCCCATCCGAGGGCGCCGAGCAGGGTCAGTACGACGGGGAGGAGCGCCGCCGTCTGCGACCGGTGCCACGCGACTCCGGCGAGCCCGGCGATCGCGAGGAGGATCCCGAGGACCTGACGGCCGCTCAGGCGCTCGCGGAGCAGGACGCCGGCGAGGACGACGGTGAACGGGGCGGACGCCTGGAGGACCAGCGAGGCGAGCCCGGCAGGCATGCCGGCGTTCATCCCGGCGTAGAGGAAGACGAACTGCGCGATCCCGAACCCTGCCCCGTACCCGATCAGCCAGCGCAGCTCCACGTCCGGCCGCGGGACGAGCAGGATCGTCGGGATCGCCATCAGGCCGAACCGCAGCGCTACGCAGAACATCGGCGGGAAGTGCTCGAGCGAGGCGTGGATGGCGAGGAAGTTCAGCCCCCAGGTGACCGCGACGAGCACGGCGAGGGAACGGTCACGGGAGGTCACGCGTCCCAGCGTGCGGGCCTTCTTGGATGTAGCACAAGCGACTATTTCTCTTGTCACCTTGTAGCGTTGCTTCAATGAATGGAGACGGACTCGACGTCGACAAGCTCGCGGTTCTGCGCGAGCTCGCCGAGCGCGGGAGCATCACGGCGGTCGCCGCCGCGACGTACCGGACGCCGTCGGCGATCTCCCAGGCCCTCAAGGCGCTCGAGCGCGAGCTGGGGGCGGTGCTCGTCGAGCGCGACGGCCGCGGCGTACGGCTCACCGAGGCGGGCCACCTCCTGGCGGAGGGAGCCGTCGAGATCGCGCAGGTGGTGGCACGGACGCGGGCACGGTTCGAGGAGTTCCGTGGTGACGTGCGCGGCGAGGTCGCCGTGGCGGCGTTCCCGAGCGGCGCCGAGATGCTGCTCGCGCCGCTCGTCCCTCGTCTGGCCGCCCACGCGCCTGGCGTCACCGTACGGCTCAGCGACCTCGACCTCGCCGAGCACGACCTCGCGGCGGCGACCGCCGACCACGACGTCGTCATCGGCCACTCCGTCGTGGCGGTGCCCGACGCCCGTACGACGGGCCTGCACGTCACGCCGCTCCTGCGTGAGCCGCTCGACGTCGCCGTCGCGGAGGGCCACCGGCTCGCGACGCAGGAGCGGGTGCGCCCCGAGGACCTCGCCGGCGAGCCGTGGATCGGCGTGCCGGAGGGGCACCCGTTCGACCTGCTCCTCCCGATGCTCGCCGTCGACGGACAGGCGCCCCAGGTCGTCCAGCGGTTCCTCGACAACCACGTCGTCGCGGCGTTCGTCGCGTCGGGGCAGGGGATCGCGCTCCTCCCGCGCCTGTGGGCGACGGCGGCACAGCCGCGGGACGTCCGGCTGCTCGGGCTCGACGGTGTGCGAGCGGGCAGGCACGTCTTCGCGCTGGCGCGACCCGACCGTGCCGAGCGTGCAGCGGTCCGAACCGTGCTGAGTGACCTCGAGGTGGTGGCCGGCGAGCTCGCCGCGCGCGTCAGCCGATGACGCGCGCCCAGAGGTTCTGGATCTCGCCGGACGTCGAGCGGCTGATCCAGTCCAGCCTCACCGGGAGACCTTCGGGGGCGTCGAGGACCGGGGTGCCGGCGCCGACGAACCGGGGCACGACGTGCAGCATCACCTCGTCCAGCAGGCCCGCCTCCAGAAGACGCCTCGCGGTGACCGCACCGAGCACGACCACGTACTTGTCGCCGGCCGCCTCCGCCGCGACCGCGTAGGCGTCCTCGACCGTGCCGGTGACGAAGACGATCCCTTCGGCGGGAGGCTCGTCCGGGTCGTGGGTGTGCACGACGATCGGCCCCTCCCACGCACCGCCGTACGGGCGGGCCGTGAGCGCGTCGACGAGGGCGTTGTCGCCCATCGCGGGCTCGACGAGGAAGCCGATCTCCTCGTCGGGGCCCGTGATGAAGCCGTCGAGCGAGGCCGTGGAGTGGTAGAGCGAGGTCGCCATGGGCAGGTCCTTCGGTCGGGATCGGAGGGGGGACCGGCCGTCCCCGGGGAACTCATCGCGTGCCCCAGTCTTTGCACTCGCTGGGCCCGAGTGCTAGAAAGGGCGTTAGCACTCGTCTCGTACGAGTGCCAACGTACGAACGGGACAGGTCGATGAGGTTCGAAGGTCACGGCGAGAAGGGATCGCCGCGGACGCGGGCCGTCCGTCGCGGGCATCGCCCTGAACCATCCACCTCTACGCGGAGGAATCGCGGGAGATATGCCTAAGACCATTGCATTCAACGAGGAAGCCCGCCGCGGCCTCGAGCGAGGGATGAACGTCCTCGCCGACGCGGTGAAGGTGACCCTCGGCCCCAAGGGCCGCAACGTCGTCCTCGAGAAGAAGTGGGGCGCTCCGACCATCACCAACGATGGTGTGAGCATCGCCAAGGAGATCGAGCTCGAGGATCCCTACGAGAAGATCGGCGCCGAGCTCGTCAAGGAGGTCGCCAAGAAGACTGACGACGTCGCGGGCGACGGCACCACCACCGCCACAGTGCTCGCTCAGGCGCTCGTGCGCGAGGGCCTGCGCAACGTCGCGGCCGGCGCCAACCCGATCGCGCTCAAGCGTGGCATCGAGAAGGCCGTCGAGGCCGTCTCCGCCCAGCTGCTCTCGATGGCCAAGGACATCGAGACCAAGGAGCAGATCGCTTCGACGGCCGCGATCTCCGCTGCTGACCCCATCGTCGGCGAGATCATCGCCGAGGCGATGGACAAGGTCGGCAAGGAAGGCGTCATCACCGTCGAGGAGAGCAACACCTTCGGGCTCGAGCTCGAGCTCACCGAGGGCATGCGCTTCGACAAGGGCTACATCTCGCAGTACTTCTACACCGATCCTGAGCGCATGGAGGCGGTGCTGGACGACCCATACATCCTCATCGCGAACTCCAAGATCACTTCGGTCAAGGATCTCGTCCCCGTCCTCGAGAAGGTCATGCAGTCGGGCAAGCCCCTGCTGATCATCGCCGAGGACATCGAGGGCGAGGCGCTGGCCACCCTGATCGTCAACAAGGTCAAGGGCACCTTCAAGTCCGTCGCCGTCAAGGCTCCGGGCTTCGGTGACCGCCGCAAGGCCATGCTGACCGACATCGCGATCCTCACCGGTGGCGAGGTCATCAGCGAGGAGGTCGGTCTCAAGCTCGAGAACGCCGACATCTCGCTGCTCGGCACCGCGCGCAAGGTCGTCGTCACCAAGGACGAGACCACCATCGTCGACGGTGGCGGCTCGGAGGACCAGATCACCGGACGGGTCAACCAGATCCGTGCCGAGATCGAGAACTCCGACTCCGACTACGACCGCGAGAAGCTGCAGGAGCGCCTGGCGAAGCTCGCCGGCGGTGTTGCGGTCATCAAGGTCGGCGCGGCCACCGAGGTCGAGCTCAAGGAGCGCAAGCACCGCATCGAGGATGCCGTGCGCAACGCGAAGGCGGCCGTCGAGGAGGGCATCGTCGCCGGTGGCGGCGTGGCACTCGTCCAGGCCACCGCTGCGGCGTTCGAGAAGCTCGAGCTCGAGGGTGACGAGGCGACCGGCGCGGCCATCGTCAAGTCGGCCTCGACCGCTCCGCTCAAGCAGATCGCCGTGAACGCCGGCCTCGAGGGCGGCGTCGTGGCGGAGAAGGTTCAGGGGCTTCCCCTGGGTCACGGCCTCAACGCCGCGACCGGCGAGTACGTCGACCTCATCGCTGCAGGCATCCTCGACCCGGCCAAGGTGACCCGCTCGGCGCTGCAGAACGCAGCCTCGATCGCGGCGCTCTTCCTCACCACCGAGGCCGTCGTCGCCGACAAGCCCGAGAAGAACGCTCCGGCCATGCCGGGCGGCGACATGGGCGACATGGGCGGCATGGGCTTCTGATCTCAGAACCCACCGTCTGAGCTCGGCTCAGCACCACGCGGCGCCCCGTCGGTCCTCGGACCGGCGGGGCGCTGTCGCGTCACGTGGTCCTCAGAAGGTGCCCTCTCCGGGGAAGGACGCCTGGCGGATCTCGGTTGCCTGCACGTGGCACGGCAACGACTCCTCGCCCTCCTCGGGGACCTCGCAGTCGTACAAGGTCCAGCCCTTCCGCCCCTCTAGCTTCGTGAGCACCATCGGACTCCCGTCGGTGTCGAAGGAGACTTGGGGAATGTCGCGCCGATCCTCCTCGATCCGAAGCTCGGTGCGCTGCTTCGTCGCGACGTCCTCCACGACGACGGGATCGCCGGGGCGACCGTCCTGGTGCACCGAGTTCCCGGCGATCAGCCTCAGCCGCCCGTCAGGGGAGAGGTACTGCTGCTCGCCGTCGTGCTCGCCCTCCAGGCGTACGACCGCCCAACCGTCGAGACCGCCACCTGGTCCACCTCGGCCGAGCTCGCCCGGCCCGTAGGTCAGGATCGTTCGGCCGGCGACACCCGAGACCATCAGGTCGCCGGTCACCTCGGGTTCGAAGAACCCGGCGTCGGTCATCGTGTTCCAGATCCGGTACTCGGTGCCGGCGTCCGACCGCATCGCGATCACCACGATCCCGGTCGCGACACCGTGGATGACCCCGTCGCTCGCAGGTGTGTCGGTGTCGGACTTCTGGAGCGGGATACGTCGTCGTTGCTCCTTGCCGTCGACGAGGTCGTACACATGGACGGTCGTACGACCGTCGGCTCGGCTCGTCCAGGCGACCGTCGACGACGCCACGTCCGCGGCCAGGCTCGGGGACCAGTCGGGATCGTCGCTGACCAGGTCGCCGATCGGCGTCTCCTCTCCCTCTGGCGTCATCAGGTACGGCCGGCGGTCGTCGCCCAGATAGACGACTCCCTCGGGGGTGGCCACTGCCATGCCTTTGGGGCCGCCGTGGGTGCGCGTGTGCAGGGTGCCGTCCATCGCCACCTGCGTCGCTGCGGCGAGATAGACGTGGAGGCCGTCGGTCGGCTGTACGGCCAGCGGCGCCTGGTCGTCGGCGATCAGCGGTCGGACGAGGATGCTGCCGACGGCGATGGCCCCGGCGGCGGCCAAGGCCACGGCGGGGACGAGCATGCCGGCCCGCGGTCGAGAACGTGCAAGGTGGCGACGCGTGAGCGCCACCATGTCAGGCTCCGGTACGGGGCCAGAGGTGTGGTCGGCGACGGAGTCGCGGACGAGGGTCTCGAGGTTCATGCCGGGCTCCTGCCGAGGTCGATCGTGGATCGCGGGGTGTCGCCTTGGTCGGGACCTGGGTCGAGGCCGTGGCCGCGCGCGGCGAGCTCGGTGCGCAGCATCCGCATCGCCGCGCTCGTCCGGCTCTTGACCGTGCCCGGTGGGATATTGAGGACAGCGGCGACCTCGCGCTCGCTCAGGTCCTCGAAGTAGCGGAGAACGACGACGGCGCGCTGCTTGGCGGGGAGCCGTTGCAGACAGCGCCACACGATGTCGGAGGTTGCGACCGCGTCATCGTGTCCGCCGCTGGCTCGCTCGGGCACGTCCGGCACCGACCGCTCCACGTGGCGCCAGCGCCGGCGCCACCCGTCGCGCACCTCGTTGACGATCATGCGTCGCACGTACGCGTCGGGGCTGTCGGCGGCTCGGACTCGCTGCCATGCTGTGAACGCCTTCGCGAACGCGGACTGCACCACGTCCTCAGCGTCGTCGCGGTTGCCGGTCAAGGCGTGTGCGAGCCGGAACATCGGCGTCCAGCGCGCGGTGACGAACGCTTCAAAGGCGTCGCGCTCTTGGGGGGTCATGATCCTAGGGACGCTAGCGGGCGCAAGATCGGTTCACTCGCGTTCCGAGAAAGCTGCCGCAGGGTCGTACGGTGGCGAGGTGTACGTGCCCCGCTTCAACGCCCTCGACGACGACGCCGCGATCGACACGCTGATCCGTACGGTCGCTGCCGGCGATCTCGTGACCGCGGACGCCGACGGCATCCCGTACGCGACGCGGCTGCCGCTGGTCTGGCTGCGCGACGAGGACCGCGTGATCGCGCACATGGCGCTCGCGAACCCACACTGGCGCACCCTTGCCGACGATGCGCCCGCGCTGATCGTGGTCACGGGACCGCAGGCGTACGTGTCGCCGTCCTGGTATGCGGCCAAGGCCGAGCATGGACGTGTCGTCGCGACCTGGAACTACACGCGGGTCGAGCTGCGCGGCACGGTCCGTGTGCACCGCGATGCCTCATGGCTCCGCGACGCCGTCACCCGGCTGACCGATCTCCACGAGCAGCCGCGTGCGGAGCCGTGGGCGGTGACGGATGCGCCCGAGCCGTTCGTCGAGGGGCAGCTGCGGGGGATCGTCGGGATCGAGATCGCGGTCACCTCTGTCGAGGCCAAGGCCAAGCTCAGCCAGAACCGTTCGGCCGCCGATCAGGCCGGGGTGATCGCCGGGATGCGGGCAGAGGGTGGTGCCGAGCCGCGCGCGGTCGCCGACGCGATGTCAGCTCACTCCTCGTCGACGTCGGCCCACGACACGGCATCGACCAGGTAGACGAGCTCGCCCGCGCGCGGCTCCCGCGCCTGCAGCACGTGGAAAGCCGGCGAGAACGGCCCCCCGAGGTCGACCACCGTGGCTCCGGCACCGAGCACGGCGCGCGTGCGCGACGGCGGTGCGGTGAGGTCGATGCGGGTCACCACACCCGGGGTCACCCAGACGGGGACCCCGCGCATCGTGCCCGACAGCTGGTGGTGGAAGTGCCCGCACAGCACCGCCTGGACGTCTGTCCCTGCGACCGCGTCGGCCAAAAGGTCGCGATCGTGCAGCCCGACGTCCTTCATGATCAGCGACGAGTCGAGGGAGAGCGGGGGATGGTGGAGCGCGACGATCGTCCCGTACGGCGCGGGCGTCGCGAGCTGGCCCCGCAGCCACGCGAGCTCGCCGCCGCTCAGCTCGCCGTGGACGGCGCCGGGCACGAGGCTGTCGAGCGTGATCACCCGCAGGCCGCCGACGTCGCTCACGGCGGCGCGCTTGCCGGCTGAGGCGCCGGCGAGCCGCCCCACGTCGCGTCCGTCGGCGTCGAGGTGCCCCGAGCCGAGCGCCCGCGTGAACGCACCGCGGTCGTCGTGGTTTCCGGTCGTGTAGACGTGCGGGATGCCGCGCTCCGCGGCGAACGCGCCCACCATCTCGCGGACGGCGACGCATCCTTCGTACGAGCCGTCGTCAGCGATGTCGCCCGTCACGAGGACGAGGTCGAGGGCGGGGACGTGGCGTGCGTCGTGGAGCAGCCCTTCGAGCGCGGTGACCGCGTCGACACCGTCCTCGTCAGGACCGGTACGGCTCACGTGGGTGTCGGAGAGGTGGAGGAGGCGATGCGTGGTCGGCACCCCACGCAGCCTAGGTCACCGAAGGTGCTCGACGGCCGCCGTCATGAGTGCCCGGGCGTAGCGGCGCTGCCCGGCCGCCGAGCGCATCGTGCGGGCGTCGCGGCGGTTGCGCATGTTGCCCAGCTCGACCATCACGGTTGGGATCCGGCTGAGGTTGAGGGTGCCGAGATCGCCGCGACGCACCAGACCACGACCGCCGGCCGTGTACGTCGAGCGGTGGAAGCCACGCTGCTCGAGCGCCGCGCGCACCTCGCGGCCGAACCGGGCGGAGCGTACGACCGCGCCGCGACGCTTCGTGGTGATCACGTGGAACCCGCGTCCCGACCGGGTCGCACCGTCGCCGTGGATGCTGATCTTGAGGTCGGCGGCTCGTTCGCGTCCGCGGTAGCCCGCGTTGCCGAGCTTGCCGCGGACGTCGACGCACGGCCCCCACAGGCGCCGGCTGTTGCGGCTTCGGGTCATGACGACCGTCGCGCCCAGCGCCTCCAGCTGTGAACGGAGCCGGACGGCGACGCGCCAGGTGAACGTCGCCTCGGGATATCCGGAGGCCGTCGCGGTGCCCGTGGTGTTGCAGGCCTTGCGCAGACCGCCCGCGTTCACCTGCCGGTTGATCTTGCGCGGGAACCGGGAGTTGCCGAGCTGATGGCCGGGGTCGATCACGATCGTCCGGCCCGCAAGCGGTGCAGCGGCGGCGGCCGGGACGACGGTCGAGGCGGCCGGGACGATGGCCGCGCCGATCTGGACGCTCGCCGTCGGTCTCGTCTGCGGAGCCTGGGCAGGAGCTGCGACGAGGGCAGCGCCGACGCAGGCGACCACGAACGCGGGCGAGAAGCGCATCCTGGGAGGCTACCCGGATCGCGAGGTCGCCGTCGCGCGTGCCGTCGGGGTTCCCGCCGACCAGCTCTCGGCTGTCCCCGTGCTGACGGCGTTCCTCGTGGCCTATCCACTGACTGCGCTGTTCTTCTCCGGCCTCGGAGTGCTCGACGCGGCGTTCCTGATCTGGCGCGTGATCTCGTTGGGTGTCCCGCTCGTCCTCGGGGCTCTGTCGCTCATCGCCTGGAAGATCGAGCTCGCCCGACGCTGAGACTGCCCACGTTGCGCGCAGCCCCGTACGCTGAGCACATGCTGTGGCTGTTGATCATCATCGGGATCGTCGTCCTTGCCTACGTCTATCGCGTCCAGCTCCTGTCGAGGGTGCTCGGGCAGGACGAGGCTCGCGTGCGCCGGATGCTCGAGCGTCGTAAGGGCGACCGCTAGTCCTCATGGGGGCCTCCGGTCTCGCCGCGGGGATCTTGGTGGTCCTCGCGCTCCTCGGGCTGGTCGCGCTCGCCGCCGTCGGCCTCGCCCTCGTCGTCGCCGGTGTGCTCGCGCGCCAGCGCCGCGGCTCCACACCCCTGCTCTGGGCGGGCGGGGGTGTGCTCGTCGCCGTGGCAGTCCGTGACCGACGTCGATACGGCGACGCTGTGGGCCGACGCGCTGGGCGCACGCCCGATCGGCCTCGACACCGCGGCGGGCACCCGCTGGTCGGACGCGGTCCTCGCGGGCGGGCTCGAGGCCGAGCTCTCGCTGCAGCCGCTCGGTGCCGGGGCGCAGTCGCGGCCGTTCCTGTCGATCGAGCTCACCTCCTGACGGCGCTCAGCCGCACATGCGCTCAGCCGCACATGCGCTCAGCCGCACATGCGCTCAGCCGCACATGCGCAGTGCCGTGAGCGCGTACGCCCTCGCGCAGCCCACCACGTCGGCGGTCTCGACGTGCTCGTCGACCGCGTGCGCGTCGCCGATGCTGCCCGGCCCGTACTGGAGCGTCGGGACGCCCGCGGCCGCATAGTGCCGCAGGTCTGAGCCGTACGGGGCACCGATCGCCACCGGCCGCGGGGCGCCCGCCTCGGCTGCCGCCTCGCACACCACGTCGAGCAGCTCGTGGTCGTCGGGGAGCCGCCCCGGGGCGAACACGCCGCCGGGGAACGTCACCTCGACAGGGTGGTCGCGCAGCCACAGGTCCGCACGAGACGCCTCGCCGACGGCCGCGATCAGGGCCGCACGTGCATCCGCCACGGACTCGCCCGGGCGTACCCCGTACCGGCCTTCGGCGATGCAGAGGTCCGGCACGGTGCTCGCCCAGTCGCCGGCGTGGACGGTGCCGATCGAGAGCGGGTACGGGATCACGAGGTGCGCGAACCGCTCGCCGGGATCGACGTTGCGCGCACGCTCGAGCTCTCGCAGCGCCTCCCGTACGGTGTCGAAGGCGTCGAGGACACTGATCCCGCTCGACCGCATCGAGCCGTGCGCCGCGCGTCCGCGGACGACGAGCCGGAAGGTCAGCGACCCCGCGTTGTCGGTGACGACCTGCCGGGCGGTCGGCTCCCCGATCACGCAGGCGTCCGCGGTGTGTCCACGTCGCAGCGTCGCGTACGCGCCGAGGCCGCCGTCCTCCTCGCCGATGACGGCGTGGATCGCGAGCGGACGGGCGAGCGTGACTCCCGAGGCGCGCAGCGCCTGGACCGCGCCGAAGAGGGCGGCGACGCCGCCGAGCATGTCGCACACGCCGCGTCCGTACCAGCGGCCGTTGCGCTCGCGGACGGTGAACGGGTCGTTGTCGGCCCACAGAAACGGGTCGCCCGCCGGCACCACGTCGAGGTGTCCGTTGAGGGCGAGCGCGGGGACGTCGCCGGAGCCGGAGCCGAAGATCCCGACGGTTCCCCAGGCCTCCGACCGCTCGACCTCCATCCCCGGGAACTCGGGCTCCTGGCGAAGGACCGGCAGGTCGATCTCCCAGTGGTCCACGTCGGCCCCCAGGCGGGCGAGGCGGTCGGCCGCCCAGTGGCTGGCGGCGATCTCGCCGACGGTGCCGTCGACAGGCGCCAGGGCCACGAGCTCCGCGAGGTCGGCCGCGATGGCGTCCTCATCGAGATGGGCGAGGACGGTGGCGGCGTCGGGGACAGCAGTCACGCCACCAGTGTGCGTCACCGGTTCGCCGCCGGGTCCAGGTGGCAGGATCTGGCGACATGACGACGCGCGCACGGGTGACGGGAGTGGTCCTCGCCGCCGGCCAGGGCAGGCGGATGGGCATGCCGAAGGCCCTCGTCGACGCGGGGGACGGCTCGACCTGGCTGGCTCGGACCGTACGGGAGATCGCGGCCGCTGGGTGCACCGACCTCCTGGTCGTCGTCGGTGCCGAGGAGCGGCGGGTCCGGGCCTCGTACGAGGGACCGCCCGTGTCGTTCGTCCTCGCGCAGGACTGGGCTTCGGGGATGGGGGCGTCGCTGCGGGTGGGTCTCGAGGCGTTGGCGGCCGAGGCGGGCGAGAGGGCTGACGCGGCGCTGATCATGCTCGTCGACCTGCCGGACGTCGGCGCACCGGTCGTACGCCGGGTGCTCGACCACGCCGACGGCGCCGGCGCCGCACAGGACGTGCTTGCGCGGGCGACGTACGACGGACGCCCCGGCCATCCCGTGCTCGTCGGGCGTGGGCACTGGGCGGCGATGGCGGCGACGCTGTCGGGAGACGAAGGCGGTCGCCGCTACCTCGACGCGCACGGCGCGACCGCGATCGAGTGCGGCGACCTCGCGGCCGGGCGAGATCAGGACACGCCGCCCGGCACCTCAGGACCGGCATAGGCTGAGCGCGTGAAGCAGCCGCAGACCAGCGACGACCTCGTCCGCGACCTCGACGGGGTCGGCTATCTCGCCGACGACGGGCTCGCGACCATCGCGTACCTGTCGCTCGCGATGCGCCGACCACTCCTCCTCGAAGGCGAGCCGGGGACGGGCAAGACCGCATTGGCGGAGGCGCTCGCGGCCGCGTACGAGGTCCCGCTGATCCGCCTGCAGTGCTACGAGGGGATCGACGCGACCCAGGCGCTGTACGACTGGGACTTCCCGCGCCAGATCCTCCACCTGCGGACCGTCGAGGCGACCACCGATCCGGGCCGACCGGTCGACGCCGATGCGGTGGAGCAGTCGCTGTTCGACGAGCGGTTCCTCCTGGCGCGCCCGATCCTGCGGGCGCTGCGCGAGGCGCCGGCGGTGCTGCTCGTCGACGAGATCGATCGCGCCGACGACGAGTTCGAGGCGTTCCTGCTCGAGGTCCTGTCGACAAACCAGGTCACGATCCCCGAGCTCGGGACCATCCGCGCCGTGGAGCCGCCGATCGTCGTCCTGACCTCCAACCGCACGCGCGAGCTCCACGACGCGCTCAAGCGACGTTGCCTCTATCACTGGATCGAGCACCCGGGCATGGCCCGCGAGGTCGAGATCGTCCGGACCCGGATGCCGGAGGTCTCGCAGCGACTGGCCGAGCAGGTGGTCGGGGTCGTGCAGGAGCTGCGTGCCCGTGGTGACCTGCTCAAGCCGCCGGGCGTGGCGGAGACGCTCGACTGGACGGCCGCGCTCGACCGTCTCGGCCGTGACGAGCTCGACCTCATGACTGCCGCCGCGACGATCGGCGCCGTCTGCAAGTACCGCGAGGACATCGACCGCGTCCGCGAGGCGCTCTCGACGATGCTGGCCTGACCCGTGGCGGACGTCGCGATCTTCGTCGGCTTCGCCCACGCCCTGCGCGAGGCGGGCCTCGGCGTGACGCCCGACCGTACGCAGGCGTTCGTCGAGGCCGTGTCGCTGCTCGGTCCCGAGCGTCGTCACGACGTCTACTGGGCGGGGCGTGCGACGTTGTGCGCGGAGCCCGACGACCTCGGGGTGTACGACCAGGTGTTCGCGGCGTGGTTCAGTCCCGACGAGCCGCGCCTGCGAACGAGGACACAGCCGCCGCCCCGCGTCGTGGTCCAGGCCGGGCTCGACGAGGGCGACGACGGCGGTGTCGGCGCGAGCGACGACACGCAGGAGGTCGCGATGATCGCGAGCCGCGCGGAGACGCTGCGACACCGCGACGTCGCCTCGCTGTCGCCGACGGAGCGTGCCGAGGTGGCGCGGATGTTCGACCGGCTCGAGGTACGGGTGCCGCTGCGCCGCAGCCCGCGCCGTACGCCTCACCGCCGCGGCGACCTCGACCCCACCCGTACACTGCGCGACCAGCTCCGACGGGCGGGGGAGCCGGGGCCGTTGCGGTTCCGGGCGCCGCGGCGCCGTCCGCGGCGGGTCGTGCTGCTGATCGACGTCTCCGGATCGATGAGTGCGTACGCGGACAGCCTGCTGCGGCTCGCGCACCGCCTGGTCAGCGTGTCCCCGCGGGACGTCGAGGTCTTCACGCTCGGTACGCGGCTGACGCGGGTCACGGCGGCGATGCGGCTGCGCGACCCCGAGGACGCACTCGCCGCGGCAGGGGCGACGGTGCCCGACTGGTCTGGCGGCACGCGGCTCGGTGAGGTGCTGCGGGCGTTCGCCGATCGCTGGGGGCAGCGGGGCATGGCGCGGGGCGCGGTCGTCGTGATCGCGTCGGACGGCTGGGAGCGGGGAGACCCGGTGCTCCTCGGGGCCCAGGTCGAGCGCCTGCGCCGGTTGGCGTACCGGGTCCTGTGGGCCAATCCCCACCGTGGGCGACCCGGCTATGCGCCCGTGCAGGGCGGGATCGCCGCGGTCCATCCGCACCTCGACGCGCTCGTCGCCGGTCACTCGCTGGCCGCGTTCCAGGCCCTTCTCGACGAGGTCGGGCGCTGAGGGTCGCCGCGGTGTGCCTCCAGCACGGCGTGCGACCTGCCGGCGCAGCCACTCCGTACGGCCAGAACGTAGTCTGGATCACATGCGTGACGTGCTCGACGAGCTCATGGAGACGTGGAAGGCGGGGGAGACCGCCGGTGTGGCCACCGTGGTCGCCACCTTCCGCTCGGCGCCGCGCCCGGCCGGTGCGTCGATGGTCGTCGCCCCGGACGCGAGCGCGTACGGGTCGGTGTCGGGCGGCTGCGTCGAGGGCGCCGTGTACGAGCTCGCCCAGGAGGTCGTCGGCGCTAGCGACCCGGTGCTCCAGCGGTACGGGGTCAGCGACGACGACGCCTTCGCCGTCGGGCTGACCTGCGGCGGCATCCTCGACGTGTTCGTGGAGCCGGTGTCGCAGGAGACGTTCCCCGAGCTCGGTGAGGTCGCCGCCGACATCGAGTCCGGCCGCCCGGTGGCTGTGGCGACGGTGATCGCGCACCCGGACGGTTCGTGGGTCGGGCGCCGTGCGATCGTCCGCCCCGACGCGTTCGGCGGCTCGCTGGGTTCTGGCCGCGCCGATGCCGCGATCGCCGACGACGTGCGTGGCCTGCTCGCGGCCGGTCGTACGGCCACGCTCACGTACGGCCCCGACGGAGAACGGCGCGGCGAGGGGATGCGGGTCTTCGTGGCCTCGTACGCGCCGAAGCCACGCATGCTTGTGTTCGGCGCGATCGACTTCGCGGCGGCGGTGGCGCGGCAGGGCGCGTTCCTCGGCTACCAGGTGACGGTGTGCGACGCCCGGCCCGTCTTCGCCACGGCGGCGCGTTTCCCCGACGCGCGTGAGGTCGTGGTCTCGTGGCCTCACAAGTACCTCCAGAAGCAGGTCGAGGCGGGCGCGATCGACGAGCGCACCGTGATCTGCGTGCTCACCCACGACCCGAAGTTCGACGTGCCGCTGCTCGAGCTCGCGCTGCGCCTCGATCCGCCGCACCGCCCCGCGTTCGTCGGGGCGATGGGCTCGCGGCGTACGCACGACGACCGCCTCGCGAGGCTGCGCGAGGCAGGGGTCGGCGAGGAGGAGATCGCGCGGCTGTCCAGCCCGATCGGTCTCGACCTCGGCGCCCGTACGCCCGAGGAGACCGCGGTGTCGATCGCCGCGGAGATCATCGCTCTCCAGTGGGGCGGCCGCGGCGACCGCCTCAGCGCCCGCGACGGACGCATCCACCACGAGACGGAGTGACCCTCGGCGTCGCCCTGCCGCCCCGCACGGTGTGCCACGCCAGCGTGGGCGACGGCGGGAGACTGGATGCCACGTTGGCGCGGGAGACCTCTGTTAGCGAGGCTGGCACGCCGCGCCAACCGATCGCAGCCACGTTGGCGTGGCAAACCGTACGAGCTTCTGCGATCGCGTTGTGATCTACGTCACGCGGGTGTAGGAAAGGCTTCAACCAGTCGGGCACGTGCAACGCCGAGCGGAGTGAAGTCCATGGCCAAGAAACCGATCACCCTCACCGTCGACGGAGTCACGTACACCGACGATGTCGAACCCCGGACGCTTCTCGTCCAGTACCTCCGCGAGCAGCTCGGCAAGGTCGGCACGCTGGTCGGCTGCGACACGACGAACTGCGGCGCCTGCACCGTCCACCTCGACGGCCGCAGCATCAAGTCGTGCACGATGTTCGCCGTCCAGGCCGACGGCCACGACGTCACCACCATCGAGGGGATCACGGCTGCGGACGGCGCGCTGCACCCGATGCAGAAGGCGTTCCACGAGTCCCACGCCCTGCAGTGCGGGTTCTGTACGCCGGGCATGATCATGCAGTCCATCGATCTCGTGAACGAGCATCCCGACCCCGACGAGGCGACCGTACGAGAGAACCTCGAGGGCAACCTCTGCCGCTGCACCGGCTACCAGAACATCGTCAAGGCCGTGCAGGCCGGCGCACGCGAGATGGCCGGTACGCCCGAGTCGACCGAGGCGGGTGCGGCATGACCGTCACCGAGATCGGCTCGCCACGCCGCCGCAAGGAGGACCAGCGCCTCATCACCGGCCGCTCGCGCTTCACCGACAACATCGTGCTCCCGGGCATGCTGCACCTGGCGATGGTGCGCAGCCCGTTCGCCCACGCCCGCATCACCAACCTCGACACCTCCGACGCCGCAGCGGCGCCCGGCGTCGTCGCCGTCCTCTCGGGCGCCGACATCCAGGATCTGTGCGGAACGCTCCCCAACGCCTGGCCCATCACGCCGGACCAGAAGTCCCCGCACCACCCGTCGATCGCCGTCAACCACGTCGCGTTCGCCGGCGAGATCGTCGCCGTCGTCGTGGCCCGGAGCAAGTCCGCGGCCCAGGACGCGGCCGACACGGTCGACGTCGACTACGAGGAGCTCCCGGTCGTGCTCGACCTCGAGGAGGCGGAGAAGGACGAGATCCTCGCGCATCCCGACCTCGGCACCAACAGGTCCGCCCTCTGGATCTTCGACTCGGGCGAGGCAGGCACCGGTGGCAACGTCGAGGAGGCGCTGTCGCAGGCACGCGAGGCCGACGACGAGATCCTCGTCGAACGCACGTACTACCAGCAGCGCCTCATCCCGGCGTTCATGGAACCGCGCTCCACCGTCGTGGATCCGACCGGCGAGCAGACCACGATGTGGTCGTCGACCCAGGTCCCGCACATCCTCCGGCTGATGCTCGCGCTCACGCTCAGCATCCCCGAGTCCAAGGTTCGCGTGATCGCGCCGGACGTCGGCGGCGGCTTCGGCGGCAAGCTCCAGGTCACGCCCGAAGAGGTCATCACGATGATCGTGGCGCGGCGTACGGGCAAGCCCTGCAAGTACACCGAGACGCGCTCCGAGTCACTGATGGCCGCCCACCACGGCCGGGGCCAGGTCCAGCGGCTCTCGTTGTCCGCGACGCGCGACGGTCAGGTCACCGGGCTCAAGGTGCAGCTGCTCGTCGACATGGGCGCCTATCTCGGGCTCGTGACCTCGGGAGTGCCGATCCTCGGGGCGTTCATGTTCCCGGCCATCTACAAGTTCCCGTCGTACCGGTTCGAGTGCACCAACCTGTTCACCAACAAGGTCTGGACCGACGCCTACCGCGGCGCCGGCCGACCGGAGGCGACGTTCGCGATCGAGCGCCTCATGGACGACCTGGCCGCCGAGCTCGACATGGACCCGATCGAGCTGCGCCGCAAGAACTGGATCCCGCACGAGGAGTTCCCGTTCACGAGCGTCTGTGGACTCGAGTACGACAGCGGCAACTACGAGGCGGCGACGGCGAAGGCGCTCGAGCTGTTCGGGTACGACGAGCTGCGGGCCGAGCAGCAGCGGCGACGCGACGAGGGCGATCCGGTCCAGCTGGGGATCGGCATCTCGACGTTCACCGAGATGTGTGGCCTCGCCCCCTCGAGGGTTCTCGGGTCGCTCGACTACGGAGCGGGTGGCTGGGAGTACGCCCAGGTGCGCATGCTCCCGACCGGCAACGTCGAGGTCGTCACGGGCACCAGCCCGCACGGCCAGGGCCACGAGACGGCGTGGAGCCAGATCGTCGCCGACCGGCTCGGGGTCGCGTTCGAGAACGTCGAGGTGCTGCACGGCGACACGGCGATCGCCCAGCGTGGCCTCGACACGTACGGCTCTCGCTCGCTGGCCGTCGGTGGCATGGCGGTCGTCGCGGCGGCGGACAAGGTGATCGCGAAGGCGAAGGTCATCGCGGCCCACATGCTCGAGGCGTCCGAGGACGATCTCGAGTTCGCCGAGGGCACGTTCACCGTACGAGGCACCGACCAGGGCGTGGCGCTCGGCGACATCGCGCTCGCGGTCTTCGCCGCGCACGACCTGCCCGACGGTGTCGAGGCGAGCCTGGACTCGGACGCGACGTTCGACCCGGACAACTTCTCCTTCCCGCACGGCACCCATCTCGCGGCGATCGAGGTCGACACCGAGACGGGGCAGGTGACCCTCCGAAAGTACGTCTGCGTCGACGACATCGGCAACGTCATCAACCCGCTCATCGTCGAGGGCCAGGTCCACGGTGGGCTCGCGCAGGGCATCGCGCAGGCCCTGTACGAGGAAGCGGTGCACGACGAGTCCGGGACCCTCGTGACCGGCTCGTTCGTGGACTACCTCGTGCCGAGCGCGGCGGACCTGCCGTCCTTCGTCACCGACCGTACGGAGACGGCGTCGACGACCAACGTCCTCGGCGTCAAGGGTGTGGGCGAGGCAGGCACCATCGCCTCGACCCCCGCGATCGTCAACGGCGTGATCGACGCCGTGCGACATCTCGGAGTCGATGACATCCTCATGCCATGCTCGCCCAGCCGAGTCTGGGCGGCGCTGCAGGGAGCGGAGAAGGGCCGGGGGGCCGACGCCGCCGCACCGACGGTGAACAGCCCCGAGGTCGCTGACCGCGACATCGCGTCGACCGGCGCGGTCCAGACGGGTACGGCCCAGGGGGATGAACAGTGATTCCGACATCTTTCGAGTACGAGTCGCCGGACACGGTCGAGGACGCGGTGCGTCTGCTCGCCGAGGGTGGCGACGACGTGAAGGTCCTCGCCGGCGGACAGAGTCTGATCCCGGTGCTCAAGATGAGGCTCGCCGGGCCGGAGCTGATCGTCGACCTGGGCCGCATCGACGGTCTGCGGGGCATCCGCGAGGACGGCGACGACCTCGTGATCGGCGCGATGACGCCGCACCACGAGGTCGCGGCGAGCGTGCTCGTCCGTGAGCACGCGGCGCTGCTGGCCGAGGCGACGTCGACGGTGGCCGACCCGCAGGTACGTCACCGCGGCACGCTCGGCGGCGCGCTCGTGCACGCCGATCCCGCAGGCGACCTGCCGGCGCCCGCGCTGGCGCTCGAGGCCTCGTTCGAGATCGCCGGTCCGGGTGGCGCCCGCACGGTGCCGGCGTCCGAGTTCTTCGTCGACCTCTTCACCACCGCCGTCGGCGAGGACGAGATCCTCACGGCCGTCCGCATCCCCAAGCGCACCGGGTGGGGCGCGGCGTACGAGAAGTTCGTCCGCGTCTCCCAGCAGTGGTCGATCGTCGCGGTCGCGGCGACCGTACGGCTCGAAGGCGGCACGATCGCCGAGGCAAGGCTCGGGCTCACCAACATGGGCTCGACGCCCGTACGCCCGAAGGCGGTCGAGCAGGCCCTCATCGGAGTCTCGCCCGTCGCCGAGGCGGTCGAGGCCGCCGTGTCCGGGGTCGCCGACGGCACCACGCCACCCGACGACCTGAACGGTTCGCCCGACTACCGACGCCACCTCGCGCGCGTCCTGACTCGGCGGGCCGTGGTCCGGGCGGCGGGTGCCTGATGGATCTCTCGCACACCTTCACCGTCCCTGCACCGATCGAGACGACCTGGGCCGCGTTCAACGACCTGGAGTCCATTGCGCCGTGTATGCCGGGGGCGACGGTGGAGGTGGTCGACGAGAACGACTTCACCGGCACGATCAAGATCAAGCTCGGGCCGATCTCGCTGGTGTACGGAGGGTCGGGGACGTACGTCGAGCGTGACGAGGCCGAGCGTCGGGTCGTCATCGATGCAAAGGGCAAGGACAAGCGCGGCCAGGGCACAGCGGGGGCGAAGGTGACCACGCGGCTCTTCCCTGACGGCGAGGGGACCCGTGTGGAGGTGGTGACCGACCTCGCGATCACTGGGAAGCCCGCACAGTTCGGACGGGGGGTGATCCAGGACGTGAGCGACAAGCTGTTGTCGCAGTTCGTCGGGTGCATCAGCGATCGGTTGTCGGCGCCTCCGCCGGGCGTCGAGGAGGAGGTCGTCGTGCCCGAGGCGCCGCCAGAGCGCGGGCGGCACGCCGCGGAAGCACCTGAGCCGCCTCTCGCTGAGCCGGTGCCGGTGCCGACTCCCGCTCCGGGCCTGGTCGGGGGTTCGGCCGCAGGCCCGGCGGGTGACTCCGCCGAGCTCGACCTCGGAGCCACGGTGCTCCCAGTGCTGCTCAAGCGGTATGGGGCGCGGCTCGCGGTCGGCGCGGTCGCCGGGTTCGTGGTCTGGCGGCTCGTGCGGCGGCGCAGGGGCTGACGCGAGTCCGGTCCGGAGCACATGCTCCGGACCATGCGGGATCTCGCGCGAGAATCGCGGTGCCAGTTACCTGGATCCTTGAGCGCAGATCGCTGCGTACCCATCCTGGCTAGAGATCGCGCACGTGTGGCCGGGGACGACGATCACTCCGACGTCGACGCCCAGGACCTGGACGCCGTCGAAGCGGCGTGGGGGACCCGTCTGCCCTCGGCGAGAACGGCGTCGTCGTCGGTGTTCCACGCGACCACGATCCCTTCGAGTGCCCGTCGCACTCACGACACCGGCAACAGCGAATCGTGACCAGCAGCCGGGACCGACGCCAGCCCGTTCGAAACGGTCATTCCCGCTTCTTCTTCCAACAGGGAGGTGAGTGGCTTCCGACCGCGTGACATCTGACGCGACATTGCGTCACCCAATCGCCTTTCTGTGTGACGCAGGTTCTCGGAAGGCCAAAATTATCCCGGAAAGTCAAAGTTGTTCTTGCCGAACCTGCGCCCCATAGTAGACGCCGGATGAGGGAGAACGATGCACATGGATATGGGTGCGAGCAAGGCGAAACAGATCGAAGAAGAACAGCGGTCTCTTGATGCGATGTACGCGCGTCTTGACGCTGACCTGAGCGGGAGCCTATCCGCACATGCGCGGGCGATGGCCGCGCGCGTTGAAGGGCCGGAAGAGCTCTACGAAAGGGATCTTGAGGCCTCGCGGCTGTCCGACAAGATTCGCCAGCTCCGTTCGGCAGAACGGTCCTTGTGCTTCGGACGCATCGACAATGCCGAGCAGAGCGAATCGTTGCATGTCGGCCGGATCGGGTTGCGCACGGACGCGGGAGAACCGGTGCTCGTGGACTGGCGGGCGGAGGCCGCACGGCCGTTCTACTCGGCCACGATGGCCTCGCCACTGGGTCTTCGCCGGCGTCGACATCTGCGCTCGGATGGCCGCACGGTCGTCGACGTCAGTGACGAGATCCTTAACGGAACCACACCGACCGCCGAGGACGTCGTCGGCGATGGCCCTCTCGTCTCTGCGCTGAGCGGTACACGAACGGGGCGGATGCGAGAGGCCGCGGCGACTCTCCAGACCGAGCAGGACGAGATCGTCAGGTCACCGCATCGCGGAATCATGGTGGTCGATGGCGGCCCAGGAACCGGCAAGACGATTGTCGCCCTGCACCGAGCGGCATACGTGCTCTATGCGTTCTCCCAGATCGCTGATCGTGGGGTCCTCGTGTTCGGCCCGAACAGACGGTTCCTCACCTACATTTCCGAAGTGCTCCCCTCGCTCGGGGAGAACGATGTGCAGCTGGCGACGCTGCCCGACCTGATCGGCGCGGAAGCGACGAAAACCGAACCAGACGAAGTCGCGCGCCTCAAAGGCCGTGCGGAGTTCGCTGACGGGCTCGCACGCTGGGTGCAGGCACGTCAGCCTCACGGCGTACCGCTCGAATTTCAGACCGCGCACGGCACGGTTGTCCTTGATTCCGACCGGGTCGACGCCGCGCGGCGCAGCGCCCTCCAGGGCGGCATCGGACACAACCGTGCCCGGGAACTGTTCACCGAACACGTCGTCGCTGAGCTGGTGAACGAACTGGAGCAGCAGACCGCGAAGGAACTCACGGACTTCGAAGCCGAGATCAAGGAGTTCCTCGGCATCGACCTCGATCGCATGTTCGCGGGGAATCCACGGCGCGTCAGCTCCGACGATGCTGACGTGTCCGCGGACGGTCTGGACATCGATTGGGATCAGCTCCGTGAAGAGTTTCTCGACGATCCCGGAATCGACCGGATTGTTGCCACAGTCTGGCCCCGGCTTCGATCCGAGGACGTCGTCCGAGGTCTCCTCGGGGACCACGCCGCACTCGCCCATGCGCTTCCCGATGTGCCGGAGGAGGATCTCGCGCAACTGGTCGGCCTCGCCCAGACGGGGTGGAGTAGCGCCGATCTTGCACTGCTCGATGAAGCACGCACATTCATCGATGGCCTCCCCGAGACCATGTACGGGCACGTCGTCGTCGACGAGGCCCAGCAGCTCTCCGAAATGCAATGGCGGGGGCTGATGCGCCGCTGCCCGCAACGCTCAATGACCATCGTGGGAGACCTCGCCCAGGCCGGTCCCACCACGACCATCCGCACGTGGAGTGAGGCATTGGAACCATTCGTCGACGAGAGGTTCGCCCACCACACGCTCACAGTCAACTACCGCACCACCGCGGAGATCCTGCAGGCGACAGCGGGCCTACTCGCCCGCATCGCCCCCGAACAGCGGCTCTCTCGCTCGATCCGACACGGCGAACCACCGACCGCCCTCACAGTCGCTGGAGAAGACGTTGTCTCCGTTCTCAACGAGCTCATCACACGCATCCGGCAGACGCATCCGGGAGAACTGATCGGCGTCATCGCCACCGCACACCGCTCCGCCACACTGGACGCTGAGGTCAGCGAGACCGACGCCACGATCATCGCCGCGCCCGACACGCGCGGGCTGGAGTTCGACACCGTGATCATCATCGACCCGGTCGGCATCCGATCGGCCAACGAGGCAGGTCTCCGCGACCTCTACGTCGCGCAAACGCGAGCAACTAAACGCCTCCTCACCCTTGAGGTCACGACCCCATCGAGACCGTCACTTGGACCAGGTCAGGTCGATTGGAACGCATGCGTGAGTGCCCGACCTGATTGATCTCGTTGGTTGAGACTGGCTCGACCGACCCCGTACGGGAAGCCTGCACGTTGCGTCCATTCCTGGGGCGGCTGGAATCGGGGAAGGTCACTCCCACGTCGTCAAAGACCATCCGCGCCCTACGGGCGCGTGGGATGCACCCGAAGCGCGCCGAGGGGTGCGACGTCGATGCCCGACTCGGTGCACACCCAGCGTGGCGCGTCGCCGAGCTCGGGCTCGACGCCGAGGGTGTGCTCGGCGGTCTCCTCGCACGACGTGCAGCGCGGCCACCGGCTGCCGGCGTCGAGCAGGGCGTCCTGGACGTCCTGAGCGACGAGCCCGACGAGGAACGGCGCGCCGTCCGGCCACTGCGCGACCCACCAGCCGCGCTGGCTCAGCGCGTCCTCGAGAACGGAGACCGCGGTCGCGTCGGCCATGCGGCAAGCGGCCAGGTCATGCAGGACGCGGGCGCGCGCCTCGAGGAGGTACTCCGTCACGGCGTCCAGAGTAAGTGTCGAGGGCAAGCCGCGCGGCCCGACGTCACACGGGCACCGGTCGTCCGAGCGCGGTCAGCTCGCGGGTGATGTTGGCGCGGGCGCTGGACTCCCACAGTCGGTAGCCGGGCTCGGTGACGAAGATCCGCGGACG
The DNA here is from genome assembly GCF_014127285.1 of Mumia sp. ZJ1417. GTDB lineage: Bacteria > Actinomycetota > Actinomycetes > Propionibacteriales > Nocardioidaceae > Mumia. The sequence continues at coordinate 751,571 of NZ_CP059901.1, forward strand.
GTTCTGGTAGCGCGACATCACCATGGCGCGCAGCTGGCGGTAGTCCGCGGCCGGGAGGTAGTCGTTCTCCGTACGGATCGCCGCGGCGTACCGGTCGTATCGCGCCTCGTCCTGCCCGAGGATGCTGAGGTCGGCGTCGCAGACTGCGGCCGCCTCGATGTCGTCGGGTGCGGCGAGGTGGTCGCGCGTGGCGAGGACGATCTCGGCGACCCGGTCGCCGTAGCCCGGGCCGAGCCACCGTTGAGCGAGGAGCGCCGAGCGCTCGACGCTGTCGGCGCGGTGCACGTCGTAGACGGCGTCGTGGAACCACGCCGCGGCGCGGGCGAGCTCGACGTCGAACGCAAGGCCCTCAACGGTGAGCGTGTCGAGCGCACCGATCACCTCGGACAGGTGATCGATGTCGTGATGTTCGCGGTGTGGCTCTGACCAGCGCTTCGCCAGCTCGAGCCGGATGCGGGGGTGCACTCTGTCCAGCCTACGGGGGGTCGGAAGCAGGCGCAGGGGAGACGTGTGTCGGTTGTTGACATGGGCGCAGTGTGGCCAAGACGACACCCTTTGATGGCCCAAACAACAAAAATGAGGCGTTGACTGGAGGCGAAGGCATCGTCTCCATCGAGGGGTAGGGAACATGAGCATCGCGACCGACTCACGGCTCGACACGAGCGCCGCCCGTGGCTGGGTGGGTTTCGCCGACGGGCCCTGGCGGGACCGCGTCGACGTGCGGGACTTCATCCAGCGCAACTACACCCCGTACGAGGGCGACAGTGGGTTCCTCGCCGGCCCGACAGCGCGGACGACCCGGATCTGGCAGCGTCTGAGCGCGATGTTCCCCGAGGAGCGCGAGAAGGGTGTCTACGACGTCGACTGGCAGACGCCGGCCGGCATCACGGCCCACGAGCCCGGCTACATCGACCGCGAGAACGAGGTCGTCGTCGGGCTCCAGACCGATGCTCCGCTCAAGCGCGCGATGATGCCGAACGGTGGGTGGCGCATGGTGGAGACCGCGCTCGACACCTACGGCTACCCGGTCGACCCGATGCTCAAGAAGGTCTTCACCGAATATCGCAAGACGCACAACCAGGGCGTGTTCGACGCCTACCCGCCGTCCGTACGCGCTGCCCGCTCGGCGCACGTCATCACGGGGCTCCCCGACGCGTATGGCCGCGGCCGCATCATCGGCGACTACCGCCGCGTGGCGCTGTACGGGGTCGACGCCCTCATCGCGGACAAGCGCAACGACCGTGCCGCCCTTGACATGCAGCCTGCCTCCGAGGACGTCATCCGCGCACGCGAGGAGAACAGCGAGCAGATCCGCGCGCTGAACGAGCTCAAGGAGATGGCCGCCTCGTACGGGTTCGACATCTCCGGTCCCGCGACGAGCGCCCGCGAGGCCGTCCAGTGGACCTACTTCGCCTACCTCGGCGCGGTCAAGGAGCAGAACGGCGCCGCGATGTCGCTCGGACGCACCGCGACGTTCCTCGACATCTACCTCGAGCGCGACCTCGCCCGCGGTGACCTCACCGAGTCGCAGGCGCAGGAGCTGATCGACGACTTCGTCATCAAGCTGCGCATCGTGCGCTTCCTCCGTACGCCCGAGTACGACGCGCTGTTCAGCGGTGACCCGACCTGGGTGACGGAGTCGCTCGCCGGCATGGGCGACGACGGGCGGCCGCTTGTCACCAAGACGACGTTCCGCTATCTGCAGACCCTCTACAACCTCGGGCCTGCGCCGGAGCCGAACCTGACGGTGCTCTGGAGCGACCGTCTCCCCGAGGGGTTCAAGCGCTTCGCCGCGCAGGTCTCGATCGACACCTCGGCGATCCAGTACGAGTCGGACCGCCACATCCGCGAGCACTGGGGCGACGACGCCGCGATCGCGTGCTGCGTGTCCCCGATGCGGGTCGGCAAGCAGATGCAGTTCTTCGGCGCGCGGGTGAACCTCGCCAAGACGCTGCTCTACGCGATCAACGGCGGCCGTGACGAGATCACCGGCAAGCAGGTCGGCCCGGCCACCGCTCCGGTCGGCGAGGGGCCGCTCGACTACGGCGACGTCATGCGCCGCTTCGACGCCGAGATGGACTGGCTCGCCGCGACGTACGTGGAGGCACTCAACGTCATCCACTACATGCACGACAAGTACGCCTACGAGCGGCTCGAGATGGCGCTGCACGACTCCGACGTGCTGCGGACGATGGCGTGCGGCATCGCGGGCCTGTCCGTGGCGGCGGACTCGCTGTCGGCCATCAAGTACGCGACGGTGGTGCCCGTCTTCGACGAGCGCGGGATCGTCGTGGACTACGAGACCACCGGCGACTTCCCGACGTTCGGCAACGACGACGACCGCGTGGACGACATCGCCCGCGACCTCGTCGAGCGGTTCATGGAGAAGGTGCGCGCCTACCCGACGTACCGCGATGCGCTGCACACCCAGTCGGTCCTCACGATCACGTCGAACGTCGTCTACGGCAAGGCCACCGGCAACACGCCGGACGGGCGCCGGCACGGCGAGCCGTTCGCGCCGGGTGCCAACCCGATGAACGGGCGTGACACGCACGGCATGCTTGCGAGCGCGCTGTCGGTCGCCAAGCTGCCGTACGACGACGCGCAGGACGGCATCTCGCTGACGAACACCGTGGTCCCGTCCGGGCTCGGGCGTACGAAGGACGAGCAGGTGACGAACCTTGTCGGTCTGCTCGACGCGTACACCGGCTCCGAGGGCTACCACATGAACGTCAACGTCCTGAACCGCGAGACGCTGGAGGATGCGATGGAACACCCGGAGAACTACCCGCAGCTCACCGTACGGGTCTCCGGGTATGCGGTGAACTTCGTCCGCCTCACCCGCGAGCAGCAGCTCGACGTGCTCTCGCGGACGTTCCACGGAGCCGTCTGATGACCGCCGCCCTCCTCGCCGACGTCCCCGCGGCCGACCTCGACCGCGGGGAGCGGATGGTGGCGATGCGCTCCGGCGAGGTCGGGGCGGTCCACTCGTGGGAGCTCGTGACCGCGGTCGACGGGCCGGGGACGCGGATGACGACGTTCCTCACCGGCTGCCCGCTGCGCTGCCTGTATTGCCAGAACCCCGACACGTGGCGGATGCGCGACGGTACGGAGGTGCGTGCCGACGACCTTGTCGCGCGGATCGCCCGCTACCGGCCGGTGTTCGCCGCGACCGGCGGCGGCATCACGCTGTCGGGAGGCGAGCCGCTGATGCAGCCTCGCTTCGTCGCGCGGGTGCTGCGCGGTGCCAAGGAGCTCGGCGTCCGCACCGCGCTCGACACCTCCGGCTTCCTCGGGACCGCGGCGACCGACGAGATGCTCGACGACGTCGACCTCGTCCTCCTCGACGTGAAGTCGGGCGACGAGGAGACCTACCGGCGGGTGACCGGCCGTTCGCTCCAGCCCACGCTCGACTTCGGCGACCGGCTCGCCGCGCGCGGGACCGAGGTGTGGGTGCGGTTCGTCCTCGTCCCCGGTCTCACCGATGCGGACGAGAACGTCGAGAACGTCGCCCGCATCGTCGAGCGCTGGCCGAACGTCAGCCGTGTCGAGGTGCTGCCGTTCCACCAGATGGGGCGCGAGAAGTGGGAGCGGCTCGGCGCCTCGTACGATCTCGCCGATGTCACGCCGCCCTCACCCGAGCTCGTGGCGCGGGTTCGGGAGCAGTTTGAGGTGCACGGCCTCACGACGTACGTCGGCTGAAGGCTCAGTCGTCGTGGGGCTCCTGACCCTGGAACAGGCGATCGCGTCCCGGGCCACCGCGCAGGATGTCCCTGCCGGGTCCGCCGACGAGCGTGTCGTTGCCCGGGCCGCCCCACAGGTGGTCGCGACCGCGGTGCCTTCGAGGTCGTCGTTGCCGGAGCCGCCCCAGATGTGGTCGTTGCCGGCGTTGCCCTCGATGTCGTCGCCGGCGGAGCCGCCGCGGATGCGGTCGTTGCCCGCGCCGCCTTCGATGTCGTCCTCTCCGGCCCCGCCGCAGATGACGTCGTTGCCGCCGAGGCCCACGATGTCGTCCTCGCCGCCGAGCCCGGCGATGACGTCCCGTCCGCTGGTCCCGCGCAGGTTGTCGTCACCCTGGGTGACGATGATCGTGGCCCGCAGGCCCCCGCAGGTGGCGGCCTGCGCGGCCTCGGCCGAGCCGGTCGTGGGAGCCATGCCGGCGATCCCGAGCAGGGACGCGGCTCCGAGTGCGAGGGTACGGCGCGCGGTGGCGCGAGGCATGATGTCTCCTTTGTCCGAAACCGTCGGGGTGACGACTTCAGGTAACCCTCGGACCGTGAGGCATGCATAAGTCCCCGATGAGAGGCCTCTCATCAGGTCCGCAGCGCCGGATTTCAGTGCGGCCAGGAAGGCGAGCGTCCGGCGAGCGCGACGACCCGGTCGAGCAGAGGGGCGTCCCCCGGCACGGGCAGCGGGGGTCCGAACAGCCCTTCGCGGGCCTGCGCCTGCTCCGGCTTCGCGGACTCCTCGACGAAGCGGTGCACGACGGCCAGATCGCCTGGGTCGACCTCGTACGGCTGCCCCGTGGCGCGCGCCAGGTCCCAGCCGTGCAGCACGACCTCGTCGAGCGCCACCGTCGCCGCGATGTCGGCAGGCATCGTGACGCCTCCGGCGGTCGCCTCGCCCTCCCACGCCTCGGGCGAGCGCCAGGCCTCGGCGAGCGCGTCGAGGCGCTCGGGGATCCGCTGTCGCCATCCAGGGGAGAGTGCGGCGCCGGACGGTGCGGGAGCGGCGCCGAGCATCGGGTCGTCGGACTTGCGGGCCGCGAGCGTGAAGGCGAGGGAGAGGCCGTCGAGGTGCTCGAGGAGGGTCGCGACGTCGTAGTCGCACGGGGTCGGCCGGGTCAGGTCGTCGTCGCCGACGCCGTCGAGCAGTGCTGCCACCCGCCGGGTCGAGGGGCCGAGATCGAGAAGGTCAGGCATTCGGGGGCCTTTCGTCGTCCGGATCTGTCGAAGGTCAGACCACGACCGACGCAGGAACTCATCGAGGTGTCGACGGTGTGAGTGCGAAGACCAGGTCGTCGAGGCTGCCGAACTGCCCGTCAAACGTGTCGGAGCTCGTCGGCGGATCTCCGACCGGCCGCTCGACGAAGGCCGTCCGCATCCCGATCGCCTGCGCTCCGCGAAGGTCCCAGGCGTGGGCGGCCACCATCAGCATCCGCTCAGGGGCACAGCCCGCGGTCTCGACGGCGAGCCCGTAGACCTCTGGTGCCGGCTTGTACGCCTGGACGGTCTCGGACGAGAGTGCCTGGTGCCACCGCAGTCCGGCGCGGGCGTTGAGGTGGAGGAGCGTCGTACGACTGGCGTTGGACAGTCCGATCAGCGGGTAGTGGGCGGCGAGCCGCTCCAGCCCAGCGACGGAGTCGCCCCACGGGGAGAGGCGCCGGCCGGCTGTGGATAGCCGCGCGAGCGTGGCCACGTCGGTGACACCGGCCAGGTCCGCCACGACCCGAGCGGCCTCGCAGTCGAGGACGTCGGTGCTGGCGTACGGGCGGCCGCCTCGGGCGATGCCCTCCTGCTCGCGCTCGATGTGTTGCTGCCAGGCGGCGAGGAGCGCATCGACCGTCGCCTCCGACGACGGCACCGCCTCGCGGATCGCCGCGCGAAGGCCGCTGGGCTCGTCGACGAGCGTCCCCAGGACGTCGAACACCACGACCTCGATGTCACCGTTCTCGATCACGAGCCCTCCTCACGTTCGGCGGGTGTACTCAGACGTCGGCGGCGTCGACGATCCGGTAGGCGTAGCCCTGCTCGGCCAGGAACCGCTGCCGGTGCTGGGCGAACTCCGCATCGACGGTGTCGCGGGCGACCACCGCGTAGAAGCGGGCCGTACGCCCGTCGCCCTTGGGACGCAGCAGCCGGCCGAGCCGTTGCGCCTCCTCCTGGCGCGACCCGAACGAGCCCGACACCTGGATCGCGACGGACGCCTCCGGCAGGTCGACCGAGAAGTTCGCCACCTTGGAGACCACGAGCAGGTCGATCTCGCCGGTACGGAACGCCGCGAACAGCGCCTCGCGCTCCTTGACCGACGTCTCGCCCTTGATCACGGGAGCGTCGAGGCGCTCGGCGAGGTCGTCGAGCTGGTCGATGTACTGGCCGATGACCAGGGTCGGCTCACCCCTGTGCTCCTCGACCAGCCTCTGGACTACCTCGGTCTTACGGCCGGTCGACGCCGCGAGCCGGTAGCGGACGTCGGCCTCCGCCGTCGCGTACACGATCCGTTCGGAGTCACTCAACGTCACGCGCACCTCGACGCAGTCGGCGGGAGCGATGTAGCCCTGTGCCTCGATGTCCTTCCACGGCGCGTCGTACCGCTTGGGCCCGATGAGGCTGAACACGTCGCCCTCGTGGCCGTCCTCGCGCACGAGGGTGGCGGTCAGGCCGATCCGGCGCCGTGCCTGGAGATCGGCGGTCATCCGAAAGATCGGCGCTGGCAGCAGGTGGACCTCGTCGTACACGATCAGGCCCCAGTCACGGGCGTCGAACAGCTCGAGGTGCGGATAGACGCCCTTCCGGCGCGTCGTCATCACCTGGTACGTGGCGATGGTGACGGGTCGGATCTCCTTCTTGGCCCCGCTGTACTCGCCGATCTCGTCCTCAGTGAGCGTCGTACGACGCAGCAGCTCGTCCTTCCACTGACGTGCCGAGACGGTGTTGGTGACGAGGATCAGGGTGGTCGCCTGCGCCTGTGCCATGGCGCCAGCACCGACGATCGTCTTGCCCGCACCGCACGGGAGGACGACGACGCCGGACCCGCCGTGCCAGAACGACTCGACAGCCTCGGCCTGGTACGGCCGCATGTGCCACTCGCCGTCCGACAGGGCGATCGCGTGCGCCTCGCCGTCGACGTAGCCGGCGAGATCCTCCGCGGGCCATCCGACCTTGAGCAGTGCCTGCTTGAGCGCGCCGCGTTCGGAGGGGTGCACCACGATCGTGTCGTCGTCGATCCGCGCCCCGAGCATCGGCGCGATGCGCTTGGAGCGGATCACCTCCTCGAGAACCGGCCGATCGGTCGTGGCGAGGACGAGCCCGTGGGTCGGGGTGTTCTCGAGCCGCAGGCGCCCATAGCGCGACATCGTCTCGGCGACGTCGACCAGGAGCGCGTGCGGCACGGGATAGCGCGAGTAGTCCATCAGCGCGTCGACGACCTGCTCGGCGTCGTGGCCGGCGGCGCGCGCGTTCCACAGGCCGAGCGGCGTGATGCGGTAGGTGTGGATGTGCTCCGGAGACCGCTCGAGCTCAGCGAAGGGTGCGATGGCGCGCCGGCACGCGGCCGACTGGTCGTGGTCGACCTCCAGGAGGAGCGTCTTGTCGGACTGGACGATCAGGGGACCGTCGTTCATACGTCTCCTCGGGGGTTTGCGGCGGCGCCTGCCCGCTTCCGTGCACGGTACGCCGCGACGTTCGCTCGGGAGGAGCAGCGATCGGAGCAGTAGCGGCGCGAGCGGTTGGGGGAGGTGTCGACGTAGGTGTTGGCGCAGCCGTGCGCCGCGCAGACGCCGAGGCGTCCAGGGTCGAGGTCGCAGACCAGGATCGCGATGCCCATCAGCGACTCCGCGACCAGGAGATCGGCGACCGAGGCGGCACGGTCGGCGACGTGCAGACGCCACCCGCTCGGGCTCGTGCCGGTGTCGGTGGCGGCGATGTCGGTGGGGACGATGAGCGGCGTGATGCGGTGGGTGGCCAGCAGGGTGTTGACGGCGACCACCACGTCCGCAGCCCTGCCCGCTCCACCATGCTCGAAGACCGGTCGCAGGCGCCGCTGGAACCGTTGCAGGGTGCGGACGTCGCGGTCGGTGACCTGCGGGACGAGCCACTCGCGCTCGGCGAGGTGGTCGCGGACGTCGTCCACCGAGCCCAGTGACGCGTTGGCGAGCATTGCCGCGCGCTCGGCGTAGCCCACAAAGTCCATCCGGCCATGGTAGCCGGGGGACGGAGATCGGTAAGCGCTGTAGATCACTTTGGACATGACGGCCCCGTCGGTAAGATGTAAGCAGTAGCAAGATCAATGCTTGTTACCCACATCGTCACCCTCGCCGCTGTTCCCCCCGGCGCGGCGAGGGTGATGTCTGTCCAGGTCAGGTCAGCTGCGGGGAGCGACCAGCAGCGGCTGACTGACGTAGCCGCACAGGCCATCCCCGTCCGACACGACGGCGTGCGCCACCCCGGTGCCGCGCGGCTGCACGTGCGACGTGGCGTCGAAGTACATCCAGTCCGATGCAGGCACCCGCTGGAGGGTGACCCCCATGCCCGGCGGTACGAACAGCCAGTCGCGCACATCGAGCTGCGCGCTGATCCCGTTCGTCGAGTCGGCCAGCGTGAGCAGGCGCTGCAGCCCGGTCGGTTCCTCGCCCGCGACCAGCGGCACGCGGATGCGTCCCCAGACCCGCGCGCGTTCCTCGTCGCCTCCGCCGAGGCGCCCCTCGACGAACCGCCACTCCACCGCGCGGCCGTACCCCCACGCGGCCGGAGTGCCCGGGACCGTCAGCTGGGGCTGCGGGTCAGGGAGCTCAGGTGGCTGCACCGCGACTCCGGACCTCGGCGCCCGGTCCTCCTCGTACGCGATGAGCCAAGCGCGCGCGGTGACGACCGTGCGGCCGTCCGCGCTCATTGTGGCCTGGACCTGCCGGACACGCTTGCCCGGGCGGAGCACCGTCACCTCGACGTCGCACGTCCCTTGAGGGATCGGGCCGAGGAAGTCGACGTCGATCTTGCCAACCGTCAGGGGTTCGTCGCCGACACTCGCCTCGAGACAGCGTCCGAGCAGCGCCGAAGGCGGGCCGCCGTGCTGTGCCCGCGCGTCCCAGGGACTCTCGGTCGCCGCGGTCGAGAGGAAGCTGGCGTCGCCGACCTGCTCGTAGAAGCTGTCGGCGGGGAGGTCGGGGAGCATGACGGCGGCTGGTGAGGTGGCAGAGGTCACGGCGCGGACGCTACCTGGACGATGCGGTGGACCGCGAACCGCTGCACCTTCTGCGTGCGGTGGTCGAAGGCGGTGAGCCACCCCGCGTCCACCCGCAAGGGGTCGACCACGCGCTCCGTACGGGTGCCGGCCTGGTCCATGTAGGCGACCCACATCCGCTGTTGGGCCTCGGCGGCCTCGCGCAGCTGCGCCATCGTCGCGAGCGAGCCTCGTTGATCGTCGTGGCCGTCGGCGGGGCGCAGCGACGCGGCCATCTCTCCCGCCCGGAGGGCGGCGACAGCCTCGGCTGGGTCCGGCGGCGGTCGCAGGCCGACGTCGACGGCCTCGGCGCGTACGAGGTCGCGGCGGTGGACGCGCAGGACCCCGCCGGGTTCTTCGGCCACCGCCTGGCGTCCCGACGCGGCGAGACGCTCGGCGAGGAGCTCGGTGCGGACGGTGCTGACGACCACGGTCGGGGCGATCCGGTGGAGCGTGGGGCCGAGCGTCGGGTCGGCGAGCAGCGCGTCCAGCTCGGCGGGGTCGTCCGCGCGGAGGTACGAGGCGGCGTCACCGAGACGGAGCCGTCCGTGCAGCCGTGCGGTGTCGTCGACGAGGTAGGTGAGCGGCTGCGGGATCGGCGTCGCCGAGATCTCTGTGAGGAACGCGTGGATCTCGCTGGCCGGCCAGCCGAGGTCGAGAGCGCGGCGCAGCGAGGCAGGCGTGAACCGGTAGACAGTGGCGCCGCCACGCGACTCCACGACCGCCACGTCCTCGAGCCGGGCGCGGAGTGCGGGCTCGAGCGGGCCGGGGGCCACCGCGGTGAGGTCGGCCTGGACGAGGACATGGGTGACGGAGCCGGGCAAGAGGCGATCGACGACGTCGCGTGCGTCTGGCAGTCCGAGGACGGCCCCGGCGGGCGAGAGGGCGTCCAGTGCGACCACGCCGAGCCACGTGGCCTCGACGAGCGTGCGCCGTACGAGGTCGTCGCGGCCCTCTTCGGCGCGGGGGAGGTGCCACGCGACGGCATCGACGACGTCCTCGACGTCGGTGTACGCGGCGCCGTCGGCCGAGGCGAGCGTCCGGAGCACCTGCGCGCGCACGCGACGGCCCGGTTGGCTCATCCAGGCCGAGGTGAGGGCGATCCAGCGGTCGGCCGGCGGCTTCTCCCGCCACGCGTCGAAGACCGTCGTCGGCGCCCACACCTCGCCGTTGGCCGCATGGATGGCCCGGCCGAGGAGGCGTGCCGCCTGGGTCAGGTCGAGCAGGAACTCGACCTCGTCGGTGCCGACGCCGAGCAGTGAGGCGGCGTTGCGCACGTCGCGTACGCCGCGGCCGCCCGAGCGCAGCACGGGAGGCGGCTGCTCGCCCCAGGTCGCCAGCAGGTGCTCGACGCGCTGGAGCAGCTCCATGACCGAGCCGGCGCTCGCGTGCCGCATGCGCCGGTCGTCGACCTCGCGGGTCCGCAGCGCAGGCGGGCCGTCATACGGGCCTCGCGGTCCGAGCACCCTCAGCGCGTCACGCGCCTCGCGGACCACGTGCCAGCCGTCGGGCCTGCCCCACACGAGCGCGCTCGCGTGCAGTCTCGCCACGATCGCGGAGATGCGGGCGTCGTCGGCGTCGACCTGGCGGCGCAGCGCAGCGAGGGTGACGGGTGGCTCGAGTGCGGACATCGCCGCGAGGGTCGACAGGTGAGCGAGGTCGAGCCGGTCGAGCGCCCACGCGACGGACGGTCGGGACGCGGCCCGTGAGGCGAGCTGTCCGATGTCGGACGGCGTCGGGGTGGCGAGGTCGGGGCGGGCCCGCAGCAGCACCGCGAGCGCATCGTCGCCGCGAGCCCGGAGGTCGTCGGCGAGCGTACGCGGGGTGGTGTCGGTCTCGCTCATCCGTACCACGGTAGTCCGGGCGCGGGCGCCGCCCCGCACTACAGTGCGGTCATGTCCAGGACTCGCGACCTTCTCGGTCGGCTCGCGTCGGTGCTTGCTCCCTCCCGTCGTCCGTCGCCGGGGTCGTCCGGCCTCGTCATGCAGTACGACCCGAAGCCCGACGGCCGGCCCGATCCCGGCGAGATCGTGTGGACGTGGGTCCCGTACGAGGACGATCCGCGCCAGGGCAAGGACCGGCCGGTCCTGCTCGTCGGCCGACGCGGCGCCGCGCTCGTCGGCGTCATGCTCACGAGCAAGGACCACGACCGTGACGCCGCCGACGAGGCGCGGTGGGGTCGCTACTGGATCGACATCGGGTCCGGCGGTTGGGACCGGCAAGGCCGGCCCAGCGAGGTGCGGCTCGACCGTCTGATCACGGTCGATGCCACAGCCGTGCGCCGCGAGGGCGCGGTGCTGGACCGGGCGCGCTTCGACGAGGTCGTGGCGGGCGTCCGTCAGCACGCCGACGTGCGCTGAGCGGTCAGCGGATCCGTACGCGGGCGGGCGCGGACTTTTGTCCGTACGAGCCCGAACAGCCTTTTGAGACGGACACCGTACGGTCAGCCGTGCGTCGGCGCCGCCGACCGCTCGCGATGCTGGCGGACCTTCGCGCGGTTGCCGCAGACCTGCATCGAGCACCACTGGCGCGACTGGTTGCGCGAGTGGTCGTAGAAGGCCCACCGGCAGTCGCCGGCCGGGCAGATCTTCACCCTGCCGAGGCGTCCCTCGATCGAGAGCCGCGCGACGGCGATGGCGATCTCGGCAGCGACGGTCTCCCCCCGCAGCGCGACCTCGTCGTCGAGCACCACGTCCACCCTGATCGTGACGGCGTCGACGGAGGGCGCGCCCGCGGCCCGGGCGCGCAGCTGGTCGCGGAGGCGGCGCGCCTGGTCGAGCGTCGACCGAGTCTGGTCGCGGCCCGACCACGCGGCGTACGACGCGACGGATTCGAGGTCGTCGATCCCGTCCTCGACGTCGAGCGTGTTGAGGAAGGCCACGACCCGGTCGGCCGGATCGCCGGCTGCTTGCGCGTACGGGCTCATGAAACCAGCATAACGCGTTAGACGGTTGCATCTTGACCCCGTAACTGGCAAAGTGAGTTAAGGAGTTACTGGATCGAGGAGGAGACCATGCATCCCTGGGCGTCGTACCTGATCACGAAGGACTTCCTGGAGCGAGACGAGCGGCGGCGCACGGTCGCTCAGCGACCGGCTCCGACGGACGCCCGCCGTGCGGGGGTCAGCCCGGCACGCGCGCCGCGGCCGCTGCGCGCGAGGGGATGCGTCGTATGAGCGTCGGCGCGCACATCGAGACCGGCGTCCGCCTCGGCCTGTACGTGCTCGACTGCGCAGACCCGCGCGCGCTCGCGACCTTCTACGGCGGCCTCCTCGGGGCGGAGTTCATCGCGGACTCCGGCGACGGCTGGGTCGAGCTGGACGGGCCGGGCAAGGGGCTGGCCTTCCAGCGTGTCGCCCACCACGAGCCGCCCCAGTGGCCCGATGGAGCCCCGCAGCAGGCGCACCTCGACCTCTTCGTCGACGCGTACGAGGGTCCGCACGCGCTCGCGATCTCCCTCGGCGCGACACCGCTCGATCCGGTCACCCCGCCGAGCGGCCTGGAGGATCGGGACTTCCGTGTCTACGCCGATCCTGCGGGCCATCCGTTCTGTCTCTGCACCTGCATGCCGGCGTCCTAGCGGCGGCCAAGGGGTGGTGTCAACCCGCGCGATCCTCCGAGCGGGTAGTTTTGCGGAGTGTCAGTTGCCGACCGGATCGACCGCTACCAGCGGACCCACCCGTTCGTCGGCTTCCCCATCGCGGTCGTCTACAAGTTCTTCGACGACTCGAGCAACTACCTCGCGGCGGCCGTCACCTACTACGCCTTCGTTGCGATCTTCCCTCTGCTGCTCATCGGGTCGAGCATTCTCGGCTTCTTTCTCCAGAACGATGAGGCTCTGCGTGAGCAGCTCCTCGACACCGCGATCGGCAGCTTCCCGATCATCGGCGACCAGATCGAGAGCACCGAGGGGCTGACGGGCTCCGCGACGGCGGTGATCTTCGGTGCTCTCGTTGCGCTGTACGGGGTTCTGGGGCTCGGTCAGTCCTCGCAGTTCGCCATGAACGTCGCGTGGGCCGTGCCGCGCAACGCTCGCCCCAACCCGTTCGTGGGCCGCGGGCGCAGTCTGGTGATGCTTGGCTTTGCCGGCTTCTCGATCCTCGTGATCGCGGGCCTCACGGCATTCTTGTCGACCAACCCGTGGTTCTCCGACGAGCACGAATGGGCCGGGTGGCTGGCGCGTGGCGGCACGCTGGTGCTGAGCGGCCTCGCCTTCACGGTCCTCTTCCTCATGGCGTCGGCGCGCAAGCACAGCTTCCGGTCGGCCGCACCGGGCGCGTTCGCGGTGGCGATCCTCTGGCAGGGGCTGCAGCTGGCCGGCACCGCGTACGTCCAGAACGTGATCGCCCGCTCCAACAACCTCAACCAGGTCTTCGCCGTCGTCCTCGGGATGATGGGACTGATCTACATCGGCGCCGTGATGGCCATGATCGGGGTCCAGATCAACGTCGTCCGCACCAAGCGCCTCTATCCGCGCGCGCTGCTCACGCCGTTCACGGACAACGTCACCCTCACCAAGGCCGACCAGCGCGCATACTCCGACTACGCCAAGGCGCAGCGTCACAAGGGCTTCGAGTCGATCCGGGTCATGTTCGGCCGGCCCGAGGAGCGGCACCGCGTCGAGCTTCCGCCGCCGAGTCCGGAGCGCCACGACCGTGTTCGCCCGCGGCGAACGGAATCGACCGCCGAAGGGGAACAAGCCAAGCCTCATTGAAGTTGAGTAGAGCACGCTCAACTTTGAAAGGTTGCTCATGACTGAGGCTCACGCCCCCCAGCAGCTGCCCGTCCTGTTCTTGACCGAGCCCGTCCTTCTTCCCGGCATGGTCGTCCCGATCGAGCTCGACGAGGCCGCCCGCGCCGCGGTGGATGCCGCGCGTGCCAGCTCCGACGACCGGCTCCTGGTCGCCCCCCGGCTCGAGGACCGCTACGCCTCGTTCGGCGTCGTGGCCGAGATCGTGCAGATCGGGCGGACCCAGACCGGTGAGTCCGCCGCCGTCCTCAAGGCCCACCGTCGTGCCCGTATCGGCACCGGCGTCACCGGCCCCGGCGCTGCCCTGTGGGTGGAGGCCGAGGAGGTCGACGAGGGTCTCGACGACGAGCGCATCCCCGAGCTCGCCAAGGAGTACAAGTCCCTTGTGATCGCCAACCTGCAGCGCCGTGACGCGTGGCAGGTCGTCGACATGGTCAACAAGGTCACTGATCCCTCGACGCTGGCCGACATGGCCGGTTATGCCCCGTACTTCACCGAGGTCCAGAAGCGTCAGCTCCTCGAGACCCCGGACACGGCCGAGCGGCTCGAGACGCTCCTCGCCTGGACGAAGGACGCCATCGCCGAGGCCGACGTCGCCGAGAAGATCGCCGAGGATGTCCGTGAAGGCATGGACAAGACGCAGCGCGAGTTCCTGCTCCGTCAGCAGCTCGCCGCGATCCGCAAGGAGCTTGGTGAGGACGAGCCCGACGGCGCCGACTCGTACCGCGAGCGCGTCGAGGCCGCCGACCTGCCTGAGACCATCCGTACGGCGGCGCTGCGCGAGGTCGACAAGCTCGAGCGGTCCTCCGAGCAGAACCCGGAGACCGGCTACATCCGTACGTGGCTCGACACGGTCCTCGAGATCCCTTGGAACGTGAAGACCGACGACAACGACGACGTCGACGGCGCCCGCGCCGTGCTCGACGCTGACCACCACGGCCTGGACGACGTGAAGGACCGCATCGTCGAATACCTCGCGGTCCGTGCGCGCCGCGCTCAGCGTGGTCTGCAGGTCGTCGGAGGTCGCGGCTCGGGTGCCGTCATGGTGCTCGCCGGGCCGCCCGGAGTCGGCAAGACGTCGCTCGGTGAGTCCGTCGCCCGCGCCCTCGGCCGGAAGTTCGTCCGCGTCGCCCTCGGTGGCGTCCGCGACGAGGCCGAGATCCGCGGTCACCGGCGGACGTACGTCGGGGCGCTCCCGGGCCGTGTCGTCCGTGCGATCAACGAGGCCGGCTCGATGAACCCGGTCGTGCTGCTCGACGAGGTCGACAAGCTCGGCGCCGACTTCCGGGGTGACCCGTCGGCCGCGCTGCTCGAGGTCCTGGACCCGGCGCAGAACCACACGTTCCGCGACCACTACCTCGATCTCGACCTGGACCTGTCCGACGTCTTGTTCCTCGCGACGGCCAACGTTGTCGAGCAGATCCCGCAGGCACTGCTCGACCGCATGGAGCTGGTGACCCTCGACGGCTACACCGCCGACGACAAGGCCGCGATCGCTCGCGACTTCCTGTGGCCCCGCCAGCTGGAGCGCGCTGCGCTCGACGCCGACGAGGTCTCGCTGACCGACGCGGCGCTCGCGAAGATCGTCGCCGACTACACCCGTGAGCCGGGTGTGCGGCAGCTCGAGCGGCTGCTGGCCAAGATTCTCCGCAAGGTGGCGACGAAGCTCGCCGGGGCGACGGGGCAGGAGACCGTCGTGGTCGATGAGCCGGACCTGAAGGAATACCTTGGCCGTCCGCGGTTCACGCCGGAGTCCGACGAGCGTACGGCGGTCCCGGGTGTGGCGACCGGCCTCGCGGTCACGGGCTTCGGTGGTGACGTCCTCTACATCGAGGCGACGCCGACCGACGGCAAGCCCGGCATCACGCTCACCGGCCAGCTCGGCGACGTGATGAAGGAGTCGGCGCAGATCGCACACTCCTACGTCCGCTCGCACGCCGAGGCGCTCGGGGTCGACCCGGCGTTCTTCGACCACCACGTCCACATCCACGTCCCGGCAGGGGCCATCCCCAAGGACGGTCCGTCCGCGGGCGTGACGATGGTGACGGCGCTGGTGTCGGCCGCGACGGGCCGCAAGGTCCGCTCCGAAGTCGGCATGACTGGCGAGGTCACGCTCAACGGGCGCGTGCTGCCGATCGGCGGCGTGAAGCAGAAGCTGCTCGCCGCTCAGCGGGCCGGGCTCACGACGGTGTTCGTCCCGCATCGCAACGAGCCCGATCTCGATGAGGTCCCCGTCGAGGTCCGCGAGGCGATCGACGTCCGTCCGATGACGGACGTGGCCGAGATCGTCGCCCAGGCGTTGGAGCCGGCGGCCGAAGGGGTCTCGCAGGCCGCAGCCTGACGATCCTCACGTATCGCGATCCCGTCTCCGCTCGGAGGCGGGATCGCGGCGTTTCGGGTGGGAACGCCTCACACGTCTTGCGCGGACCGTGCAATACCCGGTATACATCTCTCTACCAGGATGAATACTCGGTATAGGGGGTCGGATGTCGATCCGGCAAGGGCTGCTCGCGCTGCTGTCGCACGAGCCGATGTACGGCGCACAGTTGCGTACGGAGTTCGAGCGACGCACGGGCGGCACGTGGCCGCTGAACGTCGGCCAGGTCTACACGACACTCGGCCGACTGCAGCGCGACGGGCTCGTGGAGCCCGAGGGCGAGGCGGACGAGGAGGGGCGGATCGTCTACCGCCTCACCGCGCAAGGGCGGACCGCCGTGGGGGAGTGGTTCACCTCCTCCGTCTCGCCAGACTCCGAACCGCGTGACGAGCTGACGATCAAGGTCGCGATGGGCATCAGCCTCCCCGACGTCGACGTCACCGCCGTGGTGCAGGCGCAACGGGCCGACTCGCTGCGCCACCTCCAAGCCCTCACGCGCCTCAAGCGCGATGCCCTCGATAAGGAGGACCTCGCCCGCGAGCTGGTCCTCGAGCGCTCCATCTTCGCCACCGAGGCCCAGGTGCGCTGGCTCGACCACATGGAGGCCCGGATCCGCCGGGCCCGCCGCCGTACGACCAACCCCGTAGAGGAGACCGCGCGATGACCGCACCCCTGGACCCGGAGGTCCTGCTCGAGCTGCGCGGCGTCGACCGCACCCACGGCGAGGGGCCCGCCGCCGTCCACGCGCTGCGCGGCGTCGACCTGACGCTGCGTGCCGGCGAGCTGGTCGCTGTCATGGGGCCGTCGGGCTCCGGCAAGTCGACACTGCTCAACATCGCCGGTGGTCTCGACTCGCCGACCTCCGGCGAGGTCGTCGTCGAGGGGCGGGCGCTCCGCTCGTACGGCCGCAGCGAGCTCGCCCGCGTACGTCGACGCCGGCTTGGGTTCGTCTTCCAGGACCTCAACCTCATCCCGACCCTGACGGCCGCGGAGAACGTGGCGCTTCCGCTCGAGCTCGACGGCGTCCGCGCACGCGAGGCCCGTACGGAGGCGCTGCGCTCCCTCGACGACGTCGGTACGCCCCACCTTGCCGACCGCTTCCCGGACGAGATGTCCGGCGGCCAGCAGCAGCGGGTCGCGATCGCGCGTGCGCTCGTCGGGCCGCGCCGTGTCCTCCTCGCGGACGAGCCGACCGGGGCGCTCGACTCCGAGACCGGCGAGGAGGTGCTCGCCGTGCTCCGCCGCCGCGTCGACGCAGGCGCGGGCGGGCTTCTCGTCACCCACGAGCCACGCCATGCCGCGTGGGCGGACCGGGTCATCTTCCTGCGTGACGGACTGGTCGTCGACGACGGCGCCGCGCGCGACCGTCTGGCCGGTCTCGGTGAAGTGGCCCCCGCATGAGCGCCCTCGCCCGCTGGTGGCTCGCGCTGCGCATGGCGCGTCGCGACGTCCGTCGCTCCAAGGGCCGCAGCGCTCTCGTCGCGGTGATGGTCGGGACGCCGGTGATGCTCGCGGTGATGCTGTCCACGCTCTATGCGACCGACGACGTGACGCCGCTGGAGGCCATGCCCGCACAGCTTGGATCGTCCGAGGCGCAACTGTGGTGGAAAGGCTTCCCCGTCCAGCAGTCGCCGGACGGCCAAGACGGTGGCGGCTCGAGCGCCGAGGACCGCGCCCCTGAGCCCGACCCGGGCCCGGACGGCGTCCGCGCGGTCCTGCCGGGAGCCGAGGTCCTCGAGGTGCGGTCGAGGTTCGTCACCTTCGTCGGGCGCGCCGACGGCCCGCTCCGCGAGGTCGACACCACACCTCCGATGGCCGACGGCCTCGTCGACCTCACCGACGGGCGTACGCCGGAGCGTGTCGGCGAGGTCGTCCTGACGCCGCACCTGCGCGACCGCCTCGACGCCGCGCTCGGCGCGACGGTCGACGTCGCCGGCCGGGACGTGACCGTGGTCGGCGTGGGGACGTTCGGGTCGGTCGACCCGTATCCCCTTGCGTCCGGCGCCGTCGGGTTCCCCGGCACGTTCGACCTCGGCGAGGGCAACGGCGTGGAGAACGAGTACCTCGTCGACCGCGACGCGCCCGTCACCTGGGAGGACGTCAAGCGCCTCAACAGCGAAGGCTTCTGGGTCATCTCGCGGCACGTCCTCGAGAACCCGCCGCCCGCGTCGGCCCGGTACGACCTCGACGCGTGGAACGCGGGGCAGGACACAACCGAGCAAGCCGTCCTCGTGATCATCGTGACCGCGGTGCTCCTGCAGGTCGTGCTGCTCGCGGGTCCGGCGTTCGCTGTCGGAGTGCGACGCCAGCGCCGCGACCTCGCGCTCCTGGCCGCTGCGGGCGGGACGCCGGCCGACGTCCGCCGTACGGTGCTCGCTCAGGCGGCGGTCCTGGGCGCGGGCTCGTCCGTCGTCGGTGCCGCGCTCGGGCTCGCGGCGTCTCCGCTCGTTGTCGCGGTCCTGCCGCGATGGTTCGACGAGGGGTTCGGGCCGTACGACGTGATGTGGCCGGCGGTTGCCGCGGCGGTCGTCCTTGGCGTGGTGGCCTCGCTGCTCGCGGCACTGGTCCCGGCGCGACAGGTCGCGAACCAGGACGTCACCGCCGCCCTCGTCGGCCACCGCGCGGCGCCGAGCCGGCGCAACGGGTGGCCGCTCGTCGGTCTCGCGCTGGTGGCCGTCGGGCTGGGTGTCTGCTTCACCGCAGGGATCCAGCCTGGTGGCGAGACGGCGGTCGCCGCCAGCACGGTCGCGATCGTCCTCGGCACCGTGTTCCTCACGCCGTTGGTCATCGGGCTGGTGGGCAGGGTCGGTGGACGCCTGCCGCTGACGCTTCGCCTGGCGGTGCGCGACACTGCCCGACAGCGATCCCGCAGCACGCCTGCCATCGCGGCCGTGATGGCGACCGTCGCCGGTCTCACCGCGCTCGCGATCGCGAACGCGAGCGACTTCGAGCACGACCGCCGGTCGTACGAGTTCACCTATCCGGTCGGGACGACGGTGCTCAGCGAAGGTGGGAGACCGATCGACGCGGTAGCGCGAGCTGCCGGCGAAGCCGCGGGGGTCGCCTTCACGCCGATCGGGACAGCAGGGCGAGTCGGGAACGAGAGGGCCGGCGAGGGTTGGTGGACCGACGTCGCGGTGGAGACCGAGGAGTGGGGTCCCTGGGCGACGACGTCGGTCGCCGTCGCGACAGCCGAGGAGCTTGCTGCGTGGGGTGTCGAGCTGACGCCCGATCAGATCGAGACCCTTCGTACGGGAGGCGCGCTGGTCGCAGGACCCTCCGTGCTCGATGCGGGCGGGCGGGTCAGGGTTGCGGTAGACGAGCAACCAGCCGACGGGACATCGGGCCACTCGCGCACGGTCTCGCTCGATGCCTCTCCCGCCGACCTCGGCATGGGGGCGGTGCCGCAGGGGCGCGAGCCGGTCGTCGCGCTCGCCGTGATCGCCCCGCAGACCGCGCAGGCCCAGGCCGTCCCGTACGAGCGGAGCAGGGCGATCGCCGACTCCATCCTCTCGGACCAGCAGCTCCGCGACGTCCGTGCGGCCCTGCGTGAGCTGCCCGGGGAGCAGAGCACATGGACCGAGCAGGGGTTCGGCGGGACGTTCACCGTGCAGCTGCTGCTCCTGATCGGCGCCGGAGGCATCGCGGTTCTCATCGGCACGCTCAGCGCGACCGGGCTGGCGCTCGCCGACGCCCGTCCGGACTTCGCGACGCTCGCGGCGGTCGGTGCCGGGCCTCGGACTCGTCGGGGAGTCGCTGCCGCCCAGGCAGTGGTGCTCGGCGTTCTCGGGGCACTGCTCGGCGTCCTCGTGGGCTTCGCGCCCGGGCTCGCGGCGGCCTGGCCGCTGACCTCCGGGCGGTGGGGAGCGCTTGAGGGAACCGGCAGCGGGCCGGTCATCGACATTCCTTGGGGGATCCTCGCGACCCTCGTCTTCGTGGTCCCGCTGATCGCCGCAGGGGCGTCGGCGATCGTCACCCGCGGCCGGGTTCCGCTCACCCGGAGGCTCGCGCAATGACGCTGGAAGTCACTAGCCCGTCACCCACTGTTACGCAACCGTTACCGGAGAACGGAAACATTCTGAGTAGCACCGACGTCTACAGTGGTCACAAGGTACGGCACAAGGTGTAGGGGGCACTGATGTCGCACATCGATCTTGCAGAACGCCAAAGAAGGGCCGCACGGCTCCGGATCGCCCAGCTCGTCGCGCTCAGGCGCGCGACTGCCAGCGGCCTGGAACGCACGGCCGGCAGGGAGCCCAAGTCTTCGTCGTGAGGCTAGCGTCGTCGTGATGGCGCGCAGGGCCGCGTAGCCTGCGGGGGTGCCCACTCACGATCTCGGGACCTCCCCGCTCCTCGGCTTCGACCTCGACATGACGCTGATCGACTCGCGTCCGGGGATCAAGGCCGTCTATGACGAGCTCTCCGCGCGGACCGGCGTGCCCCTCGACTCCGACCTGGTCGTCTCGCGGCTCGGTCCACCCGTCGAGTCTGAGCTCGCGCACTGGTTCCCCGACGCGGACGTCCCGGCGATGGCCGACCTCTACCGGGCGCTCTACGCCGACATCGCCGTGGCGCGGATCGCCCCCCTCGGTGGAGCACGCGAGGCGTTCGACGCGGTCCGCCAACGCGGCGGCCGGGTCGCCGTCATCACCGCCAAGAACTCTGCCGACGCCCAGCGGCACCTCGACCACCTCGGGCTCGAGGCCGACGAGGTCCGGGGGAGGGCGTGGCGTACGGGCAAGGCAGACGCCCTGCGTGAGCTCGGAGCGGTCGCCTACATCGGCGACCACGTGCACGACATGGAGGCGGCGGAGCTCGTCGGGATCCCTGGTGTCGGCGTCACGACCGGACCGTGCTCGCGCGACGAGCTCGGCGCCGCAGGGGCGGCCATCGTGCTCGCCACGCTCCTCGAGCTGCCCGACCATCTGGACGCGGTGTGGCCTGCGACCGAGGTGGCCTAGGCTTGGCCTGGTCCCCGCGGCACCGCCGCCCACGCGCGACGAAGGTGAGGTCAAGCCGTGCCTGTTGGCAAGGTCAAGTGGTACGACCCTGAGAAGGGGTTCGGATTCCTGAGCCGCGAGGGCGGCGAGGACGTCTTCGTCCGTGCCGACGCGCTGCCCGCGGGAGCGACCACGCTCAAGCCAGGCACCCGCGTGGAGTTCGGCATCGTCGCCGGACGCCGTGGCGACCAGGCGCTTCAGGTCCGCGTGCTCGACCCGACGCCCTCGGTCTCCAAGCAGCAGGCCAAGGCGCGCCGCAAGCCCGCCGAGGACATGGCGGTCATCGTCGAGGACACGATCCGGCTCCTCGACGGGGTCGGCGAGACGTACCGTGCCGGCCGCCACCCCGAGAGCCGTACGGCCAAACAGACGGCGGCGCTCCTGAGGGCGCTCGCCGACGAGCTCGCGACCTGACCCCAGCCCGGCGACCCTGCGTGGTGGTGGCTTGCCACGTACGGAAGAATGGTCATATGTCTGCCCCTCATACTGCGCCAACCCGTGCGTCCTCGGCCCGCGCGCCGAAGCTCGACGCGGTCGCGGCGGGTGCGATCGACGTCGCGCGTGCCGCGCTCGTCGACGAGGTGGGGGAGAAGCAGGTCGGTGAGCACCTCGGTGCTCGTGCCGAGGGTGACCGGGTGGTCACGCACCTGTTCGCGGCCGCGATGCCCGGCTACCGGGGCTGGCACTGGTCGGTGACGGTGGCGCGCGCCCTGCGCCAGAAGAAGGTCACTGTCGACGAGGTGGTCCTCCTCCCGGGTGAGGACGCGATCGTCTCGCCGGTCTGGACGCCCTACAAGGACCGCGTGCGGTCGGGTGACATGAACCCCGGTGACCTCCTGCCGCCCGAGGAGAACGATCCTCGCCTCGCGCCGGCGTGGTTCGTGGGCGACGACGCGGTCGACGCCGAGGTCGATCCGACGTCGGTGCGCCCGATCGCGGACGAGGTCGGGCTCGGCCGCGTCGAGGTGCTCTCGCTCGAGGGTCGCGACGCTGCCGCTCAGCGCTGGTACGACGGCTCTCGAGGCCCCGACACGCTCCTGACCCAGCAGGCGCCCGGGCGCTGCCGCACGTGCGGCTTCATGGTCTGGCTGAGCCCCCCGCTCGGATCGTTGTTCGGGGTGTGCGCCAACGCCATGGCCAACGACGACGGCCAGGTCGTGTCGTTCGACCACGGCTGCGGTGCCCACTCAGAGGCGCGCGTAAAGCGCCAGACTGGCCCCGGGCCGGCGCCGGTGCACGATACCGTGACCGTCGACGACGTCGACGACGTCGACGACGTCTCGGACGTCGAGCCCGTCTGACCGCTCGTCCGTTCCGGCCCGCCAGGGTCGGTGTGACACGAATCGCGCCCTCATTAGTTGTGTGCTGAAAGCATTCGTTTTAAGGTTGCATAGCAAAACCAACTAACCTTGAGGCGGGCCCTGCATGCTCACGACCGAGACGGCAGAACGGATGGTCGGCGTCCTCGGCAAGCTCAGCCGGGCGCTGCGGTCGTCCAGCCACCGCTGGGAGCGGCTCAACGGCGGCATGCGACGCCAGGATCACACCGTGCTGCGACGACTCCAGCGTCACGGCGAGCAGCGCATGAGCGACCTCGCGGATGCGCAGTGCGTGACCGCGTCGGTCATCAGCCGCCAGATCGCCGCCCTCGAGCAGGAAGGCCTGGTCGAGAGAAGGAGCGACCCCGCCGACGCGCGCGTCGGCCTGATCCGCCTGTCCGACCACGGCAGCGCTCGCCTCGAGGACGCCACGCGCAGGTACGCCGGCTTCGTCAGGTCGGTCTTCGCCGACTGGGACGACGCCGAGGCCGCGCGCATGGCCGACCTGATCAACGAGTTCGCGGACCGGTTGGCTTTAGATCTCGAGCACTTCGAGGGACACCTCGACACTGACCCGGTCGTGGCGTCCGCCGCTGCGGCCTTCGACCGTACGAACGAGAGGAACCGCACCTCGTGACCACCGCTCCACCCAAGAGTCCAGACGAGCTCGACCACCGCGCCATCATGGAGGTGATGGTCGGCCTGCTGGCCGCGCTCTTCACCGCCATGCTCAGCAGCACGATCGTCGCGAACGCGCTGCCGACGATCATCGGCGACCTCGACGGCACCCAGTCGCAGTACACGTGGGTCGTCACGACCTCGCTGCTGGCGATGACGGTCAGTACGCCGATCTGGGCGAAGCTTTCGGACCTGCTCAACAAGAAGCTCCTGGTCCAGATCGCGCTGATCGCCTTCGTCGTCGGCTCGGTCCTCGCGGGCTTTGCCCACGACGTGCCGACGCTTCTCGTCGCACGCGGTCTCCAGGGTCTGGCGATGGGTGGTCTCACGGCGCTCGCGCAGGCCATCATCGGCTCGATCATCCCGCCGCGTGAGCGCGGTCGCTACAGCGGCTACATGGGTGCGGTCATGACCCTCGCCACGGTCAGCGGCCCTCTCGTCGGTGGCGTGATCGTCGACTCCTCCCTCGGTTGGCGATGGACGTTCTTCGTGTGCGTCCCGTTCGCCGTGGTGAGCCTCTTCGTGCTCCAGCGCTACCTCAAGCTGACGACCTTGGTGAAGGACGTGAGCGTCGACTACGTCGGTGCCGTCCTCATCGCCATCGCCGCCAGCCTCCCGCTGCTGTGGGTGACCTTCGCGGGCAACTCGTACGAGTGGGTCTCCTGGCAGAGTGCCCTGTTCGTCGGCGGGACGCTCGTCGCGGCCGCCGCGTTCGTCCTCGTCGAGTCGAAGGTCCGCGAGCCGCTCGTCCCGCTCAAGGTCTTCACCGACCGGACCACGACGCTCGCGATCGTCGCGAGCATCGCGGTCGGCATCGGGATGTTCGGCAGCTCGGTCTTCCTCGGCCAGTACCTCCAGGTCGCGCGCAGCTACTCGCCGACCGAGGCAGGCCTCATCACGATCCCGATCATGCTCGGATCGCTGGTCGGCACGATCGGGTCGGGCCAGCTCATCGTCCGGCACGGGAAGTGGAAGATCTTCCTCGTCTCGGGTGCCGCGCTGCTGATCGGCGGACTCGGCCTGCTCGGCACGATCGACCACGCGACGCCGCTGTGGCAGATGTGGATCTTCATGACGCTGATGGGCCTCGGCATGGGCATGCTCATGCAGAACCTCGTGCTCGCGGTGCAGAACACGGTCGACATCACCGAGGTCGGGATGACGTCGGGTGCGGTGGCGTTCTTCCGTTCCCTCGGCGGCACGATCGGCGTCTCCGTCCTCGGAGCGATCCTCGCCTCGAGCGTGAAGGAGAAGATCGCCGCCGGACTGCACCAGCTGGGCATCCCTGCGTCGGAGTCCGCCGCGAGCGGCACGCTCGACCTCGCCCACATGCCCGAGCCGATCGCCGACGTCGTACGGATGGCGTACGGCGACGCGACGGGCGAGATCTTCCTCGTGGCCGCCGGTGTCGCCGTGATCGCGCTCATCGCGGTTTCGTTCATCAAGGAGGTCCCGCTGCGGACCACGCTCCGCAAGGAGGAGCCGGTGGACGCCGAGCGCGAGCGCGAGCCAGTCGCCTGACGCACGCCGTACGAAGGGCCGCTCCCGAGCACGGGAGCGGCCCTTCGTTGTGTCAGGGGTGCGGGTGCGGACGGTGCCGCGTCAGGAGCGGTCGAACTCAGCGTCGGCGTCGGCCTCGGTATCGGAGTCGAGCGCGACCTTGCGGCGGCGGCAGTATTCGACGCCGATGAGGCCCAGGCCGAAACCGGCCAGACAGGTCCACAGCCACCACACGTCACCGTTGCGCTGCAGCGTGCCGAGGAAGGGGAGCAGCCCGAGCAGCGCCGCGAGCCACAGGATCGAGCCGACCGTCATCGTGCGGATGCCGTCGACGTCCAGCGGCTTTGGATCGGGCACGACCTTGTGGACCGTGCTCCCGATCTCGAGCTCAGTGACCTGAGGTTTGTCGAGGCCGCGGGTGCGGCGGCGTGGAGCGGATTCGCGCTCTTCGCGCGCCTCGACGCGCGGAGTCGCCGCCACCGGCTTGGGCGGGGTCACCGCCACCGTCTCGGGAGGAGTTGCGGGAGAGGCGTCGGGCACGGGACGATCGGCGCGGCGGCCCCCGGCCCGGCGGGACTCATTGTGACCACGGCCACGCTTCGATGACGCGTCCGATGTCAACTTTCGCTTGCCTGAAGCCACGCCTTTACAGTACCCCCCTGGGGGAACAGTCCTACTTCGTACCGTCAGGAGCGTCATGTCCACCCAGACCGCGACCGGAACCTTGGACCGGTTTTTCAAGATCTCGCAGAGAGGGTCGAGCGTCGGCCGCGAGATCCGCGGCGGCGTCGTCACCTTCTTCACGATGGCGTACATCATCGTGCTCAACCCGATCATCATCGCCGGGGTCCAGGACGCCGAGGGCAACTACCTCGGTGGCGGCTCGCAGGCCCAGGCGTTCGCGCTCGTCGCGGCCGGTACGGCGCTCGTCGCCGGCGTGATGAGCATCCTCATGGGTGCCGTCGCGAACTTCCCGCTCGCGATGGCGGCGGGGCTCGGGCTCAACGCGTTCGTCGCATACTCGATCGCCAGCCAGATGACGTGGGCCGATGCGATGGGCCTCGTCGTGCTCGAGGGCCTCATCATCCTGGTCCTCGTGCTGACAGGTTTCCGCAAGGCGGTCTTCGACGCGGTGCCGCTGCCGCTGAAGACGGCGATCTCGGTCGGCATCGGCCTGTTCATCGCCCTCGTCGGACTCGTCAACGCCGGCGTCGTCCGTACGACCGGCAACGCCTCGCCCCCGATCGGCCTCGGCGTCGGCGGCACGCTCTCGGGCTGGCCGGTCCTGGTGTTCTGCATCGGCCTGCTCCTCATGATCGGCCTGTATGCACGCGGCGTCCGCGGCGCGATCCTCATCGGCATCCTCGTCACGACGGTCATCGCGGTCGTCGTCGAGTCGATCACCGAGACCGGCGGCTCCGGCGGCGACCCGACCTCGAAGGGCTGGAACCTCAACGTCCCGAGCATGCCCGACTCGTTCATCGATCTGCCTGACTTCTCGCTGCTGGGCAACTTCTCGCTGCTCGGCTCGTTCGAGCAGGTCGGCGCCATCACCGCGGTGCTGCTGATCTTCACGCTCCTGCTCGCCGACTTCTTCGACACGATGGGCACCATGACGGCGATCGGTGCCGAGGCGGGGCTCAACGACGAGGAGGGCACTCCCGAGAACGCTCAGCGCATCCTCGTCGTCGACTCGCTCGGTGCGGTCGCCGGCGGCGCTGCCAGCGTCTCGAGCAACACCGCGTACGTGGAGTCGGCGTCGGGAGTCGGCGACGGCGCGCGTACGGGCCTTGCGGCCATCGTGACCGGCGTGCTGTTCCTGCTGGCCACGATCTTCTCGCCGGTCGTCGCGCACATCCCGAACGAGGCGGCCGTGCCGGCGCTCGTCCTCGTGGGCTTCTTGATGATGCAGCAAGTGATCGACATCCCGTGGAAGGACGTCGAGCTCGCGATCCCGGCATTCCTGACGATCGCCCTGATGCCGTTCACGTACTCGATCACGGTCGGCATCGGCGCCGGGTTCCTGACCTTCGTGCTGATCAAGGTCGTGCGAGGCAAGGCGCGTGAGGTCCACCTGCTGATGTGGATCGTCGCGGCGATGTTCCTGCTCTACTTCGCGATCGACCCGATCACGCGCTGGATCAGCTGACCCTCGTCCACCCGCACCACCTCGTCGGCCGCGCCGCCCGCGCACCGACGGGGTGGTTCGGGGGATGGTACGTGAGGAGGGTCATTCGTTAACGTGTTTAATTAACATCGCTAACGACCTATCATGGTCGTATGCCTACCGATGCCCAGAAGCTTGCGTCCTCGGTGGCCCGTCTGAACCGCAGGCTCCGACAGGAGCGGCACTCCGAGCTCACCCCGAACCAGATGGCCGTGCTGGCGACGCTCCACAAGCACGGACCGCTGAGCCCGGGGGCGATCGCCTCGATCGAGCAGGTCCAGCCACCATCGGCCACCCGCACCCTCAACTGCCTCGTCGAAAAGGGGCTGGCCGAGCGCCAGGCCCATCCGACCGACCGCCGTCAGGTCGTCGTGTCCCTGAGCGCCGAAGGCGTCGCCGTGCTGGACGCCGAGCGTGCGCGTCGCGACTCCTGGCTGGCTGCCCGTCTCTCCACCCTCACCACCGAGGAGCGGGCGGTTCTCCGCGATGCCACCGTGCTCCTCGAGAAGCTGGTGGTGAGCGAGTGAGCCCCACGTTCCGCTCGCTGTCCGTCCGCAACTACCGCATCTACGCCAGCGGTGCCCTCGTGTCCAACGTCGGTACGTGGATGCAGCGTGTCGCCCAGGACTGGCTCGTGCTCGCGCTCACGGGCAGCGCCACCGCGCTCGGGATCACCACCGGGCTGCAGCTCCTGCCGGCTCTGCTGTTCTCGCCGGTGGCGGGGCTCGTCGCGGACCGCTTCCCCAAGCGGCGCGTCCTCATGATCACCCAGGCCATGATGGCGGTCCCGGCCGCGCTGCTCGGCATCCTGGCCATCACCGGGGTCGCCGAGGCGTGGCACGTGTACGTCCTCGCGTTCCTCTTCGGCGTCGGCACGGCCTTCGACGCACCGGCGCGCCAGTCGTTCGTCGTCGAGATGGTCGGCAAGGAGGACCTCGCCAACGCGGTCGGCCTCAACAGCGCCTCGTTCAACTCCGGCCGCATGATCGGCCCCGCGATCGCGGGCCTCATGATCGCCGCTCTGGGCTCGGGCGTCGTCGCGACCGGCTGGGTGATCCTGCTCAACGCGATCAGCTACTTCGCGGTCTTCCTCTCGCTCGTCGCCCTGCGGGTCCGTGACCTGCGGCCGGTGACCCCCGCGTCCCGCGGGAGGGGAGCCGTGCGTGCAGGCGTCCGCTACGTACGGTCGAGACCCGATCTCGTCCTGATCCTCACCACGGTGTTCTTCGTGGGGACCTTCGGCATGAACTTCCAGATGACGTCGGCGCTGATGGCGACCGAGGTCTTCGGCAAGGGCGCGCAGGCGTACGGGGTGCTCGGCTCGATCATGGCGATCGGCTCGCTGGCCGGTGCGCTGGTGGCCGCCCGCCGCGAGCGTCCGACCCGCCGTCTCGTCGTCGGTGCTGCGCTCGTCTTCGTGGTCGTGGAGGTCGCCTCCGGCCTCATGCCCACGTACCTCGCGTTCGCGCTCGTCCTGCCCCTGCTCGGGCTGAGCGCCCTCACGATGATCACCGCGGCCAACGCCTACATCCAGCTCACGGTCACCCCGCAGATGCGGGGTCGGGTCGCGGCGCTCTATCTCATGGTGTTCATGGGTGGCACGCCGTTCGGTGCCCCGGTGATCGGGTGGATCGGCGAGACCTTTGGTGCCCGCTGGACGCTGATCCTCGGCGGGCTCGTCGCCGGAGTCGGCATCCTCGCGGCCACCGCTTTCTACCTGCTCCGCGCCGGCATGCAGCTACACGTCGACCTGCGTCACAGGCCCCGCATCCTCGTCGTCCCGCGCGACCCCCGTGCGGCCGTCCGTACGACGGACGCGGTCGAGGCGCTGGACGAGGCCGGCCGTCTCGAGGCCGGAGAGGCGGGGAGCCCGCCCGCGCCCGCGGACGATCCCCATCCGGCACCGGACGTGTTGCCTGCGAGCTCCGCGCGTCGTTGACCAGCACGCGAGAAAGGCTGGTGCCTCGCGAGCGGCGTGGCACGCTGGAGGCATGGCTCCGAGGCAGCACGACGCCGAGAACCGCCTTCCCTGGGACCTCTACCTCGCGGTGATCCGCATCGAGGTCGACCGCGCCCTCGAGGTGACCGACGACCTCGACGCCGCGGTGCCGGGGTGTCCCGGCTGGACGGCGCGCGATCTCTTCGAGCACGTTGGGCTGGTCTTCCGGCACAAGGTCGAGTCGATGCGTACCGCGAGCGAGCCGCCCTGGCCGCTGACCGGCCTCGACACGAGCGACGTACGCCGCCTGCTTGCGGAGGAGACCGCGACGCTGCTCGCCGAGCTCCAGCAGCGCGGCCCTCGAGAGGTCCGGCACACGTGGTTCCCCGACGACCGGTCCAACGGGTTCTGGTTCCGACGGATGGCCCTGGAGGCCACGGTCCATCGCGTCGACGCCGAGCAGGCGGCGGGCACTGAGGTGACACCGATCGAGCCTGAGGTCGCGCTCGACGGCATCGACGAGTTCCTGACCATCTTCGTCGGTGGTCCCTGGTGGGACGACGACGAGGAGCTCACGGGCTTCCCCGTCGACGCGCGGATCCGGATCGTGGCGGACGACCGGGCCTGGACGCTCGCTTTCTCCCATCACGAGGTCGTGGTCCGCAAGGATGACGACGCACCGGTCGACTTGAGCCTCGAGGGCTCGCCGCACGCGGTCTACCTCTGGCTGTGGGGGAGGGGGCCGGCCGATTTCGTGCTCGACGGGCGCAAGGACCTGCTCAAGGAGCTCGAAGGACGCTTCGCCGAGGCCGGGACATGACGCCGGGGCACCTCGCGGCGGCTGTACGGCGGGGCGGCCCAGGGGCTATTCTCGTTCGTCGGGGGTAGTGGCTTGTTCCGAAGTGGTGAGCACGAGCAGGAGTGACCCCGAGTCGATGAATCCGCGACACCGCAGGGCCTTGATCCCTGGCCTTCTCGTCGTCCTCCTCGTGATCGTCCTCGTGACCGCGCTGGCGCGCGAGGCGCGCGCAGACGAGCCGCCGATCGAGCAGGTCAGCACGATCACTGACGCCCGTCTGCGGGAGTCGAGCGCCCTCGTCATCAGCAAGCGCGACCCGTCGCTCGCCTACACCGTCAACGACTCCGGCAACGAGCCGGTGGTGTTCACGATCGAGGTGGCCTCGGGCGAGGTCGTCGGGTCCACGCGGCTCGTGGGGTTCAACGTCGTCGACGTGGAGGCGCTGGCCATCGACCGTACGGGCAGGCTCTGGGTTGCCGACATCGGTGACAACGACGCCGTACGGTCCACCGTGGCGCTCTATGCGCTCACCGAGCCGGTGGTCGGGACGAAGCAGGTCAAGCCGAAGCGCTACCGGGTCCGTTATGCCGACGGGAACACCGATGCCGAGGCCTTGCTCGCCGACCCCGCAGGCGGCATGTCGATCGTCTCCAAGGGTCTGCTCGGCGGACAGCTCTACCACCTGCCCGAGACGCTCGACCCCAAGAAGGTGAATGTCGCCGAGCCCGTCGCCGATGCTCAGGTGCCCGCGCTGGTGACCGACGGCGACTATCTCCCCGACGGCGCCGGCATCGTCCTGCGGACCTACCTCGGCGTCCACGTCCTCGACGCCGCGACGTGGGGGGAGACCTGGTCGTCGACGGTCCCCGAGACCGGCCAGAGCGAGTCGCTCGCCGTCGAGCCCGACGGCACCTCGGTGCTCATCGGCAGCGAAGGGCTCCCCTCGCCGATCCGCCGCGTGACGCTGCCCGAGGACCAGCGTGCCGCGATGCTCGCGCCGGCGAGCGGTGTCATCGACCTCGACTGAGGGTCGCCGGCGACCACCCGCGCGTGCCGCGCCGGAGCGACTCGCGAGGCGTTAAGCGAGGTGCTCGACGACGTGGTCGAGGCACCGCGTGAGCAGCGAGATGTCGTCGGGCTCGATCGCCGGGAAGGTCGCGATGCGCAGCTGGTTGCGGCCGAGGCCGCGGTAGCCGTCGATGTCGACGATGCCGTTCTCGCGCAGGACGGCGGTCACCGCCTTGGCGTCGACTCCCTCGAGGTCGATCGTCACGACCGTCGGTGACTGCTTGCCGGGATCGGCGACGAACGGCGTCGCGTACGAGGTCTGCTCGGCCCACCCGTACAGGCGTGACGACGAGTCCTCGCAGCGTGCGACTGCCCACGGGAGCCCGCCGTTCTCGTGGATCCACCGCAGCTGGTGGTCGGTCCAGACCAGCGACGCGAGCGGCGGCGTGTTGTAGGTCTGGTCCTTGCGGGAGTGCTCGACCGCCGCGGCGAGATCCAAGAACGCGGGGATCCAGCGCCCACTGGCAGCGATCTCCTCCACCCGCGCGAGCGCCGCGGGAGACATGACGGCGAACCACACCCCGGCGTCGGAGGCCAGCGCCTTCTGCGGAGCGAAGAAGTAGACGTCGCACTGGGTGATGTCGACCGGGATGCCCGCCGCCGCCGACGTCCCGTCGATGACGACCAGCGCGTCGTCGTCGGCTCCCTCGACACGGCGGACGGGCGCCGTGACCCCTGTCGAGGTCTCGTTGTGGGCCCAGGCGTACACGTCGATGCCTGGCTCGGCCTCCGCGTCGGAGTGCGTGCCCGGGTCGCTGGCGAGCACGGTCGGCTCTTCGAGGAACGGGGCACGGGCGGCGGCCTTGGCGAACTTCGCCCCGAACTCGCCGAACGAGAGGTGCTGGCTGCGCTCGCGGATCAGCCCGAAGGTCGCGGCGTCGAAGAACGCGGTGGACCCGCCGACGCCGAGCACGACCTCGTAGTCGTCGGGCAGCGAGTAGAGCGTACGAAGCTGCTCACGGATCGAGCCGACCAGAGAGCGTACGGGCGCCTGGCGGTGCGACGTGCCGATCAGCGGCGACGTGGCGAGGGCCTGCATGGCGTCGTGGGGGACCTTGGACGGCCCGGAGCCGAACCGGCCGTCGGACGGGAGGAGCTTCTTCGGGATCTGCACGGGACTCATTCTTGCTGCTGCCCGAGCCACGCGGCGGGGCGAGGTGCAATGAGCTCTCGCGTACGACACGGTCGGGGGGTGCAAAGGCTGCCCATGACGAGGAGACGGCGATGACCGAGACCGAGATCGAGAAGGACCGCCTGGACGTATCGGGTGCCACGCTGGCGTACGACGTGCGGCCCGTACCGGACAGCGACCTGACGCCGCTGCTGGTCATCGGGTCGCCGATGGGGGCGGCGGGCTTCGGCACGCTGGCGGGACACTTCACCGACCGGCCGGTGATCACGTACGACCCGCGCGGGGTGGAGCGCAGCAGCAAGGACGACCCCTCCACCGAGACGACGCCGGACGAGCATGCCGACGACCTGCACCGGCTCATCGAGACCGTCGGCGGGCCGGTCGACCTCATGGCCAGCAGCGGAGGTGCCGTGAACGCGTTGGCACTGGTGAGCCGCTACCCAGACGACGTCCGCACGCTGGTCGCGCACGAGCCTCCGCTCGCAAGGCTGGTCCCGGACCGCGAGCAAGCGCTCGCCGCGTGCCAGCAGATCGGCCGCATCTACGACGCCGAGGGACTCGGCGCCGCGATGGTGCGCTTCATCCTTCTCGTGACCCACGAGGGGCCGGTCCCCGACGGGTTCACGGACACGCCCGCGCCAGACCCGCAGACCTTTGGGCTGCCGGACGAGGACGACGGGTCACGCGCCGACGTGCTGCTCGGGCAGAACCTGCTCACGTGCACGCACTACGAACCCGACCTCGACGCGCTGCGGGCGAGCCCGGCGCGTCTGGTGCTGGCGGTCGGAGCGGGCTCGGGAGAGCAGCTCGCGTGCAGGGCCACCCGTGGGCTCGCCGAGCAGCTCGGTACGAGCGTCACGGTGTTTCCGGGCGACCACGCCGGCTTTCTCGGCGGCGAGTACGGACAGACCGGGGAGCCGGACGCGTTCGCCGCGACGCTGCGCGAGGTGCTCGCTCACGACTGAGCGTCGCCCAGCTGCTGGGCGACGGCCTCGTCGTACCTGTCCATGCACTCCTCGAACGTGGGGATCGTCGCGCCCCCCTCGGACTGGGCACGCTCGATCAGCAGCTCGAGCGTGTCGAGCAGGCCTTTGACCTGCGGTTCGAAGGGAGTGGAGGCGGTGTCGAACGCGCCGACGCTCCACAGCCGGGTCATGGTGGGGAACCGTGTGGGGTCGAACGTACGCTCCCAGAAGTCGCCCGTCGCCTCCCAGTAGGCGGCGTAGTCGGTCCCCTGGGTGCGCCGGTCGGCATCCTCGGCGGCGGCCGACCGGGCTGACCCGGCCACCATGTTGTTGACGATGTCGAGCGTCTCGATGACCTGGCTCGCGGTGAGGCCGGTGTCGACGAGGATCCGGTATCCCGCCTCTTGGACCGTGAACACGTGCGGCGCCAGCGGGAGGCGCCACGGGTTCACGTCCAGCAGCCACGGGTGCTGACGCAGAAGTGACCAGTAGCCCCGCGCATAGAGCTCGAGTGCGGGCCGCCACGGCAGACCGGGGTCAGGCAGGTCGAAGTCGGCATACCCGCGGTCGACCATCGCGTCCACGAGCTCGTCACGTCCGGGGACGTGGGAGTAGAGCGTCATGGCGCCCACGCCGAGCGCACGGGCGACCGAGCGCATCGAGACCGCGTCGCGCCCGTCGGCATCGGCGATCGCGACGGCGGCGTCGACGACCTCGGCACGGCTCACTCGAGCCGGTCGGCCTCGGGTCGAGATGACAGGCGGACTCCAGAGCGAGGCATAGCGGTGCTGCGGGGGCTCAGGGTCGGACTCGGGGCGACCGGGTGCCGCGTCCGGTTCTTCGTGCGTCATCGCTCTCCTCGAAAAGGGGTTGCCACGTTTTATCGTACAGCGTACCGTTACGAGCATGACAGATTCAGTACGCCGTACGACAAGTATGGTCGCCGCGCGGGGTCTCACGAAGACCTTCAGGCGCAAGAAGGAGGTCGTCGAGGCCGTCAAGGAGGTCGACCTCGACGTCGCCGACGGCGAGCTCGTGGCTTTCCTGGGCCCGAACGGTGCCGGCAAGTCCACGACGCTGCGCATGCTCACCTCGCTGCTGCGACCCACGTCCGGGACTGCCACGGTCGCCGGGTACGACGTGGTCCGCGACCCCGCCGAGGTGCGGGCGCGCATCGGCTACATCGGGCAGGGCAACGCGGGCGGCTACTCGTACCGGGTGGGCGACGAGCTGATGAACCAAGGTCGCTTCTACTCGGTGCCGGCCGACGTGGCACGCAAACGGGCGGCCGACCTCCTCGAGGCGCTCGAGCTCTCGGGGATGGAGAAGCGCACCGTCCTCTCGATGTCCGGCGGCCAACGCCGACGGCTCGACGTCGCGATGGGGCTGATGAACCATCCCCGGCTGTTGTTCCTCGACGAGCCGACCACCGGCCTCGACCCGCACGCCCGGGCGAACCTCTGGGAGCACATCACGCGCCTGCGCGTCGAGAACAAGATGACGATGCTGCTCACGACGCACTACCTCGACGAGGCCGACTCGATGGCCGAGCGCATCGTGCTCATCGACCACGGGACGGTCATCGCCGATGCGACACCCTCGCAGCTCAAGCGTGAGTTCGCCGACGACGTGGTGACGCTCGGGCTCGCCACCGGAGTGGACACCGCCGCGGTCGTCCTCGAGAAGGCGCGCTCGGTGCTCCCCGGCGACGTCAGCCGAGTCGAGGACCAGGTCGACGCCGACGGCTCCGTACGCCTGGTGCTGGCCACCAATCACGGACCCGATCTCGTCCCGCCCGTGCTCCGCGCGCTGGAGGCGGTCGGCGTCACCGTTGGCTCCGCGGACGTCAAGCAGGCGTCGCTCGACGACGTCTTCCTCAACCTGACCGGCCGGAGCCTGCGCGAGGAGGCAGCATGACCGCCACGACCGAGACTCTCTCCCCGACCGCCAGCCCGCTTCCGCAGCGGACGCGGGCCGCGAAGTGGGTCCACGACACCACCGTGGTGTTCGTCCGCGAGATCCTCGTGACCCTGCGCGATCCGTTCACGCTGATCTTCTCGCTGCTGCAACCGCTGGTCTTCCTCGGACTGTTCGGCCCGCTGCTCGACGGGATGCTCGGCGAGGGGTCCATCGAGGGCGAGTCAGCGCTGCAGTGGTTCCTCCCGGGCGTGCTCGTGATGATCGCGATCTTCGGCACGGGCATGGTCGGCGGCAACCTCCTGTACGAGCTGATGACCGGCGCGTACGAGCGGATCCTCGCGACCCCGCTCGACCGCTCCTCGATCCTGGTGGGGCGTGCGCTCAAGGAGTTCGCGCCGCTGGTCGTACAGGCACTGCTGATCACCGTCGTCGCGATCCCGTTCGGACTGTCGTTCTACCCGGCGCACGTGCTCCTCGGGCTGCTGATCCTGGGCATCTTCGGCATCGGGCTCGGCTCGCTGTCGTACGCCCTCGGGCTGGCCTCGAAGAACCGCGAGTGGGTCTTCTGGGGTGTGCAGCAGTCGCTGATCTTCCCGCTGCTGCTGCTCGCCGGCATGATGCTGCCGCTCGAGGCCGGGCCGGAGTGGATGCAGGCGGTCTCGAAGTTCAACCCGCTCACCTACATCGTCGACGCCGAGCGGACGCTGTTCGCTGGCACGATGTGGGACTCCACCGTCGCATGGGGCCTCCTCGCGGCGTTCGCGACCTGCGCCGTCGGCCTGTGGGTCGGCATCTGGAAGGTCAAGCGCACGATCTGAGTCATGCCACCCGTCGGGGTGCGGAATGTCACACCGTACTCCGACGGGTGGCTGTGACACCAGCGTCATCCGTACGATGCGCACCATGAGCGAGTTGTCGTTGAGCGGCGACGCGACCTACTCCCGTGAAGCCTGGGAGAAGTCCGCGGCCGCCGTCCTCCGCAAGTCCGGGAGGCTGAAAGAAGACCAGCCAGACGCGGCCGTGTGGGACGCCTTGGCGACTCGCACGCTCGACGACATCGCGGTGACGCCGCTCGGCACGCCCGAGCTGGTGGCCGACGTCGCCGATCCCGGGCTGCCCGGCCAGGCCCCGTACGTCCGGGGGGCGCAGGCCCGCCGAACCGACGGAGCGTGGGACGTGCGCGTGCTCCACGAGGATCCCGACGCGACCAAGGCCGCCGAGGCGATCCTCACCGATCTCGAGAACGGCGCGACCTCGCTCTGGCTGCGGCTGGGGCCCGAGGCGCTCGACCCGGCCGCACTCGCCACCGTGCTCGACCGTGTCTTCGTCGACCTGGCGCCTGTCGTCATCGAAGGTCGTGCCGACGCCCTCGGCGCCGCCGACGCGTTCTGCCGCTACCTCGATGAGCGTGCCGTCACCCCGGCACCCGGCACGAACCTCGGCCTCGACCCGATCGGCGCGACGCTGCGCGGGTACGGCAGCGGGCTGCACCTCGAGACCGTCGTCGTCGAGGGTGCCCGCAAGGCGGCCGAGCGGGGGATCGCTGCGTTCGTCGTCGACGCCACCGCCGCGCACGACGCGGGAGCGTCCGACGCCCAGGAGATCGGGTACGCCCTCGCCGTCGGTGCTGCGTACCTGCGGATCCTTGCAGGCGCCGGATTCTCGGTCGACGAGGCGCTCGCGCTGGTCGAGTTCCGGTTCGCGGCGACCGACGAGCAGTTCACCACCATCGCGAAGCTCCGGGCCGCCCGGCGCACGTGGAACCGTCTCACGGAGCTGTCCGGTGCCGCCGACGTCTCCCGAGGCCAGGTGCAGCACGCGGTCACGTCGCGCGTGATGCTCAGCAAGTACGACCCGTGGGTGAACATGCTCCGGACGACGGTGGCGGCGTTCGCGGCCGGTGTCGGCGGCGCGACCTCGGTGACGGTGCTGCCGTTCGATGCCCCGCTCGGTCTCCCCGACGGGTTCAGCCGCCGGATCGCGCGCAACACCTCGTCGCTGCTCATCGCCGAGTCCCACGTCGCCGCCGTGACCGACCCGGCCGGCGGTGCGTACGCGGTCGAGCGGATCACCGACGACCTCGCGCGTGCCGGGTGGGAGGAGCTCGGCCGCATCGAGGCCGTCGGCGGCGTGCGGGACGCGATCGAGGACGGCTCGCTGACCGCCCGCCACGCTGCGGTCGCACGCGAGCGCGAGGCGCAGATCGCCCGCCGCGAGCGTCCGATGACCGGCCTCTCGGAGTTCCCGAACCTGCGCGAGGTGCTGCCCGAGCGCACCCCGTACCCCGAAGGCGCCGAGCCGCTCCAGCGCTGGGGTGCCGCCTTCGAGGCGCTGCGCGACAACCCGGTCGCCACGCCGGTCTTCCTCGCGACGATGGGGCCGGTCTCGGCGCATACCGCCCGCGTCACGTTCATCGCGAACCTGCTGGCTGCAGGCGGTATCGAGACCGTCGCCGCCGGTGCGACGAGCAGCGTCGACGAGGTCCTCGCCGCGTACGAGGGCGCGCCGGTGGTCTGCCTGGCGGGGCCTGACTCCGCCTACGCCGCATGGGGTGCTGACCTCGTGACGGCGCTGCGCGAGGCCGGAGCGCAGTGGGTGATCCTCGCGGGCAAGCCGGTCGACGGGCTCGAGGTCGACGGCACCGCAGCCATGGGCGTCGACGCGCTGACCTTCCTGCACGAGACCCGCGGCCGCCTCGGCGCGGGATCGGTGGCCACCGCGGCCGCTGGTGAGAACGGAGCCGACGCATGAGCATCCCCGAGTCCTTCGCCGGACTGCCGCTCGACCCGGAGGCCCCGTACGAGGCCGACCGTGCCGCGTACGACCGCGCCACCGACGGCGCCGAGCCGTGGCCCGCACCCGAGGGCATCGACGTTGCTCCGCTCTACACCGCCGCGGACCTGAGCGGTCTCGACGCGCTCGACACCTACCCGGGACTCGCGCCGTTCCTGCGCGGGCCGTACCCGACGATGTACACGACGCAGCCGTGGACCATCCGCCAGTACGCGGGGTTCTCGACCGCCGAGGAGTCCAACGCGTTCTACCGCCGAAACCTCGCGGCGGGTCAGAAGGGCCTGTCGGTTGCCTTCGACCTCGCGACGCATCGCGGGTACGACTCCGACAACCCACGCGTGGTCGGCGACGTCGGCATGGCGGGCGTCGCGATCGACTCGATCTATGACACGCGTACGCTCTTCGACGGCATCCCGCTGGACAAGATGAGCGTCTCGATGACGATGAACGGCGCGGTGCTCCCGGTGCTCGCGCTCTACATCGTCGCGGCCGAGGAGCAGGGGGTGAAGCCGGAGCAGCTCGCGGGGACCATCCAGAACGACATCCTCAAGGAGTTCATGGTCCGCAACACCTACATCTATCCGCCGGCGCCGTCGATGCGGATCATCTCCGACATCTTCGCCTACACCGCGCAGCGGATGCCGAAGTTCAACTCGATCTCGATCTCCGGCTACCACATCCAGGAGGCCGGGGCGACGAACGACCTCGAGCTCGCGTACACGCTGGCCGACGGCGTCGAGTACATCCGCGCCGGCCTCGACGTCGGGCTCGACATCGACGCGTTCGCGCCGCGGCTGTCGTTCTTCTGGGCGATCGGGATGAACTTCTTCATGGAGATCGCCAAGATGCGTGCGGCGCGCGCACTCTGGTCACGGCTGGTGGCCGAGTTCGACCCGAAGAACCCGAAGTCGAGCTCTCTGCGGACGCACTCGCAGACCTCTGGCTGGTCGCTGACCGCGCAGGACGTCTTCAACAACGTGCAGCGCACCGCGATCGAGGCGATGGCCGCGACCCAGGGGCACACCCAGTCGCTGCACACCAACGCGCTCGACGAGGCGATCGCGCTGCCGACCGACTTCTCGGCCCGCATCGCGCGCAACACGCAGCTGCTGCTCCAGCAGGAGTCCGGCACGACGGCGACGATCGACCCGTGGGGCGGCTCGTACTACGTCGAGAAGCTCACGCACGACCTCGCTCGGCGCGCCTGGGGCCATATCCAGGAGGTCGAGAAGGCCGGCGGCATGGCCAAGGCGATCGAGGCGGGTATCCCGAAGATGCGGGTCGAGGAGGCGGCCGCCCGTACGCAGGCGCGGATCGACTCCGGCCAGCAGGCCGTGATCGGTGTCAACACCTACCGCGTCGACACCGAGGAGCCGTTCGAGGTCCTCAAGGTCGACAACCGTGCCGTGTACGCCGCGCAGGTGGCCAAGCTGGAGCGGCTCCGCGCCGAGCGTGACGGCGACGAGGTCCGCCGTACGCTGCACGCGCTGACTGAGTCGGCGGGTCGCGGCGCGAGCAAGGACGGCTCGCTCGACGGCAACCTTCTCGCGCTCGCGGTCGACGCCGCCCGCGCCAAGGCGACCGTCGGTGAGATCTCCGACGCGCTGGAGAAGGTCTACGGACGCCACAAGGCGGTCATCCGTACGATCTCTGGTGTGTACCGATCCGAGGCCGGCAAGGCCGAGAACGTCGAGCGCGTGATCGCGGCGACCGACGCCTTCGAGGAAGCAGAGGGCCGTCGTCCACGCATCCTGGTCGCCAAGATGGGCCAGGACGGGCACGACCGCGGCCAGAAGGTCATCGTGTCGGCCTTCGCCGACATGGGCTTCGACGTCGACGTGGGCCCGCTGTTCTCCACGCCCGAAGAGGTGGCGCAGCAGGCCGTCGACGCGGACGTCCACGTGGTGGGCGTGTCGTCGCTGGCCGCTGGCCACCTCACGCTCGTGCCCGCGCTGCGCGACGCGCTGGCCGAGCTCGGGCGCCCGGACGTGCTCGTCGTCGTCGGCGGCGTGATCCCGCCGGACGATGTGGCGACGCTCAAGGAGATGGGGGCGGCCTCGGTGTTCCTGCCGGGCACGGTCATCGCCGAGTCGGCGCTGGAGCTGCTGGACAAGCTCCGGGCGACGTTGCAGCACTGATGGTCGACGTCGCGGATCTCGCTGAGCGCGTACGGGCTGGTGAGCGCGCTGCCGTGGCACGTGCCATCACGCTCGTCGAGTCGCGTCGCGACGATCACCGCGAAGCGGCGCGTGAGCTGCTCGCCCTGCTGACCCCGCATGCGGGGGGCGCGGTGCGGGTCGGCATCTCAGGCGTCCCCGGCGTCGGCAAGTCGACCTTCATCGAGTCGCTCGGCACGTACCTGACCGGGACGGGCCACAAGGTCGGCGTGCTCGCGGTCGACCCCTCGTCCGTGCGTACGGGCGGGTCGGTGCTCGGGGACAAGACCCGGATGCCGGAGCTGGCCGCGGACCCCAAGGCGTACATCCGTCCGTCGCCGTCGGCCGGCACTCTCGGCGGCGTCGCCCGCGCGACCACGCAGGCGATCCTCGTGCTCGAGGCGGCCGGGTTCGACGTCGTGCTCGTCGAGACCGTCGGAGTCGGCCAGTCCGAGGTGACAGTGGCAGGGATGGTCGACACGTTCTTGTTCCTCACGCTCGCGCGGACCGGCGACCAGCTCCAAGGCATCAAGAAGGGCATCCTCGAGATCGCCGACGTCATCGCCGTCAACAAGGCCGACGGCGACCGTGAGCCCGAGGCGCGCGTCGCCGCCCGAGACCTCGCCGGCGCGATCCGCCTCGTGCACGCCGGGACGACCGGCTGGGTACCGCCGGTGCTCACGTGCTCGGGGCTCGAGGGCACCGAGGTCGACACGGTGTGGCTGCGGGTGCTGCGGCATCGCGAGTTCCTCGGCGCCGTCGGCCTGCGCGAGAAGCGTGCTGGTCAGCAGCTGGAGTTCATGTGGGCCCTGGTGCGCGACGAGCTCGACCAGCGCCTGCGTCGCTCGGACTCCGTACGCGGCGTCCTCGACGAGGTGCGTGCCGGGGTTCTTGCGGGCGACATGCCGGCCACGAGTGCCGCTGACGCGATCCTCGCCGCGTACGACCGTCGCCCCACGATTTGACGCCTGCCCCACCCGATTCCGCCTTGGTGAGGTGGAATCGGCGTCAAATCGGGGGGCGCCGCGGGGCCTGTGGACAGCGCTGACGGCGCCGGCGCGAAACCCGTCACCCTGCGGGGATGCTGCCGTTCACCGCAGCCCAGGGTCGCGACGCGGGCATCAGTGCTCGCCGGCTTGAAGGCCCGGGCTTTCGCCGCTTGTTTCGCGGTGTGTACATCCCTGCCGATGTCGAACCCGACCTGCTCTGCTGGATCAGTGCGGCACTCCTGCTGCTTCCCAGCGACGCCGCGGCGAGCCACCTCACCGCGCTGAGGTTGTACGGCCTCGAGCTGCGCGCGCTGTTCCCCCTCCACTTCTCGACGAACACGACGCGTCATCGGCGACGCCGCGACCTCAGGCTCCATCGGCGACGCGGACGGCTCAACGTGCTCTTCCGCTTCGGTGTTCCGTGCCTCGGCCCGGATCGGACCTACGTCGATTGCGCGACGATCGTCGGCATCGTCGAACTCGTCCAGGCCGCCGAGCATCTCCTGCACGCGGCACACACGTCGTACGACGAGATGAAGGCGTATCTCGAGCGGACGCACATCGACGGCGTCCTGCGCGCGCGGCGTGCCTTCGCGCTCGTGCGCGAGCACGTCGAGAGCCCGATGGAGACTCTGGTGCGCCTCGCGCTGGTGTTCGCCCGGCTGCCAGAGCCCGAACCGAACCCGGACGTACACGACGCGGCCGGGCGCTTCCTCGGGCGGTGCGACCTCGTCTACTGGGCCTACCGCGTCGTCGTGGAGTACGACGGCGCGTGGCACGAGCGTTCGCGGAAACAGCGCGCGTACGACCGTACGCGCCGTGAGAACCTCGAGCGGGACGGATGGATCGTGATCGTTGTTCTCGATGACGACCTTCCGCGCCTTCGGCAGGTGGTGTGGCGGGTCCACAGGGCGCTGCAGGAGCGCGGGTACGACGGCCCTGCGCCCGTCTTCAATGTGATGTGGGCCAGATGGTTCGACCGCAGCCCCGCGATTTGACGCCCTATCCACCTCGGCGGCTGTCGAGAGGGTGGACAAGGCGTCAAATCGCGCGGGCGGACAGGGCAACTACGCCCAGGCCGGGTCCCAGCCGTCGACGCTCTCGGCAGGGCGCGAGGGCGGGCCGGTGTAGATCGCCGACGGGCGGATCAGGCGGCCGCGACGCTTCTGCTCGAGGATGTGCGCGCTCCACCCGGCGGTCCGGGCGCAGGTGAACATCGACGTGAACATGTGCGGGGGAATCTCAGCGAAGTCGAGGACGATCGCCGCCCAGAACTCCACATTGGTCTCTAGCACCCGGTCCGGGCGACGCTCACGCAGCTCAGCGAGCGCGGCCTCCTCCAGCGCCTCGGCCACCGCATAGCGCGGAGCGTTGAGCTCGCGCGCCGTACGGCGGAGCACGCGGGCGCGCGGGTCCTCGGCGCGGTAGACGCGGTGCCCGAAGCCCATCAGACGTTCACCGGAGTCGAGCAGACCCTTGACGTACGTGCGCGCGTCGTCGGTCTTCTCGACGTCGCCGATCATGCCGAGCACGCGTGACGGCGCGCCTCCGTGCAGCGGGCCGGACATCGCGCCGACCGCACCGGACAGCGCCGCGGCGACGTCGGCACCGGTCGAGGCGATCACGCGAGCGGTGAAGGTGGAGGCGTTCATGCCGTGCTCGGCCGCGGAGGCCCAGTAGGCGTCGATCGCCTTGACGTGGTCGGGGTTGGCCTCGCCGCGCCAGCGGGTCAGGAACCGCTCGGTGATCGTCGTCGCCTTGTCGATCTCGGACTGCGGGACCATCGGCTGGCCGATCCCGCGAGCCGCCTGCGCGACGTACGACAGCACCATCACGGCCGTACGCGCGAGGTCGTCGCGTGCCTGCTCGGGCTCGATGTCGTACAGCTGGCCGAGGCCCCAGGCCGGAGCCGTCAGCGCGATCGCGCTCTGGACATCGACGCGGATGTCGCCGGAGTGCACCGGGATCGGGAACGGTTCGGCCGGCGGGAGGCCCGGCTCGTACGCGCCGTCGACCAGCAGGCCCCAGATCTTCTCGAACGGCACGCGGCCGACGAGCTCCTCGATGTCGACGCCGCGGTAGCGCAGCGACGAGCCCTCTTTGTCGGGTTCGGCGATCTCGGTGGCGAAGGCGATGACGCCTTCGAGGCCCTCGTGGACCGTCGCCGTCTCGGGTACGTCAGTCATGCCGGTCATTGTGCTCTCTTTTGCACCAGCGGAGTCTCGTAGGGTGCTGTTCATGGAGTCGGAGGCGATCGCGGCACTGCGCGAGGAGTACGAGGCTGCGGGCCTCACCGAGGCAGAGGCAGGGCACGACCCCGTCCCGCTGTTCGGGAGGTGGTTCGACGAGGCGGTCGCCTCGGGCATCCACGATCCCAACGCGATGGCGCTCGCCACGGCCACGCCCGCGGGCCGCCCCTCGCTGCGGATCGTGCTGCTCAAGGGGTTCGACGCCGATGGCGCCGTTTTCTACACCAACCGCGAGTCCCGCAAGGGTGACGAGCTCGAGATCAATCCG
Source organism: Mumia sp. ZJ1417 (assembly GCF_014127285.1). Taxonomy (GTDB): domain Bacteria; phylum Actinomycetota; class Actinomycetes; order Propionibacteriales; family Nocardioidaceae; genus Mumia. Next base: position 794,576 of record NZ_CP059901.1, read on the forward strand.
CACGCCGCGCTGACGCTGCTCTGGCATCCGCTCCAGCGGCAGGTCCGGATCGAGGGCGCGGTGACACGGGTGAGCGAGGCCGTGTCCGACGCCTACTTCGCCTCGCGTCCGCGCGGGTCGCAGTTGGGCGCGGTCGCATCGAACCAGTCGCGGGTCGTCGCCGACCGCGTCGCGCTCGAGCGGGCGTACGACGCGGCGGAGGCGACGTACCCGGACGCCGTCGCGCGGCCCCCGTGGTGGGGCGGCTACCGCGTCGCGCTCGACGCGATCGAGTTCTGGCAGGGGCGTTCGGGGCGCATGCACGACCGCATCCGCTTTCGCCGCGACGGCGACAGCTGGGTGCGCGAACGCCTCGCCCCCTGACCGCGAGTCACTCCAACGTGAGGATCTGCGGCCCGTCCTCGGTGATCGCGACCGTGTGCTCCACGTGTGCGGCGCGGCTGCCGTCGACCGTACGGAGGGTCCAGCCGTCGGGGTCCGTGACGTAGTCGTCGATCCCGCCAGCGATGAGCATCGGCTCGATCGCGAGCACGAGTCCGGGTCGCAGGGTGAGCCCGCGTCCGGCGCGACCCTCGTTCGGCACGTGCGGGTCCTCGTGCATCGTGCGTCCGATGCCGTGGCCGCCGTGGTCGGCGAGGAGCCCGTAGCCCGCCCCGCGTGCGACCGTACCGATCGCGTGGGCGACGTCGCCGAGCTTGTTGCCCGGGACCGCCTGCGCGATGCCGGCGTGGAGGGCGCTCTCGGTTGCCGCGATGAGGTCCAGGTCGGCGGGGTCGGCCTCGCCGACGACGAAGCTGATCGCGGCGTCTCCTGCCCAGCCGTCGAGGATCGCGCCGAAGTCGAGACTGACAAGGTCGCCGTCGGCCAGCGGTGTGGAGCCGGGGATCCCGTGCACGACCGCGTCGTTCGCGCTGAAGCACAGCGTCGCGGGGAACGGGACGGGGGCCCAGCCCGGGTGGTAGTCGAGGAACGGCGACGTCGCGCCAGCATCGGCGAGCACACCTGCCGCGACGGCATCGAGCTCCTTGGGAGCGACCCCGACGGCGGCGCCCGCCTTCATCGCAGCGAGGGCACGGGCGACGATGCGTCCCGCCTCACGCATCTGCGCGATCTGCGCGGGCGTCTTGATCTCGATCACCGGATCAGCGTACGTCGGGGTCTCGTTCCCGGCCCGTACTCGATCGGCGGAGGGGTCTCGACAGGCTCGACCGGCGGAGGGTCGGCGGGAAAAGGACGACCCGCGGGGGTTGGATACCGAGTGGACAACATCTCGGCCCCCGCGGGTCGGGTGGCTGCTGGGATTCGCCGCGCGATGCGGGTGGTCCCTGCACCGTGGCTAGCGGACAGCCACCTCACTTGTCCTGAAGTCAATCATTCTCCGGACCACCTCCTTCCTGTGTACGACCGACCGTACGCCTCGGGTAGGAGGCAGCCAACCCATTATCTGGACCTGCTCCGGGCCCGAGCTGGTTGCCGAGGACAATCGGTTCGTGGCGAGACGCGGGTGGGGTCGGCTGCTGACCGACGTCCGTCCGCTTCGCGAGTCGGCCGACTTCCGGAGGCTGTGGGTCGGCCAGACCGTGTCGCAGCTCGGCCAGCAGATGGCGACCGTCACGGTCGCCTACCAGGTCTGGGTCCTGACCGAGTCGCCGTTCGCCGTCGGCACCCTGGGGATCGTCGCCCTGGTCCCCTTGATCGCGCTCGGCCTGTACGGCGGCGCTCTCGTCGACCACTACGACCGCCGCAAGGTCGCGCTCTGGACCGCGGCCGGGCTCTGGTTGTGCACCGCAGCCCTCCTGGCGCAGGCGCTGCTCGACAGCGAGTCCGTCGGCCTCCTGTACGGGGTGGTCGCGGTGCAGAGCGGGTTGTTCGCGGTCAACAGCCCCGCCCGTTCGGCGATCATCCCGCGGCTGGTCCCCGTTCACCTGCTGCCCGCCGCCAACGCGCTGGGGATGGCCGCGTTCAATCTCGGCTTCACGGTCGGTCCGCTGCTCGGCGGCGTGCTCATCGCGTGGTGGGGCGTCGCGTCGACCTACGCGGTGGACCTGCTGACGTTCACGGCGGCGCTGTACGCGCTGGTACGCCTCCCGCCGATCCTGCCGGCGAAGGAGCCGGGCCGCGTGCCGGGCCTGCGGTCCGTGGTCGAGGGGATCCGGTGGCTGCGCCGTGCCCCGAACCTGCGGATGACGTTCGTCGTCGACCTCTGCGCGATGGTGCTCGCGCAGCCCCGCGCGCTCTTCCCGGCGCTCGCGCTGACGGTGTACGCGGGAGGGCCGTCGGCACTCGGGCTGCTCCAGGCGGCGCCGGCGATCGGGTCGCTCGTCGCGTTCGCCTTCTCGGGGTGGATCAGCCGGGTGCATCGGCAGGGGATCGCGGTCGTGCTCGCGATCGTCGCCTACGGGATGTCCGTCGCGCTCGCCGGCGTGGCCGCCATCGGGGTGCCGGGAGTCCTGTGGCTCGTCGTCGTGATGCTGGCGTTCTCCGGCTCGGCCGACATGGTGAGCTCGGCCTATCGCAGCACGATGCTCCAGCAGGCGGCGCCCGACGAGCTGCGGGGGAGGCTCCAGGGGGTCTTCACGGTGGTGGTCGCGGGCGGGCCGCGGCTGGGGGAGTTCGTGGCGGGGTCGGTCGCCGAGCTCACCTCGGAGGCGGAGGCGATGCTCTATGGCGGGGTCGCGTGCGTGGTCGCCACGCTGCTCGTCGTCACGTGGCAGCGTGGCTTCCTGCGGTACGACGCGCGCCGCCCCACGCCTTAGCGCTCACCGGCTCACTCGGCCAGCAGGCCGTACATGCTGCGCCGCGCCTCGTCGAGGATCGCGACCGCGCGCTCACGCTGGTCGTCGGTGCCGTCCTCGTCGAGCTGACGTGCGGCGCGGACGAGCTTGCGTGCGCTGGTGTGCAGGTCCTCCTGGGTCTGTGAGCGTGGGTGCGTGCTCTCCCACGCCTGGGCGACCTCGTCGGCGCGGTCGGCGAGGTAGGCCGTGCCTGCCTCGGTGATGCGGAACTGCGTGGCCTCCTCGTCGGTGGGCTCGATGAGCCCGTCCTCTGTCAGGCGTCGCAGCACGGGATAGATCGAGCCGGGGCTCGGGCGCCACCGGCCGTCGGTCCGCTCGGCGAACGCGCTGATGAGGCCGTAGCCGTTGGTGGGGGCGTCCGCGATCACCGACAGTGCGGCGAGCCGCACGGCGCCTCGCCGTGCCCGCCCGCCTCGGCGGCCTTCGCCGAAGCCGGGACCGAAACCGGGGCCGAAGCCTCGGCCGTGACCGCGGGGGTCGCGTCGCCCGGGGCCAGGTCGGCGTCGGGCGGAGGTCGGGTCGAAGCCCGTACGGGGGTCGAATTCTGGGGTTCGCATGAGATGTCCTTTCGTTATTCGAATCTCACGATGCGTCAACAGTACATCGCGATATATCGTTATGCAACCCAGTCGGATCGTCTCGTCTGCCTACGATGGAAGCGGCGCACAGGTGGGGGCGTGATGGTGGAGCTAGGGTCGCGACTTCCCGTCGTCCATGTCGTCGCGCACGACGGGTCGGCGCCCGCCCAGCAGGCGTTCGAACGGGTGAGCGCCCTGACCGAGGTGACCGTCCTCGTCTTCCGCGTCGCGTCGCCGCCGGAGGACGCCCGCGAGACGGTGTTCGAGACCGCCGTGCCGACACTCACGGTGGACCGCATCCTGCGTATCGCCCGTGACAACCGCGCGGCGTACGGACGATCCCGTCGTCGTTGTTCTCGGCCGACGGGGTGCTGCTGTCGGCCATCGACGCGATCGCGCGGCTCGCGACCCCGGAGTGGCCCGCCGTGGCGGTCCAGGTCCTGCGCAGCAAGCCACCCCGGACCGTCCGACGCGTGCTCGCCGTCGCCAGCCACGGCCAGTCCTCCGGCGCGATGCTGCTCATCGCGACGCTGGTCGCCCTCATCAACGGGGCGAGCCTCACCAAGCTGGTCGTCGGAGGGGAGGGCGAGGAGCGGGTGCGGCCCGGCGTACGGGGCCCCGATGCCGACCTGGTCGTCACCGGGATGGGCGGGATGCCGCCCGGGCTGACCCACCGCGACCTCACCCGCAGCGGACGTCGCCGGCTCCTCGCCGGGCCGCTGCGCATCGAGCACACCGTCCTGCGCTCCACCCCCGCCGACGCTGTGATGGTCATCGACGCCGCACGCCTACGGCGACGCACGGCTCGTGAGGGCGGGGTGCCGCAAGGCCTTGCGGAGCACTTCGTCGGCGATCTCGCACGGCTCGAGGAGATGATCGAGGTCGAGCGTCAGGACAAGAACCAGGCGGCGGAGTCCGGGAGCAGCTGACCCGTCCCCTCGGCGAGCGCCGACGACAGCACGACCGCCGTGCCGAGGTCGTCCACAGGCACGTCGACCGTCCCGCAGTTGACGACGCAGACGAGCCCGGGGGCACCGTCGACGCCCGCGCGGCGGAACGCCACGACGTCGTCGCCGCGATCGAGCATCTCCAGCTCGTGCGACAGCCGGTCCACGAGCCCGCGCCGCCGAGCGATCGCGTACCGCATGAACGACAGCGTCGAGAACGGGTCGTGGCTCTCGCGCTCGACTGTGTAGTCGCGGAACCACCCGGGCTGGGGCAGCCACGTCCGTACGGGCTGTGGAGAGTCCGGGGAGAACCCGAATGGGGGCGCCTGCCCGGACCATGGAAGCGGTACGCGGCACCCGTCGCGCCCGACCCCGCCACCGCGCAGCCACGTCGGGTCCTGGCGGTCCGCCGGGGCCACGTCGACCTGCGGGAGTCCGAGCTCTTCGCCCTGGTAGACGTACGCAGACCCGGGCAGGGCGAGCATCGCGAGCATCGACGCCTTGGCACGCGCCAGTCCGAGGTCGCCACCGCCGTAGTGGGTCACGGTACGGACGACGTCGTGGTTCGAGAGCACCCACGTCGGGGTCGCGCCCACGGGCCCGACGGCCGCGTACGTCTCCGCGATCACGTCACGCAGAGCCGGGGCCGAGAACGGCGTCGAGAGCCAGTGGAAGTTGAAGACCTGATTCATCTCGTCCGCTCGGACGTACTGCGCCATCGACTCGGGCGAGCCGACCCAGGCCTCGCCGATCATCATGCGGTCGCCCGGGTACGAGTCGAGCACCTGGCGCCAGCGCCGGTAGACGTCGTGGACCCCCGGCTGGTCCCAGTACGGGCGGTCCCACTGCGACATCGTGTCGTCGAGGGTCGGCCCCGTCCCCGCGCCGCCGCGGACGTCGGGCATCCCGGTCTCCTTGAACAGCCCGTGAGCCACGTCCACGCGGAAGCCGTCGACGCCCCGGTCGAGCCAGAAGCGGAGCACCGACTCGAACTCGTCTCCGACGTCGGGGTCGTCCCAGTTGAGGTCGGGCTGCTCGGGGTCGAAGAGGTGGAGATACCACTGGCCGCGATGTCCTGAGCCCGTCGAAGGGTCGGGCACGCGCGTCCACGCGGGGCCGCCGAACACCGACTGCCAGTTGTTCGGCGGCTCGGCACCGTCGGGCCCGCGCCCGTCGCGGAAGAGGTAGCGCTTGCGCGCCGCGCTGTCGGGCCCGTCGGCGAGCGCCGCGACGAACCACGGGTGCGCCGACGACGTGTGGTTGGGGACGAGGTCCACGATCACCCGCAGGTCACGCGCGTGCGCGCCGGCGAGCATCTCGTCGAAGTCCGCCAGCGTCCCGAACAGCGGGTCGACGTCGCGGTAGTCGGCTACGTCGTAACCGTGGTCGGCCTGCGGCGACGTGTAGAACGGGGTCAGCCACAGGGCGTCGACGTTGAGGCGCTCGAGGTAGTCGAGGTGAGCAGTGATGCCGCGCAGGTCGCCCACGCCGTCTCCGTCCGCGTCGGCGAACGAGCGGACGTAGATCTGGTAGCAGACCGCGTCACGCCACCACGGGGTCGAACGGGACGGGGCTGAGGCCACGAGAAGTCCTCCAGAGGTGCGCAGGGTTCGGTCGTCTGGCCCGCCGCGCTGCGAGCCCTGTCAGTCTAGGGACGCCTCAGCGAAAGGTGCCGATGTCGATCGCGATCCACGTCTGCTCGGCACGCGCGACCAGCGTGCCGTCCGCCTCGTATAGGGCAGTGCCCGTACGGTGCTTGCGTCCGTCCGCGCCGCGGAACGCGCCGACGACCACGTACTCGCGGTCGGCGACGGGGGTGCTGACCACCTGTCCGGTCATCCGCCCGAGCACCATCGGTGTCGCGTCGATGTGCGCGGACCAGCCGCCGGGGCAGTCGATCGCGGCCCAGGTCACCTCGGGCTGCAGGTGCCCGTCGGTGTCGCCGAACGCCGGATGAGGCGTCCACGTCGCGGCCACGGTGTCGGGGTACGCGGCGTCGTCGACCGGTCCGGGGAAGACGAGCAGACCGTCGCCCGGCGCTCGTGCCGTGCCACAGGTGAAGCAGTGCGGGAAGGGGTGCTCCACGCGTCCTTCGTACGCCTCGTACCCCTTGCGGGCGAGGGTCGCTCCGACGAAAGGTGCCGGGTCGACGTCGAAGGCTCCCGCCTCCGCCTCTCCGACGACGGTGGCACCGTCGGACAGCACCGCACGGCCGTCGTCGACCGTGAGCGCGAGCGGGACGCCGAGCGGCGGCGGCACCCGCAGCGTCGATGTCACGACCGCGCCCGGGGACGCGATCGGCCGTGCGACGAGGCCTGCCACGTAGCCGCCGTTGCCGGAGCGGTCGGGGCCGTTGTAACGGGGGTCGATCGTCGTGCTCGTCATCACCCCACGCTCTCACGTCCGCGGGCCCGGGCGTCGTGGGCCTTCAACGCAGCTCTCGTACCGGCGCAGTGCTCGCGCCGCTCCTCGGCGTGGTCGACCAGCGGGGCGGGACGTCGGCGAGCTCGGGGACCCAGCGCCGGACGTAGGTGCCGTCAGGGTCGAACATCTTGCCCTGCGTGACCGGGAGTGCCGCGCGCCGTGCTGCCACTCCAGGTGGAGGTCCTTGACGAGGAAGCTCGCGACGACCATCCGGACGCGGTTGTACATCCAGCCCTGCGCGAGCAGCTGACGCATCCCCGCGTCGATGAACGGGAAGCCCGTACGGCCCTGCGGCATCCGCCCATCTTCGTGGGTGCGCGGCGAGTCTGTCTGATCTGGAACAATAGACGCCGTGAGCGACCTGATCGACACCACCGAGATGTACCTCCGGACCATCTACGAGCTCGAAGAAGAGGGGATCGTGCCCCTCCGCGCCCGGATCGCCGAGCGCCTTCACCAGAGCGGACCCACGGTGAGCCAGACGGTCGCCCGGATGGAGCGCGACGGCCTGCTCACCGTCGAGGGCGACCGTCACCTCGAGCTCTCCGAGCAGGGGCGCGCCCTCGCCACCCGCGTCATGCGCAAGCACCGGCTGGCCGAGCGGCTTCTCACCGACGTCATCGGGCTCGAGATCGAGTACGTCCACGAGGAGGCGTGCCGGTGGGAGCACGTCATCTCCGAGCAGGTCGAGCGCAAGCTCGTCGCCCTTCTGGAGCACCCGACCGAGTCCCCGTACGGCACGCCGATCCCGGGTCTCGGTGAGCTCGGTGAGACCGACGAGGTCGCTGAGGCGTTCCTGGGCGACGGCGTGATGCACCTGACGGCGGCGCTGTCCGGCAACGGCGACGCGTCGCGCCTGGTCGTGCGCCGCATCGGCGAGGAGCTCCAGAAGGACACCACCGCGATGTCGGTGCTCCGTCGTGTCGGCGTCCTGCCTGGCAACGACGTTCTCGTGTCGCCCGCACCCGACGGCGGGGTCGTCGTCGCGCGCGGTGGGGAGACGGCGGAGATCGACCCCGAAGCCGCGTCCCACATCTTCGTCGAGAGGCCGTGACCGCCGTCGGCGCGCCGAACGCGACAACTCTCGGTCGCGACGTGCGCCGGCTGATTGGATGGTGATGATGCCCCGGCGGTGAAACGCCGGCCGTCGGACTACGGGGGGAACGTCGATGACTGGAGCGCCGCGTCTCGCGCGCACGCTCCTCACCCTCGTCGTCGTGCTGGCGGCGGGTGCGATCGCCGTCGTCGCCGTGGTCGCGGTCGTCCAGCGCGGGTGGGACATCGGACCGTGGTGGCTCCTCAGCCTCCCGGCGATCGTGCTGGCGAGTGCAGCGCCGCTCTACCTCGACCGGTACGACGACTGGCTTGTCGTCGGCACCGAGTTGTGCGTGCTCGTCTTCCTGTCGCTGACCGTCGCCTGGCCGCAGGCGCTCGTGCTGTGGATCGCCGGTGTCGTCCTTGCGCAGGTGCTCGGTCTGCCCCGCAGCCGCCGGGTGTTCGACCCGGCGCTGTCGATCGTGTGCGGCGGACTCGCGGTCGCCGTCGTCGCGGCGCTGGATGTCGGGACGTTCGGCTACGCCGAGGTCCTCACCGTCCTGCTCGCGTTCACGCTGGCGTTCGTCGTCGACATCGGGGCGTCGGTGGTCTGGGTCCACGACGTCGCCATGCCTGCCGGCGGTGCGCTCGCGGCGCGGGCGTACGAAGTCCTCACGCTGTACGGGGTGTACGTCGGTGTGAACGCGATGGGCTATGTGTGCGTGCTCCTGTATCGCACCGAGTCGCCGTGGGCGTTGCTCGCCGTCGTGCCGGCGCTCGGCATCGTGCTCGTCGCCGTCAAGGGGCTCACGCGCGAGCGGGAGACGGCGCGCCGTCTCAACGTGCTGTTCGAGACGGCGAGCGCGCTGCACTCGGCATCGAACGAGGCACAGGTGCTCGCCGCGCTCGACCTCGGCGTCCGGCAGCTCGGCAAGACACCCGGGTCGGGCCTGCGGACGGAGCTCCCCGACTCGCCGGACCTTCGGCGCCTGTTCATCTCGGGTGACGAGGTCTTCTGGTTGGTGATCCAGACCAAGGATGGACCGCCAGCGAGCACATTAAGGTGGGCGGAGGCGCTCGAGTCGATCGCCCAGCAGGCAGAGGAGGCATTGTCGCGGATGCGGATGAACAGGGACCTTGTGGCCAATGCGCAGCGTGACCCGTTGACGAAGCTGCGCAACCGCTCGGTCTTCCTCGAGACCGTCGCCGCGGAGATGGCGGGAGGTCGCGCGGTGGACACCGGCTCGCGGACGTGCGCGATCCTGTTCTGCGACCTCGACGGCTTCAAGAAGGTCAACGACCAGTTCGGCCACGCCAGCGGCGACGGTGCGTTGATCGAGGTGGCGCGGCGGCTGTCGGCGGAGCTGCCGGCCGATGTCCACCTGGCGCGGCTCGGGGGCGACGAGTTCGCGATCCTCGTGTCCAGCGAGGGCGGGGAGCAGATGCTCGAGGCCAGCGCGCGCGATGTCGCCGAGACCGTCCGCGAGGTCGTCTCGCGGCCGCTTCGCGTCGACGCCCGTTCGATCGACATCACGGTCAGCATCGGGGTCGCGACGGCGGCCGCGGTGGCCGGGCACCCGACGGTCGACACGGCCGCCGACCTGCTGCGCAACGCCGACATCGCGATGTACGCGGCAAAGCGAGCCGGACGGGACAGGGTTGTCGTCTACAGTGCGGCGATGGGCGTCGAGCGGGTGCGCTCCCTCGAGCTGGTGGACAGGCTCCGTCGCGCGATCGACGAGCGCCGACTGCGGGTCGTCTACCAGCCGATCGTCTCTGCCGTCGACCAGCACCTGCTCGCGATCGAGGCGCTCGCGCGGTGGACCGAGGACGGGGAGGTCATCTCGCCTGCGGAGTTCATCCCGCTGGCCGAGGATGCCAATCTGATCGAGTCGATCGGGGCCCTCGTCCTGGAGCAGGTGTGCGACGACCGCCAGCAGCTCGACCACGCTCTGGCGCCCGAGACCGCGATCGCCGTGAACCTCTCCGCGCCGCAGCTCGGGTCTGCGGAGTTCGTCGCGTCCGTCGAGCGCGCCGTCGAGGCGCTGGCGCCCCACCGGCTCACCCTGGAGATCACCGAGACCGGCTGGATCAGCGAGGAGCTCATCGCCTCGGGCGTGATGGAGCGGTTGCTCGAGCGCGGTGTCACCTTCGCAGTCGACGACTTCGGAGTCGGGTTCTCCTCGCTCGAGCGCCTCCGGCGACTGCCGGTGCAGCTCCTCAAGCTCGACCGCTTCTTCTCCCAGGAGATCGACACCGACCCGCAGAGCGCCGCGGTGCTCGCCTCGATGCTGGAGATGGCGGCAGCGCTCAATCTGCGGACGGTCATCGAGGGCATCGAGCGCCAGTCCCAGGTCGAGGCCATCCGTGCGATTGCCCCGGGCGACGGTGGTGAGCTGGCGTTCCAGGGCTACTACTTCGGCGGGCCGATGAGCCCCGCGACCCTCGTACGATGGGAAGCTCAACGCTCGCGGACGGCGTCGCTACGTCGTCGCTGAAATGATTTCGGGGGGTTTGGCATGCTGGGGGAATGGGATGGTCAGGGTTGATGAGTGCGATTCGCGGGTTTGCGTCTTGGCTTCGCCTGACCGGCCTCGAGCTGGCCGGCTGGCTTCTTGTGATCGCAGGCATCGCCGCTCTCGTGCTGCCCGGACCCGGACTCCTCATGATGGTCGCGGGGCTGGCGATCCTTTCCAACCGCTATGAGTGGGCGAGGCGTCGCGTCGAGCCGATCAAGGCGAAGGCGTTCGACGCCGCGCGCTACGGGGTGGCGACGTGGCCGCGCATCGCGCTCAGTGTGCTCGGCGCACTCTGCGTGATGGGGGTCGGTGTCATCTGGTGGATCGGACCGACGGTGCCCGAGATCGGTCCGTTCGGTGACGAGTTGCCCTTCAACGGCTGGGCGACCGGGCTCAGCATGATGCTCTCGTCGCTGATCGCGCTCGGGCTCGTGGTCTACAGCATGAAGCGGTTCCGCTACGGCGATGACGACGAGTCGTTCGAGATCCTCGACGAGGACGAGCTGGTCGAGGCGCTCTCAGAGGCGGACGGCGAGCCGGAGTCCGACACCACCGACCGCGTCTGACCGTCCGCGGGTCAGCGCCAGAGGACGGCGATGAACACGTTGACGACTGCGAGTCCGCCGACGGCGTGAGCCATCCACACCGGCGTACGGTCGCTCTTGCGGTCGGCGACGAAGGCGAGCACGGTCACGGCCAGGGCGATGACGAGCTTGACGCCGATCTTGGCGTTGTCGACGGGGAGGTCGTCCATCTCGCGGAGACCGACCAGGAGCAGGCCGGTGACGAGCGCGCCCGCGGCCGCGTGCGCGACGCCCTTCGCGATCGGGACCGGGGTCCGCAGGCGCGACGCCCATGCGCCGATCACGAATGCCCAGCAGAGCATGTGGAGCACCAGCAGGATCAGACGCAGCGTTTCCATGGCTCGACGATACTGGTGGGTATGGGTGACAAGGTCACCGAGGTGATGGCGCAGGTGCGGCGCGAGGACTTCCTTCCCGACGATCAGAAGGCGATGGCCGACCTTGACGGACCGGTGCCGATCGGTTGGGGTCAGACCAACTCCCAGCCCCGTACGGTCGCAGCGATGCTGCGCCTCCTCGACGTCGAGCCCGGCATGCGCGTGCTCGACGTCGGGGCGGGCTCGGGGTGGACGACGGCACTGCTCGCGCACCTCGTCGGAGGCGGTGGCGAGGTGGTCGGTGTCGAGGTGGTCCCCGAGCTGCGCGAGCGTGCGGGTGGGGTGCTCTCGAGGCTCGGCCTGACGTGGGTGCGGATCGAGCTCGCGATCGAGGTGCTCGGGTGGCCCGAGGCGGCTCCGTACGACCGCGTGCTCGTGTCTGCGCAGGCGCGATCGCTCCCGACGCCGCTCGTCGACCAGCTCGCTCCCGGCGGCGTGATGGTCGTCCCCGTCCGCGGACGGATGACGCGCGTGGTGCTCGCGGACGGCGGCGGTGCGCACGTGAGCGAGCACGGCGCGTACCGCTTCGTGCCGTTGATCGGCTGGTGAGCGTGCCCGCTAGTCTTGGGCCGTGTCGCCCCCGTAGCTCAGGGGATAGAGCACCGCTCTCCTAAAGCGGGTGTCGCTGGTTCGAATCCAGCCGGGGGCACGTCAGGCGTCCGCGAGTTCCCGCGCCGGCTCGGTCCCGGACGTCGCACCCGCGCTGACCGGCCGATCACCGCGCCGGCCCACCACGATCAGTGCGAGCCCGACCAGGGTCCATGCGCCGAGCACGATCAGCGACTGGGTGAGATCCGCGTCGGGGAAGTACGCGAGGCTCCGGACGAGCGTGACGGCGGCGCCGGGGACGAAGAGCTGGCCGAGGTCACCCCAGATCCACGGCAGGAACTCTGTCGGCTGGCTGGCCGCGGAGATCGGGTTGCCGATGAGCAGCGTGATCGCCGCGCCGACGCCGATCCCGGGCGGGCCCAGGACGCTCGCGAGACCGGCAATCAGGGCACTCGTCGCCAGCAGGGAGAGTCCGATCCCTGCGGTCAGGGCGAGCGGGTCACCGGGGAGGATGCCGAACCATCCGTGCAGCACCGTCGTCGTCAGGGTCGCGGCGACGACCGCGTACACCCCGACGGCGACCAGGCGCCGGCTGCGGCCTCCGACGAGGAGTGCGACGACGATGCCGCCGATCATCCCGCCGAGGACCAGGGGGAAGGCGGCGGCGGTGATGCCGACCCCTTGCGCGTCGTCGGCGTCGAGTCCGACGACGTCGCTGATCGTCACCGGCATGTCGGCCGACACCTGGCCGAGCTCGTCGGCCAGCCGGGTCATGGCCTGGTGCGAGGCGCCACCTGCCGCCGAGGCGGTCAGCACCTCGGGCTCCTCGCCAAGCACGAGCCCGCCATAGACCTCGCGCTGTTCGACCGCCGCTACGGCGGCGTCGCGGTCGGCGACCTCGACGAGGTCGAAGCGCCCCGGAGCAGAGGTCTCGAGCTGCTGCTCGACGGTCTGGACCGCGGGAGCGGGGCCGGTGATAGCGACGGGGAGGTTCTGCGGCGTCGTGGTCGCGGCCGGCCAGGTGAAGGCGGCCACCACGAGGGTGACGACGAGCGCCGCAAGGGTGGCGGCGCCGAGGACGCGGCCCCAGCTCTGGGGTGCGGTGGTCTCGGTGGACATGGGTCCCTCCGTAGGAAGAAAAACGAATGATCGTTCTTTAAGAGTCGAACGACGGCCCACCTTTGTCAAGAACGTTCGTTCGCTTTACGGTGGCGGCATGCCGAAGGTCTCCGAGGAGCACAAGCGCGCCCGACGCGAGGAGATCGCCCGCGCGGCGCTGCGCTGCTTTGGGGAGAAGGGGTACGCCGCGACGTCGATGGCCGACATCATCCGCGAGTCCGGGCTCTCTGCCGGCGCCATCTACGGCTACTACACGAACAAGAGCGAGCTGGTCCGTGAGGCGATGCGCAGCGTCGTCGTCGGACGGTTCACCGAGCTCGAGCGGGCGCGCGAGGGCAAGGCGACACTGCGCCCGAGCGAGCTGGTGGTGGAGTTTCTCCAGGGCGTCACCGAGGCTGTGGTCAGGCCCGGCCTGATCGTCCAGGTCTGGGCGAACGCGCAGCTCGATCCCGCGCTCGAGGAGACGGTGCAGGGCGCCGTCGGCGAGATCGGGCGCCTGTTCCGCGACTACCTCGAGTCCTGGTACGTCGCCGGCGGCATGGCCACGAGCGAGGCGCAGACGCGTGCCCAGGCGGAGTATCCGGTGTACGTCGCGGTGTGCCAGGGCTATCTCGTCCATGCGGCGACCGTGCGCGACTTCGACCGGGCCGCATACTTCGACGCAGTGACGCGCGTCCTGCCCTGAGGGCTTCAGCCCAGCGGCTTGTACATCACGTGCAGCCCGACCAGACCGAGCGTCGCATGGTCGTACGCGTCCGGCACCGTGCCGATGACCTCGAAGCCGAGGCTGCGCCACAGCCGCACGGCGGGGGTGTTGACCTCGACCACCGCGTTGAACTGGATGCCGTGGAACCCCTGATCCCGTGCCCAGGCGATCATGTCCTCGCCCAGCGTGCGGCCGACACCGCTGCGCCGCCCCGTCGGGTCGACCATGAAGCTCGCCGTCGCGACGTGCGCGCCACGGCCCGGGCGGTTCGGGCCCATCTTCGCCGAGCCGAGCACGGTGCCGTCGTCGTCGACCGCGACGGTCGTACGGCCCGGCGGCGCCTCCATCCACAGTCCGCGCGCAGAGTCGGAGTCGAGATCGGCCGGGTAGGCGTACGAGTCGCCGGCCTTGACGATGGTGTCGAAGAAAGGCCAGATCCGCTCCCAGTCGGAACGCGTGGCATCCCTGATCTGCATCAGGCCATCATGTCGTGCACCAGCGGGGCGACCTGCACCCCGTACAGCTCGATGCACCGCAGCAGCTGCTCGTGGCGCATCGCCCCGTTGGCGTACTTCATGTCGAAGCGGCTCACGCCGAGCGCTGCGGCGTTGCGGGCGATCTTGCGGGCCACGGTCTCCGGCGAGCCGACGTAGAGGGCGCCGTCCGGCCCGGCTGCCTGCGCGAACTCGTTGCGCGTCGCGGGCGGCCAACCGCGCTCGCTGCCGATCTGGTTGCGCTGGGCGATCCAGTGGTCGTACAGCTCCTCGCGTGCCTGCTCGTCGGTCTCGGCGATGTAGCCGGGGGAGTGCATCCCGACCGGCAGCACCTCGGCACCGTCCTTCTCCAGCGTCTCGCGGTAGAAGTCGGCGTACGGGACGAACTGCAGCGGTGGTCCGCCGATGATCGCGAGCATCATCGGGAGCCGGTAGTGCACCGCCCTGACCACCGACTGAGGGGTGCCGCCGACGCCGATCCACGTCGTCAGCCGGCCCGACTCGGTGGGCGGGTAGACCCGTTGGTCCTTCAGCGGCGGTCGCGTCGTGCCGGACCAGGTCACCGGCTGCTCGTCCAGGAGCGCCGCGAAGAGGTCGAGCTTCTCGTTGAACAGCACCTCGTAGTCGCCGAGGTCGAAGCCGAACAGCCCGAACGACTCCGTAAAGGACCCGCGCCCCAAGATCACCTCGGCGCGTCCGTGCGACAGGGCGTCGAGCGTCGCGAAGCGCTCGTAGACCCGGATCGGGTCGTCGGAGCTGAGCACGGTGACTGCGGAGCCCAGGCGGATCCGCTCCGTACGGCCGGCGATCGCGGCGAGCACGACGTCGGGAGACGTGATCGAGAAGTCGGCGCGGTGGTGCTCGCCGAGGCCGATGAAGGCCAGGCCGACCTCGTCGGCGAGGACGGCCTGCTCGACCACCTGCCGCAGGACCTCCGGCGCCGGGACCAGGGCGCCGTCGGCGTCGGAGGTGATGTCGCCGAAGGTGTCGAGACCGAGCTCGAGCGGTTCACTCACCGTACGACCGTAGCGTGGGGAACGAATCGCGCGACGGGCGTTCCTCTCGTTCGAGCCGTCCCCCGACCCGAATGAGAGTCATGATCCCAGGCAGTACCAACCTCCCTCCGGCAAGCGCTTCGGGGGGAGGTGAGGGGTGGGACGGTCGCCGAGGTGCAGGCCGCCAGCCGGCGCTCGGGTCACCTGCGGATCCTGGTCGGAGACAGCAGCGGCCTGCACTCCGTCGTGCACGCGCGCCCCCAGCGCTTCCGACAGCGGTGTCGTCGCGGCCAGCGCGAACACCGGTCGCTGACGCCGGCGACCGGCGCGTCGCCCAGCAGGCAGCCTCGTGCTTGATCGCGCGCCGATCCCGTCCTCCAGTGCCCATCTGCCGTGCAGATCCCCTCGGCGGGTTCGACGAGCTGTCGGCACAGGGGGACATCGTGTATGTAGTGTGCGGAAATGGCACGGGGCGAACGGCTCGCGGAGCAGTTGGACTGGTACTGGCGCAAGAACTTGCGGCCACGGCTGGAGGGTCTTACCGACGAGGAGTACTTCTGGGAGCCGGTGCGCGACTGCTGGAGCATCCGCCCACGTGGCACGTCGGTCGCACCGATGTCGGAAGGTTCGGGGGAGTGGACGATGGACTCCGCCTCCCCTGCCCCGGTACCGGCGCCGGTGACCACGATTGCCTGGCGGCTGGCGCACATCATCGTCTCCTGCCTGGGCTATCGGGTCGCATGGCACTTCGGCGGCCAGGACGTCGACTCCCAGACATTCGCTTACGTGGGTCCCGAGCGGTTTCCCATGGAGAGCATCGTCCTGCACGTCAACAGAGAGCTGATCCATCACGGCGCCGAGATCTCCCTGCTGCGCGACCTCTACCACTGGCAGGACGGAGCCGTACCGCGCCGAATGTGATGTCACGTGGGAACCACGCGCGCGGATCGCGCGCGACCTGCGGGCGCGATGGCCCGCCCTCCGGCGGCACGGGATACTTCCGGCATGACCGAGAAGCTGCCCGTCGCGACCTGGCTCACCGACATGGATGGCGTCCTTGTGCACGAGGAGGACGCCATCCCGGGGGCGGCCGAGTTCCTCCAGCGCCTCACCGAGTCCGGGTGCAAGTTCCTCGTCCTCACCAACAACTCGATCTACACGCCGCGCGACCTGCGGGCCCGGCTCGCCGAGTCGGGACTCGACGTCCCCGAGGACCGGATCTGGACCTCGGCGCTCGCGACCGCGCAGTTCCTGTCCGACCAGCGGCCGAACGGCAGCGCGTACGTGGTCGGCGAGGCGGGGATGACCACGGCGCTGCACGCGGTCGGGTACGTGCTGACGCGCTCGCGTCCGGACTACGTCGTGCTCGGAGAGACCCGCACGTACTCCTTCGAGGCGATCACGACCGCGATCCAGCTCATCGTTAACGGCGCGCGCTTCATCGCCACCAACCCCGACCCGACCGGCCCGTCGCCGGCGGGGCCGCTGCCGGCCACGGGGTCGGTCGCGGCGCTGATCACCCGCGCGACCGGCGTCGAGCCGTACTTCGTCGGCAAGCCCAACCCGCTCATGATGCGCAACGCGCTCAACCGCATCGACGCGCACTCCGAGACCACGGTGATGATCGGCGACCGGATGGACACCGACATCGTCTCGGGGATGGAGGCCGGCCTGCGGACCATCCTGGTCCTCACCGGCTCGACGCGCCGCGAGCACGTCGAGCGGTTCCCGTACCGCCCCACCCGCATCGTCGACTCGATCGCGGACCTCGTCGACGACGTCGTCGCGCCGCCGGTCGACGCGGAGTGACCGATACTGGCGACATGAGTGTGCCTCGGACGATCCTCGATCCCCACGACCTCTACCGAGCGGCCGACGACCGCTATGACAGCGTCGCGGACGGCGGGCCCGCGCTGTTCCGTCGGTGCGGGCGCTCCGGACTCCAGCTGCCCGCGATCTCGCTGGGGCTGTGGCACAACTTCGGCGACGACACCCCGCTGGCCACGCAGCGGGCGATCCTCCGCCACGCGTTCGACCTCGGGGTCACGCACTTCGACCTCGCCAACAACTACGGGCCTCCGTACGGCGCGGCGGAGAAGAACGTCGGCCGCATCCTCGCCGAGGACTTCGCCCCGTACCGCAACGAGCTCGTCATCTCGACCAAGGCCGGCTGGGACATGTGGCCTGGTCCGTACGGGTTCCTCGGCTCGCGCAAGTATCTGCTGAGCAGCCTCGATGACTCGCTCCAGCGGATGGGGCTGGACTACGTCGACATCTTCTACAGCCACCGCTTCGACCCGCACACGCCGCTGGAGGAGACGATGGGCGCGCTCGACGCGGCCGTACGGTCCGGAAAGGCGCGCTACGCGGGGATCAGCTCGTACGGTCCCGAGCGCACCCGCGAGGCGGCGGCGATCCTCGCCGACCTCGGCACGCCGTTGCTGCTGCACCAGCCGTCGTACTCGATGCTCAACCGGTGGGTCGAGGACGGGCTCCTGGACGTGCTGGAGGACGTGGGCGCAGGGTGCATCGCGTTCTCGCCGCTCGCCCAGGGCGTGCTGACGGGCCGCTACCTCAACGGCGTCCCTGAAGGTTCTCGCGCCGCGGCCGACAAGTCGTTGGACCCGCAGATGATCGAGGACAACCTCGCGCACGTGCGGGCGCTGAACGACCTCGCGCAAGAGCGTGGGCAGACCCTCGCCCAGATGGCCGTCGCATGGGTCCTGCGCGACCCTCGGGTGACCTCGGCGCTCGTCGGTGCTTCGAGCGTCGCGCAGCTCGAGGACAGCCTCGGGGCGTTGCAGAACCTGTCCTTCAGTGCCGATGAGCTGGAGCGGATCGACTCCCACGCGGTCGACGGGCATCTCAACATCTGGGCGGGGTCCAGCGAGGCCTGAGCAAGCACCCTGGTCCGTTCTGCGACCTATCCGTTATCCTTTTGTGATGGAATCCCCCCGATCCTGGCGCGCCCTGCGTCGACAAACCTCTGGAGCGGCATCACGGTGAAGGTCTTCGTGACAGGTGCCACCGGCGTCATGGGACGGTCCGTGATCCACGCGTTGCAAGGCGCGGGGCACGAGGTCCGCGCCCTCGCCCGCAGCGACGAGAGCGCAACGACCCTCGCCGACCGCGGAGTTGCGTCCGTACGCGCGAGCCTCTTCGACCGTGCCAGCCTCGTCCAGGCGATGGAGGGGTGCGACGCGGTCGCCAACCTCGCCACCCACATGCCCGTCGGCACCAGCGGGATGCGCCCTGGCGCGTGGAAGTCCAACGACCGCATCCACGTCGAGGGCTCCCGCACCGTGTCGCACGCGGCGGCCGAGGCCGGTATCGGGCGGCTCGTCCAGGAGAGCGTCTCCTTCCTGTACGCCGACCACGGCGAGGGGTGGATCGACGAGGACAGCCCGATCGCCGTCTCGTGCGCGGCCGAGCCGGTCGTGCTCGCGGAGACCCACGCCCAGCACTATGCCTCCGCGACGCGCGAGGCCGTCGTGCTGCGCTTCGGCACGATCGTCGGCGACGACGCCGTCACGCGGTGGCGCCTCGCACGGGCACGCGCGGGTCAGGCCGTCGGGCTCGGCAAGCCGCAGTCGTGGACGCACGTCGTGCACGCCGACGACATCGGCGGAGCGGTCCTCGCCGCGTTGACCGCGCCTCCGGGCACTTACAACGTCGGGGCCGATCCTGTACGCCGCGGCGAGCTCGTCGCCGCGTTCGCGGAAGCCGTCGGTCAGGACGAGGCCAGCTTCTACCGGCGGCTGGTGCTGCGTCTCGGGGGTGACCGCCTGGAGTGGCTCACCCGGTCGCAGCGGGTCAGTTCCGACCGGTTCGCGCGGGCGACCGGCTGGACGGCGTCGCATACGCAGTTCGACGCAGGATGGTTGCTCCCGATGGTCGTCGAGGCCGCCAGTGCCTGACGAGCAGCGCCCGCCGGGCGAGCGTACGGCCGCCGAGGAGCGGCGTCGGCGGCTCCGCGCTGCGCGCCTGCTCGGCGACGTCGTGCCCGAGACCACGCGCGACGAGACCGCCGAGGGCTGGGGTGAGCGCGACAGCAGCCGCAGCCGCGACGACGAGCTGCGTCGGGACGTGCCCCCGCACCACGGCGGCTGACGGGCGCGGTCAGCTCTCTGGCGTGGTGCCGCCACCGCGGCTGGCGCGCAGCTCGTCGCGGATCTCGCGCAGCAGCGCGATGTCCTCCGGCGGCGGTGCGTCGTCGGTCGGCTTCTGGTAGCGCTCGCGGAACTTGTTCATGGGCAGGACGAGCAGGAAGTAGAGCACCGCCGCGATGATGAGGAAGTTGATCAGCGCGGTGATGACGGCGCCGATGTTGACGAACGTGGCGGGGTTGCCGCTCACGATCGTGAAGCCGAAGCCGAGGGTGTCGTCGCCGCCGATCGCAGCGAGCAACGGCTCGATGACCGCCTCGGTGAACGACGTGACCAGCCCGGTGACCGCGGTGCCCATGACGACCGCGACCGCAAGGTCGATGACGTTGCCGCGCATGACGAACTCTTTGAATCCTGCGACCATCCCAGCCATGCCTGTGTCCGTTCGTGAGGAGGGTGGTGGACCCACCCACCCCACCACAGAGCGCCGAGATCTGCGACCTCCGACCACAGGCGACCGGACTCACAGCACGACGGTCACGGCGAGATGCCAGGCCACGGCCGCGCCCGATAGCGTCCGCGCGATCTCGGCGTCGACGGCGAGGACGAGGACGGCGCGGTCGTCCCCGTCGTCGCCGGGGAGCGCCGCAACCCGAGCGCGTCGCGCCAGCAACCGCGGTGCAGCCGTGCCGCGAGGGTCGGTGCCGACGACGTCGACGGCGTCGCCGACCCGTACGGGGTCGACGGTCGCCGCATCGGCCACTCGGACGCTCACGAGCGCGGTGCCGCGACGGTAGCCCTCGAGCAGCCCGGGCCCGACGAGCGAGAGGTCGGTGAGCACGCCGCCACGGGGGACCGGGGCGGCGACCACGCGGCCGTGCATCTCGTCGTGGGACCGCAGAGCGCCCTCCGGGACGAGATCGGCCGGCATCGCGACCACCTCGACGTCACCGGGCTGGACGAGAGAGCCGGACGTGACGGCGGTGGTAGCCACCAGGACGGGAGTGGTCGGGCCGGGGTCGGGGCGAGCCGCCTGGATCGCGACGAGGACGGATGCCGCGGCGCACGCGGCAGCGAGCGGACGGCGGTGGGTCCGGACCCGGCGGCGGACGGAGGCGAGCGCGGCGGGTGCTCGGAGATCGGCCATGACTCACTGTGGACGGTGGTGCGGGTGCCGCGCCGCGTCGTCCACAGCAGGAAAGGCGCCAGCCCCGCATCCACAGGGGGAGGCGGGGCCGGGGTCTCGATTCGGGCTCATTCTTCGCCCTCCTCGAACCAGCGGAGGGGTCAGCTGGACGACGTCGTCGCCGTGGTCGTGGACGACGTCGAGCTGCTGTCGGAGCTCTTGGTGCTGCTCGACTCGGACGTCGACGACGACGTGGACGGCGAGCTGGCGCTGGTGCTTGACGACGAGCCCG
Source organism: Mumia sp. ZJ1417 (assembly GCF_014127285.1). Lineage (GTDB taxonomy): Bacteria > Actinomycetota > Actinomycetes > Propionibacteriales > Nocardioidaceae > Mumia. The sequence goes on from NZ_CP059901.1 coordinate 815,222, forward strand.
AGCGGCTGTCGTTGCGGTAGAACCCGCTCCCCTTGAACACGACGCCGACCGCGTTGAACACCTTGCGCAGGCGTCCGTCGCAGGACGGGCACACCGTCAGGGCGTCGTCGCTGAAGCTCTGCTGCACCTCGAGCGGCTGGCCGCAGTCGTTGCACTGGTACTGGTAAGTGGGCACGGTCGTTCCTTCTCAGCACTCGCACGAAACGGCCGCCCGTCGCAGCGGCCGCACCGATCTCCAGCGCCCATTGTGCGTGGCGCCACTCCTCACAACCAAGTCGGGGCGCGGGAGATTCCCCGAGCGCCCGGTACGATCACCTCCTGATGACCGAGTGGTTACTGCTCCTCACCTCCTTCCTCCTCATGCTCGCCTGCGGTGTCTTCGTGGCCGCCGAGTTCGCCTTCGTCACCGTCGACCGGCCGTCCGTCGAGCGCGCCGTGCAGGGCGGCGACCGCCAGGCGGCCGGGCTCCTCAAGGGCCTGCGCACGCTGTCGACGCAGCTCAGCAGCGCCCAGCTGGGCATCACCATCACGAACCTCGCGATCGGCTTCCTCGCCGAGCCCGCGATCGGCCAGCTGCTGCGCGACCCCCTCTCGTCCCTCGGTGTCAGCGGCGCCTCGCTGTCGGCGACGTCGTACGTGGTCGCCCTGCTGCTGAGCACCTTCGTGACGATGCTCGTCGGCGAGCTGATCCCTAAGAACATCGCGCTCTCGGTCCCGATGGCCACCGCGCGTGCCGTCCAGGGACTCCAGCGCGGCTTCACGACGGCGATGGCGTGGCCGATCAGAGGCCTCAACGGCTCGGCCAACGCGCTCCTGCGTACCCTCGGCATCGAGCCGCAGGAGGAGCTGCGCTCGGCGCGCTCCCCGTACGAGCTGAGCTCGCTCGTGCAGCGCTCGGCCGACGAGGGCGCGCTGGGCCGCCCTACCGCGGACCTCGTCGCGCGCTCGATCGCGTTCGGCAACCGGACCGCCGCCGACGTCCGTACGCCGCGGGTCCGCGTCCACTTCCTCGACCGGCGCGACACCGCGCAGGACCTCGTCGACGCCGTCCGGGCGACTGGCCACTCGCGGTTCCCCGTGATCGGCAACGACCTCGACGACCTCGTGGGTGTCGTCCACGTCAAGGACGCCGTCGCCCTCGCGCCCGACCGGCGCCGGACCGTCCGGGTCTCTGAGCTCGCCGTGCCGGCCCTCACCGTCCCGGACTCCATCGAGCTCGACCCCCTGCTGGTCCTCTTGCGTGAGCAGCGGCTCCAGATGGCGGTCGTGCTCGACGAGTACGGCGGCACCGACGGCGTCGTCACCCTGGAGGACCTCGTCGAGGAGATCGTGGGCGACATCGCCGACGAGCACGACCGGTCCTCGGCGCAGCTGCGGTCGCGGCCGGACGGCACATGGGTGCTCTCGGGGATGCTGCGACCCGACGAGGTCCGCAGCCAGACCGGCGTCCCGCTGCCCGAAGGCGACGACTACGAGACCGTCGCCGGGCTCCTCACCCAGCACCTGGGACGCCTGGCCGAGGTCGGCGACGAGGTCGCCCTCGTCGTGCCCGTCGTCGCCGGCGATCAGGTCGCGACGATCGGCGTCAGCCTGCGGGTCGACCGCCTGGACGGCCGCCGTATCGACCGCGTCATCCTCGATGTCCACCTGGACGAGGAGGAGGGCCGATGAACCCCGCGCTCGCGATCGGTCTTGTCGTCGTCCTCCTCGCCCTCAACGCGCTGTTCGTCGCGGCGGAGTTCGCCCTGATCTCCGCTCGACGCACGCAGCTCGAGCCGAAGGCGCAGTCCGGGTCGCGTCCGGCCCGGCTCGCGATCCGCGCGATGGAGCGCGTCAGCCTGGCGATGGCCGCCGCGCAGCTCGGCATCACGTTGTGCTCGCTCGGCCTCGGTGCTGTGGGCGAGCCCGCGATCGCGCACCTGTTCGAGCCGGTCTTCGACGCGCTCGGCGTCCCGCACTCGTTCGTGCACCCGATCTCGTTCGTGATCGCGATGGGCATCGTCACCTACCTGCACGTCGTGCTGGGCGAGATGGTCCCCAAGAACATCGCCCTCGCCGGGCCGGACCGCGCCGTGCTGTGGCTCGGCCCGTTCATGCTCGGCGTCATCATGCTGCTCAAGCCGTTCGTGGTCGCGCTCAACGCGATCGCCAACGGCGCGATCCGGCTGATGCGGCTCGAGCCCAAGGACGAGGTGGGGGCCACCTTCACCTCGGACGAGGTCGCGGGGCTCCTCGACGAGTCGCACCGCGAGGGCCTGCTCGACTCCGAGGAGTACGAGCTCGTGTCAGGGGCGCTCGGGTTCGAGGCCGGCACGGTCGAGCGGGTGCTCCTGCCCCGTGCGTCGCTCGACACGATCCCGGTCGGGGCGACGCGAGCCGACGTCGAGGCCGCCTGCGCCCGTACCGGCTTCTCGCGGTTCCCGGTGACCGACTCGCACGACGCGCTGGTCGGCTACCTGCACATCAAGGACGCGCTTGAGGTGTCCGAGGAGATCCGACCGATCCCCGCGAAGTGGATCCGGCCGCTCGGCTCCGTACGCCGCAGCACACGCCTGTACGACGCGCTCCGGCACATGCAGCAGCGCGGTGCGCACATGGCCCGCGTCGTCGGTGACGACGGTGAAGCGCTGGGCGTCGTGATGCTGGAGGACGTCCTGGAGGAGCTCGTCGGCGAGGTCCGCGACCCTGCCCGCCGTGCCACCGACGGCGGGTGAGCGGCACAATGCACGAGTGCGAGACCTGGCCCTACGACTGCGACCCGTCTTGACCCGCCGACTCTTCGCGATCCTCGCGATCGTCCTGGCGGTGGTGCTCGTGGCGGTCGCTGCGCTCGGCATCGTCACTGTCCGCAAGCCTTTCCCCGACCGGGAGGGGACGGCACAGCTGACCGGGTTGGGCGCGGATGTGACGGTCCTGCGCGACGACCACGGCATCCCGCAGGTCTTTGCCGACTCGGCCGAGGACCTGTTCATGGCACAGGGCTACGTCCACGCGCAGGACCGCTTCTTCGAGATGGACTTCCGACGCCACGTGACCGCCGGTCGCCTGGCCGAGCTCGTCGGCGAGGCGGCGCTCGAGACCGACAAGTTCGTCCGGACGATGGGGTGGCGCCAAGTCGCGGAGCAGGAGCTGCCGAAGCTGGCACCGGCGACGCGCCGCTATCTCGAGGCCTACGCCCGTGGCGTCAACGCTTACATCGGCGACCGGGAGGCCTCGGCGCTCTCCCTGGAGTACTCCGTCCTGGCCCTCAGCGGTCCGGAGTACGAGCCGGAGCCGTGGACGCCTGCCGACTCGCTCGCCTGGCTCAAGGCGATGGCGTGGGACCTGCGCAGCAACATGAGCGACGAGATCGACAGGGTGCTCGCGACGGAGAAGCTGTCGCGTGCGCAGGTCGACACCCTCTATCCGGGCTTCCCGTTCCGGCGCCACGACCCGATCGTCACGCAGGGCAACGTGGTCGAGGGCGCGTTCGACCAGTCCTCCGGCCAGCGCCGCAACGCCGACACCGACCGCGCCGAGGACGTCCCCGAGACCACTCCCGCGGGTGACGACGAGACGGACGAGGTCGCGTTGCGTGGCCTGCTCGGCTCGATGCAGGGCGTCGCGGAGGTCGCGAAGGGACTCCCGACGCTGCTCGGGTTCGGCGACGGCATCGGCTCCAATGCATGGGCCGTCTCGGGGGAGCGCAGCGCCACCGGCGAGCCGATCCTCGCGAACGACCCACACCTCGCTCCGAGCATGCCCGGTATCTGGCACCAGATGGGCCTGCACTGCCGCGAGGTGACCGACGCGTGCCCGTTCGACGTCGCGGGCTTCACGTTCTCGGGTATGCCCGGGGTCGTCGTCGGGCACAACGCCGACATCGCCTGGGGCATCACCACGATGTATCCCGATGTCACGGACCTCTACATCGAGCAGATCCAGGGCGACCGCTACCTGTACGACGGCCGCTGGCACGCCCTGGCGACGCGCGAGGAGACCTTCGAGGTCGCAGGGGGAGAGCCGGAGACGATCACCGTCCGCGAGACACAACGCGGCCCGATCCTCTCCGACGTCGACGACACGCTCGCCGAGGTCGGGGAACGGGCCGGCGGCGGGAGCACGTACGGGGTCTCGTTGCAGTGGACCGCACTGACGCCGGGGCGCACGATGGACGCCCTGTTCGGGATCGACAAGGCCAGCGACTGGGCGAGCTTCCGCAAGGCCGCGCGGCTGTTCGCGGTGCCGTCCCAGAACCTCGTGTATGCCGACACGAAGGGCAACATCGGCTATCAGGCACCCGGGCAGGTGCCGATCCGCAAGCGTGGCGACGGGACGTGGCCGGTGCCGGGCTGGGACGCGTCGTACGGCTGGGAAGGCTTCATCCCGTACGAGGAGCTGCCGACGGTGCTCAATCCCGCCGAGGGCTACGTCGTGACCGCCAACCAGCAGGTGATCGGCCGGCAGTACCCGAACCTGCTCGGGACCGGCCAGGCCGCGGGCTACCGCAGCCAGCGCATCATCGATCTTCTCCAGTCCTCGTCCAAGCTGTCGGTCGACGACATGACGACGATCCAGAACGACACCACCAACGGGCAGGCCACGACGCTCCTGCCGCACCTGCTCGAGATCGACCTCGGCTCCGGCTACTACGCCGACGGTCAGGAGCTGCTGCGCGGCTGGAGCGACCAGAAGCAGGATCGTGACTCGGCCGCAGCGGCCTACTTCTCTGCCGTGTGGCGCAACCTCCTTGCGCGGACGTTCCACGACGACCTCCCGCAGGACGTGTGGCCGGCCGGCGGAGAGCGGTGGTTCGAGGTCGTACGCCGGTTGCTCAACAGCCCCGACAGCGACTGGTGGGACGACCGGACGACCAAGTCGGTCCGCGAGACCCGCGACGACATCCTCCGGACCGCCATGCGCGACGCCCGCGACGAGATGACGCGGCGGCAGTCGCTGGACCCTGACCGCTGGTCGTGGGGCAACGTGCACACGCTGACCCTGGAGAACCAGACGCTCGGCACGTCGGGCATCGCCCTGGTCGAGAAGCTGTTCAACCGCGGCCCATACGAGGTCGGCGGCGGCTCGGGCATCGTCAACGCGACGGGGTGGGACGCGGCCGAGGGGTACGAGGTGATCGCCGTGCCGTCGATGCGGATGGTGGTGGACCTCAGCGACCTCGACAAGTCGCGCTGGATCAACCTCACCGGTGTCTCCGGCCACGCCTTCCACCGGAACTACACCGACCAGACCGAGCTGTGGGCGGACGGCAAGACGCTGCCGTGGCGCTACACGGAGGACGCCGTCGAGAAGGCGGCACGCGACGAGCTGCGGCTGACCGCCGAGCTGGAGCAGTAGGGGCCCGCCTGTCGAGACCCAGGGTCTCGACAGGCTCGACCGGCGGCGGGGGGTCTCGACAGGCTCGACCGGCGGAGGGGGGTCTCGACAGGCGGGGTCAGCGGGGCGGCAGGCTCAGCGTCCGCTCGGGAGTGACGACGACGTCGACCCGCTCGTCGTGCGCCTCGGGATGGACGTCGTCGACGAGCTCGTGGTCGTAGGTCAGCGCGACCCGCAGCGGCTCCGGGTGCTTCGCGAGCGTGGTGTCGTAGTAGCCGCCGCCGCGACCAAGGCGGAAGCCGGCCACGTCCACCGCGAGCGCAGGGACGAGCACGACCGCGACGGTGCCCAGCCCGTCCGGGGCGACCGGTGCCGACGACTCCGGGATGTCGAAGCGGCCGAGGACCAGCCGGTCGCGCCCCTCGTACGGGGCCCAGGCGATCTGACGGCGCGGCAGCGAGCGCGGGACGAGCACCTCCATGCCCTCGGCGCGCAGCGCGTCGACCAGCTCCCATGTCGGCGGCTCGCGCCCGACCGACAGGTACGCGGCGACACGACGAGGCGTGCCGACCTCGCGCACGACCGCGAGCGCCCCCGCGCAGAGCCGTCGCTCGGCAGCGACCATCGCGTCGGCGCTGAGGTGCGTCCGACGCTCGAGCAGGGCCTCCCGCAGTCGCGGCTTCGCGCTCACGCTTCGACGGTAGTGCCTACGATGAGGCGCATGAGCGATGAGGGACTGGCAGCAGCACGTGAGGTGATGGAGGCAGCAAGGGTCCCCCCGCGCGCGATCGACGTCTTCGCCCACTACTACGGCGAGCTCGAGGCCGGGGCGACCGGCAAGATCCCCGAGTCCGACATCGACCCGCTGGACCCGCCGGCCCGGCTCGCTGACGCCGAGGTCGACGAGGAGACGCAGCGCGAAGCGCTGAGCCGGACCGCGATCATCAAGCTCAACGGCGGGCTCGGCACGTCGATGGGCATGGACAAGGCCAAGTCGCTCCTGCCCGTGCGCGGCGACCGGACGTTCCTTGACGTGCTCGTCGAGCAGGTGCGGCGCGTCCGGTCTGCGTACGGGGTGACGCTGCCGCTGATCCTCATGGACAGCTTCCGTACCCGCGAGGACACGCTCGCGGCACTCTCGGCGTACCCCGACATCCCCGTCGACGGGCTCCCGCGGGACTTCCTCCAGAACAAGGAGCCCAAGCTCCGCGCCGACGACCTGACGCCGGTGTCGTGGCCGAAGGACCCCAGCCTCGAGTGGACGCCGCCGGGCCACGGGGACCTGTTCACCGCGCTCGACGCGTCGGGCACGCTGCAGGCGCTGCGCGACCAGGGCTACCGCTATGCGTCGGTGTCGAACTCCGACAACCTCGGCGGCTTCCCGGACCCCAAGATCGCCGGCTGGTTCGCGCAGTCCGGAGCCCCGTACGCGGCCGAGGTGTGCCGGCGTACGCCCGCCGACGTGAAGGGCGGCTACCTCGTACGCCGCAAGTCGGACGGCAGGCTCGTGCTGCGCGAGACCGCGCAGACGCCGAAGGAGGACCTGGCGGTCGCCGACGACATCACCCGCCACCGCTGGTTCCACACCAACAACCTGTGGTTCGACCTCGACGCCCTCGCCGCGGTGATCGAGGAGCGCGGCGGCGTCCTCGAGCTCCCGCTGATCCGCAACGAGAAGACCGTCGACCCGACCGATCCGCAGTCGCCGGCGGTGATCCAGGTCGAGTCCGCGATGGGTGCGATCGTGCAGGTCTTCGACGGCGCGACCGCGATCGAGGTCGAGCGCAGCCGGTTCCTGCCGGTGAAGACCACCGACGACCTGCTGCTCGTACGGTCGGACTTCTACACGCTCGACGACGACTTCCACCTGGTCGCCGCGCACGACGAGTCGCCCCTCGTGCGGCTGGACAAGAGCTACTACAAGCTCGTCCAGGACTTCGACACGCGGTTCCCGAAGGGGCCTGTGAGCCTCGTCGACGCCGCCTCGTTCGCCGTCGAGGGCGACTGGACCTTCGGAGCGGACGTGCGTGCCGTGGGCGACGTCAGCGTGGGGGCGGCGGGGTCCACAGGGACGATCCCCGACGGCACGACGCTCGAGGGGTCATAGGCTGTCGCCCATGCGTACCGTCGACGAGCACCTCGAGAAGCTGCTCGACCTGATCGGCCCGCTGCAGCCGTACGACCAGCCGTTGCTGGAGTCGCTGGGGCTGCCGCTGGTCGACGACGTGGTGAGTCCGATCGACCTGCCACGCTTCACGAACTCGGCGATGGACGGGTATGCGGTGCGGGCTGCAGACGTGGTCGGTGCCAACCGTGAGTTCCCCGTCGTCCTGCCCGTCGTGGGGGAGCAGGCCGCCGGCTCGAGCACCCCCACCGCCCTCACGGCCAAGACCGCCGTCAAGATCATGACCGGGGCGCCGATCCCGTCGGGTGCCGACACGGTCGTCCCGATCGAGCTGACCGACGGTGGCGACGCCGACGTGCGGATCTACCAGGCCCGCCGCGCCGGCGAGAACGTACGGCCGGCCGGCGAGGACGTGGCCGCCGGGGAGATCGTCGCCGAGGCCGGGACGATCCTCGGGCCGCGAGAGGTCGGCCTGCTGGCGTCGCTCGGGTTCGCCCGGTTGCGCGCCCGCCCCCGCCCCCGGGTGGTCGTGCTGTCCACCGGCGCCGAGCTGCGCGAGCCCGGGGCGCGGTTGGACTACGACTCGATCTACGACGGCAACTCCTACATGCTCGCCGCCTGCGCGCGTGCCGCCGGCGCCATCGCGTACCGGGTCGGGATCACCTCGGACGACCCGCGCGAGTTCGCCGACAAGCTCAACGACCAGCTGGTGCGCGCCGACCTCGTCGTCACCAGCGGCGGCATCAGCAAGGGCGCGTACGACGTGGTGAAGGCGGCGCTGTCCGAGCTGGGCACCGTCGAGTTCGCCGAGGTCGCGATGCAGCCGGGCAAGCCGCAGGGCTTCGGCACGGTCGGCGAGGAGAAGACCCCGATCGTCACGCTGCCGGGCAACCCGGTGTCCTCGTACGTCTCGTTCGAGGTGTTCGTGCTGCCGATGCTGCGGCGGATGATGGGCAAACTCCCCTACCGACGCCCGCTCGTCCAGGCCACGATGACCGAGGAGATCCGCTCGCCCTCCGGCCGTCGGCAGTTCCTGCGCGGCTGGCTCGAGGTGAACGGTCGTGGCGTGCGCGTCACCCGGGTCAGCGGGCCGGGGTCGCACCTCGTCGCGGGGCTGGCTCGGGCCAACTGCCTCATCGTCGTCGAGGAGGACGAGACCGCTCTGCACGTCGGTGACACCGCCAAGGTGATGTTCCTGGACCGGGAGTTCTGATGGGCGACAGGCTCACGCACCTCGACGAGCAGGGTGCCGCCCGGATGGTCGACGTCTCCGGCAAGGACGAGACCCGCCGGCAGGCGACCGCCACCGGCATCGTCCGGACGACGCCCGAGGTGGTGGCGCTGCTGCGTGCGGGCGACGTGCCCAAGGGGGATGCGCTCGGGGTCGCGCGCGTCGCCGGGATCATGGCCGCCAAGCGCACGCCCGACCTCGTCCCGCTGTGCCACCCGCTCGCGATCACCGGGGTCGAGGTCGACCTGGACGTGACCGACGAGGGTGTGGAGATCGCCGCGACCGTCCGCACCACCGGCCGTACCGGGGTCGAGATGGAGGCGCTGACCTCGGTGAGCGTGGCCGCGCTGACGGTGGTCGACATGATCAAGGCGGTCGACAAGCACGCCGTCATCGCCGATGTCCGCGTACGGGCGAAGTCCGGCGGCAAGAGCGGGGACTGGTCGGCGTGAAGGCCCTGGTCGTCACCTGCTCCAACCGTGCCGCCGCGGGCGTGTACGAGGACACCACCGGTCCGCTGATCGTCGAGGCGCTGAGGTCGTGGGGTTTCGAGGTCGCCGACCCGCTCGTCGTGCCCGACGGCCTCCCGGTCGAGGAGGCGCTGCGTGAGGCGGTCGAGCTGCGCTACGAGGCCGTCGTCACCACCGGCGGCACGGGTATCAGCCCCACCGACGCGACGCCAGAGGCGACCGAAGCCGTCCTCGAACGGACGCTGCCCGGCGTCGCCGAGGCGATCCGGGCGTACGGGGTCGCCGCCGGGGTCCCGTCGGCGATGCTCTCGCGCGGCATGGCCGGTGTCGCCGACCAGACGGTCATCGTGAACCTGCCGGGCTCGCGCGGTGGCGTGAAGGACGGGCTCACGGTCCTGTCCGACGTGCTGCTGCACGCCGTGGAGCAGGTCGCGGGCGTGGACCACGAACGCACCGACGACGGCGGTGCGTCCTGAGCACGGGCTGGCCCGCCACCTTGCACCACGGGCCGGTGGGACTGCGGCCGATCAGGCGAAGCGATGCCCGAGCGTGGGCTCGGCTGCGCCAGGACTCCGCCGACTGGCTCGGACGCTGGGAGGCGACCCTGCCCAGCACGGTGCCCTCGGCCGGACGCTCGTACGGGGCCGCCGTGCGCTCGTTGCGTCAGCAGGCGTCGCAGGGGCGTGCGCTGCCGTTCGTCACGACGTACGACAGCGACCAGATGATCGGCCAGGTGACCGTCTCGGGGATCACGTGGGGCTCGGCACGGTGGGCGCAGATCGGCTACTGGATCGCGCGCCCGTACGCGGGTCGTGGCATCACGACGACCGCGGTGGCGATGGCGGCCGACCACTGCTTCGAGGCGCTCGGCCTGCACCGCGTCGAGATCGCGATCCGTCCCGAGAACCGCTCCAGCCTGCGCATCGTCGAGAAGCTGGGCTTCGACCGCATCGGCGTCGCGCCGCGCTACCTGCACATCGACGGCGCGTGGCGCGACCACATGCTGTTCGCCATCACCGCCGAGCAGGTCGTGCCGGGCGGGCTGCTCGCACGTGTCGACTCCCGCAGCGTCGATCGCTGAGCGCATTGCCTCGCATTGCCGTGATCGCTTTGCGACACACCGACCGAGGTCCCCGAACGGAGGCGTTCGCACCGCGTACGGTTCGTCTGTGGGTACGGGCCTGATCTTCGCAGCCGTGATCGCCATCTGGGTGGCGTACGGCGTACCCCTGCTCCTGCGCCGACACGAGGAAGCCACCCGCGGAGGGGGCGTGACGTCGTTCTCCGGGGCGCTTCGCGTGCTCACCCAGCGCAAGGACGAGACCGCTCCGGTCGAGGCCACGGCGACCGCGCCGGACTCGCCCTCGGCGGACTCCACGTCGGACTCCACCGGTGAGACCGAGCCGGCGATGCCGGTCGAGACGAAGCCCGAAGCGCCGCGGCGTCCGTACAACCGGCGCGCGGCGCGCATCGCCGCCCGCCGTCGTCGCCGGGTGCTGCTCGTGCTGCTCGCGGCCTGCGCGATCGTCGGTGGGCTCGCTGTCGCCGGACTCCTGCTTCCGTGGGCGCCCGCGATCCCGGCCGGGATCGTCGTCGCCTGGCTGGTCCTGTGCCGTGTGATGGTGCGCAGCGAGATCGGACGCCCCGTGCAGATCCTGCGACGAGGGGGTGGCGAGGTGCGCGCCGAGGCACGCGCCGAGCGCAGTGCGGCACGCGCGGCCCGGCGCACGGAGCGTCGTGCCGCCTCCGAGCGCGAGGAGAAGAAGGCGGTCGTGGTGGATCCCGATCTCGAGACGACCGTGGTGCTCTCGGGCCAGTTCGAGGACCACGACCCGCAACGCCGCAACGTCATGGAGAAGACCCCGCTGCCGCAGGGAGCACTCGACCAGCAGATCGTCGACGCCACGGCGATGACGACCACGTCGGGCGTCACGCTGTGGGATCCGGTGCCGGTCACCCTCCCCACGTACGTCACGAAGCCGGCCGCTCCGCGGACCGTCCGGACGGTCGACTTCGGCGAGACGGCGGTGACCTCCGACGAGGGTCGCGCCGAGTCCCGCCGGGCCGTCGGCGACTGACGCCCGGGACGGCCCCCCGGATTCGGATCCGGGTGGGTCGCGTGGTAATCTCAATCTCGCTTTGGGGCTATGGCGCAGTTGGTAGCGCGTCTCGTTCGCAATGAGAAGGTCCGGGGTTCGAATCCCCGTAGCTCCACCCTCCGAAGGCCGGATCCGCACCGCGGATCCGGCCTTCGTCGTTGCGTCTGCGGCGTCCCGACGTCCCGGCGGTGACCAGCCGGGCACGCCCGCCGGGTCAGTGCCGCAGCAGCCGGCGACCGGCGACGTACGCGGCCGTGAGCAGGGCGAGGAGTGCGGCCCAGGGCAGCAGGAACCCGACGACGCGGAGGGCCACCCCGAGCGTCCCGACCAGCACGTCCCACCCCGCCTCGAGCGCGCCGACGAATCCGGAGCTGCTCGGTGCGTCAGGCTTGTCCTCGGAGGAGATCTCCACGTCGTACGTGGCCATCGCGACCTGGTCGGACAGCCCGCGGCGCTGGGCCTGGAGGGCCTCGAGGTCGGACTGGCGCTGCGACAGGGTCTGCTCGGCGGCGAGCAGGTCGGCCGTCGTGGACGCCTTCGCCATCAGATCCTGGAGTCGGACGACGGAGATCTCGAGCGCCTTGATCCGCGCGTCGAGGTCGCGACCCTGCGCGGAGACATCCTCGGAGTCGATCGACAGGCCGGCGACCTCGCCCAGCTCGCGGAGCTGTTGCGTCGTGTCACCGGTGCTGCCTGCAGGGATGCGCAGCCGGAGCGAGACGCTCGAGCGCTCGTCGTCCGACGACTCGGAGCGCGACTCGACCCGGCCGCGCTCGTCCTCTGCCCAACGGGAGAGCGCGTCGGCAGCGGCCGCGGGATCGTCGACGGTGACGAAAGCGGACGCCGTCGTCACGATCTCGCGGACACCGGCCTCGGCGCTCGTCCCGTCTCCCGACTTGCTGAGATCCGACATGCCTTCGTTCGGCCCGTCGGCGACACCCCCGGCGTCCTCCGCCGCAGGCGGCGCCTCGATCGAAGCCGAGTCACCCGCCTGGTCCGAGCCGCCCTGCGGCAGGAACGTGACGGCACCGCCGACCACCGCGCCGCCGAGTCCGAGGACGGCGACGACGGACGCCGCCGTGAGCGCGATCTTGCGGCTCCTCGTACGGGCGAGCGACGCGTCGAGGTCGATCCGACCGGTGACGCGGCGATACATCCGGTCGACCTGCTCGTCGGTCAGCTCGGGGATCTCGGGCTGGATGCTCATGCGGGCCCCCTCAGGTCGTGGGTGGCGGCGCGGACCCGGCTACGGATGCGCGCGACACGGTTGCGTACGGCGCCGTGGCTCACGCCGAGTTCGTCGGCCGCCTCGGCGTAGGTGCGGTCGCCGACGACGCAGCGCTCGAACAGCTGCTGGTCGAGCGGCGAGAGGCCGGCGACGCTCGCACGCACCCGGGCGAGCAGCATCGCGGAGACGATCTCGTCGACCGGATCCTGGTCCGCGCTGGGCAGCGAGTCGTCGAGCTCCGCCCACAGCCTGCGGCTGCGCTTGCGGCGCAGGTTGAGCGCGACGTACTTCGCGGTCGCGAGCAGCCAGGGGAGCACCGATGTGTCGACGAGGTGGATGTCAGCACGCCGGCGCCACGCGGTCACGAAGACGTCCTGCGTGACCTCTTCGGCATCGTGGGCGGTGCCAACGAACCGGTACGCCTGCCAGTAGACGGGCGTGACGTGGCGTGCGTACAGGTCGCTGAACGCGTCGCGGTCACCCCGGCGCGTACGGGCGAGCAGCAGCCGGTCGTCGGCGGCGTGCTCCGTCGGCAGGTCGGTCGTCATGGCGCTCCGTTCGCGTGGCCTCACCTGGTCCATGTCGCGAGGAGGACGACCGTCTCATGATTGAGTCACCGACGACTACCGTGTGCATGCTCGGATCGAGGGCTGCCATCCACGCTGCGCGGGCGGCGCGGCGGTGCGAAGGTCAAGTCATGGCCATCGCACCGACCCGCACGCTCAACGACGGTCTCGAGCTCCCGCTGATCGGGCTCGGCACGTACCCGATGGACGACCTCGAGGCCGCCGAGGCCGTACGCGTCGCCTTCGAGGTCGGCTACCGACTTGTCGACACGGCGACCTCGTACGGCAACGAGGCCGGGGTCGGTCAGGCCATCGCGAGGACCGACGTCCCTCGCGACGAGATCGTGGTGACGACCAAGCTCCGCGGCGAGGACCAGGGGTACGAGTCGACGCTGCGCGCGTTCGGGGAGTCACGTGAGCGGCTCGGCGTCGAGTACGTCGACCTGTACCTCATCCACTGGCCGCTCCCGCGCCTCGACCGGTACGTCGACTCGTGGAGGGCGATGATCCGCCTGCGTGACGACGGCCTCCTCAACAGTCTCGGCGTCTCCAACTTCACGCCCGAGCAGATCGACCGCCTCGTCGACGAGACCGGCGTGGCCCCCGCGGTGAATCAGGTCGAGCTCCACCCGTACTTCGTGCAGGAGGAGCTGCGCGCGTACGACGCCGCGCACGACATCGTGACCGAGGCGTGGCAGCCGCTCGCGCGCAAGACCGACCTGCTTACCGAGGTGGCGCTGGGTGAGATCGCCGACCGGCACGGCGTCACCCCCGCGCAGGTCGTGCTGCGATGGCACGTCCAGCGCGGAGTGGTCCCGATCCCGAAGTCGGGGAGCGAGGCACGCCAGCGCGAGAACCTCGAGGTCTTCGGGTTCGCGCTGAGCGACGAAGAGATGACGCTGATCGGCGACCGCCCGCAGGACCGCAGCGGCGGCGACCCGATGACGCACGAGGAGTTCTGACGGACTGAGGGACGGTGAGCCACGTCTGCTGGGGGTGAGCCACCCCGACATGGTGCGCTCACCTGTGGTGGAGGTGGCTCACCGACGTATGCGCGGCCCGCGCGAGCTCGCGCCGGACGTACGCCGCGGTCCGTGCGCGGTTCGCGGCTCGCGTCGCTTTTCCGCCCGTATCCTCGCCTGCGCGGTCGTTCCACCCGGCTGGTCGACGTACTTGAGCATGCCGTCGATCTCGACGACCAGACCCTCGAGCGGCCAGAAGTCGACCTCGGCGCTACCGCCGTCTGCAAGCGTCATCCCGACCTGCGGCTCAGGTCAGGAGATCCCGAACTCCCAGCACAGCACGAGGAAGCGTGCGAGCTCGGCGTCGCCGTAGCCCGCGTCGATCGCCTCACGCCGTGTCACGTGGACGCTGTTGAGATGTGCCTGCCGTTCGAGCCGATGCATGGCCGAACTGTGCCGTGGCGGGGCCGTTCGGTGCCGCCACGGCGTCGCCACCCTGTGGACAACCCCGGTGAGCCACGTTTGCTGGGAGTGAGCGCACCTTGTCGGGGTCGCTCACGTACGGCACAGGTGGCTCACCGGCCGGGTTCTGCGAGAGCGGGTGTCGATCGAGGGTCGCCCGAACCGTCATCACGGTGTCACGATCACACCGACGGAAGGACGTAACGATGCTCTACACACTCTTCATCCACAACACCGACCCGCGCGAGGCGGGCATCAGCCAGGAGGACATGGCGCCTGTGGAGGCGGCGTTCGACGCGTACGCCAAGGCGCTCGACGACGCGGGCGTCTTCGTCACCACGCAGATCCTCGGCTTCCCCGAGGCCGCGACGACGGTGACCGCGGTCGACGGCGAGCCGAAGATCCAGGACGGGCCGTTCGCCGACACCAAGGAGTACGTCGGAGGGGTCGTCGTCATCGACGTCCCCGACCTTGATGCCGCGCTCGCGTGGGCGCAGAAGTGCCCCGGGGTGATGTACGGGTCCGTCGAGGTCCGCCCGACGACGCTCACCTGGAGCCGTGAGCGGCAGTGGTACCAGCCCTGAGCGCGTACGAGGAGGCCGAGCGGGCGGCGCGTACCTCGTACGGTCGCCTGCTCGCCCTCCTTGCCGCGCCGACCGGTGACCTCGCCGCGGCGGAGGACGCGCTCGCCGACGCGTTCGAGCGGGCGCTGGCGACCTGGCCGGAGCGGGGAGTGCCCGCGAACCCGGAGGCGTGGCTGCTCACGGCCGGACGCAACCGGCTGCGCGACCTCTATCGGACGGCGGCGTACCGGACGTCGGCGCCGCTGGAGGAGGGGCCGGAGGAGGCCGGCTCGGGCTCCGGTCACTCGACCGCTGACGCCAGCGAGATCCCAGACGGGCGGCTGGCGCTGATGTTCGTGTGCGCGCACCCGGCGATCGACCCCGCGGTACGTACGCCGCTGATGCTCCAGACGGTCCTCGGCCTCGACGCCCGGCGGATCGCCGAGGCGTACGTCGTCCCCACGAGCACGATGGCGCAGCGGCTCGTACGGGCCAAGCGGCGCATCCGCGACGCCCGGATCCCCTTCGTCGTCCCCGGCACGGATGCCATGCCGGCGCGGCTTCCCGCCGTGCTCGAGGCGGTGTACGGCGCGTACGCGATCGACTGGGCAGCCGTCCCGAGCACGACGCTGCGGGCCTCCACGGCGGGGGAGGCGCACTACCTCGCCGTGCTCCTTGCCGCCCTGATGCCCGACGAGCCGGAGGTGCTCGGGCTCGCCTCGCTGGTCGCCCTGTCGCTCGCGCGGGCCGACGCGCGCACGAGCGACGAGGGCCGCTTCGTGCCGCTCGACGCGCAGGACGTCGACCGGTGGGACGCCGCGCTGATCTCGCAGGGGGAGGACCTTCTCGGCCGGGCGTCCGTACGAGGTGGCGCCGTGCCCGGGCGGTTCCAGCTGGAGGCGGCGATCCAGTCCGTCCACTGCGCGCGGGCGCGTACGAGTCGGACCGACTGGCCGACGCTGCTCAAGCTCCACCGCGCGCTCGTGCGCCTCGTACCGACGCTCGGCGCCCGCGTCGCGCTGGCCGCGGTGACCGGTCGCGTCGACGGACCCGAGGCGGGGCTCACGCTGCTGGACGCGATCGACGACGAGGGCGCGCGCCGGTTCCAGCCGGCGTGGGCGACGCGGGCGCACCTGCTCGCGCAGGCCGGGCGCAGGGAGGAGGCGGATGCCGCGTACGCAAAGGCGATCTCGCTCACCACCGACCACCCCACCCGCGAGCATCTCGCGGCCCGCCGCGCCGAAGGCTCGTGAGCTCAGACGCCTAGCAGCAGGCGGATCCCGTCGTCGACCTCCGCGAGCAGGATGGGGGTCAGGGCGCCTGCACGCTCGCCGACATCGCTCTTGTCGAGAGTGGCGAGCTGGGAGACGTTGACGACGGAGTCCTTGGGGAGCCCGGTCGCGGCTCTGCTGACGAAGACGTTGCCCGGCATCGAGGCGAGCCGGAGGTGGGAGGTCAGTGCCGCGACGACGACCGTGGCGATGCGGCTCGCGTTGAAGCCGTCCGACGAGACGATCAGGACAGGGCGTCGGAGGGCGGGCGCGCTGGAGTGCGGCGGACCGAGATCGACCCAGTGCACGTCGCCGCGACGGATCACGTCACCAGCCTTCGGCGTCGGCGGCGAGACGTGCCCTGCCGTACTCGACCACGACCGCATCGCGCGGGTCGGTGCCTTCGGTCGCGAAGAACACGTCGATCCTGCGGGTCAGGTCGTCATGGCTGAGCTCGTCCAGGTAGCGCTCGGCCGCTGTGGCGAAGAACGCCGAGCGCGAGAGACCCTGCTCGGCGGCCTTGGCGTCGATGCGCGCGAAGAGCGGGTCAGGAATAGAGATGGCGGTCTTCACGAGGTCGAGTATAACTAGGTAATACTGCTCAGATCCAGCGTGCGAACCACATGCGGTGCAGCCACTCCTCGTGCGTGACGAGCATGTCGGTCCAGATCGGGAAGAAGAACGCGAAGCACACCAGGGCGACCGCGACGTACGCGCCGAGCGCCACCGGACCCCACCAGCTCCGCCGGCTGCGCCGCGACGCCCGCAGGAGGCGTCCGGCCACGAGGGCGATCGCCGCGCAGGTGAACGGGATGAACGCCGTCGCGTAGAACAGGAAGATCGGACGGTCGTCGTAGGCGAACCACGGCAGCCAGGCGGAAGCGACCACGAGCACGAGAAGCCCGAAGCGCCAGTCACGCTCACGGATCCACAGCCAGAGCGACGCTCCGAGCGCGAGCAGCCCGCCCCACCAGATCACGGGGTTGCCGAGGATGAGGATCTGCCGCAGACATGTGGAGCCGCCGGTCGCGTCGCACCCCGCGGTCGAGGCGGGCAGGTCGGTCTGGGCGTCGACCCCGACCGGCCGGTTGAGGACGAGCCATCCCCACGGGTCGGACTGGTAGGGGTGCGACTTGCCGGCGAGGTAGTCGCCGGTGTGGAACGAGTAGACCATCTGGTGGTAGTGCCACAGGGACCGCAGCGCCTGCCACGCCTCACCGAGAGGGCCCTTGTCGCCGCCGTCGAGATAGCTGCCCCATGGTGGCGCGTCCCCGTACCCGTGGCCGAACCGCGCCTCGAAGACCTCGTGGTTGATGAGGAAGCCCATCCACGTCAGCACGTAGACGACGAGCGCGACCAGGACCAGCGACACGAACGCCGGCAGCCCGTCGACGATCATCGAGCGCCACCACGCCCCTCGCACGCCGAGGGCGTTGCGGTCGAGCGCGTCGAGCACCCAGACCGCGACGCCCACGACGGCGAGGACGTACAGCGCGCTCCACTTCGTGCCGATCGCCAGCCCGAAGCACACGCCGGCCGCGAGGCGCCACGGCCGCAGGAGGAGCATGCGTACGGGGCCGAACCCGGCGATGTCCTCGGTGTGTGCGCTGGCCGAATGAGAGACGCGTCGGGCGAGGCGTGCGCGGCCCCAGTCGCGGTCGGCCACTACGCACGCGAGCGCGCACACCAGCCAGAACGCGAGGAAGACGTCGAGCAGGGCGAGCCGCGACATCACGAAGTGGACTCCGTCGACGGCCAGCAGAAGCCCGGCCAGGCAGCCCAGCGTGGTCGAGCCCGTCATGCGGCGCACCATGCGGGCGAGCACGAGAACCGTCAGCGCGCCGACCACCGCGGCGGAGATGCGCCAGCCGAACGAGGTCATCCCGAAGAGGTGCTCGCCGATCGCGATCATCCACTTGCCCACCTCGGGGTGGACGACCTGTGTCGGCTCCCCGGTCCACAGCCCGGTCGTCTGGCCGGCCTCGACTTGGGCGTTCGCGTCCTCGAGCCAGTCCTGGGCGTAGCCGAAGTTGAGCAGCGACCACGCGTCCTTGGCGTAGTAGGTCTCGTCGAACAGCAGACGCGACGGGTACTCCAGGCGCCACACGCGGGCGGCGAAGGCGAGCAGGGCGATCGCGAGGGGCGCGAGCCATCCGACCAGTCGCGGCGCGCCCGCGATGCGGGGGCGGAAGCGCTCGGCCAGCAGCGGCAGACGGGCACCCTCGCGCGTACGGCCCAACGGCTCGACGGCCGGCGGGTGGTCGACGGACACGGACACGCCGTAACCCTAGCGAGCGGGATCGAGCCGTCGTGCGTCATCGGGGAGCCGTGTTGCGGGCCCGTACGCTGGGCCGGTGCTGATCCTCGCCGCCACGCCCATCGGGAACCCCGCGGACGCCTCGTCCCGGCTCCGCGACCTCCTCGCGACCGCCGACGTCGTCGCGGCGGAGGACACCCGGCGCCTCCGGCGGCTCGCGACCGACCTCGACGTACGGATCAGCGGACGCGTCGTCTCGTACTTCGAGGGCAACGAGGCTCGCCGTACGCCGGAGCTGGTCGCCGACCTCGAGGCCGGCCGTACGGTGCTGCTGGTCACTGACGCGGGCATGCCGAGCGTCTCCGACCCCGGCTACCGCCTCGTGGCCGCGGCGGTCGAGGCCGGGCTGGACGTCACGACGGCTCCGGGCCCGTCGGCCGCCCTGGCCGCGCTCGCCGTCTCGGGGTTGCCGGTGGACCGGTTCACCTTCGAAGGCTTCCTCCCGCGCAAGACGGGCGAACGCTACCGCGCGCTCGCCGCGCTGGCCGACGAGCCGCGCACCATGGTCTTCTTCGAGTCGCCGCACCGCACCCACGAGACGCTCGAGGCGATGGCGGCTGCGCTCGGCCGGGACAGACGTGGTGCGGTCTGCCGCGAGCTGACCAAGACGTACGAAGAGGTGCGGCGCGGCACCCTCGAGGAGCTCCTCGTGTGGGCTCGCCCCGGCGAGGAGGAGCGCGTCCGGGGTGAGATCACGATCGTCGTCGAGGGGGCCTCACCCCGCTCCTACGACGAGGAGACCCTGCGCGCGATGGTGGCCGACCGCGAGCGGTCAGGGCTGTCGCGCAAGGACGCGATCGCGGAGGTCGCCCGCGAGACGGGGGTCAGGCGGCGCGCGGTCTTCGAGCTCGTCCACCACTGAGGGCGGTGCTCCGTGGGCCGGTAGTATCGTGTTTCGCCCACCGCGAACAAAATCGACTTCACGTGCGAAGCCCTCGCCGCCGAGGTGCGAAGGTATCCCAACGAAAGCAGCCATGCAGGATATTCAGCCCCTTGCCCCCGGGACGCGACTCGTCCACATCGGCCCCTACAAGACGGGGACCACAGCCGTTCAGCACGCCTTCCACACGCGGCGCGATCAGGTCGCCGACGAGGGAGTCCACTACGCAGGGCGAGGGATCCAGCCGTACCGCGAGGTCATTGCCCTCACGGGGGCCAAGGGCCGTCGTGGCCACACCCCGGCCGACATCAGCGTGTGGGAGGAGCTCGTCGCCGAGATCCACCGCGCCGGAGACCAGCGTGTGGTGCTGAGCTGCGAGTCGCTCGCTAACGCGCACGCACCGGCGATCGAGCGCCTCTACGCCGACCTCGGGCCCGAGCGGGTGCACGTCGTCCGGATGCTCCGTCGCTACGACAAGATGCTGCCGTCGAAGTGGCAGCAGTCGGTGATGGGCGGGCTCAAGAGCGGCTTCGACCCCTGGCTGAAGAACGTGATCGACGACCCCGAGCACGACTTCTGGTTCCAGCACGGCAACGCCGACCTGACCGACCGTTGGGCGGACGTGGTCGGGCCCGAGAACATGACGCTGGTCGTGGTGGACGAGACCGACCGCGACTTCCTGTCCCGGACCTTCGAGCAGCTCCTCGACCTGACCCCTGGGCTGCTCAAGCCTGCTGCCGGCGGCGAGAACCGCTCGCTCTCACGCGGCGAGGTCGAGATGCTGCGCCGGTTCAACCAGATCGTGACGCCGCCGAAGTGGCGCGGTGAGGTGCACGAGCGCTACATCCGGTTCGGTGCCTCGCGTTCGATGAAGACGCTTCCGCGCAACCCCGACGATCCGAACGTCGCCACTCCGGAGTGGGCGTTCGCCCCGCTGGCCGAGCGCGCGGAGCGTGAGATCGCCGCCATCCGCGAGGCCGGCTTCAGGGTCATCGGCGACCTCGACGTGCTGCATGTGCCCAGACGTCCCGACCAGGCCGCCAACCCGACGGAGCTCGAGCCGGGGACGGTGCTCGCCGAGGTGGTCGCGCTCGCCGCGAGCGGAGTGGTCAAGGCCGGCCTGGCGAAACCGCCGATCCCTCTGTTCAGCGATCCTGAGGACCACGTCGGCGCGCTCCCGGAGAACGTCCGTCACGGTGCGGCGCTCACCCGCCGCGACATCGTGCACACGCTCGGACGGCGCGCGGCACGCAAGCTGAAGGCGGTGCGACGTGGCTGAGTCGTGGATCGTCCGCCTTCCTGGCACCGAGGACGCCACGCTCCCCGCAGCGGTCGGTGCCGCCAGCACCGACGTGACGCTCGGCGACGAGCTGGCGAGCCTCGACACGCTGATCGAGAGCGCGGCGGGGGAGCGACGCCCACAGGCCGTGACCCTCGTCGTCGGCAGCTGGGCAGACCTCGTGCCTCATCGCTGGGCCTCGCACGCGCTGGCGGGTGACGAGACCCCGTACACGGCGTGGCTGGATCAGATGTTCGCCGACGACGCACAAACCGTCTGGAACCGGCCGGACCTCCTCCTCGAGCGTCTCGTCGGCGCCGTCGGGTCTGCCGAGAAGGTGCACGTCGTGGTCGTCGAGGCGGGGCGTCCGCCGTCCGCGGACGCCGCCGCGCTCCTGCAGGCCACTCGGAGCGAGTACGCGAAGCGGGGCTGGGGGCAGGACGTGTTCGACCAGTACTTCGCCGCGACCGTGTGGCCCCGACGCCAGGCCAAGGGCGCTGCGCTCGGTGTCCCCGAGCACGTGGTCGTCGCCGCGCATCGCCTCGTCGACGCGCTCGGAGGAGCGGACGCGAGCGTCACCGGCAATCTCGCGGACGTCGACAAGCGCGGTCCTTCAGGGGACGGCGTGGTTCCGCGGGCGGTCTCCGCGGCCGCCGGCGCCGACGTCCTCGTCGCGACGATCGAGGCGACGGTCGACCCGGCTGAGGTCGCTGCGGGCCATGCAGTCTGGCGTCGAGCCGAGGAGCTGAGCTGGCGTGAGCTCGTCGCTCTCCTGCGCAAGTCGCGCACGGGCAGTGTGGCAGGTGAGCGACCGGCGTGAGCGAGGGAGGAACCGAGGTGGGCGCGGCAGGATCTGACCGATCCGAGATCCTCCTGCCCGACGACGCCCTCCTCCTTCACGTGGGCCCGCACAAGACCGGCACCACAGCCGTGCAAAGCGCGTTCTTCGTCGCGCGCGACGCGCTGGCCCCGTACGCCGTGAGCTATCCCGGACGCTCCCGCACGCCGATCCAGGCAGTCACCGCGCTCACCGGTCACGGACCGATGACCGGCGAGCCGCCGCTCGACTTCCGGGACTGGACGCGGTTCGTCGCCTCGGTGCCAGCGCACGGACGCGTCGTCGTCTCCAGCGAGTTCTTCGCCGACGCCAGGGGCGAAGCCGTCGCGCGCACGCTGAGCGACCTCGACGCCGAGCGCCTGCACGTCGTCGTGACCCTCCGCAGGCTGGACCGGATCGTGCCGTCGCAGTGGCAGCAGTACGTCCAGAACGGCGCGGTTGCACCGTTCCGACGGTGGTTGCGCAGGACTCTCGCCACCCCCGACCCGGACGCTTCAGGTTTCTGGCTGCGCCATCGCCACGATCTCCTCGTCCAGCGCTGGAGCGACGCGCTGGGGCCGGATCGCGTTCGCGTCGTCGTGGTGGACGACTCCGACCGTACGGCGCTGCTGCGGACCTTCGAGGCGATGGTCGGCGCTCCTGACGGCATCCTCGAGCCGGAGTCTGATCGCGAGAACCGCTCCCTCACGCTGCCCGAGGTCGAGATCGTACGGGCGCTGAACGCCGAGTTCCGCGGGCGCGGGTGGGAGCCGGCCGACTACCGCCGCTTCGTACGGATGGGGGTCACCCGTGCGCTCAAGGGAGTGGCGCCCGACCCTGCGGCCCCTCGCGTCGTCCTGCCTCGGTGGGCGGTGGAGAAGCTCCACGAGACGAGCACGGAGATGGTCGCGGCGCTGCGGGCGAGCGGTGTCGGCGTCGTTGGTGACCTGGACACGCTGATCGTCCCGCCGCCCACCGCGGACACGCCGGAGAAGATCCGCAAGACCGTCGACGTCCCGGCGGACCTCGCGGCGCGTGCCCTCGCCGGTGCGATCGACGCCGCGCAGCAGGGGGACAGCCTTGGCCTCGAGCGCGCTGCGCGCAGCTTTGCGCGGACGACGCCCGGCATGATCGTCACGCGGCTCGTCCGCCCACGCGGGCGCGGCGCCGCGCGCTGAGCGCGCTCCGTAGGATGGGGTCCATGTCCAAAACGGTCCTCACCGCGGTCGCCTGGCCCTACGCCAACGGCCCGCGCCACATCGGTCACGTGTCCGGGTTCGGAGTTCCCTCTGACATCTTCTCCCGGTACCACCGCATGATGGGCGATCGCGTGCTGATGGTCTCGGGCACCGACGAGCACGGCACACCGATCCTCGTGCAGGCCGACGCCGAGGGGTCGACCGCGCGCGAGCTCGCCGACCGCTACAACCGGGTCATCGTCGAGGACCTGGCCGGCCTCGGCGTCTCGTACGACCTCTTCACCCGCACGACGACGCGCAACCACTACGCGATCGCGCAGGAGGTCTTCGCCGGTCTGCACCGCAACGGCTATGTCGTCCCGCGGGTCACCACCGGGGCGATCTCGCCGTCGACCGGACGCACGCTGCCCGACCGCTACATCGAGGGCACCTGCCCGATCTGCGGGTACGACGGCGCGCGCGGCGACCAGTGCGACAACTGCGGCAACCAGCTCGATCCGGCCGACCTGATCAACCCACGCAGCAAGGTCAACGGCGAGACTCCCGAGTTCGTCGAGACCGAGCACTTCTTCCTCGACCTCCCCGCGCTCGCGTCGGCGCTGGCCGAGTGGCTCAAGTCGCGTGAGGACTGGCGCCCCAACGTCCTGCGATTCAGCCTCAACCTCATCGACGACCTGCGTCCCCGTGCGGTCACTCGTGACATCGACTGGGGCGTCCCGGTTCCCCTCGAGGGCTGGGCCGACCGCGCCGACAAGAAGCTGTACGTGTGGTTCGACGCCGTGATCGGCTACCTGTCGGCCTCGGTCGAGTGGGCGGTGCGTTCCGGTGATCCCGGCGCGTGGCGCGAGTGGTGGCTCGACCCCGAGACCGAGTCGGCCTACTTCATGGGCAAGGACAACATCACCTTCCACTCCCAGATCTGGCCGGCGCTCCTGCTCGGCTACCGCGGTCTGGGCGACAAGGGTGGTGAGCCGGGCCCGCTCGGCGAGCTCGAGCTGCCGACCGAGGTCGTCTCCTCGGAGTACCTCACGATGAGCGGGTCGAAGTTCTCGACGAGCCGCGGCACCGTCATCTACGTGCGTGACTTCCTGCGCGAGTACGGCCCAGACGCGCTGCGCTACTTCATCGCGGTCGCCGGCCCTGAGAACCAGGACTCCGACTTCACGTGGGAGGAGTTCGTGCGGCGCACCAACTTCGAGCTCGCGAACGAGTGGGGCAACCTCGTCAACCGCTCGGTGTCGATGGCCCACAAGAACTTCGGCGAGATCCCGACGCCGGGTCCGCTGACCGAGGCCGACCGGGCGCTGCTCGACGTCGCGGCCGCCGGGTTCGACACGGTCGGCGCCCACCTCGCGCGCAGCCGCTTCAAGCAGGCGATCAGCGAGGCGATGCGCGTCGTCACGGCCGCCAACCGCTATATCTCCGACATGGAGCCGTGGAAGCTCAAGGACGACCGGGAGCGTCAGGCCACTGTCCTCCACACGGTGCTCCAGGTCGTCGCCGACGCCAACACGATGCTCACGCCCTTCCTGCCGCACGCCGCGCAGCGCGTCTTCGAGACGCTCGGCGGTGCCGGCGTGTGGGCGGCGCAGCCGGAGGTGCACGAGGTGATCGACGACCTCCCCGCCGACCCGATCGGCGTCGGCATCCCCGAGCTCGGCCATCCTTACCCGGTGATCACCGGTGACTACATCGTCGAGCAGGCCGTGTGGCGTCGTACGGAGATCGTCGCCGGCACGCCTCTCGTGAAGCCGTCGCCGTTGTTCACCAAGCTCGACCCGTCCCTCGGCGAGACCGGCCCGGAGTGGGCACCGATCGTCACCGCCCCGGCCGAGCCCGAGGGCGCCGCGTGAGTGCGACCGGAGACCGGCCACCGCTTCCGGAGCCGTTGCCGCGTCCGGTGGTGGACAACCACTGCCACCTCGACATGGACGACTCGGCCGAGCAGCTGTCGGTGCTCGACGCCCTCGACCGCGCCCGCGCGGTCAACGTCCCACGGATCGTCCAGATCGGCTGCGACCTGCCCGGCGCGAAGTGGGCGGTTCAGGTCGCCGAGGCCCACGACGCGATCATCGCCGGTGTCGCGCTGCACCCCAACGAGGCTCCGCGCCTGGCCGCCGACGGGCAGCTCGACGACGCCCTCGCCGAGATCGAGTCGCTCGTCGTGTCCAGCCCGCGGGTGAGGGCGGTCGGCGAGACCGGCCTCGACTATTTCCGTACGGGCGAGGAGGGGCGTGCCGCACAGCACGAGTCGTTCCGTGCCCACATCGCGATGGCCAAGAAGCACGACAAGACGCTCGTGATCCACGACCGCGACTCCCACGCGGACGTCCTGGCCGTGCTCGACGAGGTCGGCGCGCCCGAGCGTACGGTCATGCACTGCTTCTCGGGGCACGCCGACTTCGCAAAGGCCTGCGTCGAGCGCGGCTTCTGGCTGTCGTACTCGGGCACGCTGACGTTCAAGAACGCCCAGCCCGTACGCGACGCGCTCGCCGTTACCCCGCTGGACCAGGTGCTCGTCGAGACCGACGCGCCGTTCCTCACGCCGACGCCGTACCGCGGCCGTCCGAACGCCTCCTACCTCGTGCCGACGACCGTACGGGCGATGGCGCAGGTCCTCGAGGTCGATCTGGCCGAGCTCTGCGACGCGATCGACGCCAACACCGACGCGGCCTTCGGGGGCACCTGGGGCTGACCCTCGCGGCGGGGCCTGAAGGGCCCACGCGTGACCGGTGAACCACAACGCGGTAAGTTTCCCGGTGGAGCGTGAGCGAGATCACGGGGGTTGGGTTTCAGGTCACGATCTGGTTACTCTGCCGAGAGTTTGTGTCCCGACCCCCGAGGGAGCCTCGTGCGTACCCGTCTCGCAGTCACCACCGTGAGCGCTGTCATCGTCGCCGCGATCGTCGCCGGCGTCCTGGCGTTCACCGTGTTCAACAAGACCGTCACCTTGAGCGTCGACGGCAAGGAGACCCAGGTCCGGACGTTCGGCGGCACCGTCGGCGACGTCCTCGACGCCGAGGGCATCGACCTCGGGGAGCGTGACGTGGTCGCGCCGTCGGTCGGATCCGGCATCAAGGACGGCACGAAGGTCGCTGTCCGCTATGCCCGTCAGCTCCTCCTCACCGTCGACGGTGAGGCCAAGACCTACTGGACGACCGCCCTGCGCGTCGACGAGGCGCTTGAGCAGCTGGGGATCCGTCCGCACGCCGCCGCCGAGCTCTCGACGAGCCGCAGTGCGAGCGTGCCCCGCGACGGCCTGACGATGTCGATCACCAGCCCGCACAAGATCCGCCTCGTCGCCGACGGCACCCGTCGTACGGTTTTCGCCGCGGGCGACACCGTCCGCGAGGCGCTTGACGGGCTCGGCATCACCCTCGGCGAGCACGACGAGGTCACCCCCAAGCCGTCCGCGACGCTCACCGCCGGCATGCGCGTCCGGGTCGTGCGCATCGCCAAGGTCGTCCGCACCAAGACCGAGGACGTCGCCTTCAAGACCAAGGTCCGCGAGGACGACGACATGGCGGCCGGCGAGACCAAGGTGGTCCGCAAGGGCAAGAAGGGCTCGGCCCGCATCACGTACGAGATCGTCCGCGCCGACGGCAAGGTCCGTTCCCGCAAGGCGATCAAGACCGTGGTCCTCGTCCCGGCGCGCGCGCAGGTCGAGCGCCACGGCACCAAGCCCGACACCCCGTCGCTCGACGCCGGCGACGGCTCGGTCTGGGACCGCCTCGCGAAGTGCGAGTCGGGCGGCAACTGGAGCATCAACACCGGCAACGGCTACTACGGCGGCCTGCAGTTCAACCTCGGGACGTGGCGTGCGTACGGGGGCCAGGGCTACCCGCACGAGAACACCCGCGAGCAGCAGATCGCCGTCGCCACCAAGCTGCGTGACGCCAACGGCGGCGGCTACGGCTCGTGGCCGCACTGCGCTTCGCAGCTGGGCCTCCCACGCTGAGCGGCTCAGTGAGGCTCCTCGGACCCGGTGACGTCCGTGCGCTGGCCGAGGAGCTCGATGTGGTCCCGACCAAGAAGCGTGGCCAGAACTTCGTCATCGACGCCAACACCGTGCGGCGCATCGTCCGCGCGGCCGGGGTCGACGCCGACGACGTCGTGCTCGAGGTCGGGCCAGGCCTGGGGTCGCTGACGCTGGCGCTGCTGGAGCAGGTACGCCACGTGGTGGCCGTCGAGGTCGACGGCCGGCTCGCCGCGGCGCTCCCGGCGACGATCGCCTCGTACGCGCCTGAGCGCACCGGCGACATCGACGTCGTGCACGCGGACGCGATGCAGGTGCGGGAGCTTCCCGGTCCCGTACCGACAGCCGTCGTCGCCAACCTGCCTTACAACGTCTCGGTGCCGGTGCTGCTGCACCTCTTCGAGCACGTCCCGACGATCGAGCGCGGCCTCGTCATGGTCCAGGCCGAGGTCGCCGACCGGCTGACCGCAGGCCCGGGGTCGAAGACGTACGGGGTGCCGAGCCTCAAGGCCGGCTGGTACGCCGACGTGCGCCCCGCGGGACGCGTCGGCCGTACGGTCTTCTGGCCCGCGCCCAACGTCGACTCCGGCCTCGTCGCATGGACGCGGCGCGAGCCGCCGACCGGTGCCGACCGCGCGCGGACGTTCGCGGTCATCGACGCCGCGTTCGCGCAGCGCCGCAAGACCCTGCGGGCCGCCCTGTCGGGCGTGGCGGGAGGCGCCGAGCAGGCGGAGGCGGCGCTGGTCGCGGCCGGCGTCTCGCCGCAGGCACGCGGCGAGACGCTCGATCTTGATGCGTTCGTCGCGATCGCCGGTGCGCTCGGCGACGACGTGACGCCCTCCCGGTAGTTTGTTGCGGTGCGTACGACGACCGTCCGGGTGCCGGCCAAGATCAATCTCTCGCTCGGGGTAGGACCCCGCAGGGAGGACGGCTACCACCCGCTCGCGACCGTCTACCAGGCGGTCGACCTGTGCGACGAGGTCCGGGCGACCGAGGTCGACGGCGACTCCGTGAGCGTCGAGGTCCACTTCGACGGCGACGGGTGGCGCGAGCAGGCGCCCGTGCCGACCGACGAGAACAACCTCGCCGTCAAGGCGGCGCTCGCGCTCCGGGACGCCTTCGGCGTGAAGTCGGGCGCCGCGCTGTCGATCCGCAAGGTGATCCCGGTGATGGGCGGGATGGCCGGAGGGTCGGCCGACGGCGCCGCGGCGCTGGTGGCCTGCGACGCGCTGTGGGGAACGGGTGCGTCGCGGGCGGAGCTGGAGGAGATCGCGGCGGGCCTCGGCTCGGACGTGCCGTTCCTCCTCCACGGCGGCACCGCGCTCGGCGGCGGGCGCGGCGAGGAGGTCAGCCCCGTCCTCGCGCGCGGCCGGTTCCACTGGGTCTTCGCGATCGCCGACCATGGTCTGTCGACGGCCGAGGTGTATGCGGGCTACGACGCGCGGCACGCGGACGCTCCGCCGCCGATGCCCGAGGTCCCCCCGACGCTCCTGACGGCGCTCGCGGCGGGCGACGCCGCCGGGGTCGGTGCGTCCTTGTCCAACGATCTGCAACCGGTCGCCCTCGCGCTCCGGCCGGAGCTGCGCGAGGTCTTGGCGGTCGGCGAGCAGGGCGGCGCCCTCGGGACGCTGGTGTCCGGCTCAGGCCCGACGGTGATGCTCCTCGCGGAGGACGCCGACCACTCCGCCCAGCTCGCGCGGATGCTGCTGGCCGAGGGCGTGTGTGTCGACGCCGTCCAGGCCACAGGACCCGAGCCCGGCGCACATCTGATCTGAGCGGTTCACCGCCCGGACCGGCGCGCCGCGAGAGCGCGTACGGCCGCCTCGTAGGCTTGCAGGGTGACCCCGCCCCAGAACCTCGTGAATCTCGACGGGGTGGACAAGACCCACGGGACCCGTACGCTCCTCGACGGCGTGAGCCTCGGGGTCGGCGCCTCGGACCGCATCGGCGTCGTCGGCCGCAACGGCGGCGGCAAGACCACCCTCCTGCGGGTGCTCTCGCGCATCGAGCCCGTCGACGCCGGACGCGTCACCCACGTACGGGGCCTCGAGGTCGGCTTCCTCAACCAGACCGACGAGCTCCACGAGGCACACACGCTCCGCGAGGCCGTCCTCGGTGGCAAGGCCGACCACGAGTGGGCGTCGGACCCCGACACGCGTGAGGTCGTCACGGTCCTGCTCGCCGGCGTGCCGCTCGACCGGCTCATCGAGGGGATGTCGGGTGGAGAGCGTCGCCGCGCCTCGCTCGCGCGCCTGCTCCTCGGCCAGCACGACCTGCTCGTCCTCGACGAGCCCACCAACCACCTCGACATCGACGCCATCGCGTGGCTCGCGCGCCACCTGCGCAACCGCGAGTGCGCGATCGTCGTCGTCACCCACGACCGCTGGTTCCTCGACGAGGTTGCGACCCGGACGTGGGAGGTGCACGACGGTGTCGTCGACCAGTACGACGGCGGTTACGCGGCGTACGTGCTCGCGCGTGCGGAGCGTGACCGTCAGGCCGCGGCGACCGAGAGCAGGCGCCTCAACCTCGTCCGCAAGGAGCTCGCCTGGCTGCGCCGCGGTCCTCCGGCGCGCACGTCGAAGCCGAAGTTCCGCATCGACGCCGCCAACGCGCTCATCGCCGACGAGCCGCCGCCGCGTGATCGCATGGAGCTCGAGCGCTTCGCGACGCAGCGGCTCGGCAAGGACGTGCTCGACCTGGAGGATGTGAGCCTGACCCGGGGGACCGCGACGATCCTCGACCACACGACCTGGCGCCTCGGTCCCGGCGACCGGGTTGGGCTCGTCGGCCCGAACGGCACCGGCAAGACGTCGATCATGCGCCTCCTCACCGGGACGCTCGATCCCGACCGGGGCCGGGTCAAGCGGGGCAAGACGATCTCGGTCGCCTACCTCTCGCAGGCGCTCGACGAGCTCGACCCGACCGTGCGGGTGCTCGACTCCGTCAGCGGGTCCGAGCTGCGGGCGACCTCGCTGCTCGAGGGCTTCGGGTTCACCGGCGACCTGCTCACGTCCCGGATCGGCGACCTGTCGGGCGGTGAGCGGCGGCGCCTCCAGGTGATGCGCCTGCTGCTCTCGGAGCCGAACGTGCTGCTCCTCGACGAGCCGACCAACGACCTCGACATCGATACACTGACGGTGATCGAGGACTATCTCGACCGATGGCCGGGGACACTGGTGGTCGTCTCGCACGACCGCTACTTCCTCGAACGGGTCACGGACACGGTGTACGAGCTGCCCGGGGACGGGTCTGTACGGATGCTCGTCGGCGGCATCGACGCATACCGGCCGCAGGACCTCGCGTCCCGTACCCGCGCAGGCACTGCGGCCGCAGCGGCATCGCCGCCGCCCGTCGCGACCAAGGGCTCGACTCTCTCGGGGGCCGAGGAGCGCGCCGCGCAGAAGGAGCTCGCGCGCATCGACCGGCGGCTGGCGCGGCTGTCCGAGCAGAGCGCGGTCATCGAGGCCGAGATGGCGGCGAACGCGACAGACGTCGGCAAGCTGTCCGAGCAGCAGGAGCGGCTGACGCGGATAGTGGAAGAGCGCGACGAGCTGGAGGCGTCATGGCTCGATATCGCGGACGTGTTAGGTTGATCATCACCCAGAAAGATAGATTTTCTACCTAAGTGGAGTGAGAGTGCCTCAGCAGGGACCCAACGACCGTTCGACCCGTCGACTCCGGTGGGTCCTCCCGATCGTCCTGGTGCTCGTCTGGCTCGTCGTCGGCGGGGCTGCGGGCCCGTTCGCCGGCAAGCTGGCGGAGGTCTCGGAGAACGACAACGCCGCCTTCCTGCCCGAGAGCGCGGAGTCGACGGAGGTCGCCAAGCTCCAAGAGGGCTTCGCCCCGGACACGGTCCCAGTTGTCATCATCTGGGAGTCCGACGCGCCGGCCACTGCCGAGGCTCGGGCGGCGGTCGCGGAGCAGCTCGAGGCCGTCGCTCGTGTCGAGGGCATCGAGCAGCCCGTCAGTCCGCCGGTTCCCTCGGAGGACGGCCGTGCGCTCGCGGGGTACCTGAAGATCTCGCCGTCGTACGAGGGTGAGGTCGAGACCGTCGTCGAGGACATCCGTGACGCGGTCGAGCCCGTCGACGGCATGACCCCGTACGTGACGGGGGCCGGTGGCTTCGCCGCCGACCTCGGCTCCGCGTTCGCCGGCATCGACGGTCTGCTCCTCGGGGTCGCGCTCGCCGTCGTCCTGGTGATCCTCCTCATCGTCTACCGAAGTCCGCTGCTGCCGTTCGCGGTCCTGCTGACGTCCGTCCTCGGCCTTGGTGTCGCGGCCTTCGTCGTGTACCAGCTGGCCGACGCGGGCATCCTGGCCCTCAACGGGCAGAGCCAGGGCATCATGTTCATCCTCGTCGTCGGTGCCGCCACCGACTATGCCCTCCTGCTCGTCGCCCGCTATCGCGAGGAGCTGCGTGCCCACGAGGACCGCGTCCAGGCGATGTGGATCGCCTGGCGTCGTGCGCTGCGGCCGATCCTCGCCTCGGGCGGCACCGTCATCCTCGGCCTGCTGTGCCTCCTGCTGTCCGACCTCACGTCCAACCGCAGCCTCGGGCCGGTCGCCGCGCTCGGCATCGCCGCCGCGATGCTCTCCGCGCTGACCTTCCTTCCGGCCGTGCTGCTGCTCTTCGGCCGGACGGCGTTCTGGCCGTTCCGTCCGCACGTCGGCACCGCCAAGCCCGAGGAGGCCGGGCTCTGGGGACGGGTCGCCCGTCTCGTGAGCCGCCGTCCCCGACGCGTGTGGGTGGTCGTGACGCTGATCCTCGCGCTGGGTGCCGCCTTCGCGCCGACCTTCAAGGCGTCGGGCGTCTCGCAGAGCGACTTCTTCCTCGGTGAGGTCGAGGCGGTCGCGGGGCAGGAGGCGCTGTCGCGTCACTTCCCGGGCGGCTCGGGGTCGCCGGCCGTCGTGGTCGCCCCGGAGTCCGACCTCGACGAGGTCGTCCGTACGGTCGAGGACACGGACGGTGTCGCGTCGGCCGAGCCGATGGCCGACGCCGCCGCTGCTCCCGCGGCTGCGGCGACCCCCAAGGTCGTCGACGGACGGGTGATGATCGAGGTCACCCTCGACGACGCTGCCGACTCGGCGGCGGCGGAGGACACCGTCCGCGACCTGCGCACAGCCCTGCACGATCTTGGCGACGACGTGCTCGTCGGTGGGGCGACCGCGCAGCAGATCGACGGCGACGACGTCGCGGAGCGCGACCGTACGATCATCATCCCGGTCGTGCTGATCGTCATCTTGCTCGTGCTGATCGTGCTCCTGCGATCGATCCTGGCGCCGGTGCTGCTGGTGGCGACCACGGTGCTCAGCTTCTTCGCCACGCTGGGTGTCGCGGGGCTGGTCTTCGACCACGTCTTCGGGTGGCCTGGGGCAGACCCCTCGGTGCCCTTGTATGCGTTCGTGTTCCTCGTTGCGCTGGGCATCGACTACAACATCTTCCTCATGACCCGGGTTCGCGAGGAGTCCGTGGAGCGTGGGACGCGTCAGGGCATCCTGCACGGCCTGGTCGTCACGGGCGGGGTCATCACGTCCGCAGGTGTGGTGCTCGCGGCGACGTTCTCCGCGCTGGCGGTGCTGCCGATCTTGTTCCTGGCGCAGATCGCGTTCCTCGTCGCGTTCGGCGTGCTGCTCGACACGCTCATCGTCCGCTCGCTGCTCGTCCCTGCGCTGTCGTACGACATCGGCGCACGGATCTGGTGGCCCAGCCGGCTGCAGCAGCGCCGCTGACCCGGCTGCCGCGCACGTACGCCGTGAGGGGCGCCGCCGGGCGACGCCCTCAGCTGGGGGCGTCGAACGGCAGCAGCAGGCCGCGGAGGAGCGACGCGAGTCGCTGGGCGTCGCCACCGCCAAGCGAGGCCAGCAGCTCGCGCTCACGTGCGAGCAGTGCCTCGAGCGCGGCGTCGACGGTCGAACGTCCCTCGTCGGTGAGGCGCACCTGGACGCCGCGTCGGTCGGCGGGGTCCGGCAGCCGTTCGACGAACCCGCGCGCGGTCAGGCGGTCGATGCGGTTGGTCATCGTGCCGCTGGTCACGAGCGTCTCGCGCAGCAGCTGACCGGGCGAGAGCTGGTACGGGGCTCCGGCGCGGCGCAGGGCGGACAGGACGTCGAACTCCCATCCGTCGAGGTCCTGGTCGGCGAAGGCCTCGCGTCGCGCCAGGTCGAGGTGGCGCGACAGACGGGAGACGCGGCTCAGCACCTCCATCGGATCGACGTCGAGGTCCGGGCGCTCGCGCCGCCAGGCAGCGACCAGTCGATCGACCTCGTCTCGCATGCCGCCAGCGTACCGTCGAGATTCTCGACATCGAGATGTTTCGTCGCGCGGGTCACAGGCTGCACGATGTCAATAAAGGTTGACGAGCGCGATGGTGTCAACTAATGTTGACGCATGGATCTGAAGGAAGCCACTGATGACGACCCGGCGGTCGGCCTCCGAGCCGTACGGGCGTTGCGCGACCTCGCCGAGCGGCTCGAGCGCCTCCAGGTCGAGCGGGCCCGCTCGCTCGGCTGGTCGTGGCAGCAGGTCGCCGATGCTCTCGGGGTCAGCCGGCAGGCGGCGCACAAGAAGCACGGTGGCCACGAGCGGCACGGGAAGGACTGACATGTTCGAGAAGTTCACGTCGACGGCGCGCTCCGCGGTCGTCGATGCCCAGGTGGAGGCGCACGACGTGGGGGACAGGCGCATCGAGCCGGTGCACGTGCTGGGCGCACTCGCGAAGCAGGAGCCGGCTGACGGCGCGCTGGCGCGGCACGGCGTCACGTACGAGGCGCTGCGGGCGGAGATCGCGCGCAGCGGCGCCGGTGCGCTGGACGCCGAGGCCCTCGCGGCGCTGGGGGTCGACGTCGACGCGGTCCGCGAGCGGGCAGAGACGACGTTCGGAGCGGGTGCCCTCGAGCGGGCGGGGCGCGGTCATGGGCATCTGCGTTTCACGCGCCAGAGCAAGGCCGTGTTGGAGCAGGCACTCCGTGTCACCGTCGCGGGTCCCGGGCGGGAGATCGGTGCCTCGCAGCTGCTTGCGGGCGTGCTCGCGGTGGACGACGTCCGAACGGCCACCGTGATCGCCGCGGTCTGTGACGATCCCGCCGCGCTGCGGGCCGATGTCGTACGCCTCGTGTCCGGCGGCGCCTGAGCGTCCACCGCCTCCGTACGGCGGCGTCTAGGCGTCCACCCGGCGCGGTGCGGCGGTGCGTGGGCGTCCATCCGCTGCGTGTCGGTGGACGTTGAGCCATCGATGGGGCGTCGCCGTCGCGGCGGCGCCTACTCCTCGCCGTCGCGGGAGAGCAGCTCGGGCTTGGCGTCGAGGTGGGAGAGCCCGTTCCAGGCGAGGTTGACGACATGCGCGGCGACGACGTCCTTGCTCGGCTTGCGGGCGTTGAGCCACCACTGGCCCGTCGTGGAGACCATGCCGACGAGCATCTGGGCATACATGGGAGCGAGCTTCGCCTCGTACCCGCGCTCCTTGAACTCGCCGACGAGGATGTCCTCCACGCGGCTCGCGATGTCGCTGATGATGCTCACGTACGAGCCGGTGGGTGTGCCGACGGGCGCGTCGCGGACCAGGATCCGGAACCCGTCCGAGCTCGTGTCAATGTAGGTGAGCAGGGCGTACGCGGCCCGTTCGAGGAGCTCGCGGGGGCCGCCCTCGGTGAGCGCCGAGCGCATCCCGCCGAGGAGGGTCTGCACCTCGCGGTCGACGACGACAGCGTAGAGGCCTTCCTTGCCGCCGAAGTGTTCGTAGACGACCGGCTTCGACACCGATGCCCGCGAGGCGATCTCCTCGACGGTCGTGCCGTCGACGCCCTTCTCGGCAAAGAGGGTGCGGGCGATCTCGATGAGCTGCTCACGACGCTCGGCAGCGGTCATCCGCTTGCTGCTGCGCTTGGGCTCCGGATCGGTGTTCTTGGCCATTCTCGGCATTCTTCCTCACGGCGCCGTGAGGGCGGCGGGCGCGTCGTCGCGCGCAGATTCCCGGTATCCCAGCGTCCGGCGGGGCGTCTCGATGGCGGGCGATCCCGCGTCCCAGCAACTAAGCAAGCGCTTAGTTTTCATGGATCCTTAGCAGAAGAAGGAAGTTCTGTGGTGCTATTGCCCCTTTTGTCATCGAGTCGTTAACGTCCCGTTCACTTCGCGGGCTCCCGGATCGGCTGGGGGTGTTCTCGGGCCGCAGATCGAACAGGAGAACGAGATGTACAGACAGCTTGTGGTCCGGCTCGCGGCCCTCGTCGCGACCGTGACCCTCCCTCTCGTCGGTGTCGCGGCACCGACCGCGGTCGGTGCGGAAAACCCGTACGAACGCGGCCCCGCCCCGACCACGTCGAGCGTGCTCGGCAACGGCTCGTACAGCGTCGGCTCGACCTCGGTGTCGAGCCTGCTCGTCACCGGATTCGACGGCGGGACGATCTATTACCCGTCGACGACCTCGGACGGAACCTTCGGCGGTGTCGTACTCGCCCCGGGCTTCACGGCGACGTCGAGCGCGTACGCGGGGCTCGCGCGCCGCGTCGCCTCGCACGGGTTCGTGGTGTTCGCGATCGACACGACGACGACTCTCGACCAGCCGGACAGCCGGGGCCGGCAGATCCTCGCCGCGCTCGACTACCTGACGCAGCGCAGCTCGGCGAGGTCGCGTGTCGACGCTTCACGCCTCGCCGTGTCGGGGCACTCGATGGGCGGCGGCGGCACCCTTGCAGCCGCCAACTCGCGCTCGAGCCTCAAGGCCGCGGTCGCGCTCCAGCCGTGGCACACCACGAAGAGCTGGCCCGGCGTCCGCGTGCCGACGATGATCATCGGCGCGCAGACCGACACGATCGCGCCGAACTCCTCGCACTCGATCCCGTTCTACAACAGCCTGACCGGGGCAACTGAGCGCGCGTACGGGGAGCTCCGCAGCGAGGGGCACCTGGCGGCCAACACCAACCCGGACTGGCAGGGACGCCTCATGGTGACCTGGCTCAAGCGCTACGTCGACGCCGACCTGCGCTACTCGCCGTTCCTCTGCCCGGCGCCGAGCTCGACCTCGTTGTCGGACTACCGCAGCTCCTGCCCGGACTGAGCGGGCGGGGACAGAGAAGTCCCTCCGGAGAACGGGCCGGGCGCGATGGTGGAAGCATCGCGCCCGGCCCTCTCATGATGAACGACGGACCCAAGACGGCTTGCGGTCCCTCACGACCAGGCGGACTGTGGAAGGAGAGCACGTCTCCCGAGGAGGTCGCATGCACGTCAGCAACGTCGTCAAGTGGAGTGTGGTCGTCGCCGTGGTCGCCGGGTTCGTCATCTCCGGCCTCGTGGTGATCCTGCTGGTCCGCAATGGCGTCCTCAACAGCTATCCGTGGGAGTCCGTCGGCACCGCGCTGGCGATCTTCGGCGCCATCTGCGCCCTCGTGACGGGGATCGCCGAGGCCGACGTCGGCAGCCACAAGACCAAGCGCGACGCCTCGCCGCACTGACGCCACGCCGGGGCCTGGTCTGACCGCAGGCGTCAGGCGCTGACGCGCTTGGCGTCGATGCGCGACGCCACCGGCCAACGGACGTCGCGTACCCAGCCGGCCTTCTCGAAGAGCCAGATCAACCGTGCCGAGATGTCGACCTGGCCGCGCAGCACACCGTGGCGCGCGCACGTGGGGTCGGCGTGGTGGAGGTTGTGCCAGGACTCGCCCATCGACGGGATCGCCAGCCACCAGACGTTGCCGGAGCGGTCGCGCGACTTGAAGGGCGCCTCGCCCATCGTGTGGCAGATCGAGTTGATCGACCAGGTCACGTGGTGCACGAGGAAAACCCGGACCAGCGAACCCCAGAAGAACGCGGTCACGGCGCCCTGCCACGACCAGGTGACCAGGCCACCGATCACGGCGGGGGCGGCCAGCGACACGAGCACCCACATCGGGAACTGCTTGGACAGCCGTACGATGTCGCGGTCCTTGAGGAGGTCCGGCGCGTACTGGCGCTGCGGCGTCTGCTCGGCGTTGAACATCCAGCCGAGGTGCGCGTACGCGAAACCCTTGGTCAGCGCGGGGATGGTCTCGCCGTAGCGCCACGGCGAGTGCGGGTCGCCCTCGCGGTCGGAGAACTTGTGGTGCTTGCGGTGGTCGGCGACCCAACGGGTGATCGGGCCTTGGATCGCAAGGCTGCCGGCGATGCCCAGCGCGATCTTGACCGCACGGTTCGGCTTGAACGACTTGTGGGTGAAGAGGCGGTGGAGCCCGACCGTGACGCCGAGCGAGCCGATCAGGTAGAAGACGGCGAGCAGGGCGAGGTCGACGGGCCCGAGCCACCCGCCCCATGCCACCGGCACTGCAGCGAGCAGTGCGAGGAACGGGACGGCGACGAAGACGCCGAGGGTGAGCTGCTCTACCTTGCCCGGCGGCGTGCCTTCGGCGCCGAAGCCTGCCTCGTTGCGCAGTGGGGTCTCGAGCCGTGCCGACATGCGGACTCCTCGTGGTAGGGGTCGGGCCTCGGTCGTGGTCGGGGAAGGATTTCGGGAAGCGTAACTTACGCGTCCGTAGGTTTCAGTGTTGCCCGAGGTGCGCGACAGATCAAGAGGACCGCCGATGTGTGCGCGGGCGTCGGTGTTCCGTACGCTGGGTGCGGATGATCCCCGGTTGGTCTGTCGGCAGGGCCCGCCGCACTTTGAATGCGGATCAAGCGACGTAGGTTCGACTCCTACCCGGGGAGCTCATCCGCCCAGCGACGAACGGTGGAGAGGAACGCGTGAGCGAGCAGGCTCCAATCAGCGTGATCGTGCTGGCCGCAGGCGGGGGCACCCGCATGAGGTCGAAGACGATGAAGGTGCTGCACCCCCTCGCCGGGAGGTCGCTCCTCGGGCATGCGCTGCACGCCGCGCGCGGGGTCGCGCCCGACCACGTCGTCGCCGTCGTCGGCAACCAGCGCGAGCAAGTCGCCGAACACCTCGCGCAGATCGACCCCGACGTCGTCCAGGCGGTCCAGGAGGAGCAGCTCGGCACCGGCCACGCCGTCGCGATCGGGCTCGCGGCACTCGGGGACGACCTCGCCGGGACTATCGTCGTCGTGTACGGGGACGTGCCTCTCCTCCAGCCCGAGACGCTCGAGGCCTTCCTGGAGGACCACCGCGCGCACGACCGTACGCTCTCGGTGCTCACCGCCCGGGTCGACGACCCGCACGGCTACGGACGCGTGGTCCGCAACGACGACGGTACGGTCGCGGCCATCGTCGAGGAGAAGGACGCGACCGACGCGCAGCGCGCGATCGACGAGATCAACTCCGGCATCCTCGCCTTCGACGCCGAGTGGGCGCGTGACGCGCTGCGGCAGGTCGGCAACGACAACTCCCAGGGCGAGTACTACCTCACCGACCTCATCGGCATCGCCGTCGGGCAGTCGCGACCCGTCGGGGCGTACGAGATCGACGACGCCGTCCAGACCGAGGGCGTCAACACCCGGGTGCAGCTGGCCCGGATGGCGGCCGAGGCCAACCGCCGCATCGTCGAGCGCCACATGCTCGCGGGCGTGACGGTGGTCGATCCGGCGACGACCTGGATCGACGTGGACGTCTCGATCGGCGCGGACACGACGATCCTCCCGGGCACCCAGGTGCTCGGGGCGACGACGATCGGCGCGGACGCGGTGATCGGCCCCGACTGCACGCTGACCGACATGGAGATCGGCGACGGCGCGAGCGTCGTCCGTACGGTCGGGTCGTTGTCGGTGATCGAGGCCGGCGCGTCGACCGGACCGTTCACCTACCTGCGCCCCGGCACGACCGTGGGCGAGGGCGGCAAGCTCGGCGCCTTCGTCGAGGCGAAGAACACCCGGCTCGGCGCTGGAGCCAAGGTGCCCCACCTGTCGTACGTCGGCGACGGCGACATCGGGGAGGGCGCCAACGTCGGCGCGGGGACGATTTTCGCCAACTACGACGGTGTCAACAAGAACCGGACGAGCATCGGGGCGCACGCCCGTACCTCGTCGAACAACACCTTCGTGGCGCCGGTGAGCGTCGGTGACGGTGCGTTCACCGGTGCTGGTTCGACCATCCGCGAGGACGTCCCGTCGGGGGCGCTGGCGGTGTCGGCCGGATCACAGCGCACCATTGAAGGGTGGGTCGCCCGGAAGCGTCCGGGCACCCCGTCCGCGGAGGCCGCCGCGCGCGCCCGCGCGGAGCATGACAGCGACGACAGTGACGACGTCCAGGAGAGCACCTCGTGACCGGTATCAAGCGCACCACCGAGAAGAACCTCATGCTCTTCTCCGGACGTTGCCACCCCGCGCTCGCCGAGGAGGTCGCGAAGGAGGTCGGAACCGCACTGGTCCCGACCTCCGTCTACGACTTCGCCAACGGCGAGATCTACGTGCGCTACCAGGAGTCGGTCCGCGGCTCCGACGCGTTCGTGATCCAGAGCCACGCCGCCCCGATCAACGAGGCGATCATGGAGCAGCTGCTCATGGTCGATGCGCTCAAGCGCGCCTCGGCGAAGCGGATCACGGTGATCCAGCCGTTCTACGGCTACGCGCGCCAGGACAAGAAGCACCGCGGCCGCGAGCCCATCTCGGCCCGCCTCATGGCCGACCTGTTCCTCACCGCCGGCGCTGACCGGCTGATGACGGTGGACCTGCACACCGCGCAGATCCAGGGCTTCTTCGACGGCCCGGTCGACCACCTGATGGCGATGCCGATCCTCACCGACTACGTCCTCGAGCGGTACGGCGACAAGCGTCTCGCCATGGTCTCGCCCGACGCCGGCCGCATCAAGGTCGCCGAGAACTGGGCCGAGAAGCTCGGTGGCGTCCCGCTGGCGTTCATCCACAAGACCCGCGACATCGACCGGCCCAACGCGAGCGTCGCGAATCGCGTCGTCGGTGACGTCC
This sequence comes from Mumia sp. ZJ1417, assembly GCF_014127285.1. GTDB lineage: Bacteria > Actinomycetota > Actinomycetes > Propionibacteriales > Nocardioidaceae > Mumia. The sequence goes on from NZ_CP059901.1 coordinate 854,827, forward strand.
AGGGCCGTACCTGCATCCTCGTCGACGACCTCATCGACACCGGCGGCACGATCGTCCAGGCGTGCGAGGCGCTGATGGAGGCCGGCGCGGCCGACGTCATCATCGCCGCCACCCACGCGGTGTTCTCGGGCCCTGCGGTCGAGCGGCTCGAGAAGTGCTCGGCCGCCGAGGTCATCATCACCAACACGCTTCCGCTCCCCGACGAGAAGCGCTTCGACAAGCTCACCGAGCTGTCGATCGCGCCGCTGCTCGGGCGCGCGATCCGTGAGGTCTTCGAGGACGGCTCGGTGACGAGTCTCTTCGACGGCAAGGCCTGAGCACGCCGCTCCCGCCGCCCGCGTCCTGCAACCCGTTTCGACAGGGCTCGTTCCGCCCTTGTAGGATGGGGAAGTTGCCTCGGCGAGGGTTGGCTTTCCGTCAGCCGTGATCGACTTGGTGTCTTGGACACAAGGTGTGTCTCGGACAGCGTGCGCGATGCGGCCGTCCGAAAGACCACCGTCGCCGGGGTGCGACCACCGCTCATAGATACCCAGAGTTCCAGAGGAGCAACACCGCCGTGTCCGAGATCAAGATCAAGGCTGAGACGCGTACCGAGTTCGGCAAGGGCGCCGCTCGCCGTATCCGCCGTGAGAGCAAGGTTCCTGCGGTTCTCTACGGGCACGGCATCGACCCGATCCACGTGACCCTCCCCGGCCACGAGCTGATGCTCGCCCTCAAGCAGCCGAACGCGCTGCTGTCGGTCGACGTGGACGGCGACGCGCAGCTCGCGCTGCCCAAGCAGGTCCAGCGCGACCCGATCAAGGGCTTCATCGAGCACGCCGACCTGCTCGTCGTCCGCAAGGGCGAGAAGGTCACGGTCGACATCACGATCAACGTCGTCGGTGAGGTCATCGGCGGCGCCATGGTCGTCACCGAGAACGCCACCGTCGCGATCGAGGCCGAGGCGACCCACCTCCCCGAGGCCATCGAGGTCTCCGTCGAGGGCCTGGACGCCGGCGCGCAGATCCACGCGTCCGACCTGCAGCTCGCCAAGGGCTCGTCGCTGGCCGTCGACGCCGACACGCTCATCGTGAACGTCGTCGCCGCGCCGACCGCCGAGCAGGTCGAGGCCGAGCTCGAGACCGCCGAGGCCGAGGCCGGCATCGAGCGCGAGGAGTCGCAGGCCGAGGCCGAGGTGGCCGACGCCGCCGAGGCTGCTCCCGCCGCCGAGTGACCTCCTGACGCAGACGGGAGCGACGCGGTGACTGACTCACCGTGGCTGATCGTCGGCCTCGGCAACCCCGGGCCGTCGTACGCCCAGACGCGTCACAACATCGGCTACGCGGTGGCCGACCGGCTCGCGGAGCGGATCGGCGGTCGCTGGAAGTCGCACAAGCCCACCCGCACGGACGTCGTGGAGGGCCGCCTCGGCGGCGTTCCCGGCGTCCGTGTCGTGCTGGGCAGGGCGCGGTCCTACATGAACGAGAGCGGTGGCGGAGTCCGCGCGCTGTCGACGTTCTACAAGATCCCGCCCGAGCAGCTCGTGGTCGTCTACGACGAGCTCGACCTGCCGTACGAGACGATGCGCGTGAAGTTCGGCGGCGGCGACAACGGCCACAACGGGCTGAAGTCGATCCGCGCCTCGCTCGGTACCGGCGACTACTACAAGGTGCGCGTCGGCATCGGTCGCCCGCCCGGTCGCCAGAACCCGGCTGACTACGTCCTGAAGCCCTTCTCGAGCACCGAGCGCAAGGAGCTGCCGCTCGTGGTGGAGACGGCGGCAGATGCGGTCGAGACCCTGGTCACGGCCGGTCTCGAGGTCGCGCAGCGCGAGTTCAACAGCTGACTGAAGTCCCCGACGTGGCGCCCGCCACGATTTTGTGAAACACCCTCATCGTGGACCGGTGATCTGATTCACTCCATCGGGTAGCACCAACTATCGGGGTGGAGTGCAGTGACGGATCTTGGGGTCGCTTCCGAGCGCATGACGACAGCACGAGGGGCAGCGTTCACGACGCCCTCGCAGCTGGTCGTCAAGATGCGCAACCGGTCGCGCATGGCGGCCCTCGCCTTCCTGCTCTCGACCCTCGGCAGCGCCTTCGTCGCGGCTGTCCTGGCCCCGTCGACCGGGTACGAGCTCTGGCTCGTCGTCGCCGCGATCGGCGTGCTCCTCGCCGTCGAGTTCGCGACGATCCCAGCGTACGAGCGCACCCGCTCGCTCCGGCCGGCCCGCCGCCTGGTCGTCTGCGGCAGCGTCGGCGTCCTCGTCCTGGTCGTGTTCGAGGTGATGTCGCCGGCAACGGCGCGTGCCAGCCTTCTCGTCGTCCTCACCGCGGCCACTCTCAGTGCGTCCGCCGTGGTCCTGCGCCGGATCGTCGCCTCTCCGGTGTCGCTGCTCCTCGTGGGTGACCGCGACGGTGTCGGCCACTTCCTCGCGCAGTGGTCGGAGCGCTCCGACATCGAGATGAAGGGGATCTGCCTCGTCACGGAGGACGACGAGGCCGTGGTGCCGCACACGCTAGGTGGTGTGCCGGTCGTCGGCGCGCTCACCGACGTGGGTGACGCGGTCGGTCGACTCGCCGTGGACGGTGTGATGGTCGCTCCTGGCCCCTCCCTCAGTGCGTACGACGTGCGCAGGATCAACTGGGCGCTCGACCACTCGCTCGTCGAGCTCACGGTTGCGACCGAGGTGCACGGCGCATGGCCGCACCGCGTGCAGCCTCGCGTGCTCGGGCGCCGTCTCGTGCTGTCGGTGCGGCCTGGCCGCCGTCCCCGCCTGGTCAGCCTGGCCAAGGCCATGATCGACCGCGTCGGCTCCGGCGCGCTCCTCCTGCTCCTCAGCCCGCTCTTCCTCGCCGTCGCGGTCGCCGTACGGGTGTCCAGCCCCGGCCCGGTCTTCTTCCGCCAGATCAGGACGGGCATGAACGGCGAGCCGTTCGCGATGCTGAAGTTCCGCACGATGGTCGTCAACGCCGAGGAGCTCGTCGACGAGCTCCTCGAGCTCAACGAGGGCTCGGGCCCGCTGTTCAAGCTTCATGACGACCCACGCGTGACCCGCGTCGGCAAGATCCTGCGCAAGACGTCGCTCGACGAGCTCCCGCAGCTGATCAACGTCGTCCGCGGCGACATGTCGCTGATCGGTCCGCGCCCGGGGCTTCCGCGCGAGGCCGAGACGTACGACTCCTGGATCCGGCACCGCCTCGAGGTCAAGCCCGGCATGACCGGCCTGTGGCAGGTGAGCGGGCGCTCCAACCTCAGCTGGCAGGACTCCGTGCGTCTCGACATCGACTACGTCGACAACTGGACGATCCGCTCCGACCTCGCGATCGTCGCGAGGACGGCACGCGCGGTGATCAAGGGCGACGGGGCACGCTGATGGACACGGCGAACGACTCGGGGCGGCGCCGACTGACCGGCCTGATCGGCGCGGCCGTCGGCCTGATCGTCGTCGGGCTCGTCGTGGTCTTCCTCGTCGCACGACCGTCGGCCGACGGCGGCGACGGAGGCAAGGGCTCTGAGGCCTCGGCCCAGCAGCTTCCGGACAATCCGTCGAGCGATTTCACTCCGGGTTCGCTGGAGACCGTGCCGGTCGAGGAGGTCGAGCCCGCGAAGTCGGTCGCCCTGGACGAGAAGGCGACGCTCGGACCGGGCCTCACCGCAAACGTGGCGAGCCTGCGTGCCGTCAAGGGCACGGCGCGCGGACCGGGTGAGATCGCGGGCCCCGCGCTCCAGGTGCGGATCGCGGTCGACAACGGCGCCGACGAGGCGATCGCGCTCGGACGCGCGGTCGTCGAGGTGAGCTATGGCAAGAAGCAGACGCCAGGCGTCGAGCTGAGCGGACCGGGGGTCGCGCCGTTCCCGGCGAGCCTCGAGCCCGGCAACTCGGCCGAGGGCACGTACGTGTTCGGGGTGCCCAAGGGTGCTCGCGGACGTGTGCAGATCACGATCGCCTACACCGCGGGGCAGCCGCCCGCGGTGTTCGAGGGCGACGCGACCGCGGGAGCGGTGCGATGACGTCCGGAGAGCGGGTCAGTCCCGCCGTCGCGGACATGCCGGTACGGCGCGTGGTGCGCCGTACTCCAAGAACTCTTTGAAGACTCAGGACCCGCAGATGGGCGGGCCTGTCAGCAGAACGGCGGTAGGGCGATGCTCAACCACACCTCGACGCGGACCGGACACGGACGAGCACGCTGGAGCGTCCCCCTGCGGCTCCTCGCCGGTGCGGCGCTGACGGCGGCGGTCCTCGCCCCGGCCGTCCCCGCCCATGCCGACTCCCAACCTGCCGACCCGAACGATCCCGCGACACCGACGACGGTGACGGCCGACGCGTTGCCGACCGTCCAGATCAACGGCGTCGTCTGGTCGCAGGGGATCGCCGGCAACCGCGTGTACGCCGGCGGCAGCTTCACCAACGCCCGTCCGGCCGGCTCGCCCTCGGGCACCAACACGGTCGCGCGGAGCCACCTGCTCGCGTACGACCTGCAGACCGGTGTCCTCATCAGCACCTTCGCGCCGACACTGAACGCGCAGGTGACCGCCGTCGCCGTGTCGCCGAACGGCTCTCGTGTCTACGTCGGTGGTGACTTCACCACCGTGAACGGGCAGACCCGACGCCGGATCGCCGCCTTCGACGCCGCCACCGGTGCCCTGGTCGCCAGCTTCGCGCCGTCGGTGAACGGGTCGGTCGACGCGATCGCCGCGACGAACACGACCGTCTACGCGGGTGGCAGCTTCCTCGGGGTCGGCAACCAGGACCGCTACAACGTCGCCGCCTTCAACGCGTCGAACGGTGCGCTCCTCAGCTGGGCTCCCGTCGCGTCTGGCGGCACCGTTCGCGCTCTCGCGATGAATCCGGATGGGACCAAGATCGCGGTCGGCGGCTCCTTCACGACTCTCAACGGCTCGGCGAACCCCGGCTACGGCCTCGGCATGGTCGACGCGACGACTGGTGCCAACCTCCCCATGGGCGCCAACAGCGTGATTCGCAACGGCACCGCAGACGGGGCGATCCTCACGCTGCGGGCCGACGCCGACAACGTGTACGGCGCCGGCTACACGTTCGGCAAGTCCGGAGGCACGCTCGAGGGCGTGTTCGCCGCGGACTGGGACGGCGGCGACCTGACATGGATCAACGACTGCCACGGTGACAGCTACGACATCGTCCCGGTGGGCGACGTCATCTACCAGGCCGGTCACTTCCACTACTGCGAGAACATCGGCGGCTTCCCTCAGGGCGACGGTGGCGTCGGCACGTACCCGTACAACCGGGGGACGGCCATGAGCAAGTCGGCCACGCGCACCGCGACGTGGGAGCCCGACCAGGGCCGCTACTACTCCTACCTCGGTCAGCCCGCCCCGTCGCAGCTGGCGTGGTACCCAGAGTTGAACACCGGCACCGCCACCGGCCAGAGCCAGGGCCCGTGGTCGCTGGCAGGCAACAGCACCTACGTCGTCATGGGCGGCGAGTTCACCCGCGTGAACGGCACCGCCCAGCAGGGCCTCGTGCGGTACGCCGTGCGCGGCACCGCGCCGAACGACCGCGGCCCCCAGCTCGGGGGCGCCTCCTTCCCGCTGAAGGCTGTCTCGTCCAAGCCCGGTGAGGTCCACGTGACGTACGGGTCGAACCACGACCCCGACAACGAGAACCTCACCTACCGCCTCTACCGGCAGACCCAGAACGCAGCCGGGCTGATCGACACCCGCGTCGTGCGCACGCCGTACTGGCGCCTGCCCGTCCACGGATTCACCGACACCGGACAGCCGGTCGGATCCACCCGCCAGTACCGGGTGACTGCGACGGACCCGGCGGGCAACGTCGCGCAGTCGCCGTGGGTCAGCGTGACCGTCGCCGGCTCCCACACGTCGAGCGCCTACCGCGAGGCGGTGCAGCGCAGTCAGCCCGACCACTACTGGCGCTTCAGCGAGGCGACGGGGACCGCAGGTGACCTCACCGGCTTCACGCCGCTCAACGTCAACGCCGGCGTGCTCCGCCCGGCGGCCGGCGCGGTCGGTGGCGACAGCGACCCCGCCGCGAGCTTCAACGGCACGACCACGGGGTACGCGGCGACGCCGGCGACCGACAACCCGCTCGACGTGCTCACGCTCGAGACGTGGTTCAAGACAACGTCGACCACGGGCGGCAAGATCCTCGGCTGGGGCAACCGCGCCGACCGCAACTCGTCCAAGGCCGACCGGCACCTCTACATGGACAACACCGGTCGGATCAACTTTGGAGTCAAGCCCGACCAGACCCGCAAGGTAGTGACGAGCCCGGCCACCTACAACGACGGTCAGTGGCACCACGCCGCGGCCTCGCTGGGCCCGGACGGCATGAAGCTCTATCTCGACGGCGCGAAGGTCGCCGACCGTACGGACGTCACGGTGGGCGAGCACCTCTCGCGCGGGTTCTGGCGGATCGGTGGGGACACCCTCAACAACTGGCCGTCCATCCCGACCACCGCGTTCTTCACCGGTGACATCGACGAGGCGGCGGTCTACTCGTCCGTCCTCAGCGACACCGAGATCGCCGCGCACTACGCGGCGGCGACGGGCGCGCCCGTCCCGAACCTGCCGCCGACGGCGTCGTTCCCGACTCCGACGATCGACGGCCTGAAGGTGACGGTCAACGGATCGAGCTCGTCTGACTCGGACGGCACGGTGACGGGCCACGCGTGGACCTTCGGTGACGGCGGCACGGCGACCGGAGTGAACCCGTCGCACACGTACGCCGCCGCGGGGACCTACACGATCACCCTGACCGTGACCGACGACGACGACGCGACCCACCAGACGTCGCGTCAGGTGACGGTGTCGACGCCGCCGCCCAACCAGCCGCCGACAGCGTCCTTCACGACACCGACGGACGGGTTGACGGTGAACCCCAACGGCAGCGGCTCGTCGGACACCGACGGCACGGTCACCGGCTACGCGTGGACGTTCGGTGACGGCGGCACGGCGACCGGGGTGAACCCGTCGCACACGTACGCCGCTGCGGGGACCTACCCGGTGACCCTGATCGTGACTGATGACGACGGTGCGACGGCAACGCTCACGAAGGACGTCATCGTGGCTGGAGCTCCGGCGCCGTTCGCGCGGGACACGTTTGCACGGACCGTCGTCGATGCCTGGGGCAACGCAGAGACCGGCGGGGCCTGGACCAGGACTGGGTCGGCGACGAACTTCTCGGTCTCGAGTGGCACCGGCAAGATCCGCATGGGGACGCCGGGAGCAGGTCCAGGCATCGCACTGAACGGGGTCTCCTCGACCAGCACCGATCTCTCGGTGACGGCGAGCGCGGACAAGGCGGCGACCGGTGGCGGCACCTACCTCAGCTTCCACCCGAGGCGCGTCGCGAACGGTGACCACTATTTCGCCGACGTGCGGCTGGTCGCGGGCGGCAGTGTGTCGCTCAACATCGGCAGGACCGTCGCCGGGGTCGAGACCTCGCTGGCCAGCGGCACGATCAGCGGCCTCACGGTGGCCGCCGGGGAGGCACTCCAGGTGCGTGTCGCGGCCTCGGGGACGTCGCCGACAACGCTGCGCGCTAAGGTCTGGAAGGCCGGGACCGCCGAGCCCGCGGCGTGGCGGCTGACCTCGAGCGACTCCTCAGCCTCTCTCCAAGCGGCCGGCGCGCTCGGCCTGTGGACGTACCTGTCCAGCTCGGCGACGAACGCTCCTGTGGTCGCGAGCTTCGACGACCTCGTCGCTCGTACGGAATGAGGACGACCGGATCGTGAAAACAACCGTGGCGTGGGCCCTGCGCCCATAGCCTACGGATGCGCATCATTGGAACAGCGTCGGCGCTGCCGGCACGTCTCGGGTGGAGAAGACTCATGTCGACAGCTCGTCCCCGGCGCCATGTGGTGCGCCGACTCGCAGGGGCGGTGACGGCGGCGCTCGTCGTGGCCGCTGCCATGACCGCCACCGCCGGCCCGGCCGCTGCAGACTCGGCGCCCGCGGACCCGACCGATCCGAAGACGCCGACGACGGTCACCGCCGACGCCCTCCCGACCGTGCAGGTCGACGGCGTCGTGTGGTCGCAGGCCATCGTCGGCGGCGCGGTCTATGCAGGGGGCAGCTTCAGCAGCGCGCGCCCGGCGGGCGCGGCCGCGGGCACGGGTGAGACACCGCGCGGCAACCTGCTGCGCTACGACCTTGCGACCGGCGTCCTCGACGCGACGTTCTCGCCGAGCTTCAACGCCCAGGTGCGTACGGTCGCCGTCTCGCCCAACAAGTCCCGTGTGTACGTCGGCGGTGACTTCACCTCGGTCGACGGCACGACGCGCAACCGCATCGCCGCCTTCGATGCGACCACGGGCGCCGTGGTCGCGGGCTTCGCGCCGCCGGTGAACTACCACGTGTACTCGATCGTCGCCACAGACGACGTCGTCTACGCGGCGGGCAACTTCCTTGGCGTCGGCACGCAGTCGCGCGGCAACCTGGCGGCCTTCGACGCGCAGACCGGTGCACTTCTCGCCTGGGCGCCGATCGCCGCGGGTGGTCCCGTGACGTCGATCGTCCTGTCGCCCGACAGCTCGACGATCGTCGCCGGCGGCAGCTTCACGACGATGAACGGCTCGTCGAACCCCGGCTACGGGCTGGCTGCCGTGGACGCGTCGACGGGTGCGCTCAAGCCGTGGCTCTCCAACAGCGTGGTCCGCAACGGCGGCACCGAGGCCTCGATCACCTCGCTGTCGGCGGACGACCAGAACGTCTACGGGACGGGCTACGTGTTCGGCGGCGGTGGCAACGTCGAGGGGACGTTCGCGGCCCGCTGGTCCGACGGCGCGCTGCAGTGGATCAACGACTGCCACGGCGACACCTACTCCGCCCACCCGCAGGACGGCGCCGTCTATACCGCCGGTCACGCGCACTACTGCGGCAACATCGACGGCTTCCCGCAGACCGAGCCCAACTGGACGTTCTCCCGGGCGATCGCCTTCGGCAAGCAGGCCACCGGCACCGTCACGACCGAGCCGCACGGCTATGCCAACTTCGCCGGTCAGCCGCGCTCCGAGCTGCTCGCGTGGTTCCCGACGATGAACGCCGGCACCTACACCGGCCAGGCCCAGGGCCCGTGGACCGTCACGGGCTCGGGTGACTACGTCCTCATGGGCGGCGAGTTCACGCGCGTGAACTACACCGGCCAGCAGGGGATCGTCCGCTACGCCAAGCGCGCGCTCGCGCCTCGTACGCGTGGGCCCCAGCTGTACAGCACGACCTATCCGATCAATGTGGTCTCGACCGAGCCGGGCGCAGTCCGGGTCAACTGGAAGGCCAACCAGGACGACGACAACGACTCACTGACGTATCGCGTCTATCGCGACACCCAGAACAACGCGGGCCTCGTGCACCAGCGCGTCGCGCGGGCCCGCTGGTGGAACCGCACGACCATGGGCTTCACCGACCGCGGGCTCACGCCGGGGGCGACCCACCGCTATCGCGTGGCGGTGACCGACCCTGACGGCAACATCGCGAACTCGCCGTGGGTCGACGTCACGGTCTCCGCGAGCGGGACGCCGAGCGCCTACCTGAACGCGGTTCACGCCTCCGAGCCGGAGTACTACTGGCGTCTGGGCGAGTCGAGCGGCTCCGCCGGCGCCGACACGCTCGGGCAGGGCAACGTCAAGCTGAACGGCTCCTACACCTGGGGCGGTACGGGGGCGCTTTCAGGCGACGCCAACAAGTCGGTGACGTTCGGCAACATCTTCTCCCACGGCAACGCCTCCAGCCAGGTGGCCGAGACCCCGCCAAACGTCTTCACGCTCGAGACGTGGGTCAAGACGACGACCGGCAGCGGCGGCAAGCTCCTCGGCTTCGGTGACAAGATGACGGGCTCGTCGTCCAACTTCGACCGTCACGTCTACCTCGACTCGTCAGGCCGCGTGCACTTCGGTGTCTACGCGGGGACCGCCGCCGTCATCTCGAGCACCGCCAAGGTCAACAACGGGCAATGGCACCATGTCGTGGCCTCGCTCGGCTCGGAGGGCATGAAGCTCTACGTCGACGGCGCCAAGGTCGCCTCGCGGACCGACGTCAAGACCGGCCAGAACGGCTACTGGGGATACTGGCGCCTCGGCGGCGACAACCTGTCGTCGTGGCCGAACGCAGCGAGCTCGAGCGGCAACTTCAAGGGCAGCCTCGACGAGGTCGCGATCTACAAGTCGGCCTTGAGCGACGCCGACGTCGCCGCGCACTACCAAGCTGGCACGACGGGCCAGGGCCAGAACGCGGCGCCGACGGCGGCGATGACCTCCTCGACCCAGGACCTGACGGTGTCGGTCAACGGCACGACGTCGTTCGATGTCGACGGCACCATCGCCTCCCACGCGTGGGACTTCGGCGACGGTGCGACAGCGACCGGGGCGACCGCGACCCACACCTATGCCGACTCCGGCACGTACGACGTCACGCTCACCGTCACCGACGACGGCGGCGCGACCGACGTCCTCACGCGCCAGGTCACGGTGACCGCGCCGCCGCCCAACCAGGCACCGACGGCCGCGTTCACCACGACCAAGAACGACCTGGCGGTGAGCGTCGATGCAGCAACGTCGAGCGACTCCGACGGCACGATCGCCTCGTACGCCTGGAGCTTCGGCGACGGGTCGACGGCGACCGGGGCCACGGCGACCCACGCCTACTCGGCACCGGGCACGTACGACATCGCCCTCACCGTCACCGACGACGACGGTGCGACCGGGACGGTGACCCACCCGGTGACGGTGTCGGGCCCGCCGGAGCCATTCGCCGTGGACACGTTCGCCCGTACGGTCGTGGACGGCTGGGGCAGCGCCGAGACCGGTGGGGCGTGGACCCGGACCGGGTCCGCGACGAACTTCTCGGTCGCCGACGGCGTGGGCCGGATCAGGATGGGCTCTGCGGGCGCCGGGCCATCGATCGCCCTCAACGGGGTCTCCTCGACCAGCGCCGATCTGACGCTGAGCGTGAGCCTCGACAAGGTCGCGACCGGCGGCGGCATCTACATCACGGCGAGCGCCCGCACCATTGCAGGTGTCGGCTCGTACGGTCTGAAGACGCGGTTCCTGGCGGACGGCAGCCTCTCGGCGGCCCTCACCCGGATCGAGGGTGCGTCCGAGACGACGATGGCGACGGGTGTGGTCGCGGGACCCCACGCCGCAGGTGACACCTGGCGCATCCGCGTCCAGGCGACGGGCACGTCGCCGACGACGATCAGGGCCAAGGTCTGGCGCGCAGGCACGAGCGAGCCGGCGTCATGGCTGGTGTCGACGACCGACTCCGCCACGGCGCTGCAGGCGCCGGGCGGGATCGCCTTCAGCCCGTACTTGTCCGGCTCGGCCACCAACGCGCCGATCTTTGCGTCGTTCGACGAGGTCAACGCGGTCGCATTGCCATGAACGTTCCCTGGGCTCGGGGCTGGCTCAACGCCAGCGCCCGAGCACACGGAGGCCGCGAGCGCGCGCGGTAGCGATGGCGATCCCGGCCGGCAGCGGCGTCGCGATGCGGCGAGCCTTGCGCGCGACGAAACGCGTCGCCGTTCCCGAGCGCGTGGCGACCTTCTTGCGGCGTACGAGCAGGTGGCGCCGTTCTTGTGCGGTTGCCCGACGGAACTGCGCCACCGTACGGAAGGTGGCCGGGTCCCGTGAACCACGCGACCACACGACGAGCCATGCCGGGCGCTTACCAGGGCGGCGGTAGACGTTGCCCTTGGCGGTGACGCCCATCTGCCGGGCGGTTCGCCTGCCGGTGTAGTCCTCGACGCAGAGCACGCAGTTCCCGCGCCGGGGATTGACCGCGAGGATGTTGTTGCGGATCGTCACCCGACTGATGCGCCACGTCATCCGCCGGTCGGGGAACGCGCGCCGCGGGTCGCGGCCCGCCGTCGTCCGCGAGCTGGGCCGGCGCGCGTCCTGGACGACGTTGACCGCTCGGCCGTTGCCGACGATGGTGTTGTTCCAGATCGAGACGCTCCCGGTGTTGTTGACCTTCACGCCGTGCCCGCGGTTGTTCTTCACGTGGTTGCCGGCGATGAGGACGTTCGCTGAGATCTCCGCCGACAAGCCGTGGCGGACGTTGCGCACGAATCGGCTGTCGAGCACCTTCGCGCCCTCGACCGACTCGTCCAGCCACAGACCCGTCCCTCGGTTGCCGCGGAAGACGCTCCGGCGGACGACGATGTTGCGGGCACGTCCGATCTTCATCCCCCCGGCGACAGGCGCGGTGTTGAAGTGCTCGGTGTTGTTGCTTTTGCTGGTCATGCGGGAGATGTGCAGGCCGTCGGCGTACGTCGCGCTCGCTCCGATCATGCCGTTCGCCCGCGTACGGACCCGGTCGAGCACGACGTTGCGTGCGGCCACATGCAGGCCGGTCGTCGCGTTCTGGTCGATCGACACGTCCGTGAGCCGGGTGCGTGCGCCGGTGATCGTGACGGCGCCCATGTGGGGGACCGACGGCGCGTACCGGCGGACGTCGATGCCGCTCACGACCGTGCCGGGAGCCCTGAGACTGAGTGCCTTGGCGAGCGCGCTCGCCCGGACCTCGCGTCCGCCGGGCGGACTGCCGAGGTAGAGGAGCCCACGCGTGTAGTCGACGAAGAACGTGCCGGCACGAAGGCTCGCGACCGAGCCCACCTGGCGGAGGCGCCTCCCGCCGACCCAGACCTGGTCCGGGTGCGCGGCCATCGGAAAGCGGCGGTTGACGAACTGCCAGCCTTCTGCACGGTTGTCCGGGACGCCCCACGAGTACGTCGGGCTCGCGTCGAAGCGGGTCGTCCAGCGTGCGACCGCGTGCCTCCCGGACCGGCTCCAACCTGTCACGCGCCGACTCCCGTCGAGCACCACGGCCTCGCCGGCGTGCGCACGGATGGTCAGGCGCTTGGCGTCGGGGACCTTGACGGACTCGTGGTAGGTCCCGCGGCGGATCGCGATGGTGTCGCCGGAACCAGCGCGCGAGACGGCCGCACCGATCGTCCGCATCGGCGCTCCGATCGTCCCCGAGGCGCCGTCGTTCCCCCTCGTGGAGACGTAGTAGGTCCGGCCTGCTGCTGCCGCCAGCATCAGTTCGGGCTGTAAGGGGGGGCCGTCCGCACCTGCCGTCGCCCCGACGGCCTGCCGATCCGCATTCGGAATCAGCGCGACCGTGACCGTCGATGCAGCCAGGACCGGCAGGATGTACCTCCAAAGCGTCCTCTGGACGCGTGATCCGAGTGCCGGTTCCGGCATACGTCAATCACCCCCTATGACGACAGATCCCAAGAATTCGGTCCTCTCCGTCATTCTTTGCCGCGACACTCGGATCGGCAATCGCAGGTGGGTTGGGTAGGGATCTGCCCGTTCGGGCCCGGTGCTCGTGGGCGAGGACTATATTTCAACCGGCGGCTGCCTCGGTTCTGGCCGCCATGTCAATGACTGTGGGGGATCGGTGTACGTCGTCGACTGTTCTGAGCGTTTCGACTGGTTGTCGGACGAGTACGAGTCCCTCTACGCGTCGGCGACGGCGACGCTCTTCCAGCACCCAAACTGGCTCAACGAGATCTACGCGACGCTCGCGGAGGGTATGGGCGCGGACCCGGCGGTCGTCACGATCAGGTCCGACGGACGGTTGGTCGCTGTGCTCCCGCTCGTGCGCCGCCGAGGACGCGTGCGCCGCCTGGAATTCGCTGACCTTGGCGTCAGCGACTACACGGTCCCTGTCATCGCCGCGGACGTGGAGGCCGCGCTGCTCGCGGACCCGTCGGTCCCCAAGGCGATCCGTCACGCGCTCGGGCCGGCGGATCTTCTGACAGTCCCGAAGGTGCCTGCATCGGCCACCCGTCTGACGGCCCTGCTCGGAGGACCAGACGTCGTTCGCCTTCAGTACGACGCCCACGTGATCGAGCTGGGCACGTCCTTCGAAGACTGGCGTTCCGCGCGTGATTTGGACTTCACCCGGCATCTGGACAACAAGCGCAAGAGGATCGGTCGCAAGCAGCGGGTCCTCGCACTACGTGAGCTCAAGGATGTCGACGAGATCGATGGTGCGTTTGCGTTGATGCGCGAGTTCAGGCGTTCCCGCTTTTCTGATCGGCGTGCGATCGACCTCGTGCAGGATCCGGAGTACTACGAGTTCTATCGTCGTGCAGCCCACGACGGGGCGACGAAGGGCGGCCCGGGCAGTACGACTGTTCTCACGATCAACGACGAGATCGTCGGTGTCTCCTTCGGGCTCAGCGACTCCTCGCGCGATCTCTTCGTCCTCATCGGGTACGACTTCGACCGCTACCGCAACTACTCGCTCGGGCTCGTGATGGTCGAGGAGCTGATCAAGGTCAGCATCGCCAACGGCAAGACCTACCACGACCTGACACTGGGGCACGAGGGCTACAAGCAGGACTTCGGCGCGGAGGCGACGCCGATGTTCGCCGTGCACATGACCAAGACGCCGGTCGGGTGGGCGGCGAAGACCGCAGCTGCTCAGAACACCGCTGCGCGACACTTCGCGAAGCGTGCCCTCGCCTATCGGGACGAGCACCTGCGGGGACGGGGGTTGTCCGAGGTCATGGCTTCCCTCCGCGGACGCCGCGGGTAGCCCTGTCAAGTCGCCCCGAGTGACAGGGCGTTACGGCCCCGTGACGACAGTCACGGTCGAGTCGGCATCGATGAGTCCCGCGGTGGTCTGCTTCACGACCGGCTTCCCTGTGAAGCCGATCGCTCGCATGTTCCGGACAATGTGCTTCCCACCTGACGCGTAGAGAATCGGCGTCGATTCAGCGACGCCGGATGCGTGCTCGACCACGCATCCGTCCAGGAGGACCGATCCATTCGTCGCATGGACGAAGCCCGCGTCGTTTCGTCCGGTGGCTGTCGGATCCGACATTGCATAGGCGAGCCAGGTGTCGCGGACTGTGACTCGAGTGTCGCCCGTCAGGCGGATCAGGGATCCCTTACAAGGTGCGCCCGCGTTCCGTCCTTCGATTGCGCAGTCGACGAAGCTGACGAAGTCACCAGTACCGGTGATGCTGAATGCCGAGTGGCCTTCCGCTGTCACGTAGAAGTTCTGAAGGTTGGTCTTTGAGAGGTACTCGAAGCTGGCAAGGAACGCGGTGTCGGGGAGCAGAGCAGTCGGCGAGTCCAGGAGACACATACTGAAGTTGAACCGACAGTCGGATCCGCCAAGTGCAAGTCCTCGGTTGCGGACGTTGTTGATGTTCCAATACCCGTCCCCTGAGCACGCAGTCATGAGTAACTGCTGGGTGGATGAGCCAAGGACGCCTGCGGCGTTCACCGATGTGATGTCGCGGAAGCTCGAGGTCCACAGGACCCGGCTGGAGTGCCCCTCGATCAGACGGTTCGACGCCGTTCCGTCGATCGTCAAGCCTTGGAATGCGCAGGCGAAGGTCTGCGCCTGGTTCAGGTAGAACCAACCGCCGGTCGTGCGTACCTGAATCAGGTTGGAGCTCGGGTGACCGCTCCGATTCTGGTCTCCTGGTCGGATTGCGCCGCGAATGGAGAAGCCCGAGTACAGCGGTTGCTGGTTGTTGAAGGTGTAGGTCCTGTCCTCGTCGAGGACGACGGTGGTGCCTTTGTAGGTCTGCGCGGCAGCGTACGTCATGAAGGCAGCGAGTCTGGCGTCGTCATCGACGCCCGAGAATGAGGAAAGGGGGAGTTCAGTTGGCACGTCCGGGCCTCCGCGAGTAGTGGATGGAGGCTGACCGTAGCCATCACAGAAGGCCAGGTCGCGGTGACTTGCACGCCGCGAGCAGCGGAGGTCAGGTCCTTTCGGCGGCGGGCCGTCGGCGGATTCGCGGCGACCGCGCGGAGCCGTCGATGCACTCCAGTCGTCCTGCGCGGTTGAGGGTGTGCAGGCGAGACCCTCCCCAGGTCCCGCCGGGAGCGAGCGAGGCGACGTGGCGCTGCTCGAAGGCCGTGTCGTCCAGCCGGGTGATCTCTGCGAGCGCAAGGGCGGCGCCGTACCCCGTGCGCCCGTCCTGGACGGGGCGCAGGAGTCGGCCGTCGCGCTCGACCACGCGCCCTGCGGGGCGAGCGGTGGCGATGTCGACGAGGACGGGGTTGGCGGCGTGCGGCGTCCACGGGCCGCGGAGCCGGTCGGCGTGCCAGAGGTGGAGGGTGTCGGAGAACGAGCCGCCATGGCGTACGGTCGCCGTCATCCACCACCGTCCGTCGTGGTGGAACGGGGTGGCGTCGCTGATCTCGGCGCCCTCGAGGAGGGTCGCGACGTGCTCCCACCGGTCGGGGTAGGCGACCGCACGGTAGAGCTCGAGCGTCCCGGCCGCCGAGGACTCGGGGATCATCCACAGCTCGCCCTCGTCCTCACCGACCCACGGGTACGACAGGTGGTAGGGACGTTCGAGGACCGGGTAGGGCGTGCCGGTCGGGCCTTCCGGCGTCATCTCGACGACCGACACGACGCCCCGCCCGACGCGGTGGTCGAAGTCCTCCACGAAGAGGTGGTGACGCCCGTCGTGCAGCAGAGGGAAGGGGTCGGCGTAGAAGTGGTAGCCGTCGTCGGGCAACCGGTTCCACGGTGTCGTCGTCACCGTGCCGAGGTCGAGGACGTCGTCGGCGCCCTCGTCGACGAAGCGCCAGCCGACCCGCCAGTGGGGGGCACGGTAGAGGCGCCGATAGAGCCCGTGGATGCCGGCGTGGGCAGTGGTCGTGGCGACGCGGCGAGGCCACGACTGCACTGCGTCGTTGGCGGCGGTGCCGTTCGTGGCGCCGTCGACGCGCACGCCACGGTCGGTGACTGCCGCCACGATGATCGTGACGACTCCGGCGAGGACGTCGTCGAGGGCGCGGGGGAGCAGGCCGGGCAGCTCGCTCCCGGGTCGCCCGCTCGCGACCGTACGCCCGTCAGCGCGGTCGACGACGGCGACGACGGGCAGACGCCCCGCCGTCAGTGCAGCGAGGAGGGCGTCGTCGCCGGGGTGGCCGTCGAAGGTCAGCCCGAGCGTGCGCACGCCGTCGTGCCGTCCGGCCTCGACGAGGTCGAGCGTGACGTCGGGTGCCGCGTCGCCGTTGGTGCCTCGGGCGTCGAGGAGACCCGGCGCGACACCGGCCCAGCGTCCCGCCGGTAGGCGGTGCAGGACGCGGTCGGCACGCAGCAGCCGCTCGAGGCGCGGGTCAGGGTCGCGCGAACCCGTCACCCACGCGACGGTCACTGCATCGACCTCGGAGCGCGCGTCGAGCGCGGCCACGAGGTCGTGGTGCCAGTGCCGCACCTGGTCGCGGCGCAGCAGGATCTGAACGTGCACGGTCCCCCGTCCGGAACGTCGAGAGGGCATGCCGAGAACACCGACCGACGGGCCCCTCCTGTCGGAACCGGAATCATAACCGGCGACCGTGACCTGGTGGGGCGTTTTCGGTCACTCCGGCCGTGTGGTGCTTGTGACTTGACGACCTTTGAGACAGCGGCCAGGTGGGTCACTATGCTGAAGAGGCTCGGGGCACGGTGTCGTCGGGCGTAGTGAGGGAGCCGGAGGTGACGCGTGACCTTCTCGGAGTACGCCGCCATCCTGCAACGGCGTTGGCGCGTATGGGTGTCGTTCCTCATCGTCGGGATCCTCGCGGCCGTCGCCTACAACGCGACCGCGACCGTCCGCTACACCGCGACGGCGACGGCGTTCGTCAATGTCTCTGACGGCACCCGCGGCCAGCAGTCCCAGAATTTCCAGAACTCGCAGTTCGCGGTGCAGCGGGTGAAGTCCTACACCTCGCTCGTCGACAGTCCGCGCGTCCTCGAGCCGGTCATCAGCGACCTCGGCCTCGACCTCACGGTGCGTGAGCTCGCCAAGAAGACGTCGATGACCAGCCCGCCCGACACGGTCATCATGGAGGTGTCCGTCGTCGACACGGACCCCGACCAGGCGGCGCTTCTCGCGAACGCGGTGACCGAGTCCCTCGGTGAGGTGATCGAGGACATCGAGAGCAACGGCACCGTCTCGCGCACCGGCGAGCCCGTGACCAACGTCCGGGTCTCGGTCACGGCGCCCGCGTCGCCACCGGCGTCCCCGTCGTCGCCGCGCACGCTGATCAACCTCGTGCTCGGTGCCCTCCTCGGGCTCTCCGTCGGCATGGTCGCCGCCGTGATCCGCAACCACTACGACCGCCGGATCAAGAACGCCGACGACGTCCGCGAGGTCACGGGTATCTCCCCGCTGGGGACCACGTCCAACCAGCCCGCCTCGCAGCGCATGCCGCTGGTCGCGCTCGACTGGCGGTCCGAGGCGGCCGAGCGCTACCGCACCATCCGTACCGCCCTGCGGTTCGCCTCGATCGACCACGAGGTGCGCCACTTCGTCGTCACATCGCCGCTGTCGGGCGAGGGCAAGAGCACCGCCGCGTGCAACCTCGCGATCAGCCTCGCGCAGGGCGGGGCGTCGGTCTGCCTCGTGGAGGCCGACCTGCGCCGCCCCCGAGCCGCCGGCTATCTCGGAGTCGAGGGCAACCTTGGGCTGTCGGACGTGCTGGTCGGCGAGGCGTCGCTCGACGACGTCCTCGTCAGCTGGAACCACGCCCTGCTCCAGATCCTGCCTGCCGGCTCGCTCCCGCCGGACCCGGTGGCGCTGCTCGAGTCGGCGGCGATGGGCAACCTCGTCGATGCGCTGTCGGAGCGCTTCGACGTGGTCGTCTACGACGCTCCGCCGATGCTGCCGGTCACCGACGCGACCGTGCTTGGCGAGAAGGTCGACGGTCTGCTCCTGGTCGTCCGCTCGGGCAAGACGCTCAAGGAAGACCTCAGCCGCTCGCTCGACAAGGCCGACGCGGCCAGGGTCAAGGTGCTCGGCACCGTGGTCGTGGGAGTCCGTCGCGAAGGGCGCTCGGGCGAGCACTCCTACGCAGCCGACGTCGCCACTCAGCGCACCGAGCTCACGCCGACGACCAACGAGCCGCCCGTACGGGGCGACAGCGTCGTACGGGAGGACGAGGAGGGCGACGACGACGGTACGGGCTGGCAGCCGCCCCTGGCCGCCACGACGGCGGTCCTCCCGGCGATCACCGACGACATGCTTGACGATGACCACGACGGTGACGACCACGACGACCGTGACGATCCCGACCACGGAGACGAGGCGGCCGATGACTCCTCGGGCATCGTCTCCGGTGGCGCTCAGCCGAGGGCGTAGCGAGCGCGACCGGGGCCCGTCCCGCCCGACGCGTCACGGACGACGTCGCTGAGGGCGGAGGCCACGATCGTGGTGTTCTCGGCGATCAGTCGCGTGACGAGAGAGTGGGGGACCGCGTCGACCGTCTTGTGGGCGTCCGGCACGTCGTTGCCGTGCACCTCGACCCGGCGCCACGGCTTGCGGGCCACGCGGTGGCGAGACGCTCGCGGCATCTCGACGGTGCCCCGCAGGTCCGACATCTCCGTGACCAGGGCGAGGAGCGCGTCCACCGGATCGTCGTAGGAGGCGCGCTCCTCGCTGATCGCGTGGGCGCAGAGCACGGCGGCCTCGCGCAAGGTGAACGAGCGGGCGTGAGAGGTGGGCTGGAGGCGGACGACAGCGGCCCTTGACGGACGGTCGGCGGCGAGCACGAGGTCGGCGCTCTCGACGGCGCTCACGGTCAGTCCCTGAGACCGGTGGTCGCCGAGCTCGGGACCGGTTGCGAGGTGGCCGTCGGCGACGACCGTGCACGCGTCGTGCCCGTTCGAGGCGTTCTCACCGGCGCTGGCCACGACGAACGGTGCTCCCGCGTCGGCCAGCGAGCGGCGCAGCAGGGCTTGGGCGAACGGGGACCGGCAGACGTTCGCTGAGCACACGGTGAGGATGCGGAACGTCATGCCATCTGCCTTCGCTTGGGGTGGGCGTAGATCGCCAGCGTGGTCGTGAAGAACACGATAAAGCTGACCGACGTGTCGAAGAGGCCGCTTTCCAAGATGCTCACGAGCGCGAGCATCACGATCGCCGCGACGAAGAACGCGCGGGTGGGACGGGTGCAGCGTCGGGAGGCGACGAGCGTGGTCACGATCGCGGCGACGAGGGCGAGCGTACCGAGCAGGCCGACCTGGAGGTATGCCGACACCCACGTGCTATCGAGGATCTGAGTATCGCGATACATCGCCGAGACCGGGATCTGACGCAGGGCCAGGCCTCCGCCGATCAGGCGTTCGAGCAGGTTGTCCGGATAGTCGATCGCCGCGGACCACGCGACCGTACGGGAGTTGAGCGTGAGCAGGCTGGCGGTGTCGCCGCGACCGACGAACTCCTCCATCACCGAGGTCAGGCCCACGACGGCAGCCACCGCGGGGATGCTGAGCACGGCGGCGGTGAAGACGGGGACGGAGATCCGCGGCGCGATCACCACCATGATCGCCATGCCGAGCACGAGGGCGGCGAGGCCGGTCCGTGAGCCCGTCGCCCAGACGAGACCGAGGAGCAGCGGGAGGGCGAGGACGTCGAGGGCGGTCGCGGACCGGAAGATGCACCGGTGTGCCACCGCCAGTGCGGGGAGGCTGAACATCAGGCAGATCTGGTTGGGCCCGACTGGGGGGATGCCGCCCTCCAGTCGGCCGCTGGCGAGCGTCCCGATGCCGGTGATCGACGCGAAGGCGCCGACGACGAGCATGGCGACGAGCATCGCGTTGACGACCTCGCGCCAGGGTCGTGCACGCGCCACCAGGACGAGGGCGGCTGCGAGCATGATCAGCCGGATGACGAGGATCATCGAGGCGACGGTCTCGTCGCTGATCAGCAGCGCGCTGATCACGGCGATCGCGAGGTAGCCGAGCATGCCGAGGACGGGAGTCACCTCGACCTGGCTCCACCGGCGGTCGGGCTTCGGCAGCGTGAACGCGAGCCCGAGCGCGATGACCGTGAGCATCGCCTTGGCGACGACCACCGCGTCGGCGCCGCCGGAGTAGTAGACGCCGCGCCGCCACGAGATCGCCGAGACGACCAGCAGGATCATGACGAGCTGCAGCCGGGTGAACCGGATCCGCAGGCTGAACGGGCTGCCCGTCTCGTCGGACGCCGCCAGCGCCCGCTGCTCGACCGCCTCGGCGGTGCTCACCGGACCACCGCCTGGGGCGTCTCTTGCGGCGGACGCTCGCGCCGGACCACGGGGACGATGAGGAGCTGACGGCAGAGGATGCCCCCGGCGAACGAGCCGAACGAGATCCACAGCGGCGCCCACTGCGTGGAGGTGCCGAGCTGGAGCGCGAGGACGAGCAGCCCGATCGACAGCACGGAGTCGGCGACGCGGATCCCGAAGACGCGCCCGGGTCGGCCGCGTACGGCGGCCAGGCTCCCGTACGGCAGGACCGCCGCGCACGAGCCGGCATAGACGGCCCACCCGATGACCGCGACGACGTCCAGGTCGAACGAGCCGCCGGTGATCAGCGGGCCGAGGACCGGCAGGGCGAGGACGGAGATCAGGCTCGCCCCGAGCGTGGCCGCGAGCATGATCGCCGCGGCACGGTCCGCCCGCGCGAGCAGGGAGCGGAGCGTGTGGTCGCCGCTCGCGGCGTACGAGGAGAGCAGATAGGAACCGAATCCCTGGACGACGAGCATCGCCGGAGCCACGTACACGCGCGCCGCCTCCAGCTCGCCGACGGCGGCCGCCCCGGCGACCGCGAGCACCGTCCAGCGCATCACGTTGAGCATCGTGGGACGGACGAACTGCTGGGCGGCGCGCCAGCTCCCGAAGCGGAGCACGCGCGCGAGGTCGGGCTGGGCCCAGGGGCGTACGGTGCGCTCGTGCCGGGGGACCAGCATCCAGCCGGTCACGCCGGAGGCCGCCTGGCCAGCCGCCAGGGCGAGCAGGAACCCCGTGACCGAGGGGGCGCCCGGTTCGAGGAGCACGGCGACGACCACGCCCGCCGTCACGACGAGCGAGACCAGGTCGCCGGCGACGAGCCGCCAGAAGTGCATTGTCGCCATGAGCAGCCGGCGGACCAGGTCGGCCGCGACGAAGGCACCCGTCGCGACGGCGAACGCGAGGCACCCCGCAGGCGACAGCGACGTCCAGACGACGGCCCCGACGTACGACAGCAGCGTCGAGGCCACGACGCTCACGGCGGCGAGCAGGGCGAGCGCCGTACGGATCCGGTCGTCGCGGCGGTCGAGCACGGTGAGGGTGTCACCGACCAGGCCGGTCGTCACCGCGGTCGTCATCACCACGGCGCCGAACAGCAGCGCGTACACGCCGAAGCCGTCCGCGCCCAGGGCCCGTGCGGCAGCCACCTGGAGGAGGAAGCTCACCCCCGTCTGAGTGGCCTGGGCGAGCAGGGCGACGACCGCGGTCGGGATCCGCGGGCCGCGGGGGCGCGTGGTCTGGTCAGTCGGCTCGACCACGGCGACGCCCCGATGCCGCGCCACGGGTGGAGTACCCGTTGGTCAGCCGTACGAGCAGGTCTGCGTAGGCGTCCGCGACGTCGTCCCAGCGGTAGCGCTGCGCCGCCCGCTCCTGCAGCAGCCGTCCGGCCTCCCGTGTCCCCTCGGGGTCGCCCTCGGCCTTCTCGACGAGGCGGGCGAGGTCGTCGGGGGTCGCGAAGCGCGGGGCGGAGTCGCCGAGCACCTCGCGGTTGAACACGACGTCGTACGCGATGACCGGCGCCCCGGCCCCCATCGCGCGCAGCAGGGAAGGGTTGGTGCCGCCGACGGAGTGGCCATGGAGGTAGGTCGTCGCATGCGCGTACAGCTGGTCGAGCTGGTCCTGGTCCCAGACGCCGCCGACCAGGCGGATGCGGGGGTCGCCGGCGGCGAGCTGCTCGATCTCGGCCGTGTAGGCGTCGGCGTACGGGGCGGAGCCGACGACGACGAGCGGGTGCTCGGCACGCGACGCGCGGTATCCGGCGACGATCTCGCGGACGTGGTTCTCGGGCTCGAAGCGGGCGACGACGAGGTGGTAGCGCCCGGGCTCCACGTCGAGCGCGGCGAGCTTGTCGGGTGCCGGGGAGTCGAGGATCGGGGCGCCGTACGGGACGAACGTCGTCGCGACGCCGAACTCCTCCTCGTAGTAGTCGGCGATCCCGACAGCGTCGGCGATCAGCGCGTCGGCCCACCGGACCGACGCGGACTCGGCCGTCCGGTAGTAGCGCCGCCCCGCGCCGGTCCACTTGGCGCGCCGCCACTCGAGCCCGTCGACGTGCACCGCGACCGGGATCCGGCGCAGCCGCAGCCCGGGGACGAACGGAGCGTTGGCGGCGTTGAAGACGATCGCCGCGTCGAAGCGACGTCTGCGGGTCACCGCGTGCGCGACCGACAGCGCCGTGTGCGAGAGCGTCTCGAGCGTCTTGCGGCGCACCGCAGGCAGGTGGACGAGTCGCATCCCGAGGTGTGACGCGGGGCGCGGCTCGCCATCGACCGGCCGGCAGTAGACGGTCACGTCGTGGCCGGAGGCGACGAGGCGTCGCCCGATCTCCTCGACAGCGGTCTCGAAGCCGCCGTACCGGGCCGGCACGCCGCGGGTGCCGATCAGGGCCACTCTCATCGGTCCCGCCTTCATCGGTCCATCGCCTTCAGCTCGCGCCACCACTTGCGCAGGACGACCGCGAGGACGAGCGCGTTGATCACGAACAGCGCGGTGTAACCGGCGAAGTAGAGGGTCGGCCAGCCCATGAGGACGAACACCCAGCAGAAGATGCCGTAGTCGGTCGGCAGGATCGCCCACGTGCGCAACGGGTTCTCCGGGGGCGCGTCGGCGGTCGGCGCGGGCGCGTCGGCACCCTGGCGCAGCAACGGCATCATGATCAGCCCGAAGAACGTCACCATGTCGACGATCTGGAACCCGACCGGGACGAGCAGCGCCCAGTCGGACTCGACCGGCGGGAAGCGGAAGAACGAGATCAGCACCGCCAGGTGGAAGCTGCAGGTCTTGAAGCAGTCCACCGTGTGGTCGAGCCACTCGCCGCTGCGCGATCCGGTGCCGGTGAGCCGTGCGATCTGGCCGTCGACGGAGTCCATGACGTAGCCGGCCGCAAGCAGGGCGGACACCGCGAGGCCGACGCCGAGGCTGGGCTCGGCCAAACACAGGAGCAGCAGCCCAGAGAACGACAGCGTGGCGCTCACGGCGGTCGCCTGGTTGGGCGTCACGCCGAACGCCGCCGCCACCGCCGCGACGCGTCGCCCGAGCGGGCGATTCACGTAGCGCGAGTAGGCGGCGGTGCCGCGCGACGGCTTCTGGGCCGCCGACAGCGCCGCCGCGTTGGAGCGGATGCGTGACGTACGCGAGGTCGCGGTGACAGACATGGGGACTCTCGGTCGATGCGGTGAGGTCTTCGGGACAGTCTTCCATCTCCTCGGACGAGGAGGACCCGGAACACCAGGATTGGGCGCACCCCGCACGAGTCGGGCCGATTATGGACATTCCGCGACGAGATACCCCCCGTGCGCTCTAGTCTCGTTGCTGCTGGAAGTCTCGGAGAGGTGATCCCATTGAGCCACGTCGTCGGGTACGCGCCCGGAGTGTATGACCTGTTCCACGTCGGCCACCTCAACGTGCTCAAGCAGGCCAAGGAGCGCTGCGACTTCCTCATCGCGGGTGTCGTCTCCGACGAGATGTGCGTCCGCGCGAAGGGCTTCGAGCCGTTCGTGCCGATCGCCGAGCGCGTCGAGATCGTCCGCCACATCAGCGTCGTCGACGACGTCCACGTCGAGGTCGTGCCCGACAAGCTGGCGACCTGGGAGGTGCTGCGCTTCGACCGCATCTTCAAGGGCGACGACTGGCGCGGCACGCCCCGCGGCGACAAGCTCGAGCGCGACTTCGCGTCGGTGGGTGTCGAGGTCGTCTACTTCCCCTACACGGTTCACACGTCGAGCACCCAGTTGCGCCGTGCCCTGGGCAGGGTCGAGGACCTTCCGGCGATGGCGGTCGAGGCCTGACCGGTCAGCGGCGGGCCGCCGACGCGACCACGTCCTGCATCTCTTCGGCGTAGCGCTGCGGCGAGAACATCGTGGTCGCGCGGTTCCTGCCGCCGTCGACCAGCCGAGCGGTCAGGGCGGGATCGTCCAGGATCCGTCCGACCTGGGCGGCCATCGTCTCGGCGTCGTCGACAGGCGCGAGCAGCCCGGACTCGCCGTCGACGACCGACTCGAGATGTCCCTGTACGGCGGTCGCGACGACGGGGCGCCCCGCCAGCTGGGCCTCGATCACCGCGTTGCCGAGCGACTCTCCGCGGGACGGGGCGAGCAGCACGTGGGCACGACCGAGCGCCGGCCAGATCGGGGCGACGTGCCCGGAGAAGTGTACCCGTCCGGCCAGCAGCGGGCGTGAGGCGCGCTCGCGGAGCTCTGCCTCGTACGCGGTCTGGTCCGTGAGTGCACTCCCGCACAGCTCGAGCTCGACGTCCCGCCCCTGCGCGATGAGTCGCTCCAGGACGTCGAGCGCGACGTGGGGCGCCTTGCGGGCGGACAGGCGTCCGACGACGAGCAGGCGCCGGGCACCCCACGGCGGTGGCGCGGGCGCCGTGTCGGGTCCGCGTACGCCGTTGTGGACGAGGCGCACCTGCTCACCAAGGCGGGGGTTGACGTCGGCGAGCTCAGAGACGGTGGCCTCGCTGTTCGCGACGACCGTCGTCGCGAGCGCGAGGGGGCGGGCCAGGGCGACCCGCAGCGGCCGGGGGTCGGACTGCTCGGCCTCGTGGACGTGGCACACGACCGGGACCCGGTGGGCGCGCGCGAGCGCGGTCCACCACGGCAGCGTGAGCGTGTTCACGAGCACGACGTCCGGACGGGCGGTGCGCAGCGCCTGCGTGGCGCGGGGGGCCGCGCCCGCGAGGTCGCGCGCCAGCCGCAGCAGGCCGACCGGGGAGGCGTATGCGCGACGCAGCGCCGGGAATCCAAGGGCGATGGCCTCGGCGCCGTCCTCGCGCAGCATCGCGAGGAGCGGACCGTCGCTGCCTGCGGCCACGCGGACGCGCCACCCTGCGGCGAGCAGGGCGCGTACGGTCTCGCGCAGCTGGAGGTCGGAGCCGTAGACGTCGGCTGACGGTGTCGCCACCAGCACGGTGCCGCGAGGCGTCCTGGTCGAGGGCATGCGGTGTAGTCCTCCTCATGTCGGCCAGCCCAGCGTAGCGGGCGGCCCACTGTGACGGGCCTCGTTGACTCCCGTGGTCGGGCTGCGCTGAGGGTGGCGACAGAATGGGCGCATGACGTTCGCTGACGACGGCGCCCTGGCAGTCTGGCTGGCCGAGCAGGCCGGCACCGAGCTCCTGGAGGTCCGCCGCGGCGGGCTGGAGGGCAAGGCGCTCAAGGACGCCGGTGACGCGGCGAGCCAGGCGGTCCTCGCGCGGCTGCTGGCCGAGCACCGGCCGGGCGACGCCGTCCTCAGTGAGGAGGCCGCCGACGACGCGGCCCGCATCGCCGCCGAGCGTGTGTGGATCATCGACCCGCTCGACGGCACGCGCGAGTTCTCCGAGCCGCCTCGCGACGACTGGGCCGTCCACGTCGCGCTGTGGGAGCGCGGTGACCTGACCGTCGGCGCGGTCGCGCAGCCCGCGCTGGGGGAGACCTTCAGCACCGCGTCGCCGCTCACCGTGCCGTCGCGGGGCGAGGGGCCGGTCCGGATCGCGGTCAGCCGCAGCCGCCCTCCGGCGTTCGTCGGCGAGCTGGCCGAGGAGATCGGCGCCGAGCTGGTCCCGATGGGGTCTGCCGGGGTCAAGGTGATGTCGGTGGTCCGGGACCTCACCGATGTCTACGTCCACGCGGGCGGTCAGTACGAGTGGGACTCGGCTGCGCCGGTCGTGGTCGCCCGCGCCGCCGGTCTGCACACCAGCCGTGCGGACGGTCGTCCGCTGGAGTACAACCGCGAGAACCCGTGGCTTCCGGACCTCCTCGTCTGCCGTCCCGAGCTGGCCGAGACCGTCGCCTCGTTCGTCGCCGGCCGCCTGGGCTGAGGCCGGGACCACACCACCCGTCGGCCCGTTCGTGCGCGCACCTCACCGCTATCTGCGTACGCTGGCGCTGCGATGAACGAGAGCCCCACGACCGACGAGACCAACGAGCCGGCGCCCGACGCGGCGTCGGCACCGCCGCAGTCCCCGCGTCGGCGTCACACGCTGCGCAACGTCCTCCTCGGCCTGCTGGCGTGCGTCGTGGTGCTTGCGCTCGCCCTCGGCGGGGTCGCGTGGTATCTCCAGGAGCGCCTCGTGGGGCAGGTCGACCGTGTCGACGACGCGTTCACCGGGCTGGAGAACCGTCCCGCGCCCGCGCAGGGCGACGGAGTGAACATCTTGCTCATGGGCACCGACCGGCGCTCGGACGAGCCCACGACGGGCGACGACGCCGACTCCCCGGCCTGGCTCCCGGGTGAGCAGCGCACCGACTCGCTGATGGTGCTCCACGTCGACGCCGACCGCGAGGGGGCGTCGATCGTCTCGATCCCGCGCGACTCCTGGGTGACCATCCCCGGGTACGGCGAGAACAAGATCAACGCGGCGTTCTCCTTCGCCGGGCCCTCGCTCGCGGTCGAGACCGTGGAGCAGCTCACCGACCTGCGCATCGACCACATCGCGATCGTCGACTGGGACGGCTTCCGCGAGCTGACCGACGAGCTCGGCGGCGTCGAGGTCGTCGTCCCGGAGACCGTCCATGACTCCGCCCGAGACAAGACGTGGGAGGCCGGGACGCACCGCATGGACGGCGAGGAGGCGCTGCTCTACGTCCGCCAGCGGTACGGACTTCCCGGGGGCGACTTCGACCGGATCAAGCGGCAGCAGAACTTCCTGCGGGCCCTGATGGGTCAGACGCTGTCGGCCGACACCCTGAGCAGCCCCACCAAGGCGTACGGCGTCCTCGACGCGGTGACCGAGCACCTGACCGTCGACGCCGAGTGGACCACGGGCGACATGCGCGGGCTGCTGCTGTCGCTGCGCAACCTGCGTGCCGACGACATCGCGTTCACCACCGCTCCGGTCAAGGGCACCGGGCGCGAGGGCGCCCAGAGCGTTGTCCGGCTCGACCGCGACAAGGGGCGCGAGCTGTGGGGCGCGGTCCGGGAGGACCGGGCCGCCGAGTGGGTCGAGGCCAACGCGGCGGGTCTCCCGGCGTCCGTCAGCTGACGCGTATTGGTGAAATGTCCGGATTCTCGTCTGGTTCGGGTGCGAGTGTCTGCGGTGTCCACCGGTCGATCTCGGCGACTCTCAGCAGACCCACGGGGGAATTCCATGAGACGAGCACCTGTCCTCGTCGTCGGTGCCGCAACGGCGCTGACGCTCGGCCTCGCGATCGCGCCTGCTCAGGCGCACGGCGGTCACAAGCCGCCCAGGCCACCGGCTGCCACGACGGTGGCCGACGGATTGTTCACCGCCCTGAGCTCGGCCGTCGCCCGCGACGGAACGGCGTACGTGACCCAGAACTTCTCCGGCACCCTCACCAAGATCCCCAAGCGAGGAGCCCGGAGCGACATCTACCAGGCGACGCCGCCGGCGGGCTCTGAGCAGCCGCCCGAGGTCGGTGGCGTGTCGGTCGCGCGCAGCAAGGTCCTGTTCGCGGAGACGGGCTTCTCCGGCGATCCGGAGAACCCGGGCGGGTTCACCGGCATCAAGTCGATCGACAGGCGCGGAACCGTCAAGGTCGTCGCGGACACCGGGGCGTACGAGATCGCGAACAACCCCGACGGCGACGTCGTCTACGGTGCGCGCGGCATCAGCGCCGAGTGCGCGGCGCAGTGGCCCGCACCCGATCCGGAGACGGGAGAGGGCCCGCCGCCCTCCACGTACACCGGTGACGTCAACCCGCACCCGTACGCGACGCTGCCGGGGCCGTTCGGCACCACCTTCGTCGCCGACGCGGGCGCGAACTCGATCCAGCGGATCAGCGCGAGCGGGCGGATCACGACGCTGGCGCTCATGCCCGGGCAGCCGCTGAAGATCACCGCCGAGCTCGCGGGGGCGTTCGGGATCCCGGCGTGCGCGGTCGGCCTGTCGTACTACTTCGACCCGGTGCCGACCGACGTCGAGTGGGGACCCGACGGCTGGCTCTATGTGTCGCTGCTGCCCGGCGGTCCTGAGGACCCGAGCCTCGGTGCGCGCGGCGCGGTCTACAAGGTCAACCCGGTCTCCGGCCGGACCGTGAAGGTCGCGGGCGGCTTCCTCGGCGCGACGAACCTCGCGGTGACGCCGAAGGGCGACATCTACGTGGCGGAGATCTTCGGCAACCAGCTGTCCGTGCTCAAGCGCGGCAGCCGTACGCCGAAGCCGTTCGCGCCGCTGCCGTGGGCGACCTCGGTCGAGTACGCCGGCGGCTCGCTGTACGCGACGTCGTCGCCCGAGCTCGAGGACCTGTTCGCCGGCAGGCCGCCAGCACCGGAGTCGACGCTCGTGAAGTACAGGCTGTCGCAGCACCGTCACCGCCGCTGACGGAGAGGAGTCTCGACATCGGTGTCGTCCGTGCGACGCCGATGTCGAGACCTCTGTCTGGCGGGCGATGAGGTACGGCTGGGGCGTGCGACTAGGCTGGAGACGATGTCCTTGCACGCCTTGGCCGAGGTCGTCGCCGCCGATCCCACGCTCGCCCGTACGGTCGCAGACCGTCGCGCGGGCGTGACGGCGCTCGACCTGTCGGCCCCTCCGTCCCTGCGTCCGTTCCTCGCCGCTGCCCTGGCGCCGGCGAGCCCGGTCGTGCTCGTCGTGACCGCGACTGCCCGCGAGGCAGAGGAGCTGAGCGAGGAGATCGGGTCGCTCATCGGCCCGGATCTCGTCGCGGACTTCCCTGCGTGGGAGACCCTGCCGCACGAGCGGCTGTCGCCCCGCTCGGACACCGTCGGCCGACGCCTCGCGGTGCTGCGACGCATCTCGCATCCCGGCTCCACCCCGGACGCGGGCCCGCTCAAGGTCGTCGTCGCGCCGATCCGGTCGGTGCTCCAGCCCCAGGTCAAGGGCCTGGCCGACCTCGTGCCGGTCACGCTGCGGCGTGGCGACGAGGCCGACCTCGAGGACCTGGTCCGCGGCCTCGCAGACGCGGCGTACTCGCGTGTCGACCTGGTGACCAAGCGGGGCGAGTTCGCCGTCCGCGGCGGCATCATCGACGTGTTCCCGCCGACCGAGGACCACCCGTTGCGTGTCGAGTTCTTCGGCGACGAGGTCGACGAGATCCGCCACTTCTCGGTCGCCGACCAGCGCTCGACCGATCCTGTCGACCACGTGTGGGCGCCGCCGTGCCGCGAGCTGCTGCTCACCGACGAGGTCCGGGCGCGGGCCCGCGAGCTCGCCGACGCGCACCCCGAGCTCGCCGAGATGCTCGACAAGCTGGCCGAGGGGGTGGCGGTCGAGGGCATGGAGTCGCTCGCGCCCGCTCTCGTCGACGGCATGGAGCTGCTGGTCGACCTGTTGCCGTCCGACGCGACGGTGCTCGTCTGCGACCCCGAGCGTGTCCGTACGAGGGCGCACGACCTCGTGGCGACGAGCGAGGAGTTCCTCGCGGCGTCCTGGGCGGCCGCTGCCGGCGGCGGCAAGGCGCCGATCGACCTCGGCGCGGCGGCGTACTGGAGCCTCGGCGACGTCCGCCAGCACACCCTCGCGTCCGGGCGGGCCTGGTGGTCCACGTCGCCGTTCGTGAGGGACGAGGAGGTTTCGACAGGCTCGGTTTCGACAGGCTCAACCACCGGTGGCTCGGTTTCGACAGGCTCAACCATCGGGGACGCCGACAGCGTCAACCTGCCGTTCGCGCCGACCCCGTCATACCGCGGCGAGGTCGAGCGCGCCCTGGTCGACCTCAAGGGCTGGCTGTCCGCGGGCACCCGCGTCGCGCTCGTGACGCCGGGCGAAGGGCAGGCGGCGCGCAGCGTGGAGGTGCTCGGCGAGCACGACATCCCGGGCCGGTTCCACGCCTCGATCACCGCCGACGACCTCACCCCCCACCTCGTCCATGTGGTCTGCGGCGAGATCGACCACGGCTTCGTCGCCGAAGGCGTCGACCTCGTCGTCCTCACCCAGGACGACCTCGTCGGTCAGACCGCCGCCGCGCCGCGCGACGACCGCAAGATGCCCTCGCGGCGCAAGAAGCAGATCGACCCGCTCGAGCTGACCCCCGGCGACTACGTCGTCCACGAGCAGCACGGCGTCGGCAAGTACGTCGAGATGATGCAGCGGACGGTGCAGGGCGCGGTCCGCGAGTACCTCGTCATCGAGTACGCCGCCTCCAAGCGCGGCCAGCCGGCGGACCGGCTCTTCGTGCCGACCGACCAGCTCGACCAGGTCACCCGCTACGTCGGCGGCGAGCAGCCGAGTCTCGACCGGCTCGGCGGCGCCGACTGGAACAAGCGCAAGTCGCGTGCGCGCAAGGCGGTCAAGCAGATCGCCGGCGAGCTCATCAAGCTGTACGCCGCGCGGCAGGCGACGCAGGGCCACACGTTCGGCGCGGACACCCCGTGGCAGCGCGAGCTCGAGGACGCCTTCCCGTACCACGAGACGCCCGACCAGCTCGCGACGATCGACGAGGTCAAGCGCGACATGGAGCGGCCCGTCCCGATGGACCGGCTGGTCTGCGGCGACGTCGGCTACGGCAAGACCGAGATCGCGGTGCGTGCGGCGTTCAAGGCGATCCAGGACGGCATGCAGGTCATCGTCCTGGTGCCGACGACGCTGCTCGTGCAGCAGCACTTCGCGACGTTCTCCGAGCGCTACGCCCAGTTCCCGGTCGTTCTCAAGGCGCTGTCGCGGTTCCAGACCGAGAAGGAGTCCAAGGAGGTCCTCGACGGGCTGGCCAACGGCTCGGTCGACCTCGTCATCGGCACGCACCGCCTGCTCCAGAAGGGCGTCAAGATCCCCAAGCTCGGGCTCGTCGTCGTCGACGAGGAGCAGCGCTTCGGCGTCGAGCACAAGGAGGCGCTCAAGACGCTGCGCGCCGCGGTGGACGTCTTGTCGATGTCGGCGACTCCGATCCCGCGCACGCTCGAGATGGCCGTGACAGGCATCCGCGAGATGTCGACGATCCAGACCCCGCCGGAGGAGCGGCACCCGGTGCTCAGCTTCGTCGGCCCGTACGAGGACCGGCAGGTCGTGGCGGCGATCCGGCGCGAGCTGCTGCGCGACGGGCAGGCGTTCTACATCCACAACCGGGTCAACTCGATGGACAAGGCCGTCAAACGGCTCCACGACCTCGTGCCCGAGGCCCGCATCGCGATGGCGCACGGGCAGATGGGCGAGCACCAGCTCGAGCAGATCATGCTCGACTTCTGGGAGAAGAAGTACGACGTGCTGGTCTGCTCGACGATCGTGGAGTCGGGCCTGGACGTCTCCAACGCCAACACGATGATCGTGGAGCGGGCCGACATGCTCGGTCTCTCGCAGCTGCACCAGCTCCGTGGACGCGTCGGGCGTTCGCGCGAGCGGGCCTACGCCTACTTCCTCTACCCGCCGGAGAAGCCCCTCACCGAGACCGCGCACGAGCGGCTCTCGACGATCGCGCAGCACTCCGAGCTCGGCGGCGGCATGGCGATTGCGATGAAGGACCTCGAGATCCGCGGTGCCGGCAACCTGCTCGGCGGGGAGCAGTCGGGCCACATCGCCGACGTCGGGTTCGACCTGTACGTCCGGCTGGTCGGCGAGGCCGTCGCGGAGTACCGCGGCGATCAGGGTGAGGACGTGCACGAGGTCAAGCTCGAGCTCCCCGTCGACGCGCACCTGCCGCACGACTACGTGCCGAGTGAGCGGCTGCGCCTCGAGATGTACAAGCGCCTCGCCGACGTCCGTACCGACGAGGAGGTCGCCGAGGTGCGCGACGAGCTCGTCGACCGGTACGGCGAGCCGCCCGCTGCGGTCGACGCGCTGCTCGGTGTCGCCCGGCTGCGGGTGCGGGCCCGCGACGTCGGCATCTCCGAGCTCACGGTGGCGGGCAACAACATCCGGATCTCCGGAGTCGACCTGCCGGAGTCGCGCCAGATGCGGCTCAAGCGTGTCTATCCGGGCTCGGTGGTCAAGGCCACGGCGCAGCTCCTGCTCGTGCCGCGGCCCAAGACCGCGAAGGTCGCGGGTCAGCCGCTGCGTGACGCCGAGCTGATGGACTGGTGCCGCACGCTGATCGACACCGTCATCGCTCCCTCCGCCCCCTGACCCCGGGTCGGTCTCTGCCGGCTCTCGGGTCGATTCCTGCCGGGTCCCGGGTCAGTTCCCGACGACCCGCGCCAGCGTCTCGGGATCGCGCGCGATCACCGTCGTGCCGTCGTCGGTGGTAATGATCGGGCGCTGGATCGCCGACGGGTGCGCGACGAGGCCCGCCAGCCACTCCGCACGGTGCTCGGCGTCCTTCGGGATCGCGGTCAGCCCGGCGTCGCGGGCCTCCTTCGGGCGGGCGACGTCCCACGGCTCGAGCCCGAGCCGCTGCACCACGGCGGCGAGCTCGTCGACCGTCGGCGGCTCCTCGAGATAGCGCCGTACGGTGTAGTCCGCACCGGCCTCGTCGAGGGCGGCCACGGCGGTGCGGCACTTGCTGCAGGCGGGGTTCACCCAGATCTCCATGCGCCGAGCGTAGGACGCGGCTCTGTCCGCCGCGGCAGCCGCCCGGCTTGCAGCGCACCAGATCCCGACGCACGGTGGAGAGGTGCCGGGGACCAAGATCTGGGATGCCGAGTCGGAGCTGCGCGGCGCTGGGATGAGGGTGACGCGCCAGCGGATCGCCGTCCTGAGCGCCCTGCGCGAGCGCCCGCACGCGAGCGCCGAGACCCTCATCGCGATGACCCGCGACGCGCTCGGCTCGGTGTCCGTCCAGGCGGTGTACGACGTGCTGGCCGCGTGCACGGAGCGCGGCCTCGTACGGCGGATCCAGCCGGCGGGATCCCCGGCGCTGTTCGAGACCCGGACAGCCGACAACCACCACCACCTCGTGTGCGAGGTCTGCGGGCGTATCGACGACGTCGACTGCGCGGTCGGGTCCGCGCCGTGCCTCGTACCGAGCGACACGCACGGGTACGACATCGCGGCCGCCGAGGTCGTGTTCTGGGGGACGTGCGCCCCGTGCGGCTCCCGTGAGCCGGCGATCGTCGGTGCCACCAGCGACAGGGGAGTGAACGATGACTGATCCGACCACCACGAACGCGGGGATCCCGGTCGAGAGCGACGAGCTCTCGCTGACGCAGGGAGACCTCGGATCGATCGTGCTGCACGACCACTACCTGATCGAGAAGATGGCGCAGTTCAACCGCGAACGGGTGCCCGAGCGGGTCGTGCACGCGAAGGGTTCGGGCGCGTTCGGTGAGCTCGAGATCACCGGTGACGTGAGTGCCTACACGAAGGCCTCGCTCTTCCAGCCGGGCAAGAAGACCCCGATGGTGGCGCGCTTCTCGACCGTCGCGGGGGAGCAGGGGAGCCCCGACACGTGGCGCGACCCCCGTGGCTTCGCGCTGAAGTTCTACACCGACGAGGGCAACTACGACATGGTCGGCAACAACACGCCGGTCTTCTTCGTCCGCGACCCGATGAAGTTCCAGGACTTCATCCGCTCGCAGAAGCGAATGCCCGACTCCGGCCTGCGCGACCACAACATGCAGTGGGACTTCTGGAGCCTGTCCCCGGAGTCGGCGCACCAGGTGATCTGGCTGATGGGCGACCGGGGCATCCCGAGGTCGTACCGGAACATGGACGGCTTCAGCTCCCACACGTACCAGTGGATCAACGAAGCCGGCGACCGCTTCTGGGTGCGCTACCACTTCAAGACCAAGCAGGGCATCGACTTCCTGACGCAGGAGGACGCCGACCGGCTCGCCGGGAGCGACCCTGACCTGCACCGCAAGGACCTCTTCGACGCGATCGCCGACGGCAACTTCCCGAGCTGGTCGCTCGAGGTGCAGATCGTGCCGTTCGAGGAGGCGGAGTCGTACCGGTTCAACATCTTCGACCTCACCAAGACGATCTCGCAGAAGGACTACCCGCGGATCCCGGTCGGGACGATGACGCTCAACGAGAACCCGCAGAACTTCTTCGCACAGATCGAGCAGGCAGCCTTCGAGCCCAGCAACCTCGTCCCCGGCGTGTTCATCAGCCCGGACAAGATGCTGCTCGGCCGCGTGTTCTCGTACGCCGACACGCACCGCTACCGGATCGGCACCAACTACACGCAGCTGCCGGTGAACGCACCGAAGTCGCCGGTGCACACCTACTCCAAGGAGGGGGCGATGCGATACGCGTGGAACGACCCGTCGCTCCCGGTCTACGCGCCCAACTCGTACGGGGGCCCCGCGGCGGACACGCAGCGCCTCACCGACGGCAAGGGCTGGGCCGCGTCCGGCGAGCAGATCCGTGCTCCGTACGACCTGCACCCCGAGGACGACGACTTCGGGCAGCCGGGCACGCTCTACCGCGAGGTGCTCGACGACGCCGCGCGCGCCCGCCTCGCCCACAACATCGCGGGGCACCTCGCGGACGGCGTGACGGACGAGGTGCTGCAGCGGGTATGGGTCTATCTCGGCAACGTCGACGTCGACCTCGCGACCGCGGTCCAGAAGGAGATGGGCACGCTCTAGGGTTGCTGGTCCGGCGTGGTCGGTGCAAGGACGTGTGGTTAGGCTGAGTCCCGCGTCACGTCACCCGTACGAGAGGACCGTTCCCGCATGCCCCACCGTCCCGCTCTGCGCCCGCTCCTCGCCGCCGCTGCGGCCTCGCTGATGCTCGCCGGCTGCGGGTCGACCTTCCCAGGCGACGCGGTGGTGGTGGGTTCGTCGACCCTGTCGATGGACCGCTTCGACACGCTCGCCGACGCCGGATGCACCTATCTGGCGACGGTCGCGACCTCGCAGGGCGGTCAGGCTCCCGCGCAGGGCCAGGTCCGTCAGGTGATCGCGACCCAGCAGCTCCAGCTCGCCGGCGCGCGCAAGGTCGCCGACGACCGCGGCATCGAGGTGCCGCCGTCGCAGTACGCGCTGCAGCCGGCCGACCTCGAGCAGTTGGAGACGATGTTCGGTGGCGACCAGTTCGACGACATCGTCGAGATCCTCGAGCGCGACTTCGAGAGCCAGGCGCTGCGGACCGCGATCGGTGCAGACGACACCGGGACCGCTCCGACCCAGGAGAACGCCGAGCAGCTGATGGGGGCCGGCACCGAGGTCGTCTCCGAGGAGCTCGTACGCGTCGACGCCGCGGTCGATCCGCGCTTCGGGATCTCCAACGACGGGCAGCCCGACCCGGCGCTGCAGCTGTCGGTCTCGCGCGAGCAGCTCGACCAGATCGACCCCACGACGCTCCCGGCCAACCAGCAGTGCCGCGGCGTAGAGTCGAGCGAGTGAGGATCCTCGTCACCAGCCCGCGTGTCGCTCCCGGCCTGCTGACGGCAGCGGGGTGGGACGCGCTCCGTGAAGCCTCGCTCGTCCTCGCCCCTGAGGACGATCCGACTGTCGAGGCCGTGCGCGCAGCAGGCGTCGACGTGCGCGTCGAGCCGCTCGGCCGACTGGACGACGTGTCCGCCGACACCGTCTGGATCGCCCCGACCGGCGATGTGGAGTGGGCCCACGCCCTGGCCGACACGCTTCTGGCCCGCTCCGAGAGCGGCACCGAACCCGTCGGTGAGGTCGAGATCGTCTTCGGGTCGTACGACCTCCCGGGCGCGCGGCTGCTCGACCTCGTGGCGGTGATGGACCAGCTGCGCGTCGAGTGCCCCTGGACGCGCGAGCAGACGCACGCCTCGCTCCAGCAGTACCTGCTCGAGGAGTCGTACGAGGTGCTCGACGCGCTCGACCGCGGCGACACCGACGAGCTGCGCGAGGAGCTCGGCGACCTCCTCATGCAGGTCGTGTTCCACGCGGCGGTCGCCGCACGACCGGTCGACGGCGTGAGCGACGACGGCTGGGACATCGACGACGTCGCCGCCGGGATCGTCGAGAAGCTCGTCCGCCGCAACCCCCACGTCTTCGGCGACGGCGACGCGGCCACGGCCGACGAGGTCGATGCCGCGTGGCAGCGGCTCAAGGCGACCGAGAAGCAGCGGACCTCGGTGCTCGACGGTGTGCCCCCGACGCTGCCCGCGCTGGCGTACGCTGACAAGGTCGTGGGGCGGCTGCAGCGCGCAGGCGAGGTGGCGGCGCCAGCGGGTGACTCGCTCGGAGAGCGCCTGCTCGCCCTGGTGATCGAGGCGCGGGCGGCGGGTCAGGACCCGGAGGCTGCGCTGCGCCGTACGGTCAACGCCCTGGTGCCGTCGGTCGAGTAGGGCGAGCGCTGGCGGAGACCGTTTCGAGGCCACGGGCGGGTGCTCGGCGACGTGTCGAGTCGGTCGCTGAGTGTGTCGAAGTGGCGCCGAGTGGTCTCGTACGTCCGCGCCCTTGGGGGCTCGGACTCCTCGACCAGCGGAAGATCGGGGGCTCGGGTTGCCCGGCCGTCGGCGCGCCACGGCACGGACGAGGACGACCCCGACGGGTGTGCCTCTTAGGATGTGTACGAACCCCACCGTCCTGCACTAGGAGTCCGTAGTGGCAAGCATCGAAGCTGTCGGAGCCCGAGAGATCCTCGACTCGCGCGGCAACCCCACGGTCGAGGTCGAGGTGGCCCTCGACGACGGCACGATCGGTCGGGCCGACGTCCCGTCCGGCGCGTCGACCGGCAAGTTCGAGGCCGTCGAGCTGCGTGACGGCGGCGAGCGGTACGGCGGCAAAGGCGTCCAGAAGGCCGTCGATGCCGTCAACGAGGTGATCCACCCGGAGATCCTGGGCCTCGACGCCGACGAGCAGCGCTACATCGACGCGACGCTGCTGCGCCTGGACGGCACCCCCAACAAGGCGCAGTTCGGTGCCAACGCGATCCTCGGCGTCTCGCTCGCAGTCGCTCGTGCGGCCGCGCAGTCGGCGGGTCTCCCGCTGTTCCAGTACGTCGGCGGAGCCAACGCCCACGTGCTCCCGGTCCCGATGATGAACATCCTCAACGGCGGCGCCCACGCCGACACCGACGTGGACATCCAGGAGTTCATGATCGCGCCGATCGGCGCCTCGAGTTTCGCCGACGCGCTCCGCCAGGGCGTCGAGGTCTATCACGCGCTCAAGTCGGTCCTGAAGTCCGACGGACTCGCGACCGGCCTTGGCGACGAGGGCGGCTTCGCTCCCAACCTCAGCTCCAACCGCGCTGCTCTCGACCTCATCGCGAAGGCCGTCGAGACCACCGGCCTCAAGCTCGGCACCGACATCGCGCTCGCGCTCGACGTCGCCGCGTCGGAGTTCTACGGTGATGGCGCGTACCGCTTCGAGGGTGCGCCGAAGTCGGCCGCCGAGATGACCGCCTACTACGCCGACCTCGTCGCCTCGTACCCGATCGTCTCGATCGAGGACCCGCTCGACGAGGACGACTGGGACGGCTGGAAGGCCATCACGAGCGAGCTCGGCGACAAGGTCCAGCTCGTCGGCGACGACCTGTTCGTCACCAACTCCGAGCGCCTCCAGCGCGGCATCGACGAGCACGCGGGCAACGCGCTGCTCGTCAAGGTCAACCAGATCGGCACGCTCACCGAGACGCTCGAGGCCGTCGACCTCGCGCACCGCAACGGCTACCGCTGCATGATGAGCCACCGCTCAGGCGAGACCGAGGACACCACGATCGCCGACCTCGCCGTCGCGACCAACTGCGGCCAGATCAAGACCGGTGCCCCGGCGCGGTCCGAGCGGGTCGCGAAGTACAACCAACTGCTCCGCATCGAGGAGCTGCTCGACGACGCCGGCACCTACGCCGGACGCGCGGCGTTCCCCCGGCTGAAGGCCTGACGCGTGCCGTCCCCGTCGCGCCGCGACCCGAGGAGGAGCCCCGCCGGCCGGCCGGGTGCGCCTCGTCGTGGTCGTGGCGCGACACCGGCCGCCGAGGCCGTCACCACGTACGGACGCCCGCGCCTGACCCGCCGCATGGCGGTGCTGCTGCTGGTGCTGCTGGTGCTCGCCATCTCGTACGCGTCGAGCCTGAAGGCCTTCCTCCAGCAGCGCGACGCCCTCGCGACGGCGCGGGCGCAGATCGCCGAGTCCACGCAGGCGCTCGACGACCTCGAGAAGCAGAAGGCTCGCTTCGACGATCCCGAGTACGTCGAGCAGCAGGCGCGCTCGCGCTTCGGCTGGCTGATGCCGGGCGAGGTCGGGTTCACCGTGCTCGGCCCTGACGGCAAGCCCGTCGGCAAGGGCCCCGAGCTGCCCGACGCGTCCCCGACCAGCGCTGCGCAAACCGAGTGGTACTCCACGCTGTGGACGTCGGTGGAGCGCGCCGGCGGAGTGCCCGACCCCACGACCCCCGCGACGTCGCCCGACGTCGTCGTGACGCCGAAGAAGCAGGACGAAGGACAGTGACCGACCCGATTCCCCCGACCCAGGCCGACCTCGACGCGATCCGCGAGCAGCTCGGCCGTACACCGCGGGGCGTGGTCGAGATCGCGAGCCGCTGCCCGTCCGGGCACCCCAACGTCGTCAAGACCGAGCCCCGCCTGCCGGACGGTACGCCGTTCCCGACGCTGTACTACGTCACGTGCGCGCGGATCAACGGCATGCTCGGCACGCTCGAGGCGTCCGGGCTGATGCGCGAGATGAGTGAACGGCTCGCCGAGGATCCCGAGCTCGCGGCCGCATATCAGCGCGCGCACGAGTCGTACCTCGCCGAGCGGCGGCAGATCGCCGATGTGCCCGAGATCGACGGGGTGTCGGCCGGCGGCATGCCGACCCGCGTGAAGTGCCTGCACGTGCTCGCGGGCCACGCGCTGGCGAAGGGGCCGGGCGTCAACCCGCTCGGCGACGAGACGATCCGCGTGCTCGGCGACTGGTGGACAGGGACGACCTGCGACGGTCCTGGCGCCCCGCCTGCGCAGCTCCAGAGCGACACGCCGTGACGCGAGTCGCCGCGATCGACTGCGGCACGAACTCGATCCGGCTGCTCGTCACAGACCTCGACGCGGACACCGGCACGGCGGACGACCAGGTTCGGCAGATGGAGATCGTGCGGCTCGGCTACGGCGTCGACCGTACGGGCAGGCTCGACGTCCGCGCGTTGGAGCGGACGTTCGCTGCGTGTGAGGACTACGCACGGGTGATCGCCGAGCTCGGTGCGGAGCGGGTCCGGTTCGTCGCGACGTCCGCGACGCGCGACGCCGACAACGCCGACGTGTTTGCGGACGGCGTGCGCGAGCGCCTCGGAGTCGGCCCCGACGTCGTCACCGGCTCGGAGGAGGCCGCGCTGTCGTTCGCGGGGGCGGCGCGCGACCTGCCCGGTGTCGCGCAGCCCGTCCTCGTCGTCGACCTGGGTGGAGGCTCGACGGAGCTGATCCTGGGCGAGGACGGTGTCGCGGGGGCCGAGCAGTCGCTCGACATCGGCTCCGTACGGATGACCGAGCGCCACCTGCGCAGCGACCCGCCGACCGCGGCGGAGATCGTGGAGTGCGCAGCGGACGTCGACGCGGTCCTTGACGCGAGCACGGTGGACGTCGCGCAGGCCCGTACGGTCGTGGGTGTCGCGGGCACGATCACGACGGTGGCCGCGCACGTGCTCGGCCTCGAGGAGTACGACTCCACCCGCATCCACCACGCGCAGCTGCCCGTCGCGGACGTCCTCGCCTCGTGCGACGCGCTCCTCGCCGCGTCGGTCGAGGAGCGCCGGTCGTGGTCGTTCATGCATCCCGGGCGCGCGGACGTGATCGGTGGGGGAGCGGTGATCCTGTCGCGCCTCCTCGCTCGTACGACACCCGACGCGCTCGTCGTCTCCGAGCACGACATCCTCGACGGCATCGCCTGGTCGCTGGTCTGAGCGCGGCTCAGGCGCCGATCGCAGTGACGGACCGGGCGCCCCAGACCTTCTGGAGGATGCCATCGAGCACGTGCGCACGGTCGAACTGCAGCGCCCACGCGCGTGCGGCCTCCGCGCGCCGGACCCGTCGCCCGGTCGTGGTCGAACGCGTTGCGCCACCCCGCCGCGTACGGGTCGAGCTCGGCGACCAGCGTCTTCTCGCCGACGTGCTTGTGCGCCACCCCGCGCAGCAGGTAGTCCTCCCCGTACGTAGCGCAAACGCTCGTTCCGCGGGGTGTCCGCGGCGGCGTTTCGCCACGGTGACGGTTGCCTGACGGGCACCCACGCCCTCGTCCGCCGGCTCGCCGAGGTCACGGGCACGAGCCAGACCAGCGCCGTCGAAGATGCGGTACGACGGCGGCTGGCCGAGCTGGAGGCCGAAGGCGCGTCGGTGGTGCAGGCGGCCGACCACCAGCGCGTCGAGCGACTGCTCGTCGAGTTCCGACGCGACCTCACCGACGAGGACCGACGCACGATGAGCCTCGCTGACGACGCTGTGTACGACGAGCACGGGCTCCCGCGGTGATCGTCGATACGTCGGCGCTCGTCGCGATCCTGCTGGGCGAGCCGGAGGCCGAGGCCCTGACCGCAGCACTCCTTGCGGACCCCGAGCCGAGGATCTCGACCGCGACGCTCGTCGAGCTGTACGCGGTGGTCGACAGCCGGTCGGCCCCGCAGCAGCGCCGTCGTGTCGACCGGCTGCTCGAGGCCTTCGGGGTCGTCCCCGTCGCGTTCACCGCCGCGCATGCGGCGATCGCGCGCGACGCATACCGCGACTTCGGGTGCGGGAGCGGCCACCCCGCACAGCTCAACCTCGGTGACTGCTTCGCCTATGCACTCGCTTCGGCGGAGCGCGAGCCGCTGCTGTCCGTCGGCGACGACTTCCTCCACACCGACATTCCGTCGGCGCTCGCACTCTGAGCGGCCCGCTCCGCCTGCGCCCTACGAGGTGTGGCGCTCCACGCCCACGTGCGTCCGCGACACGCTCGGCGCGTCGACCTCGTCGAGCAGAGCGCGCGCGAAGTCCTCGTACGTGATGCGGCTGTCCGCGTCGGCCGGCGCCACCGCGTACCCGCCGGTCGACGTCCCGCCGTGGTCGAAGTCCCCGGAGGGCGACAGCGACACCCAGTCCAGCCCGTCGCCGGCCTCCGCGAACGCGTCGGTCGCGGCGGCGTGCGCAAGGAAGAAGTCGCGGTGCTCGTTCGGATAGCCGCCGGTGTCCATCAGCGGCGTGCCGTCCGCCGTCGGCAGCAGCGACGCGAGCCCCACCCACACCAGCCGCGTCACCCCGGCGTGCGCGAGCCCGGTGGTCAAGGCGTGCGCGGTGGCGACGAAGAACCCCCGCGGGTCCGTCGAGGACGTGTCGTACACCGCCGCGACCACCGCGTCGTGCCCCGCCGCAAGCGTGCCGAGCGTGTCCGCGTCTGTGACGTCGCCCGCGACGAGCGTGACGCCCGGCCCGGCGAGGTCCCCGTACCGTCCGGGATCTCGGACCACCGCCGTCACCTCGTGCCCGCGCCGTACGGCCTCTGCGGTCGCAGCGCGACCTGCCCGCCCTCCGGCCCCGACGACCATGATCTTGCCCATCCCCATACCTCCTGCGTGGTGTCACCGGCGCCCTGCCGGAGCCCGGACGCTAGCGAGAGGGCTGGTTTCCGTTCGGAAACCGTCGTGCCTCGTGACTAGGGTGGTCAGGTGCTCGCGCCTCTCGATCCCGACATGTTCG
This sequence comes from Mumia sp. ZJ1417, assembly GCF_014127285.1. Classification (GTDB taxonomy): domain Bacteria; phylum Actinomycetota; class Actinomycetes; order Propionibacteriales; family Nocardioidaceae; genus Mumia. The sequence continues at coordinate 897,167 of NZ_CP059901.1, forward strand.
ATCCCGCGTGCCCGTCCTCGCTGTCGCCGGTCCGGGTGGGCGACAAGTGGGGTGCGCTGATCGTGCGCTGCCTCGCCGAGGGGCCGCGCCGTTTCGGTGAGCTGAGGGTCCCGCTGCGGGGCATCACCGCCAAGGTGCTGACGTCGTCGCTGCGGACGCTGGAGCGCGAAGGCTACGTCCTCCGTACGGAGGTGGCCGGCCGTGAGCGCCGTGTCGACTACGCGCTCACCGACCTCGGACGCAGCCTCCTGACACCGCTCGACGCGGTGTGCTCGTGGGCCGACGAGCACTGGGACGAGATCCTCGACGCCGCCGACGCGGCGCTCACGCGCGACCGGGCGGTGTCGCTCTGACGTCCACCGACTTCACCTCACCGGTCACCCCGGGGACGGGGTGGCCCGACGATCGGGCGACGCCCACGACGCCGGTCGCGCACGACGCCGAGCAGGTACGCGAGCTGGCGGCGTCCGCGGCTCCGCTGCACGAGCTCGACGCCCGCGTCTCTGTCTGCCGGGCGTGCCCGCGGCTGGTCGAGTGGCGCGAGGAGGTCGCCGTCACGAAGCGGCGCGCGTTCGCCGACGAGCCATACTGGGGCCGCCCGATCCCCGGCTGGGGCGACCCTGACCCACGGGTGCTGATCGTCGGCCTCGCGCCGGCCGCGCACGGCGGCAACCGTACGGGGCGGATCTTCACCGGCGACCGCTCGGGCGACTGGCTCTTCGCGTCCCTCCACCGGGTCGGGCTCGCCGCGCAGGCGACCAGCGTCCACGCCGGCGACGGCCAGCGGCTGATCGGTGGCCGCATGGTCGCTGCCGTCCGCTGCGCACCGCCCGCGAACAAACCCACCACGGAGGAGCGCGACACGTGTGCACCCTGGCTGGAGGAGGAGCTGCGTCTCGTCCTCCCGTCGGTCCGCGCGATCGTCGCGCTCGGGTCGTACGGATGGGATGCGACGCTGCGGACCTTCGCTGCGCTCGGGGCGAAGGTGCCGAGGCCACGGCCGAAGTTCGGGCATGGTGTCGACGCCACACTCCCGAAACCTTCGGGCGGTACGGTCCACCTCCTGGGCTGTTTCCACCCCAGCCAGCAGAACACGTTCACAGGACGGCTCACCGAGCCCATGCTCGACACCGTCATGGCACGCGCAAAGGAGGTCAGCGATGCCTGAGGAGACCACCACCCAGACCCACGCGGGAGTGGCGGGCCGCTTGGTCGACCTGCTCGTCCAGGTCTACGGAGAGGCGCCGCCCGTCACGCTCACCGCCTGGGACGGGTCCCGGGTCGAGCCGGAGGTCGGAGACCGGGCGATCGAGGCCCACATCGAGTCCCGCCGTACGGTCAGACGCCTGGTGTGGTCTCCGGGGCAGACCGGCATCGCGCGCGCCTACATCGCCGGCGAGCTCACCGTCGAGGGCGACCTCGAGGCGGCGGTACGGCTGATGCGCGACTACGTGGAGCACGCGTCGGCCAAGCGTGCGCTCGAGGCCGCCGACCGGCGCGAGGTGCTGCGGCTGACCGTGCAGCTCGGGGCGGTCGGGCCTGCGCCGCGTGGGCCGAACGAGCCGGTCGACGCGGTCACGGGCTATCTGGACGTCCCTGCGCAGCTGCGCGACGAGCTGCCCCCGGAGTTGGCCGACGCGGTCCTCGGCGACACGCAGCGCGGCGGCGACGCCCGTACGGAGGTCGTCTACACCGACCCCGAGCCACTGAGCGCCACGATCGCTCGGTGGGAGGGCGACGGTCTCGTCGTCGACGCCGTACGCGAGGTGGTCGCCGAGGAGCGTGAGCGTCTCGCACGCATCGGCGGGCGTCTCGTCGCGCACTGGGACGCCGTGGTCGAGGCCGTCGGAGCGCAGCACGCGCGGATGTGGCGGCTCTCGCTGGTCCTCGTCCGGGACAACCTTGAGAGGCGGACGATCCGCGCGTACGAGATCGCCGGCACCTCCGCCCCCTGAGCCCCCGGGTCGGTTCTGCCCGCTCCCGGGTCGGTTTCTAGCGCCCCCGGGTCACTGCACGCCCGCACACCCGGTACGGGACAATGGCGCCACGCTCCTGTAGCCCAACCGGCAGAGGCAGACGGCTTAAACCCGTCTCAGTGCGGGTTCGAATCCCGCCGGGAGCACGGCGCCGCGTCGTTCAGCGGGCGATCTCGTGCGCGAAGTAGTACGCCCGCTCGCCGGTCTCCTCGACGATTCCGGAGAATCCGTGGCGCTCGTAGAACCGCTGGGCGTCGAGGTCGGCCTCGTCGACGTTGATCTCGATCAGGTCGATGCCGTGGTCGCGCGCGTACGCGAGGAGCAGGTCGACCACGGCCGAGCCGATCCCGCGCCCTCGCAGCTGGGGCACCACGTACAGCTCGTCGAGCACCGCCACGCTGCCGTCGACCCAGACGTTCGGCCGCAACGTCACCAGCGCGACTGCGTCGAGCGGCGAGCCGGCGGCGATCGCGATCACCGCCGGGTCGCCGAGCAGCGTACGCAGGCGCGGTGCGAGCACGTCGACGCCCGGGGACGGCCAGCCGTACTCGGTGTTGAAGTCGTCAAGGAGGCCCGCGATCTGTGTGGCATCGTCGGTGGTCGCGAGACGTGGGACGGAGGGGTCGGTCGCCATGCGTCACCGTACGACGCGCAGACGTCAGCGGGGGGCGAAGACACCGTCCGGGTCATGCGCCTGACGCACCGCGGTGAGCCTCTCCCGCGTCGCCTGCGGCCAGGTGCGCGCCGCCTGGCCGGGGTCGCGCGGGTCCGACATCCAGTTGGGTGTCAGGTGCTCTGAACGCCACGGGGCGAGCGCGTCCTCGAGCTGCGCGAACACGCCCGGCAGGACCTCGGGGAACAGCGTCGGGTCGGGAGCACCGAGCATCGACAGCGTGTAGTCGAAGTCGCGGTAGCCGGCCGCCGTCGTGTCGTCCTTCTCGTCGCGCATCGCGCCGCCGAGGTGCCGCACCTCGAGTCCCATGATCGGCAGCTCCGCGCCGGGTCCGACGAGGGCGAGCACCGCCTCGGCGAGGTCGGCGTCGACGTGGGTCAAGGTCGTCCCGCGTACGAATCCGGGGCCGGGCTCCGTCGGGTCGTTGGTGATCCGCGCGACGTCGGCGAGCGCCAGCGGCCCGAGGTCGTCGAGGTAGACGGTGCCCAGCTCGCGCAGCGGCTTGGTGAGCTGCTCGCCCTCGTCGGCCGTTCCCGGGTACGCGACGTGCAGCGCGAGCAGGTGTCGACCGCGCATCGGGTCCGGGATGAAGTCCAGGTCGGGGAAGCGGATGATCATGCCGCTCGTCGTGACGTCGGCCGGCGCCGTCTTCGTCCACTCCAACCAGCGCGTGTACGGATCCGTGCTCTCGGCCAGGTCGAAGAACAGGGTCCCAGCGTACAAACCCGGCATCGGGACCAGCGAGACAGTGATCTCGGTGACCACACCGAGGCCGGTCTTGCCGCCGCGCAGCGCCCACAGGAGCTCGGCGTCACCCGCGTCGGAGGCGTCGACGACCTCGCCCGCGCCGGTGACGACGCGTGCGGACACGAGGCGGTCGGAGGCGAAGCCGTGGCTGCGCGCGAGCGGGCTGAGCCCGCCGCCGAGGAGGAACCCGACGACTCCGACGTTGGTCGAGGAGCCGGTGACCGGAGCGAGGCCGTGCTCGGCAGCGGCGGTCACGACCGGCGCCCACCGGGTGCCACCGCCGATCGTGGCCGTACGGGCCTGCGGGTCGACGGTCACGGAGCTCAGTGCGCCGAGGTCGAGCAGGATCCCCGTGTCGTACGAGGCGTGGGCGCCGTGGCCCGTCGTGTGCAGGTGTACGGGGACGCCGGCCGCCCGGGCGAACCGGACGGTCTCGACGACGTCGTTCTCGTTCGTGGCACGGACGACGACGTCGGGGCTGTGCTGGATCGTGAGGTTGAATGCCGTCGCGCCTGCGGTGTAGTCGTCCTCGCCCCGGGCGCGGAGCGGCCCGTCCAGCTGATCCTGGAGTGCGGCGTAGTCGGTCATCGGTGACTCCTTCATCGTTCTCGATGGTCTCTCTGTGATGACGACGCAGCGCGCTGGAATGTGAGGTCGTCCGAGAAATGACGCGTGTCAGTGCTTCGAGGCAGGATCGAAGGCATGACTCTCGCCCAGCACGAGACGCTCGCGGATCTCGAGCCCGCCGGGGCCCGTGGCGTGCTTCTCGACGTGACCTACCGGATGCTCGGCTCCTTCGCGGAGGCCGAGGACGCCGTGCAGGAGACGTACGCCCGCTGGTACGCCCTCAGCCCTGCTGAGCGCGGCGCGATCGCACGCCCGACCGGCTGGCTCGTCCGTGTCGCGAGCCGCGTCTGCCTCGATGTGCTCGGGTCGGCCCGCGCGCGCCGCGAGAAGTACGTCGGCGAGTGGCTCCCGGAGCCGGTGCCGAGCCCGGCGCGCTGGTCGAGCCAGGCGTCCGGCTCGACCGACCCCGCCGAGCGTGTCACGTCGGACGAGACGGTCGGCATGGCGTTCCTCATCGTCCTCGAGACCATGACTCCGGCCGAGCGTGTGGCGTTCGTCCTCAAGGATGTCTTCGCGTTCCCGTTCGACGAGATCGCCGCCGCCCTCGGTCGCAGCCCGGCCGCCTGCCGACAGCTGGCGTCGTCCGCGCGCCGGCGGGTCCGCGACGCCGAGGGCGCGGAGGCGTCGCTAGCGGCCGCCGGGGCCGCCTCCGCCGAGGCCGAGGTGGTGGCGGCGTTCCGGCGCGCCTGGGAGACGGGCGACCTGGACGGACTCCTCGGCGTCCTCGATCCCGAGGCGACCGTGATCGCCGACGGCGGGGGCAAGGTCGCCGCGGCGCTCGAGCCGATCGACGGTGCGGCGGCGGTCGCTCGCTTCTTTGCCGACGTCCTCGTCAAGGCGCCGAGCCTGGTCTTCACCGAGGACGAGGTCAACGGTCGGCCCGGGGTGCTCGTCTGGGATGGCGACATGCTGGTGACGGTCATGGCCGTCGACGTCCGTGACGGCCGGGTCGTGCACGCGTGGGCGGTGCGCAACCCTGACAAGCTCCGCCTGTGGCGCTGAGCCCGCGCGTCAGCAGACGTGTCAGCGCCGCGCGCGGCCGGCGAGCGTGATCGCAAGGTTGCCGAGCGCCTTGATCGCCTCGTCCGCGTCCTCCTCGGGATAGCCGCGTGTGCACACCGCCATCACGATCGCGTCGGGGCCTGGCGCGCCCAGGTACGCCACGTCGTGCCGGATCGCGTCGACGGACCCGCCCTTGCTTCCCCATGGCAGGTCCGACGGCGCGTGGGCCGCGACGAGCGGATCGGTCTGGCGGGCCAGGAGGTCGGTCATGTACGTGGTCGCCCACGGTCCGGCGAGCTTCCCGGCGACGAGTGTGCCCATCAGCGTCGCCAGGTCCGCAGCGGTCACGACGTTGCTCTTCCCGTACGTCTCGGCGGCCGCCTGGTCGCCGAACTGCCGGAACATCCGGCTGTCGTGGGCGCCCGCGTCGGACAGGACCTGCGCGATGGCGTCGAGGCCGACGCACTCGACGATGATGTTCGTGGCCTCGTTCGAGGAGACGACGATCATCCGCTCGAGCGCGTCGCGGAGCGGCATCGGCGCGCCAGCCGGAGGCATGCCGTGGTCGACGTCGTCGGGGACCAGCCGGTAGTCGGGAGCCTCCGGAACCTGACTCTCGAAGGTGTCTCGGCTGACGAGCGTGTCGTCGAGCGTGAGCGTCCCGGCCTCGACCATCCGCAGCGCCGCGACGAGGGGAGCGACCTTGATCGTGCTGGCCGCGTAGAACGGGGTCGAGGCCCCCCGCGCCGCGAGCACCTCGCCCGCAGCGGTGGCCACCTGGTACGCGATGACGGGGACGCCGTCGCTGTACGTGCCGCGCGCCGACATCAGCCCTCCGTCCCGTCGGGCTCGTCGCCGTTCGCCGGCTCGGCCGCTGCCTCGTCCGCGTCCGCACGCGCGGCCGACTCGTGGACGACGCGGGCGAACGCGGCGATCAGTGCCCGCGACTGCTCTTCGTTGCGCGACGCGTCGGCCTCGGCTCCCGCGATGAGCGCCGCGCGGTCGTACCCGTCTGCCTGCAGCGCGGCCTCGTCCCACGACCGCAGCCGCTCGGCGCCGACCTCCGGGTGGAACTGCACGCCCCACGCCGACATGCCCACCCTGAACGCCTCGACCCTGCACTCGTCGCTGGTCGCGAGGAGGTCCGCGCCCGGCGGCAGCGCGGTGACGCTGTCCTCGTGGTTCTGGATCATGCGCAGCTCACCGTACGCCGCAAGCTCGGCGAACACGGCGTCGTCGGCGGCCGCCGGGAGCAGCGTCACGCCGCACGAGCCGCGCTCGGTCTCACCCGACTTCTCGGTCACCTCGCCGCCGGCGCAGATCGCGAGGAGCTGCGCGCCGAGGCAGATCCCGAGCAGCGGCACCTCGGCCTGGAGCGCCTGGACGACCAGCCGCCGCTCCTGGGCGAGCCACGGCGAGCGCTCGTCGTCGTCGGGCATGAACCCGCCACCGAGCAGGACGATCCCGTCGACACCGGTGAGCGTCGGCGCGAGATCCTCGCCGGCGATGCGGTTCGGCGAGACGCCCTCGGCTTCGAGCCAGTCGGGGAGACGCCCGCCTCCGCTCGTGGGGGAGTTCTGGACGACGAGGACCTCGGGACGTCGCGTGGTCACGGTGTCACCGGCGGGCAGTGTCGAGAGCGAAGTGGCAAGCGGCGAGATGATCGGGGGACTCCTGGGGTGCGAGCTTGGGGCTGTCGTGACGGCACACGGAGGGGATGTGTGCACCGTCGGCACGGACCTCGTCCGAGGCGGGGTCCGCGAGTGTGGGGGCGAGCCAGCAGCGGGTGTGGAAGTGGCAGCCGGACGGAGGGTCACTGGGCGAGGGCATGTCACCTTCGAGCACGATCTCGCGGCGGTCGCGCAGCGTCGGGTCAGGCACGGGCACGGCCGACATGAGCGCACGCGTGTACGGGTGGCCCGTGTGCTCGTACACCTCGGCGTCGCGCCCGGTCTCGACCATCCGCCCGAGATACATCACGGCGACCTCGTCGGCGATGTGGCGGACCACCGACAGGTCGTGCGCGATGAACAGGTACGACAGACCGAGGTCGTCCTGGAGCTCCTCCAGGAGGTTGATGACCTGCCCCTGGATCGACACGTCGAGCGCCGAGACCGGCTCGTCGCAGATGAGGATGCGCGGCCGTACGGCGAGCGCGCGGGCGATGCCGATGCGCTGTCGCTGGCCGCCGGAGAACTGGTGCGGATAGCGGTGCACGTGGTCGGGGTTGAGCCCGACCCGGTCGAGGAGCTCGCGGACCGCCTTGTCGCGACCGCCGTCCGGGGTCGCCTCCGGGTGGATCGCGAACGCCTCGCCGACGATCTCGCCGACCGACATCCGCGGGTTCAGCGACGTGTACGGGTCCTGGAACACCATCTGGATGGTGCCGCGCAGCCGCCGGCGGGCGGCACGCCCGAGGTCGGACACGTCGACGCCGTCGACGAGGATCTGGCCACGGGTCGGCTTCTCGACCCCGACGAGCAGCTTGGCGAGAGTCGACTTGCCCGAGCCGGACTCGCCGACCAGGCCGAGGGTCTTGCCCCGGTGCAGCGTCAACGACACGCCGTCGACGGCCTTCACCGTACCGACCTCGCGCTTGAGGACGATGCCACGGCGCACCGGGTACGACTTCGCGAGATCACGCACCTCGAGGACCACGTCCGTGTCCGTCATCGCTCACCTCCTTGCTGCATGACGCGCTCCGCGAAGTGGCACGCGCTCGTCCGGTCGTAGCGCAGCGCGTGCTGCGGGGGCGGCGGGTCGCTCCGGCAGACGTCCTCGGCGTACCCGCATCGCGGGTGGAACGCGCACCCGGCAGGAACCGCGGTCGGGTCCGGCGGGCGTCCCGGGATGACCTCCAGCCCCCCACCCTTCTGGTCGAGCCGGGGGATGGAGCGCAGCAGCGCCCGCGTGTACGGGTGCGCGGCGGAGGAGAACACGTCGAAGACGGAGGCCTGCTCGACCGCGCGGCCCGCGTACATCACGGTGACGTCGTCGGCGACGTTCGCGACCACGCCCATGTCGTGGGTGATGAGGACCAGGCCCATGTCGCGCTCAGCCTGGATCTCGCTCAGCAGCGTCATGATCTGGGCCTGCACGGTCACGTCGAGCGCCGTCGTGGGCTCGTCGGCGATCAGGACCTCGGGATCCATCGCGAGCGCGGAGGCGATCATCACCCGCTGGCGCATGCCGCCGGAGAACTGGTGCGGGTAGTCCTTGATCCGCTGCTTGGCATTCGGGACCTTGACCATGTCCAGCAGCTCGATCGCACGCTTGTCGGCATCGCGGCGCGACAGCTTCTGACGCGCGCGCAGCGCCTCCGTCAGCTGCCACCCGACGGTGTGGACCGGGTTGAGCGCGGCGAGCGCGTCCTGGAAGACCATCGCGACGTGCGCCCCGCAGAAGGCCCGGTGCTGCTTGGGGCCGAGTGCCAGCAGGTTTTCGCCCTTGAAGCGGATGGAACCGCGGACGATCCGTGCCGGAGGTATCTGCAGCAGGCCCATCACCGCGAGCGAGCTCACGCTCTTGCCGCTGCCGGACTCGCCCACGATCGCGAGCGTCCTCCCGGCGCTGACGGAGTACGAGAGTCCGTCGACCGCGCGTACGACACCGTCCGGCGTCGCGAACTCGATGGCGAGGTCCTCGACCTCGAGGAGGGGAGTGGTCTGTTCGGTCACGACCGGGTCACCTCAGCTTCGGATCGAGGGCGTCGCGGAGGTTGTCGCCGATCACCACGAAGGCGAGCACCGTGGCCAGCAGACATCCGAGCGGGAAGAGGAGCAAATACTGCGAGCCACCCGTGAACCACTCCGAGCCCTCCGTGATCATGATCCCCCAGCTCACGGCGGGCGGGCGTACGCCGATGCCGAGGAACGCCAGCACGGCTTCTGTCCCGACCACCGCCGCGATGGCGGTCGGGACGAGCGCGGTCACCGTGCCGATCGCGTTGGGGAGGATATGGCGGAACATGATGCGCAGGTCGGAGGCGCCGAGCACCCGCGCGGCCGTGACGTAGTCGAGGTTCTTCGTCTCGAGGACGCTCGCCCGTACGTACCGGGTGTAGCCCATCCAGCCGAACATCGTGAGCACGATCGCCGGTTGGATGATGGTGGCGAGCAGCCCGTCGCCGAGATCGACCGTACGGAACAGCGACAGGAGCAGCAGCGCGGCGAGCAGCAGCGGGACGACGAGGAATACCTCGACCGTCCGCGAGATCACGGCGTCGACGATGCCGAGGTAGTAGCCCGACAGGGTGCCGAGCACGATGCCGATGAGCACCGAAACCCCCACGACGATGAAGGCGAGCAGCAGCGACGGGCGGGAGCCGTAGACGAGCTCCGCGAGCACGTCGCAGCCGTGCACGTTCGTGCCGAAGGGGTGGTCCCCGCCGAACCACTGCGGCGGGATGCGCGAATCGGCGATGTCGCAGCGCTGCGGGTCCTTGTCGGTGAACAGCCACGGAAAGACAGCCACGACCAGGAAGAACAGTGCGACCGCCGTGGCCGCGATGACCGTGGGGCGGCGGCGCAACGTACGGAAGGCGTCCGACCAGAAGGAGCGGTTGGGTGCGCCGCCCTCGGTCTCCTCCGCGATCAGCGCGGAGACGCTGGGGTCAGTCATAGCGGATCCTCGGGTCGAGTGCGGCATAGACGACGTCGACGACGATCATCACGACGACGGTCACCACCGCGAGGAGCGTGACGATGCCGATCACGACCGACACGTCACTGTCCTGGACGGCCTTCCAGAGCACGCCGCCCATCCCGTAGATGTTCATCATCCCCTCGGTGATTACCGCACCGGCGAGCGCCTCGGTGAAGATGATGCCGACCGCGGTGGCGACCGGGATCGAGGAGTTGCGGACCACGTGGTGGACCGCGACGTGCCGCTCGGACAACCCCTTGGAGCGGGCCGCGCGCACGTGGTCGGCGTTGTAGCTCTCCAGCTGCGCTGCGCGGACCAGCCGGATGAACGCCGCCGAGCCCGCGAGCCCGAGCAGGATGCCAGGGACGATCAGCGTCGCCCACGGGTGGTCGAGGGAGAACGACGGCTTGAACAGCAGCGCAGGGAGGCTGTCGCTGCCGAACGTCTCTTTGGCCCATTTGCTCAGCGGGACGGAGAAGACGTACTTGTAGATCAGCAGCAGCACGAAGATCGGCAGCGCGTCGATGAGGACGGACAGCCCGCGGATGCCCTGGTCCGACGGCTTGCCGCGGCGACGCGCCGCGATCGAGCCGAGGGTCATGCCGATCAGCGCCCACGTCACGGCCACCACCGCGAACAGGCGCAGGGTGTTGGGGGCGGCGGCGCTGACGATGTCGGTGACCTCGCGGCCGCGAAGGCTCTCGCCGAAGTCGCCGGACGCGTACGCCCCCAGGCGGTCGACGAACGGCCCGAGGCAGGGGCTGCCGAGCTGGTCGTAGCAGGAGTCGTCGAGGCCGTAGCGCTTCTCGACCGCGGCCAGCTGCGACGGGCTCGGCGGGCGGTCACCGAAGAACGCCTGCGCTGGGTTGCCGTTCAGCTGGATGGCGAGCGTCGTGAGCAGGTGCAGCAGCAGGATCACGAGGAACAGGGTGAGGACACCCTGCAGCACACGACGCGTGATGTATCGACCCAACCCGCGTTCATCTCCCTCCGTCTCGAGGCCGTACGACCGGTGCGGCCGTACGGCGACATGGTGCGGCCGGCGGCCGACGCCCCACGGGCGCCGGCCACCGGACCGACGTCAGCTCACCTTGAGCAGACGCAGCTTGATCTCCCCGCTGAACGGGTCGAGCACCACGTCGTCGAGACGGTCGCTGTAGAACATCACGTTCTGGGCGAACATGACCGGGACGCCGGCCAGGTCGGTCGCGATGACCTTCTCGGCCTCCTGGTACTTCGAGACAGCCGCCTCGAGGTCCGGCGCCGCGTCACCCTCCTTGATGAGCTTCTCGAACTCGGCGTTGTAGTAGCCGAAGTTCTCGTTGCCCTTCTTGGCGTCTCCGCTGGCGTAGACGGGCGCGAGGTAGTTCTCGTTGAGCGGGTAGTCCGGGAACCAGTTGCTGCGCATGATGCCGTCGAAGTCGCGAGCCGAGCGGCGGTCGAAGAAGTCCGGCGTCGGGTCCAGCACGTACGGGATGCCGAGGTTGAGCTGGATCGAGTCGCCGACGGCCTTGAAGATCGCCTCCTGCGTCTCGTCCTCGCCGAGGTGGATCGTGAGCTTCTTGCCCTTGGGCCAGCCGCCGGCCTTCGCCAGCGCCGCCTTGGCCGCGGCCGGGTCGAACGTGCAGAACTCGCAGGTCCCGGCGACGCCACCCGGGACACCGTCGGGGATGACCCAGCTGTCGGCGGCGACGTACTGGCCGGGGACGACCTTGTCGACGATGGTCTTGCGGTCGATCGCCAGCGAGATCGCCTTGCGGAACTCGACGTCGTCGAAGGGCTTGCCGAGATACATCGGGAAGCCGAGGTACGACAGTGCCGCGCCCGGGCCCTCGATCATCCGTGAGGAGAGGTCGGGGTCGCTCGTCGCACGCTCCCACTCCGCCGGCGGGACGTCGCCCGTGGCGTCGACGTCGCCGGCCTCGAAGTCGGCCCAGTCGGAGTCGCCGGAGTACTCGGTCCACTCGATGCGGTCGAAGTCGGGCGTCTCTTCACCCTTGTAGTCGCTCCACTTCGCGGCGGTGAGGCGCTGGCCCTGCTCCCACTCCTCGACCTTGAACGGACCGTTGCCGATCGGCTTGACGGCGCACGCATCGACGTCGTCGATGCACTCCTGCGCCACCGGGAAGAAGCCGGTGTAGCCGAGCATCGTGGAGAAGCCGGCGAACGGGCCGTTGAGGGTGATCTCGAGGGTCTGAGGATCGACGACCTTGACGCCGGTGAGCTCCTTGGCAGTCGGCTCCGTCGTGACGGTGACGTTGCCCTCGTCGTCCTCCTCGTACTCGCCCTGCATCTCGTCGTAGCCGGTGAAGCGCTCGAAGAAGTAGTTGTTGCCCATCGCGTTCGGCCCGTACGCGGCGTAGTTCCATGCGCGGGCGAACGCTGCGGCGTCGACGGGCTCGCCGTTCTGGAACTCGAAGCCGTCCTTGATCTTGATCGTCCACACCGTGTTGTCGGTGGTGCTGACGTCCTCCGCGACGTAGTTGTAGGGCTTCGTCGTCTTGGGGTCGTAGCGGACGAGCCCGTCGTAGACGACGTCGAGCACGCTGATGTTGTCGTTGACGTTGGAGTCCATCGGCAGGAGCGTGTCGACATCCTGCTCGATGCTCAGCCGGACGGTAGTCTCACCGTCGCCTTCGTCGTCCCCGCCTCCGCAGCCCGTCAGCACCAGAGCCGCGGCGGTCAGACCCGCGGCCAGTTGAGCAATCTTCACTATCTGTCTCCCAACGTGATCGCCCCCTGGTCGGCGCGCGGAGGCTGTGTTGATCGTGCCGTACAGGTGCCGCCGTACGGAACGCCTGTAACCGACCTGTAATCACCCTGTCCAACAAAGTTACGCTCCGGATACCGGAGGAGCCGGCGATGACTCGCACGGTGGGAAGACGTACGGCGGGAAGAAAGTGAACGTAAAACCATCCGACTCGCCGAGGCTGGCGGTGGGGGCGGGGTGCTCCGGTAGGGTTTGGCCAAAGGACGGGCTCAGGTCGGAGCCCGCCCCCCGTACGGAGGATTGATGAAGAGCCACAACCCCGTCTTCTCCCGCAGTGACGAGTTCAACGGACGCGCCAGCCAGACTGGATACTCCGATCCGAGCACCTGGCAGGTCGGGGCGCCCGGCGACGCCGGTGACGGTGGCGGCCAGGGCCCGTACGACACGGCCGTCGTCGACCGGATGACCGTCGACTCGGTCGTCCAGAAGACCGCGCTGACGATCGGGCTCACCGCGGTCTCCGCCGCGCTGGTCTGGTTCTACCTCGGCGACGTCACCGTCGACCAGTCGGCGCTCAACACGGCGTTCGCGTTCGCGACCGGCGGCGCGATCATCGGCTTCGTGCTGGCCTTGGTGAACTCCTTCAAGAAGATCATCAGCCCGGCGCTGGTTCTCGCGTACGCGGTCGTCGAGGGCGTCTTCGTCGGTGCCCTCTCCAAGGTCGTCGCCTCCTACGTCGGTGATTCCGGCATCGTCGCGCAGGCCGTGCTCGGCACGATCGCCGCGTTCGCCGGCACGTTGTTCGTCTACCGCTTCTTCAACATCCAGGTCACCGACAAGTTCCGCCGCGGCGTGACGGCGGCGCTGTTCGGCTTCATGGCCGTCGTGCTGCTCAACTTCGTGCTGAGCTTCTTCGGCGCCGACTTCGGTCTGCGTGACTTCTCGATGCTCGGCCTGATCGTCAGCTGCATCGCGGTCGTCCTGGGTGTGCTGTGCCTCATCCTCGACTTCGACTACGTCGAGACCGGTGTGCGCGAGGGGCTGCCCGAGCGCGAGTCCTGGCGCGCCGCCTTCGGACTCACCGTCACGCTGATCTGGCTCTACATCGAGATCTTGCGTATTCTCGCGATCCTGCGCGGCGACAACTAGATCCGGGCCGCCCCCTCGAGACGGGCGTCTCGACGTTCTCGGCCTCGCGGCTGGGTGGACGTCGGGGCGCCCGTCTCCGTTCCCGGGTCCCTCTCTGCGCTCCCCGGGTCACTCTCTGCGCTCCCCGGGTCACTCTCTGCGGAGGTACGCAGCGCCCCGTGGCGAGAGCCGGTAGCCGACCTCGAGGCTCTCGGTCAGGCCGAGCTCCTTGAGTCGCCGGACCCGCCGCTTGAAGTGCATCCGTTCCATGCCGAGACCGGCGGCGAGCTCGGTCGACACAACGGCCGGCTGCTCCTTGATGATCGTGAGCGCGCGCCGGGTCCAGGGCGCGTCGGCGGAGGCGTCCATCCGCGCGAGCCGCCGGTCGAGGTCGGCACGGACCTCTGCTGACATCGCGTCGTCCTCACGGAGCGCCACACGCGGGTCCGCGCCGTCGTACCGGAGTCGTACGAGATAGACGTCGCCGTCCGTGCGACGTGCGAGAGCGCGCCGAAGCGCGTCGGCGTCGGCCAGACCCGCACATCGTGCCTCGGCGTCGCCGAGCGTCGTCGGGTCCACCCGTACGACCTCCTCGACTGCGAGGACGCCCACGGCCGTGCGCATCCGGGTGCCGGGCCGTACGCGGGGTCGAGCCCATCGCCGGTACGCCCGGTCGACGCGTCCGGCGACGATCCCGTCGAGCGTTGCACGGTTCAGGATCATGCGGTCACCGTACGGCGGAGTGACCCGGGAAGCGCAGAGAGCGACCCGGCGCCCGCAGAAAGTGACCCGCGGGCGTCAGCGGCGGACGCGGAGGGCGGCCCAGCGTCCGCGCGGGCCTCGGGCGGCTCCGGCGACCTCGGAGCGCGAGACCTCGGTGCCGCCCGTGTCAACCGCCTCTGCGGCCGCGAACGAGACCGGCAGGACGATGCCCTCCGGGAACGCGGCCGACTCCTCGTCGTCGTCCCAGGCGCCCACTGCGACCGCCACCGACGGCAGCATCGCGGCGACCATGCTCGCGTAGCCCGCGGCCGACGGGTGGAACTTGTCGTCGCCGAACAGCTCCGAGGGGGCGGTCCAGAAGTCGCGCTGGAGCAGGTTGCTCAGTGAGACCGCCCGCCCTCCGGCCTCGACGACGCTGATCACCTGCGCGGCGGCGAGGCGTCGGCTGATCGTTCGGGCGAGCATCCGCAGCGGCTGGGGGAGTGGGCGTACGGTACCGAGGTCGGGGCAGGTCCCGACGACGACCTCGCAGCCGTTCTCGCGCAGCGTGCGGACGGCCTCGCCGAGCGCGGCGACGGCTCCGGAGACGTTCTTCACGTGCGTGACGTCGTTGGCGCCGATGACGAGCGCGGCGACCTGCGGGTGGGACGGCAGCACGAGCGCGATCTGCGCGGCGAGGTCGGTCGACACCGCACCGACGATCGCGCGGCTGGAGACCTCGACGGGACGCCCTGCGATCTGCGAGAGCCCTTCGCCGAACAGTGCGGGCGGCGTGTCCTCGGCCCGCAGCATGCCGTACCCGACGCCGGTGGAGTCGCCGAGCATGACGAAGCGGATCGGCTCGCCCGGCAGCTCCGCGCCGTACACCCCGTCGGGCGTAGGCGGCCGGTCGTCGCTCACGCCGATCTTGTTGCGCGCGCGCCCCGCCTGCAGCTTGAGGAGCCCGACCGCTCCGCCGCCGAGCAGGCCGAGCCCGCCCCCGCCGAAGAGCGCCGCCGTCGCGAGCCTGCGTGCTGCACGTGCCCGAGTCATTGCCGCCCCACCACCATCCTTGGTCGCTCTCTAGACTGCGAGTGTGGACTACGCTAACGCGCTGCTTGATCTCGTCGGAGACACTCCGCTCGTACGCCTTCGCCGAGTGACGGACGGCGCCTCGCCGTTGGTGCTCGCCAAGGTCGAGTACCTCAATCCCGGGGGGAGCGTGAAGGACCGCATCGCCACCCGGATGGTCGAGGCCGCCGAGGAGTCCGGCGAGCTGAAGCCGGGTGGCACCATCGTCGAGCCGACCAGCGGCAACACTGGTGTCGGGCTCGCGATGGTCGCCCAGGAGAAGGGCTACCACTGCGTCTTCGTGTGCCCGGACAAGGTCAGTGAGGACAAGCGGAACGTCCTCAAGGCGTACGGGGCAGAGGTCGTCGTGTGCCCGACCGCGGTCCCGCCGGAGCACCCCGACTCCTACTACGAGGTCTCCGACCGTCTGGTGCGCGAGATCGACGGTGCCTGGAAGCCCAACCAGTACGCGAACGTGAACAACCCGCGTGCCCACTACGAGACGACGGGCCCGGAGATCTGGCAGCAGACCGACGGCCGCATCACGCACTTCGTGGCCGGCATCGGCACCGGCGGCACGATCTCGGGCACCGGTCGCTACCTCAAGGAGGTCAGCGAGGGACGTGTCCAGATCGTCGGCGCCGACCCGCATGGCTCGGTCTACTCCGGCGGCACGGGGCGGCCGTACCTGGTCGAGGGCGTCGGCGAGGACTTCTGGCCCGACACGTACGACCGTGACGTCTGCGACCGGATCATCGAGGTCAGCGACACGGACTCGTTCGCGATGACGCGGCGCCTCGCACGCGAGGAGGCGATGCTCGTCGGCGGCTCCGCCGGCATGGCCGCGGCCGCGGCAGTCCGCCTCGCGCAGGAGATCGACGACCCCGACGCCGTCATCGTCGTGCTGCTGCCCGACGGTGGACGCGGCTATCTCACGAAGGTCTTTGACGACGAGTGGCTCGCCCGCTACGGCTTCCTCACTCCGCCGCGCGGCGAGCAGACGGTCGGCGACCTGCTCCGCGGCAAGGAGGGGCGTCTCCCTGACCTCGTCCACACCCACCCCCACGAGTCCGTCGCCGAGGCGGTGAAGATCCTCCGCGAGTACGGCGTCTCGCAGATGCCGGTGCTGCGGGCCGAGCCGCCCGTGCGCGCTGCGGAGGTCGCGGGTGCGGTGAGCGAGCGCGACCTGCTCGACAAGCTCTTCCACGGCGAGGCGTCGCTCGCCGACACCGTCGAGGAGCACATGGCGCCCTCGCTGCCGAGCATCGGCGCCGGTGAGCCCGTGGAGGAGGCTGTCGCCGCGCTCGGGAACGCGGATGCCGTGGTCGTCCACGAGGACGGCGACCCGGTGGGCGTGCTGACGCGCCACGATCTCTTGGGGTACGTCGCCACGCTCTGAGCGAGCCCCGAGGCGCGCGCGGCTGCCCAGGACGACCGCCGCGTCGTCAGCTGACGGGCGTGGCGTAGACGACGGTGTTTGAGCGGTACGCCTGCCCGTCCCAGTCCTCGCACGTGATGAGGATGAGGCGAGGCCTGCCGCCCTGGCGGAAGATGCTCTTCGACTTCTGCGCGAGCGTCGCGCGGTCGTACGTGACGACCCGCTTCACGACGTAGTGGACGCGGCCACGCATCGTCCGCAGGGTCGCGCGATCGCCGGGGTTCAGGGTGCCGAGCGTGTCGAAGGCGCCGCCACCTGCCTGGACCTTGTGCCCTGCGACGACGACCGTGCCCCGTGACGATCCGGGTCGGGCGCTGCGGTCCCACCATCCGACCGTCGTCGCGGGACTCGGGGGAGTGAGCACACCGTCGATCACCGGCATCGGCTCGACGGGGGCCTTGACGCCGAGCGCGGGGATGACGACGAGTCGTGGACGCGCGCGTCCCTTGGGGAGGGCGACGGTGCCGCCCGCCGCTTCGGTCGGTGTCGTCACCTGCGGCGTGGGTGTCACGCTCGCCGAGCTCGGAGCCGTCGCAGGCGCCGGTGCGCCCATGATCGCCCACGCGACACAGGCCACACCGACGACACCCACGACGGCTCCGATGGCCGCACGCACGCGGGCGCGTGCCCGGCGACGGGCACGCGCCTCACGGCGGACGGTGACGAGATCAGGCTCGGTGGTCACCGCGCTTGCGCATCCACATCATGACTGCCGACGCGAGGAGGAGCGCTCCTCCCGTCAGACCGACGATCGTGGCGATCGATGTCGTGGACGTGTTGGTGGTGTTGCCGACCAGGCCGGCGTCGACCGCGGTCGGCGCGTTCTCGTCGCTGCCCGCGACGCCCTGGTCCTCGTCGTCGTCACCGCCACCGTCGGCCGGCGGTGCCGTCTCGGTCTCAGACGCGACGCTCTCGGTCGGGCTCGGCGGAGTGGTCTCCGTCGGCGGCTCGGTGGGAGGAGTGGTCTCCGTCGGCGGCTCCGTGGTCGGAGGCGTCGTCGGCTCGGTGGTGGGAGGCGTGGTCTCGGTCGGCGGGCTCGTGGGCGACGAGGTCGGCGGGGTGTAGGTCGCCGTCGCTGTGGGCTCGCACGGGTCCGGCTTGGGCTTGTGGCCGCCGCCGGTCTTGGTGCTGGTGCCGACGCAGGGCTCACCGTCCGTCGCGTAGGAGACGGAGTAGTGGCTGATGTCCTTGCCGGACGGGTGCTCGATGGTGATGGACGCCTTGGCCGGGTCGACCGCGATGTAGACGGGGCCGTTGCCCTGCTGCGTCGAACCAGCCTTCACGCAGTAACCGTCGATGAGCTTGCCGTCGGGGGCGGTGAAGGTGAGCGACTTCTTGCTGCCTTGGACGTCCTTCTTGCCGGAGTCGAGGCCGGAGCAGACCTTGTTGTGGTTGCCGGTGGCGTGGCTCGCGGGGGCGACGAGGAGGGCGGGCACCAGGGCCAGTCCGACTGCCGCAACGAGCTTCGTGACTGTGCGCACGTTGATATGACTTCTCTCTCGACGGCTGCCGGCAGGCGGGGTGGCAGCAGTCGTCCGGGGGTGGGGGCGCACCCGGAAACTGGAAGGATTCCAGGCGCGGTCGCCCAACCCTAGTGCATCGCGGTCCTCCTCTACCAGGCCTCGATGCGCCTCGCCATCTCAGTGGTTCAGGGGCGCCTCAGCGGTGCGTGGCAGAGTGGTCATCATGGAGCTGCGCATCTTCACCGAGCCACAACAGGGTGCCACGTACGACGATCTTCTCGCCGTCGCGGTCGCTGCCGAGGAGCACGCTTTCGGAGCGTTCTTCCGGTCCGACCACTACCTCGCGATGAATGCCGAAGGACTGCCTGGTCCGACCGATGCCTGGACGACGCTCGCGGCGCTCGCCCGCGACACGTCCCGCATCCGGCTCGGGACGCTGATGACGTCGGCGACGTTCCGCCATCCGGGTGTGCTCGCGATCCAGGTCGCCCAGGTCGACCAGATGAGCGGCGGTCGCGTCGAGCTGGGCCTCGGCGCCGGCTGGTTCGCTGCCGAGCACGAGGCGTACGGGATCCCGTTCCCCGCGACGGGGGAGCGCTTCGACCGCCTCGAGGAGCAGCTCGAGGTCGTCACCGGCCTGTGGGAGGCGCCGGTCGGCGAGCTCTTCTCGTACGGGGGCAAGCACTACACCCTGACCGACTCCCCGGCGCTGCCCAAGCCCGTGCAGTCACCCCGCCCGCCGGTCCTCATCGGTGGTCAGGGCGCACGGAGGACCCCGGCGCTCGCGGCGCGCTTCGCGCAGGAGTTCAACCTGCCGTTCACCCCTGTCACCGAGCACCGTGCGAAGTACGACCGGGTGCGCGCCGCGTGCGAGGAGATCGGGCGCGACCCCGAGGAGCTCACGTACTCCAGCGCGCTCGTCGTCTGCTGCGGTCGCGACGACGCCGAGATTGCTCACCGGGCGGCCGCGATCGGTCGCGAGGTCGACGAGCTCGCCGAGAACGGCCTCTGCGGGACGCCGGCCCAGGTGGCCGAGCGGATCGCCGAGTACGCCGCGCAGGGTTCGCAGCGGATCTACCTGCAGGTGCTCGATCTGGCCGACCTCGAGCACGTCGCGCTGCTGGGCGAGGAGGTCCTCCCGGTGGTGACCGATGCCTGAGACGGTCCCCAACCTTCGCGACCTCGGCGGACTCCCGACCGAGGACGGTGCCACGACCACCCACGGGGTGCTGCTGCGCAGCGCGATGCCCAGCGCCGACGACCGCGGCCCGGACGGGGTGCACTGGCCGCCGAGCCTGGTCCTCGACCTTCGCTCGAGCGCCGAGGCCGGACCTCGCCACCCGCTGGCGGGAGCGGGCGCGACGGTGCGCCGGATCTCGCTGCTCGAGGCGCTGCGCCCCGACGGCCCGCAGTCGGCCAACCCGGAGGTCGTCGCGCGGATGGCGACCGGTGGTCTGCAGGCGCTTTATCTCGGCATGCTCGAGATCGCGCGTGCCGAGCTGGTCGAAGTCGCCCGTGAGGTCGCCGCCCACGACGGCCCGACCCTCCTGCACTGCGCGGCGGGCAAGGACCGTACGGGTGTCGCGGTCGCGATGATCCTCCGTACGGCCGGGGTGTCGCGCGACGCGGTCGTCAAGGACTACCTGGCCACCGGGGCTTCGATGGACGCGGTGCTGCGTCGCCTCCACATGTCGGCGCCGATCGATCCGGCACGGCCCGCGCCCACCTCGTACCTCGCGATCCCGCAGGACGCGATCGACGCCGTCCTCGACGTCTGGGACAGCCATCCCGGAGGGACGGCGGGCTGGCTTTACGACGCTGGAGCGGAGGCCGTGGTCATCGACGGGCTGCGCGAGCGTCTCGTCGTCTGAGGGCGGCGAGGGTCTCCGGATCGACGTCACAGACAGGTAGTTGCGCAGTGTAACCGATGGTTGCAGGGCTAGGTTACCTGTGAGTAGTGTCGTGAGCCACAACACAGGTACGGCTCCTGCCCCCGGAGGATCATCGCCGTGGGTGCGCCGTCCGACCGTGAGGGAGACCCATGTCCATTCGCACACGACTCGCCAGGTTGCCGTCAATCGGCGCAGCGTCGGCTGTCGGCGCACTGATGATCGGGAGCCTGGTCGCCACAGCGGCACCAGCCAGCGCCGTCCCGGTCACCTTGCCGATCAGCGGCACGACCACGGTGGCCAAGCAGAACGCCACGCTCGAGATCCCCGAAGGCGCCAAGCTGACCGGTGACTTCGACTTCGGACCGCCGATCTCGGTGGTCGGCGACCTGTCCATCCCGACGATCGACGCCCACATCCGTCTGCTGGGTATCCCCGGCCTCGGTGACACGACCTCGACGGTCAAGATCGTGCAGACCCGCAAGGCCGCGGCGACCGTCGGCAACGATGGCATCGTCGTCGTCGACGTGGCGTTCCGCCTCGAGGTCCCGCGGGTGTCGTCCGATCTCCTGCCGTTCCTGAACATCGTGCGCAGCGGCTGCCGTACCGGCGAGGTCACGACCACGCTCCGGTCGACCGAGCCGTTCTCGCTGACCGAGCCGGCGAACCTTGTCGGCGAGTTCACGATCCCCGGCTTCCAGGGCTGCGGGTTCAAGGTCGGTCCCACGAGTGGGCGCGACTTCCTCCTCACGCAGCTGCTCTCGGGCAGCGGCAACCAGATGTCGCTCAAGGCAGGTCCGATCCAGTTCTGAGCGCTGAGACCGGGTGCCGGTCGTGTGACTGGGAGGGATTGCGCGATCGGCGCCCGCCAGACCCGCTGGGTCCGGTGTTCGGGAGGGACGGCACCGGACCCAGCGGCTTGCTCGGGGGATGCCCAGGCACGGAGAGCCTTGCCTTACCCTGGCCCCGCTGAGTCTTGCCTAATGCCGGGACCGGCGCTCTAGCCTGAGGTTCTAGGCCATCGCACAGGGGGTAGGGCATGACCGTCACGGAACTTCCCGAGGTCGGCGAGTGCGTAGTCGCCGGCTGTTCGTACAACCACGAGCACGCATGCCACGCCGGAGCGATCACGATCGCCGGCTCGACCAACGACGCCGCGTGCGGCACCTTCATCGACCTGGGGCCCAGCGGTGGCCTCGCCAAGGTGGTGGCGCGCGTCGGTGCGTGCCACCGTTCGGACTGTGTCCACAACTCCGAGCTTGAGTGCACCGCCGACGCGATCCGGGTCGGACCCGGCAAGGACAAGGCAGACTGCCTCACCTACCAGATGCGGATCTGACCCGTCCCCGCGCGACGCAGGCACGCGGACGGCCCGGAGGCCGGGATGAATGCCCCGGCCCCCGGGCCGTCGGCTGCCCTCCGTGAGATCGCGTACCTCCTCGAACGCGCCCGGGCCGAGCCCCGCCGGCCCATGGCGTACCGGAAGGCGGCCGACGTCTATGACGATCTCGGGGACGCCGACCTCGACCGGCTGGCTGCACGCGACACCTGGACGGAGCTCAGCGGGATCGGGGCCAAGACTTCAGCGGTGATCGCGCAGGCCCGGGCCGGGAAGGTCCCCGACACCCTCGCCAGGCTCCGTACGGACGCCGCACCGATCCCCGGCGACGACACACCGCTGCGGCAGGCGCTGCGTGGCGACCTCCACACGCACTCCACCTGGTCCGACGGCGGGGCCTCGATCGACGAGATGATGAGGACTGCCAAGTCGCTCGGCCACGAGTACTGCGCGCTGACCGACCACTCGCCGCGGTTGACCGTCGCACGGGGGCTGTCGCCGGATCGCCTGCGTGAGCAGCTCGACGTGGTTGCTGCTCTCAACGACGAGCTCGCACCCTTTCGGATCCTCACCGGCATCGAGGTCGACATCCTCGACGACGGAAGCCTCGACCAGGAGCCTGAGCTTCTCGAGCGGCTCGACGTGGTGGTGGCGAGCATCCACTCGCGCCTGCGCGACGAGGCCGACACGATGACGCGCCGGATGGTCGCCGCCGTCGCCAACCCGCACACGGACGTGCTCGGCCATGTCACCGGGCGGCTGGTCGAGGGCGGCCGAGGAACGCGGCCTGAGTCGGCGTTCCACGCGGAGATGGTCTTCGAGGCGTGCAAGCAGTTCGACACGGCGGTCGAGATCAACAGCCGACCCGAGCGCCGTGACCCCCCGAGCCGGCTGATCGAGGTGGCACTCGAACGCGGATGCCTGTTCTCGATCGACACCGACGCCCATGCGCCGGGGCAGCTGGCGTGGCAGGGGTTGGCGTGCGCGCGGGCCGAGGCCGCGGGCGTCACGGCCGAGCGCGTCGTCGACACCTGGCCGCTCGATGATCTGCTCGCGTGGTCGAAGCGCTGACGCGGGCACGGCTCAGAGCAGCACGCCCGGGTTGAGGATCCCGGCCGGATCGAGGGTGTCCTTGGCGGCGGTGAGCGCGGCGGCGAACGGCGCAGGGCGCTGCTGCGCGGCGTACGGCCTGTGGTCGCGACCGACCGCGTGGTGGTGCGTGATCGTGCCGCCGTTGCCAAGGATCGCCTCAGACACCGCGGTCTTGATGGCGTCCCACTGCTCGACGATGCTCGCCCAGCGGCCGGGTGCGTAGACGCCGTAGTACGGAGCCGGGCCGTCGGGATAGACGTGGGTGAACCGGCAGGTGACGACACCGATGCCGCAGACCTCGCGGATCGCCTCGGTCGCCGCGGCCGTGATCGCGGCGTGCAGCGCGGGGAAGCGGTCCCACGTCGTCGCCGTTTCGAACGTCTCGGCGATGACCGAGCGCTGGGCCAGGGCGTCGCGCTGGTACGGCATGCGGAGGAACGACGAGCGCCACGTGGACGCCGCGGCGTCCCGCGCCGTGTCGGCGCCGCGGTCCGCATCCTCGGGCAGCGTCCCGCCGTGGTCGAGGCACAGCTCGACCGCCCGTGCGAGGGCGGCGTCGACAGGATGGTCGGCCGACTCGAAGCCGAGCACGAGCACGCCGCCGCCGACCGCTGCACCGGCGTTGAGGAACGCCTCGCCGGCATCGAGGAGACGGCAATTCGCCGGGTGGAGCCCGGACTGGGCAACGGCACGTGTCGCGTCGACGGCACCGTCCCAGTCCGCGAAGTGCACCGACGCTCCGGCGCGCCAGCGAGGCCGGTCCTGGAGCCGCATCCAGGCCTCGGTGATCACGCCGAGCGTCCCCTCCGACCCGAGGAACATCCGGTCGGGGGACGGGCCGGCGCCCGAGCCGGGGAGGCGACGCGACTCGCCCACCCCGTACGGGGAGACGACACGCATCGACTCCGTCAGGTCGTCGATGTGGGTGGCGAGCGTGGCGAAGTGCCCGCCCGCCCTCGTCGCGAGCCAGCCGCCCAGCGTCGAGAACGCGAACGACTGCGGGAAGTGCCTCAGCGTGAGGCCGTACGGGCGCAGCTGGTCCTCGAGATGCGGTCCGAGGACGCCCGCCTGGATCCGCGCCGCGCGACTGGTGCGGTCGACCTCGAGGACCTGGTCCATCGCGGTCACGTCGAGCGACACCGCTCCGGCGTAGTCGCCGTCGAGACGCGGCTCGACGCCGCCGACGACCGAGGTGCCGCCGCCGTACGGAATGACCGCGACGTTCGCGGACGAGGCCCAGTCGAGCACGTCGACGACGTCGCGCTCGGTGTGTGGGCGTACAACGAGGTCGGGCGCGTGGGCGAGGTCGCCGCGCAGGTTGCGCACGACGTCACGGAACGCCTTGCCGTGGGTGTGCGCCGCGCGGTCGACCGTGTCGGTGCTGCACAAGGCGCTGAGCGAGGCAGGTGGCTCGACCCTGATCGCCGGCAGGTCGTCGGCCGTGAGCGTGGGCGCGAGGTGCGGGGTGGGGTCGGCGTCAGGGAGAAGGCGCGCGATCCGCCGGACCAGCGCCTCGGTCTCGCGGGCGTCGAGCGCCTCCTCCTGCATGCCCCAGCCCCACCACGACCGCGTACCCGGCGTCTGTGTCATGGGCGCCGACTCTAGCCCCTGAAACGACCCGCCGGAGGGCGTAGCGTGAAGGCATGTGCCGCAACATCAGGACCCTTCACAACTTTGAGCCGCACGCGACCGACGAAGAGATCGAGGCGGCAGCCCTCCAGTACGTGCGCAAGGTCAGCGGGATGACCAAGCCGTCCCAGGCCAACGCCGAGGCGTTCGACCGTGCCGTGCACGAGATCGCCCATCTCACCCAGCACCTGCTCGACGACCTGGTTGCCAACGCGCCTCCCAAGGACCGCGAGGTCGAGGCCGAGAAGGCCAAGGCGCGCGCGGCGAAGCGCTACGCCTCGATGGCCGGCTGAGCGCTCACAGCTGGCGCCGCAGGAACCGTACGGTCTCGCGCATCGACGCGGGCCACTGCGGACCGAACGTGTGGCCCTCACCCTCGTACCAGACGAGCCGGACGTCCTTGCCCGCCTCCTCGAACGCCGCCGCCGTCCGCCGGGCCCATCGCGGGGGGCAGGTGTCGTCGACGGTGCCGTGGAGCATGAGCAGCGGCTCGGTCGCGCGGCCGACGTACGTCCGAGGTGAGGCCTGCGCCCAGAGCTCCGGGTTGTCCTCGGGCGACCCGTGGGCGCGGACGATCGACTGGGCGACCTCGGGCCGGTCGTTCTCGATCCACCGCTCGTAGTTGTCGACCGTGCTGCTGCTGACCGACGCGAACACGACGCCCCCGTCGACCAGCCCGGGCTGCGTCACGAGCACGTTCTGGACGACGCCGCTGCCCATCGACCGCCCGACGAGCCCGACGCGGTCGCCGTCGAGGCGCGGGTCGTCGGAGCGACGCACGGCGAGGACGGCGTTGATCACGTCCTCGGTGTAGCCCAGCCGCAGGTCGCGCTCGGCCTCCGGGTCGTCGTCGGAGCCGGCGTGGTTGCGGTAGTCCACGTGCAGCACCGCGAATCCTTCACGCGCCAGGTAGTCCTGCTCGCGCATCATCCCGCGCCCGGTCGTGTAGATCGCGGGGTCGATGTAGCCGTGGGCCAGGATCGCCACCGGGAACGGGCCCTTGCCGCGAGGGACGTTGAGGATGCCGGAGATCCGCAGGTCGCCGCTGCGGTAGGTGACGGCGTGGCGGACGTACGCGTCTGTGCGGGCGAGCACGCGGCGCAGGCGCAGGGCACGGCCGTCGTACTCCTTGGCCATCAGGGCGGGGAGGGAGACGGGACTGGTTGCGGTCGGCATCGGTGTCGTCGGGGAGGCCGTGGTCGGCGGGCTGGTCGCGGGCGGCGTGGTCGGTGACGAGGTGCCCGCCGACGTCGCGGGGGACTGGTCCGCCTCGTTGTCCGTACGCTCCGCGGTGCAGGCCGCGGTCGCCGTCAGGGCGAGCGCGGCGACGACCGTCCGTACGGGCGTGATCCGCATGGCTCCAGTGTGCCTCGTGCGACTCTGGAGGGGTACGGAGAGCAGTGTTGGGGTGGGCAGTCATGGCGCAGGTCGAGGTCGAGGGACTACGGATCGCCTACGAGAGGGTGGGTCGTGGGCCGGAGCTGGTCCTGACGCAGGGGTTCGTCGGCGACGGCCGCTCGACCTGGGGCAGGCAGGCCGACGCCCTCGCCGACGAGTGCACGGTGATCCTCTGGGACGCCCCCGGCGCGGGCCGGTCGTCGGACCCGCCGGAGTGGTTCCGCATCACCGACTACGCCGACTGCCTGGCCGCGTTCCTCCGGGTGCTCGGCATCGAGCGAGCGCATCTCGGCGGGATCTCGTTCGGCGCGATCCTCGAGCTGTCGGCCTTCCAGCGCCACCCAGGCATCGTGCGGTCGCTCGTGATGGCCGGTGGGTACGCAGGATGGACGGGATCGCTGCCGGCGGAGGAGGTCGAGGCGAGGCTGCGCACGTGTCTGGAGCTCGCGGAGCGTTCTCCGGAGGACTTCGCTGACGCGATGACGGGGTCGATGTTCTCCCGATCCGCGCCTCCGGACGCCGTCGCGGAGTTCACCGCGAGCGTGCGGGCGTTCAGCCCTGACGGGTTCAGGGCGATGTCGCTGGCATCGGCCGAGGCGGACCTGCGTGACGTGCTGCCGCGGGTCGACGTCCCGACGCTGCTGCTGCACGGGGAGCAGGACGTCCGAGCTCCACGCGCCGTTGCGGACGCCCTGCATGCAGGGATCCCCGGCTCGCAGCTGGTCGTGCTGCCGGGGGTCGGGCACGTGAGCATGGTCGAGGCCCCGGACGCCGTCACCCACGAGATCCGGAGGTTCCTCCGGAGCCTGGATGACCGTGGCGTGCGAGGCCCCGAGCGTTAGGCGTTCAGCAGCGGGGTGTCAGCTCGTCGCGTACGAGACGCCCGTGGAGTGGTTCGGGCAGTAGCCGAACGGGTTCTTCACGAGGTACTGCTGGTGGTAGTCCTCGGCGTACCAGTAGTCGCCGAGCGGAGCGATCGCCGTGGTGATCTCGCCGTAGCCGCGGGCGCTCATCCGCTTCTGGTATGCGGCGCGCGACGCCTCGGCCTGCTCCTGCTGCTGCGGCGTCGTCGTGAAGATCACCGACCGGTACTGGGTGCCACGGTCGTTGCCCTGGCGCATGCCCTGGGTCGGGTCGTGGTTCTCCCAGAAGACCTTGAGCAGGTCGTCGTACGAGACCTTGGCGGGGTCGTAGATCACGCGGACCACCTCGGCATGGCCGGTGCGCCCGCTGCACACCTCCTCGTACGTGGGGTTCTGGGTGAAGCCGCCCGCGTAGCCGACCGACGTCGACCACACGCCGGGCACCTGCCAGAACGTCTGCTCCTCACCCCAGAAGCAGCCCAGCCCGAACACCGCGACCTCGAAGCCCTCGGGCGGATCGGTGACGATCGGCGTCCCCAGCACGAGGTGCTGGTCACCGACGGTGAAGGGGCGGGTCTCGCGACCGGGCAGCGCCTGGTCGGCGGAGATGAGGTGCGTCTTGAACGAGAACATCAGATTCCTCCTCGGGTCCGCCACGTACAACCATGGCGCCCCTGTCGGTGTTCCCGGCGAAAGCTGGGGAAAGTCGTGGCGCGCCACACCCGCACCACAGTATAATCGAACTCATGAGCGACAACGCGACGCACGGTTTGCTCGCGGCTCTCCTTGAGCGGGTGGGAGAGGCGGTGAGCGATGCTGCCTCGACGTTGGACGGGCTCGATGACGAGGTCGTCGCGGCAGGTGCGGGGGAGATCGTGGCTGTGGCGTTGTGCGAGGCGGTCGTCCGCATCGGCCAGGGCATGCAGGCCGACGCCATGACGGCGCTCGATCGTCGCCGGCGTGAGGTGGTCGGCTCGTCGATGACCGAGCACGACCTGTGCCGGTCGTTGTTCGCCGAGATCGCGATGGCGCGTCAGGCGTCGGCGACCGCCGGCGAGACCACCTACCGGCTCGCCCGTGACCTCGAGGACCACCCCGAGGCGCACGCGCTCCTGCGTGACGGCGAGGTCAACCAGGCGGTGGTCGCGGCCGTGTGTCGCGAGACGGTCTCTCTCGATCCGTCGACGCGTGCGGAGGTCGACCGTGAGCTCGCGCCGCAGCTGCGCGAGCTGGGGCCCAAGCGTGCCGCGGCCGCTGCGCGCCGGCTGGTCCTCGACCACGAGCCGCACGCGGCGTACGAGCGCACGGTACGGGCTCGCGAGGAACGCCACGTTCACCTGCGGCCCGAGCTGGATGCGATGGCGATGCTGTCGATCTACGCGCCCGCCGAGCAGCTGGTGGGGGTGTGGCACCGGCTCGACGCCGGGGCCTCCGCTCGTCGCAGCGACGGCGACCTGCGGACGATCGCGCAGCTTGCGTGCGATCTGGCGCTCGAGGCGCTCAGCGGCAATGGCGTGACGTCGGGCGGCGCCGCGGTGGACGTCGAGGTCGGTGTCCTGATGCGGCCCGAGACGCTGTTCGGCGCCGACGACGCTTCGGCGTGCTGCAGGGCTACGGGCCGGTCCCGGGCGAGCTGGCGCGGGGGTTGGCGACGTCGGGGCGCTCGTGGGTACGCCGGTTCTTCACCGCTGACGACGGCCACCAGATCACCGACGTCGACCCGCGGCGGCGCCGCTTCCCCGAGGTGGTCGCGCGGATGGTGCGCGCGGCCGACGACTACTGCGCCCGCCCGTGGTGCGAGTGCCGTACCCGCGAGATCGACCACGTCACCCCGTACGCCGCGGGGGGCGCGACGACGCGAGCCAACGCCCAAGGGCTCTGCCGCTCGGACAACCTCCTCAAGCAGACCCGCCGGTGGCGCGTCGACACCGATCACGACGGCGTCCGCATGTGGACGACACCGACCGGCCACAAGTACGTCTCACCGCCCCCGCCAGGCGCCGCTCCTCCGTCGGTGCTCGAGAACCACCTGAGACGACTCCTCGAGGTCTCGCGCACCTGAGTCGTCGCGGTACGGCACGAGCACCGCCGCGCCGTCGAAACGTCCGGCCTTCAGATCCCGAAGGGCCTCGAGCGCGCGGTCGAGCGGGTACGGGTACCGTCCGCGACCACCGGCCGACGACCTCGTGACCCGGGACGACATGGTCACGATGGACCGGAAGGTCGCCTTCGGTGACGTGCAGATCCGTCCGGCACACCCCGCACGCCTCGACCTGGACCAGCAGCTCGCCGGGCAGCGGTGAGGGGACGGGGGTCTCGACACGCTCGAGCGGCGGGGCTCCACGTGGTCCGCCCACGGAGGTTCGCGCACCGTTCACATGCCCCACTTCCGGGTGACGGCCTCCGGCCACCTGCCACCGCTGCGATCGTCATATGAAACCTTTGCGCAGCATCCTCATCACCGCCCTCACCGCTGCGGTGGCGGGGCCCTTGTTCGTGTCCGCCGCACCCGCGGCGTCCGCCGACGGACACGCCACCTCGAACTCGGCGCGCCACAGACCCGCCGACCCGATCGTCATCGCGCACCGCGGCGCCTCCGGCTATCGCCCGGAGCACACGCTCGCTGCCTACGCGCTGGCGATCCGCCAGGGCGCGGACGTGATCGAGCCGGACCTCGTCATCACCCAGGACAAGGTCCTCGTCGCCCGCCACGAGAACGAGATCGGCGGCACCACCGACGTCGCCGAGCACCCGGAGTTCGCCGACCGCCGGACGACCAAGACGATCGACGGACGCGCGGTGACGGGGTGGTTCACCGAGGACCTCACGCTGGCCGAGCTCAAGACCCTGAGGGCCAAGGAGCGCCTCCCGCTCGTGCGCCCCGGCAACACCGCGTACGACGGCCGCTTCGAGGTGCCGACCTTCGAAGAGGTTCTCGACCTGGCGAAGCGCGAGAGCATCCGTCGCGGACGGGTCATCGGCGTCGCACCTGAGACCAAGCACCCCACGTACTTCCAGTCGATCGGCAAGAACCTCGAGGATCCGCTCGTCCGCACGCTGAAGCGCCGTGGGCTCGACCACCGCTGGTCGCCGGTCACCGTCCAGTCGTTCGAGACCGCGAACCTCAAGACCCTCGCCAAGCGGGTGCGCGTCCCGCTCGCCCAGAACGTCAACCCGAGCGGGCGTCCGTACGACCACGTCGTCAGCGGTGACCCGACGACGTACGTGGACATGGTGACCCCAGCAGGTCTCAAGGCGATGGCAGGGTACGCCGACGTCCTCAGCGCGGAGAAGACCGTCCTCATCCCGCGCGACGCGACCGGGGCGCTGACTACCCCGACGACCGTTGTCCGCGATGCGCATCGGGCGGGGCTCGACGTCTATGCGTGGACGTTCCGCGCGGAGAACCAGTTCCTTCCCGCCGATCACCGCGACGGCACCGACCCGAACGCGCACGGCGACCTCGACGCTGAGCTGCGGACGTTCTACCGGCTCGGGCTTGACGGTGTGTTCTCCGACTTCCCTGATCTGGCGGTTGCCGCGCGTCGGCCCGCCTCCGTGAAGGCAGGCTGAGGGCGCGACCGTTACGCTCGCGGGTGTGAGTGACTTCGGATTCGAGACGCGTGCGATCCACGCAGGTCAGGAGCCTGACCCCCGCACTGGGGCGGTCGTGCCGGCCATCTACGCGACCAGCACCTACAAGCAGGACGGGGTCGGCGGGCTCCGC
Organism: Mumia sp. ZJ1417; assembly: GCF_014127285.1. Classification (GTDB taxonomy): domain Bacteria; phylum Actinomycetota; class Actinomycetes; order Propionibacteriales; family Nocardioidaceae; genus Mumia. The sequence goes on from NZ_CP059901.1 coordinate 927,285, forward strand.
GAAGGCTATGAGTACTCGCGGAGCGCGAACCCTACGAGGACGGCGCTCGAGGAGTGCCTCGCCTCGCTCGAGGGAGGCGCCCGCGGGTTCGCGTTCGCGAGCGGGCTCGCCGCCGAGGACACCCTCCTGCGGGCGCTCACCAAACCCGGCGACCACGTGGTGATCCCCGATGACGCATACGGCGGGACGTACCGGCTGTTCGACAAGGTCGAGTCGCGCTGGGGCCTGCGGTACGACCCGGTGCCGATCGCCGACGTCGAGGCGGTCCGTGCGGCGGTCACGCCCGGCGAGACACGCATCGTGTGGGTCGAGACGCCGACCAACCCGCTGCTCGGGATCGCCGACATCGAGGCGCTCGCCGAGGTCGCGCACGAGGCCGGCGCGCTGCTGGTCGTCGACAACACCTTCGCCTCCTCGTACCTGCAGCAGCCTCTCGCCCACGGCGCCGACCTCGTGGTGCACTCGACGACCAAGTACGCGGGCGGCCACTCCGACGTCGTCGGCGGCGCCCTGATCGCCCGCGACGAGACGCTCGCGGAGCCGATCGCCTTCCACCAGAACTCCATGGGCGCCGTTGCGGGCCCGTTCGACTCGTGGCTCGTGCTGCGGGGGCTCAAGACCCTCGCGCTGCGGATGGAGCGTCACAGCGACAACGCCGAGCGGATCGTCGCCTTCCTGCAGAGCCGTCCGGAGGTCTCGCACGTGATCTACCCGGGCCTCGCGGAGCACCCGGGTCACGCCGTCGCCGCACGTCAGATGAAGCGGTTCGGCGGGATGGTGTCCTTCCAGATGGCCGCCGGTGAGCGGGCAGCCCTCGACGTCGTCGAGCACACCGAGCTCTTCACGCTCGCTGAATCGCTCGGCGGTGTCGAGTCGCTGATCGAGCATCCCGGCCGCATGACCCACGCTTCTGCGGCAGGCTCTCCGCTCGAGGTGCCGGCCGACCTCGTCCGCGTCAGCGTCGGCATCGAGAGTGCCGACGACCTGGTCGCCGACCTCGAGCGCGCATTCGAGCGGCTCGGCCGATGAGCGAGGACGGGGCGCCCGAGGGCGCGGCTCCCGAGGACGCGGCTCCCGGCGACGCCGCGCCTGACGAGGGAGTGACCGAGGAGGCAGCGGAGCGCGCGAGGTCGCGACGCCAGCGTCTGGACGAGCTCGTCGAGCGCATGCGCGCGACCGCACGCCGCGACCTCACGCTCCTCGACGAACGCACCGGCGTCCTCGGAGATCCCGTCCCGACCCTCAGCCCGTACGCCGCCCCGGCGCCGCCCTCCCCGGGGGACGGGACCCCGCCCAACGTCCCGTACGGGATCTCGCTGGCGGCTTCCTGGGGGTGGCGGCTCATCGTCATCGCCGCGGCGGGTCTGGGCGTGATGTGGCTGCTGGGCTACTTCTCCAGCCTCACCGTGCCGATCGCCATCGCGATCCTCGTCTCTGCCCTGGTCCGTCCGTTCGTCGACCGGATCGAGGCCCTGCACCTTCCTCGGGCGCTCGCGACGTTGATGGTGATGATCTTCGGGATCGGCGCCGTCGTCGGCATGCTCACCCTCGTCGGTCAGCAGGTCTCCACGCAGTTCGACGACCTGCGCACGAAGGTCGTCGACGGGCTGCAGGAGATCCAGGACTGGGCCCGCACCGGTCCACTCGGGCTCAGCGACGCGCAGCTCAACTCCTGGATCGACCGGGCCACCAAGACCATCGAGGAGTGGGGGAGCAGCGGGACGGGGATCGTCGACCGGGTCACCCAGCTCGGAACCACCGTGACGCACGTGCTCGCTGGGTTCTTCATCGTGCTCTTCGCGACGTACTTCTTCCTCTACCAGGGTGGGCGCATCTGGGACTGGGTCGTCCGGCTCTTCCCGCGCAACGCCCGCGAGCACGCCGACCGCTCCGGCCGGGTCGCCTGGTGGTCGCTCACCGCGTTCGTCCGCGCGACCGTGCTGGTCGCGCTCGTCGACGCCGTCGGCATCGCGCTCGTCGCGTGGCTGCTGGGGGTGCCGCTGGTGCTGGCGATCGCGACGCTGGTGTTCCTCGGCGCGTTCATCCCGATCGTCGGCGCTTTTGTCTCGGGGCTCGTCGCCGTCCTCGTCGCGCTGGTGGCTCAGGGCCCGTGGGTGGCGCTGTTCATGCTCGCCGGCGTCGTCGCCGTGCAGCAGATCGAGGCGCACATCCTGCAGCCTTTCTTGATGGGCCACCTCGTCCAGCTCCACCCGCTGGCGATCATCCTCGCGATCGCCGCCGGCGTCACCGTCGCCGGGATCGTCGGCGCGCTCCTCGCCGTGCCGATCGTCGCCTGTGTCAACGCGATCGTGCGCCACCTCGCCGAGCGTGCGGAGGCAGCCCGCGAGGCGCGAGAGGCTGGTCTCGCGCCACCGACGCCCGACTAGCTACTTCCGTACGACGAACGTCTTGTGCGCCCAGGCACTCGACCCCTTGGCGTTCACTGCGCGGACGGACACCTTGTTCTTGCCGTTGCGCAGCTTGGAGCGCTTGACGGTGTACGAGCGCTTGCCCGCGCCCGGAGCCTTCGTCACCAGCGTGCGGCTGCCCTTCTTGATGACGAGCCGGTAGCGCGTGATCGCGGCACCACCGTTCGACGCCGGGGCCTTCCACCGGATCGTGCGCTTCTTCGCCTTGCGGGCGCCAGTGACGGTGAGCGCGCGGACCTTGCCCGGCACGGTGATCCGTGGCTTCGGTGTGGCGGGCGGCTTGGGTGCCGCGGGCGGCGCGATCACCGCGCGATAGACCGACACCTTGTTCGCGACCCACTGGCCGACGGCGATCGAGTGGTCGCTCGCGACGGCTAGTCCCCGCGGCGGCGCGGTTCCGAGGCCGGTGTTCGCACCCTGGAGCGACCGCGCAGGCGCCGTGCTCGCGTCGGCCCCGGCTGCGAAGACCTGCACCGCGGGGCTGAGCTGGTTCGCGACGTAGACGAATCCGCGCCGGTCGACCTCGAGGTCCGAGGGGCCGTCCAGTCGCGTCGTCGCCCCGGTCAGCGTCCGCCGAGGCGCCGCGTTGCCGTTGGCGGTCGCGGCGTACGCCGTCACGCTGTCGCCCGAGAAGTTCGCCACGAGCAGGTCGCCCCGCGCGTCGAACGCGAGGCCGACAGGACTGTCGAGCTTGGTGAGATTTCCCTGGATCACACGGGTGGGAGTGGTCTTGTCGTTCGCGCTCGCGGCGAACACGAGGACGGCGTCCGGGGCGTGCTCGTTGGCGACGTACAGCGTGCCGCCAGGCCCGAGCTCGAGGTCGCACGGCTGTGTCAGCGCGGGCGACGTGATCGTACGGGCCGGGGTGACGTTGCCGTTGGCATCAGGGGCAAAGACCCTGATCGCGGGGCTGGCGCCACGATCGCTCACGTAGATCTGCCCCGCCGCGTCGACCGTCACCCCGCACGGCGCCCCGAGCCCCGTCGCGGAGCCCTGGATCCTCCGTGTCGGGGTCACGTCGCCGTTGCCGTTCGGGCCGTAGACGGTGACCCAGCCGACCTGGTTCGCGACGTACAGGTTGCCTGCGCCGTCCCTGGCGACCCCCATCGCCTCGCTCAGGCCCGTACGGGCGCCCGCCAGCGTGCGGAGCGGGCTGTGGTCGAGGTCGTCGGCGGCGGGCGTCGCACTCGCGGCGGTCAGCGCCCCGGCGGCGAGAACGACGGCGGCGGCAGCGCCCGTCCCTCGGTGAAGTCTCTCGGTGGTTGTCGGTCCTGCTCGTGTCATCGTGGTGTCCCCCTCACCATCCTCTCGACGCTAGGTCGAGTGCGGGCCACCTCGCTGCGGCTTTCATGCTTAGGCTGGTGGCATGCCGGTCACCCTGGACGACGTGCGCGCTGCCGAGAAGCTGCTCGCCGGCGTCGCTGTCCGCACCCCCGTCGAGCCTTCGCGTGCGCTCAGTGCGCTGATCGGTCGACAGGTCGTGCTCAAGTGCGAGAACCTCCAACGCGCCGGGTCGTTCAAGATCCGCGGTGCCTACGTCCGCATCGCACGGCTCTCCGCCGAGGAGCGGGCACACGGCGTCGTCGCGGCCAGCGCCGGCAACCATGCGCAAGGTGTCGCCCTCGCCGCCTCGCTGCTCGGGACCACCGCGACCGTCTTCATGCCCGAGGGCGCGCCGTTGCCCAAGCTTGCGGCGACCCGCGAGTACGGGGCGAGGATCGAGCTCGCCGGCACGTCGGTCGAGTCCGCGCTCGTGGCGGCGCACGCCTATGCCGAGCGCGTCGGTGCCGTGCTCATCCACCCGTTCGACCATCCCGACATCGTCGCCGGACAGGGGACGCTGGGGCTCGAGGTCCTCGAGCAGGTCCCCGACGCCACGACGATCGTCATCCCGGTGGGTGGGGGTGGGCTCGTCGCGGGGGTCGCGCTCGCCGCACGGGCGATCAACCCGAGCATCCGGGTCATCGGGGTGCAGTCCGAGCGGGTCGCGCCATACCCGCAGTCGTTGCGCGCGGGCCGACCGGTGTCCGTGGACGCACAGCGCACGATGGCCGACGGCATCGCGGTGTCGCGGCCCGGCGACGTCCCGTACGAGGAGATCGCCCGCTACGTGGACCGCGTCGTCACCGTCACGGAGGAGTCGCTCAGCCAGGCGCTCCTCATGCTCCTCGAACGCGCCAAGCTCGTCGTGGAGCCGGCAGGTGCCGCCGGCGTCGCCGCGCTGCTGGAGCATCCCGACGTCTTCGCCGACGACCCCGGTCCCGTCGTCAGCGTCCTCAGCGGCGGCAACATCGATCCGCTGCTCCTCATGAACGTCGTCCGCCACGGCCTGGCGGCAGCCGGCCGCTTCCTGTCTTTCCGGGTCCGGATCTCCGACCGCCCGGGTTCCCTCGACGAGCTCCTGAGGATCCTCGCCGAGATGCAGGTCAGCGTCCTCGACGTCGTCCATGAGCGCACCGGCTCGACCCTCGCCATCGACGAGGTCGAGGTGACGCTGAGCGTGGAGACGCGCGGTCCGGAGCACCGGTTCGCGGTGGAGCAGATGCTGCGCGACCACGGGTACGTCATCACCTACACGTGACGTCCCGGACATGCCAGCGCCCGCCGCCCCGGAGGGCGACGGGCACAGGTCTCGACAGGCTCGACCAACGGCGGCGTTGGCTCGACCAACAGCGGCGTTGGCTCGACCAACAGCGCCTTGTCAGGCGACGTACGGCTTGGCGTCGACGATCTTGACGGTCACGTCGCGCCCGTTGGGTGCGGCGTACGTGGCGGTGTCACCGGCCTTCTTGCCGTTGATCGCGGCGCCCAGCGGCGACTGCGGGGAGTAGACCTCGATGTCGACCGACGCGTCCAGGCCGAGCATCTCGCGCGAGCCGAGCAAGAAAGTCTCGGTGTCGTCGTCGCCGGCGAACATGATGGTCACGACCATCCCGGGCTCGACCAGCCCGTCGTCGGCGGGCTGCTCGCCCACCTCGGCGCGGCGCAGCATGTCCTCGAGCTGGCGGATGCGGGCCTCGGACTTGCCCTGCTCCTCGCGAGCGGCGTGGTAGCCCCCGTTCTCACGGAGGTCGCCCTCGTCGCGCGCCTCGGCGATCTTGGTGGCGATCTCCGCACGAGCAGGTCCGCGAAGATGGTCCAGCTCGGCCCGCAGACGGTCGTACGCCTCCTGGGTCAGCCAGATCGTGTTCTCTTCGTTGCTCGTCGTCATGGGGATAGCTCCTCGGATGTAACAAACCCCAGACATCACGCCTGGGGCCGGAAACCACGAGCCTAGCAATTCTGCGGCCCTGGGCCAAGGCGTGACGTGCCTCAGGAGGTGAGGCGGCACTCCTGGATGACGACGGTGACGGCACGCCGCTCCGTGCTGACCACGTCGGTGGTGGCGGTGTTGCCGGTCGTGGTACGGGGGATCGTGATCGTCTTCTCGCCGACGTACGACTTGTCCTGCGCCTGGGCGGCGACGTCGCACTCGGCCGGCTTGCCCGAGGAGTGGAACACCCGGAGGGTCACCGACGTCTCGTGGTCGGAGAGCACGTCGAAGGCCACCACGTCGGCCTGGAAGCTGTCCTCGGTCTGGTACTGCGCGACGAACCATGCCGCGATCACGCCGAGCGTGACGCCGACGACGGCGATCACCGTCCACGTCCGGCGACTCAGACCCTTGCTGCGACGTCCGTACCGGCTGGCGGTCAGGTCGGGCTGGGTGGTGGGCATGACACCATTGTGACCGAGTGGACCACGCGATCGACCGGAGGAGTCCTGCTGTGGCGGAGAAGCTGCGCCTGATGCACGTGCACGCGCATCCCGACGACGAGTCGAGCAAAGGCGCCGCATCGACGGCGAAGTACGTCGCAGAGGGGGTCGACGTCCACGTCGCGACTTGTACGGGGGGTGAGCGCGGGTCGATCCTCAACCCGAGCTTCGACCACCCCGGGATCATCGACAACCCCGAGCTGATCGGTGAGATCCGTCGCGAGGAGATGGACCGCGCCCGCGAGATCCTCGGGATCAAGCAGGACTGGCTCGGGTTCGTCGACTCGGGCTGGCCCGAGGGCGATCCGCCGCCGCCGCTGCCCGAGGGCTGCTTCGCGCTGGTCCCGGTCGAGGAGGCCGCGAAGCCGCTGATCGCGCTGATGCGCTCGTTCCGCCCGCACGTCGTCACCACGTACGACGAGAACGGCGGCTACCCTCACCCCGACCACATCATGTGCCACAAGGTCAGCGTCTACGCGTTCGAGAAGGCCGGTGATCCGGACGCGTACCCGGAGCTCGGCGAGCCGTGGCAGCCCCAGAAGCTCTATTACCACCGCGGCTTCACGCGTGTGCGTGCCGAGGCCGTCGATAGCGCGCTGGTACGGCACGGTCTCGAGCCGATCTACGCGGAGCGCATGAAGGACTGGAAGGTCGACCCCGCCGAGGAGGAGGCCATGCTCACCACGCGGGTGCCGTGCGCCGACTACTTCGGCGTCGCCGACGACGCCCTGCGCGCCCACGCGACCCAGATCGACCCCGACGGGCACTGGTTCGCCGTTCCGCTGGAGGTGCGCGCCGAGGCCTGGCCCACCGAGGACTACCAGCTGGTGCGCTCGTTCGTCGAGACCACGACCCCCGAGGACGACCTGTTCGCCGGACTGCGCTGACCGGGCGGCGGCCCGGCGGGCGTACGCTGGTGATATGTCCACCGCCGTGCTCGCCGCCGCCGAGCAGATCAACTTCAAGCCCGCAGGCTGGGTCGCGCTCCTGATCATCCTCGGGCTGTGCGTGGGGCTCTTCTTCCTGATGCGCAGCATGGCGCACCAGATGAAGAAGGTCGACTTCGACGAGAAGGCTACCGAGCGGCCCCGTCGGTCGGCGCAGCCGCCGAACGACGACGCCTGAGCGACGGGCTCAGCGCCCGAGCCGGCGTCCGCCCGCCATCGCCGCCGCGGCGATCACGACCGCGAGCACCGCGATGAGCGAGAGCGTCACGACCACCTGGCCCCACCCGACGGCAGCCGCGTCGAGGAAGTCGTACGGGACGGGGAGCGGTGGCTCGCCCTCCGGCCCGACGAAGCGCGGGTCCGAGACGGCGCCGCGTACCAGCGTGTAGACGACCCATGCGACCGGCCAGGCCAGGAACCACCACGCACGCCGCTCGAGGCGGGGCCTCAGCAGGAAGAACCCGACCACCGAGCCGACCGGCACCAGGGTGTGGAGCACGAGGTCGTACCACGCCTCGACCCCGTGCAGCGTCTGCTGGCCCGCGAGCAGCAGGTGGTAGACGGCGCCCGTGATGACGATGCCGACGAGGCCCGCGAGGTAGACCGGCTGCCACCAGCCGGCGATCTTGCCCCGCAGGGCGATGACGACGGCGGCGACGAGGACGAGGATGTTCGACTCGATCGTGAAGTACGAGAAGAAGTTGACGAGGCTGCGTCCCTCGGTGACGACGGTGACGGCCTGCCCGACCGTCGCCCATGTCCCCAGCACTGCCAGGACGCCGAACCAGACCCGGACGCTCATCCCGCCGGTGCGGGCCGCAGTGTCGTGCACGCGCTCAATCTAGCTGGACCCCTGCGGTCGTGCGCCCGGCGCGCTCGGGCGCGTGTCAGTGCCGTGAGCGAGGCTGGTGCCGTGGCGAGACCTGATGTTCCTCTCGAGATGCTCGACCGGCTCCGTGCCGTCCTCCTCGTCCTCCCGTCGTGCGACGAGGAGGACGCGTGGGTCGGCGTGCGCTGGCGCGTGGGCTCGGCGACGGTGGCCCATGTGTTCGGCGGCGAGGACGGGCTGTTCCGCATCACCTTCCGCGCCGATGCGGGCGAGCTGATGGCGTTCGAGCGGCTGGGTCCGCCGTACTTCCGCGGGGAGTGGGGCGACAACGTCGTGGGGATGCTGCTCGACGACGACACCGACTGGGACGAGCTCTCCGAGCTCCTCGTCGACGCCTACTGCATCCAGGCGCCGGCCAGGCTGGTCGCGCTCGTCCAGCGTCCGACCTAGGCGGGCAGCTCGCGCGCGACCGCGAGGACGTCGTATGCGTCGCCGGCGGGCGTCGCGCGCACGACGTGACGCAGCGACAGCATCTCCATGCCGTCGAGCGCGGTCGCCAGGGACGCCACGGTCGGCAGGACCTCGGGAGAGCGCGGACCGCCGACGCCGTACGCGAGGTTGTCCCGCGCATGGCCGAGGTAGACGACCCTGCCGGCCGGACGCAGCCACGTGCGTGCACGCTCGAGCACCAGCGGCAGCTGATCGGTCTGGAGGTAGGCGATCAGCACGAGGTCGACGCGTTCTTTCGGCTCCCACGTGAGGGCGTCACCGACCAGCCAGCGCACCGTGTCACCCGTCGCGTCCCACTCACGCTCGGCGTCCGCGATCGCGACCGGCGAGAAGTCGATGGCCTCCACCTGCCAGCCGCGGGTGGCGAGCCAAGCGGCGTGCCGGCCGTCCCCGCATGCGAGGTCCACGGCTCGCCCTGGCGACAGCGCGACGAGCTCAGCGACGAGCGTCGCGTTGGGGACGGCGCCGAACGGGCGGGGCTGCTCTGCGTAGCGGCGGTCCCAGTCGCTGGAGTCCATGCCCGCAGCCTAGGGTCAGCGGCGCTTGACGTGGCGCGCCCAGCCGAAGCAGTACGCGCCGAAGGCCGCGAGCCCCAAGGCGACAAGGGTCAGCAGGTACGGCCCGAACGGCTGCTCGCGCAGGGTCCGGAGCGCGTCGTCGAGGCCACCTGCACGGTCCGGGTCGTGGTCGATCGCGGCGAGGATGAAGAGCACCCCGATGATCGCGAGCGCGATCCCCTTGGCGACGTAGCCGACCTGGCCGAGCCGGACGATCGCCGACCCGCTCGTCCCGCTCGACGCCGACGGGTCGAGGTCGTGCTCGAACGACCGCGTCACACCGCGATAGCCCTGGTAGCCGGCGAGAGCGAGCGTCGCGAGCCCGACGAGCGCCACGATCCAGGGACCGCCGGGTGCTCCCATGACGCGAGCAGTCAGCGTCTCCTCGCTGCCGCCCGAGCCACCCGAGCCGCCGCCACCCGACGTACCGGACGCCTGGCGGGCCGCGAGCACGGCGAGAGCGCCGTACAGGACGGCCTTGCCCGCCGCCGAGACCCGCTTGAACGTGCGCTTGGCGCCGTCCTTGTCGCGGAACCCCCACACGGCGTCCGCCAGCTGCCACAGCACCAGGGCCACGAAGCCGACAGCGGTCACCCAGAGCAGCGCCTTGCCGGGCCCGCTCTCGGAGACCATCGCCAGCGCACCCGATTGGCTCGCATCCTCCTGGGTGCCGCCCCACGCGACCTGCAGCGCGATCCACGCGACCAGGAGATGGACGATGCCGTACGCGACGAGCCCCACGCGCGCCCCGACCTCGAGCGCCTTGCTGTCGCGGACCTCACGGCCGGCCTGCTTGCCCTTGCCCTTGCCCTTCACGTTCGTCATCCGGGCATGGTGTCACCCCGCCCGGTCAGGACCGCGACCCGGCTACGCTTCTCGTTCTTCGACCGCAGGAGGATCCATGCCACCCGAGGACTCGCCCGTCCCGACCGAGTACCCGACGGCGCTCGGTCGCACCGCCCGGCGTGAGCTGGCGCGGCACGGCTACACCACGTACGCGCAGCTCACCGACGTCACGCCGAAGGACCTCCTGGCGATCCATGGCGTCGGACCGAAGGCCGTGCGCATCCTCGGTGAGGAGCTCAGCGCGCGCGGGCTCGCGTTCGCGGACTGATCGTCAGGACTTTGAGGCCTCGTCGATCTCTGCCTCGAGTGCCTTCTCGTCGGCGCGCAGCTCCTTCTTGGTGACCTTGGCGGCGCGACGCAGGTTCCCTTCGACCCGTGACTCCATGTCGGTCGCCGCGACCACGACCAGACCACTCTGACCGTCGTCCAGCAGCTCGCCGAGCTCCTTCAGGTCGTGGCGGCTCATCCCTCGCGTCACGTGGCCGGCGAGCGCGCCGAGAGCGCCTCCGCCCACGCCCCCGACGATGAGAGCGCCGCCGATCGTGATCGCCGGGAAGAGCGCGACCAGCGCGCCGCCCACCAGGCCGATGCCGAGGCCGCCCCACGCTCCGTGGCGAGTCGGCTGCTCGTGCTTCTTGACGATCTTGACCTTGCCGTCCTCGTGCTTGGAGATCACCGCCGCGTCGTAGGTGTCCAGCAGGTCGGCGTCTTTGTACAGCGCCTTCACCGCGTCGTAGTCGGCAACGGCGTCGTCCTCGTTGTCATAGCTGGCGCCGAAGACGATCAGCGTGTCGAGTGCCATGTCGTTCTCCTCTGGTTGCGGAGACCGCGTGGCCGAACTGCCACACGCTCCCTGTGAGCGTAACGATTTATCCGAGATGGGTGTGATGACCGAAATGGGGGCTTTTCTCTCCGTTTCGCCGGGGTGGGGTGCAGGAGCGGGCTGGTCCTACGGTGGAGGCATGGCCAACCGACTCAGCCGCGCCACGTCTCCGTACCTCCTGCAGCACGCCGACAACCCCGTCGACTGGCACGAGTGGGGCGAGGAGGCGTTGGCGCTCGCCGCCGAGCGCGACGTCCCGGTGCTGCTGAGCGTCGGATACGCCGCGTGCCACTGGTGTCACGTGATGGCGCACGAGTCGTTCGAGGACGTGGACACGGCGGCGTATCTCAACGCGCACTTCGTTCCGGTCAAGGTCGACCGCGAGGAGCGTCCCGACGTCGATGCGGTCTACATGCGGGCGACCACCGCGATGACCGGCCAGGGCGGGTGGCCGATGACGGTCGTGCTCACGCCGACCGGCGACCCGTTCTTCGCCGGCACCTACTTCCCACCCGAGCCGAGGCACGGGATGCCGGCGTTCCGGCAGGTGCTCGAGGCCGTCGCCGACGTGTGGCAGACACGGCGCGGCGACGTCGACCGGATCAGTGCCGACGTCGTCGGGCACCTCGGCGCGCTCGAGGATGCCACCGGGCCCGCGCTCGACGCCGACGCCCTGGACACCGCCGTCCGTGGTCTCGCCGCCCAGTACGACGCGGCGAACGGCGGCTTCGGGGGCGCGCCGAAGTTCCCGCCGTCGATGTGCCTGGAGCTTCTGCTGCGCTACGCGGCCCGCACAGGCTCCGCAGACGCGCTCGCGATGGTCGAGCACACGGTCGAGGCGATGGCGCGCGGCGGGATGTACGACCAGCTCGGCGGCGGGTTCGCGCGTTACTCGGTCGACGCCGGTTGGGTGGTGCCGCACTTCGAGAAGATGCTGTACGACAACGCGCTCCTGCTGCGCGTCTCTCTCCACCTGTGGCGCCAGACCGGTTCGGACCTGGCGCTGCGCGTGGTGCGGGAGACAGCTGACTTCCTCCTCACCGACCTCGCGACGGCCGAGGGCGGGTTCGCATCCGCGCTGGACGCCGACACCGACGGCGTCGAAGGGGCGTTCTACGTCTGGACCCCGGCGCAGCTCGTCGACGTGGTCGGCGAGGCGGACGGCGCCTGGGCCGCGCAGCTGCTGAGCATCACGGCGGACGGGACCTTCGAGCACGGGACGTCGACGGCACAGCTGCGTGAGGACCCTGACGACCTCGCGCGCTGGGCCGATGTCCGGGGGCGGCTCGCGACCGCCCGCCGCGCCGAGCGGACAGCGCCTGCTCGTGACGACAAGGTCGTCGCCGCATGGAACGGGCTCGCCGTCACCGCCCTCGCCGAGGCGGGGGTGCTGCTCGGCGAGCCGGAGTACGCCGACGCGGCCGTCGTCGCGGCGACGCTGCTCGCGACCTTGCACACGGGCGACGACGGCCGCCTCGTCCGGACCTCGCGCGACGGCGTCCCGTCGGCCAACGCGGGGGTCCTCGAGGACTACGGCTGTGTCGCCGAGGCATACCTCGCGGTCCTCGGGGTGACCGGTGACGCGGTGTGGCTCACGCGGGCGCGCGCGCTGCTCGACGTCGTGCTCGCGCACTTCCGGGTCGCACCTGACGCTGACCCGGCCGAGGGGAGGGGCTTCTACGACACCGCCGATGATGCGCAGGCCTTGGTCGTACGGCCCCGCGACCTCGCCGACAACGCCACGCCTTCGGGGACGTCGGCGGTCGCTGCCGCGTTCGTGTCGGCGGGGGCGATCACGGGGGAGGGCCGCTATCGGTCCGCGGCCGAGGAGGCGGTGCGCTCGGCGTCCGCGCTGGCCACCGGGTCGCCGCGATTCGCCGGATGGACGCTCGCCGTCGCCGAGGCGCTGCTCGCGGGGCCGCTCGAGATCGCCGTGGTCGGGGAGGGCGACGGTGCCGCGGCGCTACACCGCGCCGCGCTGGCGCTCCCGTCGCCCGGCGCGGTGGTCGTCGCCGCTCCGGTCGGGACACCGCTGCCGCTGTTCGAGGCCAAGGACCTCGTCGACGGACGTCCTGCTGCGTACGTGTGCCGCGGGTTCGTCTGCGAGCGTCCGGTGACCGACCCCGCCGCACTCACGTCGTAGGCGAGGTCGGACCGTCAGCCGGGTCAGCTCAGCACGCTGGCCGGCGACAGCGAGACGGGGAACGGACGGGTGAGGTCGACGGTCTCGTCGCCGACCGCCCGCGCCACCTCGACGTACTCGCCGTCGACGAGGTCCCAGCAGATCAGCGACCGCTCGTACGGCTCCGGGTCGATCACCCAGTACGACGCCGCACCCGCGAACTCGTACCGGGACTTTTTGAGCAGCAGATCGATGCTGCGGGTGCTGGGAGAGATCACCTCGATGGCGAGCAGTGGTGGCGCGTTCAGGACACGGCCGTCCACGTCGGCGCGATGAGCGACGACGACGTCGGGTCGCACCACCGAGTCCTCGGCGAGGACGACGTCGAGCGGGGAGACGAAGACCTTCATCTCCGGTGGGCACGACGCTCGGAGAAGGACCGTGAGCTCGAGGACGGCGTCCTGGTGCTCCGGAGACGGGGCCGGCGTCACGATGAGCGAGCCGTCGATGAGCTCGTACCGGTGTCCGTCGTCGGGGATGGAGTCGAGGTCGGCCCGCGTCAGCGGCCGTAGAGGGGGCAGGCCGATAGGGTGCGTCATCCTCCCAGGCTAGGCGGTCGGCCTCAGGTCGTGTACGCGGCGATAGAGATGCCGACGTAGTGCACGATGAACGCCGCGATCGTCAGCGTATGGAACACCTCGTGGAACCCGAACCATCGCGGGAACGGGTCGGGGAAACGCAGTCCGTACACGACCGCGCCGAGTGAGTAGAGGCCCCCTCCGACGATGATCAGCACGAGGACCGCGGTCGACGAGGCGGCGGCGAACTCGTCGAGCCAGAACAGGGCCGCCCAGCCCAGCAGCACGTAGATCGGGGTGTAGAGCCATCGCGGTGCGTGCACCCAGCACACCCGGAATGCCACCCCGCCGATCGCGCCGACCCACACGAGCGTGAGCAGAATCGTGGCGTCGTGGGGGGCGAGGAGGATCAGCGCGAACGGCGTGTACGAGCCGGCGATGAGCAAGAAGATGTTGGCGTGGTCGAAGCGCTTGAGCAGCATCTCGGCGCGAGGGCCCCAGCGTCCAACGTGGTAGACGGCGCTGACTCCGAACAGCAGCAGCGCGCTGGCCATGTAGATCGCCACGCCCGTCTTAGACCTCGCGCCGGGGGCGAGCACGAGGAGGACCACGAACGCGACCAGGGCGAGTGGCCAGGTGGCGGCGTGGAGCCAGCCGCGCAGTCTAGGCTTGATCTCGACCACGACGTCGCGGATACGATCGCCGACGTCGAAGGAAGCTGGGGGGAACGCCTCATGCTTACTCACAAGTACGACCTTAACGAACGAACCTACGCGAGCGTAGGTAACACTCCTCACGGGAGGACCATCGGTGTCGGTACGCGACCTGCTCTACTCCGTCTATGAGCGACAGCTGCTCGGCAGCCTGCGTCAGGACCAGGTCCCGGCACACGTCGGCGTGATCGTCGACGGCAACCGGCGATGGGCCAAGGGGGCCGGCGGCGACGTCACCTCCGGCTACCAGGCGGGCGCCGACAAGATCATCGAGTTCCTCGGCTGGTGTGACGACCTCGACGTCAAGGTCGTCACCCTCTGGCTCCTGTCGGTCGACAACCTGCAGCGTCCCGAGCCCGAGATCCGGGCTCTCCTCGGTGTCATCGGCAACCTCGTCGACCAGCTGACCGCGTTGCGCCGCTGGCACGTCCGCCTCATCGGCAACCTCGACCTCCTCCCCGACGATCTCGCGGGCTCCCTGCAGGAAGCCGTCGCGTCGACCAGCGACACCGACGGCATGGAGGTCAACCTCTGCGTCGGGTACGGCGGACGCCAGGAGCTCGCCGACGCCGTCCGCTCGCTGCTGCGCGAGCAGTCCGAGCAGGGCCGCACGATCGACGAGGTCGCCGAGGTCCTCGACGTCGAGCACATCGCCGACCACCTCTACACCAAGGGCCAGCCCGACCCCGACCTCGTGATCCGCACGTCCGGAGAGCAGCGGCTGTCCGGCTTCCTCCTGTGGCAGAGCGTCCACAGCGAGTTCTACTTCTGCGAGGCCCTGTGGCCCGCGTTCCGGCGCGTCGACTTCCTGCGCGCCATCCGCTCGTACGCAGAGCGCGAGCGGCGCTTCGGTCAGTGACGCCGCGGTCAGGGGGCGTGCTGGTTGTCCTCGGTGTGCTCGGCGGTCTCGTCTTCTGGCTCAGCACGAGCAGCTCGTCGGTGGAGATCGCCAACCGGGACGCCGACGACTTCGCGCGGCTGCGGGCGGGTGACGGTGTCACCGCGACCGGCACCATGACGGGGACGCAGGAGCGCCAGCAGGCAGCCCGCCGACGCATGGTGACCGTCCAGTGCGCCGTCTACACCTACCCGGACGGGGAGCGGAGCCGCCGGCTGACCAGCGGCTGCGCACGAAACCCCGACGACCTCCCCGACCTCGGCTCGACGGTGCCCGTGATCTTCGACCCCACCGGCCACACCGCGTTCGTGAACACCGACGAGACGGCGGCCCGCCTGGACCGCGCCCGTACCCGCGCCCCCTGGTATCAGTGGGGTGGGCTCGCGCTCGCCGCACTCTCCACGTCCGTCCTGGTCTGGAGCCTCGTACGACGCCTCACCCGGCGCGCGTGCCGAGCCCCGACCGCGTAACCAGACGTTCATCGCTTCGGTGGCGTGTCGCAACAGAACACACGCGCGTCGGTCGTACGGTCGTCTCGTCGGCGGGCCCACATCCCACCGGCACCGGGAGGCCCGACCGTGCATCATCGATCGTTCGGAGCGCACGCCGTCACAGGCGTCGTCACGGCTTCGGTGCGCGCGGACGGAGGTGGTCCCGCCCCCGGGTCCGCCGCCCTCGTCCCGGCTCCATCTGCGAGAGAGTGAGCCGACGCGGGGATGCGCGTGGGCTCGTGACGAGGAGACAGTCGTGGCTGCAGACAGTGTGACCTCCGCTCAGCGCCGGACGTACGTGATCGACACCAGCGTGCTTCTCGCCGATCCCCGGGCGCTGACCCGCTTCGCCGAGCACGAGATCGTCGTCCCGATCGTCGTCATCAGCGAGCTCGAAGACAAGCGGGCGCATCCCGAGCTCGGCTACTTCGCGCGCGCTGCGCTGCGGCTCCTCGACGACCTCCGGGTCCGCCACGGCACCCTCGACAGCCCGCTGCTCGTCAACGACGAGGGGGGCACGGTCCGTGTCGAGCTCAACCACACCGACCCGGGCGCGCTTCCGTCGGGCTTTCGGCTCGGCGACAACGACACGCGGATCCTCTCGGTCGCCAAAAACCTGGCGGACGAGGGCAACGCCGTCACGCTCGTCTCCAAGGACCTGCCGATGCGGGTCAAGGCCTCGGCCGTCGGGCTCACGTCCGAGGAGTACCGCGCCGAGCTCGCGCTGGAGTCAGGCTGGACCGGCATGGCCGAGCTCGAGATCGCCGGCGCCGACGTGGACGTCCTGTACGAGGGCGGCTTCGTCGACCTCGAAGAGGCGCTGGACATGCCGTGCCACACCGGTCTGGTGCTGCTGTCCGAGCGGGGGAGCGCCCTCGGACGGGTCACTCCGGACAAGCGTGTGAAGCTCGTCCGCGGCGACCGTGAGGCGTTCGGGCTGCACGGCCGCTCGGCCGAGCAGCGAGTCGCTCTCGAGCTGCTGCTCGACCCCGAGATCGGGATCATCTCGATGGGTGGGCGCGCCGGTACGGGCAAGTCCGCGCTCGCGCTGTGCGCCGGTCTGGAGGCCGTGATGGAGCGGCGGATGCACAAGAAGGTCGTGGTATTCAGGCCGTTGTACGCCGTCGGCGGTCAGGACCTCGGCTACCTGCCGGGCTCCGAGGCCGAGAAGATGGGGCCGTGGGCACAGGCCGTGTTCGACACGCTCGGCGCCGTCACGTCCGGTGACCTCGTCGAGGAGGTTATCGACCGCGGGATGCTCGAGGTCCTCCCGCTGACCCACATCCGCGGCCGCTCGCTGCACGACGCCTTCGTGATCGTGGACGAGGCGCAGTCGCTCGAGCGCAACGTGCTGCTCACCGTCCTGTCGCGCATCGGGGCCAACTCGCGTGTCGTCCTCACCCACGACGTCGCCCAGCGCGACAACCTGCGGGTCGGACGGTACGACGGGGTGGTGGCCGTGGTCGAGAAGCTCAAGGGCCATCCGCTGTTCGCCCACGTCACGCTCACGCGGTCGGAGCGTTCGCCGGTCGCGGCGCTCGTCACGGAGATGCTCGAAGACCCCGCCTTGTAGCGCCGTGTCGGGCTGCACGAGTCCCACCGCTGTGGTTCAGTGTGAGAGGTCACGTACGTCAGGCGTCCCAGGACGCATCAACGGACGGGAGCAGTCGATGGGGACGAAGGCTGGGCGGCGGTTGGCGGCTGCCGTCGCCGTGGTCGGCACGGCAGCAGGACTGGCCGCGTGCGGCGGCGAGTCGAGCGGGGACACACCGACGCTCACCTGGTACATCAACCCGGACGTCTCTAACCTCGAGCCGTACGTCACGGGTGAGGACGGCAAGCAAGCTCCGGGTGGTCAGGCGTACCTCGCACTGAAGTGCAGCGAGGAGTCCGACGGCCTTTATGACATCAAGGTGGAGCTGCTGCCGAACGACGCGTCGCAGCAGCGCGAGCAGCTCGTCCGACGCCTCGCGGCAGAGGACACGTCGATCGACCTGATGAGCCTCGACCCGGCGTTCACCGCGGAGTTCGCCAATGCCGGCTTCCTTGAGACGATGCCCAAGGAGCAGCAGACCACCCTCTCGGAGGGCATGCTCGACGGCGCCGTCGCGGCGGCGACGTACGACGACAACCTGGTTGCGGTGCCGCTCTGGTCGAACACCCAGGTGCTTTGGTACAGGAAGTCCGTCGCCGAGAAGGCTGGGCTCGACATGACCCAGCCGGTGACCTGGGACCAGGTCATCGACGCCGCTGAGGAGACCCGCACCACCGTCAGCGTGCAGGCCAAGCGGTACGAGGGCTACTCGGTCTGGATCAACGCCCTCGTCTCGGGCGCGGGTGGTCAGATCGTCGAGGACCCCGAGGCGGGCAAGGACGCGAAGATCACCATCGACAGCCCTGCCGGCAAGGACGCTGCGGAGATCGTCTCCAAGCTCGGCAACTCGTCGGCCGCGCCGCCCGCGCTGTCGAACGCGGACGAGGGCGGCACGGTGGCATCGTTCTCGGCGGCCAACGGCGGGTTCCTCGTCAACTGGACGTACGTCTACTCCGATCCCAACGTCGCCCCGTTCAAGGATGACATCGGCTGGGCCCGCTACCCGCAGACCACCGACAGCGACGAGAGCCGACCGCCGTACGGCGGCATCAACATCGGTGTCTCCCGCTACGGCAAGCACCCCGAGCTCGCCTACGACGCTGCGGCGTGCCTGACCTCGCAGGAGAGCCAGAAGACCTACGCGATGGCGTCCGGCAACCAGCCGGCGCGGTCGGCGGTCTACGACGACCCGGAGATGCAGAAGGCGTTCCCGATGGCTGCCCTGTGGCGCGAGAGCATCGACGCCGCTGCGCCGCGGCCGCTGACGCCGTACTGGAGCGACATCAGCACTGCGCTCTACTCGAGCTGGCACCCGCCGTCGTCGGTCGATCCGGACACCACCCCTGCCGAGTCGCAGCAATACATCGAGGACGTCTTGCAGGGCAAGGCACTTCTGTGACGGGCGCGGCGGGAAGCAGGAGGCGATGACGATGGCGACCACGACCGACGAGCCGAAACACGCAGCCACGGAGCGGCGGACGAAGACCCGTACGCCCGAGAGCGCCGAGAACCGGCTCGGCTGGAAGCTTGCCGGCCCTGCCGTCGCGGTGATGCTGCTGGTGACCGCGTGGCCGATGCTGCGGGCCCTCTATCTCTCGCTGTTCAACTACCGGCTGACCGACCCCGACAACCGTGAGTTCGTCGGGATCTCCAACTATGGAGTGGTCCTGTCGGACTCGCTATGGTGGCGCGCGGTAGGAGTGGCGGTGTTCATCATGGTCGTCACTGTGGCCGTCGAGCTGGTGATCGGCTTCGGGTTCGCGATGGTGATGAACAACATCCTCGTCGCCCGCGGGATCGTCCGGGCGTCGATCCTCGTCCCGTACGGGATCATCACCGTCGTCTCGGCGTACGCGTGGCTGTACGCGTTCCAACCGACGACCGGGTTCGTCAACCAGTGGCTTCACCTGGACCCCGGCACCAACATGTTCGACGACTTCTGGGGGTCGATCTTCGTCATCTGCCTGGCCGAGATCTGGAAGACGACGCCGTTCGTGTCCCTGCTCCTGCTCGCCGGCCTCTCGCAGGTCCCGAACGACGCGATCGAGGCGGCGACCGTCGACGGCGCGACGTGGTGGCAGCGTCTCCGGAAGGTCATCCTGCCGTCGATGCGCGCCGCGATCATGGTCGCCGTGCTCTTCCGGGCGCTCGACGCCTACCGCATCTTCGACAGCCCGTTCATCATGACCGGCTTCGCGAACGGGACCGCTCCACCGTCGGGTCTGGTCTACAACGCGATGATCCAACGCGTCGAGCTCGGCCTCGGGTCGGCCATGTCCGTGCTGCTGTTCCTCTCCGTGCTGATCATCGCGTTCGGACTGATGAAGGTGTTCCGGGTGGACCTGAGCCAGGTGAGGGGAGACTGACATGTCACCGCGTCGCAAGGCCCGCGTGCTGTGGTCGCTGGTCGCGATCCTGATCGGGTTGCTCTTCGCCGGAGCCGGGCTGTGGCTCATCGAGCGGCCCGACCTGTGGCTGTGGCTGATCACCGGCACCGTCTTCGTGATCACCGGTGCGGTCGGGCTGCTGCTCGGTGAGAAGGCCCCGCAGATCTCGTGGGGATCGATCCTGGGCGCGGAGCTCATCGTGCTCTACACGCTGACTCCGGTGGTCTACCTCGTCTCGCTGTCCCTCAAGGGCGGCAACGCCGACGTCAACCAGGGCGGGTTCCTGCCGCACGACCCGGGGTTCGACAACTTCGAGACCGTCTTCAAGTTCGACCTGTTCCAGCACGCGCTGATCAACTCGTTTGGCATCTCGGTCATCGCGACGACGATCTCGGTGGTCCTGGCGACCTTCGCCGCGTACGCGATCGCGAGGCTGCGGTTCCGGGGCAAGAAGTTCGTGCTCTCGATGGCTCTGGCGATCGCGATGTTCCCGGTCGTCGCGCTAGTCGGCCCGTTGTTCGACATGTGGCGCGCGATCGGCATCTACGACACCTGGCTCGGCCTGATCATCCCCTACCTCTCTTTCACGCTCCCGATGTCGATCTGGGTCCTCTCGGCGTTCTTCCGCGAGATCCCGTGGGAGATGGAGCAAGCGGCCCAGGTCGACGGGGCGACGTCGTGGCAGGCCTTCCGCAAGGTCATCGTTCCTCTTGCGGCGCCCGGCGTCTTCACGGCCGCGATCATCACGTTCTTCTTCGCGTGGAACGACTTCGTGTTCGGCATATCCCTGACATCGACGACCCGAGCGATCCCCGTCCCGGCGTCGCTGGCGTTCTTCACCGGCGCGTCACAGTTCGACCAGCCGATCGCGGCGATCGCGGCGGCCTCGGTCGTCGTGACCGTCCCGATCTTCATCATCGTCCTCCTGTTCCAGCGCAAGATCGTCTCCGGCCTCACGTCCGGTGCAGTGAAGGGTTGACCCATGGCCACCATCGAGATGAAGAACATCGTCAAGCAGTACGGGGACAATGCTCCGGCCGTGCGCGACGTCAGCCTCGAGATCGCCGATGGCGAGTTCGTGATCCTCGTGGGTCCGTCCGGCTGCGGCAAGTCCACGCTGCTGCGGATGATCGTCGGGCTCGAGGAGATCACCTCCGGTGACATGCTCATCGACGGCAAGCGGGTCAACGACCTCCCGCCGCGCGATCGCAACCTCGCCATGGTGTTCCAGAACTACGCGCTCTATCCGCACCTGAACGTCTACGAGAACATCGCCTTCCCGTTGCGCCTGCACAAGGGCAGCTCCAACGAGGAGATCGACAAGAAGGTGCGCGATGCTGCAGAGACGCTGGAACTCACCGAGTTCCTCGAACGCAAGCCAGCGAACCTGTCCGGCGGCCAGCGTCAGCGCGTCGCGATGGGGCGAGCGATCGTCCGCGATGCCCAGGCGTTCCTCTTCGACGAGCCGCTGTCGAACCTCGACGCGAAGCTGCGCGGCCAGATGCGGACCGAGATCGCGCGGCTCCAGCGCAAGCTCGGCGTGACGACCGTCTACGTGACCCACGACCAGACCGAGGCGATGACGCTCGGCGACCGGGTCGCGCTGCTCAAAAAGGGCGTGCTGCAGCAGGTCGCGACGCCGCGTGAGCTCTACGAGAACCCGGTCAACCTGTTCGTTGCCGGCTTCATCGGGTCGCCGCCGATGAACATGCTCCCCGCCAGGCCGAAGGGCGACCAGCTCGAGCTGCCGTTCGTGTCGTTCACGATGCCGCCCGAGATGGCGGAGGCGACGAAGGGTCGCGAGCTGCTCATCGGCGGGATCCGGCCTGAGCACTTCACCGACGCCTCCGCATCGCGTGCTCCCGAAGGCGGAGTGCGCTTCACCGCCGGCGTGGACGTCGTCGAGTGGCTGGGCAACGAGCAGTACGCCTACATCCCGTTCGAGGCACCGCCGGAGGTCCGCACGACGCTGGACGAGCTGGCGAAGGACCTCGACGGCGAGAAGATGCAGCAGCAGATCGTCGTGACGCTCGAGCCCACCACCCGGATTCGTGAGGGCGATGATGCCGAGCTCGTGATGGACGTGAGGAAGCTCCACCTCTTCGATCCCGAGACCGGCGAGAATCTCATGCTGCGGCCGCAGGGCGGTGGCGACGGCGATGCCGGGGCCGCACGTCCTGCCTCCGCGGCGGGCGGGCACGCGGCGCCGACCGACGAGGGGTAGGCCGGGTCCACGCGCCCGCCCGTACGATTCTCAGGAAAGTCCGTTTGCGCAGGTCAGGGCCGCATCTGCGGGAGTTTAGGCGAGTTGTCCGGTTGATTACGGTTTGATCTCGTCGCACGCTGGGTAAATCCGCGTCCATTCCTTTCCCCCGGAGGACATAGCGTGTCATCCCCCTATACCCGTGCGCGCCGAAAAGCCGCACGGGCCCCGCTCGCGAGCCGTCTTCTGACTCGTGCGCGTACCCCGCGAGCCCGCATCGCGGTCACCCTGTCCGCGCTGGCGACGCTTGCGCTCGTCGGTGGTGCCGTCGCCGGAGCCACGGCGGCTCCACCCGAGGCCGAGGTGGCGTCTGTCCGCGGCCTCGAGGTGCTGAAGGGCGAGTCGTCCGGCGAGACCGGTGACCGCGCCGAGCCCCAGACCTCGCGCTCCGGCGAGCGGCCCGCGCCTACGCCGTCCGCCGCGGACGTCAAGAAGCAGAAGGCCGCAGAGCTCAAGAAGCAGAAGGCCGCGAAGGCCGCCAAGGCGGCACAGAAGCGCAAGGCCGAGAAGGCCAGGATCGCCAAGATGCAGGCCAAGAATCCCCGCAAGATCGCCAGGTCGATGCTCGCCGACTTCGGGTTCGGCCAGCGCCAGTTCTCGTGCCTCAACAGCCTGTGGGTCGGCGAGAGCAACTGGCGCTGGAACGCCGACAACCCGACGTCCAGCGCGTACGGCATCCCGCAGTCGCTGCCCGGGTCCAAGATGGCCTCGGCCGGCAAGGACTGGAAGGCCAACCCGGCCACGCAGATCGAGTGGGGCCTGGGCTACATCAAGGACGCGTACGGCACGCCGTGCTCGGCGCTGTCGTTCAAGCAAGGCAACGGCTGGTACTGACCAACCCGGGTCAGTATCTGGCGCCCCCGGGTCAGTGTTTCCGGTGACACTCTCGCCGCGGTGGACCACGATGTCGGTATGTCCCTCCCGACTGCCGGTCCGCCGGCGCATCCGATCACGCGCCGCAGACTCCTCGTCGGGCTCGGCGCCACGGTGGCGGTGACGGCGACCGGCGCGGGCGCGTTCGCGGTCGGCCGCGACGTCCTCGACGGGCCGGACGGCAAGGTACCCCGCGTCGAGGGCGGTGAGGTCATCGGAGGGTCGTTCGCTTCGAAGGCACGCCGTGGACGGTCGTGCGGATGGGCGATCGCGTGGCCACCGGGGCACCGCGAGAACCTTCCTGTCACCGTCGTCCTCCACGGCCGCGGCAACGATCATGCCTCGGCCTTCAGCAGCCGCTACCTCGGCCTGGACCGCTTCCTCGTCGCGGCGGTACGCGGCGGCGCGGCGCCGTTCGCCCTCGCGAGCGTCGACGGAGGCGAGTCGTACTGGCATCGCCGAGCCGACGGCGACGACGCCGCCGCGATGGTCATCGACGAGCTGCTGCCGCTCCTGGAGCGCCGCGGGCTGCGTACTGAGCGGATCGGGCTCGCCGGTTGGTCGATGGGCGGCTTCGGCGCGCTGCACCTCGCACGGACGCTCGGGCGCGGCCGCGTCGCCGGGGTCGCTGTGATGAGCCCGGCACTGTGGCGCTCGTACGACGACACCACGCCGGGTGCGTATGACGACGCGGCGGACTTCGCGCGCGTGAGCGTCATGAAGCGCCAACGCAGCCTCGCGGGAACCCGTCTGCGTGTTGACTGCGGGCGAGGCGACCCGTTCTACGACGCGACGCGAGACTTCGTCGAGGGCTTCGACACACGACCTGCGGGCGACTTCGAACGTGGCGGTCACGACGTCGGCTACTGGCGGAGGATGGCCCCGACCCAGCTGAGGTTCCTGGCGGCGGCTCATGCCGCGGCGGATAACGTGACGGCATGAGCGACCCGAGGACTGACGACGACCCCGGCGTGCGCAGGCGTGCCGGGATCTTCGGCATGGTCGGGCCCGCAGTGCTCGCCGTGCTGTGCGGCGGGGCGTACGCGACGTTGTCGCTGCTGCGCTTCGGCCGGTACGAGACGCCGTCATGGGACAACGCGATCTTCGAGCAGGCGATCGCCGCGTACTCGCGCCTCGAGGCGCCGATCGTCGACATCAAGGGCCCCGGCTACCACATCCTGGGCGACCACTTCTCGCCGATCACCGCGCTCGTGGCGCCGTTCTACCGGATGTTCCCCGACGGACGGACGCTGCTCGTCGCCCAGGCGGTGCTCGTCGCGCTGTCGGTCTGGGTGATCGCGCGCGGCGCCGTACGGCTGCTCGGCACGGCAGGTGGTCTCGCCGTCGGGCTCGCGTACGGGCTGTCGTTCGGCATCGCCTCGGCGGTGTGGGTCGACTTCCATGAGGTCGCGTTCGCCGCGCTGTTCCTCGCGCTCGCCGGCATCGCGTACGTCGAACGGCGCTGGCGAGCCGCGGCGCTGTGGTCCCTGCCGCTCTTGCTCGTCAAGGAGGACCTCGGCCTCACCGTGCTAGCGGTCGGCGTCGCCCTCGCGCTGTCGGGCGCCCGCAGGATCGGCCTGGCGACCGCCCTGGCCGGGCTCGGCGGCTTCCTGCTCACCCTGTTCGTGATCATCCCGGCGTTGAACCCCGGAGGCGGGTACGACTACGTCAGCGTCATCGGCGCGGGCGAGGAGGCTGGGCCAGGTCCGTGGGAGACGTTCTGGACGGGGTGGGACGCCAAGCTGCCCACGCTGATCGCGACCTTCGGGGTCACCGGCTTCCTCGCGCTGCGCTCGCCGTGGGTGCTCGTCGCGGGACCGACCCTGCTGTGGCGCTTCGTCGGCGACAATCCCTACTACTGGGGCACCGACTGGCACTACGGCCTGGTGCTCATGCCGATCGTCTTCGCGGCGATGCTCGACGCGATCGTGCGGCTGCGCGAGGGCGGTGCGCCGGCTTGGATGCGCCGCTACGCCACGCACGTCCCGGCAGTGGCCGCTGCCGTCGCGCTCGCGCTGGTCTCGCAGTTCCCGCTGGCCAAGCTCGCCGACGCGGCGACGTACGAGGCCAGCCCGCGTGCCGCCGCCGCGCGGGAGGTGCTCGACCTGGTCCCCGAGGGGGCGAGCGTCGAGACGGACATCGGACTCATCACCCACCTGTCGACGGGGCGGACGGTCTACTGGACCGGCACGGTCGGAGACACGGTGCCTGACTGGGTGGTGATCGACGCCTATGCCGGGTGGGGCCAGGCCGCGCCCGACGCCGTCGCGTACGCCGAGGTCCAGCACCCCGGGACGGAGTGGGAGCTCGCCCTCGACCGCGACGGCTACCAGGTCGCGCGCCGCATCTCCTGACGCTCCCGGGTCGGGTTCTGCGCCTCCCGGGTCGGGTTCTGCGCCTCCCGGGTCGGGTTCTGCGCCTCCCGGGTCGGCGCGCACGCCAGACTGTGCGGCATGCCCCGACCTCTCGTCCTCCTGCTCGGCGCTGCCCTCGGCACGTTCGCGACCCTGGCCGCCCTCCTGGTCGTACGGACGGTGATCGGGAGCACCAACCTCGGCGTCGACGAGCGGACCCTCGCCTGCGGGACCGAGTCGGGCCCGGCGCAGGTCTGTGTCGTACGGCGGGAGCGCACGGAGCTGCTGGTGGTCCCAGGCCTGCGGGAGATCACCGTCCGGCGTACGGGGATCCCTCGGATGCTCGTCGCTGATGACCCGTTCGGCTCCTCCGCGGACGATGCGCTGCACGTCGACCTCGCCGGCGGCGTCACGGTCCGCGGCCCCGCGTACGCCCTGCGCTGGGAAGCCGCCGAGGTCGACTCGCTCCTCACGGACTGAGGCCTCGGTACGAGTCAGATCATGGGTGCGTCATCGACAAGACGTCGAGCGCCGCGTCGAGCTCCTCGAGGGTGACCTTGCCGTCGTCCACGAAGCCCATGTCGAGCACCGTCTGGCGGATCGTCTTCTTCTCCTTGAGCGCCGTCTTGGCGACCTTGGCGGCGTTCTCGTAGCCGACGTACTTGTTGAGCGGCGTCACGATCGACGGCGACGACTCGGCGAGCTCGGCGCAGCGCTCCTCGTTGGCGACCGTGTCGGCGATGCACTTGTCGGCGAGGACGCGCGAGGAGTTGGCGAGCAGGCGGATCGACTCGAGCAGCGCCCGCGCCATCACCGGCATCTGCACATTGAGCTCGAAGGCACCCGACTGACCGGCGAACGTGATCGTGGTGTCGTTGCCGATCACCTGTGAGCACACCATGAGCACGGCCTCGGGGACGACCGGGTTGACCTTGCCCGGCATGATGCTCGAGCCCGGCTGCAGGTCCGGGAGCTGCAGCTCCCCGAGGCCCGTGCGCGGGCCGGAGCCCATCCACCGCAGGTCGTTGTTGATCTTGATGAGGCTGACCGCGATCGTACGGAGCTGGCCGGAGAGCTCGACGAGACCGTCGCGCGCGCCCTGCGCCTCGAAGTGATCGACCGCCTCCGTCAGCGGCAGACCGGTCTCCTCGCCGAGGATCGCGATGACGCGCTGCGGGAAGCCGGCCGGCGTGTTGATGCCGGTGCCGACCGCCGTACCACCGAGCGGGACCTCCGCGACGCGGGGGAGCGCCGACCGGACGCGCTCGATGCCGCGACGGATCTGCGCCGCGTACCCGGCGAACTCCTGGCCGAGGGTCACCGGCGTCGCGTCCATGAGGTGCGTGCGGCCGGACTTCACGATCGCGGCCCACTCCGAGGCCTTCGCCTCGAACGCGGCCGCGAGGTGGTCGAGGCCCGGGATCAGGTCGTTCGTCGCGGCCTCGGTGGCGGCGACGTGGATCGACGTCGGGAAGGTGTCGTTGGACGACTGCGACGCGTTGACGTGGTCGTTCGGGTGGACGTCGCGACCCAGGCTGCGGGTCGCGAGCGTCGAGATGACCTCGTTCATGTTCATGTTGCTCGACGTGCCGGACCCGGTCTGGAAGACGTCGATCGGGAACTGGTCATCGTGCTTGCCGTCGGCCACCTCCTGCGCGGCGGCGATGATGGCGTCGGCGACGTCCTGGTCGATGACGCCGAGCTCGGCGTTCGCCTTGGCGCAGGCCAGCTTCACCAGCGCGATCGCGCGGATGTGCTGCGGCTCCAGAGTGCTGCCGGAGATCGGGAAGTTCTCGACGGCGCGCTGCGTCTGGGCCTTGTAGAGCGCGTTGGCGGGCACCTTGACCTCGCCCATGGTGTCGCGCTCGATGCGGTACTCGGTCTCAGTGCTCATGGGCCGAGATTATCCGTACGGCATGGGCTCAACGGCGGGGGACCCGCCCCCGCAGCAGCCAGTACGCCTCTTCGCGTCCCTGCAGCCGTACGGGGACCCGCTCGGCATACACGTGGGCGAAGGAGGCGGTCAGCGCCTCGCGCACCGGAGCGGAGTCGTCCATCGACCAGATGCATAGCTCGCCGCGCTCGCGCAGGCGCGCCGCGCAGGTCGCCACGAACGGCGCCTCGTACACGGCGGCGTTGGTGTCGTGAACGAGGAAGTTGGGCCCGTTGTCGACGTCGAGCAGGATCACGTCCACGCTCCGCTCGGGCAACGCGGCCACCACGGCCTGGACGTCGTCGACGCGCAGGGCGACCCGGCGGTCCTCGAGCAGGTCGGCGCCCGGCAGCGTGCCCTCGCGCATGAACGCGGGGATCGCGGACTCCAGCTCGGCGACGGTGACCTGCTTGACGCGGCGGTCGGTGAGGATCTCGCGGAGCGTGAAGCCCATGCCGAGCCCGCCCACGACGACGTGCCTGGGGTCGGCGCACCCGGCGAGCGCGGCGCGGGCCAGGAGGCGCTCCGAGGTGGTCTCGACGTCGTCCATGACGAACACGCCGTTGACCCGCAGCTCGAGCGCGCCGTCCTCGCGTCGCCGGACGACCGCGTCACCGCGTGTGTGCATGGGACCTCCGTGCGTTGCGGGCGATGGCGGTGGCGAAGAGACCTTCGAGCGCCACCGGGATCTCGTGCCCCATCCCGGGGACCATCAGGAGCATCGCACCCGGTACGGCGGCCGCGGTCGCGCGGCCCCCTGACGGGTCGACCATCCGGTCGGCGCCCCCGTGGATCACGAGCGTCGGCACACGGACGTCGCCGAGGGCGTGGGTGCGGTCGGGCTGGGTCAACACCGCGAGCATGTGCCGCATCGTGCCCTGGATCGACCAGCCGCGTCCGTACGTCTCATGGGCGCGCTCCTCGACCGCAGCGGGCGGCAGGCCGTAGAGGCGGCTCGAGATCGCCCGCGCGCTGCGCATCGACTGGCGGACGTAGCCGTCCTCGCCCACGCCGCCGGTCGCGAGCAGCATGCCGGCGAGTCGGGGGTGCTGCCACCCGACCGTGCGGCGGCCCGTCGTCGACATGATCGACGTCAGGGAGAGGACGCGGTCCGGGTGCTCGATCGCCATCGTCTGCGCGACCATCCCACCCATCGACTGACCGACGACGTGCGCGGCGTCGATGCCGAGCGCGTCCAGCAGCCCCACGGCGTCGTCCGCGAGGTCGGACAACGTGTACGGCACGTGGCGGCGCGACCCCGCAGCCGTGGCCGCGACCTGCCGGCGGGTCACCGGTCGGTCGTCGAGACGCGTCGAGCGCCCGGTGTCACGGTTGTCGTACCGGATCACGTGGAATCCCCGGGCCGCCAACTCCTCGCAGAACTCGGTCCGCCACCAGTTCATCGGGCATCCCAGTCCCATGATCAGGAGCAGGGCGGGATCGTGAGCGTCACCGAAGGTCTCGTACGCGAGGGTGATCCCGCTGTCGAGGGTGGCGAGGCGTTCGGTCACGCCTCCATCGTAGGCAGCAGCTCCCGCCGCCACGGGGGATCGGCGCCCGGCCGCGAGCAGGTGATCGCTGCCGCGCGGGCCGCGAGCGTCCCGAGCCACGTGAGGGCGTCGGCGTCGTACGAGGGCCGTCCGAGCCACTCGCGGACGGCGAGGCCCGCGAGCAGCGCCGCCATGAAGGAGTCGCCGGCGCCGATCGTGTCGGCGACCGTGACCGGCGGTGCGGCGAGCTCCACGCAGACGTCGCCGCTGGTCAACCGAGCCCCGGCACCGCCACGGGTGAGCACCACGAGCCGTGGCCCGGAAGCCGCGATCTCGTCGGCGTAGACGGACGGCTCGAGGTCCGGACGCAGCGTGCGCGCATCCTCGTCGCTCAGCTTCACGAACGACGCGCGGGCGACGATCCGGTCGACCCGGCGCCGTACGTCGGTGAGGTCCGGGGTGATCGCGGGGCGGACGTTCGGGTCGTACGAGACCGCGACGCCTGCCGCGTACGCCTCGTCGACGAGACGACCGACCGCGTCGGCACCCGGCAGCAGCGTCGCGCCGATCGAGCCCACGTGGACGAGGTCGAAGTCGCTCGCGCTCGGCATCTCGGTCGGGTCCCACGCGAGGTCGAACCGGTACGAGGCCACACCGTCGGCGTCGAGCCGCGCCTGAGCCAGAGACGTGTCTCCGTGGTGAGGCGGGAGCGAGCGGAGGTCGACGTCAGAGGCGTCGACGTGGTCGCGGATCAGCTCGCCGTACTCGTCGTCGTCGCCGACCTGCGCCGCGAGCGTCGTGAGCACGTCGAGCCGGGCCAGCCCCACCGCGACGTTGAGCGGCGAACCGCCCGGACGTGCCTCGACGAGGCCCGTCGGGCTCTCGGTGAGGTCGACCAGCGCCTCGCCGACGACCAGCGTCCGGGCTGTGGGCACGGGCATCGCGTGTCAGCCGTCGTAGTCGATCGCGGCGTACGCCCTGAGCTTCTCCATGCGGTGCTCGGAGATGATCTTGCGGTACGTGCCGGAGCGCGAGCGCATCACGAGCGACTCCGTGACGGCGATGCCCGAGCCGTAGCGGACCCCGTTCATCAGCTCGCCGTCGGTGATGCCGGTCGCGACGAAGAAGCAGTCGTCGCCCTTCACGAGGTCGTCCGTGCCGAGCACGGCATCGACGTCGAGCCCGGCGTCGACGGCCTTCTGGCGCTCCTCGTCGTCGGTCGGCCAGAGCTTGCCCTGGATCGCACCGCCGAGGGCCTTCATCGCGCAGGCGCTGATGATCCCCTCCGGCGTGCCGCCGACGCCGGCGAGGATGTCGACGCCGGTGCCAGGGCGTGCCGCGTAGATCGAGCCCGCGACGTCGCCATCGGAGATGAACTTGATGCGGGCGCCGGTCGCGCGGATCTCGTCGACGAGCTGCGAGTGACGCGGTCGGTCGAGGACGCAGACCGTGACCGACGAGACGGAGAGGTTCTTGGCCTTGGCGACCAGCCGGATGTTCTCTGAGATCGGGAGGCGGATGTCGATGACGTCGGCGGCCTCGGGGCCCACGGCGAGCTTGTCCATGTAGAAGACGGCGGACGGGTCGAACATCGCCCCACGAGGCGCGACCGCGAGCACGGACACGGCGCCGGGCATGCCCTTGGCGGTCAGGGTGGTGCCGTCGATCGGGTCGACGGCGACGTCGGCAGCCGGACCGGTGCCGTCACCGACCTGCTCGCCGTTGAAGAGCATCGGCGCGTTGTCCTTCTCGCCCTCGCCGATGACGACGACGCCGCTCATGCCGACGGTGTTGATCAGCGACCGCATCGCGTTCACCGCGACACCGTCCGCGCCGTTCTTGTCTCCCCGCCCGACCCAGCGTCCAGCAGCCATAGCCGCAGCCTCGGTGACCCGGACGAGGTCCAGGGCGAGGTTGCGGTCGGGTGCCTCCGCGGCGGGGGTGAGTGGGCCTGGCAGCTTCGATCCGTGCGCGCTGGCGGTCATGGCCGCATCTTACGTCCGGGGCGCCGCGCGGCCGGGGGCGGCATTTTCGCGGACCGCACCACAATTGCCGCCGGTGCTCGCTGGCGGCACTGGCTGGCGGCGCAGCGGTGCGGCTGTCAGGAGGGCGACCATCTGATTGACTCTTGGGTCTTCGGGTCGGTGCTCTCTTCTGGATCGTCGCGTCGAGAGGTTGGTGCGAGCGAGCGTGGTCGACGCGATAAGACGATCCCCTGGCCGGGGGTGTTCCACGCGAATGCTGCATGCGCGATCGTCTTTCGCAGCCACCGTCCCCGTGGAGCGCTTGAGCGGACGGTGGCGCGCCGTCACTGCTCTTGTCGGCATGGGCCCGCATTCGCGATCGCGGTCTGGGCGTTCGCTCGCTCTCCGGTGAGTTGACCTTCATCAGGAGTCGAACGTCGCTCGCGGAGCAGTTTGGTCCACAACGTGCCGACGAGTCTGGAAAGGGCGCCTCGGGTTATCACGGGTTGGTCACGTTCCGGCAGATGGAGTGGTGTTCCACTGTAGCGGCCCGCGAGATTTGCGGCTGTGATGCTGCCGTCGGGGTAGCGAATGATGCGGCAGGTTGTACCTGATGTCGTTGGTCGTCGTTGGTCGTCGTTGGTCGTCGCGGTTGTGACTCTGGCGCTGGTTGCAGGACTGCTGGCGGGGTCGCCAGCGGCGGCTGAGCCTTCGGCTCCAGCGGACCCACCACCAGCGAAGGCTGCGTCGGATTCGGACGGCGACGGCGTGACGGAGCGTCCGGATGCGGTGTCGGCGGCGGTCACCGCCCGGCTTACTGGCGAACCGGTGGAGGACCTGTCCGCTCGTACCGAGTCAGCGCAGGTGTTTGCGAACCCGGATGGAACGTGGACGTCGGAGACGGCGTCGGGGCCTGTCCGCGTCGCCGACGACGCCGGGGCATGGCGCGTCATCGACACGGACGTGGTCGCGACCGCCGACAATGAGGGTTTGGCGGCGCGGTATGCGTCGGCGGATGTGGTGTTCTCCGACGGCGGGGACAAGACGTTCGCGACGGTGACCGACAAGGACGGCAACCGGTCGTCGTTCGGGTGGCCGACGGTGCTGCCGAAACCGGTCGTGGACGGCAACATCGTTACCTATCCCGGCGCGGTCGAGAACGGCGATCTTGTGGTGACGGCCTTGCCGACGGGGTTCTCGCACTCGGTTGTGCTGCGTGAGGCACCGACGGGTCCGTTGGAGATCCCGATCCCGCTGGAGACCCCGGAGGGTGAGCTGATTGAGAAGGCCAACGGGTCGCTGGTGCTGAAGGCGGACGGCAAGAAGGTGGTCACCGCCCCGCAGCCGCTGATGTGGGATGCCACTGAAGGCCACGACGGGCTCCCGGCGAATGTCGAGCCGGTCGAGACCGCCGTTGAGACCAGCGGCAGCGGTGCCAAGGAGAAGCAGACGCTGGTGCTGTCGCCCGACGAGGCGTGGCTGTCCGACCCGGCGACCCAGTATCCGGTCACGGTGGACCCGTCCTACACCAGCTACGCCAACGGCGACTCCTGGGTCCAGAACGCCGACTACACCACCAGCCAAGGCGGCTCGAGCGAGCTTCGGGCGGGCACGTACGACGCCGGCGGTCACAAGGCGCGCTCGTTCGTGAAGTTCATCGGCATGCTGGCAGACAACGGCGGGTCCGGTCAGGACATCGTCTCGGCGACGTTCAAGATGCGGAACTGGTACTCCGGCTCGTGCACAGCTTCGGCCATCCGGATCAGCCGCATCACCGAGACCTGGTCAGTCCCAGATTTGACCTGGGCGAACCAACCGACGGTCACCTCAACCGGCTCGAGTACGTTCTCGCCCGCCTACGGCTACTCAGCATCGTGTGTCGCCGACGGCAGCCAGGCGACCTGGGATGCAACCGCGATCGTCCAGGCGTGGGCCAACGGGTCTACCAACTGGGGCATCCGGGTCGCCGCCGACAACGAGGCCAGCAACTACACCTGGCGCAAGTACCGCTCCAGCGAGCACTCTAACCCCGATACGCGCCCACGGATGGCGGTTACCTACAACTCATACCCAAACACGGCCGGAACTCCTTCGGTCACGACCTCGCCTGCAAGCTCGTCCGGGTACTCGGTACTGCTCACTCCGACCCTTCGGTCCACGGTGGCGGACCCCAACGGTGGCAACGTGCGGGGTATCTTCGAGGTCTACCAAGGAGCAACACTCAAGTGGACCGGGACGTCCGCCTACGTCGCGTCTGGTTCGAGCGCATCTGTGACGGTCCCGGCCGGGACACTCGCTCACGGCGTCGCCTACTCGGTAAAGGTGCGCGCCAACGACGGAAGTCTGAGCTCGAAGGCATACTCGGCCTCGACGGCTTTCACGACCGACACCGCGAAGCCCGCGGTAGCGATAACCGCATCGGCTTTCACAAATGGGCAATGGCGGCAGGACACGCCGTCGTCGAACGTGTTTACGCTAACAGGTGCCAGCGATACTGCATCGTTCGCGTACACATTAGACGGCGTGTCCAAGCCTCGGTTGTCTGCGGGAACGGGCGGCGCCGCATCGCTGGCGTGGCTTCCCGGGAAGGGCTCCCACAAGCTGACGGTGACCCCGACTGACAAGGCCGGCAATGTCGGATCGACGGCAACCTTTACCTTCGGGTACGGCGGCGCGTCGTTCCTTGCACCCAGCAGTTCCACTCGCTCGACAGCGATGTTCGCCGTGCAGGTGTCTGGTCCCCCGAATGCCACCACAGCGGCACTGTCGTGGCGCTACTCGGGGCAAACCGCGTGGCATCCGGTCCAGGGACTCGCCGACGATGGTGAGCCGTGGCTGGGAACGGTCACGAACGCCAGCGACGGATCGGCGTCGACCTCACCTGCGCTTCTGTGGGACGCAACGGCGCAGGAAGACCCCGCAAGCGCTGCGGTGCCGAAGGCGGCGATCAAGGCGCCTGCCCTGATCGAGCTGAATGCGTGCTTCACCTACGCGGGAACGCCGTCGCAGGTGTGCTCGGGGCCGCGGAAGGTCCAGCTCGTCGACAATGCATTCGGCCCGAACCTCCCCGTGACCGCGGTCGGGCCGGCCCAGGTGGCGCTGCTGACGGGTGAGATGTCGTTGATGGAGACTGACGCCACCGACACGTTGGCGGGAGTGGGGCGCACGTTCTCCTCGTTCGACCGATCGACCACGACGCCCGGGCCGTTCGGACCAGGCTGGTCGGACACACTGCTCGCCCCGGGCGAATCCACTGCAGAGTTGCTTGATCACCGCGCCAAGGACCGTACCTTCGTGCTGGTCACCGCAGGCGGCGCGTCCCAGATGTTCACAACGGTGGACCCGGGCATCGACCCGACGGCACCGAACGGGCCTGTGCAGTTCCGACCGGCCGGTGTCGACGACGGAAGCCGCCTCACCCTCGACGGTGCCACGGTGACGTTGACGCGGGCACCGTCCTCGGAGACGGTGTGGGAGCAGGGCGAGGACGGATCGTGGGTCCTGCTCGAGGCAAGCAACACACCCGAGGAAGAGCCCGAGACGACCTTTACGTTCGATGACGACAGGTTCCTCACCTGGATCGCCGAAACCGAACCCGGGGCTGCCGCAACCTGCACGGCGTCGGTTCAGGAGACGGGTTGTCGGGGTCTCAAGGTCAACTACACCGGCACCGGCGATGCTCGACGGGTTTCGACCATCCAACGTGTCGTGGCTGGGCGGCCTGCGGTAACGCTGGCGACCTACACCTACGCCGCCGGGCGTCTCGGCACGGTGTGTAGCCGCGACCCCGACGGTGCAGGCGCCGGCAAGCCGTTGTGCTCGACGTATGAGTACGACACGACGACGGTCGCCGGTCGTACCCTGCTGAAGCGGTTCGCGCCGCCGGGGCAAGTCTCGTGGCAGTTCACCTACGACGCCTCCGGTCGTCTGACGACGGTCACCCGTCCGCTGGATGAGCACTCGAACGACGCCACCGGGACGCCCGTCACCTGGACCGTGTCCTACGACCTTGCGACCATCACGGCGGGGCTACCTGACCTCTCTGCGGCATCAGCCGCGGAGTGGGGGCAGAGCACGGGCCGACGAAGGCCTACGCCGTCTTCAGCCCTGATCACATCCCGGCGGCAACCCCGACGAGCGCGGACCTCGAACACGCGAGCCTGTGGTTCGTCGATGCTGTCGGTGCAGTCACCAACACCGCGATCCACGGCAACGTCGACGGCATCGGTCAGTGGCTCGTCGATTCGATCTGGTATGAGAACGGCAACGTGGTGCGGACACTCGACGGCGCCGGGCGTGCGCGCGCACTGGCCGCACCGGCCGCCGAGCGCCCGAGCGTGGCCGCGGAGGCGTCAGCCTTCACCGTCTACAACGACGACGGCGACGACGATCCCGACGACGGTGACGGCACCCGAGCGGAAGATCAGTTCGGGCCCGTCCGCACCGCCACGCTGCGTGACGGCACGACTGGCCCGTACCGACCCCACCAGAGCTTCACCTACGACGACGAAGACCCCACACTCGGTGGCGACAACAAGCCAGAACTGCCGGCCGGAAAGACCTCTTTCAATCTCGTTGTCGAAACGACTCGCTCTGCCGCCGATCCCGACTTCGGAGGCGCCCACGATCCCACGATGGTTCGGCTCGACTATTCACCTGTCGCCGAAGGCGACGGCAACGGTTGGACACTCGGGAGGCCGACCCGCCAACGCATCCGACTCGACGATGGGTCGTGGTCGACTACGGTCACGCGCTACGACGCTGCCGGGGCCGAAATCGAGAGTCGGCTTCCCGGCGGAGCATCGGACAGCTCGGGGGTCGGATCCGATGCCTATGCGACGGTCACGACCTACTTCGCAGTCGACGCCGTCGACGGAGACTGTCGAGCGAACCTTGCCAGCGAGCAACAGCGCCGGGCCTGGATCGGGCTCACCTGCAAGGTCGGTCCTGCCGTGCAACCGACCGACCCCTCTATCCCGATCGTCTACTACGCGGACTATGACGAGGACCTCCAGCCCACGCGCATTGAAGAGACGTCCGGTTCGGACACCCGGGTCACGACCCACACCTACGACGCGCTCGGGCGAAGCGTCGCCACCACGGTCCAAGCACCCGGCGACACCCGCACGTCCACATTCGAATACGACCCCGAGTCCGGCCTGCCGACCACGCAGTCGGCCGCCGGTGCGAGCGTCCTCACCGAGTACGACAGCTGGGGACGGGCCTGGAAGTACACCGACGCGAGCGGGATGACATCGACCACCACATTCACCGTCGACGACCAAATTGCAACCGTCGACGACGGCGCCGGAAACTACAGTTTCGTCTACGACGGAAACACCGGCGAGCACCGAGGGCTCGCGACCGCGGTCACGGTTGGTGGCCTCATCGACGGCGCAGCCGGGACCTTCTCCCTCACGCACGACGCACGCGGCGCCCAGACGTCGGTCACCTACCCCAACGGGATGTCGTCCCGCACCACCACCAACGAGGCCGGCGTTAGAACAGGGCTGGAGTACCTCGACCCTGACGAACAGCCGATCCTCACCTTCGGCGCCACAACCGATGTGCGCGGGCGCACGATCGCCAGCTCATCCGACGTCTCAAGCCAGGCCTACTCCTTCGATGACCTCGGCCGACTGACGCAAGTCCAAGACAGTCGGGCAGGTGAGTGCCTCACTCGTACCTACGGATTCACCCCAGCGTCCGAGCGAAAAACCTTCGCAGCCTTCGCAGCGGCCGAAGACGGAACTTGCCAGAGCGCAACACCTTCCGTCCAGGAGATCAGCGAGTACGACACCGCATCGCGGATCCGTGACGACGGCTATGCCTACGACGGCTTCGGTAGAACCATCACCATCCCCAAGTCAGACACCGGTCCGGGCGCTGTTAGCGCGTTGGGCGTGAGTTACTTCGCGAACGATATGGTGGAGTCACTCACCCAGGATGTCGACAACGGAATGGGCGGGACGAATCAGCGTCGGATCTCCTATGTGCTCGAACCGATCGACCGTATCGGATCGATCATCAATGCAAGCAACGACGTCGAGGGCAGTCGTCTCAGGTACCGGTACTCCGACGACTCCGACTCCCCAACGAGTGTCCAATCCTCCATCGACGGCGGAGACACCTGGACCAGCACCCGATACGTCACCCTGCCCGACCTCGGCATGGTCGCCTCCGTCTCGGGCACCGACACCGTGTTTCAGCTGGCAAACCTTCACGGGGACATCGTCGCAACACAGAACCAGACCCCCGACGTCCCCATCGCGATCGACACCTATACCGAAAGTGACGAATACGGCAACCCGATCGAGTCGGCCCACTCGAGCCGATACGGGTGGCTCGGCTCCCATCAGCGATCGTCCGACACCCTCGGCGGACTGGTGCTCATGGGCGCCCGCCTCTACAACCCCAGCACCGGCCTCTTCACCTCCCCAGACCCCATCCGCAACGGCGGAGCAAACCCGTACGCGTATCCCACCGACCCCATCAACGTCTGGGACCCAACTGGGGCGGGATGGGCGGATCTCGGTAATCTGGCGCTCGTCTTTTTCGAGACTGCGCTAGGTACATTTTGTAGGACGACTGGACTTGCTGGCTTCGCCTGCGCTGCCGGCCTTGGCGGGCTTATGGGTGCCGCGGGGTACGCCTTTAAAGTAGGGTTCTCGTCGAATAAGTTCAGCTGGAACGGGCTTGGGATGGCGGCTAGCTACGGAGCACTTGCCGGAGTTGTAGGGTACATCGGCCCAAAATTCGGGAACTGGGTTAAGAGCAATGCGGAGAAGTTGATCCGCGGTACTAACCGGGCGATTGACCGCATGGCAAAGAAGCTTCGGAAATTTGCTGGCAAGTATGGTTTGCGGAGTCTGGCGAATAGGGTCACTGATTTTGTAGTCACTGTCAGGTACTATGTCGAGTACTTCTTCAGAATCTGGCTCTATGAATAGGCCAGGCGCTGTACGCGATTTGAAGCGACTGAATTCGAAGGCTTTCCTCTTCAGGAGAGGGTTTCCGATATGTGGTCGTTAATTCTCGAATCCGCGCCTTGGGTTGCGACTGCTCTGGCCGGCGGGATATTCGGCCATGTCTTTTGGCGGTGGTTCGATCGCCGGATGCCGGATGGCTGGCGGCCGACGCTGGCGGTCATCGGAATCCTCATTGCGATCTTCGGTGCATCGCTCACTGCCCTGGCTCTGCTTCCCGAATCGAAGCAGATCACGGGTCTATTTGTCGCTCTATCTGCAGCCTCCCCGCTCTTCGCGGTCTTGGCGATCGCCAGGAAGGCGCGTCATTCGGTTAGCGTGCGCCTGGAACGGAACGGCGCGAATGATGATCAGATCGACGCGTAGATGCAGGGAGACGCTCACCAACCTCGTCGATCGCGCCCGGGCCAACGCAAAGTGCGGGCGCGCGGTGCGGATTTCGCGGCGTCAGTCCTCGAACGTCGTCACCTCGGTCTCCTTGACGCTCGCCCATACGGAGACGCCCTCGTGCAGGTCGAGCGCGGCGACGGCCTCGCGGGTCACGTCGGCGACCAGAGGCACCGCCCCGCGTAGGTGCACGCGGACGGCGTCGCCGTGCGGGACGAGGCTCACGATCCGCAGCTGCCAGAGGTTGCGCGCGGACGTGACGGGCTCTTCGCGGAAGAGCGTGACCGCGGTCGGGCTGAAGGTCCGGTACGTGTCGCCGTCGCGCATCAGGTTGCGTCCCATCAGGTGCGCGACGTAGTCCGTACGGGGCCTGCGGGAGATCTCGTCGGGCGTGCCGGCCTGGGTGAGCCGGCCCTCCTCGATGACCGCCACCCGGTCCGCGAGCACGAACGCGTCGAGCGGGTCGTGCGAGACCAGCACCGTGACGCCGCCGAAGTCGCGCACGTGCTGGCGTAGGAACGCCCGCACCTCCGTCGTCACCGAGACGTCGAGCGCGGACGTCGGCTCATCGAGGAGCAGCAGGGCGGGATCACAGGCGAGCGCCCGTACGATCGCGATCCGCTGGCGTTGACCGCCGGACAACCGGGCCGCCTTGCGAGCGGCCAGGTCGGCAAGCCCCGTACGGGTCAGGATCTCGTCGGCGCGCTCCCGGGCAGCGCGGCCACGCCGCGTACGCGACACCGAGGCGGCGCCCACGTGGTGGCGAAGGCCGAACGCCACGTTGTCGCGGACCGACAGGTGCGGGAACAGCAGCGGGTCCTGAAACACCATCGTCAGGTCACGCTGGGGAGTCGGCGTCCGGACACCCGACGCCGTGTCCTCCAGGACGGCGCCGCCGAGGACGACGTGGCCCTCGTCGAGCGGTGTGAGCCCGGCGAGAGCGCGCAGCAGCGTGCTCTTGCCGGCGCCGTTCGGGCCCACCAGCGCGAGGACCTCGGCGGGCGGCACCGCGAAGGCGACCTCGGCGTCGAACGTCCCACGACGCAGCCGCAGCCTCGCGTCGAGCCCAGTCACGCCTGCCCCGCCCATGCGCGGCCGGTCCACGACGAGCGCAGCGCCACGAGGACCGCGACGCTGATCGCCAGCAGGATCACGCTCAGCATGATGGCCGTGTCGGCGTCGGACTGCATCGCCCCATAGATCTGCAACGGCATCGTGCGGGTCACCCCGGGCACGCTCCCCGCGAACGTGATCGTCGCCCCGAACTCGCCGAGCGCCCGCGCCCACGCCAGGGCCGCACCCGCGGCGATCCCGGGTGCGGCCAGCGGCAGCGTGATCCGCCAGAACGTGACGAGACGGTGGGCGCCGAGCGTCGCGGCGACCTCGTCGTACCGGTGGCCCGCGGTCCGCAGCGCACCTTCGACGCTCATCACGAGGAAGGGGAGTGCGACGAACGACTGGGCGAGGACGACCGCCACCGTGGTGAACGGGATCGTGACGCCGAAGGCCTCATCGAGCCACTGCCCGACGACACCCCGCCGCCCGAACACCATCAGCAGGGCCACGCCGCCGACCACCGGCGGGAGGACCAGCGGCACGTTCACGAGCGCCCGGACGACGCTGCGCCCGCGGAACTCCGTACGGGCGAGCACCCAGGCCAGAGGCACCCCGAGCACAAGGCACACGGCGGTGGCGACCGTCGACGTGACCAGGCTCAGCCGGAGCGCGTCGAGGATCTCCGGCTTGCCGAGCCGCTCCAGGAACGTGCCCCACGGAGCACGCAGCAGCAGCCCGCCGAGCGGGAGCAGCAGGAGGAGGAGGCCGACGACGGACGGGATGACAAGCGTGACCGGCACCCGTCCGAGGGCGGGAGCGCCCCGACTGGTCACGCGGCTGGCCCGAACCCGTGCTGCGCGAGGACCTTCTGCCCCTGCTTGCTCGTGACGAGGTCGACCCAGTCGCGACCGAGGTCGGCGCCCTGGGAATCGACGAGGACGACGATCGGATCGACGTTGACGACCTCCGAGGCATTCTCCGCCTCAACCGTCTCGACGTCGTCGCCGGCCGCCTGCGCGTCGGAGCGGTAGACCAGCCCGGCGTCGACCTCGCCGAGCGTCACCTTGGTGAGGACGCCTTTCACGTTCTGCTCCTCGGTCGTCGGCTTCGCGGTGTTGCCGTCGAGGGCGAGCAGGCGCTGCGCGGCGTCGCCGCACGGTGATTGCGGCACGCACACGGCGAACGTGGCGCGGCCCAGATCCTGAACGCCGCGGACCTTGCCGGGGTTGTCGGGCGGGGTCGCGATGACGAGGGTGTTGCTCGCGAAGAGCACGGGGTCACCGTCGGCGGCGTCCGCCTCGACGACCTTGCGCATCGTCGTCTCGTCGGCGGTCGCGAGGACGTCGGCGGGTGCGCCCTGGATCACCTGCTCCGCGAGCACGGCCGAGGAGTCGTACGTCAGCCGGACGTCCACCCCGTCGTGCTGCTGCTCGAATACCGTCTCCAGGTCGTCGAAGGCCTCGGTCAGCGAGGCGGCTGCGAGGACGGTGAGCGTACGGTCCCGCGCCGCGCCGCGCTCGTCCTTGTCGGCGCCCCCGCAGCCGGCGAGGACGAGGGAGGTGGCGGCTGCGGCGAGCGCGAGGCCCGCGCCCGTACGGAACGGCGAACGGTTCACGGGGTGACCTCCAGGGTGACGTTCGTGGCCTTCACGCCGGCGAACGCGACGACCCCGACCTCGAGGCCGAGGTCGCTCACGGCCTCGGCGCTGATGAGGGAGACGATCCGGTAAGGCCCGCAGCACAGCTCGACCTGCGCCATCACCGTGTCGGCGACGACCCGGGTCACGATGCCGCGCAACTGGTTGCGGGTGCTGCGGACCTGGCTGCGCTCGGGGTCCGCGGGGGCGTCGGCGAGCTCGACGGCGAGTGTGGCGAGGTCACGTCCCTCCACTGCTGCGGCGCCGTTCGCGAGCCGCGTCGGGGCGAACCGCCCCTGGTCGGCCCAGCGACGGACCGTGTCGTCGCTGACGCCGAGGAGCTCGGCGGCCTCGGAATAGCGATACGCAGGCACGGCGGCAGACTAGCAGAAATGACCGCATATGCGGAGTGGATGAGGAGATTCGGCTCGTGTGTGCGGAGTATTGGCGAGTGGGTGGTTCGGTTGCCTGGGGGCGCCTGGGAGAATGGCCGGGTGAGCAGCACCGATCCTTCCCCGACGCCCGGGCAGCCGACGCAGGAGCAGCCGACGCCGGAGCCGGACCAGGCCCCCGCGAAGCCGCGGTCGACGTACGGCAACCCGGCGTTCGCCGACATCGCCCGCTCGATGGGTGTCTTGGCGGTGATCGTGGTCGGGCTGTACCTGGCTGGGCAGTTCTTCTGGGGCAACACGCCCGACGAGCGGCCGCCGGTCGCGTACGAGCAGACCGTCGAGGATGTACGTCAGACGGCTCCGTACCCGGTGTATTCGCCCACCTCGCTTCCTGACGGGTGGCGTGCGAACGGCGTCACGTTCAAGCCTGGCGAGTCCGGGCGGTGGCACCTGGGGGTTCTCACCGAGGACGACCGCTACATCGGCCTCGAGCAGGCGCTCGACTCCGCGCCGCGGATGATCGAGGCCTATGCGCCCGGCGTCGAGCAGCGTGCGGACGTCGAGGTCGCCGGCAAGACCTGGCAGCTGTGGACCGGCGGCGGCGAGACCACCTTCGTCCGCGAGGAGGGGGAGATGACGGTGCTCGTCACCGGGCCCGCCCCCCGCGAGGACATCGAGCGTTTCATGGGGCTCCTCTCCTCCGAGTAGCCCCTCGACTCACTGCGCGGCGGCTCCCGAGTCACCGCGCTGCGCCGCCTTCTCCTGAGCGCGCTGCAGGCGCGCCCGCGCGCCGTCGAGCCACTGCTGGCAGATCGCGGCCAGCTCTTCGCCGCGCTCCCACAGCGTGAGCGACTCCTCGAGCGTCGTCCCGCCGGCCTCGAGCCT
Organism: Mumia sp. ZJ1417; assembly: GCF_014127285.1. GTDB lineage: Bacteria > Actinomycetota > Actinomycetes > Propionibacteriales > Nocardioidaceae > Mumia. The sequence continues at coordinate 968,984 of NZ_CP059901.1, forward strand.
GGAGACGACCTCGGCGAGCTCCTCGCGTGCCTGCTCGTACGGGATCTCCGGGGTCGACGCGGTGGCGTCGTCGCTCGGCTCGGTCATCGGGACTCCTCGTCGTCATCGGTGAGGTCGGCGTGCGGTGAAGGGGCGGTAGAGAGCGTACGGAGGGTGGCGTGGCCGTCGACCACCCGCAGGGACACCTCGGCATCGGGGGAAAGCTGGTCGATCGACGTGATGACGGTGCCGTCAGCGGTTTGTGCGACCGCGTAGCCACGCTCGAGCGTCCGCAGCGGCGACAGTGCGCGCACCCGGGCGAGCTGCGCGGCGGCGTCGTGGTGCGCGAGGTCGAGCCGGTGGCCGAGCGACCGGCGTGCCCGCCCCAGGAGCTCGTCGACGCGGGCGGTCTGCTCGTCGATCAGCGTCGCGGGTCGGGCCAGCGACGGCCGGCTCCGGACCGCGTCGAGCCGGTGCTGTTCGCGCCCGAGGCGCTGGTCGACCGCGTACCAGGCGCGGCGGCGCAGCTGGGTCAGGTGCTGGAGCTCGTCGGCGACGGCCGGGACGACCCGCTTCGCCGCGTCGGTGGGCGTGGACGCACGGACGTCGGCGACGTGGTCGAGGAGGGGCACGTCGGGCTCGTGGCCGATCGCGCTCACCACCGGCGTACGGGCGGCGGCGACGGCGCGCACGAGGCCCTCGTCTGAAAACGGCAGGAGGTCCTCGACGGAGCCGCCGCCGCGGGCGACGATGATGACGTCCACCGACTCGTCGGCGTCGAGCGCGCGCAGCGCGGTGATGACCTGAGCGGCGGACGAGTTGCCCTGCATGAGCGCGTACGAGATCTCGAACTCCACACCGGGCCAGCGCAGGCGTGCGTTCTCGAGGATGTCGCGCTCGGCTGCCGAGCCCTTGCCCGTGATCAGGCCGATGCGGTGCGGGAGGAACGGCAGCGGCCGCTTGCGTGCGGCGTCGAACAGGCCCTCGGCGGCGAGCAGCTGGCGACGCTGCTCGATGCGGGCCAGCAGCTCGCCCATGCCGACGGGGCGGATCTCGCGCGCGTTGAGCGACAAGGTGCCGTTGGCGGGATAGAAGTCGGGCTTGGCGTGGACGACGACCCGCGCGCCCTCCGTGATCGGCGTGGCGGAGCGGTCGAGGACGATCCGGCGGCAGGTCACCGACATCGAGATCTTGGCATCGAGGTCGCGCAGGGTCAGGAAGCACACCCCTTGGCGACGGGTGAGCTGAGCGATCTCGCCCTCGATCCACTGGGCGCCGAGCCGTGCGATGTAGTCGCCCATCAGCTGGGAGATCACGCGCAGCGGCGCGGGTGAGTCAGGGGTGGTCTCGAGGGCCATGCAGCAACCCTAGGCGCATCGGCAGACAGCAAGCGGCGACGGCGCCAGGAGCTGTGGAGGACTCCCCTACGATGGGGGCATGGCTTCGGACACCGTGACACTCGGCATGCCCGCGCTCGGCGCGGACCGCGATCTCCTGCTCGCCGCGCCACGCGGCTACTGTGCAGGCGTCGACCGCGCCGTCATCACGGTCGAGAAGGCGCTCGACCTGTACGGGGCGCCCGTCTACGTCCGCAAGCAGATCGTCCACAACAAGCACGTCGTGCAGACCCTCGAGCACCGCGGCGCCGTCTTCGTCGAGGAGCTCGACGAGGTGCCGACCGGCGCCACGGTCGTGTTCTCGGCGCACGGCGTCTCGCCGGCCGTCCACGACGACGCTTCCGCCCGCGGACTCAAGACCATCGACGCGACCTGCCCGCTGGTGACCAAGGTGCACCACGAGGCGAAGCGGTTCGCCCGTGAGGACTACCGCATCCTGCTGATCGGGCATGCCGGTCACGAGGAGGTCGAAGGCACCCACGGCGAGGCACCCGAGGCGATCACGCTCGTCGAGACCGTCGCCGATGTCGAGGCGCTGTCGTTCCCTGCGGACACCAAGCTCTCCTGGCTGTCGCAGACCACGCTCAGCGTGGACGAGACGATGGCGATCGTCGATGCGCTGCGCGCGAAGTTCCCGCAGCTGGAGGACCCGCCGAGCGACGACATCTGCTACGCCACCCAGAACCGCCAGCTCGCGGTCAAGGAGATCTCCGAGGGCGCCGACCTGATGATCGTCGTCGGCTCGGCCAACTCGTCGAACTCCGTACGCCTCGTCGAGGTCGCGCTCGAGGCCGGAGCCAAGGCCTCGTACCGGGTCGACGACGTGAGCGAGATCCGCGAGGAGTGGCTCGAGGGTGTCGACAAGGTCGGCGTCACCTCCGGCGCGTCGGTGCCCGAGGAGCTGGTGCAGGGCGTGATCGCGTTCCTCAACGAGCGCGGCTTCCCGCCCGCGACCGCGGTGCACACCGCCGAGGAGAGCCTGATCTTCGCGCTTCCGCCGGAGCTGCGCCGCGACCTGCGCAAGGCCGGCCAGCCCGTCTGACGCAGCTCCGTCCCGTCCGCGATTCGGGCACTTTCCCACCGATCGCGTGCGCCGAAGCAGGGGGAAACTGCCCGAATCGCGGACGGGACGGGACCAGGCTCAGGCGCGGGCGTCCTCGGGCAGGCCCGCCAGGTGCAGGCCCGAGCGGACCTTGTAGCGCTTGTTCACGTTGATCAGCACGGCCGTGAAGGGCTCGAGCTGGCGTGCGATCCGCAGGGCGCCGGCGTCGATGCCGCGCAGGCCGCTGACCGTACGGGCGAGGTCGGCGACGAGGTCCTTCGACTCCGCGTCGTCCCCGCACACGAGCACGTCCTCGTGCGACAGCGGCTCCGGCGTCTTCCACAGCGACAGTGCGGCCACGTGGTGGAACGCGCCGACGACCTTCGCGCTCGGGACCGCGGCCTGCGTGAGCTCAGCAGCGGACTCCGGCAGCGTCAGACCGTACGGGCCGGCGGCGTCGAACGCGAGGGGGTTCACGCAGCTGATCACCGTCTTGCCGTCGAGGACCGGAGCGAGATCGGCGACGAGCTCGACGTAGCCGTCCCACGGCACGGCGAGCAGCACGATGTCCGCCCCGGCGGCGGCGTCGGTGTTGGTCGCGCCGGACAGCGTGCCGGTGCCACCGTTCTCGGCGACGCGTGCCGCGATCTCCTCGGCCTTCTCGCCGGCGCGCTCGGCCGAGCGCGATCCGATGACGACGGTGTGGCCCGCGAGGGCGAAGCGGTAGGCGAGTCCGCGACCCTGGGGCCCGGTTCCTCCGACGACGGCGATGGTGTGAGTCATGGTGTCCTTCGCTCAGACTGAGTGCTGCCTTCCATGGCAGGACGCATCGTCTCACGCGTGACGGAACGGGATTACGATGAGGCGATCATGACGAGCGATCGCGAGATCCGACGGGCGCTGGCCCGCGCAGAGGCCGGGAAGTCCCTCGACCACGACGAGGCGCTGGCGCTGGCGTCGGCGCGAGGCGACGACCTCGTCCGCCTGTCCGCCGTCGCCACCCGCGTGCGGGACGCGGCGATGGAGGCCGCAGGCCGGCCCGGCGTCGTCACGTACTCCCGCAAGGTCTTCATCCCCGTCACCCGGCTGTGCCGAGACCGCTGCCACTACTGCACGTTCGCGACGACGCCGAACCGCGTCGACGCGCCTTTCCTATCACCGGACCAGATCGTCGCGATCGCGGCGCAGGGCGCGGCTCAGGGGTGCAAAGAGGCCTTGTTCACGCTCGGCGACCGTCCGGAGGACCGCTGGCCCCAGGCCGAGGAGTGGCTCCACGAGCACGGCTACGACGACACGCTGTCGTACGTGCGGGCGATGGCGATCCGTGTGCTCGAGGAGACGGGCCTCCTGCCGCACCTCAACCCTGGCGTGATGTCGTGGGCGGAGCTGCAGCGGCTGCGGCCGGTCGCGCCGTCGATGGGCATGATGCTCGAGACGACGGCGACGCGCCTGTGGTCGGAGCCGGGCGGTCCGCACTATGCCTCCCCCGACAAGGACCCGGCGCTGCGGATCCGCGTGCTCGAGGACGCCGGGCGCATCGGCATCCCGTTCACCACCGGCATCCTCGTCGGGATCGGCGAGACCGTGTCCGAGCGTGTCGACGCGCTGTTCGAGCTGCGCCGGATCGCGCGGACGTACGGCTCGGTGCAGGAGGTGATCGTCCAGAACTTCCGCGCCAAGGACGACACGGCGATGCGCAACGAGCCTGACCTGGGCGTCGAGGAGTACCTCGCGACGCTCGCTACCGCGCGGATCGTCCTCGGCCCGTCGGTGACGATCCAGGCGCCGCCGAACCTGTCCGACCCAGCCTCGATCGCACCGCTGCTCGCGGCTGGCGTCGACGACTGGGGCGGGGTCTCGCCGGTCACGCCGGACCACGTGAACCCCGAGCGTCCCTGGCCGCAGATCGACGACCTCGCTCGCTGGACCGCCGAGTCCGGGCTGCAGCTGTCCGAGCGGCTGACCGCGCACCCGCGCTTCGTCCGCGAGACGTTGTCGGGGGAGCGGCCGTGGTTCGACACCCGGCTGGCGCCGCACGTGTCTGCGCTGGCCGCACCCGACGGCCTCGCCGCCGCCGACGCGCCGGTGGTCGGGCGCCCGTGGCAGGAGCCCGAGACCCCGATGGAGGCCGCCGGTCGTACGGAGCTGCACACTGAGGTCGACACCGTCGGGCGCAGCGCGGACCGGCGCAGCGACTTCGCGGGGGTCTACGGCGACTGGGACGAGGTACGCGAGCACGCCTCGCGCACCTCCGTACCAGTCGGGCTCCCGTCCGTCCCCGCGCGGCTCGACGCCGACGTCCGGACGGCGCTGTCGCGGGCAGAGGCGACGCCGGGCGGGTTGTCCGACGCCGACTACCTCGCGCTGATGACCGCCGAGGGCCCGGCGCTCGACGCGGTCTGCCGTCTCGCCGACGACCTGCGGCGCGACGCGGTCGGTGACGACGTCACGTACGTCGTCAACAGGAACATCAACTTCACCAACGTCTGCTACGTCGGGTGCCGGTTCTGCGCGTTCGCGCAGCGCAAGTCCGACGCCGACGCCTACACGCTCTCGCTTGACCAGATCGGCGACCGCGTCCGTGAGGCGGTCGAGCTCGGCGCGACCGAGGTCTGCCTGCAGGGCGGCATCTCACCCGACCTCGGCCCCTCGGCCTACGCCGACATCGTGCGTGCCGTGAAGGCGGCGTCGCCCGGCATCCATGTCCACGCGTTCAGCCCGATGGAGGTCGTGACCGCGTCGGCGAAGGCCGGGCGCTCGATCCGCGACTGGCTGACCGAGCTGCACGAAGCAGGCCTCGACACCATCCCGGGGACCGCCGCCGAGATCCTCGACGACGACGTGCGCTGGGTGCTCACCAAGGGCAAGCTGCCCGCCGCGCAGTGGATCGAGGTCGTCGAGACGGCGCACTCGCTCGGGATCCGGTCGAGCTCGACGATGATGTACGGCCACGTGGACAACCCGCGCCACTGGGTCGGGCATTTGCGGACGCTCTCCGAGGTGCAGGACCGTACGGGCGGCTTCACCGAGTTCGTCGCACTCCCGTTCATCCACACGAACGCGCCGATCTATCTCGCGGGCGTCGCCCGCCCCGGACCGTCCATGCGCGACAACCGGGCCGTGCACGCACTCGCCCGGATCATGCTGCACGGACGGATCGACAACATCCAGACGTCGTGGGTCAAGCTCGGCACCGAGGGGACGCGCGCGATGCTGCAGGGCGGTGCGAACGACCTCGGCGGCACGTTGATGGAGGAGACGATCAGCCGGATGGCCGGGTCGCAGCACGGCTCGGCGAAGACCGTCGAGGAGTTGCGAGTGATCGCCGAAGGGATCGGGCGTCCGGTGCGTGAGCGTCGTACGGACTACGTGCACCAGCGGGTGGCCTGACCGAATCACCCCGCGCGGGCGATGCCGGGTGTCGCGCGGCGCGTGAGAGTTGATCCGGCTGGCGCAGTGTGCGCCGGCCGATGACTTGCGGAAAGGCACCCCAATGGACGATTTCTGGGACTTCTTCTGGCTCCTCGTGTGGAGCTTCGTCTTCGTGGCGTACCTGATCCTGCTCTTCCAGATCCTGACTGACCTCTTCCGCGACCGTGACCTCAGCGGGTGGTGGAAGGCGGTGTGGGTGATCTTCTTGATCATCTTCCCGTTCTTGACGGCGCTCGTGTACCTCATCGCGCGCGGCGGCGGCATGGCCGAGCGGCAGATCGCGTCGATTCGGGCGGCCAAGGCGGAGACGGATCAGTACATCCAGCAGACTGCGGGGCATGCGAGCCCTGCGCACCAGATCGAGACGGCGAAGGCGCTCCTTGACGCCGGCACCATCACGCAGGCGGAGTTCGACCACCTGAAGGCGAAGGCGCTCGCCGGCTGACCGCTCCCACCGGGACGGAGCTGCGCCACATCACGGCGCCGAGCGACAGTCCGAAGGCGACGACGAGCGCGATCGCGTGATGGGCGAGGGCGACCACGATCATCTGGACGACCGAGGCGTCGGGGGGCGTGCCGGGCTCGTCGATCGCCGACGGCCGGGCGATCGCGACGACGAGCAGCACCGCGAGCAGCGCGATCGGCGGGACGACCATCGGCGCATACAGGGCGCTCCGTGCGGCGGCCAGCGCGTTGGTTGCCGACACCAGGACGAACATCGTGTCGAAGAACCAGCCGAGCCGGCCGGTCGTCGCGATCTCGAGCCAGGCTGTGGAGAACGCAAGGGTGACCGCGACGAGAGCGATGCCTCGTGCGGTCAGGTCCGCCTCGGCGGCACGGGCCGTCCACGCCCTGCGGTGGCGCGGCTTCGACCGTTGCGGCCCACGTGAGAGCCTGGCCCACTGCTGCACGCACCCACGCTAGGGCGTCAGGGCACGATCAGCCTGTACGGCGCGCCGTGTGCGGGCTGCTCGAGCCGTCGGAGCGAGCCTCCTCGGCCGACAGCAGCGCCTCGACGAGGGGGTCGGCAGGCGCCGGCTCGAGCTCGGGAGCCTGCAGTGCACGGGCGCGCGTCTCCACCGGCGCAGGCGCGTCGAGCTCGGTGTCGGGGGCGTGCATCTCGGACATCCGCCGTGCGGTGACCAGGACCCGGGTCTCGAGCGAGCCGACCGCGCCGTTGTAGGCGCCGACGGCGGCGTCGAGGCTGCGACCGACCTTGCCGAAGTGCTTGCCGAGCGTGCCGAGGCGCTCGTACAGCTCACGGGCGAGCGTGTGGACCTCGCGGGCCTGGTCGGCGAGCTGCGCCTGGGTCCAGGCGTAGCCGACCGTCCGCAGCAGCGCGATCAGCGTGGTGGGGGTCGCGAGGACGACGCGCTTCGCGGCGGCGTCCTCCAGCACCGACGGGTCGGCGTCGAGTGCGGCCGACAGGAACGCCTCGCCCGGCACGAAGAGCACCACGAACTCGGGCGCGGTGGGGAACTGGCGCCAGTAGGCCTTGGCAGCGAGCCCGTCGACATGCGTCCGGAGCTGGCGCGCATGTCGTCGCAGATGGGCGGCGTACTCGTCCTCGTCGTCGGCCTCGGTCGCATCGAGGAAGGCGTCGAGCGGGACCTTGGAGTCGACCACGACATGCTTGTCGCCGGCGAGGTGCACCACCATGTCGGGGCGTAGCGCGGCTCCGCTGTCACGGACCGTCGCCTGCAGGTCGAAGTCGACGCGGTCGACCATGCCGGCGAGCTCGGCGGCGCGCTGGAGGTGCATCTCGCCCCACCGGCCACGCACCTGTGGCTTGCGCAGCGCGGTGGACAGCGAGGCGGTCTCGCGCCGCAGCGACTCGCTGGTCGTACGGACCTGCTCGACCTGCTCGCGCAGCTGGCTCTGCCACGAGACACGCCCCTCCTCGATCTCGCGCAGGCGCGTGTCGAAGCGGTCGAGGCTCTCTTTGACCGGCCCGACGGCCCGCTCGGCGACGTGCGCCGAGAGCTGCGCGTGGTCGGTCGCGGTGTCGCCCTGGCGGCGCAGCAGGCCGCTGCCGAGGACCAGTCCGACGGCGAGTCCAGCGACCAGGGCGAGAAGCGCGACGAGGAGCAAGGTCATGCGGTCAGGTTGTCAGCGGCGACTGACACTTCTCGGGAGTGCGCCCCGCGCGTCGCGGCGTGTCGGGCCACCCACGCCGCCGCCGTCCCGGCCGCCGCGAAGAGCGCCCCGAGCACGACCCACCCGACCGTGCCGTGCTCGATCGCCGTCGCCGTCACGAGGACCGGCGACACCATCGCCGCGACGGCGTACCCGGTCTGGGTCAGTCCCTGGTACGCGCCGGCACGCCGCGGGTCGGCGAGCTCGAACGCCATGCCCCACCCGCCGGCTTCACCGAGGATCTCGCCCAGCCCGTGGACCAGAGCAGCCACGACGAGGAGGCCGCACGCGGTCACGACGTCGCCGTAGCCCGCCAGCGCGTACGCCACGCACGCCCCGGCGAGGAGCCACGACCCCCGCCGCACGGCGACCCCGGCCCGGCGGACGTCGTGCGTGCCTAGTGAGGCACGGACCTGCAGCGATGCGACCACGACCGTGTTGAGGACGAGCAGCACCGAGACCATGGCGGTCGGTGCCTCCGTGGTCGCGATCCACAGCGGCACTCCGACGGTCTGCAGCCCGAAGTGCATCGCGACCACGGCGTTGGCGACCACGCTGGCCACGTATGTGCGGTCGCGCCACGGCGACGGGCTGCGGACGGGCGTGGTCTCGACAGGCTCGACCGGCGGGGTCTGGGCGGGCGTGGTCTCGACAGGCTCGACCGGCGGGGTCTGGGCGAGCGTGGTCTCGACGGGCTCGACCGGCGGGGTCTGGGCGGGCGTGGTCTCGACGGGCTCGACCGGCGGGGTCTGGGCGAGCATCGCCTCCGCGAGCGCGGGCACGGCGCGCGGGAGCCGGACGACCGGGACCGCCGCCACGAGCAGGAGGATGCCCGCGGCGAGCATCGCGGCCCGGTACGCGGCTGAGGTGTCCACGACGAGCGCGGCCGCTGCGGTGACGGTGCCGAGTCCGATGCACACGTTGGTGACGACGCGCATCCGCGCCCGGAGGGTGACCCTTTCGGGTCCGACGTACCAGCGCGCGATGATCGCCTGCTTCGCCGTCCCCTGCGCCGAACGTGTGCCGACCGCGACGCAGGCGACGAGGACGAAGTCGAGAGCGTCTGCGGCGAAGGTGTACGCGAGCATCGCCATGCCGTTCAGCGTCATCGCCCACGACTGCACGTGGTGGGCGCCGACCCGGTCCGACAACCAGCCCCCTCCGTACGAGGCGCCGACCCCGACGCCTCCGGCGATGCCGAGCCCGAGCCCGACGGTGGTGGCCTCCAGACCGATCACGCGGGTGAAGTAGAGCGCGCTCACGGTGTAGAAGACGCCGCTCGACAGGGAGTGTGCCGCCGTGCTGAGAGTGAGAGCCCGGGCGACCCGGTCGCGCGGGAAGAATGTCTCGATCACGGATCAGTTCTCGCCGATCGCGCGGGGAGTGCGAAGAGATATAGCATATGACTTCATGGTCGGCCTCCTCGAGTACGAGCTGAACGGCAGGGATCTGGGCGATGTCCGCTTCGCGATCTCGCCGATCAATGAGCTGGCCCTGTCGCTGCGGACGTTCCGGGAACCGGGCCGCTTCCCTGTCCACCTTCCGTGGCTTCGCGAGACGCAGGACGCCCGTGACCGGCTCGACACGACGATGCTTCGCGCGCTCAGCAACGCCTCCTTGTCGACGCCGGACTTTCTCAGCCCGCGGCCGGACAGTCCACTGACCCGCATCGACACCGAGCTGCAGGCGCTGGCGCGAGTCGAGGAAGGGCGCCTGGGCGCCGACCTCCGCGCGGTCCATCCGGAGGGCCTTCCGTACCCGTTGCGGGGGTCCCTCGAGGCGGCCCGCCGCCGCATGCTGCGTGCGCTGCAGGCGTACTGGGACTCCTGCTTCGCCCCGTGGTGGCCACGGATGCGTGGCGTCCTGCAGGCCGACATCGTGCACCGTGGTCGTGTCGCGGCCACGGAGGGCGTCGGCGCGATGCTCGGAGGGATCAGCGACCGCGTCTCCCTCGACGGCGACGTCGTACGGGTGCGGCTGAACTCGCCCCTGCGCACCCGGCGCCCGACGGGTGGTGAGGGACTGACCCTCGTCCCGAGCCTTTTCACCCGCGGCGCGAGTGTGCCGATCGGGAAGGACGAGCCGCCGATGATCATGTACGGGGTGCGTGGTGCGGGGACACTTTGGCAGGCGGAGGCGCGGCGTTCGTCAAGGGTGCTCGCCGACCTGCTCGGGGCGACACGCGCGGGCCTCCTCACGGCGCTCGCGTCGCCGGCCTCGTCGACGGAGCTGGCCGGGCGGCTCGGGGTGACCACGCCTGCGGTCAACCAGCACCTGCGGGCAATGCGCGGCGCCGGGCTGCTCACGAGCGCGCGGCACGGGAGGTCGGTGCTCTACCTGCGCTCGGAGCTCGGGGATGCGCTCGTCGCTGGGGGAGGACGGATGTCGGTCCCGAGTGGTACGAACGAGGGATGACCGAACTGCCGAGGCCCAGCTCACTGCCGCTCCCGATCCAGACCGAGCGACTCGTGCTGCGCCCGTATGGCCACCGCGACGCGCCGCGGGTGCTCGACATCCACCGCAGGCTCGACGTGATCCGATGGCTCGGCGACCCCCCGTACACGCCGATGGCCTCACTCGTGGAGGCCGCAGCATGGATCGACGACCTCAACCGCCTGCATGAGGCCGACCCTCGCTGCGTCGGTCTCGCGGCAGAGGTGCGCGAGAGCGGCGTCGTCGCGGGCACGGTGATGATCGCGCCGTGTCCCCACAGTGAGCCGCTCGACCTGCAGGTCGGCTGGCATCTCCATCCGGACTCGACCGGTCGCGGCTACGCCACGGAGGGTGCTCGCGGATTGCTCGACGCGGCGTACGCGCACCTCGACGGCACCGCACCGGACCGGCCACTGCTCGATCTGGTGTGGTGCGGCATGTTCCCGGACAACAAAGGGTCGGCCGCGATCGCGAGGCGGCTCGGCCTCGAGGATCTCGGCGTGCGTGACGACCCCTGGTACGACGGTGACAGCCAGCTCTTCCAGACGACCCGCGACCACTGGACGGGAGCCCGTCGGGAGCGCCCCGTACGCTAGTTCCTCGTGGCACTCAGCATCGGCATCGTCGGACTCCCCAACGCGGGCAAGTCGACCCTCTTCAACGCTCTGACCAAGAACGACGTCCTCGCGGCGAACTACCCGTTCGCGACGATCGAGCCCAACGTCGGCGTGGTCGGTGTTCCCGACCCGCGGCTCGACGAGCTGGCGAAGATCTTCGGCTCGGAGAAGATCATCCCCGCGACCGTGCAGTTCGTCGACATCGCCGGCATTGTCCGCGGTGCGTCGGAGGGTGAGGGTCTCGGCAACAAGTTCCTCAGCCACATCCGCGAGTCCGACGCCATCTGCCAGGTGACGCGTGTGTTCCGTGACCCCGACGTCACTCACGTCGACGGCAAGGTCTCGCCGAGCGACGACATCGAGACGATCCGCACCGAGCTGATCCTCGCCGACCTCCAGACCCTCGAGAACGCCCTCCCGCGTATGGAGAAGGACGCGAAGAAGGACAAGGAGCTCGTGCCGGTCGTGGAGGCCGTCAGGGAGGCCCGTACCCATCTCGAGGCGGGCACGGGCGTGTTCGCCGCGGGGCTCGACGCGGCGCCGCTGCGCGACCTGCACCTGCTCTCGGCCAAGCCGCAGCTGTTCGTCTTCAACTGCGATTCTGACGAGCTCGCCGACGAGGAGCTCAAGCAGCGGATGCGCGACATCGTCGCTCCCGCCGAGGCCGTCTTCCTCGACGCGAAGTTCGAGGCCGAGCTGGTCGAGCTCGGTGACGACGACGAGGCCCGCGAGATGCTCGCCGAGATGGGCATCGACGAGCCCGGGCTCGACGTGCTTGCGCGGGTCGGGTTCGAGACGCTCGGCCTGCAGACGTACCTCACCGCCGGGCCCAAGGAGGCTCGCGCTTGGACCATCAAGAAGGGTGCCACCGCCCCCGAGGCGGCCGGCGTCATCCACACCGACTTCCAGCGCGGATTCATCAAGGCCGAGATCGTGTCGTACGACGATCTCGTCGCCGCCGGCTCGATGAGTGCGGCGAAGTCGGCGGGCAAGGTCCGTATGGAGGGCAAGGACTACGTGATGGCCGACGGCGACGTGGTGGAGTTTCGTTTCAATGTGTAGGCGAGTTCCGGTCCAACGTCTGGTCCCTGCCCGTAGCTCCGGCTCTGACAATGCCTCGATAGATGTCGAACGAACCCTTGGGGATGTAGTCGTCATCGAGCAGGCCAAGGGTGCCGACCGCTTGACCGCCTGACGTGTCCGCGTCGCGGAGCCCAAAATACTCGCACACCGTGATGTTGAGTTCTTCTGCCACGTGCTCGAGCGTCGCCACCATCTGAGTGATCGACCGGGCTTGCGCAGCTGCAGTTCGGCCGTTTCCGCTCGGTGAGCCGAACTCCGCGATGTGGATGGGTTTCCGGTGGGGAATCTTCGCTGCTGCGAGGCTGTGCAGGCGAAGGTGTCGTACCGCATTCTCAGTGAGAGCTGGAACGGCTTCTGGCGGGATGGGCGAGAAGGCATCAGGGTAGAGACCGAGGCCGACGTAGTCGACGTAGTCGGCGAACTGTTCTGCAGGCACGTTCGCAAGCATCTGCCAGAACTCGTCGTCGCCGCCCAGCCAATCGGCCGGCTCAGCGACCGAGAAACCGACCTGTACGTGTGCGGGTGCCGCCCGCTTTGCGTGGGGGAGTCCTTGTACGAGGGCTTCCATGACTCCCGGCGAGCTCCCATCGATCAATGGGATGGGGAAGTTCGGTTCCAAGGTCACTTGGAGGTACCGGACAATGTGTCCGTAACGCTGCAGAACGGCATCGAGAAACGCGAGCCATCCGGATATGTCCTCAGTCGAGGGGAGATAGCTGACCACAAGATCCAGCTCACGTCGGCTCTGGAGATACCACTGGTCAGGCATGGTGAGGCCAGCGAGTTCATCTCCGGCACCGAGTGAACGGACGATTTCTGGGTCTGGATCGGCACCTAGGAAGTGGATGTACTCGCGGATCACGTGCGGGGATCCGCCTGTGAGGTCGTCGACGGCCGAGGCGATTCTTTCGGGGCGATCCGGCTTTGCGCTGGTTGTGCCCGCGCGGCCGGCGACATAGATGCCGTACTGCATGAGGGCTTGTCTCCAATCCATTCGATTTCTCCAGATTCAATTCGGTCGCGGAGCTGTTCAAGCCAGCTCGCTTCCGAGGCGAGCATGCGCAGCCAGTATTCGACCTCGATCATTTTGATCTCGGCGAGATCGGTGGGGCTGTCACTGAGATCGGCGATCTCCTGCCGGATCCGACGGGTTCTCTCATCGAGGGCGTCCTCAGCTCGCTCCTTGCCGAGGAGGCCGATGTAGGCGAGCGCGGTGACAAAGTCGGCATCCATGGCGGGCGCGGTGCGGATGGTTTCCTCGACTCGGTGCCGCATGTGTGTGAAGCCAGCCTCGGTGAGGTCATAGATCGTCCGCGGCGGCCGGTTTCCCACACGTTCAGGCGAGCGTGGCGTGACGAGGTCAGCGTCGGCCAGCGACTTGGCGAGAGTGGTGATGCTGCTTCGGGAGGCGTGGAGATGTCGGTAACGGTCGTTGAGGCGCGAAGTAAGCCCATACGGGTGGTCCGCCTGCTCGAGGAGGAGCCCCAGGGCGGGTAGCGACAACTTGCTGTGGAGGGCGTTCGTCGGCACACGAGGAACGATAGACGTATACATCTATTGCCGGCAAACGGGGGCTGTTGCACGGAGAGGTGACAGCCGAGTGGCCTAACCAGTGAGTTGGGCTGGAGGGGTTTCCGCCGTGACGAAGCCGTACCCGAAGGAGCTCCGCGGGCGACCTGGCCCGCGTGGCCAGCGACGTCAGCGGATGCGTGGTCAATGCCGACCGCGCGAGGATCCCAATTCAGGAGCCGAGAACGTGTGCGCGCCCTGAGCCGTCACGACATGGTCCGCCTCGAGACCATCATGACCACGCCTGCCATCCAGGCTGCGCGGCTCATCACTGTCATCTCATCGTGCAGGATGGGCGGGTGGAAAGGATGTCGCGCGCCCGTCCACTGCCATCACGCTCGCGGCGAGGCCCATGTCTTGTTGCGGACCTGTTGCCATCCGCTCCGGTTCGGGGCCGGAGCGGAGTGATCGAGAGTGGTTTGTGGCCTGTGTCGATCATTGTTCGCACCCACCTCAGCGACCCGGGCAGCTGGTCCGCACGTGGTTTCCGCAAGAAGTCCGCGACACACCGTCGTTTGCCGTCAACGGTCCAAAGCTCCGCTTCAACGTCTGACCGGATGCGGCAGCGAAAGTCGGGTGGGATGCCGACCCTCCGGGCGAGGATCGTGGTCGAAAGGAGGACCACATGATCGGCACTCTCAACTCCCTGGTCGACCTGGTTGAACTCGATGTCGGCGAGCCCCTCGACGTCGACGCCTTCGCTCGCAAGCACGCCACCACGGAGTATCACCTTCGGCGAATGTTCTCGGCGCTGGCGCAGATGCCCCTGTCGGAGTATGCGCGCCGCCGGCGGATGACGCGTGCGGCGGCCGACCTCGTCTCCGGTGCGCCCAGCCTGCTGGACGTCGCCGTGGCGTACGGCTATGGCTCGGCCGAGGCGTTTGGGCGTGCCTTTCGCGCGGTGCACGGGATCAGTCCCGCGGACGCGCGTGAACGTGGTGGTCCGCTCAGCACCCAGCCCATGCTCAGATTCCGTCTGAGCGTAGAAGGGAGCGTCCCCATGGACGTCACCATCACCACTCGCCCTGCCTTCGCGCTCGCCGGACACGCGGCGCAGGTCCCGCTCCTCCACCAGGGTGTCAACCCGCACATCCAGGAGCACATCGCGGCTCTCGCGCCGGAGGAGCACGCGCGACTCAAGGCGCTCTCCAACACCGAGCCGCCTGGCATCTTGGCCGTCACGGAAGGCGTCGATCCGGAGGCGCCTGAAGGATCACCCCTCACGTACCTGCACGGAGTGGCGGTCACCGACACGACGCCAGTGCCAGAAGATCTCGACGTGATCGCGCTCGAGGCGGGGACGTGGGCTGTGTTCTCTTCGCAGGGGCCCTTCCCGGAGACGTTGCAGCAGCTGTGGGCGGCGACGGCGACGGACTGGTTCCCTTCGAACCCGTGGCGATTGCGTCCCGGTCCCTCGATCCTGCGCTATCTCGAGTTCACGGGCACCCACGCCGCATGCGAGCTCTGGCTGCCCGTCGAGCGCGCGCGCTGAGGGCGTCCACGTGATCTGGCCTGCCGCCTGACGGGTTGCGACAAAACCCGGACATAACGCCCACTCGTCTGCATGCGCTCAGGGGACGTTGTGTGCAAACGGGGGAGTCTGGGATGAGGAAGCTTCTGGTTCTCGGTGTGTCAGGGGTGTTGGCAGTCGGCCTTCAGGTCAACGTGGCCGCAGCAGCAGACAGGGAGACCGACGGACAGGCTGCGGCGCAGCAGGCGGAGCCGTCCGACCCTCCGAAGGCTGAGGAGCCTGCCGAGGAGCCGGAGGCACCCGACGAGTCCGGAGGCGACGACGTCGCGTCCCCTGAGCCGTCGCCGGAGCCATCGAAGGACGACGAGGCCAAGCCTGAGACAAAGACCAGGCCAAGCCGGTGACGAAGAACGAGGCCAAGCCGGAGGTCGAGGACGAGACGCCCAAGCCCACGCCGAAGCGCCGGCGCGCGCCGACTTCGCGCCGTACAAGGTCGAGGCGTGGTGGAAGATGGCGCGCGTCGACGAGTCCGCGCTCGGCGGCTCGGGTCAGGTCTACGCGGGGGCGTCCGAGCCCCCTCGACCTGCACGCCGACCCTCTACCGGGTCGTCTCGTACGACATCGAGAAGCAGGCCGACGAGGACCTGCTCCGCGAGCTGAAGGCAAGCGGCGTCTCGGCGGGAGAGGACGCGTCGCTCGACCCCGCGCCGTCGCGGATCGTCACGCTCGAGGACCCGTACCCGTGCGACCAGGAGGTCACTCCTGTGAATCCGACCGTCCAGCAGGCGGTCTGCACGGGGCCAGGGCAGTACTCGCCGCCGTCGATCACGCTTCCGGCTGACACCGACCTGCTGTCGACCACTGCCGACCCGGAGCCGGTCTTCGCCGACGACCTGCCGGACGGCTGGGTGGCGAACGCCGCTTACGGGTACGCCGACTACACGATCACGCTCACCGTCCCGGACTGCGTCGAGAAGGTGACGCCGCCGGCGCCGACCTGGGTCGACGACTGCGGCCCCGGCAACGGCTCCTGGGAGTTCACCGACACCGAGGCGTACACGTACTCCGAGACGGTCAACGAGGACGGGTCGATCACCGTGCGGGTGACGCCGAACGAGGGCTACTCGTTCCCGGAGGGCACCGTCACGGAGTGGACCGAGACCGACTCCGAAGAGCCGTGCCTCGTCGACGCGCCGCCACCGGTGTGGACCGACGACTGTGAGACGGTCGGCCGGTGGGAGTGCCGCCGGACGGCGAGCACTATCACTACGAGGTTGTCACCGGTCTCGGAGGAGTGCAGACGGTCACGCTCGTCGTCGACCTGCGCCAACCCGCAGACACGTGTGCCGGACAGCCCGGACACACCGGTCGGCTTCGAACCGCCGTCGAGCACGCCGCCGCTGCCGAACGCAGGTGGCACTGCGCTGGCCCCGGCCGCGTTGGGGCTGCTGTTCGTGGTGGCAGGCGGACTGCTGCTCGGTCTGCGCCGACGCTTGAGCGCCGCCGCGGTGCGCTGACGAGGCGCCGCAGTGGTGGTCAGGACCGCCGCCACTGTGGCGCGAGGACCGACCAGACCTCCATGTCGCGCCGTTCCCCTCGGTACAGATAGCTCTCGCGCAGCACGCCCTCCTTCGTCATCCCGAGGCGTCGCGCCACGGCGATGCTGGCCGCGTTCGCCGGACTGACCCGCCACTCCACGCGGTGGATGCCCCGCTCCTCGACAGCCCAGTCGATGATCACGCGGACGGACCGGCTGACGAGGCCATTGCCCACGGCCGACGGCTCCAGCCAGCAGCCCGCCTCGGCCGTGCCCTGCGGGACGTCCATCGTCCGGAAGAGGACTCCTCCCACCAGCGTTCCCGCCACCCAGATCCCGAAGATCCGGCCGGTGTCGGTGGCAGCCTTCTCGGCGTACCGCTCGAGGAAGGCGCGGCTCGACTCCAGGTCGGTGACGGCGTCGGGGAGCGCGACATGCTGCCCGATGAACTCACGTCCTCGGTCCATGTGGTCGAGGAGCTCCTCTGCCCGCCATGGTTCGAGAGGGCCCAGCTCCGCACCGTCGCCCAGCGATGTCGCGTGCATCGTCACCCTCCAGGTCAGGACCGGCGCGCACCGGGCGGGAATCGTCTCACGACCGGACGCGAGAAGGCGTGGACGAGGCCGATCCGAGCTAGGTGCTGGCCTCCCACCCGTCGTACTCGCCGTCGGTGACCGAGGCGGCGAGGCTCTCGAAGAACGCGCGCGCCTCACGGACCGCGTCGGGCGAGACCACCGCCTCGTCTCGCTCGGCGACGATCACCCATCCGTTGCCGTCGGCGGCGGTGTCGACGTCCTGCACGTGCCAGCCGGCGTCGCGGGAGGCGTCGGCGACCGTACGAGCGCCCGACTCGTCGGCGGCATAGACGTAGTGCAACCAGTGACGCGGGTGCGCGAGGTCGCTGCGCTTGGAGAGTTCGGCGAGCAGGGCGTCGTCGAAGTCGTTGCCCGTCGACGGGAGCGTCGGTCTCCTCCTGAACAGCGCCATGGGCGGAGTCTCCCATGGGAGTCGGCCGGCTACGCCCTGAGCGAGGGCTCGACCACGGCACGCTCGTTCGGAACGCCTTCGGCGTGGGCGACCGATCCGGAGCGACCGCGGGGCCACTCGCGGTAGTCGCGAAACGCCACAGGGAGGCCGTGTGCCGCCTCGACGTCCGCGCTGTCGGTCACCTGGACGTGCACGTGCGGCTGGGTCGAGTTGCCGGAGTTGCCGCACTCACCGAGCTGCTCGCCCGTACGGACCGTGTCGCCGACCCCGACCCGCAGCGAGCCGCGCCGGAGGTGGACGAGCGTGACGAAAGCGCCCTCGGATGCGATCGTCAGGTGATTCCCCGCGATCGCGCGGATCCCCTCGCGGACCCGCCGCGCCTGCCCCAGCGCGTACCGGACGAGCGCGAGCTGCGAGCGCCGTGCCTCATGGTCGATCTCGCCGTCGTGCACCGCGACGACCGTCCCGTCGCACGGCGCGAGGATCGGGCGGCCGTACGCGAAGAACCGCTCCGGCGGCTCCGTCGCGAGGATCGTGCGCCAGTCCCTGGTGGGTGCAGTGCGGCCCCTGTCGTCGACGCCGACGAAATCGATCGCGTACGCGCTGCCCATCAGCAGCGTGCCGTGGCTCGGGACACGGTGGGCGGGGCTGTTCTGGACGAGCCAGCGGCCGGTGAACGGCAGGTCGAGCACGACGGTCGTCACACGACCGAGGCTACTGACACGTGAGATCGCCGGTCCCGTCTTCGCCGTCGTCGCACCCACGTGCGGACTCTGCCGTGCCCCGGAACGCGAGGGTGGGGCCGGACGCGTTCATGGTGCGCGGGCGGCCCAGCACCGACACGACAACCTCCGGCGAGTCACCGAAGCCGAGGGTCATGTTCTGCCAGAGGCAGCCGCTCGGGTCGGACACCATCCACGTCCAACTGGTCGTCGACCCGCCGCGCGGAAGCTCTTCCCCGCCGGTGCCGGAGACCAGGATCGCGCTGCCGTCGTCGGTGTTCGTCGACAGCACCCAGTTCAACGGGGCGCGCGACGTCGCCCGCACACCGTTCGCGGTCGGCCACCGGATCGACTCCACGGTGATCGGCGCGGGGGAATCGTTCCGTACGACGACGGCGACGCGGCAGTGAAGCCGTGAGTCCACCCGTTGCTGCGGACGGGCTTCGCCGCGTGCGACTCCGGGTCGTCGCAGATCGGCGGTATGCCCGAGATCACGGTGACGCGGCCGGCGGACCGCGGAGGCCGAGACCCCATCCGGCCGTACCGACGACCGTGAGGACGACCAGGGAGGCGAGGGCGATGACAAGCATTCGGCGGCTGCGAGGTACGTGCGGATCATCGCGAACTCCAACACCGCCTCGCAGGCGATTCGCGGATCCGGAGTGGCCGGCGACCGTTTTTGGCCCGTTGCACCGCCCTGACTGGTATGACACCAGCGCCGCTTAACCTGGGCACCCCGTCCCCTCACGAGGAGCTGATTCCTTGTCCACCCCGGACATCCACCGTGCCGAACCTGGGCCCGTCCCCGCCCGCCCGATCTCACCGGCCGGGGCGGTGCCGCCCGACCCCACCGCCGCCGTCTCGATCCGCAACCTGTGCAAGTCCTTCGGTGAGAAGCTCGCGGTCGGCGGCGTGAGCCTCGACATCCCTGCCGGCTCGTTCTACGGCATCGTGGGCCCCAACGGTGCGGGCAAGACGACGACCCTCTCGATGGCGACGGGCCTGCTGCGACCTGACCTCGGTCACGTCTCGATCCATGGCGTCGACGTCTGGCGCAGCCCGTACGAGGCCAAGCGTCTTCTGGGGGTGCTTCCCGACGGGCTGCGTCTGTTCGACCGGCTGACCGGTGCTCAGCTCATCGCGTACGCCGGCGAGCTCCGCGGGCTCGACCGCGCCACCGTGCGTTCCCGTACGGCCGACCTGCTCGGCGCGCTCGGTCTCACCGAGGCTGCCGACACCCTGGTCGTCGACTACTCGGCAGGCATGACCAAGAAGGTCGCGCTCGCGTCCGCGCTCGTCCACGCCCCCCGCGTGATCGTCCTCGACGAGCCGTTCGAATCGGTCGATCCGATCTCGGCCGCGGGCATCCGCGAGCTCCTGACCGGGTTCGTGCAGACCGGCGGCACGGTCGTCGTGTCCTCGCACGTGATGGACCTCGTCCAGCGGATGTGCTCCCACGTCGCGGTGATCGCGCGCGGCCTTCTCCTCGCCTCCGGGACGGTCGACGAGGTGCGCGCCGGAGAGTCGCTCGAGGACAGGTTCGTGCAGCTCGTCGGCGGGCCGCAGTCCACGGGAGGGTTGTCGTGGTTGCAGTCATCCTGAGGATGAAGCTGACGCTGGTCCTCAACGGGTTCCGGCGCTCGGTGTGGCAGACGGTCGGATTCGTCCTGGCTTCGTTGTACGCCCTCTTCGTCGTCGGTGTCGTCCTCGCGGCGTCTATCGGTCTCTCATTCGTCGACATCGACCTGGCGCGCGACGTTCTGGTGGTCGGGAGTGCGGTCGTGGTCGTCGGGTGGTGGGTGCTGCCGCTGCTGAGCTTCGGGCTCGACGCGACGCTCGACCCGCGGCGCTTCCAGCAGTTCGCGATCCCGCGCCGCGACCTGGTGACCGGCCTCGCGGTTGCGGGGATGGTCGGTGTCCCGGGAGCCGCGACCGTTCTGGCGGCGCTGTCGACGTCGCTCGCATGGTGGCACGAGCCGATCGCGTTGATCGCCGCGGTCGTCGGCGCCGCGCTCGGGGTCGCGATGTGCGCGGTCGGTTCGCGCGCCTTGGCGGCGCTGATCGCTCCGCTGATGGAGTGGCGCCGCTTTCGCGAGGTCGCGGCCGTCGTCGTCATCGTGCCGCTGATCATGCTCGCGCCGATGGCCAGCCGCCTGATCGGCACCATGGGGGATCCCGACGAGTGGTTGCCGCAGGTCGCCGACGTGCTGTCGTGGACCCCGTTCGGGGCTCCGTGGTCGCTCGGCGGCGATGTCGCAGAGGGCCAGTGGCTGTTCGCCGGAGCTCGCCTCCTCGTCTCGGTCGCATCCGTCGCGCTGCTGCTCGTGGCGTGGGATGCCGCACTCACGCGGACCCTCGTACGCCCGCCGTCGCGGGGCCCGGTCGCGCGCGGCCAGGGCTACGGCTGGTTCGACCGCCTGCCCGCGACGCGTTCGGGTGCGATCGCCGCGCGATGCCTCACGTACTGGCAGCGTGACCCGCGCTACGCCGGCTCGGTGGCGTTCTTGCCGTTCATCCCGATCCCGTTCATCGTGTTCGGCGGACTCGAGGGCAACACCAGCTTGCTGCTGATGGCGCCGATCGTCGCGTACGTGCTGGGCTTCGCGATCTCGGCCGACTTGTCGTACGACAACACGGCCTTCTGGCTCCACGTGACGACCGGCGTGCGCGGTGTCGCCGATCGCTGGGGACGCGTGACCGCTGCGTCGATCCTGGCCGTGCCCACGGTCCTGCTCCTCGCGGTCGGCGGAGCCTGGGCCTCGGGTGAATGGGACCGGTTGCTTGCCGTGCTCGGGGCTTCGTTCGGCGTGCTGATGGTGGCGCTCGGAGCGTCGTCGGTGCTGTCGGCACGCTTCCTCTACGCGGTCCAGAAGCCGGGCGAGGGCATGTTCGCGCAGCCGCAGGGATCGACGACGGCGATCCTCGTCGCCCAGACGATCGGGATGCTCGCCGTCGGCCTGCTGTCCGCCCCGACCCTCGTCGCGTTCACGATCGCCCTCGCGACAGGTGGGATGTGGGCGACCGCGCTCACGGTGGTGCTCGGTCTCGGCTCGGGCATCGCGCTGCTGATCATCGGTGTCCGCAAGGGCGGGGAGATCGTGGACCGCCGCGGGCCCGAGATTCTGCAGCAGATCGCCGCCTGGGCCTGATCCCCGACGTACGTCACGACATCAGGACCCGACGTTCCTCCCCGAACAGGGGGTGGAACGTCGGGTCCTTTTGTCGGGATCTGCGTCAGGCGACCTCGTACGACCACAGCTCGCTCGTGACGGCGACAGGGGGCTTCTTCTCGCTGCCCTCGCCGCCACCCGCGCCACGGTGCCCATGAGCGAAGGCCGGCGACGTCTTCCACGCCTCGAACGCAGCCTCGTCGCGCCAGCGCGTGATGACGAGCCATGTCGTGCGGTCGTCGGTGGGCTTGAGCAGCTCGAAGCCTTCGAAGCCATCCACCCCGTCGACGGCGCCCGCGCGGGCGGCGAAGCGGTGGGCGAGCTCGTCCCCGGACTCGGCGGGGACCGTGATCGCGTTGATCTTGATAAGGGTCATACGTCCGATGCTAGGCCGGTCGTTCGTGACGGCGGCGAGTGGAGGTCACGGCCTCGGCCGCAGAAGGCGAGCTCCGAGGACGGAGAGCAGCACCGCCGACACGGCCGTCGCCGCGGCGACTCCCAGCCACACGCCGTTGCTCCCGGAGCTCCCGATCGCGTCGTCGAACAGCGGGGTGAGGCTCAGGAGGGCGTAGCCGGCGGCCACGACGAGCAGCGGGACGAAGACCAGAGCGAGGGCGCCGCCGAGTGCACGGGCGTACCCGAGGTCGGCGGATCGCCCGATCACCAGTCCCGCCACGAGGCCGGTGACGGCCAGCTCCACGATCGGGACGCCCAGGAAGACGACATGATCGCCCGTCTGGACCTCGTCGTTCATGAAGTAGGCCAGCATCCAGGCCATGGGGAGCGCGAACAGCAGCACGACCACGGAGGCGATCAACGGTCCGGCGACACGTGCGACAGACCGCCCGGTCGAGCCGCCCGGGAGGGTTCCAGGGATGTCCGAGGTGTGAGGCTTCGTCATGCTCCGAGGGTGGCACACGGCGGGTCGGCCGCCGTCGGCGCTCTAGGCTGATCCCGTGGCCCACCCGACTCTCCTTCCTGAGCACGTCGACGCCGAGCGCCTCGTGCTTCCCGACGGCGTCCTCGAGCACGGGTGGGTCGAGCATCGCGATGGCGTCGTGACCGCGGTCGGCCGCAGCGACGCGCCGGTGCCAGGGGCGTACCCGCTGCTCCTCCCCGGCTTCGTCGACCTCCACTGCCACGGAGGCGGCGGCGCGTCCTTCGACGGTG
The DNA here is from genome assembly GCF_014127285.1 of Mumia sp. ZJ1417. Classification (GTDB taxonomy): domain Bacteria; phylum Actinomycetota; class Actinomycetes; order Propionibacteriales; family Nocardioidaceae; genus Mumia. The sequence continues at coordinate 991,729 of NZ_CP059901.1, forward strand.
GCCTGGACGCCGCGCGGACCGCGGCACGCGCCCACGCCCGGCACGGGACGACGGCCATGCTCGCGAGCCTCGTGTCGGCGCCGGTGGACGTCCTCGCCGAGCAGGTACGAGGGCTCGCCGCGGCGATCCGTACGGGCGAGCTCGGGCCCGTCCGCGGCATCCACCTCGAGGGCCCGTTCCTCTCGCCGGACCACCGCGGCGCGCACGACCCGGACGCGCTGACCCTCCCGACGGAGGAGGCGGTGGCGACACTCATCGAGGCAGGCGGCGGTCTCGTCCGGATGGTGACGCTTGCTCCTGAGCTGCGCGGCGGGCTCGAGGCCATCGAGCAGCTCGCCGCCGCGGGGGTCGTCGCGGCTGTCGGGCACACCGACGCCGACTACGCGCTGGCCGCCGAGGCGTTCGCCCGCGGCGCGACCGTGCTGACCCACGCGTCGAACGCCATGCTCCCGATCCACCACCGCGCCCCCGGCCCGATCGTGGCCGCGCTCGACGCTCCGGGGGTCGCGCTCGAGCTCATCCTCGACGGGGTCCACCTGCACGACGCTTGGGCGCGCCGGCTGCTCCTCGATGCCGGATCACGCGGAGTGCTTGTCACGGACGCGATGGCTGCCGCCGACGCGCGCGACGGCGCGTACGAGCTCGGAGGGCTCATCGTCGAGGTTGCCGACGGCACCGCGCGACTCGTCGACACCGGCGCGATCGCGGGCAGCACGCTGACGATGGACACGGCGGTACGACGCGCGCTGGGCGTGCTGGGGCTCGATCCCGTCGCCGTCGCCAGCGCCGCATCGTGCGCTCCGGCGACCGCGCTCGGCCTGCCCGGAGGAACGATCGCGGTCGGCGGTCCGGCGAACCTCGTCGCGCTCGACGCCTCGTACGAGATCGCCGCGGTGCTCTCCGCGCCGACCCCCTGACGTCATACGAGACGAGGGTCGTGACCCTCATCCGGGATGACGTCCGGGGCGGGTTCGGAGGGAGCGGGAGCGAGCGCGGCGGCGATCGCCGTCGTCGCCGGCACCGCGAGCACGAGGCCGATGAGTCCGACGAGAGTCCGTGCGATCTCGGCACCGACCTGCTCGGTCCCAGCGATCTCGATCAGCGAGCGGTCGTACGCGGCGACGAGCAGCAGCACCGTCATCGCCGTGCCCGCGTACGCAAAGACCAGCGTGTAGACGCTGGAGGCGATGTGGTCGCGCCCGATCCGCATCGCCGACACGAACGTGCTGCGCCGGCTCGCCTCGGGCTGAGCGGCCCGCAGCTCCCACACCGCGCTGGCCTGCGTCACCGTGACGTCGTTGAGGACACCGAGCCCCGCGATCACCATCGACGCCGTGACGACACCCGACAGGCTGATCTGCCCCGCGACCGCCATGAGGATCTGGTCGTCCTCCGACGAGATGCCCGTCAGGTGGGTCCAGTCGGTCGTGAACCATCCCAGGACTGCTGTCAGTGCGATGCCGATCAACGTCCCGAACAGTGCCGCGGTGGTGCGGATCGAGACGCCGTGGACGAGGTAGAGGACGACGAGCATGATCGTGCTCGACCCCACGACCGCGACGATGAGCGGATTCTCGCCGGCGAGCAGCGCGGGCAGGACGAACACCACGATCGCGCCGATCGTGGCGACCACTCCGACGATCGCGAGCAGACCTCGCCACCGCGCGACAGCGACGATGACGCCCGCGCACGCGAGGCCGAGCCAGACGAGCGGTATACCGCGGTCGAAGTCGAGGAACTCGAACGTCGGCTCGGTGGCGCCCTCGGGCTCGACCCGTACGAGCTCGACGGAGTCGCCGACCTCCATACCCGTACGGAACACCGCCGGCTGGACGGTCACGGTCGCGGACTCGTCGCCCGCCGTCCGTACGAGCAGCTCACCGCAGTCACCCTCGACGGCAGGCAGCCCGTCGGGCCCGACCGCTCCGCCGCCGCAGTCGATGGCACGTACGTCGGTGACCGTGCCGGACACGATCGACACGCCCTGCGTCCCGTACGGGTTGGGTGCTTTGGCGACGTCGTCCGCGTCCGGCCACAGGACCCAGACTGCGACGCCGAGCACGAGGGCCAGCGCTCCGACGACGCCGGCGAGCACGGTCGCCAGGCCGCGCCGCCCCTCGTCCTCGCCGGTCCCGAAGTGGCTGTGGAGGTCGTGGGTCACGGGCCAAGCGTCCCATGTCCGCAGGCGGGTACGAGGCCGCCCGTCAGGTGTCGCCGGCGGCGTCGGCGATCACGTCGATCACCCCGGCGAGAGTGAAGTCCCTGGCCGTCAGCCCGCTGGCGGAATGTGTCGTCAGGATGAACGTGACCTCGCGCCAGCGGATGGTGATGTCGGGGTGGTGGTCGGCTTCCTCGGCGATGGCGGCGACCGCATCCACCAGTGCGATCCCGTCGATGTAGGTGGGTGCGCGGACGGAGCGGACGATCGTGTCGCCGTCGCGGACCCATGCAGGCCGCTCCAGGAGAGCCTCGGCGATCTCTGCGTCGCTCATCAGGCTGTCGGAGGCGTCGGGTGCGTCCATCTCTTGACCGTACGCGCTAATCTCGCCGGTTGTGGATCCCCGAAGCACCGAACCCGCGCCGGTGCCGGCGGTCGTCGTCGGCGTGGCGCTGCTTCGCGGCGGTCGAGTGCTGGCGGCGCGGAGGACGTCACCGCCTGCGCTTGCCGGTGGATGGGAGTTCCCCGGGGGCAAGGTGGAGCCGGGTGAGAGCGAGGCCAAGGCGGTACGCCGTGAGGTCGCCGAGGAACTGCGGTGCGAGGCCGCAGTCGTTCAGCGTCTCGACGGCGAGGTCCCGCTGGCAGCGGGGATGGTGCTCCGCGTGTACGTCGGCGAGGTCGTGTCGGGTGATCCGGTGCCGACCGAGCACGACCGGCTCCGCTGGCTCGGCCCGGACGAGCTGGACGACGTGCCGTGGCTCGACGCCGACCGGCCGTTCCTGCCCGAGGTCGCCGCGCTCCTGCGTCGTACGCACAGCGAGGGCGCGGAGGCGCACTTCGACGAGGGCGACGACGCCGACCAGGTCGTGGCCGCGCTGCGGGCCGACGGGTACGAGGCTGTCGTACGGCGCGAGGGCTTCGCCGGCGAGGACGACAGCGAGGACCGCGCCTGGCTCGTACGGGTCGAGGGCACGGCCGCTGCCGATGCGCTGGCCGCGCTGGTCGCGGACGTCGAGCTCGCCTGGATGATCGACCACGCCGCGCCCGCGCCCGTACCACCTCCGCCGCTCCCGACCGGGCCGAAGCGGCTGAAGCGGAAAGACTGACTCGCGAGGTGCCCGCACGTTGCGTTGGCCCCAACGGAGAGTCGCTGCCCCACCGGAACGGTGCAGTGGGCTAGCGACTTTGCGGTGGGGCCAACGGAAAGTCACGGGCGGCAGAGAGTGACCCGCGGGCGGCAGAGGGTGACCCGGGGGCGTCAGGCGTGGAGGGCGCGGCGCAGGAAGTCGACCTGCAGCTGCGCGAGGTTCTCCGCGACGACCTCCTGCGGCGTCATGTGCGTGACCCCGGTCAGCGGCAGCACGCTGTGCGCCTTGCCTGCGGCCAGCAGCGCCGACGACAGCCGCAGGGTGTGCGCGACCACGACGTTGTCGTCAACCATGCCGTGCACGATCATCAGCGGCGGAAGCGCGACGTCGGGATCGATCCCGGTCAGCAGCGAGTTCGCGTCGTAGACCTCGGGCTGCTCGTCGGGATGCCCGAGGTAGCGCTCCGTGTAGAACGTGTCGTACAGGCGCCACTCGGTCACTGGCGCGCCCGCCACCGCCGCATGGAAGACGTCAGGGCGACGCAGCACCGCGAGGGCCGACAGGTAGCCGCCGTACGACCAGCCCATGATCCCGACGCGCGACGTGTCGACGTCCGTGCCGTACTTGTCGGCTACCGAGTCGAGCGCGACGATCTGGTCGTCCAGCGTCACACCGGCGAAGTCGTCGCGGATCGCGCGGTCCCACGCCCGACCACGCCCCGGCGTCCCGCGCCCGTCGGCGACGACGACGCAGAAGCCCTGGTCGGCGATCCACTGCGCCTCGAGGTAGGGCTTGGCGGAGTGCAGGACGCGCTGCGCGTGGGGGCCTCCGTACGGGTTCATGATGATCGGCAGGCTCGCGACGTTGCCGTGCTCGTGACCGCGTGGGAACAGCACTGCCGTACGGATGGCGTCGTCGCCAGCCTCGAGGAACCGCACCTCCGGGTGCAGGCCCGGGTGTAGCGGGTGGGAGGCGAGGTTGCCGACCGTCTCGCCGCGGCGCATCACGGTGATCGTCGGGAACGGCGACTCCATGCCGGCGCGGATGCGCACCGCGGTGCCCCCGCGCTCGGTGCCGCTCCACACGCCGGGCCCGTCGGACAGCGCGACCGTGTCGCCGTCGTAGCCGACCGCATAGAGGTGGACCTGCGTCGGGTCTTCGGACGCCGTCACGATCGCGCCCTCGGCGCCGAGCGACACCACGGCGCGAAGCTGCAGGTCCGGAGGCGACACCGGCTCGCCGTCGACCAAGAGCCTCTTGGTGTCGCCGTGGTCCTCGAGCGTGACGAGGCGGCCTCCGGGCGCGTACGCGGGGACGCCGGGCATCACGTCGACCCACACCTCGTCGCTCTGGCCGCGCACCAGCGTCGTCTCGCCCGTCTCGAGCTCGACGGCGAGGACGGCGGCGTCCTTCTGGTCGCGCGCCATGACCTGGATCAGCGGGTCGCCGTGAGCGGTCCACGACACGCGGGTGAGGTAGGGGAAGCGCTCGCGGTCCCACGCGACCTCGGTGCGTGAACCGTCCAGGCGCACGTGCCACAGCGTCACGAGGGCGTCGTCGGTGCCGGCGGCGGGGTAGCGGTGCTCGACCGGCGCCTTCGACGGGTCGGCGGGATCGGCGACGTGCCAGGTCGTGACCGGCGACTCGTCGTACCGCTCGACCAGCAGCGACTCGCCGTCGGGCGCCCACCAGAAGCCGCGGTGACGGTCCATCTCCTCGGCCGCCACGAACTCGGCGAGCCCCCACACGACGTGCTCGCCGTCAGGCTCGGCGATCGGGTAGTCGAGCGTCCCGTCCACCCCGATCACCCGCAGCGCGCCGTCGGTCGCGTAGGCGATGCGGCGTCCTGTCGGGTCCACCCGAGGGTCGATCGCGGAGCCGGCCGTCGGGAGCGCGCGAGCCCCTGCGGAGCCCGTACGGCTCACCCAGACCCTGCCGGACAGCGCGAACGTCGCGACCTCGCACGCCTCGTCCATCGCGTACGCGACGATGCCCGCCGCCGACTCACGGCTGCGCTCGCGCCGGGCCCGCTCCTCCGGAGACAGCTCCTCGCCACCGGTACCGAGCAGCGCCGAGGCGTCGACGAGGCACGTCTCCTGCCCGCTGTCGGCGTCGTACGACCACAGCGATCCCGTCCGCGTCGAGCCGTCGGGCGTGCGGACGAAGAACACACGGGAGCCGTCCGGGCTCACGGTCAGGTTGCGGGGGACGCCGAGGGTGAAACGCAGCGACCGTGCCTGCAGACGCGGGAAGGACACGGACTCCGAGGAGGGGGTCGTCATGCCTCCGAGGGTATCGAGGCGGGGTGCTCCGGTCAGGGCGCGGTGGCGTCGCTCGTGGGATCGACGAGGATCTTGGCGTGCCGGTCGGGGTCGCCCAGCGCGTCGAAGGCCGAGGGGATGCCCGCGAGCCCGACGGTCCCGGTCACGAGAGGAGTCGGGTCGACCGTGCCGTCGGCGATCATGCGCAGGGTCTCGTAGAACTCGTCCGGCCCGTACGCGAAGACGAACCGCAGGTCGATCTCCTTGTTGATCGCCATCGACGGGCGGAACGTGTCGGCCTCCATGCAGACGCCGACGACGACGATCCGCGACAGCAGCGGGGCATGGGAGATGAGGTCCTCGATCATCCCCGGTGTGCCGACGCACTCGAAGACGACCGGGCCCTTCGGTGTTGCGCCGACCTTCTCCGCCGCCCGCATCACCCGCCACCACGGCAGGCCCGGGACGCGGCGCAGGGTCTTCATCGTCGAGAGGCCGAGCTCCATCAGGCTCGGCGCCGTCCGCAGGTGGCCGCGGCGCTCGCCGTACGAGGTCCACGGAGACTGCTCGCGCGGGTCCACGACCACGTCGGCGCCGCAGGCGCGTGCGAGGGCGCGGCGTCCGGCCGAGAGGTCGCTCGCGACGACCGTACGGACGCCGGCGGCTTTGAGCATGAGGATCACCGCGAGGCCGATCGGGCCGCACCCGATGACGATCGCGACCTCGCGCTTGCCGATCTCGGCGCGGCGGACCGCGTGGTGCGCGACCGCGAGCGGCTCTGTCGTGGCCGCGCGGTCGTCGCTGACACCGTCGGGGATCGGGATCGTCAGCGCCTCCGAGACGAGCATCCGCTCCGCGAAGCCGCCTGGCGCCCGTACGGACAGCCCGGTCAGGTGGACGCCGTCCTCCTGCTCGAGCACGGGCAGCGAGACGACGCGGGTGCCGACCGGCCAGGCCTCGCGGCAGCCTGGTCCGTACGAGAGGATCCGTCCGGTGAACTCGTGGCCCATCACGACCGACTGCGATGAGCGCATGAACGCGTCGTAGCCGATCTCGGCGGCACCGTCGGCCGTGAGGTCGCTGTGCGTACGGGCGTGCAGGTCGGAGCCGCAGATGCCACAGCGCGTGACCTCGATGAGGACCTGACCACGCCCTGGTACGGGGTCGGGGACGTGCTCGAGCGCGAGCCGGCCCTCGTGGCAGGTGACGGCCTTCATTCGCCGGCCGCCGCACGGGAGGAGGGGCGGCGGGTGCGCGACGAGGTCCATGCGAGCCCGTCGTCGAGCCCGGCGTGGTTGGTGTGCCAGGCGTCCACGACGACGTTCTGCTTCATCGCCCACGGATACGAGGCGACCGCACGCGGCTGCAGGTGCTCGCCGCGGCGGATGTAGCCGGAATCCATGTCGAACAGCGGCCGCGAGGCCGGGGTGCCGTCCATCACCGGCGTGACGGTGTCGTCGCCGGAGCGGTCGAGACGCTCGATGATGCGGCTGACGAGGCGCGCGGTCATGTCCGAGCGCATCGTCCAGGACAGGTTGATGTAGCCGATGCAGAACGACAGGTTGGGGACCCCGCTGAGCATCGTGGCCCGGTACGCGTAGCGCTGCGACAGGTCCACCGGCGCGCCGTCGACGCTCAGCGCGGCACCGCCGAGAAGCTTGAGTGAGAGCCCGGTGGCGGTGACGACGATGTCGGCCTCGACGACCCGTCCGTCGGTCAGTCGCACACCGTTCTCGACGAACCGGTCGATGTGCGCGGTGACGACCGATGCCGTGCCCTCGCGCACGACCTCGAACAGGTCGCCGCCGGGCGAGATGCACAGGCGCTGGTCCCACGGCGCGTACGGGGGCGTGAAGTGGGCGTCGACGATCTCCTCCGAGCCCACTGCGGCGACCGCGCCCTTGCGGAACAGCGACGCCATCTGGTCGGGCAGTCGGCGGCAGGCCTGGTAGAGCCCCCACTGGAGCGCGGTGTTCTTCGCGCGGACGGTGAGGTGGCCGCTGCGCGCAGGGAGCACCTTGCGGATCGCGTTGCCGATCACGTCCTGCTTGGGCTGTGCCAGGACGTAGGTCGGGGTGCGCTGGAGCATCGTGACGTGGCCGGCGTCCTGGGCCATCGCCGGGACGATCGTGATCGCGGTGGCGCCACTGCCGATCACGACGACCTTCTTGCCGGCGTAGTCGAGGTCGTCGGGCCAGAACTGCGGGTGGACCAGCGTGCCCTCGAAGTCGTCCACGCCTGCGAAGCCGGGGTCGTACGGCTGCTCGTAGTCGTAGTAGCCGCTACAGAACGACACGAACCGCGCCTCGTACGTCTCCTCGTGGCTGTCGGGACCCGTCGCGACGCGGACCCTCCAGCGGGCGTCCTCGGACGACCAGTCGGCGGCGACGACCCTCGTGGAGAAGCGGGTGTGCGCGAGGATCCCGCTCTCGCGCGCGGTGTCCTCGAGGTAGTCGCGGATGTCGTCGCCCTGGACGATCGAGTCGTCGCCGCTCCAGGGACGGAACGGGAAGGCGAGGGTGAAGATGTCCGAGTCCGAGCGTACGCCGGGATAGCGGAACAGATCCCACGTGCCGCCGATCGCGTCCCGCGCCTCGACGAGCGCGTACGACAGGTGGGGGAGGCGCTCCTGGAGGCGGTAGGCCATCCCGATCCCAGACAGGCCCGCGCCCACGATGAGGACGTCGACACTGCGTGTGTCGGGGGTGTGGTCGGCCATGGTGCTCCTCCGGTCGTGCCTCGTGCGTCCGGCACGCGTCGTGTCGATTGTGACGCGCGCCACGTCCGCTGGCTTGACTTTCGGCGACAAACCTCAGCGGAGGGCGCCGCGGATCTCGCGGGGTGGCGACCCCCACCACCGCCGTGCGCTGCGGGTCAGGGTGGCCTGCTCGGAGAAGCCAAGCGCCGCCGAGACCCTTGCCAGCGGCAGGTCGGTACGGGTCAGCAGCTCGTGCGCCTTCTGGCGACGGACGTCGTCGACGATCTCGGCGAAGCCCGTGCCCTCCGCTGCGAGACGGCGCTGGAGCGTGCGCTCGTGCACGTTGAGGAGGCGGGCGACGTACGACATCTGCGGGGGAAGGTAGGCGAGGGTGTGGTGGATAATCGTGCGGGTGCGTCCCGCGAAGTCCTCGGACTCGGCGGGCATCGCCTCCTCGAGGTACGCGAGCGCCCGGCGCCGGTTGGACTCGTCGGCGCCGGCGATCGCGGTGTCGCCGAGGGTGGCGGGGATACGCAGGTACGCGGCCTCGGCACGCGGGTGGACCGGCGCGCCGAAGAACTCCTCGTACACCGCGAGCGGTGCCACGGGATCGTACGGGAGGTGGACCGACCGCAGTTCGTAGTCCACCGCGACGAGGCTCTGGACCGCACGGTGGAGGAACCCGATCCCCGAGTCGAGCGCCTGGACGGGAACCGGCTCGGCGAGGCTGACCGCGTACACCAGCGCGACCGTCGTCGGGTCGTGCAGCGGGTCGGCCCGCAGCGACACCGAGATCCCGTCGGTGTGGAAGCGCAGGTAGCGCGACACCGAGGTCAGTGCGTCGTCCACCGTCGGTGAGTTCGCGATGATCACCGCGAGCGGGCCGAGCATGTCGAGCCCGTGGCGCTGCGCCATCCGCAGGCCGAGATCGGGGCAGCCGAGCACCTGGGCGCTCACCTCGAGGAGCTCGGCGAGCTTCCAGTCGGGGACCGCGACGTCGTCCTGGTCCAGGACGGTGGGGTCCAGCCCGACCCGCACGGCGAGCGCGTCGGCGTCCGCGCCCAGGGACGTGACCACGTCGCGGAACCCTCGTACCCCCGCCGATCGGATGGTCGCCACGGATCTGAGTCTAGGCTGGAGGACATGCCCGAAGACCTTCCTGACCGGCGTCTGCTGCTCGTGCACGCGCATCCTGACGACGAGACGATCGCGACTGGTGTGATCATGGCGAAGTACGCGGCCGAGGGGGTCGGTGTCACGCTCGTGACCTGCACGCTCGGCGAGGAGGGCGAGGTCCTCGTCCCTGAGCTCGCGCACCTCGCCTCGGACCGTGACGACCAGCTCGGCGCGCACCGGATCACCGAGCGCGACGCCGCGATGAAGATCCTCGGCGTCACCGACGCCCGCTGGCTCGGCGGTGCGGGCACCTACCGGGACTCCGGCATGGTCTGGTCGGAGACGGGCGCGGCCACCGTCGCGCCGGACGTGCCCGCCAACGCGTTCTGGCTCGCCGACCTCCGCGAGGCGGCGGACCACCTCGTCGCCATGATCCGCGAGGTACGCCCGCAGGTCCTCGTGACGTACGACGACTTCGGCAACTACGGACACCCCGACCACGTGCAGGCGCACCGCGTCGCGACGTACGCGGTGGCGCTGGCCGCGGTGCCGTCGTACCGCCGCGACCTCGGCGAGCCGTGGGACGTCGCAAAGGTCTACTGGACGACCCAGTCGGAGTCGTGGCTGCGCGATGGGCTGCGGCGGCTGCGCGAGGCCGGCGACCACACGACGTTCGAGGGCATGGATCCCGAGGGCGATCTCTCGTTCATGGCCGTGCCCGACGACAAGATCGCGGCGGTGGTCACCGCCGAGGAGTACGCGGAGACCAAGCTCGAGGCGATGCGGGCGTATCCGACCCAGATCCAGGTCGACAGCCCGTTCTTCGCCCTGTCCAACAACCTCGGGGCGTACGTGTGGGGGTCCGAGTTCTTCCGGATCGCCAAGGGCACCCCGGTCCCCGACGACGACGGGTTCGAGCATGACCTCTTCGCGGGCACGCGGTAGATCCCGCCTCGCGCTCGCCTGGGTCGCAGCCGCCGTCCTCGGCGCCGTCCTGGCCGTCGCCGGTCTCGCCGTCCACCGCCACGTCGACGCGGGCATCCCGTGGGGGCTCGTCCTCGCCCTCGCCGCCGCGTTCTTCGCGACCCGCGCCGCGGGGATGCTCGGCGGGAGGGCGGCCGCGGTCGCGCTCGCGGCGGGGTACGGCGCGGTGCTGGCGTTGACGATGTCGAGCCGTCCTGAGGGCGACTACCTCGTCGCGGCGGACGCGCTGGGATACTCGTTCCTGCTCGGCGCGATCGCGGTGCTCGGCATCGCGGTGGTTCTCTCGGTGAGCGGCGCGCGTCACACCAGCCCCGGTCCGGCAGGTCATCCCCGTACCCTGGGTTCGTGAGTTCTGCGCCGCATCCGCTCGATCCCGCCACGTCGCGCGCCTTCCGAGACGTCCTCGGGCGCTTCGCCAGCGGCGTCACCGTCGTGACGACCGTCGCCGACGGTGTCGACCACGCGATGACGGCGAGCGCGTTCTGCTCGGTGTCGCTCGAGCCGCCCCTCGTGCTCGTGGTCGTCGACCGTCGCAACCGCTTCCACGACGCGGTGCTCGACTCGGAGACGTGGGGGGTGTCGGTGCTGGCCGAGGACGGTCAGGACGACGCGTCCTGGCTCGCGCGCCGTGGGCGCCCGCTCGAGGACCAGCTCGACCGCGTGCCGCACCGCCGCGGCGACAAGACCGGTGCCGCGCTGCTCGACCGCGCGATCGCCTGGCTCGAGTGCCGGACGTGGCAGACCTACGACGGCGGCGACCACACGATCGTCGTCGGCGAGGTGCTCGACGCGTCGGTGCGCGCAGACGATGATGTCCCGCAGGATCTCGGCTCAGGATTCGCCGAGTCGCGCCTGGGCGAGCCGCTGCTCTACTACCGTTCACACTATGGGGCCCTCGTCCGCTCTCCGGAGAGCGAGAAGAACTCAGGCCCGACCCCGGCACAGCAGCAACGCTGACCAGGCCACGTTCGACCCCTGACCACGAGGAACCCATGCTCCCGCCCCCCATGCTCTCTGAGCAGGACCCGATCGCCCAGCAGCGAAGCACGCGCACCAACCGCATCGTGCTCGCCGTGCTCGGCGGGTTCGTGCTGCTCCTCGCCGGTCTCTACCTTGTGCTCCACTTCGCCACGTCCGACAAGGTCCCGTCGGGGACGACGATCGGCGGCGTCGACGTCGGGATGACCTCGATCTCGGATGCGCGCTCCGCGCTGACCGACGAGCTCGCCGCGCCGGCGAAGGAGCCCGTACGCATCGTCCGTGGCAAGAAGACCTTCGAGCTGACTCCCAAGGAGGCGGGTCTCGCCGTCGACGTCGACGCGTCCATCGCGCAGACCGGCGCCGACAGCTCCGTCTGGAACCCGTTCACGATGGTCGACATCCTCGTGGGCTCGCAGTCGTACCCCGTCGCCCTCGACGTCGACGAGACGGCCCTCACGTCGGCGGTCGCCTCGATCGCCGACGACACTGATCGCGAGGTGGCTGAGGGCCGCATCGACTTCCCGGACGCCAAGCCCGAGGTGACCGAGCCGAAGGCCGGACGCGCCGTCGACCAGAAGGCGACCGTGGCGCTCGTGCGCGAGTCGTACCCGCTGAAGCACACCGCGCTCGAGCTCCCGGTCGAGCCGGTCGAGCCCGCGGTGAGCAGCGACGACCTTGCCAAGGCCGTCACCGACCTCGCCGAGCCCGCGATGGACGCGCCGGTCAAGATCGTCGTCGGCAGCACATCCGCCGAGCTCGATCCCGACGACTACGCGCGTGCGCTGTCGGTGCAGGTCAAGGACGGCGCACTCACGCCGGTGGTCGACCCCAAGAAGTTGGCGAAGCCGCTGGCGGAGGCGACCAAGGCGATCGGGACGCCCGCGAAGGACGCGACGGTCGTGATCCGCAGCGGCAGGCCGTTCGTGGTGCCGGGCAAGTCCGGCGTCGGCGTCGCGCCCACCGAGGTTGCCGCCAAGATCGTGCCCGTCCTCACCAAGTCAGGCGACGAGCGCGCGATTGAGGTCGAGCCGAAGGAGAAGCAGCCCGACATCACGACGAAGGAGGTCGCGAAGCTCGGCATCGTCGAGAAGGTCAGCTCCTTTACCACCAACTTCCCGTACGCCGAGTACCGCAACGTCAACCAGGGCCGTGCGGCCGCGCTGGTCAACGGGACGCTCCTCAAGCCGGGCGAGACGTTCAGCTTCAACGACACCGTCGGCGAGCGTACGGCGGCCAACGGCTTCACCACGGGCACGATGATCAGCAACGGCGTGTTCCGCGAGGACTTGGGCGGCGGTGTCTCCCAGGTCGCGACGACGCTCTACAACGCGGGTTTCTTCGGTGGTCTCGAGGACGTGACGCACAAGCCGCACAGCTTCTACATCAGCCGCTATCCGGTGGGGCGCGAGGCGACGGTGGCGTGGCCGAGCGTCGACCTGAAGTTCAAGAACACCACCGACCACGGCATCTTCATCCAGGCGTGGGTCAACAAGAGCACGCCCGGCCGCCAGGGCTCGATGAACGTCGTGCTGTGGGGGACGAAGCAGTGGGACATCAGTGCGGGGCTGTCCTCGCGCCGCAACCCGCGCGAGCCCGCGACCCGCTACGACGCGACCGACAAGTGTGTGCCGCAGGCCGGCGTCGCAGGCTTCGACGTGGACGTCTACCGGACCTTCAAGAAGGACGGCAAGGTCGTCAAGCGCGAGACGATCACGGCGCACTACAACGCGGCCGACAACGTCCAGTGCCGTCCAGCGCCCAAGGGCAAGGGCGACTGAGGCGCCCGTCAGGCCTCACGCCGGCGGTGTCACGTACCGGTACGAGTGGTGCGTGACGAACCCATACCTCGCGTACAGCGCAAGCGCGGGAGCGTTGTGCCGCATCGTCTGCAGAAAGACCTTGTCGGCGCCCTCGTCGCGGGCCCACGCCGCGCACACCTCCAGGAGCCGGCCCGCATGCCCCCGCCGGCGCGCGTACGGGGTGGTGTGGACGCTGGAGAGTCCCGCCCACTCCCCGGTGACGACCATCCGCGCCACGGCCTCGAGACCCTCGTCCCCCCGTACGGACGCGAACCTCACGATCGGCGGCGAGGCGAGGACGTGGCGGACGTCGTGCTCCTCGTACCTGCTCGCGTCGCGCTCGGCGGCGGCGAGCCACGCGTCGCTGAGCGTCGGCTCGAGCGTCACCTCCGCCGAGGTCGGGGGAGCCAGGGGAGCGGAGAGGACGGTGGCGAGGTCGGCGACCTGCACGACGGCGTGGTCGTGGGTGCCCCCGATGCCGACCCATCCGGCATCGGCGAAGCGACGCGCCCACGGCGTCTCGTCGATCACCTGCGCCTTCGGCGGCAGCCCGTGCGCGGCGTAGAACTCCTCGATCCGTGTGACCGCGTCCGCGAAGTCGGTCCCGGGGTCGCCGTGGATCCCCGCCGAGTTGGCACGGCCCGTGAAGCCGCCTGCCGCCCGTAGGGTCCAGGCGCCAAGCTTCTCGAGCACGCGCGGCGGCCAGCCGCGGGTGCAGATCTCGGCGAGCTCCTCCGGCGAGTAGTCGAGCGCCGGACGCGTACGGGCGCGAGCGCGCCCCTCGGGCACGGTCTTCGCGGCGACGACCGTGGACACCGCGACCTCGACCTCGGAGCCGTCGCGACGCTGGATCCGCAGCCGTGTCCCATCGTGCGCGAGCAGCCGACCGATCACGTCGGTGAGCGCCGGACCCCCGCTCGGACCTCGTTCTCCGGGCACGGTCGAACGGATCACCACGCGATGACCGACGAGGGCGTCAAACTGGCTCACCACGTGGCTCCTGACCAAGTTTGGAACGGTGTTTCGTCTATTAGGTGGACCTCACCACGAGGCACTCCGGGGAGAGGGTGATACTAGTTCTGAAAAGGTCGATCGAAGGAGTGGACGCCTCGTGACGTATGTCATCGCTCAGCCGTGCGTGGACCTCAAGGACCGTGCGTGCGTTGACGAGTGCCCGGTGGATTGCATCTACGAAGGCAAGCGGATGCTCTACATCCACCCCGACGAGTGCGTCGACTGCGGCGCGTGCGAGCCGGTGTGCCCGGTGGAGGCCATCTTCTACGAGGATGACACCCCGGAGGAGTGGAAGGACTACTACACCGCCAACGTCGACTTCTTCGACGATCTGGGCTCGCCCGGCGGTGCAGCCAAGATGGGTCCGATCGACAAGGACCACCCGATGATCGCCGCGCTGCCCCCGCAGAACCAGGACTGATGCCTGAGTGGAGTCCGGTCGCCCCGGTGAGCGTGGCGGAGCGGCTGGCGTCGCGCTCGGTGTCGCGACGCCTCCCGGACTTCCCATGGGACTCGCTGGCCGCGCTGAAGGCTCGGGCGGCCGCTCACCCCGACGGGATCGTCGACCTGTCGATCGGCACGCCCGTCGATGACACCCCGGACGTCGCCCGCGCTGCGCTGGCGGCGGGCTCGAACGCGCCCGGCTACCCGCAGACGATCGGCACGCCCGCGCTGCGACAGGCGGCGGTCGACTGGCTCGCCCGACGTCACGGCGTCGACGGCCTCGGGATCGACGGGGTGCTCCCGGCGATCGGCTCCAAGGAGCTCATCGCCGCCCTCCCGCTGCACCTCGGGCTCGGGCCAGGTGACACGGTCGTGTCCCCCGAGCTCGCCTACCCGACGTACGAGGTCGGGGCCCGGCTCGCCGGATGCGATGTGCTCGTCTCCGACTCGACCGTCGCGCTCGGCCCACAGCGGCCCGCGCTGATGTGGATCAACTCCCCGTCCAACCCGTCGGGGCGCGTGCTCGGCGTGGACCACCTCCGCAAGACCGTCCAGTGGGCGCGTGAGCGCGGGGTCCTCCTCGTCTCCGACGAGTGCTATCTCGAGTGCGCGTGGGAGGCGGAGCCGCTCTCGGTCCTCCACCCCGACGTCAGCGACGGCTCCCACGAGGGGATCCTCGCCGTCCACTCGCTGTCGAAGCGCTCCAACCTGGCCGGCTATCGCGCCGCCTTCGTCGCCGGCGACCCGCTGATCGTCAGAGAGCTGCTCGAGGTCCGCAAGAACCTCGGCCTCATCGTCCCCCAGCCCGTCCAGGACGCCATGCGTGCCGCCCTGGACGACGACGCGCATGCCGATGCCCAGCACGCCGTGTACGCGGCCCGACGGGCGATCCTGCGTGACGCGCTCCTGCGCGCGGGCTTCCGGATCGACCACTCCGAGGCGTCGCTTTACCTGTGGGCGACGCGGGGTGAGCCTGCCCGCGAGACGGTCGCCGCACTCGCCGAGATCGGCGTGCTCGTCGCTCCGGGCGACTTCTACGGAGCGGCCGGTTCTCAGCACGTACGCGTCGGCTTCACGGCGACCGACGACCGGATCGCCGCTGCCGCCGCGCGGCTCGCCGCCTGGTCCTGACCGAGCAGGACCTCCTCGCGCACGCCACGCCGGGCACGACGCGTGGCACAAAGCGAGCGCCTAGCCGCGAGAGTGACTAGCCTCCGAAGTGACGAGTGCCCTGAGGTGCTCTGAACGGACACGGAGGAGACGGTCCATGAGTGACCCGCAGCAGCCTCCAGGCGGTCAGCCGCCTGGCAACGAGCCCCCGAGTGGTCCGCCCCCGTACGAACCACCTCCGCAGGGCCCGCCGCCACAGGGCCCGCCGTCGGGTGCAGGCGGCTACGGTCCGCCGCCCCAGGGGCCGCCGCCCGGCGGTGGTGGGTACGGCCCGCCCGGAGGGTACGGAGCACCCCCTCCGCAGGGTCCGCCCTCATACTCCGGTGGTCCGGGAGGCCCCGGCCCGCAGCACCTGAGCGTCGGCTCCGCGATCTCGTACGGCTGGGACAAGTTCCGCGCGAACTGGGGCGTCTGGGTGCTCGTCACCCTGGTGTTCTTCGTGATCCAGGCGCTGCTCAGCGGCATCAGCAACGGGTTCGACTACTCGAGCTCGGACGCGTGGGACGACAGCGGCTACACGCTGGCGACCGGGCTCACCGTCCTCGGCGTGATCGCCGCGATCGCGAGCACCATCGTCCAGTGGCTGATGCAGGCCGCCCAGACCCGTGGTGGTCTGCAAGAGACGACCGGCAACAAGCCGTCGTTCGGCGACTTCTTCAAGTGGGGCGACCGCGCGGGCGCGGTCATCCTCACCTTGCTGATGCTCGCCGCACTGACGTTCGTCGGCATCATCTTGTGCATCCTGCCGGGCATCATCTTCACGTTCTTCGCGTGGTACACGCTGTGGTTCGTGCTCGACCAGGGGCTCAACCCGCTCGACGCGCTGCAGGCGAGCTTCCGCCTGGTGGGCAACAACCTGGGCCCGGTGTTCCTGCTCGCGCTCGCGCTGATCGGCATCAACATCGTGGGTGCCTGCCTCTGCGGCATCGGCCTCCTGGTGACGATCCCGGTGACGTTGATCGCGACCGCGTACAGCTTCAAGTTCCTGACGCAGCAGCCGATCGCCTGACCCGCCGCCCGGACGTCATACGCATCGTGGGCAACGACCCCCGATCCGTATGACGTCCGGGCTCAGGCCACGTCGACGTGGACGTGGTCGCGGTGCTCGAGGATCGCGCGGTCGCCGCCGCGCGCCGGCGGGGTGTAGTCGCGCCAGCCCTGCGGCGCCCGACGCGCCGTCCAGATCTTCGCGTCGTAGATGACGGTCGCGACGTCGAGGCGGCTCGCGTTCGCGACGAGATACTGCGCGAGCGCCCAGCCGTCCTTGTTCGCCTGCGCGGTGACCGGCCGGAAGAACACGTCGACGGCTCTGCCCTCGTAGTGCTTCGAGCCTGCGGAGTGCCCGGTGCTCACGCCTTCGGGGGCGTACCCGCCGGTGGACAGCCGCCCGAACGCCTGGCGCAGGTCCACCCGCACCGCCTCGGCAGCCGGCGTCAGCCCGTTCTTGCCCAGCGCCTCCTCGCCGTCGGCGGCCGGGTCGACCACGCACGTGAACGCGGCGGGGGAGTTGCCGGTGAGCGCCGAGGCGAGCGCCCGCCCGTACGCCTCGTGGTCCGCGTACGCCTCGGGGAAGCCTGACCGCTGAACGGCCTGCGCCGCGTCCGTGATGGACATCGAGCGGTAGCCCTCGATCTTCTCGAGCCCGTCGTAGAAGCGGTTGATCGCGTACCGGGGCTGCAAGATCTGCTCGGGGGTGCCCCAGCCCTGCGACGGCCGCTGCTGGAAGAGACCCAGCGAGTCGCGGTCGCCGTAGTCGATGTTGCGCAGCTTCGACTCCTGGTACGCCGTCGCGAGGGCGATCGTCACGGCGCGCGCCGGCAGGTCCCGGCGCTTCGCGATCGCCGCCATCAGCGACGCGTGCTCGGCCTGCTCGAGGTCGAGGGTCGCGTACGTCTCCCCGACCTCGACCGTGCACTCCTCGCCGCGCAGCTGCGGGACGAACCCGCTGCGGGCGAGCACGACGACCCCCGCCGCGACAACCGCGATGACGAGGACGAGGACGAGCACGAGCACGCCGCCACGCCCCGAGCGCTGTGTGGTGGCGTCCACGGCGCTCAGTTCGCGTGGAGCGCGGCGTTGAGCGTGATGCCGCTGCCGTGGCGCGGGCGAGCCTCGAGCCGCCCCGTCTCGGTGTTCGTGAGGAACAGCAGGTTGTCGTGGCCGGACAGCTCGGCGGCCTTCACGACGGAACCGTCAGGCAGCGTCACCTTCGAGCCGGCGGTGACGTAACAGCCCGCGGCCACCACGCAGTCGTCGCCGAGCGAGATGCCGATGCCGGCGTTGGCGCCGAGGAGGCAGTTCTCGCCGAGGCTGACGACCTGCTTGCCCCCACCCGACAGTGTGCCCATGATCGAGGCGCCGCCGCCGATGTCGGTGCCGTCCCCGACGACCACTCCGGCGCTGATGCGGCCCTCGACCATCGCGTGGCCGAGCGTGCCCGCGTTGAAGTTCACGAATCCCTCGTGCATCACGGTCGTGCCGTCGGCGAGGTGCGCGCCGAGGCGGACACGGTCGGCGTCGCCGATCCGTACGCCGGACGGCACGACGTAGTCGGTCATCCGCGGGAACTTGTCGATGCTCGTGACGGCCACGTTCAGGCCGGCGGCGCGCGCGCGCAGCCGCGTCTGCTCGAACCCCTCGACGGCGCAGGGGCCGATCGTGGTCCAGACGACGTTGGACAGCAGCCCGAACAGGCCGTCGAGGTTCGCGCCGTGCGGGCGTACGAGACGGTGCGACAGCAGGTGCAGCCGCAGGTAGGCGTCGTACGCGTCGGCCGGAGGTGCGGCGAGGTCGCCGATCTCGGTCCGGACGACCGTGCGGCGGACCTGACGGACCTCGTCCTCGCCCTCCAGGGCAGTGAGTCCGCTCGGCTCGGCGGTGCCATCGAAGGCGCCGAGCGCGGGGTTCGGGTACCAGACGTCGAGGACCGTGCCGTCCTCGGTGAGCGTGGCGATGCCGTACGCCCAGGCGGGCTGCGGGGAGGAGGTCATGCGGCCCAGGTTATCGAGCGGCTCCACGCGCCCCGGTGCCCTAGGGTGCGGTGATGGCCCTCGTACAGTTCAAGGACCTCTGCATCGACACGCGCGACCCGTCCGAGGCGTCGCGGTTCTGGGCCCGCGTGCTCGCGCTCACGGCCGAGGCCCTCGACGACGGCGACGCGGTGCTGCGCGGGTCGACCCCCGAGCACACGATCTGGGTGAACCGCGTCCCGGAGCCCCGTACGGCCAAGGCACGGGTCCACCTCGACGTGCATGCGTGGTCCGTCGCCGAGATGGAGGCCGCGGGCGCGCGCGTCCTGCCGGAGTGGGGGTCGCTCCCGTGGACGGTGATGGCCGACCCCGAGGGTGGCGAGGTCTGTGCGTTCGTCCGACCGGAGGACTGGTGGACGGAGCGCAAGGACCCGTACCGCCTGTACGAGGTCGCCGTGGACGCCGCCGATGCACCGGCGATCGCGGCCTGGTGGGCCGACGTCCTCGGCACGGAGGCGGCCGACGAGGACGGTGTCAGCGCGGTCGCGCCACCGGGAGCACCGTTCGACGCGTTCGTGTTCGCCACCGTGCCCGAGCCCAAGACCGTCAAGAACCGCATCCACTGGGACGTGACGGGTGGAGCGGATGCCGTCGACGCGCTCGTACGCCGTGGCGCGCACGTGCTTCGTGCACCCGGCGCCGTGGTCTCGTGGACGGTCATGGCCGACCCGGAGGGCAACGAGTTCTGCGTCTTCGGGGACGAGGCACTTTCCGAGGAGCCATGATGCCGCGTCCCTCGTACGGAGCGGAGCGTGATGGGATGGACACCATGAGCTCGCTCGACCTCGACGCAGACGTCGTCGACCTCACTGCCGCCCTCGTCGACATCCCTTCGGAGAGCCGCGACGAGGCGACGATCGCCGACGCCGTCGAGGCTGCCCTGCGCGACGCACCCCACCTCGAGGTCGTCCGCGACGGGCACACCCTCGTCGCGCGGACGGCGCTCGGCCGCGACAGCCGCGTCGTGATCGCCGGCCACCTTGACACCGTCCCGGCGAACGACAACCTCCCCTCGCGCCTGGTCGCCGACGACCTGTGGGGTCTGGGCTCCTGCGACATGAAGGGCGGCGTCGCCGTTGCGCTGCGCGCCGCCGCGCACGTCACGCAGCCGGTGCGTGACGTCACGTACGTCTTCTACGAGGCCGAGGAGATCGAGGCCTCCGCCAACGGTCTCGGTCGGCTGGCGCGCGAGCGTCCCGAGCTGCTCGCCGGTGACTTCGCAATCCTCATGGAGCCGTCGAACGGTGTCATCGAGGCAGGCTGCCAGGGATCGCTGCGCGTCGACGTCATCACCCGCGGCGAGCGGGCGCACGCAGCGCGCTCGTGGATGGGCGACAACGCCGTCCACCGGCTCGCCCCGGTCCTGCAGCGGCTCGTCGACCACCAGGCCCGCAGCCCCGTCATCGACGGCCTGACCTATCGGGAGGGCCTCAACGCAGTCGGCATCAGCGGCGGCGTCGCTTCCAACGTCGTCCCGGACGAGGCGCGGCTGAGCGTGAACTATCGCTTCGCGCCCGACCGTACGGAGGAGGAGGCGCTCGCGTACCTCCACGAGGTCTTCGACGGGTACGACCTCGCCGTGACCGACACGGCGCCAGGTGCGATGCCCGGGCTCGACCGGCCGGCCGCAGCGGCGTTCGTCGCGGCGATGGGCGTCGAGGTGAATCCGAAGTTCGGCTGGACCGACGTCGCGCAGTTCACCCGGCTGGGCGTTCCGGCGGTCAACTTCGGCCCCGGGGACCCGCTGCTGGCCCACAAGCAGGACGAGCGGGTGCCGGTGGCCCAGCTGCTCGCGGTCGAGCAGCGTCTACACGCGTGGTTGAGGGGCGAGGGAGGACAACGATGAGTGACGACTGGCCGGGCGGAGCTCCGCCTGCATCGGAGCGCGAGAACAACGAGCGGGTCAAGGGGCCTGTCGTCATGCGACGGGGCCAGATCACGCCGACGACGACGGACCAGCGGCTCCTCGACACGCGTGGACGCGCCGACTGGCTCCACACCGACCCGTGGCGGGTGCTGCGGATCCAGGCTGAGTTCGTCGAGGGCTTCGGCGCCCTGTCCGAGCTTGGCCCCGCAGTGAGCGTGTTCGGCTCGGCCCGGATGGCTCCGGGATCGCGCTGGTACGAGGCCGCCCGCGAGGTCGGCCACCGCTTCGCCGACGCCGGGATCGGAGTCATCACCGGCGGTGGGCCGGGGATCATGGAGGCGGCGAACCGCGGTGCCTGTGAGGGCGGCGGGGTCTCCGTCGGCCTCGGCATCGAGCTGCCGTTCGAGGAGAAGATGAACCCGTGGGTCGACCTCGGGGTCAACTTCCGCTACTTCTTCGCCCGCAAGACGATGTTCGTCAAGTACGCGCAGGGGTTCGTGGTCTTCCCCGGTGGCTACGGCACGCTCGACGAGCTGTTCGAAGCGCTCACGCTGGCCCAGACCCGCAAGGTCACGCAGTTCCCGGTGGTGCTCTACGGCACCTCGTACTGGAACGGCCTGCTCGACTGGCTGCACGGCGCCGTCCTCGAGGAGGGGGCCATCGTCTCCGACGACGTGGACCGGCTGATCGTGACTGACGACGTCGACGAGGTCGTCGCGCAGTTCCAGGGCTCCTGAGCCCGGCCGACCCCGGCGCCGACGCCTGGCGCGCCGCGAGCGGTGCGAGCCCGCCGTACGGCAGAATTGGCCGGACAGTCCGAGGGACGGAGAACACGTGCGGGTCTCGTCACAGCAGCGTCGTGAGCAGCTCATCGAGGCAGCGCTCGTCGTGGCCAAGCGCGATGGCGTCGGCGCGGTCAGCACCCGCACCGTCGCCGCCGAGGCCGGCGCCACGCCGGGCATCGTCCACTACGTCTTCGCGTCGATGGACGAGCTCCTGCGCGCGATGATCGGGCGGATGGCCGAGCAGTACATCGATACCGTCACCGACGCTGCCGTCGCCGGCGAGCACGACGCCACCTCGCTCCTCGTGCAGAGCTTCACCCAGCTGTGGAACTCCGTCGAGGACGACCCCGACGGTCACCTGCTCACCTTCGAGGTCGCCGCGCACGCCCTGCGCAACGCCGGGTTCAACGACCTCGCCCAGTGGCAGTACGCGACCTACCGCGAGACGGCGAAGCGGGTCCTCGAGCGCGTCGCCGAGGTGTGCGACGTCGAGTGGACGCTGCCCCTCGACGTGCTGGCGCGCATGCTCGTCGTGATCAACGACGGCGTGGTGCTGTCGTGGCTCGTCGACCGCGACAGCGAGAAGGCCCGCGAGGTCTATGCCGCGTTCGTCCGCGAGGTCGCGTCCTACGCCAGTCCGCGTCGAGAGACGGCGGGCTGACGGGTCCCCGCGATCGAGGCGACCATGTCGAGGCACTGACGGGTCGCCGTGACGTCGTGCGTCCGGAACACCCTCACGCCAGCCGCCGCTGACCAGGCGGTCGCGGCGAGCGTGCCAGGCAGCCGGTCGTCCCGCTCGACGTCGAGCGTCTCGCCGATGAAGTCCTTGCGCGACAGCGCGACCATCACCGGCCACCCCGTCGCAACGAGCTCGCCGATCCGGCGCGTGAGGATCAGCGAGTGGCGCGTGTTCTTGCCGAAGTCGTGCGTGGGGTCCAGCAGCACGCCCTCGGGCGCGACACCGGCGTCCACCGCGCGCTGTGCCAGCGTGGTCGTCCGCGCGACGACATCGGCCACCACGTCCTCGTACGCGGGCCTGAACGGGTCCGTACGCGGCGCGAGGCCGCCGGTGTGGCTGCAGACGATCCCGGCGCCGTGCTGCGCGGCGACATGCACGAGCTCGGGATCGTGCCCGGCCCACGTGTCGTTCACCAGGTCGGCCCCCCGCGCGCACAACACGTCGGCGACCTCGCTGCGCCAGGTGTCGACGCTGAGCACGAGGTCGGGGTAGCGCGCACGCGCGGCCTCGACGAAGTCCGCCGTACGGCGCAGCTCCTCGGCGGGGCCGACCGCGTCGCCGTACCCGGCCTTGACGCCTCCGATGTCGACGATGTCAGCGCCGTCGGCGACCACGGCGTCGAGGTAGGCAAGGGCGTCCTCGAACGCAAACGTGCGGCCACGGTCGTAGAAGGAGTCGGGGGTCCGGTTCACGATCGCCATGACCGCGTGCTCTCCCGGCGCGAACACGCGGTCGCGCAGTCGGAGCTCCATGGCACGATCGTAGGCGTGATCTGGATCGGAGTCCTCGTGGGTGCGCTGATCGTCGGTGCTGCCGTCACGGTCGTGGCGGGGCGCACAGGGGCGCTGGGGCCGCCCGTGTCGACGCGGCGCGACGTCCTGGTGCCCGCTGAGGGTGAGCTGACAGCTCGCGACCTGCGTGCGGTGCGGTTCACCCGTGCCTGGCGCGGCTACGCCCGCGACGAGGTCGACGCCCTGCTCGCGCGTCTGGAGGCCGACGCCGACGCCCGCGCGGCCGCCGCCGACGAGGCGCCGCGTACGGCCGACGAGACGGGAAAGCGTGATGAGTGACGCGGTCGTCGGCCACGACGGCCTCGCGCGCTGCCCTTGGGCGGAGTCGTCGGACGAGATGCGGGTCTACCACGACACCGAGTGGGGGCGCTCGGTCCGCGACGAGCGCGGGCTCTTCGAGCGGCTGACCCTCGAGGCGTTCCAGTCGGGGCTGTCGTGGGCGATCGTGCTGCGCAAGCGCCCGCGGTTCCGCGAGGTGTTCGCCGACTTCGACCCGGAGGTCGTCGCCGCGTACGACGGTGCGCGGGTCGCGGAGCTGCTCGACGACGCCGGCATCATCCGCAACCGCACCAAGGTCGAGGCGACGATCGCCAACGCGGGCGCGGTGCGGGCGCTCGAGGGCGGGTTCGCCGATCTCGTCTGGTCGTTCGCGCCGCCGGCTCGGCCCCGCCCGGCGTCGGTGGCCGACGTGCCGGCGGTGACGCCGGAGTCGAAGGCGCTCGCGGCATCGCTGAAGCGTCACGGGTTCGTGTTCGTCGGTCCTACGACGGCATACGCCCTCATGCAGGCCACGGGCATGGTGGACGACCACCTCGCCGGCTGCCACGTGCGGACGGAGCCTGTCTGAGCGAGGATCGGGCGCATGCCGACCCTCGTGCGTGCTGTCCGAATCGGCGTCGCACTCGCGATGCTGCCCGTCCCGGCGCTGGTCGTGCCCGGCGCCGTCGCGGCCCCGACGTCCGGCGCACCGGCCTCCGTCGTGATCGCGGACACCGCAGTGCGGGCCGCTCCGCGCCCGGCGGTGGTCGAGCGGGTCGTCTTCGGCCAGTCACGCCGGGGGCGTGACCTCGTGGCGTACCGGCTCGGCGACCCGGACGCCACCCGCTCCGCTGTCGTGATCGCCGCGATGCACGGTGACGAGCGCAAGCCGCAGGCCATCCTCCGTACGCTGCGCGACGGGAGGCCGATCGAGGGCCTCGACCTGTGGATCGTGCCCAACGCCAACCCCGACGGAGTCGCCCGCAAGGCCCGCCGCAACGCCCGCGGCGTCGACCTCAACCGCAACTACCCACGCAGGTGGAAGCGCTCGAAGCGTGGGCCGACCTGGTCCGGGCCGCGTGCGGCGTCCGAGCCCGAGACGAAGGCGATGATGCGGTTCCTTCGCCGCGTCGACCCCGATCAGGTGGTGTCGTTCCACCAGCCGCTCTACGGGATCGACACCAGCGGCACCGGCAACCGCCCGCTCGCCCGCAGGTTGGCGAAGCACCTCAAGCTGCCCAGGCGCTCCTTCTCCTGCGGGTCGGGCTGCCACGGCACGCTCTCGCAGTGGTTCAACCATCGGCTCGACGGCCAGCTGGTCACCGTCGAGCTCAGCCGGCGACCGTCCCGGGCCTACCTGACCGGGACCGCGCCGCACGGCCTCCTCAAGGCGCTCGGCGGTCGCCGCGTCTGACGGGCCGCGAGAGGAAGGTCAGCGACCGACGAAGGTCGGCTTCTCCTTGGCCACGAAGGCCTCGACGGCGGCCGTGTGGTCCTCGGTCGCGCCCGTGAGCGCCATCAGCCGCGCCTCGTTGGAGAGCGACTCGGGGAGCGAGTGGGTGGCAGAGAACGCGAGCGCCCGCTTCAGCGACGCGTACGCGATCGTCGGGCCGGACGCCAGACGGGTCGCGAGGCTCCGTACGGTCTCGGCGAGCTCCTCGTCGGGGACGACCTGGGTCGCGAGACCGAGCGAGGCGGCCTCCTCGGCGCCGACTGTGCGGGGCAGCATCAGCAGCTCGGTCGCCTTCGGGAGGCCGACGAGCCGCTGGAGTGTCCACGACGCGCCCGTGTCGGCCGACAGGGCGATGCTGGCGAACGCGAGGTTGAACCCGGCCGAGGCGCCGACGATCCGGAAGTCCGCCGCGAAGGCGATCGAGGCCCCGGCGCCCGCGGCGATCCCGTTGACGGCAGCGATCACCGGCTTCGGCATCTGCGTGATCGCGAGCACCATCGGGTTGAAGTGCTCCTCGACGGTGTTGCCGAGCGAGACCTCGCCGCTGCGGAGCGCCGCGATGTGCTCCTTGAGGTCCTGACCGGCACTGAACGCCCGCCCCGAACCGGTCACGACGACGCACCGGACGGTGTCGTCGGCAGCCGCCTTCTGCAGCGCGTCACGGAACGCGACCTTGGTCTCGTCGTTGAAGCTGTTGAGCGTTTCGGGGCGTGAGAGCGTGATCGTCGCGACGGCCTCAGAGAGGTCGTACGTCACAGAAGAGGCGGGCTCGGTCATGGCGTCAGTCTGCCGCATTCACCGATGACGCGACCGTGCGCGATAATGGACCCACTCAAGGTGCACGCGTCGGCGCTGCGCACGAAGGAGAGGGGAACGCATGGCGGCCATGAAGCCTCGGACCGGGGACGGCCCGCTGGAGGTCACCAAGGAAGGACGTTGCATCGTGATGCGGGTTCCGCTCGAAGGTGGTGGGCGGCTCGTCGTCGAGCTCACCAACAACGAGGCCTCCGACCTCGGTGATGCCCTGAAGGCTGTCTGAGTGGCCTCGCACCCCGGTCTGACCGTCCGCTGGTCGCTGCGTGACGCCCCCGTCGGCACGCTCGACCGGCTGAAGGAGTACGTCCGGGACACCTCGTACGAGCGGTTCGCCGGCAAGGACGGCCTCGCCTTCAAGACCTGGCGCGCACGTGAAGGCGCCTGGTTCGAGGGTGTGTACGTCTTTGCCGACGATGCCGAGCGGGCAGCGTTCCAGGAGTCGTTCACCGCCTCGGCGGACACGGCTCCTGGATCGCAGATCATCGGCAGCAGCCCGGTGCTCATCGAGGAGTGCGAGATCGTGGCGATCGCGGAGGGTGTAGCGGGCTTCGCGCCCGCCGCGTCCTTCGGGTGATCGCCTTCGGGTGATCGCCTTCGGCTGATCGCTAGGGCCCCCTCGTCGCAGGCCCCGCTGTCGTCGCAGCGGGGCCCGCGACGGGGGACCGAACGGAGCGGCACCGCTCACAGGAGATCGGCGAGCAGGGCGGCTGCGCGTGCGGCGCCGTCGGTCTCGACGCGCCTCGTCGCGGGTGTGCGTCCGACCTCGGCGAGCAGTGCGTGAGCCAGCGCGTCCGGGTTGCACGCCTCCTCGTACGCGAGCCTGTGTCCGGCCCCGTACTGCCTGAGCCGGTGCGGCACGTGGACGTTCTGCTCGAAGTGGTGGCGCAGCGGGACGTAGACGAACGGCACCCCCTGCGCCGTGAGCTCCATGCAGGTCGTGAGTCCGCCCTGGACCAGCGCCACGTCCGCCGCACCGAGTGTCCGGTGCAGGTCGGGGACGAACCCCCTCAGGCGCACACCGCGCCTGCGCGGGAGACCGCGCGGGTCGATCCGGGGCCCGGTGGCCACGAGGAACCGCATCCGCGGCTCGACCCGCCTGATCATCGGCACCGCGTCGAGCACCCGCCGCAGGAGGGGTTCGCCGACCCCGGAGCCGCCGACCGTGACGACGCAGAACAGGTCCTCGGGGCTCAGCCCGAGCGACGCCCGTACGGCCTGCCGGTCGGCCTCCCCGATCGGGTCGAAGCCGGTGACGTAGCCCGAGAACGCGAAGTTCTCCTCCGTCCACTCGCGGATCCCCGGCAGGCCCGGGCCGAAGGTCTCGTCCACCACGTCGTCAGGGTTGCCGACGAACACCGACCGGTCGCGCACCCGCTGGAACCGCGCCCGGTGCTCGATCATCTCGGCGTTGTGGTCGGCGGTGAGCGCTGCCTCGGCGGGCCCGCCGTCGGCCATCGGGACCCACCCGACGAAGTCGGTGAACCACGCGAACGCGAACCGCTTGAGCTCGGGGTTCTCGTGCAGGAAGTAGTCGACGTCCCACGCCTCGTCGCCGACCACGAGGTCGTACGGCTCCTCGCGCACGAGGTCGTCGAACACGCCGAAGTTGGCGGCCAGGATCTCGTCCATCCGCCGGATCGCTTGGAACGCGTGCAGGTCGTGCTCGGCTGCCTCGTCCTCCACGTGCGCGCACTCGCTCGCCAGGAACGCCGAGGCGGGGTGGACGTGCTCCCCGGCACGCGCGAGGACCCCGGTCGCCGGCTCCTGGGTCAGCCAGTCGATCTGGAGGTCGGGGTGGTGCTTGCGCAAGGCGTCGGCGATCGCCAGGTCGCGGCGGACGTGGCCGAGCCCGATCGGCGAGGTGAGGTAGAGCGCGCGCCGTGGTCTGCGGCGACCCCGTGTCCACGTGCGGCGTACGGAGGTCTCGGGCCACAGGCGCTCGGCGAACTCTCGTACGGCCCGGGTGACCGCGACCGGGGAGCGTGCGTGAGGGGCATGACCGCCGCCGGCGATCGTGAGCAGGGTGCCGCCTGTCGCGTCGGCGAGGGCGACCCCCTCGGCGTACGGGCGTACGTGGTCGTCATCGCCGTGGATCACGAGGAGCGGCACGTCCGCCTGGACCACGCGCTGGGCGAATCCGGGGGCCCGGCACGAGGTGCGGGCGAACTCGGTGTCGACGAGGCGTTCGGGTCCGATCTCGTGTCCCCAGGCGACGCAGTCCTCGATCTGCTTCGTGGAGTGCGGCTCGGTGAACATCCGCCCGAAGAAGAACCGGAGGAAGTGGTCGTAGTCGCCGTGGAGCCAGGTGTGACGGGTGAAGGTGGCCCACCCCTCGGGCGTCGTTGCGGGGTCGGCGGGCTCTTGGAGGAACACCTGGCGCTCGCGCTCCTCGATCCCGGGCACGAGTCCGAGGGCGGGGCCGATCGCGACGACGCCGGCCACCTCCTCGGGTGCCTCGAGGGCCATCGCGAGCGACCAGGCCACGCCGCAGGAGAAGCCGACGACGAGCGCCGGATCGGGGTCGGCGCCACGGCGCACTCGCGCGAGGACGGCCCGCGCGTCGGCGACGAACTCCTCGTCGGCGTAGGCCTCGGGCCCCGCCGGACGGTCCGAGCCTCCGCTGCCGCGGCCGTCGAAGGTGACGACACGGAAGTGGCGGGCGAGGGTCGGCACCTGTGCCTTCCACGTGAGCGACGGGATGATCGACCAGGTCGGCATCAGCAAGATCGTGTGCGGGGCATCCCCGAACACCTCGTACGCGACACGGACCCCGTCGCGGACGACGGAACCGTGGTCGTCGGGCTCCCTGGCGCGCATCGTCCCCCTCCGTCAGCGGCCGTCGCACCCAGTCTGCCCTTGCAGACGGGTGCGACGGCCCCGCGTTGTCAGCCCGATCGGGAAGCGGCTCACTTCCGTACGGCCAGCACCCGGTGGAAGGGCGTCTGCGCCACCGACTCGAACTGCGAGAAGCCGGCGGCCGAGGTGATCTCGCGGATCTTGGCCGGACCGGCTTGGGTCCCCAGCGCCAGGCCGACCTCCTGCGACAGCGACGCCGGGGTGCACAGGAGCGTCGAGAACCCGTAGTACGCCCGCCCGACCGGATTGAGGTTGTCCTCGACACGGTCGCCGGCCATCGGCTCGACGATCATCCACACGCCGTCGTCGGCGAGGGCACGGTGCACGTGCCGGGCGGCGCCGACGGGGTCGCCCATGTCGTGGAGCGCGTCGAACGTCGTCACCACGTCGTACGGGGTCTCGTCGAGCTTCTGCGCCGACGTCGCCTCGAACCGCACCCGGTCGGCGACGCCGGCGGCCTCCGCCCGTTCGCGCGCGACGTCGATCGACGCCGCGTGGTAGTCCGAGCCCACGAACCTCGAGCGAGGGAACGCCTCGGCCATGAGGATCGTCGACGCGCCGTGCCCGCAGCCGATGTCGGCGACCGTCGCGCCGTCACGGAGCTTGTCCGCCGCGCCCGCGGCCGGCAGCCAGTCGTCGACCAGGTGGGCCAGGTAGCTGGGACGGAAGAACCGCTCGCAGCCGACGTGGACGTCCGAGTTGTGCTCGTGCCAGCCGAGACCGGCCGAGTCACGCGCCGCCTCGACGATGTGCGCCGAGTCTGCGACCGTGCCGAGCGCGATCTGGAACAGGCCCGGCAGGAAGGCCGGGCTGGACTCGTCGGTGAGCGCGATCGCGTGCTCGGCAGGGAGCACGTAGCGGCCGGTGTCTGGCTCGTACCGGACGAAGTCCCCGGCGGCCTGCGCGTTGAGCCACTCCCGGGCGTACGGCTCGGCCGTCCCGGTGCGTTCGGCGAGCTCCGACGGTGTGAGTGCGCCGCCGTCGGCCAGCGCGCGGTAGTAGCCGAGCTTGTCTCCGAGCACTACCAGGGCGGCGTTGAGCGTCGCCCCCACCTCGTCGACTGCCCGGAAGACGAACCCCATCAGGACGCCTTCGTCGATCGGCTCTGTGTCGATCTGTGCGGTCATGTCACCCTCCTAGGTGAGCTGTGCGATGCCGTGAACGCTAGGAGCGGGCAGCGGCCCGTCGCATCCGGTGACCCCCCTGGTCCCAAACCGGCCCGGCACGGCCTCGCGGATGGCTAGCCTCGGAGCATGCTCGTCGGACGAGCGCGGGAGTCGGCCGCGATCGCGGACCTGCTGGCGCGCGCTCGGCGCGGGTCCAGCGGTGTCCTCGTCGTCCTCGGAGAGGCGGGGATCGGCAAGTCGACGCTGCTCGACCAGACGCGTGAGACCGCCGCCGATCTGCACGTCCTCGCGGCCGCTGGCGCCGAGCCGGAGCGCGACCTGCCGTTCGCCGGGCTGGCGCAACTGCTCCGTCCGGTGCTCGGCCACCTCGACACGCTGCCGGCGGTGCAGGCCGACGCGCTCGCGCAGGCGCTCGCCCTCCAGCCCGGGGAGCGGGGCAACGGGCCGGCGGGCCCGGGCGAGAGGTTCGCGGTCTCCGCGGCGACCCTGGGGCTGGTGAGCCGTGCGGCCGAGGACCACCCGCTGCTGCTGCTCGTGGACGACCTGCACCACCTCGACCGGCCGTCGGTCGACGCGATCCTGTTCGCCGCACGCCGCCTCCTCACCGACTCCGTCGCGGTCGTCCTCGCGGCACGGCCCGGCGAAGGGGTCGACGAGCTCGTGGCCGATCTCGACCGGCTCGACCTGGGCGGCCTGACGCACGACGAGTGCCGTACGCTCGTCGCCCCGCGCGGGCTGTCGTCCACGCAGGTCGACCGGCTGCACGTCGTCAGCGGCGGCAACCCGTTGGCGGCGCTCGAGATGGCCCGCCGCCCCGACCTGCTGGCGCGAGACCTCGGTGCGGTGCCGGTGCCGCGGCTCATCGAGCAGGCCTTCACGGGCCGGCTGGACGCTCTGAGCCCTCCCGCACGGACCGCGCTGACCGTCGCCGCGCTCGCGGGTGACCTCGACCTCGCGACCGTCGGGAGAGCATGCGCGGCGGCAGGGAGCGACCTCGACCGCCTCGCCGAGGCCGAGGAGGCCGAGCTGGTCGAGGTGGAGCCCGGCCGGGTCCGGTTTCTCCATCCCCTGATGCGGGCGTCGCTCGTGCAGGCGACCGCCCCTGCGTTGCGGCGTCGCCTCCACCGCACCCTCGCGGAGGTGCTGCCCGCCGGTGATCTCGACCGGCGCGCGCTCCACATCTCCGCGTCGACGATCGGGGCCGACACGGACGCGGCGACGGTGCTCGACGAGGCGACCGCCTCAGCGGCCCGCAGGCGCGCGTACGCGGTCGCCTCGGGCTGGGGCGAGCGTGCGGCGCACGCGAGCGCCGATGCGGGCGAGCGCGCCCGGCGCCTCACGCTGGCGGGGGAGCACGCCTGGCTCGGCGGCCTCGCGGACCGCGCGCTCGAGATCTTCGGTGAGGCGGTCGCCGCGGCGCCGGACGAGCAGGCGCGACGCCGGGCCCTCGCGCTGCGCGGCGTGGTCAGCGCGAGGTGCGGCTCGCTCGTCGAGGCGCGTGACCTCCTGCTCGAGGCGTCGCTCCCGATCTCTGCCGACGACCCCGATCTGGCGGTGCTCCTGCTCGCCGAGGCGGTGTACGCCTGCGTCTACCTGGGCGATGCGGCGGCCGTCCGTACCGTCCTCACGCGGCTCGACGCCTACCAGGACAGGACCGAGCATCCACGCAGCCGGATCCTCGGTGACCTCGCCGCGGGCATCGGCCGCGTGATCATCGGCGAGGGAGACGCAGGAGCCGAGCGGATTCGGCGGGCCGTGTCGGCGTCGGGCACCGGTGACCTCGTCGACGACCCGCGCTGGCGGGCCTGGGTGCTGCTCGGCCCGATGTGGCTGCGCGAGTCGGGCGAGGCGAGGGCGCTGGTGGAGGCGGTCGTGACCGACGCGCGCGAGCAGGCGGCCGCAGGAACGTTGCCCTTCCTGCTGTTCCACGCGGCGCGCGACGACGCGGCGACCGACCGCTGGACCTCGGCGGAGGCGGCGTACCGCGAGGCGATCGCCCTCGCCCGCGAGTCCGGCCAGCGCACCGACGAGGCGATCTCCCACGCGGGCCTCGCCTGGCTGCTCGCCCGTCGCGGTCGTGAGGACGAGATGCGGGCGGAGGCGGAGGAGGCCGAACGCCAGTGCGTGCGCAGCCGGCTCAACTTTGGTCGTACGTGGCTGCGGTTCGCGTGGGGCGACCTCGCCGCGGGCCTCGGCCGGTACGACGACGCCGTCACCTCCTACCGCGACCAGCAGTCCCTCGTACGGCACCTCGGCGTCGACGATGCCGACCTGTCACCGGCGCCCGAGCTCGTGGACTGCCTCCTGCGGGTGGGCGAGGTCGGCGCCGCGCACGCGGAAGCGGTCGCGTTCGAGGCGCTCGCCGACGCCAAGGGCCAGCCCTGGTCGCAGGCCCGCGCACACCGGGCGGTCGCGCTCGTCGGGATCGACCCCGAGGAGCGGTACGAGGCCGCGCTGGCGCAGCATGCCCACAGCCCCGACACGTACGAGCGGGCCCGGACCCAGCTGGCGTACGGGGCTTACCTGCGGCGCGCGCGGCGGCGGACCGAGGCTCGGACGGTCCTGCGCGAGGCGCTCGACACCTTCGACCGCCTCACGGCCGCCCCGTGGGCCGAGCAGGCGTCGGCCGAGCTCGCGGCCACAGGGGAGCGCGCGCAGCGCCGCGCGGTCGGGGCCGAGCAGCCGCTGACGCCCCAGGAGCTGCAAGTGGCCCGGTTGCTGGGCGACGGACGGACGACGAGAAAGGCGGCCGCGGCGCTCTTCCTGAGCCCCAAGACCGTCGAGTACCACCTGCGGCACGTCTACATCAAGCTCGGGATCTCCTCGCGCGCCGAGCTGGCCGAACGGCTCAGTGAGGACGCCGAGCTGCGGCAGTGAGGGTGGCTCAGCTCGCGCGTCGCTGGGCGACGAGCAGACCGTCGCCCACCGGCAGCAGCGCCGGGAGGAACCGCTCGTCGTCGAGCAGCGCCTTGCCGAGCTCGCGGATGGCCACCGTGTCCTCGTCGCGACGCGCCGGATCGGCGACGCGGTCGTGCCAGAGCGCGTTGTCGAACGCCAGCACGCCACCGGGGCGCAGCAGGCGTACCGCCTCCTCGACGAAGAGCGGGTAGTCGCGCTTGTCGGCGTCGACGAACACCAGGTCGTAGCCGCCATCGGCGAGCCGGGGCAGCACGTCGAGCGCGGAGCCGGAGATGAGTCGGAAGCGGTTGGGAGCGATGCCTGCCTCGGTCAGCGTGGCACGAGCCAGACGCTGGTGCTCGGCCTCGCGGTCCACCGAGGTGAGGACGCCATCAGGGCGCATCCCGCGCAGCAGCCAGAGACCGGAGACCCCCGTGCCGGTCCCGACCTCGACGACGGCTCCGGCGCCGGAGACGGAGGCGAGCAGCCGCAGAGCGGCGCCTCCGCCCGGTCCGATCGGGGCGACGCCGACCTCGTCCGCACGCGCGCGAGCGTTGAGCAGGTGCTCGTCCTCGATGACGAACTCCTCGGCGTAAAGCCAGCTCTGCGGTGTGATCGCGGTGGCGATGACGAACTCCTCTCGGACGCCGGGACACCCGGCACTGCGCCACAGCCTAGGGCATCAGGACGGTCCGGCCGGGCACCGTGGACCGGAACGACAGACGTGGCGTCCCGCGCTCCGACGGCGTGTGAGATGCGCCACGTCGGGCCGCAGAAGAGCGGATCGGCGTCATAGGGAACCTCCAGGGCCGTCTCATCGTTGTCTCAGATTGTTGGGAGACGATCAGGGTCCGACCAACACAGGAGGTCGTCAGACGATGGGCACGACCACGCAGCCCGCCGACACCCAGCCCTCGAACGACGGGGGCGTCGGCACCTGGGAAGAGATCGTGGAGCAGCACTCCGCGCGTGTCTTCCGGCTCGCCTACCGCCTCACCGGCAACCAGCACGACGCCGAGGACCTCACCCAAGAGGTCTTCATCCGTGTGTTCCGCTCCCTCGAGTCGTTCAAGCCCGGCTCCTTCGAGGGTTGGATCCACCGCATCACGACGAACCTGTTCCTCGACCGCGTCCGCCGGAAGTCGAAGTTCCGCTTCGACCGCTTCGCCGAGGGCGCCGAGGAGCGCCTGACAGCTGCCGACCCCTCGCCCGAGCGGGTCTGGAACGACGCGACGCTCGACGCCGACGTGGAGGGCGCCCTGGCGGCGCTGCCCGACGAGTTCCGCGTCGCCGTTGTCCTCTGCGACATCGAAGGACTGTCGTACGAGGAGATCGCCGACGTCCTCGGGGTCAAGCTCGGGACCGTCCGCTCCCGCATCCACCGCGGGCGCAAGCAGTTGCGCGTCTCCCTCGAGCACCGCGCGCCGTCCGGCTCCCGGACCCGGTTCGCCGGCCCTCTTGACCCGGTGGTGGCGCCGCGCTGATGGCACACCTGGGAGATCGCGTCGCCGCCTTCGTCGACGGGCAGCTGCCCCCCGACGAGGCGGAGCGTGCCCAGGACCACCTCGCGGCCTGCGAGGCGTGCCGCGAGGCCGTGCTCGCCCAGCGCACGCTCAAGCGCCGGATGACCGGGCTCGGGGCGGCTGCGCCGACGCCGTCCACGAGCCTGCTGTCGGCGCTGTCCGACCCGACGCGCCTCGCTGCGGCCGCGCCCCCCTCACGCCTGCACCTGCTCTTCGACCACGCCCTCCTGCGGGCGTCGATCGCCGCGTCCGGCGCCTCGGCCGTGCTGGTCGGGCTCGCCTACGTCGTGGGCGCGCCCCACGCTCCCGTGGACACCGTCCTGCCACCGGTCGACCGGTTCGTCGCGCAGTTCCGCGGCGAGGCCGATCCCGTCCAGCAGACTGTCCGCTCCTCCGCGACCGACCCCGGCACGGAGGTCTCCCTGGCGATCGCCCCGGGGCATGCGATCGCTCCGGCGAGCACCGATTCCGCCGAGGCGGTCTCGCTCCTCGAGCAGGCGCTGGGGTCCGCGGTCAGCGTCCGCCTCCTGGCCCACCGCTACGACCTGTCCGTCGCGCCGTCGGACGTGCCCGGGCGCACCGAGGTGGTCGTTGCTTCTGCCGGCCACCGCATCGCCTCGTACATCCTCGACGATGTCGAGGGGCGGCTCCAGCGGGTCGTGCGCTACGCGCAGTCGGCGCGCGACGACGCGGCGCTGCGCGCGATCTTGCCCGTCTCGCGAGAGACGGGCGTGCAGGCCGCCATGCCGGCGATCCCGGCGTCGGTGGACTCCGTCGTCGAGGATGCTTCCGACGCGCAGGCGTCCCGCGAGGCGGCTTCCGGCGAGAGCGCCGTCGACGGGACGCCGATGAGGGCGTCCCTCGCCGATCGGATTGATGCGGCCACGATCCACGAGCTCGCCTCGGTCGGGTGGCCGTGCCACGACCGGCTCGGCACCGCGCTCGAGCGCGTCTCCGCCCGCTGGGTCGATCTCGCCGGCGACAAGGCGATCGCTCTCACCTACACGGACGGCGTCTCGACCCTCACGGTCTATGAGCAGAACGGCGCGCTCGACGACAGCGCCACCGCGGGATTCCAGCACAGGAACGTCGCAGGGACGTCGGTGTGGGTCCGGCCGGGGACGCCGTCGGTCGCCACCTGGGACTCGCAGGGCATCGTCTTCACGGTCGTCACCGACGGCCCTGTCGACCGCCTCCGCGAGGCGTTCGACCACCTGCCTCAGCAGCCGCGTCGAGACGGCGCGCTCGACCGCGTCCGTACAGGGCTGGCCCGGCTCACGTCCTGGGTGACCCCGGGCGAGAGCCCGACGCGCTGATCAGGTCGCGTCGACGTCGAACGGCGGCGGCTCGCCCGGCTCGAGACGCTTCTGGGCCGGCGACGCCGTCGTTCCTGACGGGGCCGACGGGGTTGCCGACTCGTCGTCGTCGACTGCCCCTTTGACCATCTCGCGCGGGTCGAGGCCCTTGAGCTCGTCGCGCAGCGTCGTGAAGTCATCGCCCATCTCGCGCTGGAGGTCGGACTTCGCGTTGTCGGCCATCTGGCGGACCGTACGGACGAAGCGTCCGAGCTGCCGTGCAAAGTCGGGCAAGCGGTCGGGCCCGAACACCACGATCGCGACGATGGCGATCACGAGGATCTCCGCTACGCCGATGTCGCTGAACATGCGCGAAGCCTAGCCGCGATGAGGCGTACGGTCAGCGACCGGTCGGCGCGAGCCCGAGCTGCATGCCGGCAAGACCGCGTGTACGGCCCGACAATGTCGACGCGATCTGCGTGAGCGCCTTGCCTGCGGGGCTCTGCGGGGCCGAGTCGACGATCGGCACGCCGGCGTCTCCGCCGACCCGCATCTGCTCGTCGAGGGGGATCTGGCCGAGAAGCGGCACGTCGTACCCCAGGCGCTGGCTCAGCGTCGTGGCGACCTTCTGGCCGCCACCGGAGCCGAAGACCTCCATGCGCTCGCCGTTGGGGAGCTCGAGCCACGACATGTTCTCGACGACGCCGACGACGCGCTGGTGCATCATCGAGGCCATCGTGCCCGCGCGCTCGGCCACCGAGGCGGCGGCGTCCTGCGGGGTGGTGACGACGACGACCTCGGCGTTCGGCAGGTGCTGGCCGAGGCTGATCGCCATGTCACCGGTGCCCGGAGGCAGGTCCAGCAGCAGCGCGTCGAGGTCGCCCCAGTAGACGTCGGAGAGCATCTGGACAAGTGCGCGGTCGAGCATCGGGCCACGCCACGCGACGACCTGGTCCTTGCGGGGCTTGAGCATGCCGATGCTCATCACCAGCATCCCGCGGACCGGGACGGGCATGATCATGTCCTCGACCTGGGTCGGACGGGCGTCGCCGACGCCGAGCATGTCGGGGATCGAGTGGCCATAGATGTCGGCGTCCACGATGCCGACCTTGAGGCCCTGCGCAGCCAGCGCCGCGGCGAGGCTGACGGTGACCGAAGACTTGCCGACGCCGCCCTTGCCGGAGGCGATCGCGTACACCTTGGTGAGCGAGCCCGGTTTGGCGAAGGGGATCTCGCGCTGCGTCTGGCCGCCGCGCAGCACCTCTTGCAGGTTCTTGCGCTGCTCGTCGTTCATCACGCCCATGTCGACGACGACGTCGGTGACGCCGGCGACCTTCATGACCGCGGCGGTGACGTCACGCGTGAGGGTGTCCTTGAGCGGACAGCCGGCGACCGTGAGCAGCAGGTGCACGATGACGTTGCCGCCGTCGATGTCGACGCCTTCGACCATGCCGATCTCGGTGATCGGACGGCGGATCTCGGGGTCGTTGACGGTGGACAGCGCGTCGTTGACGGCGTCCGGGTTCACGACGGTCTCTACGGCCATGACATCGATGCTACGTGCGTGGGGGAAGTCACCTCGGCGTCGGGTCGACCTGGCCGTCGGCCTGCTCGTCCTCGGGCCCCGCGAGGCGCTCCTCGATGTCGCTGACCAGCCCGCGCAGCTCCGAGCGCATGAAGTCGCGCGTCGCCACCTCGCCCAGCGCCAGCCGCAGGCTCGCGACCTCGCGGGCGAGGAACTGCATATCGGCGTGCGCACGAGCGGTCTGCTCGCGGTCCTGCTCCTGGGTGACCCGGTCACGGGCCTCCTGCCGGTTCTGGGCGAGCAGGATGAGCGGGGCCGCGTACGAGGCCTGGAGCGACAGCATCAGCGTGAGGAAGATGAACGGGAACGGGTCGAAGCGCAGATCGTCGGGAGCCAGCGTGTTCCAGAGGAACCAGGCGGCGACGAAGACGGTCATCCAGGCGATGAACGTCGCCGTCCCCATGAACCGCGCGAAGCCCTCGGCGAACTTGCCGAACGACTCCGCGTCCATCCGGCGACGGCCCTCGCGCCGCCAGCCCCGGCCGGCCTCGCGGGGCTGGTCGAGACGGACGCGGCGGTCGTCGCGGTCGCTCATCGCGCCACCTCGGACTCGTGGTCGCGCCAGCCTTCGGGCAGCAGCTCGTCGAGGACGTCGTCGACGGTGATCGCGCCGACCAGGTGCTGGGACTCGTCGACGACCGGGCAGGCGACGAGGTTGTACGTGGCGAGGATGCGGGCGACCTCGTGCAAGGAGGTGTCGGGACGCGGCCAGTCGATGTCGTTGACGGCGATCGAACCGACCAGCGACGACGGGGGCTCGCGGAGCAGGTGCTGGAAGTGCACGATCCCGAGGAACCGCCCGGTCGGCGTCTCGACCGGAGGACGGGCGACGTACACGAGCGCGGCCAGCGACGGCGACAGCTCGGGCTCGCGGATGCGGGCCAGGCACTCGGCCAGCGTCGCGTCCGGCGGCAGGATCACGGCGTCGGAGGTCATCAGACCACCGGCCGTGCCCTCCTCGTAGACCATGAGGCGGCGTACGTCGTCGGCCTCCTCGGGCTCCATGAGCGCGAGGAGCTCCTCGGCCGTCGCGAGCGGGAGCTCGGCGATGACGTCGGCGGCGTCGTCGGGCGACATCTCCTCGAGGACGTCCGCGGCGCGCTCGGGATCGAGGCGTCCGAGGATCTCGACCTGGGCGACCTCGGGCATCTCCTCGAGGACGTCGGCGAGCCTCTCGTCGTCGAGCTCGGCGGCGATCTGCGTGCGGCGCTGGATCGGGAGCTCGCGCAGCGCGTTGGCGAGGTCAGCGGGGCGCATCGTGTCCATCGTCGCGAGCAGGTGAGTGGCCCCCTGGGACGGCTGCTCGCCCGCGAGGTCGGCCACGTCGTTCCAGGCCACGACGACCCCGTGGCCCCGGCGGCTGAACCTCTTGGAGCGCTCGCGGACCGCGACGTCGGTGAGATACCAGTCGTGGGTGCGGTCCTGCTCCATCGCGACGTCGTACACGATGCCCTCGAGCTCCTGCGACGGCACGCGGACCGTACGGTCGAACAGCTCGCCGAACACGAGCGTCTCGGTCTGGCGTTGCTCGAACCGCCGGAGGTTCAGCACGCCCGTCGTGATGATCTGGCCACCCTCGAGGGACGTCACGCGGGTCATCGGCAGGAACACGCGTCGACGGCCGAGCACCTCGATCACCAGCCCCAGCACTCGGGGGAGCCGGCCGGCGCTGCGCTGCGTGACGACGACGTCGCGCAGCTTGCCCACCTGGTCCCCCGCGGGGTCGAAGACGGCGTGCCCGGCCAGCCTGGCGAGGAAGATGCGGCTCGTCGAGGTCACGGGGTCAGCCTAGACCCGGAAGCCCCCTCACCCGCGCACGTACGACACCCCGCCACCGCAGTGCGGTGACGGGGCGTCGGATGCTGCCGGGTGAGCGCGAGATCAGCTCTTGCCGCTGGTGGTGAAGATACCGGCCGAGGTGGTGCGCGTTCCCTTGACGACGAAGCGGTACTTGTAGCGCTTCGAGCTGCGGAAGGAGTAGGTCACCTTGCCCTTGCGGTTGAGCTTGAGGGTCTTGACCTTCTTCCACTTGCCGCCGGCCTTGCGCTGCAGGACGACCTTGGTCTTGTAGCGGCCCCACTTGCCGTTGGTGTTGTACTTCTTCAGCGTGATCTTGGCGACCTTGCGGCTGGAGTTGGACCAGCTGCGGATGTTGCCCGACGCGCGGAGGTCGGACTTGATCGCGAAACCGCCGCCGGCGACGCTCGGATCGGTCGCCGTGTAGGTGTTCGTGCCGTCGTACCAGGTGACCCGGACGTTGGCGATGCGGAACGCGCCGCGGCCCCATCCGTTGCGGAACGAGAACGAGGTCTCGGCCCACGTGTAGCCCGAGGACGAGACGTACGCGATCTGGAGGTTGCTCTGCAGCTTGGTCGAGCCGCGGTAGACGTCGGCGTAGACCTTGGCGTTGCCGTACTGGCCCAGCAGGGCGCCGTTGACGACCTGGCCCACGGTGCCAACCTTGACGGTCTTGGTCGAGGCGTTGATCGCCGAGCCACCGTAGCTGTAGCCGACGTTGATCCGAGAGATGTCGAGCGGGCCTGCGGCCGACCGCGCGTTGGCCGACTGCGGGGTGATGTCGATCGCAGCGGACGCCGGCGCGAGCAGGGCGCCCGAGAAGACGAGCGCGGCGCCGGTCATGGTGACCGCGGCGCTCTTGAGGAGGGTCTTCACAGAGGGGGTGCCTTCCTGGGGCAAGACGAATAGTGCGACAGCAACATAACCCATGAAAGGTGCAGGTCGAACCCACTTCTTGGTGGTAGAGGCTTCAACGAGTGCGGGCGGAACCCAGGGGTTCGAGACGGACCACGACGGACTTCGATGTCGGGGTGTTGGAGCCGAGGGCGACGGAGTCGAGCGGGACGAGCGGGTTCGTCTCCGGGTAGTACGCCGCGGCGGTGCCACGCGGCACGTCGTACGCGACCGTCCTGAAGTCCGTGACGCGGCGGGTCGACCCGTCCGACCAGACCGAGACGACGTCGACGACCGCGCCGTCGTCCAGGGCCTGCGCGGCGAGGTCCTCGCGGTGCACGAACACCACTCGGCGACCACCCTCGATGCCGCGGTAGCGGTCGGACAGCCCATAGATCGTCGTGTTGAACTGGTCGTGGCTGCGCAGCGTCTGCAGGAGCAGGTGACCGTCGGGCACGTGCAGCACCTCGATCGGCGACACGGTGAGCACCGCAGCGCGCTCACGGGTCGCGAACGTCAGCGAGTCGCGCGGCGGGTGCGGCATGACGAAGCCGCCCTGACGCTCGGTGTTGACGTCGTACCCCGCACACCCCGGCACGACGCGCGCGATGTGCTGGCGCACCACGGTGTAGTCGTCGCGCATCTGCGCCCACGGGATCACCGGCGCCGACGCGCGGCGCGACAGCGTCTCCTCGGCCAGGTGCGAGACGATCGCCGTCTCGGACAGGAGCATCTCGCTTGCCGGCTCCAGGTTGCCGCGGGAGGAGTGCACGACCGACATCGAGTCCTCGACGGTCACGTGCTGTTCACCGGACGGCCGGCGGTCGATCTCGGTACGGCCGAGCGTCGGCAGGATCAGCGCGGTCCGCCCGCACACGAGGTGCGAGCGGTTGAGCTTGGTGGCGACGTGGACGGTCAGGTCGGTACGGCGCAGCGCGTCCGCGGTCACGTCGGTGTCCGGAGCGGCGTGGACGAAGTTGCCGCCGAGCGCGACGAAGACCGAGACCAGGCCGTCGCGCATCGCGCGGATGGTGTCGACGGTGTCGTAGCCGGGCTCGCGGGGCGGCGCGAAGTCGTACTCGGCCGCGAGCGCGTCGAGGAAGTGCTGCGGCGGGCGCTCCCAGATGCCCATGGAACGGTCGCCCTGGACGTTCGAGTGGCCGCGTACGGGGCAGAGCCCGGCGCCGCGCCGCCCGAGGTCGCCGCGGACGAGCGCGATGTTGACGACCTCCTTGATCGTGGCGACCGCGTTGCGGTGCTGGGTCAGACCCATCGCCCAGCACCAGATCGTCGCGTCCGACTCGCGCAGCATCTGGGCGGCCTCGGTGATCTGCGCGCGCGACAGGCCGGTCGCCACCTCGACGACGTCCCAGTCGACCGCGCTGACGTGCGCGGCCCACGCGGCGTACCCGGTCGTGTGCTGCGCGACGAACACATGGTCGATCGCGTCCCACTCCACGAGCAGCGCGCCGATCGCCTGGAGCAGCGCGAGGTCGCCGTTGACTCGTACGGGCAGGTGCAGGTCGGCCAGCGGCGTCCCGGAGCCGACGACACCACGGGGCTTCTGGGGGTTCTTGAAGGCGACCAGCCCGGTCTCGCGCAACGGGTTGATGCTGAGGATCTTGGCGCCACGCCGCTTGGCGGTCTCCAGGGCCGACAGCATGCGGGGATGGTTGGTGCCGGGGTTCTGGCCGGCGACCACGATCAGCTTCGCGTCGTACAGGTCGCGCAGCTGCACGCTGCCCTTGCCGATGCCGATCGTCTCGAGCAGCGCCACGCTCGTCGACTCGTGGCACATGTTGGAGCAGTCGGGGAGGTTGTTGGTGCCGAAGGCGCGGATGAAGAGCTGGTAGGAGTACGCGGCCTCGTTGGAGGCGCGCCCCGAGGTGTAGAACGCCGCCTGGTCGGGGGAGTCGAGCGCGTTCAGATGGTCGGCGACCAGCGCGAACGCGTCGTGCCAGCCGATCGGCTCGTAGTGCGTCGCGCCCGGGCGCTTCACCATCGGGTGCGTGAGGCGGCCCTGCTGACCCAGCCACAGCTCGTCGTGGGCGTCGAGGTCGGCGATCGAGTGGCGCGCGAAGAAGTCCGGCGTCGCGCGGGCCCGGGTGGCCTCCTCGGCGACCGCCTTTGCGCCGTTCTCGCAGAACTCCGCGACCGAGCGGTGCTCCGGGTCGGGCCACGCACAGCTCGGGCAGTCGAAGCCGCCGACCTGGTTGAGACGGCGCAGCGTCTTCGTCGCGCGGACCGGCCCCATGGCGCGGACGGCACGGTCGAGCGCGACGGCGACACCCGTGACCCCGGCGGCGGCGTGCTTGGGGTGGCTGACCTCCAGGTCTGGCTCGGGTGCCGGTGGCTCGCTCACGACTCGCTCCGGGGCGACAGGTGCGGGGCGCGGCGCTGGCGGTGGAGCGCGAACGGGCGCCCGCGGACCGTACGGGCAGGGGACTCGAGCGGCTGCTGGCGCTGGTCGGAGTGTCCGAGATGGCCGGGCGACGCGAGGAGGTCCGTCGGGCGGAGACGGACGACGACGCACTCGCGGGCCCAGCGCGCGACCGCCTCGTCGGGCTCGAAGAGGTTGAGCCGCTCCGAGGCCAGCAGCGCCGTCACCTCGACCCAGTCGGGGTGCTCCGGGTCGATGACCTCGATTGTCGCGCGGACCTGGGCGACCTGGGCGCGCGTCGACTTCGCCCGCAGGTCGAGCACGACGTCGGGCTGTTCTTTGATCCCCGGGAGCGGCTGCTCGTCACCACCGGCCACGACGCACGCCGCGTCCTCGAGCCACGCGTGCCAGACGGGGTGCCACGTGCCGTCGTACACGATCCACATCAGGCCCGACTTCTTGGCGACCTCGGCGACGAACGCCCTGCGAAAGAGGGCGTCGAACTCTTCGTCGGACGGCTCGGCGGGGTCCATGAGCGCCAGCATAGGCCTCTCTCCGCCGGGACACAGGGCTTCGACCCACGGGCCCGTACGGCAGCGCATACTGCGGACGTGAACGTCCTCCTGGCCACGGTCGCCGTGCTCGGCGTCTCCCTGTCCGGCCCCCTGATGGCCGGGACACAGGCGCCGGCGCTCGCGATCGCGTTCTGGCGCAACGCGCTGGCCGAGGTCGTCCTGCTCCCGGTGGCCGCCACCCGGAACCGGCGCGAGCTGCGGTCGCTGACCCGCGCCGACGTCCGAACCTGCGTCCTCGCGGGCGTGGCGCTGGCCGTGCACTTCGCGACGTGGGTCAGCGCGCTCAAGCTGACGTCCGTCGCCGCGGCGACGGCGCTGGTCTCGATGCAGGTCGGCTGGGTCGCGCTGATCGGACGGCTGCGCGGGACGCGCATCCCGCTCACCGTCGTCCT
This sequence comes from Mumia sp. ZJ1417, assembly GCF_014127285.1. Lineage (GTDB taxonomy): Bacteria > Actinomycetota > Actinomycetes > Propionibacteriales > Nocardioidaceae > Mumia. Next base: position 1,034,502 of record NZ_CP059901.1, read on the forward strand.
GGGGCTGCTGATCTCGTTCGGGGGCGTCCTCGTGATCACCGGAGTCGACCTGGCCCTCTCGCGGGACGCGCTGGTCGGCGACCTGCTGGCCGTGGTCGGCGGGCTCAGCGCCGCGATCTACACCGTGACGGGGGCGCGGGCGCGCGAGACGCTCACGACGACCTCGTACACGCTGCTCTGCTACGGCGTCTGCGCCGTCCTTCTCCTGGTGGCGTGCCTCGTCGGGGGAGTGCCGTTGACGGGGTTCGGGGCGGGAGCATGGGCCGGGATCATCGCGGTCACGGTCACCGCGCAGCTGCTCGGGCACTCGGTGATCAACCACCTGCTCGCTGTGATGAGCCCGATGCTCGTCTCGCTGCTCCTGCTGCTCGAGGTGCCCGGCGCTGCCCTGCTCGCGGCGGCGCTGCTCGGACAGGCGCCGGGGATGGGCGTTTACGTGGGGCTGGGACTGATCCTCGCCGGCCTCGCGGTCGTCGTCACGCGCCGGCCACCGCGTCGTACAGACGTCCCGGACTCCGACTGAGGCAGGCGTGAGAAGCAGGTCACACTCGTACGCATGTTACTAGTCGTTAACACTACTCGTAGGTACAGTCAGGCCTGATCCCGTCCCCGCTGCACCGAGGTGACCCGTGTCCGTCGAAAACAAGGCGCTTCGCTCGCGCCGCTCCTGCCTCGCCGTTCCCGGCTCGAACCCGCGCTTCCTCGAGAAGGCCAAGGGTCTGCCCGCCGACCAGGTCTTCCTCGACATCGAGGACGCGGTCGCGCCGCTGGCCAAGCCCGACGCCCGCAAGAACATCGTCGCCGCGCTCAACGAGGGTGGCTGGGGCGACAAGGTCCGCGTGGTGCGGGTCAACGACTGGACGACCCAGTGGACCTACCGCGACGTGATCGAGGTCGTCGAGGGCGCCGGCGCCAACCTCGACTGCATCATGCTGCCGAAGGTGCAGACGGCCGAGCAGGTCGTCGCGCTCGACACGCTGCTGACGCAGATCGAGAAGACGATGGGCTACGAGGTCGGCCGCATCGGCATCGAGGCGCAGATCGAGAACGCGCTCGGCCTGACCAACGTCAACGCGATCGCCGCCGCGTCGCCGCGTGTCGAGACCATCATCTTCGGCCCCGCCGACTTCATGGCGAGCATCAACATGAAGTCGCTCGTCGTGGGCGAGCAGCCCCCGGGCTACGACGTCGGCGACGCCTACCACCACATCCTCATGAGCATCCTCATGGCGGCACGGGCGTACGACAAGCAGGCCATCGACGGGCCTTACCTCCAGATCCGCGACACCGAGGGCTACCGCCGCGTGGCGTCGCGCGCGGCTGCGCTCGGCTTCGACGGCAAGTGGGTCCTGCACCCCGGCCAGGTCGACGTCGCCAACGAGGTCTTCAGCCCCCGCCAGGAGGACTACGACCACGCCGAGAACATCCTCGACGCATACGACTGGTTCACCTCCGAGGCCGGCGGCAAGAAAGGCTCGGCGATGCTCGGCGACGAGATGATCGACGAGGCCTCGCGCAAGATGGCCCTCGTGATCTCGGCCAAGGGACGCGCTGCCGGCATGCAGCGCACCACCACGTGGGAAGCGCCGACCGACTGAGGTCGTACGACACCTCAGCCGCCGTCGTACGAGAGACAGAGAAGAGAAGAACATGGGTCGCTTGGTCACCACCGACGGTCTGACCGACGTCCAGGAGGAGATCCTCAAGACCGTCCGCGAGTTCGTGGACAAGGAGATCATCCCGGTCGCCACCGAGCTGGAGCACAAGGACGAGTACCCGCAGGCCATCGTCGACGGCCTCAAGGAGCTCGGGCTGTTCGGGCTGACGATCCCCGAGGAGTACGGGGGCCTCGGCGAGTCGCTGCTGACGTACGCGCTGGTGGTCGAGGAGATCGCCCGCGGCTGGATGAGCGTGTCGGGCGTCATCAACACGCACTTCATCGTGGCGTACATGCTCGTGCAGCACGGCACCGAGGAGCAGAAGAGCAAGTACCTGCCGCGGATGGCCACGGGCGAGGTGCGCGGGGCGTTCTCGATGTCGGAGCCGGCACTGGGCTCGGACGTCTCGGCGGTCTCGACGAAGGCGACCAAGCAGGCCGATGGGTCGTACTCGATCACCGGCCAGAAGATGTGGCTCACCAACGGCGGCTCGTCCAACCTCGTCGCGGTGCTGACCAAGACCGACGAAGGTGCCGACTCGGTCTACAAGAACATGACGACGTTCCTGATCGAGAAGGAGCCCGGCTTCGGCGAGACGGCTCAGGGTGTCACCATCCCGGGCAAGATCGACAAGATGGGCTACAAGGGCATCGACACGACCGAGATGATCTTGGACAAGCACGAGATCGCGGCCGACCAGATCCTCGGCGGCGAGCCCGGCAAGGGCTTCTACCAGATGATGGACGGCGTCGAGGTCGGCCGTGTGAACGTCGGTGCCCGTGCGGTCGGCATCGCCAACCGTGCCTTCGAGCTCGGCATCGCGTACGCCCAGCAGCGTGAGACCTTCGGCAAGCCGATCGCGCAGCACCAGGCGATCCTGTTCCGTCTCGCGGAGATGGGCACGAAGGTCGAGACGGCGCACGCGATGGTCGTGCGGGCCGCCCGCAAGAAGGACGCCGGCGAGCGCAACGACGTCGAGGCCGGCATGGCCAAGATGGTCGCCTCGGAATACTGCAACGAGGTCGTCGAGGCGTCGTTCCGGATCCACGGCGGCTACGGTTACTCCAAGGAGTACGAGATCGAGCGCCTCTATCGCGAGGCGGCGTTCATGCTGATCGGCGAGGGCACGAGCGACATCCAGAAGATGATCATCGGTCGCAGCCTGCTGAAGGACTACCAGCAGCGCTGATCACGTCGCGGTGTGCGGCCCGCCGGCCGTACCTCCGTTCGGGTACCCCACGCCAACGCCACTGCCCCTAGCGCACACGCTGGGGGCAGTGGTGTTTCGCTGGGGTACCCCAACGAGGGGTCGTAGCCGAGGAGCCTGTGGACGCCGTACGACGGGTGCTGGCGCGGCTGCGTACGGTGGACGACATGCCGTCCACCACCGCGCCGCCCACCCTGACCCCGTCCCGCGCTGCGGTCGCCGATCGCGTGATCGGTGCCCTTGCAGGCCCGGGCGCGACGCTGCGCGACGACCAGGTCAGCGCGGTCGCCGCGCTGTCCGAGCCGAAGGCGCGCGTGCTGGTCGTCCAGGCCACCGGCTGGGGCAAGTCCGCGGTCTACTGGGCGGCGACCGCGATCCGTCGCGACGAAGGTGCGGGGACCACGCTGGTCGTGTCGCCGCTGCTCTCGCTGATGCGCGACCAGGTGGCGGCGGCTGGCCGAGCGGGTCTGCGGGCGGAGACGCTCAACTCGTCCAACATCGAGGAGTGGTCCCGCATCGAGGAGTCGTTGCGCGCCGGCGACGTCGACGTGCTGCTCGTGTCGCCCGAGCGGCTCGCCAACCCTGGCTTCGGCCGCCGGGTGCTCGACGCGCTCGCGGGCCAGATCGGCCTGCTCGTCGTCGACGAGGCGCACGCGGTCTCCGACTGGGGCCACGACTTCCGTCCCGACTACCGCCGCGTCTCCGACGTTCTCCAGCGGCTCAACCCGGACACCCCCGTGCTCGCGACGACGGCGACCGCCAACGCGCGGGTGACGGAGGACGTGGCGCGGCAGCTCGGAGAGGAGACGCTCGTGCTGCGCGGACCGCTCGCGCGCTCGAGCCTCGAGCTGTCCGTGGTCGACCGGTTGTCGCCCCTGGAGCGCTACGCGTGGGTGGTCGACCATCTGCCGACGCTTCCGGGGTCCGGCATCGTGTACGTCCTCACGGTCGCCGACGCCGGTCGGCTGGCCTCGGCGATCCGCGCCGTGCACGGTGAGGCGGCGCCGGTCGCGGCCTACACAGGTCAGCTCGAGGCGGCCGAGCGCGAGCGCCTCGAGGACGCGCTGCGCCGCAACGAGGTCAAGGCGCTCATCGCCACGTCCGCGCTCGGCATGGGCTACGACAAGCCTGACCTCGGGTTCGTCGTCCACGTCGGCGCGCCGCCGTCGCCGGTCTCCTACTACCAGCAGGTCGGGCGTGCCGGACGCGCCATCGACCACGCGCACGCGGTGCTGCTGCCGTCGAGCGCGGACGACGGCATCTGGGACTACTTCGCCACGGCGACGATCCCTGTCGCCGACCAGGTCGCGCGGCTGCTCGCGGCGATGGGCGACGCGACGCCCGACGCCCCCGCCACGGTCGTGAGTCTGGAGGCAGAGACGGGCCTGCGCCGTGGCCGTGTCGAGCTGATGCTCAAGCAGCTCGCGGTCGACGAGGTCACCGAGCGCGTCGAGCGGGGATGGGTACGCACTGGACGGGAGTGGTCGTACGACGCCGAGCACTATGACGGTGTGGTGGCGGTACGCCGCCGCGAGGCCGACATCATGCGCGCCTATACGCGGGGCGAGCGGTGCTTGATGCAGCTCCTGCAGGAGTCGCTCGACGACCCGGAGGCGACGCCGTGCGGGCGGTGCTCGGTGTGCCGAGACGCGCTCCCGGACGCACTGGCCGCGGCCCCGCAGCCCGAGACCGTACGCGCGGTGGCCGGCGTGCTGCGCGGCCAGGACAACCTGCTCGAGCCGCGCAAGATGTGGCCGGGCGGCACCTTCGGGTCGCGCGGACGCATCGGTCCCGACCGTACGGTCGAGCCCGGGCGTGCGGTGATCCACGCGGACGCGCCGGAGTGGCGCGAGGTCGTCCGCGAGGCGTTCTCGACGGACGCACCGGCACCGCAGGAGCTGCGAGACGCGTGCGTGGGGGTGCTGTCGCGCTGGAAGGGTGACTGGCGTTCCCGTCCGGAGGTCGCGGTCGACCTCGCGGCCGCAGGCTTCCCCGTCCTCACCGCGAGCGTCGCCGACCACCTCGCCCAGGTCGGACGGCTCGAGCGGGCGACGGTGCCGGTCGACCCCGCCGCCGTCCGAGGCGACCTCCGCGACCTGACGTCGGCGGCCGAGGCGGCGCTGTGGCGCGACGCCGTGCAGGTGCCGGCGGAGACGGCCGCCGCGATCTCTGGCCGTACCGTGCTCCTGGTCGTCGACGCCACCGCGTCGCAGTGGCCCGTGACCGTCGTCGGTGGTGCGCTGCGGGCCGCGGGGGCGTCAGCGGTCCTGCCACTGCTCCTGCACCGACGCGTGTGACGGCTCCTCACCGCAGGTGCGTTTGGTCCCAGCCGATGACGAAGTCGTACATCGCCTGCGTCAGCCCGTGGTCGTGCGCCGACGACGGCCTCCACCACACGTCGAGCATGACCCACGCCTCGGGTGAGGTGCCGTTGCCGCGGTCGTTGCGGCCCAGCTTGCGCCGTACGGTCGTCGCGCCGTAGACCAGCCCCACCGGCAGGACGAGCGCGTGGGTCGCGTCGTCGACGGGCACCGCGGTCGGCAGGATCCAGCCGGCGGTGACCGGCTTGCGCGAGGTCGTGTAGGTCAGCAGCCGCCCCTGCGTCGACTGGACCCGCGTGTACACGTCCTCGAAGGGGATGTGGCGGTACTCGCAGGCGGTGACGAACGACTGGACGTTCTCTCGTGCCTGGCTGTCCATTCGGGGAGGCTAGTTGCGGTGTGTTACATCTGCGTCACACGAACGGACGTCAACCCCCGTCCGCTCTTCCGCGGACGCCACGCGGACGGGGGCCGGGCTCAGGTGGCCGGGTTCAAGACCCAGTCCCGGACCTCGGGCATGTCCTGGAGGTGCTCGCGCACGTAGTGGTAGTGCTTCTCGAGCATCTGCGCGCAGTGCTCGCGCAGCTCCTGCGAGTTGGCCGGAGTCACCCTGGTGTTGTTGAGCACGTCCTCGACGAGCTGGTAGCGCGACATCCCGTTGAGCACCGTCATGTCGAATGGCGTGGTCGTGGTGCCCTGCTCGATGAAGCCGCGGACGTGGAACCGGTCGGCGTCCGGTCGGCCGTGGACGAGCTTGTGGATCGCTCCGTGGTAGCCGTGGAACGCGAACACCACGTCGACGTCGTCGGTGAACAGCGCGGAGAACTCTGCCTCGGACATCCCGTGCGGGTGGTCCTTCTGGCGCGGCAGCGTCATGAGGTCCACGACGTTGACGACCCGTACGGACAGGTCCGGGACCCACTCCTTCAGCAGCTGCGCCGCCGCGACCGTCTCCGCGGTCGGGACGTCTCCGGCGCACCCCATCACGATGTCGGGCTCCGTCGTGCCGTCGTCGTTGCCGGCCCAGTCCCAGATCCCCGCACCCTTTTCGCAGTGCGCAGCAGCCTCGTCGATCGACAGGTACTGGAGGTGCGGCTGCTTGTCGATGGCGATGAGGTTCACGTACGACCGCGACCTGAAGCAGTGGTCGGCCACGGAGAGCAGGCAGTTGGCGTCCGGCGGCAGGTAGACCCGCGACACTGTCCCGCGCATGTTGAGCACCACGTTGATCAGACCCGGTCCCTGGTGGGAGAAGCCGTTGTGGTCGTTGCGCCACGTCGTCGACGTCAGCAGGACGTTGAGGCTGGGGATCGTGGCGCGCCACGGCAGGTGGCCGGCCTCCTCGAGCCACTTCGCGTGCTGGACGGTCATCGACGCGCTCACCATGCCGAAGGACTCGTACGTCGCGAAGAGGCCGTGGCGTCCGGTCAGGTTGTAGCCCTCGAGCCAGCCCTGGCAGTTGTGCTCGCTGAGGACCTCCATCACCCGACCGTCGCGCGAGATCTTGACGTCGTCCGGTGTGATGCGCTCCATGAACGCGCGGTCGGTGACCTCGAAGACGGCACCGAGCCGGTTCGAGTTGGTCTCGTCCGGGCAGTACAGCCGGAAGTTGTGCGGGTTGTCGCGATAGATGTCGGCCATCATCGCACCGAGCACGCGGGTGTTCTCGAAGCGCTCCGCGGCCGGGTTCAGCACCTCGATCGCGTAGTCGGAGAACGGCCGCAGGGCGAGGTCCTGAGTGAGCACCCCGCCGTTCGCGGCCGGGTTGGCGCTCATCCTGTGGTCGCCCTCGGGGTTGTTCTCGTCGACCTCGGCACTCGGCCGGCCGTCTGGGAAGAGCTCGTCTGGACCGTACGACCTCATCCACGCCTCGAGGATCGCGAGGTGCTCGGGGTTGTCGCGGACGCCGGACAACGGCACTTGGTGTGCGCGCCAGGTGCCCTCGACCACGACGCCGTCGATCTCGTGCGGGCCTGTCCATCCCTTGGGGGTCCGCATCACGATCATCGGCCAGCGCGGCATCTCACCGTCCCAGGTGCCTCCGCGTGCCGCATCCTGGATCGCCTTGATCTTGCCGTACGCCTCGGCGAGCACCGCGGCGAAGCGCAGGTGCATGCCCGGCAGGTCCTCGCCCTCCACCTCGAGCACGTCGTAGCCGTGACCGGTGAAGAGCTCACGTACCTCCTCGGGAGGTTTGCGGCCAAGCACGGTCGGGCTGGCGATCTTGCCGTCGTTGAGGTGCAGGATCGGCAGCACGGCGCCGTCGCGCTCGGGGTTGACGAAGGAGATGCCCTTCCAGGACCCCTCGAGCGGACCGGTCTCGGCCTCGCCGTCACCGACGACCGCCACCGCCAGCAGGTCGGGGTTGTCGAAGATCGCCCCGAACGCGTGGATGAGGACGTAGCCGAGCTCGCCGCCCTCGTGGATCGAGCCCGGCGTCGTCACCGAGACGTGGCTGGGGATCCCGCCGGGGGTCGAGAACTGCCGGCAGAGGCGGGTGAGGCCCTCGGTGTCGAGCGAGACCTCGGGATAGACCTCGGAGTAGGTGCCCTCGAGATAGCCCGCAGCGACGATCGCAGGGCCACCGTGGCCGGGCCCGGACAGATAGATCGAGGACTGACCGGTCTGGCGGATCAGCCGGTTCATGTGGGCGTAGATGAAGGACTGCCCGGGGCTCGTGCCCCAGTGACCGAGCAGGCGCGGCTTGATGTCGTCAGCAGACAGCGGGCGCTGCAGGAGCACGTTGCTCTTGAGGTAGATCTGCGCGACCGTCAGGTAGTTGTTCGCCCGCCACCACGCGTCGACCGTCGCGACCTCCTGGTCGGACGGGTTCGCGAACGCGGTCACGTCGAAGGACGACTCGGTCATGCGTGCTCCTTTGCTCCGGAGTGGTCCGCCGTCGACGCCGGGCGGGCGGGTGAGCCCGTCCGGACCAGGGCGACGGTGTGCTGAGCGATCTCGGCCTCCTCATCGGTGGGGACGACCGCGACGCGGATCGGTCCACCGCCGATCACGAGGCCCTCGGGAGGCACAGGGGAGACGTTGCGGTCGTGGTCGATCTCGATCCCGAGGTGGCCGAGCGGATCGCAGACCTCGACACGAAGGTTGGCGTCGTTCTCGCCGATCCCGGCGGTGAAGACCAGCGCGTGGACACCGGGGACGATGGCGAGGTAGGCGCCGACGTACTGACGGATCCGGTACACGGCGAGGCGTACGGCGCCAAGGGCGGCCTCGTCCCCGTCGGCGGCGCGATCGGCGATCACGGCCATGTCGGAGTCGCCGGTCAGCCCGAGCAGCCCGCTGCGACGCTCGAGGAGCTCGGCGACCTCTCGCGTCGTCATCCCGGCCGAGTCCTGGAGGAACAGCACCGCCGACGCGTCGAAGTCTCCGGAGCGCGTCCCCATCACAAGGCCGGACAGAGGCGTGAAGCCCATCGACGTGTCGACGCTGCGGCCGCCCTGCACCGCGGTGATCGAGGCGCCGTTGCCGAGGTGGCAGACGATGAGGTTGACCTCGGCCTCAGGGATCCCGAGCAGCGCCGCGGTCCGGCCGGTGACGTACTCGACCGACGTCCCGTGGAACCCGTACCGGCGCAGCTGGTGGGTCTGGGCGAGGTCCTGCGGGATCGCGAACGTGTAGGCCTCCCACGGCAGCGTCGCGTGGAACGCCGTGTCAAAGACGGCGACCTGGGGGAGGTCGGGATCGCGCTCCTTCATCAGCCGCAGGCACTCGACTGCGACCGGGTTGTGCAGCGGCGCGAGCGACGACAATGCGTCGATCTGCGCGAGCACGTCGTCATCGACCACGACAGGTGCGCTGAAGGTCGTGCCGCCGTGCACGACACGGTGGCCGACGCCGATCAGCCCGTCGAGGCGCGCACCGGCTTCGTCGAAGCGTCCGAACATCGCGGCGATCGCGTCGGCGTACGAGGCACCGGGCAGCGGCCGCTCGGTCGGCTCCTCGCCGGTGACCTGATAGCGCAACGACGTGCCGTCGTGCCCGATACGGGAGACGATCCCTCGTCCCAGCCGCGTACCCGACGTCGCGTCACGAAGCTCGTACTTCAGTGACGACGAGCCCGCATTGATGACGAGCACCGTCTCGTCCGGCATCGTTACCCTCCTCGCACGGGCAGCTGCTGCGGCGCGATCCGCGGGGCCACCCGCTCAGTCTGTCTCCGTGGGCTGGTCGCCGCACTCTGAGTAGATCCTCCCGCACGAGCGCGTCACACAAGGCGCACGCCGCTCCGAGTCACTAGGGTGATCTGCAGTCGATGAGGAGGAATCGCATGGCGCAGCAGCAGGGCAGGCAGGGGTTCAGGCTGGAGTATCCCCAGCACCTGGCGTTCTTCGACCAGTACGCCGACGCGCAGCGAGCGGTGGACTACCTATCCGACCAGAAGTTCCCGGTCGAGAACATCATGATCGTCGGCACCGACCTCAAGCAGGTCGAGCGTGTGACCGGCCGGATGACGTGGGGCAAGGCGGCAGGGTACGGCGCGGCCACCGGAGCGTGGTTCGGCCTGCTCCTCGGACTCATCGTGGGGATCTTCGCTGAGCCCGGGGACTGGTTCCCGATCGTGCTGTCGGCGATCCTCTTCGGCCTGGTGTTCGGTGTCGTCTGGGGTTTGATCGGGTACGCGTTCACCGGCGGGCGTCGTGACTTCACCTCGGTGACGCAGGTGGTGGCGTCGCGGTACGAGCTGCTCGTCGAGCACAAGCTCCTCGCGGACGGGCAGCGCCTGCTGGCAGGCGCCCACCAGGCTGGCGCGGGGCAGTCCGCCCCGCAGGCACCGACAGCTCCGCCGCAGCCGCCGCCCGCGCAGGCGCCCCCCGAGGCGTGAGCAGCTCCGACACCCGAGCCGTCACGGCGTTCCGGCGGCAGGCGGAGATCTGCGCGTCGCTCGGGTCGCCGATGTACGGCGACCTGATCGGCGCGCTGGCCGACGACCTCGCCGGCGGCGGCCCGACGAAGGACGTGCTCGGCCCCCTCGCGGACGACGGTGCTGCTCCGCCGGTCCTGCTCGCGCTGAGGCTGGTGGGCGGGCTTCACCGCCTCGTCCTCGACGACGAGGTGCCCGCGCTCGCTGCGTCGTACCCGAGTGTCGGCGGCGTGTGGGATCGCGACGTTGCGTGGCCCCACGTACGCGCGGCGCTCGTGGAGCACCGCGAGCGGCTGCACGCGTCGCTCGACCACCCCCTGCAGACCAACGAGGTCGGCCGCTCCGCCGCCCTCGCCGGCGGCGTTCTGCGTGTCGCCGACCGGTTCGCGCTGCCCGTGCGGCTGATCGAGATCGGTGCGAGCGCCGGACTCAACCTGCGCGTCGACCACTACCGCTTCGGATCGCCCTCGGGCTGGTGGGGACCCGTCGACTCCCGCGTCGCGATGCGCGGCGCGTGGAAAGGGCTCTCGCCACCCGTCGATGCCCCGCTCGAGATCGTCGAGCGCACCGGCTTCGACCTCACCCCGCTCGACATCGGACAGGCGGACGACCGGCGTGTCCTCGAGGCGTACACCTGGCCCGACATGACCGAACGACTCTCCCGCCTGCGCGCCGCGACGACGATCGCGCAGGAGGTGCCCGTACGGCTCGAGCAGCGCAGCGCCGCCGACGGACTCGACGCGCTCGAGCTCGTCGACGGGACGGCCACGGTGGTCTGGCACTCGATCACGTGGCCGTACCTCGACGACGACGAGCAGCGGCGCATCGTCGAGCGGCTCGACGCGCTCGGTGCGACCGCAGATGTCGATCGTGTCCTGGCGCACGTCCGGCTCGAGCCCGCTGACGTGCTCGCCGGCCCGTACCCGGTCATCCTGACAACGTGGCCGTTCGGCGAGGCGACGGAGATCGGGTCCGCGCCGCCGCACGGCCTTCCCGTCACGTGGACGGCCTGAGGAGTCAGCGATGCCGGCGCAGCTGTGGATGGTGCGGCACGGGCCGACCGAGTGGGCGCGAAACGGACGCCACACGAGCCATACGGACCTGCCGCTGCTGCCTGACGGCGAGGAACGCGCACGCGACCTCCTGCCGCGACTGGCAGGCACGTCCTTCGCGCTGGTCCTGACGAGCCCGCGGATGCGCGCACGGCGCACGGCCGAGCTCGCGGGCTTCCCCGACGCCGTGGTCGTGCCGGAGCTGGCCGAGTGGGACTACGGGGCGTACGAGGGACTGACGACGCCACAGATCCGCGAGGACGTGCCGGGGTGGACGACCTGGACGCACGGCGCGGGAGAGGTCGGAGGTGAGACCGCGGACGAGGTGGCGGCGCGCCTCGACCGGGTCGTCGCCCGGGTCCGTGCCGAGGACGGCCCGGTGCTGGTCTTCGGGCACGGCCACGCGCTGCGTGCGCTCGCGGCGCGATACCTCGGGGAGCCGGTCCGGTTCGGCGCGCGACTCGCGCTCGACACCGCCACACTGTCGGTGCTCGGGTATGAGCACGACACGGATCCGGTGATTGAGCGCTGGAACTGCTGAGCGCGAGGGGGACGCGTGGAGTCGCTTTTCTGGATCATGCTGGTGGCCGCGATCGCCCCGGTCGTCGCGGCGGCGATGCCGCGACGGCTGGTGCCGGAGGTCGTGCTGCTGCTCGTCGGAGGGATCGTCGTCGGCCCCTTCGTGCTCGACCTCGCCGGGGTCGAGCCGCCGATCGACCTCCTGCGTGAGCTCGGTCTCGGCTTCCTCTTCCTGCTCGCGGGCTACGAGATCGAGGTGGACGAGCTGCGTGGCAGGGGCGGACGCCGCGCTCTGGTGACCTGGCTCGTCTGCCTGGCGCTGGCGTTCGCGACCGTCGCGCTCCTTTCGGCGACCGCGCTGGCGAGGCACGCCGAGACGGCCGTGGCGATCGCGCTGACCTCCACCGCGCTCGGGACCTTGCTCCCCATCCTCAAGGACTCGGGGCTGACGAGGACGCGGTTCGGCCGGACGGTCGTCAACCACGGGACGTTCGGGGAGCTGGGGCCGGTCGTGGCGATGGTCATCCTGCTCGGCGTCAACGGACCGGAGCGCGCAGTGCTGTCGCTCCTGCTCTTCGGCGTGGCGGCTGTCCTGGTCGCGGTCGTACCGACGAGGCTCCTGCCGTCGGCGTCGGTGATCCCGGGCCTCGTGCGCGCCGGCGCCGAGACGACGGCACAGACGACCGTACGCTTCACCGTGCTGCTCCTGGTGTCCCTGAGCGCTCTCGCTCTGGCCGTCAAGCTCGACACCATCCTGGCCGCCTTCGCGGCCGGCTTCATCCTCCGGCGGGCACTTCCCGGAGGGGACGAGCGACTCGAGACCAAGATCGACGGGCTCGCCTTCGGCCTCCTCATCCCCGTTTTCTTCGTGACCTCCGGAATGGCGATCGACCCCGCTGCTGTGTCGAAGGAGCCGGTCGTCCTCATCGCCTTCGTCCTCCTCATCCTGCTGGTGCGCGGAGGGCCGGTACTGGTGGCGACGCTGCTGCAGCGCGAGCCCGACGGCACCCGCAGCTTCGGCGTGCGTGACTCCGTACGGGTGTCTCTGTGGGCCTCGACCGGCTTACCGATCATGGTCGCGGTGAGCACGGTCGCGGTCGACGCGGGGGAGATGACCCAGACGACGGCGTCGATCCTCGTCGCGGGCGGCGCGATCACCGTCCTACTGCTGCCGACGACGGCGACTTTGCTCGCCCGGGATGGGGCCACCCGACCCGGGACGCCGGAGCCGGATCGGTCATGATGACAGGCGCACCGCCGGTTCATCGACGTGAGGAGTGCCCATGCAGTTCGGCCGCAGCTACGAGGAGTTCGAGGTCGGCGCGACCTACAAGCACTGGCCAGGGAAGACGGTCACCGAGTACGACGACCACCTCTTCAGCCTGCTCACGATGAACCACCACCCGCTCCACATGGACGCCAACTACGCCGAGAAGACGACGCAGTTCGGCAAGAACGTGGTCGTGGGCAACTACGTCTACTCGCTGCTGCTCGGCATGAGCGTGCCGGACATCTCGGGCAAGGCCATCGCGAACCTCGAGATCGAGTCGCTGCGCCACGTCGCCCCGACCTTCCACGGCGACACGATCTATGGCGAGACGACCGTGCTCGACAAGTGGGAGAGCAAGAGCAAGGACGATCGCGGAGTCGTCTACGTCGAGACGATCGGCTACAACCAGGACGGCAAGGTCGTCTGCATCTTCCGTCGCAAGGTGATGGTCCCGAAGGACAGCTACCTCGAGGAGCGCGGCGGCGAGCAGCCCGGCCGTCCCGTGCCGGTGCCGGACAAGAACTGGCCCGGCCCGAACGCCGAGTGATGTACGTCACGCAATAATCGCTTTTCAGAAACATTTGCATTTGGGTTAACATCTTCGGGTGACGACACCCGAATCCCTTGCCGGCCGCCTGGAGGAGTTCTTCCTCCAGGTGGCCGCGTGCTGTGAGGAGGAGGGGATCGATGCGTTCCGCGCCGCCGACCTCTCCGCCACGCAGGTACGCACGCTGCTGACCGTGGCGAGCCGGTCGGAGGACACCCAGATCACCGACGTCGCCCGGGCGCTCGAGATCTCGGTGGCCGCGGCCGGCCGCGCCGTCGACCAGCTGGTCGGGCTCGGACTGATCCGCCGGCAGGAGTGCGCGAAGGACCGTCGTGTCCGCGTCGTCACCCTCACCGACGAGGGGCGTGACCTCGTCGGACGTCAGCTGAAGACCAAGCGGGCGGCCCTCCAAGAAATCGTTCGCGATCTGTCGGACCCGACACGTAGCCTTCTTGATCGCGCGCTACGAGCCGCCCTCGCCGAACGCCAACCCACACCCCCGGGTAAGGACCCTTCTTCATGAGTCAAGACACCCAGACGCCACCCGGCCCTGGTCCCCACAGCACGCCTGACGGCAGTGACAAGCTCGACGCCGCCGTCCTCAAGGTGGCGGGCGTGGTCGTGCTCGGCGCGATCATGTCGATCCTCGACATCACTGTCGTCAGCGTCGCCCTCCCGACCTTCCAGAACGAGTTCGATGCCTCGTACGCCGAGGTCGCGTGGTCGATGACCGCGTACACGCTCGCGCTCGCGACCGTCATCCCGCTGACAGGGTGGGCTGCCGACCGATTTGGCACGAAGCGTCTCTACATGACCGCGCTGGTGCTCTTCACCGCCGGCTCCGTGCTCTGCAGCCTCGCCGGTGGCATCACCGAGCTCGTGGCCTTCCGTGTGATCCAGGGCCTCGGCGGCGGCATGCTGATGCCGCTGGGCATGACGATCATGACCCGCGCCGCCGGTCCGCACCGGATCGGTCGCGTGATGGCCGTTCTCGGGGTCCCGATGCTGCTCGGCCCGATCGCCGGCCCGATCCTCGGCGGCTGGCTCATCGAGAGCCTCAACTGGCACTGGATCTTCCTGATCAACCTGCCGATCGGCATCATCGGGCTCGTCTACGCATGGCGCGTGCTGCCGAAGGACTCGCCGGAGCCATCGGAGTCGTTCGACTGGACCGGCATGATCCTCCTGTCGCCGGGCCTCGCGCTGTTCCTGTTCGGTGTCTCCTCGATCCCCGAGGAGGGCACGATCTGGGCGACCAAGGTGCTCGTCACCGCGGCGATCGGAGCCGTGCTCATCGTGGCCTTCGTCTTCCACGCGTTCCGTCCCGAGCACCCGCTGGTCGACCTGCGGCTCTTCAAGCACCGCAACCTCACGGTCGCGGTGGTCACGATGGCGTTCTTCGCGGTCGCGTTCTTCGGCGCGAGCATCCTGTTCGCGGCGTACTTCCTGCAGATCCGCGGAGAGACGACCCTCATGGCCGGTCTCCTGCTGGCGCCGCAGGGCATCGGAGCGATGCTCACGATGCCGATCGGTGGCGCACTCACCGACCGCATCGGCCCCGGCAAGGTCGTGCTCGGTGGTCTCGCGCTGACGACGCTTGGCATGGCGGGCTTCACGCAGGTCGGCGCCGACACCTCGTACCCGTTCCTGCTGGGCGCGCTGTTCGTGATGGGCCTCGGCATGGGTCTGACGATGATGCCGACGATGACGGCGGCGCTCGCCACGCTCACCGACCACACGATCGCTCGGGGCTCGACGCTGATGAACATCATCCAGCAGGTCGCGGCATCCATCGGTACGGCGGTGTTCTCGGTGGTGCTGACCAACCAGCTGGCGAGTGGCAAGTCGCTCGGCGAGCTGCTGGCCCTCCCGCCGAACACCCCCGCCGAACTGGCCGACACCTCGCTCGCCGAGGCCGCGATCGGCTCGTGGAGCAAGCCGGAGCTGCTCGACCTGATCCCTGCGAACCTGATCACCCAGGGGCTCGCCGAGGCTGCTGATGCGTTCGGCGTCGCGTTCGTCCTGGCGACGGTGCTGATCGCGCTGACGATGGTTCCCGCGTTCTTCCTTCCGCGCAAGCGGATCGAGCGCGAGGACGAGGGTGCTGCGCAGGCTCCGGTGGTCATGCACTGACGAGGAGCTGACACCTCTGCTTCGGCGGTGGGTCTGCTGTCACCGAACGGGGGTCGGTGACAGCGGGCCCACCGCCGTTGGTGTGTCTGGCGCCGGACGTCGCCGGTAACCTGACCGCGTGCTCATCGACCTCCACACCCACTCGCGCCGGTCCGACGGCACCGACAGCCCGACGGAGCTGGTCGAGAACGCGGCTCGCGCCGGACTCGCTGTGGTCGCGCTGACCGACCACGACGCGATGACGGGGTGGGACGAGGCGCAGATCGCCGCCGACCGGGTCGGCATCACCCTCGTGAAGGGTCTGGAGATCTCGTGCACGTTCCGTCACCGCGGAGTGCACCTGCTCGGCTACGAGCCCGACCCGTCCGACCCGGCGCTGCTCGCCGAACTCGAGCAGGTGCTGCGGGGGCGGCAGGACCGCCTCCCCAAGACCCTCGCCAAGCTCAACGAGCTCGGCATCCCGATCACCGAGGACGACGTCCTCGCCGTCTCGGGTGACGCCGCGGCCACCGGACGCCCGCACGTCGCCGACGCGCTGCGGATCGCGGGGGTGGTCGCGAGCCGCGACGAGGCGTTCGAGAGGTTCCTGATGCCGGGGCGCCCGGCGTACGTCGACCGTTACGCCGCCGACCTCGAGCACATGATCCGGCTGCTGGTCGCCGCCGGGGGACGCGCGGTGATCGCGCATCCGTGGACGCGACAGAGCCGTTCGGTCCTCACGGCGGAGACGATCGGCGAGCTCGCCGACGTCGGGCTCGCCGGGCTCGAGATCGACCACAACGACCACGACGCCGACACGCGTGCGGCGCTGCGGGCGATCGCTGGCGACCTCGACCTCGTCGTCACGGGGTCGAGCGACTATCACGGGACGGGCAAGGTCGGGTACGACCTCGGGATCAACACGACGGCCCCGGACCAGGCCGTACGGCTCCTCGGCGACCGGGTCACCCTCTTCCGCTGACCCCGGGTCACTTTCTGCCCTCGCCGGGTCACTTTCTGCCGGCGCGCTGGGTGAGAGAAACCCACGACCCATCTGGAGTGGGTCAGTAGACTTTAATGGTGAGCATCACTGTCGAACCCACCCTTCCGCGCTTCGAGGGCGCGGAGGTCGTCGTGTCCGCACCCGCACCCGGCCCCGGCAACTGGGCCGGCGCCCCGTCAGCGATCTATGCCGAGGGCGCGTTCTGGCTCGCCTATCGGGTCCGCCGTCCGCTCGACTCCGGACGCGGGGTCAGCGTCGTCGTGGCGCGCTCGGAGGACGGGCTGCGGTTCGAGCAGGTCACGGAGATCCACCGCGAGGACTTCGGCGCCGAGTCGTTCGAGCGCCCCGCGCTGGTCTTCATGGGCGACGCCGGGTGGCGGATCTATCTGAGCTGCGCGACGCCGGGGTCGAAGCACTGGTGGATCGAGGCGGTCGACGCTCCGACCGTGCGCGACCTCCCCCGCGGCCGTCGTACGGTCGTGCTGCCGGGAGACGAAACTGTCGGTGTGAAGGATCCCGTGGTGCTCCTCGACGAGGACGGGTGGCACCTGTGGGTCTGCTGTCATCCGCTCGACGTGCGTGGAGCCGAGGATCGGATGGCCACGCGCTACGCGACGAGCACGGACGGTCTGACGTGGGCGGACCATGGCATCGTCCTCGCCCCGACCGCGGGCTCGTGGGATGCGCGCGGCGCTCGTGTGACGACCGTGCTCGACCGCGAGCCGCTCACCGTCCTGTACGACGGGCGCGCGGACGCCGCGTCCAACTGGTTCGAGCAGACAGGCCTCGCCCGCGCGCACGGGATCGACGGGGAGCTCGAGCCGGTCGACGGTGCGCCGGTCGCGCACTCCTCAGAGTCCGACGGAGCGCTGCGGTACGCCTCGGCGGTGCCGTTGCCCGACGGCACGACCCGGTTCTACTTCGAGGCGGCTCGCCCCGACGGCGCTCACGACCTCATGACGTCGCTGACGCGCAACGACTGACTCTCGCGGCTGGTCAGGAGGCGGCGCGGTCGCTGAAGGAGCCGAGCCCTTCGTCCGTACGCCAGTCCGCGAAGGACTGCCCGGTGACCTTCTCCAGGAGCTCGATGTCCTCGAGGTAGCCCTCGACGAGGCCCGCTCTGGCTGCGCGGTCGAGCTTGGGGCGTGCCGGCTCACCGCGCCAGTGCAGCGACGCGATCAGCGGCTTGCTGGCGGCACGCCATACCTGCGGCGGGACGTACGCACCCGCCCGGGCCCCGAGCCGTAAGACCCGAGAGGCGACCTGCGTGAATGCGCCCGGTGCGACGTACGGCCTCGAGTTGTCCCGCGGGATCGAGGTGACGAGCCCCGGCTCCAAGCCGAGGAACACGCACATACGGTCGAGAGTCTCGACGGGCTCCGACACGAGCTCGCGATAGCGCAGCACGAGCACGCGGTCGCCCTCGACGTGCCGATAGAGGTCGTCGAGCTGTGCCCCGTACAGGCCGAGCCGGCGGTAGTGCCAGAACGGCGCCCACCCCGCGGCGATCCGCTCGCTCTCCTTGCCGAACGCCTCGACGAAGTCATCAACCGGCTCGAGCCCGTCGGACCACAGGTGCATCCAGTTGGAGTAGGCACGGTCGACCGGGTCGCGGACGACGGCGATCACTCGAACGTTCGGGAGCTCCTCGGCGATCCGTCGGCGGGCGTTGCGCAGGTAGAGGTAGAACGGGGTGCTCTCGATGCGGACCTGGTCGCCCGGCGCCTCGGCGAACAGCGCTTCGTACTCCTCGCGGCGCCAGATCCACTCCTGCTGGCTGTGCGCGTCTCCCGGGCCCCGATAGCCAGGCGGCGGGGCGTCGGCGCACATGTAGTACTTCGGCTCCTTGGGCTGGCTCGAGAAGACCCGAGGATGGAGGGCGAGCGCGGTGTGCAGCGCGCTCGTCCCCGCCTTCGGAGCACCGACGAGCAACACGTCGGGCTGCGGCGTACGAAAGCTCCCCATGACGCGATGCTAAAAAGCCTGTGGCCGAAGGTCGAGAGTTTAGGTCACGCGTATGGGGGTACGTCGGCGCGTCAGCATCCACGCGAGCGGCGTGATGGACGCTGACGCACCGACGAGCGGCAGAGAGTGACCCGGGGCGGGCAGAGAGTGACCCGGACTAGGCGGGCTCGCGGGCGCGGGTCCGCTGCGCGAGGGCGGCCAGGGCGGCAGGGAAGATGTTGGCCGGGGGCGTGACGAGACCGGCGCCGACCTGCCCCGTACCGGCGACACGGCCCGCCATGCCGGTGTTGATCTGCGGCAGGATCCCCGTACGGCAGACGCGGGTGACGTCGATGCCGGTTGGCGTGCCGGCGAACTCCATCACCGGGATCGTCCAGCGCGGGTTCTGGGCAAGGGTGATCTCGCCCATCCTCCGCGTGGTCGCCAGCGCGTCGGGGACCGTCCCGCCGACGAGCCGGACGATCGCGGGCGCGGTCGCCATCGCGAACCCGCCGATCCCGGCCGTCTCGGTGATCGCGGAGTCGCCGATGTCGGGGTTCGCGTCGTCGGGTCCGTACGAGCCGAGGTAGAGGCCGTCGGCGACCTGTGCGGGACCGGTGAACCACTGATCGCCCGTGCCGGACACCTGGATGCCGAAGTCAGTCCCGTTGCGTGCCATCGCCACGACCATCGTCGAGCCCTCGATGTCGCGTGCGGCGTCGAGCGCGAGCTTGCACGCCGGCATCGCGAGGTTGAGGAAGAAGTGGTCGTTGCCGCCGACGAACGCGACCGCGTCCGCGACGTCACCGGCGCGCGACTCCGAGCGGATCATCGCCGGGACCAGATCGCGCAGCAGCATGAGCGTGCCGGCGCGGTTGCGGTTGTGGGCCTCGTCGCCCATCTGCAGCATCTGCGCCAGCAGCGCCGTGACGTCGATCGGGCCCGCCGCGCGCACCGCGCGCTGGAGGACGGGGCCGAGCACGCCCGACATCCACCGCAGCCGCTCGAGGACCTCGGGCGAGTATGCGCCGTAGCGGAGGACTTTGCCGAGACCCTCGTTGAGCGAGCAGTACGTGCGCGCACCGGTCGAGGCGTCCTCCAGGACGAACACCCACATCGACGGCGAGACGACACCCGCCATCGGGCCGACGGCGTGGTGGTGGTGACAAGGGTCGAGGGTGTAGCCGCTGCCGGAGGCGAACAGCGCCGCCGCGTCCTCCGGGTCGTCGACGAGGCCCTCGAAGGCCGCCGCGCCCATGAGCGCGCCGCGCATCGGGCCCGACGCGCGCTCCCACGAGATCGGCGGGCCGGCGTGGAGGAAGTCGCCCGTGCCGAGCCCGAGCGCCTCGCTCGCCGGCAGGACGTCCACGAGCTGCGCCGTGACACCGAGGTAGGCGTCGACGGCCTTGGCGTTGGCCTCCGCGCGCAGCGGGTCGGCGATCACGGTGGCGAGGTCGTCGATCGTGCCCGGCATCGGGGGCTGCCAGTCGACGCGGTTGACGGTCACGGCCTGGTCGGCGACGGCGTCGGCGAACAGGTCCGTCCCCGTGGTGACGACGGTCGGTGCGGTCATCGGCGTTCTCCTGACGCGGTGACGGAGGTGTCTGGGGCGGCCGAATCGGCCGAGTCGAGCGGGGCACCGGCGGCGGTCACGAGGTCGAGCGCGTGACGGGTGGCCTCGGCGTTGGAGGCGAGGACGTACGCTCCGGCGGCGGCCAGCGCATCGGCCTGGATGTCGAGGCCCTGCGGGTCGGCGTCCGTCCCGATCAGGCTCACCACGACGGGAAGGGTGCGACCGGCCTCGGCAGCGCGGGTGCGAGCGTCGGCGACGGCAGGCGCGAGCGCTGCGGCGGGGTCCGGCTCGGCGCCGTGGCCGAGGACGACGTCGAGGAGCACGACGGCGGTCGTCGGGTCCTCGGCGGCGCGGGCGAGCGCCGCGAGGCGCAGCGTCGGGTCGATCATCGGGTGGGCACGCCCGACGGTGAGGGCATCGTCGCCGAAGTCGACCATCGTGTGGGCGTCGACGGGCGTCCCGGAGGTGATCACACGCGTGTCGAGGGCGAGCTCGGGCGCCAGCGGGATGTTGCTGCGGATCGGGCCGAGCACGTCCGCCGCGATGAGCATGGCCTCGTCGCACAGGGTGCCGCCGACGAAGAGTCCGCGCAGGAACCCCGGTCCGCTCGCCTTCTCGGGCTCGCCCCACCGGCGCCAGTGCGGTACGGCGACGTCGAGGGCGGTGAGCACCGCTTCCGTACGGGCGGTGAGATCGGTGCCGGGGGAGAGCAGCGCGAGCTCGACAGGGACGTCGAGCGACTGCGCGTACGAAGTGATCGCCTCGGCGACCTCGGGGGCCGGTGGCTTCGAGACGAGGACGACGTGGCTGGTCGCCGGGTCCGCGTCGAGCCGCGCGAGCGCCGTCCGGGTCGCGAGTCCACCGACGGCCTGCGAGAGGTCGCGCCCGCCGACGCCGAGCGCGGCGCTGACGCCGACGCCCGCCTGGTCGAGGAGGCAGATGATCTGCTGCGTGCCCGTACCAGAGGCGGCGACGACGCCGACGGGGCCGGGGCGGACGGTGTTGGCGAAGCCGAGGCCGACACCGCCGACGAGGGCCGTGCCGCAGTCGGGGCCCATGACGAGGACGTCTCGTCCGGCGGCCGCGCGCTTGAGCGCCAGCTCGGCCTCGAGCGGCACGTTGTCGCTGAAGATCATCACGTCGTGACCGGCCTCGACCGCGTCCATCGCCTCCGGGAGCGCGGACGCGCCGGGAACGGAGACCAGGACCACCGCGTCGCGCGGGGCCTCGCGCAGCGCCGAGGCCGTCGTACGGGCGGGAGCGGTCGTCGCAGCGCCGTCACGCGAGGCCGGCCGGCTGGCGGCGGCGAGCGCCTCGTCGACGGCGGCGAGCGCGTCCTCCAGCGTCGACTCGGCCAGCCGCAGCGCGACGACCATGTCATTGGGGCTGGTCTCGGCAGGGACGTCGAAGCCCATCGCGGCGAGCGTGTCCAGGTTCAGGGCGGTGGCCATCGCGACCTGGGCCTCCGTGATGCCGGGCGTGCCGGCGACCCGCTTGCTCACCTGGAGCAGCGTCACGGAGTCGGCGTACGCGCCGGACCGGATTCGTACGTGGTCGGTCATCAGTCTCCTTGTCGTCGGCCGCCCACGCTGTGAAGCGAAGATGACCCTTCTCGTCAGATGGATTGCGGCAGGTGGATTGCGTCAGGTTGCTTGCACAGCGGGGACGCGAGAGGGACGGACAGGGCGACGCCGAGCGCGAGGCCCGTGCCCGAGGTGTGGCCGACGGCGCGCAGGGCGGCCAGCGTCGTCGGGTCTTCGGGGTCAGCGAGGTAGGCGCGCAGCTGTGGGACGGCCTCGCCCCGCACCGCGTGCGCGAGGAGGACGGCCGAGACCGTCGTCGTACGGGCCGGGGCGTCGGTGAGCACGGCGGCCGCGACCCGTCCACCGCGGTGCCCGCGGGCGTACCGGCCGACGAGCCAGCCGGCAAGGACGTCGTCGCCGAGCGGGGTCAGCCCGGGACCGCGGCCGAGCAGGGCGGTGGCGGCGGCAGGGTCGTCGGCACGAAGGGCGTCGTACGTGTCCTCAGGAAGGCCGGGGAGGTGGGGCGTGACTGCGGGGAGGAGCTCGTCGGCGTCGGCGGCCACCGGCCCAGCGTCGGCAACCACCGGCCGTACGGTCGCGTCGACCAGCCTGCCCACCCGGACCTCGCGCCCGTCCACCGTGCAGCGGCCGGCGCCGAGCACGACCTCTCGGGCGTCGCCGACGTGGTCCCAGCCGGTCGCGAGCCCGCAGGGCACGACGACGGCGTCGCGGGCGAGGACGGCGACGACGGTGTGACGGTCCTGCGCGTACACGGCATAGGGGCTGCGCGCGACGATCGTCGCGACGCGTCGAGGGCCGCGCAGGACTGCTGCCACGCCTGCGGTCGCGGCGGCCGGGTGCGGCGCGGGACGGCTAGGAGAGAGGCGTCCCGCGGACTCGGTCCGGAGTCGGATCGGCGCGGCCATGGCGTCAGAGTAGGAGCGTTCGCTACGGTGAGCCGATGGCGAGACTTGCCAACGATCAGCCTGATCGCTCTCACAACCTGACAGACACGACGTACGGGCTTCCTCTTGCCGACGTCGTGCGGATCGACGCGCTCACCGGCGCGAAGACCCTCGCCGGAGTCGAGGGGATGCAGCGGCCGGTGACCGGCCTCAACGTCATGGAGGTCCCCGACGTCCTGGGGTGGGTCAAGCCGCACGAGCTCCTCGTGACCACCGGCTTCCCGTTGCTCGACGGCGCGCGGCGGCTCGACGTCCCGAGGATGGTGGCGCTCGTGCAGGGTCTGTACGACGCCTCGTTGGCCGGTTTCGCGATCAAGCTCGGGCGCTACGTCGACGCGGTGCCCGACGAGGTCCTCGCGCTCGCCGACGCGCTCAGCTTCCCGATCGTGCAGATCCCTGACGAGGTCGCGTTCGACGACGTGCTCAAGGACGCGTACGCCGCGCTCAACGCGTTCCAGTCGAACGTCCTCGCGCAGATCGACGCGCTGCACTCCGCCCTGACGATGATCGTCCTCGAGGGCGGCGACCTCGAGCAGATCGCCGCCGAGGTGTCCCAGGTCCTCGACGTCGGTGTCATGGTCACGTCCACGGACGGGCGCGAGTGGGCCGGTGCGCTGAGCGACGAGGCCCGGGCGACCCTCGAGGTGAGCGAGTTCCTCGACATGTCCGGCCGCGTACGCGTCGAGCGCCTGCGCGGCGCGCGCCCGTTCGGCTCCGGCGAGATCCGCGTCCTCAGCGTCGCGGCCTCGGGCACCGAGCTCGCGCGGGTGGTCGTGGTCAGCGAGAAGCGGGCCCTGCGGGCGAGCGACGTCTATGCCCTGGAGCGGGCCGCAACCGTCGCCGCGCTGCTCATCACGCGCATGCAGGCGGTCGTCGCGGTGGAGGGCAAGTATCGCGGAGACTTCCTCCGCGACGTGCTGACGGACCGCGCGGAGAGCCCGCAGTACGTCCTCGAGCACGCCGAGGGCCTCGGCTGGGACCTTGACCGCCCGCTCGTCGTCGTGGTCGCGCAGCTCGACCCGCCAGAGGCGGGGGAGGCGCCGGTGTCGAGCCGCACGCGCCGCGGCTACCAGGACCGGTTCGCGGCGGCGTGGCGCCAGGTGGTCGAGCGGCGTGGGCGTAGCATCGCGGTCGCGGACTTCTCCTCGCAGGTGGTCGCGCTGCTTCCGGTCGCCGAGGACGCGTCGGACGTGTCCGAGGTCGTCGAGGAGGCGCTGGCCGCCGTACGGGGAGACTCCGGCGGAGGTCGTCGTCCGTTCTCCGCGGGAATCAGCCGCGTCGTCACCGGCGTAGAGGCGTTGCCCGACGCATACACCCGTGCCCGCAAGGCCGTCGAGGTCGGGCGACGCATGAAGGGGACGGGGTCGACGACGTACTTCGACCGCCTCGGCGTCCGCCGCCTGCTGTCGCAGGTCGAGGACCCAGCCGAGCTCGACGGGTTCGTGTCGGAGTTGCTTGGCACGCTCGCCGAGGACACGGCCACGGCCGCCGACCTGCGGGCGACGTTGCAGGTGCTGCTCGACGTCAACCTCAATGTCGCAGAGGCGGCGCGAACGCAGCACTTCCACTACAACACGATGCGCTACCGCGTCACCAAGCTCGAGAGCCTGCTCGGCCCGTTCAGCACCGATCCGCAGGTGCGGCTCGACGTGGCGGTCGCCCTTCAGATCCTGCACATGCGGGAGTGAGGGCGCGCTACGGCTGGAAGTACTCCGACATCATGGCGCTGACCCACTCGGGCTGCGTGGTGCTCACGGGGAGGAACTCCGCCATCGTGGGCTTGAGGTCGATGACGGGCGTGCCGGAGACGGCGTCGAGCCCCACCACGGTCAGCTCGTGGCCGCGGACGGACTCGATCGCACAGCTCGTGACCCCGATGCGGTTCGGCCTGCGCGGGCCACGTCCCGCGAAGACGCCGACGGGTGGGAGGTCGGCGCGGCCACGGTACGGGCGGGGCTCGCGGAAGTCGCCGCCGTCGGGGAACTGGTCGAAGAGGAAGAGCACGTCCACGTGGGAGAACCCGTCCAGACCTTGCAGGCTCGCCTCGCCGAAGCGATCGTCGACGGTGATCGTGCTGCGTACGGCGCCCCAGTTGTCCGTGTGCTGGACGTCCGTCCGGTCGTTGCGGACGGTCCCGATCGGCGTGATCTCGAAGCTCGGCATCGCTCGAGGCTATCGCCGTCCACGTTCTTTTCCGACAGATGAACACGCAGAGCAAGGGGTGACAGCACCCCACGGGTTCCGTTGGCACTTTCGCACCATGCCGCGTCTCTCGCGTCACTACTAGGGTCACGACATTGGACCGGGTGCGCTGTCCGAGATCCCCCGGCGGCCGCTCGCACACTCTGAGGAGACCGGCATGTCGATGTTCAAGTGGGAAGTGGTGCACGGAGGCAAGACACCACCTCCTGGTCAAGCGGTCGGACCGCGCCAGCGTCTGAGCTGGGGCCGTACGGCCGGGCTCGGAGCGCAGCACGTGGTGGCGATGTTCGGTGCCACGTTCGTATTCCCCGTGGTGATGGGGCTCGACCCGAACCTGGCGATCCTGTTCTCGGGCATCTGCACGATCATGTTCCTGCTCATCACCAACAACATGGTCCCGAGCTATCTCGGTACGAGCGCCTCGTTCGTCGCCGCCGTCGCGGCGATCCGGAGCCAGGGCGGTGACTCGTCCGACGTCACCGGCGCGATCCTCGTCGCGGGCCTCGTCCTCGCCGCCATCGGCGTCGCGGTGCACTTCGCCGGCACGACGTTCCTGCACAAGCTGCTCCCGCCGGCCGTCACCGGCGCCGTCGTCATGCTGATCGGCTTCAACCTGGCGCCCGTCGTCGCCGGCAAGTACTGGCCGCAGGACCAGTGGATCGCGCTCCTCACCGCGACCTTCATGATCGGCGCCGCGGTCCTGCTGCCGGGCTTCTGGGGGCGCATCGCCGTCTTCCTCGCGCTGATCTTTGGCTACCTGGTCTCATGGCTCGCCGACATCCTCTTCGGCGACATCACCTCGTTCGTGCCCAAAGCCGGCGAAGAGGTCGCGCACCAGCGCGTCGACTGGTCCGGAGTCAGCTCGGCCGACTGGATCGGCTTCCCCAACAGCACGCTCGCCGACGGGGTCTCGGCCGTCCACTCGCCGAGCTTCAGCTTCACCTTCATCCTCCTGGTTCTCCCGGGCGTCATCGCCCTGATCGCCGAGAACACCGGCCACGTCAAGGCCGTCGCGGAGATGACCGGCGACGACCTCGACCCGTACATGGGTCGCGCGATCGGTGCCGACGGTCTCGCCACCGCGTTCGCGAGCGCGTTCGGCGGCTCGCCCACGACGACGTACGCCGAGAACATCGGCGTCATGTCCGCGACGCGGATCTACTCGACCGCCGCGTACTACTTTGCGGCGCTGGTCGCGATCTTCCTCGGTCTCTGCCCGAAGTTCGGTGCGATCGTCAACGCGATCCCCGGGGGCGTCCTCGGCGGCATCACGGTCGTCCTGTACGGCATGATCGGCCTGGTCGGCGCCAAGATCTGGGTTGAGAACCACGTTGACTTCGGTGATCCGGCGAACATCGTCGGTCTGGCAGCAGGCATCATCATCGGTGTCGGCAACGTGTCGCTTGTCTTCTCCGACGACTTCCAGCTCGGCGGCATCGCTCTCGGCACGATCCTTGCCATCGGCTACTACCACATGGTGGCCTGGAAACGGCCACCCGCGCACACCACCGACGAGGGCGCGGAGGAGGTGACGAGGCAGCTGTGAAGCCCGCACCGTTCTCCTACGTCCGCCCGGCCACCCTCGACGAGGCGCTGGCCGTGCTCGCGGCCGACCCGCACGCCAAGGTGCTGGCCGGGGGCCAGAGCCTGGTCCCGCTGCTGTCGATGCGCCTGGCTCAGCCGAGCACGCTCGTCGACATCAACGGTCTCGCCGAGCTGGCCTACGTCCGGACTGATGAGGACGGTGTCCGCATCGGGGCGCTGGCCCGCCACGCCGACGTCGAGTCCGACGCCGACGCGTGGCGGGTCCAGCCCCTGCTGCGGCAGGCGCTACGCCTGGTCGCCCACCCGACGATCCGCAACCGCGGGACGACCCTCGGATCGGTCGTCCACGCCGACGCTGCTGCGGAGATGCCCGCCGTGGTGTCCCTGCTCGGCGCCAAGGTGCTGGTCGCCTCGACCGAGGGACGCCGCACCATCGATGCCACCGACCTGTTCATCGGCCCGCTGGAGTGCACGGTCCGTACGAGCGAGGTCGCGCTCGAGCTCCAGGTGCCCGCGCTCGGCGCACGGACGGGCTCGGCGATCGACGAAGTCGCACGCCGTCACGGCGACTACGCCCTGTGCGGCGTCGCCTCCGTCGTCTCGGTCGGCCAGACCGGGGCGATCGAGACGGTGCGAGCCTCGTACCTCTCGGTCTCGCTGACCCCGCTCGTCCTCGACCTCTCCGAGGCGTTCATCGACGGCACGGCTAGCGACGCCAACCTCGAGGCGGCGGTCGAGATCGCGACGGCGGGCGTCGACCCCGACACCGACATCCATGCGACGGCCGACTACCGCCGCCACCTCGCGGGCGTGCTCACGCGCCGCGTGGTGCGCGACGCGTACTCCCGCGCCGTCGCCCCCGACCCGGAGGGAGCCCGATGACCAGCCAGCCGGAGATCCTCGCGCCCGAGGCGCTGCACCACGTGACGTTCACCGTCAACGGCGCGGCGTACGAGATCGACGTGCCCGCGCGACGACTGCTGTCCGACGCGCTGCGTCAGGACGTCGGGCTGACCGGCACGCACGTCGGCTGCGAGCACGGCGTCTGCGGCGCGTGCACGATCCTCGTCGACGGCCGGCCGATGCGGGCGTGCCTGCTGCTCGCCGTGTCCGTCGAAGGCGCGTCGCTGACGACGGTGGAAGGCCTCACCGAGTCGGGCGATCGCCTCGGCCCGGTGCAGCAGGCGTTCAAGGAGTGCCACGGGCTGCAGTGCGGCTTCTGCACCCCGGGGTTCCTCACCACCATCACCGCAGGTCTGCGCGAGAACCCTGACCCGACCGAGGACGAGGCGCGCGAGATGATCGCCGGCAACCTCTGCCGATGCACGGGCTATCAGAACATCGTGAAGTCCGTCCTGCGTGCGGCCGAGATCGCGGGGTCTCGACAGGCTCGACCGGCGGAGGGGTCGTTGGTTGAGCCTGTCGAAACCACTCCCGAGACCGGTGGTGACGCATGACCACCAAGGCGTTCGGAGAGCGCGTCGCACGCGTCGAGGACGAGCGGTTCCTGCGCGGCCGCGGCCGCTATCTCGACGACCTCGCGCCCGACGCCCTGCACGTCGCGGTGCTGCGCTCGCCGCACGCGCACGCCCGCATCCTCGACATCGACGTCGACCCTGTGCTCGACCTCGACGGGGTCGTCGCGGTCTACACGTACGACGACCTCACGGGCGCGATGGCCGAGCCTCTGCCGATGCTCATCCCGCACCCCGACCTCACCCACGGGCGCACCCAGTACGCGCTGGCCAAGGACCAGGTCAACTACGTCGGCGAGGCGATCGCGATGGTCGTCGCGGTCGACCGCTACGTCGCCGAGGACGCCGTCGGCCGGATCGTCGTCTCGTACGAGGTGATGACGCCGGTCGTCGGGCTCGACGCCGCACGCGCCGCCGAGCGGCTCGTCCACGACGACGTCCCCGGCAACGTCGCGGCGACGTCCACCCAGGCGACCGGGGACGCGATGGCGGCGATCGGCCGAGCCCCGCACCGGCTCGCGCTCGACCTCGACATCGAGCGCAGCGCGTGCACCCCGATGGAAGGGCGCGGCACGGTCGCGAAGTGGGATACCGACAACGGCCGCCTCGAGGTCTGGTCGTCCACGCAGACGTCGACCGGTGTGCGCGCCGCGATCGCCTCCAAGCTCGGCCTCGACCTTTCCGTCGTCGACGTGATCACGCCCGACGTCGGCGGAGGATTCGGCGTGAAGGTTGTCCACCCGTGGCCTGAGGAGGTCCTCGTCCCGATGGCGGCGATGGCGCTCGGACGTCCGGTGAAGTTCACCGAGGACCGCCGCGAGCACTTCATCTCCGCCGCCCACGAACGCGCCCAGCAGCAGCACGTCGAGGTCGGCTTCGACGACGACGGCCGCATCCTCGGGCTGGACGTCGAGGTCTGGCACGACAACGGCGCCTACCTCCCGTACGGCCTGATCGTCCCGATCATCACGACCACGCAGCTGCTCGGCCCGTACAAGCCGCCGGTCTACAAGGCGACGTTCCACAGCCTCTACACCAACACGGTGATCGTGACGCCCTACCGCGGCGCCGGCCGTCCGCAGGGCGTGTTCGCGATGGAGCGCACGATGGACGCGATCGCCTCGTACCTCGGCAAGGACCGCACGGAGGTGCGCTCCGCCAACTTCATCCAGCCCGACGAGTTCCCGTACGACCAGGGGCTGATCTTCCAGGACGGCAAGCCGCTGATCTATGACTCCGGCGACTTCCCGCAGATGCTCGACAAGCTCAAGACGCTGGTCGGCTGGGACGAATTCGGCGCGTTCCGCGACGAGATGCGCGCCCAGGGCCGTACGGTCGGGATGGGCATCGGCTGCTACGTCGAGGGCACCGGCGTCGGCCCGTACGAAGGCGGGCACATCCAGGTCGAGACGACCGGCAAGATCAAGGTCTCGACCGGCCTGACGACGCAGGGCCAGGGTCACCAGACGGCGTTCGCGCAGATCGTCGCCGACGAGCTCGGGGTGCGTTTCGAGGACGTCGAGGTCGTCACCGGCGACACCCGCCGCATGCCGTACGCGGTCGGCACGTACGCCTCGCGTGCCGCGGTCATGAGCGGTTCGGCGATCGCGCTGTCCGCCCGGTCGGTCAAGCGCAAGGCGCTGGAGCTGGCCGCCGAGGCGCTCGAGGCGAACGTCGACGACCTCGAGATCGCCGACGGCGTCGTCTCCGTCAAGGGTGCTCCGGGCGCGCAGGTCTCGCTCGGCACGCTCGCGGTGCTCAGCAATCCGCTGCGCTACGCGTTCGACGAGGCGAGCAAGGCGGCGACGCAGTTCTCCGTCGGCGACCCCAACAAGGTGCCGGTGCCCGAGGGCACGTCGCCCGGGCTCGAGAGCCGCGACTTCTACTCGCCGCCGCGCTCGACGTTCGCCTCCGGCATGCACGCCGTGATCGTCGAGACCGACCCGGACACGGCCGAGATCACGATCCTCAAGTACGCCGTCGTCCACGACTGCGGGCGACTCATCAACCCGATGATCGTCGAGGGACAGATCCATGGCGGTGTCGCACAGGGTGTGGGTGGGGCGCTGTACGAGCGGATGGCGTACGACGAGCACGGGCAGCTCCAGAACGCCTCGTTCATGGACTTCCTCATGCCGTACGTCACCGAGGTGCCGAAGACGATCGACGTCGACCACCTCGAGACGCCGTCGCCGCTGAACCCGCTCGGCATCAAGGGCGCGGGCGAGGCCGGTGTCATCCCGAGCGCGGCGGTGTTCGCGTCGGCGATCGAGGACGCCGAGGGCTTCACGATCACGCGGATGCCGATCTCACCGAGCGAGCTGTACGACCTGCGGCGCACGCACGCAGGATCCGACGAGGCGGCAGTGGTCGCTGTGGAGGGAGACTCATGAAGGTTGCTGGACAAGCGGTGCTCAACGCCCCCGTGGACGCGGTCTGGACCGCGCTGCTCGACCCAGCGGTGCTCGTCCGCACGATCCCGGGCTGCGAGGTGCTGGAGGCGACGGGCGAGAACGCCTACGCCATGACGGTCAGCGCCGGCGTTGCGTCGATCCGCGGGACGTACGCCGGCACCTGCACGTTGAGCGACCTCGTCCCTCACCAGTCTCTGGTGATGCGTGCCGAGGGCGCGGGAGCTCCCGGCACGGTCGCGGCGGACGTCGCGGTGCGCTTTTCCGACAATGGTGACGGGACGACCGGGGTCGCGTACGCCGCGGACGCGGTCGTCGGCGGCATGATCGGCGGCGTCGGGCAGCGGATGCTGACGGCGGTGAGCAAGCGGATGGCCGGCGAGTTCTTCGGTGCCGTCGACGACGCGATCGCCAGTTCTTCGTTGGTCGAGGGCGGTTCTCCGTCGGTCGAGCCTGTCGAGACCCCCGCCGTCGGCCAGCGCTTCACCGCCCCCGCACCAGCGGCGGGCGGTCGCAGCGGATCGACCGACGACTTCGTCAAGGGAGCCGTCCTCGGCGGCGTCCTGGTCCTGGCGGGTGTGATCGTCGGAGGGCTGTTCGGGCGCCGGTCGCGATGATCGACGTCTACAGCAGCGCGCGGGCGATGGCGCAGGCCGTCGCCGCGCGCGAGATCTCCGCGCGAGAGTTGCTCGCCCTCCACCTCGCCCGCATCGGCCAGGTCAACGGCACGGTCAACGCGCTGGTCTCGATCGACGAGGAGCGGGCGTACGCCCAGGCGACCGCCGCGGACGAGCGGACGCTGTCGGGGGAGCCGCTCGGCGTGCTCCACGGGCTCCCGTACGCGGTCAAGGACACCCACCACGTCGCCGGCTGGCGGACGACGTTCGGCTCGCCGGTGATGGCCGACCACGTGTCGGCGTACGACGAGCTCGTCGTCGAGCGGGTGCGCGCGGCGGGTGCGGTGGTGGTCGCGAAGTCGAACACGCCGGAGTTCGCGTCCGGGTCCCACACGTTCAACCCCGTGTTTGGCACGACGGTGAACCCGTACGACACCGGCCGTTCGGCGGGCGGGTCGAGCGGCGGTGCGGCCGCCGCGCTCGCGGCCGGGATGGTGCCGCTGGCCGACGGGTCGGACATGGGCGGCTCCCTGCGCAACCCGGCGTCGTTCTGCAACGTGGTCGGGCTGCGTCCGACCTGGGGGCGGGTCCCGACCTGGCCGACGTGGAACCTCTGGGAGACCGTGTCTGTGCAGGGGCCGCTCGCGCGGGACGTCTCCGACCTCGCGCTGCTGCTGAGCGTGCTGGCGGGGCCCGACCCGCGTGTCCCGACGGCGGACTCGACGGCGGGCGAGGTGTTCCGCGAGGTGCGTCCCGCGTCGCTCGACGGGCTACGGGTCGCGCTGTCGGTCGACCTCGGGGGCGCGTTCGAGGTGGAGGCGTCGGTCGCCGACATCGTCCGCGCCCAGGCGGGTGTCTTCGCCGGTGCGGGCGCGCACATCGAGGAGGCGTGGCCGGAGCTGCCCGACGCCGAGGCTGCGTTCCGAACGCTGCGCGCGTGGCTCATGGACTACACGCTCGGTGGTGTCCTCGACTCGCGCCCGGACGACCTCAAGCCGTCCCTCGCCGACAACATTCGTGCCGGGCGGCCCCTGTCCGGGCACGACGTCGCCGTTGCGTACGCCCAGCGGACAGCGCTCGCCGAGAAGGCCCGCGAGTTCTTCACGCGCTACGACGTGCTCGCGCTGCCGGTGAGCCAGGTCCCGCCGTTCCCGGCCGACCAGGAGTACCCGCACGCGATCAACGGGCGTCCGCAGGAGACATACCTCGACTGGATGCGCGCGGCGTTCCTCATCACGGTGACCGGGTGCCCCGCGATCAGCGTGCCGGCGGGGTTCACGCCCGACGGCCTGCCCGTGGGGCTGCAGCTCGTCGGGCCCGCAGGCTCCGAGCGTCGGCTGCTCGCGATCGCGCGTGCGTACGAACAGCTGTCGGGTGCAGGCGTGGGGGTCGGTGGCCCACGCCCTGCCCTCTGATCGGCTCACCGCCCGCATCGCTCCGGCGGGGGCCGCGTCACGCCTTGCGAGAGGTCCGCGACCGGGCCGGCAGGCGCATCGTGAGGAGCTTCGCGCGCGGCGCGATCCGGCCGGCGAGCGCGAAGACTCCCTCCGTACGGGACTGGTCGGGGTCGATCACCGAGAACAGGTTCACCCCGAGATAGAACGTGATCGCGGCGTTGGCGACCTCGCGCGCGGGCAGCAGCCGGCCTAGCGGGGTGCCTCCCGCGACGCGCTCCCAGCTCTCCTCGACGAAGCGCACCCATGGGTCCGCACGGGCGGTGATCGCCTCCCGCAGCTCGGGTTTGGTGACCGCCGCCGCGACGATCTCGCTGAACTGCGCGAGGTAGCCGCGCTCCAGGTCGGTGAGGTAGATCTGCTTCGCCGCGGCGACGAGGTCCTCGACCGTACGGACGCCCTCGACGGTGCGACGGTGCATCGCCATGCGCGCCTCGGACGACCGGTCGAGCGCGGCGAGGAGCAGCGGGTCGACTCCGCCGAAGTGGTAGAAGACCAGCGCAGAGTTGACCCCCGCCTCCGCCGCGATGACCCGAGCGGACGTGCCGTCGTACCCGCGCTCGCGCAGCACCACGTCGGCGGCGTCGAGCAGTCGCCGTCTGGTGTCCTCGCTGTTCTGACGTGTGGCCGCCATATGATCCCTTCCCTCGCCGACGGCCTTCAGCATATGCTTTAATCACTCGATTAAACTTGCTGGACCCACGAGAGGCGACCGCAGATGGAGCCCTATCCCCACGACAGCTCCGCCGACCCGCACGACGACCCGCGACCCCGGTCGAGCCCCGCGCGCATGCTCCTCGCCGGCATCACGCTGGCACTCTTCGCCGCGATGCTCGTCGCTGAAGCGCTCGGCAGCGCCGGTCTCGAGGAGACCTCGCTGTTCTACGTCGGCATTCCCGCCCTGATCGCGGTGACGGTCGTCCTCACCGCCCGTCCCAAGAACGCCGTCGGCGTCGCTCTCGCGACCACCACCGTCGGACTCGCGCTCGCGGGACCGCTGCTCGACGAGGGCGTCGTCTGCCTGCTCATCGCGGCGCCGCTCTTCTACGGTGTCGCCGCGCTCGTCGGTCTCCTCGCGCAGGCCGCGCGCGGCGGCGGGCACCGCGCGCTCGTCGCGGCGCCCCTGCTGGCGCTGATCGCCCTCGAGGGAGTCGGCGGGGTAAACCTGATTCCACGCCACGACAACGCGGGCACGACCGTGACCATCGGCGCCGCGCCGGCACGAGTCGAGGCGGCGCTCGCCGCGCCGCCCGAGTTCGGCCCGTACGAGGCACCCTTCCTGCGGGCGCTGCCGTTCCCGAAGCCGGTGCGCGCGACGGGGAGCGGCCTGAGCGTCGGCGACGCGCGGCTCATCGCCTTCACGCCGCGCCGCAGCCTGGGTCTCGGGTCCACGCCCACCCCTCGGTCGATGGAGCTGCGGGTCGTCGAGTCCACGTCCACGGCCGACGCGGGCCGAGTCGTCTTCGACGTGACGGCCGACTCGACCCTCGCCCGCTGGCTGGACCTGCGACGTGCCGTCGTCACCTGGTCGGCGTCCGCGGGTGGGACGGAGATGACGTGGCGCCTGGAGTACGCACGCACGTTCGACCCGTCGTGGTACTTCGGACCGGTCCAGCACCACGCGGTCGCAGACGCGGCGGGCTATCTCGCCGAGACCTTCGCGGACACGGCCGAGGCGGAGTGAGCGGTGAGAGATCCGGCCACCGTACGCGCGCTCGGCCTCACCGTCCCCGTGCTCGCCGTGGTCCTCCTCGCCCTCTGGCGACGACCCGGTGCGCGACGGCTTGCAGCGATCCTCCTCGCGACCGCCTGGGCGGCGGTCGCCCTGCTGCCGGTGAACCTCCTCGCGATCGCCGCCGGCTGGTGGTCGTTCGACGCCGACGGCGCGCTCTGGCAGGGCATCCCCGTCGACCTGTGGCTGGCGTGGGCGCTCCTGTGGGGTGCCGTCCCCGCCCTGGTCGCGCCGGCGCTGCCGCCGCTGCTCGTCGGGGCCGTCCTCGTGTGGGTCGACCTCGCCTTCATGCCGTGGGGCGCACCGGTCGTCAGACTCGGTGACCCGTGGCTGGTCGGCGAGGCGATCGCGGTCCTCGCCGCCCTCGTGCCGGCGTACGCGCTGGCGCACTGGACTCTCGCCCAGCGGCACGTGACCGTACGGGCGTGGGCGCAGGCGTGGTGCGCGGGCGCGCTCCTCGTGGGTGTGCCGTTGCTCGTCGTCGGCGTCGAGTCCCGATGGTGGCCGGAGGTGACGGCGGCGGGCGTGCAGGTCGCGGTGGTGGTGAGCGTGCCTGCGGTGGCCGCGATGCGGGAGCTCGCGCGCGTCGGTGGCGGCACCCCGCTGCCGTACGACCCGCCGTCTCGGCTGGTGACCACCGGCCCGTACGCCTACGTCCGCAACCCGATGCAGGCGTCGATGGTGCTCGTGTTCTCGGTGCTCGCCGTGACCTTCGCAGAGCCGCTCCTGCTGCTCGGCGCCGTGGTGACGGTCGTCTACTCGGCGGGGCTGGCTGCCTGGCACGAAGGGAGTCAGATGGAGGAGGCGTTCGGCGAGCGGTGGACGGCGTACGAGGCGCAGGTGCCCGTGTGGGTGCCTCGCTGGCGGCCACTCGATGGTCCTCCCGCGTCGCTGTTCGTCGCTGCCGACTGCACGATGTGCACCGGACTCGGCCAGTGGCTCCTCGATCGTCGGCCGGTCGCGCTCGACGTGCGTCCCGCCGCTGAGCATCCCGAGGTGCTGCGGCGGATCACGTACGAGGCGGACGGCGTGCGTGACCAGGGTGTGGTGGCGCTTGCCCGGGCGCTGGGGCACCTTCATCTCGGGTGGGCGCTGGCCGGCTGGACGCTCGCGCTGCCGGGGGTCCGGCACTTTGCGCAGCTCGGTGCCGATGCGTTCGGCGCTGGCCCCCGGGTGTCGCGCTGACCGCTGACCGAAAGATCGAGCCGTGCGGCGCGCCGGGGGAAGACACGCCGCACGGCAGCTCGGGGGTTATGTGAGGCCGCGGGGGGAGAGCGCGTTGCGCCAGATCCGGTCGGTGGCGTCGACCAGCTCGTCGATGTCGAGCGCGTCGCCGAGGACGAATGCGTAGTAGGCAAGGTGCGACACCATGCCGTCGAGTGCGCGGGCCGTCGGGTAGGGGTCCAACGACGGATCGGCGATCCCACGCGCTTGCATCGCCTCGATGACCGACGCGGTCTTGCGCGCGAGCGCCTCGCCACGCCGACGACGGATGTCGCGGAACGACGGGTCCACCGCGGCGACCTCCTCGAGGACGAGCATGAGTGCGGCGTTGTGCCGGTAGTTCTCGAAGTAGCGCCGGTGTCCCTCCGCGAGCTCCTCGTACGGGTCGGCAGCGGCCGCGTCGAGTCGGGGCACCACCACGTCGTGCTGCGCTTCGTACAGCACGGCCGACAGGATCTCGGGTTTGCTCGCGAACCATGTGTAGAACGAGCCGGTGGCGCAGCCCGCTTCGCGTGCGATGTCGGCGATGCGCGAGTCGGTGAAGCCGTCCCGTTCGAAGACCGTACGGGCGGCAGCGACCAAGGCGGACCGGGTCCGGGCGCCGCGCGCGGTGGCGGGGACGGTCATCGCACGCCCGCCGCGACTCCCGTACCGACGAGGGCGTCGCGGTCGAGGGCGCGCTTCAGGATCTTGCCGGACGGGCCCTTGGGGAGGGCGTCGACGACCTGGAAGAGGCGCGGCACCTTGTAGGCGCTCAGGCGCTCCTTGGCCCAGGCGCGCAGGGCGCCGGGCTGGAGCACGGCGCCGTCGCGGAGCACGACCACGGCACCCACCTCCTCGCCGTACCTGGCGTCCGCGACGCCGACCACGGCCGCCTCGACGATGTCCGGGTGTGCGTAGAGGACCTCCTCGACCTCGCTCGGATAGACGTTGTAGCCGCCGCGGATGATGAGGTCCTTGAGCCGGTCGACGATGCGGAGGTCGCCGTCCTCGTCGAGCGTGCCGAGGTCACCCGTCCGCAGCCACCCGTCGCGCAGGACGTCGGCGTTGGCCTCGGGCCGGTTCCAGTAGCCCGTCATCACGATCGGCCCACGGATCCACACCTCGCCGACCTCGCCGGTCGGGACCGGCGAGCCGTCGAGATCACGGATCTCGAGATCGACGCCGTGGATGGCTCTCCCGACCGCGCCGACCTTGGGCTCGGCGCCCAGCGGCGCAGAGGTCGCCCAGCCGCAGGTCTCGGACAGCCCGTAGCCCTCGCGGATGCGCGTGCCGAACTTCTCCTCGAACGCGCCGATGACCTCGACCGGGAGCGACGCGCCGCCGGACGTGGCCAGGCGCAGGCGTGAGAAGTCCTCGGGGGTGGCGTCGCCGGCGGCGTGCAGCACGGCGATCCACATCGTCGGGACGCCGGAGACGATCGTCAGCTCGTCGTCGCGGATCATCTCGACGAGCTTGCGCGGGTCGAACGGGTGCAGGAGCGAGACGACGGTGCCGAAGGAGATCGCGAGGTGCATGACCATGATCTGCCCGAACACGTGGAACAGCGGCAGCGCGGTGCCCGTACGGTCGTCCTCGTCGAACTCCAGGACGTGCTCGGCGGCGTCGACGATGCCGGCGATCGCGGAGATGGGGAGCTGCGCGCCCTTCGGGCGACCCGTGGTGCCGGAGGTGTAGATGATCAGCGCGGTCGCGTCGTCGGGCAGGTCGACCGGCGCCTTGACGCGGTCGGAGACGTCCCACTCGTCGAGCGGGGGGAGGCTCCAGAACGGCAGCCCGTGCGCGGCGGAGGCCTTCTCGGCCGCACCTGCCGTCTCGTGCCAGGCGACCACGAGGCTGACGTCGGCGTCCTCGACGACATACGCGATCTCGGGGGTGGTGGCCATGACGTTCACGGTGATGAGCGTCGCCCCGGCGGCGTGGAGGCCGTAGTAGGCCGCGACGAACTCGGGGATCGACGGCGCGACGAGCAGGACGCGGTCGCCGGGTGCGACTCCCGCTCGCAGCGCCCGGGCGGCCACCGAGGCGGCGGCGTCGCGCAGCGCACCGAAGCCGACCTCGCGCCCCGAGGCGCGGACCGCTACCCGGTCCGGCTCGGAGAAGGCGTGCGCGAAGACGGCATCGGCGACGTTGCTCACGGTGACTCCTGAGGGGGCGGTGTGACCGGCGTCACGGACGCTACCTGAATCGTGATTCAAGTACAAGGTTCGCCAGCACCGCACGGCCTCAGAGCCGGGCGTCGAGGAACCTGACCGTGCGGCGCATCATCTCGTCTCGCTTCTCGCCCCTCACGGTGTGCCCCGCGCCGTCGTACCACCTCACGGAGACGTCGGCTCCCGCGTCGCGCAGCCCCGCCGCCGCACGCTCGGTCCACTCGGGCGGACAGGTCTTGTC
Source organism: Mumia sp. ZJ1417 (assembly GCF_014127285.1). GTDB lineage: Bacteria > Actinomycetota > Actinomycetes > Propionibacteriales > Nocardioidaceae > Mumia. The sequence goes on from NZ_CP059901.1 coordinate 1,072,132, forward strand.
GGCGGTGCCGTGGTGGATGAGGACGGGCTCGACGACCCGGTCGAAGAACCGTGACGCCGACAGGTCCTGCCACGCGGGCGACTCCGGATCGGGTGTGCCGTACGACCGCTCGACCGCGGCGAACCGGGAGGCCCGGCCCTTGCCAGGACGCGTGAGGATCTCGACGTTGTCGACTGCGTCCGCACTCATCGGCGACAGCAGCACGGCGGCGTCGACGAGACCGGGGCGCGTAGTCAGGACGTTGTACGCGACACCGCCGCCCATCGAGCGTCCGACGAGCCCGATGCGGTCGGGGTCGACCGCGCGCATCGCCGAGCGGCGCAGGGCGACGATCGCGTTGATGACGTCGATGGTGAAGCCGAGCCTCAGCTCGCCGTCGTTCTCGGGGTCGGCGTCGGAGCGTCCGTGGTTGCGGTAGTCGGTGTAGAGCACCACGTACCCCGCGCGAGCCAGGTAGTCGCGCGTGTCGATCATCGACCCGCCCGGACGGTACGACTTCGGGGACTTGTAGCCGCGTGCGATCACGACGGCCGGCGACCTGTCCGCACCGTGTGGCACGTGCAGGACTCCGGACACCCGCAGGTCCTCAGAGCGGTAGCTGACCTGGTACGACGTGTAGGCGTCGTTGGTCTCGAGCACCCGCTCGCGTCGCAGGTCGCTGCCGTTGTCGGGGGTCCGCATCAGCGTCGGGAGGGTCCGCTCGTGTCGTACGGGCGGCAGCGGTGGGAGGGACACGTGGTCGCCCGGATTCTCGACCGAGGAGACTTCGGCGCCGGTGGCGGAGAGGGCGGTCTGAGGGGCGAGGCCGCAGCCGGAGAGCAGCGTCGCGAGGGCGACGACGGCGGGCAGGATCGTACGGAGCACCGGACCATGATGGCGGGTCCTTCCGGGAGCCTGTCAGGTAGTGCCAAGGTTCGGTGAAGTGGTCCGGCGACGTTCGCCCTGGGGACTGTCGGCGGCGTGCGTTGGAATCGAGGGGCAGCCCCCCACACCGTCGAGGAGCACCATGACGTCACGCCCCACTCGAGCCGGGCACTTCCGTATCGGGATCGACACGGGAGGCACGTTCACCGACGTCGTCGCGTTCGACGAGGCGACCGGCGAGATGCTGACGACCAAGACGCCGTCGACGCCGTCGGACCCCGCCGAGGGCTTCCTCGCGGGCATCGACAAGGTCCTCGCGCTGGCCGGGTTCCCGCCGGGCAGCGGTGAGGCGATCTCGGCGGTCTCGCACGGCACGACGGTCGCGACCAACCAGCTCCTCGAGGGCAAGGTCGACCGACTCGGGTTCATCACGAACGCCGGGTACGAGGCGGTGCTGGAGATCGCCCGCCAGTCCGTGCCCGACGGCTACGGCAACTCGTACTTCTGGGTGAAGCCCGACCGCATCGTGCCCCGCGACCTCGTCAAGGGCGTCGAGGGCCGGATGACGTGGGCGGGTGAGGAGATCCGTCCGTTCGACGCCCAGGGCGCGCGCGAGGTCGCCCGCTGGTTCCGCGAGCAGGGCATCGACACGCTCGGGGTGTGCCTGCTGCACAGCTACGCCAACTCCGCCCACGAGGAGGAGATGCGCGCGATCCTCGCCGAGGAGCACCCGGACGCCGTCGTGTCGATCTCGTCGGAGGTGCTGCGCGAGTACCGCGAGTACGAGCGCTCGATGACCACGCTCGTCGACGCGGCGGTGAAGCCGAAGGTGTCGGCGTACGTGCGCCGCATCGCCGACCGGCTGGCGGCGTTCACGGGGTCTCGACCCTTCGACAGGCTCAGGACGGCGCAGGGCTCGACCGGCGGGGGCGTGCCGTTCTACGTGATGAAGTCCAACGGCGGTGTGCTGTCGGCCGCCGAGGTGGTGCACCAACCGATCACGACCGTGCTGTCCGGTCCGGCCGCCGGCGCCCTGGGTGCCGCGCTGGTCGCCTCGGTCGCCGGGTTCGACCGCGTCCTCACCTGCGACGGCGGCGGCACCTCGACGGACGTGTCGGTGGTCGTCGACGGCGAGCCGACGCTGACGACCGAGGGGAGTGTCGGCGTCTACCCGAGCAAGATCCCGATGATCGACGTCGTCACCGTCGGCGCGGGCGGCGGCTCGATCGCCTGGCTGTCGCCGGAGGGCACGCTCAAGGTCGGCCCGCAGTCGGCCGGCGCCGACCCGGGTCCGCTCTGCTACGCCAAGGGCGGCACCGAGGTGACGATCACCGACGCCCATGTCGTGCTCGGCCGCATCCCTCCGCACCTGCTCGGCGGTGAGATCCCGCTCGACGTCGATGCCTCCCGCAAGGGCCTCGAGGAGCTGGCCGGCAAGCTCGGGCTGAGCGTGGAGGAGGCCGCGGACGGCGTCCTCGAGATCTCTGCGTGGAACCAGGCCAACGCCCTGCGCCAGATCACCGTCAAGCGCGGGCTCGATGTCCGTGACTTCACGCTGACCACGTTCGGCGGTTCCGGCTCGCTGCTGCTGTGCCGGCTGATGGACGTGCTGTCGATCCCCACGGTCCTCGTCCCGCCGAACCCCGGCAACGTCTCCGCGTTCGGGCTGCTGACCGTCGACGTCAAGAACGACTACGTCCAGACCGCGGTGCGGCTCGCCTCCGAGCTCGACGCGGCCGAGGCCGAGGGCCTGTACGACCGCCTCGCCTCGCAGGCCGCGTCCGCGCTGGACGCCGAAGGCTTCGGACCCGACGAGCAGCGTTTCGTCCGTACGGCCGACCTGCGCTACTTCGGCCAGGCGTTCGAGGTCCGGGTCCCGGTGCCGGACGGCCGGCTCGACGACGCGGTGCTCGCCGGTGTCGCGGACACGTTCCACGCCGAGCACCGTGCGCTCTACGGCTACGACTTCGCCGGCGACGACAGCCAGCAGGTCGAGTGGGTCAACCTGCGTGTCTCGGGGATCGGGCCGATCCAGCGCCCGAAGATCCGTGCGCGGGCCGTCGAGGCGAGCGCGGCCGCGCCGCAGCCCCGTACGACCCGGCCCGTGTGCTTCTCGCCGCGTGAGGGCTACGTCGACACCGGCGTGTTCGACCGGTCGGCCCTGCTCCCGGGCCAGCAGGTCCACGGCCCGGCGATCGTCGAGGAGTTCGGCTCGACCATCCCGATCCACCCCGGTTTCGTCGCCCGCATCGACCCGTACGACAACGTCATCATCACCCGCGAGGGACAGGCCTCGGAGAAGGGGAGCCAGAAGTGAGCGAGTCCCGCAAGGCGCCGACCCAGTTCCCGTTCGGCACGCTCACGGAGGACGCCGGCGCGAGTGCCGACCCTGTCGTCGTCGAGATCGTGCAGGGCAGCCTGGCGTCGATCGAGCATGAGGTCGAGACCGCGATCGCGCGGACGTCGCGCTCGCCGATGATCCGCGACGCGCACGATTTCCGCGCGGGCATCCACGACCGCTTGCTGCGCAAGCTCACCGGCCGCTCGTACTCGGCGCTCGTCCACCCCGTCGCGCGCGACTTCCCGCTCGAGGAGATGAAGCCCGGCGATGTCTTCTTCCACAACGACGTCTACAAGTCCGAGGGTGGTATCGGCCACCTCCCGGACCTGTGCGTCACCGTGCCCGTGTTCGCGACCGTCGACGGCACCGAGCGCGTGGTCGCGTTCATCCAGGCGTTCGGCCACCACGACGACATCGGCGGTGCCGTGCCGGGCTCGATGCCGAGCCACGCGACCAGCGTGTACGAAGAGGGGCTGGCCGTCCCGCCGATCAAGCTGTGGGACCAGGGCGTCCCGAACCGTGCGGCGCTGACGATCATGACCCGCAACTCGCGCATGCCCGAGTCACTGGCCGCCGACCTCGACGCCGAGTGCTCCGCGTGCCTGATGGGCGCGCGCCGTCTCGGGGAGCTTTTCGACCGGTACGGCGTGGAGGTCGTCGAGGCGTCCTTCGACGCGATCATCGACCGCACCACGCAGACGTACAAGCGCGAGATCCTCTCCAAGATCCCGATCGGCACCTGGGTATGGGAGGACTACGCCGAGCACGATGGGGTCGACGAGCCGCAGCTGCACACGCAGCGCATCACGCTGACCCGCACCGGCCCGGAGGACCCGGACGGCGAGCGGGTGATCCTCGACTTCGCCGGGACGTCCCCGCAGGCGAAGGGGCCGATCAACCACTGCGGCGACTACTCCGACGGCGTGTTCCTCAAGAAGTGGCTCGCGCCGATCCTGCGCAACCTCGCCGACACCCCGGAGCGGATGGCCGAGCTCGACGTCAACGAGGGCGTGGTGCCCCTGATCGAGATGCGCTTCCCGCCGAAGGGCACGCTGCTCACGCCGGAGTTCCCGGCGCCGACCAACGCCCGTACGTTCGTGATCTTGCGGCTCCTGGGGGTGCTCGCCGGGGTCCTCGCGAAGGCGGTCGACGGCCAGATGCCGGCCGACCAGGAGACGATCCGCTACACCGGCGTGTACGGCACGGACCTCGCCGGCCGTCCGTACCTCATGCGCGAGGTGCTCGGCGGCGGCTCTGGCGGCCGCTACTACGCCGACGGCGAGGACACGATCCACGTCGTGCCGGACTCGCGCAACCTGCCGACCGAGTTCACCGAGTCGCGCTTCCCGTTCGTCGTCGAGTCGCTGTCGGTGGCGAAGGACTCCGGCGGGCCGGGCAAGTTCCGCGGCGGCCTCGGGTACGAGAAGCACCTGCGGATGCTCGCCGACGCCCATTTTATGTCGATCGCGGATCGCTCGATCCTCGCGTGCTGGGGTGTCAAGGGTGGTCTCGCCGGGCGGCCGTTCGAAGTCGTCATCGATGCCGGAGGCCCGAACGAGCGCGTGGTCGACGCGCTCGCGGACGCCGAGCCGGTGCGCGCGGGTGAGTCCATCCGCATCCGCACCACCGGTGGTGGCGGTTGGGGCGACCCGCTCGACCGTGACCCGGAGAGCGTCGTGCGCGACGTCCGCTGGGAGAAGGTCTCGGCCGAGGGGGCGCATGACGACTACGCGGTCGTGCTGACCGGCAGCGGCGACGACCTCGGGTACGACGCGGCGGCGACCGCGGCGCTGCGGGCCGAGCGCGCCGCGGCGCGCGGCGAGGGCGAGGTGTTCTTCGACCGCGGGCCCGGCTACGCCCAGCTCGCCGGCGGAGCGACCCACGCCGCTGTCGACGTCAGGTGACGGGAGGCCGGTCGAGCGTGCCGAAACCCGCCGCCGTCGTCGGTGCCTCGGGCAAGACCGGCACGCACGTCGCGCAGGCGCTCGCGTCCTGCGGCGTACCGGTCCGCCCCCTGGGGCGCCGTGCCCTCGCCGACCCGGTCGCCGCGTTCGACGGCTGCGCGTCGGCTTACCTGATCGCCCCCAACCTCCATCCCGACGAGCCCGCGCTCGTCGGGGGCTGGCTGGAGGCGCTGCGCGCCGCCGGCGTGCCGCGCGTCGCATACCACTCCGTCGCCTGGCCCTACGCGCCTGAGATGCCGCACCACCTCGCCAAGGCAGCGACGGAGGACCTCGTACGCCGCAGCGGGCTCGCGTGGACGGTCCTGCAGCCATGCGCGTATGTCCAGAACCTCTTGCCCGGGTTGGGAGGGGAGGAGCCGGCGGTCCGCGTGCCGTACGCGGTCGACACCCCCTTCGGGCTCGTGGACCTCGCCGACCTGGGCGAGGCCGCTGCCGTGGTCCTGACCGAGGACGGCCACGTCGGTGCGACGTACGAGCTCGGGGGACCGGCGCTCGTGACGCTGGCCGACGTCGCCGTCGTCGCGTCGGAGGTGCTGGGCGTGCCGGTGCCGGCGGAGCGGCTCGATCCTGGGAGGTGGGCGACCGGACCGGGCGCGGGGATGGATTCGCGAGAGCGGGACTGGCTGCTGGCGATGTTCGCGTTCTACGACGCGTACGGGCTCCCGACCGGCGGGGTGCCCCTCCGGGCGCTGCTGGGCCGCGCCCCGTACGACGTGCGCGCGACCCTGACCCGCGAGCTGACGCCCGCCCCTTCCTGACCCCCGGGTCGGTTTCTCCCGCCCCCGGGTCGGTTTCTCCCGCCCCCGGGTCGGCTTCTCCCGTCCGCGGGTCGACCAGATGCGCGCCTGGCGGCGTACGATCCCGGAATGATCCATGCGCACGACGTCGTCGCCTTCGCGGTCGCCTCGACTCTGCTCATCATGATCCCGGGCCCGAGCGTGCTCTTCACGATCAGCCGGGCGATGGTGCTCGGCCGGCGTGCCGCGCTCGTCAATGTGGTGGGCAACGCGGTCGGCGCCGCCATCCAGATCGTCGCGGTCGCGGCCGGGCTCGGTGCGCTGGTCGCGCAGTCGGTCGCGGCCTTCACCGTCGTGAAGTGGGTCGGCGCCGCGTACATCGTCTATCTCGGCATCCAGGCGATCCGCCACCGCCGCGCCGGTGAGGACGCCGTCGAGGCCGAGCCGACGGTGACGCGGACGTCGCGAGTCTTGCGCGAAGGGTTCGTCGTGGGTGTCACCAACCCCAAGACGATCGTCTTCCTCGTCGCCGTCCTCCCACAGTTCGTCGCCCGCGAGCTCGGGGCGGTGCCGCTCCAGATGCTGATCCTCGGCGCGGTGTTCGTCGCGATCGCGCTGTGCCTCGACAGCCTCTGGGCGCTCGGCGCCGGAGCAGCACGCGACTGGTTCGCCCAGTCACCGCATCGAATGCGACGCCTTCGCGGTGCGGGCGGCTCGATCATGGTCGGCCTGGGCGTCGGCCTCGCCGCAGGTGGCCGACCCGACTGAGCCGGGGAGCGGAGGTCGCCGAAGGCCTGTCAGCCCTCGTCGAGAGCGAAGTCGAGCTTCGCGACGCCGTTCTTCAGGCTCAGCACACGTACGGTCATGGTGAACTTCTTGTCGCTGCCGTTGGGGTCGGAGAGCTCGCACTCCATCGTGGCCCCCTCGCGGGACTCGAGATCGCCCGGGCAGTCCACGATCGGCGCGAGACCGATCTGCTTGCCCATTGCTTCCGATGCCTTCTCCTCGACCGACTTCTGGGGCATCGGTGCGTGACCGCACGCGGTGAGCAGCACCAGCGCGGCGGACACCAGCGCGACGGCGGGACGGAGACGCATGCGCACAGGGTAGAGGGCGGGCCTGACCGGTGGTGAGCACGGTCCCGCTCTCGTCGTCACGGTGGGACCTTCCTCACCGCGCTGTGCGCCGCACGGGCACGCGCGGCACCGCCCGCCGCCGATAGGCAACACCTCACTAGCCAACGGCACTTCCTTGGCGAAGTTCGCCAATGCCCACCGTGCGCGGAGGCACCTAGATTCGTCGCATGCGCCTCGTCATCGCCCTCGGCGGCAACGCCATGACCTCAGCGGACGGCTCTGCGCGCCCTGAGGATCAGCGGGCGGCGATCCAGTCCGCGATGCGCAGCGTCGCCGACCTCGTCGAGGCCGGACACCAGATCGTCCTCACCCACGGCAACGGCCCGCAGGTCGGCAACCTGCTGCTCAAGAACGAGATCGCCGCCGACGTCGTTCCGCCGGTCCCGCTCGACTGGTGCGTCGCGCAGACGCAGGCCACGATCGGCCGCCTGATCCTCGACGCGCTCGACGACGAGCTCGCACGGCGCGGACACCCGTCCCGTACGGCGGCGCTCGTGACTCGGACGATCGTCGACCGCGACGACCCGGGGTTCCTCGTCCCCACCAAGCCGATCGGCCGGTACGCCACCGCCGAGGAGGCAGCGGCGATGCGCGGCCACGGACAGCACTGGGTCGAGGTCCCGCAGCGGGGCTGGCGCCGTGTCGTCGCATCGCCGGAGCCGCGCGAGATCCCCGAGGTCGAGACCGTCCAGACGCTCCTCGACAACGGCTCCGTCGTCGTGTGCGCAGGCGGTGGCGGCATCCCGACGGTGCGCGAAGGCACGTCGTACGTCGGGGTGGAGGCCGTGATCGACAAGGACCTCACCGCCGCCCTGCTGGCTGATCAGGTCGGCGCCGACCTGCTCGTGATCGCGACCGACGTCGATGCCGCGGTCGTCGGCTTCGGGACACCGCAGGCCGAGCCGCTGGGCGCTGTCGGGGTCTCCGAAATCCGCCGGCTCGCGCAGGCCGGCGCCTTCGGAGCGGGGTCGATGGGCCCGAAGGTCGAGGCGATCACCCGGTTCGCCGCCCACACCGGCCGTACGGGCGTGATCACGTCGCTCCCGCACATCGACGACGCGGTCGCAGGTCGTACGGGCACGCGTGTCAGCCCCGACTCCGTCCCGACCGACCGCCTCCCCGCCTGACCTACGTCCACGCCCACCGTTCACCCCCACCCGAGAGGATGCTCATGCCAGCAGCGATCGAAGTACGCAAGGTCCCGATCCACTCCGTCGCCGACGCCAGCGAGCTCGAGAAGCTCATCGCCGACGGCGTGCTGGAGGCAGACCGCGTCATCGCGATCATCGGCAAGACCGAGGGCAACGGCGGCGTCAACGACTACACGCGCATCATCGCCGACCGCGCGTTCCGCGAGGTGCTCGTCGCCCAGGGGACGCGCTCGCCGGAGGATGTCAAGCAGGTCCCGATCGTCTGGTCGGGCGGCACCGACGGGGTCATCAGCCCTCACGCGACGATCTTCGCGACGCTGCCCGACGACGCCGTCGAGCCCACCGACGAGCCGCGCCTGAGCGTCGGCTTCGCGATGAGCGACGTGCTGCTGCCCGAGGACATCGGGCATACGCCGATGATCGAGAAGGTCGCGGAGGCCGTCAAGGTCGCGATGGAGCGCGCGGGCATCACCGATCCTGCGGACGTCCACTACGTCCAGACCAAGACACCGCTGCTCACGATCGACACGATCCGCGATGCCAAGTCGCGCGGCAAGTCTGTGTGGACCGAGGACACCCTCGCGTCGATGGACCTGTCCAACGGCACCACCGCGCTCGGCATCGCCGTCGCGCTCGGCGAGATCGAGATGCCGACCGACGCCGACGTGATGCACGACCGCTCGCTGTACTCGTCGGTCGCGTCCTGCTCCTCGGGCGTCGAGCTGGACCGTGCGCAGGTCGTCGTGGTCGGCAACGTCCGCGGCATCGGCGGCCGCTACCGCATCGGTCACGGTGTCATGGACGACGCGCTCGACGCCGACGGCATCTGGGACGCGATCCGCTCAGCCGGCCTCGACCTGCCCGAGCGTCCGCGTACCAGCGACCTGGACGGCAAGCTGGTCAACGTGTTCCTCAAGTGCGAGGCCAGCCAGGACGGCATGGTCCGCGGGCGCCGCAACGCGATGCTCGACGACTCCGACGTGCACTGGCACCGCCAGATCAAGGCGGCCGTGGGCGGCGTGACCGCTGCGGTCACTGGTGACCCGGCGGTGTTCGTGTCGGTGTCGGCGGCTCACCAGGGGCCGGACGGGGGCGGCCCCGTCGCCGCCATCGTCGAGGCCTCCTGACCGCCTCTCAAGCCCCGGTGGCGTGGCCGATGGGGGTGGGCCACGCCACCGGCTCGGCGTACCGGTGCCACCGGGTGACTAGGACGCCGGCTGCTCGTCGACCTTGAAGCCCATGCCGACCGTCGAACCCTCGACGGACTCGGCGGTGACGGTGACCCCGTAGACGGTGTTGTCACCTGACACCCGCAGCTCGCACCGCAGCGTCGCGCCCTTCGTTGCCTCGAGGTCGTCGGGGCAGGTGATCTCGGGAGTCACACCCACCTGCGCGCCGAGCGCCTTCTCGGCCTCCTTCTCCACGTCCGACGCCTTCACGGCGCCACCTCCGCACGCCGAGAGCGTCAGCCCGAGGGCGACGGCGAGTGCGGACAGGGCGAGACGCGAGCGGTGTCGTAAGGCGGGGGTCGACATGGCCGTCGCTAGTCGGCCGTGCGGCGTTCTCAGCGTTCGGCCCGCTCCCACGCGCGCAGCAGGAAGTCGACCGTCGCCGCCGGCTGATCGACGGCGGGGGAGTGGCCCGCGCCTTCGATGACCACGACCTCCGTGCCGAGCCGCTCGGCCATCTCGTCCTGCACCGCGTACGGCCACGCGTCATCGGCGCTGCCGCGTGCGAGCGCGACCGGCACGCCGCTCGCCGCGAGCGCCCCGACCTGGTCCGGGGTGTCGAGCAGGTGCGTGGCGATCGCCGTGAGCGACTCGGGGACGCTGGCGAGGAACCGTCGCTTCACGAAGGCCTTGAGCTGCGGCGGTGCGTCGATGGCGGCGTTCCGCTGCGCGAAGACGACCTCGAGACCCACGACCGGCACGGCTGCCACGAAGGCGCGCAGCATCCGCACCGCCGCGTCCGGGTCGTCCGTGCGCGCCCGCACCCCGGCGTCGCCGAAGCCCGCGGGCCCCGAGCACAGCAGCGCGAGGCTCCGCCAGGCCGAGGTGTCGTCGAGCACCGCGTGCTGCGCGACCAGCCCGCCGAAGGAATGACCGACGAGGTGCGAGGCGCCGTACGGGGCGAGCGCCTCCTGGATCGCGAGCGCGTCCGCGGCGAAGCCTCGTACGGTGTAGTCGTCGTCGGGTTTGCCGGGTGTCTCGTACTGGCCCCGCTGGTCGTACGAGGTCGCGTGCCAGCCGGCCTGCGCGAGCAGCGGCAGGACGAACGCGAAGTCTTCCTTGCTGCCGGTGAACCCGGGCACGAGCAGCACGTGGCCCCGACGCGAGGTGCCAGCGGGGACGGGGGCGTCGAGCGCCGCGAACGTCCCGCGCGCGGTCGTGACCGCCCGCGGCGTCAGGGCTCCGAACGCCTCGGGGTCGGGTGAGGAGGTCATTCGGACACCTTCCGGCCTCGCTTGGCGACCGCGGCGACCAACCCCGCCGGGGCGTAGCGGGCGATCGTTGCCAGGACCTTGTAGCGCGCCGTGGGCACCGAGATCGGCTTGCCGTTGTCGAGGTCGCGCAGCGCGCCGCGGACCTGCTGGTCGGTGCTCGTCCACATCCACCGCGGCACGTCGCTCGGGTCGACGCCCATCCGCTGGTGGAACTCCGTACGGACGAAGCCCGGGCACAGCGCGGTCGTGACGACGCCCTCTGCGGCGAACTGGATGTTCATCCACTGGCTCAGGTTGACGATCCAGGCCTTGTGGGCCGAGTAGGTGCCGCGCGGGGTGAACGCGGCGACGCTCGCGACGTTGAGGATCTGGCCCGACCGGCGCGGGCGCATGACGTCGAGCGCCGCGGCCATGAGGTCCATCGGAGCCTTGACCATCAGGTCGAGCTGCGCGTCCTCGGCGGCGACGTCGGTGTCGCCGAAGAACTTGCCGATCGACGATCCCGCGTTGTTGACGAGCAGGTCGATCCGGTGCTCGCGGACGGCATCGGCGACGCGTGCGACGCCGTCGCGTGTCGAGAGGTCGGCAGGCACGACGTGGACCGTACGGCCGGTTGCGCGCAGCTCGGTCGCGAGGGCGTCGAGACGGCCCTCGTCGCGGGCCACGAGCACGACGTCGTCGCCGCGCGCGGCGAGCGTGCGGGCGAAAGCCAGGCCGATGCCGGATGTGGCGCCGGTCACCAAGGCGAGAGACATGGGCAGATCCTTGCAGATCATGAAGAATGGCCGACGTGACACCTCACACCGCGGACACACCGAGCGGCGCGCGGGTCCTGGCGGTGGCTAACCAGAAGGGCGGCGTCGCCAAGACCACGACGGTCGCGTCCCTGGGTGCAGCCCTCGCCCAGCGGGGCAAGCACGTGCTGCTGGTCGACCTCGACCCGCAGGCGAGCCTCACGTTCTCCCTCGGTGTCGATCCCGAGGAGCTCGACCTGTCCGTACGCGAGGTGCTGCTCGGCGAGAAGGAGCCGAGCGACGTCATCGTCGTGACGGACGAGGCCGTGCACCTCCTCCCGTCGACGATCGAGCTCGCCCAGGCAGAGGAGACGCTCGCGACCCGCACGGGACGGGAGCAACGGCTGCGTGTCGCGCTGGAGAGCGTGGCCGGCGACTACGACTGGATCATCCTCGACTGCCCGCCCTCGCTCGGCGTGCTGACCGCGGCGGCGCTCACGGCGGCGACGGACCTGCTGATCCCGCTGCAGTGCGAGACGCTTGCGCACCGCGGTGTGGGCCAGCTCCTCGACACGGTGCACGACGTACGGACCTACACGAACCCGGGCCTGCGCATCCTCGGTGTGCTTCCAACGGCCTACGACGGGCGTACGAAGCACGCGCGTGCCGTGCTCGAGGCGATCACGTCGTCGTACGGGCTGGACGTCGTCGAACCCGCGATCCCGAGGACGGTGCGCTTCGCCGAGGCACCCGCGTACGGGCAGTCGATCCTGCGGACGGCGGCCAGCCATCGAGGGGCGCAGGCCTACCGCGACGTGGCCGACGCCCTCCTCGCATCCTGACCCTACGAGCGCACCCGCGAGTCGTCTGTTGGGCCTCCGAGACCCGCCCTTCTTCACGACCTCCAAACCCCGTACGCTGACCGCGTGACCACGCGCGGTGACCGTCCTGGGAATTCGGGGGGACGACACAGTGCGCAGCGTGCCCGCCGCCGGACCTGGCGGCTGTGGAGCGCCGCGTTCGTGGTCGCAGGCCTCGGTGCGAGCGCGGTCGCGTTCTACGACGACGCGCTGCCCCTGCTCCCGGTCGGCGCGACCGGCGGGACTGCGGCGGCGCCGCTCGCGGGCGAGATCCCGTTCGCCGCAGGCGTCTCCGCCTACACGCCCGAGGTGCCGCCGGCTGTCGAGACGCCGGTCGATCCGCCTGCGTCGCGCAGCGCCGACCGTCCCGCGGTCCCGACGCCTGCACCCAGCCCCGAGCCCGTGGCGACCGCGGCCGCGGCGCCGCCGGCAGTGCCTGCGGTGCCGGCGAAGTCCGGTGAGGGTCGACGCATCGTGTTCTCGATGAGCGAGCAGAGGGTGTGGCTGGTCAAGGCCAGCGAGCGCGTCGCCCGGACGTACGCCGTCTCCGGGAGCAAGCACGACAACCTCGACCCCGGCTCGTACGAGGTCTACTCGCGCTCACGCCACGCGACGTCGTACGACTTCGGCAGCACCATGGACTACTTCGTCCGGTTCACGCGCGGCGACAACGCGCCCATCGGCTTCCACACGATCCCGGTCGACGAGGACGGGAAGGCGCTCCAGACGCGCTCCCAGCTCGGCAAGCCGCTCTCGTCCGGATGCGTGCGCCAGTGGCGCAAGGACGCGATCGCGCTGTGGGAGTTCGCGCCGGTCGGCACGACGGTGGTCGTCGTCGCCTGACGTGCGTCGGGCCTCAGAAACGGCGGTGCCTCAGCGTCCACAGGTGATCGACCTGTGGACGCTGAGGCACCGATCCGTGCGTGGGAGTGGGGTCACTCGCCCCCGTCAGCCGCCACGGGTGCTGCGCCGTCGGCGGAGCTCCCGCTCGAGGGACGACGACGCCGGCGACGACGACGCGGGGCGTCCGAACGCTCCTCGCCGGACTCTGGAGGAGCACCGGCATCGGCAGTGGCAGCAGCCGGTGCGGCCGCACCGGACGACTCGCCACCCGAGGCATCCGCGGTCTCATCGACCGGCTTGCCGCCGCGGGTGCGGCTGCGGTTGCGACGCGTGCGTGCAGGACGCTCGCCGTCGCGGTCGGTCCGCTCGCCGCGGGCCGGACGGTCGGCCTTGGGCGCGACCGGAGCCGGAGGCTTGAGGCGGCCCGTCACGTCGGCGGAGATGCCGAGGTCGTGGAAGACGTGCTCCGACGTCGAGTACGTCTCGACCGGCTCGTCGAAGGGCAGCCCGAGGTCGCGGTTGATCGTCTTCCAGCGTGCCACGTCGGCCCAGTCGACCAGCGTGATCGCGTTGCCGCTCTTGCCGGCGCGCCCCGTCCGTCCGATGCGGTGGACGTAGGTGTTGGAGTCCTCCGGGCAGCTGAAGTTGATGACGTGCGTGACGTCGGCGACGTCGATGCCGCGGGCGGCGACGTCGGTCGCGACCAGCGCGTCGATCTTGCCCTCGCGGAACTTCGCCATCGCCTTCTCGCGCGCCACCTGCGCCATGTCACCGTGCAACGGTGCGGCGTTGAAGCCACGCTCGACCAGGTCGTCGGCGAGGCGCTGCGCCGCGCGCTTCGTCCGCGTGAACACGACCGCGCGACCGAAGTCGTCGGCCTGCATGACGCGGGCGACGATCTCGGGCTTGTCGAGGTCGTGGGCCTGGTAGACGAACTGCGCGGTGGCCGGCACCATCGCCGAGTCCGTGCTGGACTCCGCGCGGATGTTGACCGGGTGCCGCATGTGCGTACGCGCGAGCGCGACGATCGCGCCCGGCATCGTCGCCGAGAAGAGCATGGTCTGGCGCAGCTCCGGCGTGCGCGAGATCAGCGCCTCGACGTCGGGCAGGAACCCGAGGTCGAGCATCTCGTCGGCCTCGTCGAGGACGAGCGCCTTCACGTGGGAGAGGTCGAGCGCCTTGCGCTTGGCCAGGTCGAGCAGGCGACCCGGGGTGCCGATGACAAGCTCGACACCGTTCTCGAGCGCCTCGAGCTGCGGCTCGTACGGGACACCGCCGTAGACGGTGAGCACGCGCGTGCCGCGCTTGGCGGAGGCGGCAGAGACGTCGGCCGACACCTGGAGCGCGAGCTCGCGGGTCGGGGCGATCATCAGCGCCTGCGGCTTGCCGGGCGCCGACAGCATCTCGAACTCGGGGTCGTGCGGGGCGATCGCGCGCTGCACGACGGGGATGGCGAAGGCCAGCGTCTTGCCCGTACCGGTACGGGCCTGTCCGATCAGGTCGTTGCCGAGCAACGCGATGGGGAGAGTCATCTCCTGGATCGGGAATGCATCGATGATGCCCTGGGTCTCCAGGGCTTCGACGATCTCTGGGAGAACGCCCAGGTCTTTGAACGTGGTCAGGGGTCTACTCGTTTTCTTTGTCGAACGTGCCGCGCGTCTTTGGCGGCCTGGTCTCCTGTGGTCGTACGCGGCGCCGGACCCGGCATCGGGACGGCGCATGCACGCGACCGCGCGGCCCGGCGACTGCATTGTGGTGGTTGATCCACGCCTGGGCACTACCAGTCTATCCCCTTGCCCTGACCGGACGGGCAGGCTCGCCCCGGACGCAGGTGGCTAGGCTGCCGTCATGGCCGATTCGACGAGCTCCTCTGACCCTGACGCCGCTGCACGCACGCCGCTGCTCGACGGCGACCCGCTCTACCGCGAAGGCGTCATCGAGCTGCTCGGCGTCATCGCGTACGGCGAGCTGTCGGCCTTCGAGCGGCTCGCCGAGGACGCCAAGCTCGCACCGTCCCTGCGGGACACGGCCGAGCTCGCGCAGATGGCGAACATCGAGTTCTCCCACTTCCTGGGGCTGCGCGACCGGCTGGAGTCGCTCGGGATCGACCCGTACGAGGCGATGGCCCCGTTCGAGGAGAGCTTCACCCGCTTCCACGTCAAGACCGCGCCGGCGGACTGGCTCGAGGGTCTCGTGAAGGCGTACGTGGGCGACGGCCTGGCCGCCGACTTCTACCGCGAGATCGCGGCGTACCTCGACGTCGACACCCGGGCGCTCGTGCTCGACAGCCTGGCGGGGACGGGGGATTCCGCGTTCGTGGTGACGCGGGTGCGCGAGGCGATCGAGGAGGATCCGCGCGTCGCGGGTCGGCTCGCGCTGTGGGGCCGGCGGCTGATGGGCGAGGCGCTGAGCCAGGCGCAGCTCGTGGCCGCGGAGCACGACGGACTCACCGCGGTGTTCGTTGGTGGTGTCGATCGGGCGACGGGGATGGACCTGGCCGCGATCGGGCGGATGTTCGCGCGGATGACCGAGAACCACGCAGCGCGGATGGCCGAGCTCGGACTGCAGTCCTGAGCCCGGCCCCTCCGCTGGTCGAGTCCTAGGACTCGCCGAACCCGACCCGGCGGGCGCCGTCGCCCGAGAACTCGAGGTAGAGCACCTTTTCCACCGGCACCACGACGCTGCGGCCGCGGTCGTCGGACAGCGCCAGGAGACCATCCCCGGTGCCTGCGTCCTTGAAGGCCTGCAGGACCGCGTCCTGGCTCTCCTTGGTCTCCAGCGACAGCTCGCGCGGGCTGTGCTGGACGCCGATCCGTACCTCCACGTCGTGCCTCTCTTCTGTGTCACGGTGCGCACTCCGGGGCTGGAGGCGCAGGTTCACGCTATCTCGGGTCGCGCCGGGTGATCACGCGCGTTCGCTGCGCGCGTACGGGGCGTCAGTCGGCGTCAGGCTCGTCCGTACGGGGGAAGCCGCCGATCCCGCGCCACGACAGGGCGCTGACCATGCCGACCGCCTCGTCCTTGGACAGCGCCGAGCCCTGGTCGAGCCAGTAGCGCGCTCCGACGTGCGCCATGCCGACGAGGCTGACCGCGAGCAGCTCGGCGGCGACCTCGGGAAGGCCGGTGTCGTCGTGGATCACGGCCGCCACCGCCGACGCCGTCTCGGTGTTGACGCGGTCGACGCGCCGGCGTACCTCGGGCTCATTGGTGATGTCGGACTCGAACACGAGACGGAACGCGGCCTGATCGCTCGCGACGTAGCTGTAGAACACGTCGATGGTCGCCTCGACACGCGCCTTGTTGTCCTCGGTGGAGGCCAGGGCGTCGCGGACGGCGTCGACAACCGTGTCGCAGGCCGAGTCGAGCAGCGCGAGGTAGAGCTCGAGCTTGCCCGGGAAGTGCTGGTAGAGGACCGGCTTGCTCACGCCCGCACGCTCGGCGATGTCGTCCATGGCCGCCGCGTGGTAGCCGTTGTCGACGAAGATCTCGCGCGCCGCCTCCAGCAGCTGGGCTCGGCGGGCGCTTCGGGGAAGACGGCCGCCCCGGGGACGAGATGTCGTGGTGTCGGTCACGTCCTGATGGTATCCCGGTCCTACTCGCCGGTACGGGGGGCGCGTCGAGGCGTCCGGTTCCGGCCGTACCGGACAGACGCGGTCCGCAGAGCAAGACGGGTGTCCGCTCCTCGGGACGCGCCAGGCATCATGGGTGGAGGCGGCAGTGCCCCGCGGGAACACCGCGTCACCGCACGGTGTTGACGATCCGTACGGGGCACACGCGCCGTACTGACTGCACTGCACCCGACCGAGGAGACGTCGTGTCACTAGCACCCCTGGTCGAGCCCGCTGACGAGCTGACCGTCGACGAGGTTCGCCGCTACAGCCGACACCTGATCATCCCCGACGTCGGGATGGCCGGCCAGAAGCGCCTGAAGAACGCGAAGGTCCTCGTGATCGGCGCCGGCGGCCTCGGCAGCCCCGCGCTGCTCTATCTCGCGGCGGCGGGTGTCGGAACGCTCGGCATCATCGACTTCGACACCGTCGACGAGTCCAACCTGCAGCGCCAGGTGATCCACGGTCAGAGCGACATTGGCAAGTCCAAGGCGCTGTCGGCCAAGGAGTCCGTCGCCGAGATCAACCCGTACGTCCACGTGATCCTCCACGAGGAGCGTCTCGACGTCGACAACGTGCTGGACATCTTCGCCGACTACGACCTGATCCTCGACGGCACCGACAACTTCGCGACGCGCTACCTCGTCAACGACGCGGCCGTGATCCTCGGCAAGCCGTACGTGTGGGGCTCGATCTACAGGTTCGAGGGCCAGGTGTCGGTGTTCTGGGCGCAGGAGGGGCCGCAGTACCGCGACCTCTACCCCGAGCCCCCGCCGCCGGGCATGGTCCCGTCGTGCGCCGAGGGCGGCGTGCTGGGCGTGCTGTGCGCGTCGATCGGGTCGGTCATGGTCAACGAGGCCATCAAGCTGATCACCGGCATCGGCGACCCGCTGATCGGCCGGCTGCTCGTGTTCGACGCGCTCGAGATGCGCTGGACCGAGCTCAAGATCCGCCGCGACCCGAACGGCGAGCCGCCGACGGCGCTGCTGGAGGACTACGAGGCGTTCTGCGGCGTGCTGTCGGACGATGCTGCCGACGCCGCCGCCGACTCGACGATCTCCGTCACGACGCTCGCGGGCTGGCTGAAGGAGCGCGAGGAGGGGACGCGCGACTTCGTGCTCGTCGACGTGCGTGAGCCGAACGAGTACGAGATCAACAAGATCCCGGGCTCGGTGCTCATCCCGAAGGGCGAGTTCCTTGCCGGCAACGCGCTCGAGCAGCTGCCGCAGGACAAGCAGGTCGTCCTCCAGTGCAAGTCGGGCGCCCGCTCGGCCGAGGTGCTTGCGATCCTCAAGGGCGCGGGCCTCGAGGACGCCGTCCACGTCGGTGGTGGCGTCGTTGCCTGGGTGAACCAGATCGACCCCTCGCAGCCCTCGTACTGACGCTGTCCGCGCGTTCGCTGGGGTACCCCAGCGAAGCTGCACTGCCCCCACTGTGCGCAGTCGGGTCGGTGCGCTTTCGCTGGGGTACCCCACCCGGCGCACGAAGTTCGTTGTCCACAGGCGCGGATCCATGCCCTTCCGGCCACCCGTGAAGACAGGCCAGAGTTCACCGGCATGGATGACCTGCGAATCGTGGCGGAAGCGCGCGGCGGAGGCTTCACCACCGCCGATGCGAAGAGCGTCGGGGTCGGCGGGCGCGCGCTCAGCAGAGCGGTCGAGGATCGGGAGCTGATCCACCTGCGCCGCAGCGGGTACGCGTTCGCTGACACGTACCTCAAGCTGAGCCTCGAGCAACGCTCCCTCGTACGCGCACGGGTCGAGGCCGATCTCAACCCGGGACGCGCCGCGCTCTCGCATCGTTCGGCCGCACTCGAGCACGGCCTCCCGCTCGTCGACTATGACGTGCGGCTCGCCGACGTCGCCCGTCTCGACGGACAGTCCGGTCGCAAGACGTCGAGCGCCCGTCACCACGAGACGGTCGAGGCACGCGAGCTCGTCGAGATCGGCGGACGAACCGTCAGCGCTCTGTCGTGGGCCGTCTGGGAGGTCGGAACGTGCGGCGGGCCGGCCAGCGCTCTCGTGGTCATCGATGCAGCCCTGCACAGCGGCAAGACCGACATGGACGAGCTGCTGCGGGTCGGCGAGCACTTCGCTCACGTCAAGGGCTCCCCGGCCGTACGGACTGCGCTCGCGCTCGCCGACGCCAAGGCCGAGTCGCCAGGGGAGTCGTTGACCCGCTGGCTCTGCCACCTCTTCAAGCTCCCCATGCCGGAGTCGCAGGTCGAGGTGTTCGACCCGAGCGGCAGGCTGATCGGCCGGGTCGACTTCGCTTGGGAGGAGTTCCGGCACGTCGTGGAGTTCGACGGCAAAGTGAAGTACGGGCGCGGATTCGACCCGAAGAAGTCGCCGGAGCAGGTCGTGATGGACGAGCGCGCCCGCGAGTCGGCGGTCCGTCGCCAGCGATGGGGGATGACGCGGCTGGTCTGGTCGCAGGTGCACCCGCCGGTGGAGGCGACGGCACGCCATCTGCTGGAGGAGATGACGTGGTCACGGCGGCGTTATCTCGGCGCGTGACGGTCGGGCCGCAAGCCGGCAGCGCCCGCGGTTGGGGTACCCGAACGAACCCGCACCGACCCGAGTGTGCGCGGTGGGGTCGGTGCGCGTTCGCTGGGGTGCCCCAGCGAACGGACTGCGTGGGAGGGTGGGCGCGTGGGCGAGGCAGCGCGGTACGGGGGCGAGCAGCCGGAGGCGGAGCCGTACGACCAGGAGGCGTACGCGGAGGCGGTCCTGCGGATCGCCGAGCAGGTTCCGCCGGGGCACGCGGTCTCGTACGGGCAGGTGGCGGCGGCCCTGGAGCGCGGCGGCCCTCGGCAGGTCGGCAAGGTGATGGCGACGTACGGCGCGGCGGTGCCGTGGTGGCGGGTGATCCGCGCAGACGGGACGATGGCCGAGCCGATGCGTGCACGGGCGCGCCAGCACTACCTCGAGGAGGGCACGCCGCTGCGCAGCCGCCTCGACGAGCAGGTCCGCGTCGACATGCGCGCCGCGGCGTACGAGATCCCGAGAAGTGTCGGTCGGCTCTGATCGAATAGTCCCATGACGGACCGCCCCCGGACCCCGGTGTACGTGCCGGTGCCACCGCCCGCCGAGCGTGCTCCCGCACCCGCGCTCGACCCGCACCAGCAGGCGGTCGTCGACCACCCGGGAGGCCCGTTGCTCGTGCTTGCCGGCCCCGGCACCGGCAAGACGACGACGCTCGTCGAGACCGTGGTCGACCGCATCGAGCGCCACGGCCTTGCCCCCGAGCAGGTGCTCGTGCTCACGTTCAGCCGCAAGGCCGCCGAGGAGCTGCGCCACCGTGTCGCCGCGCGGCTCGACCGTACGGTGGCCGCGCCGCTCGCGACCACGTTCCACTCGTTCTGCTACGGGCTCGTGCGCGAGTTCCAGGACCCCAAGAGCTACTCCGAGCCGCTCCAGCTCCTGTCCGCGTCGGAGTCCGACACGCGCATCCGCGAGCTCGTCCTCGGCGGGCTGGACGACCGTACGATCTCGTGGCCGACGCGCCTCGCGCCAGCCCTGCGGACGAGGGGCTTCTCCGCCGAGCTCGAGCAGCTGATGGCGCGCACCCGGGCGCTCGGGCTCGACCCGGTCGACCTCGCCGCCGCGGGCGCAGCGGCCGGTCGTACGGACTGGCAGGCGGCGGCGCACTTCTTCGAGGAATACCTCGACGTCCTCGACGCCCAGAACTTCATCGACTACGCCGAGCTCGTGCACCGCGCCGGCATCATCGTCGCCGATCCGGAGCACCAGCCGGCGCTCCGCGACCGGTTCCGGTTCGTGATCGTCGACGAGTTCCAGGACACCGACCCTGCCCAGGTCGCCCTGCTGCGCGGCCTCGCGGGCGACGGGGGCGACCTGGTCGTGGTCGGCGATCCCGACCAGGCGATCTATGCCTTCCGCGGCGCCGACGTCACGGGCATCCTCGGGTTCCCCGAGCAGTTCCCGACCCGCAACGGCACGCCCGCCCCGGTGGCCTCGCTGCGCAGCACGCGGCGCTTCGGCCCGCAGATCCTCGCGGCGTCGCGCGAGGTCGCCGGGCGCATCCCGCTCGGCCCGCTCGCCGTGCGGGCCCGCGGGTTCCGCGAGCCCGAGCCGGCCGCGGAGACGGACGGCGACGAGGTCTGGGTCCGGACGTTCTCCGACCCCGCGTCCGAGGCCGACCACATCGCGCTCATGCTGCGGCGCGCCCACCTCGAGGAGGGGGTCGACTGGGACGCGATGGCGGTGCTGGTCCGCTCGGGCACGGCGATGCCGCGGCTGCAGCGGGCCCTCGCGGCGGCCGGCGTGCCAGTCGAGGTCGCCGGTGCCGAGGTCCCGCTCCGTACGGAGCCGGCGGTCGGCGCACTCCTGGGCGCGACACAGCTGGCGCTCACCCTGGCCGAGGGGGCCGCGCCTGATCCCGACGAGGTCGAGCGCTTCCTCACCGGTCCGCTCGGCGACCTCGACGGGGCTGAGCTGCGCGTCCTCTGCCAGCGCCTGCGTCGCCTCGACGGAGTCGACGAGGCCGGTGAGCGTCGCGTGCCCCGCGGGTCCGCGGAGCTTCTGGTCGCGCTGGCGAGGGAGCCGCTGCTCCTCGCCCCGCTCGTCGACCCGTCGGGTCGCGGAGGTCGTCCGGGCGAGATCGCGCGGCGTGCCCATCGCGCGGTGTCGCTCCTCGCCGAGGCGGCGCGCCAGGTGAGCGAGCAGGTGTCGCCGGAGCACGTCCTCTGGACCCTGTGGAAGGGCACCGGCTGGGAGCGCAGGCTCGTCGCCGCGGTCGATGCGGGCGGTGACGACGCGCTCTCGGCCCACCGTGACCTCGACACCGTCGTCGCGCTGTTCGCGCTGGCGAGCCGCGCCGAGGAGAGCCAGCGACGGCAACGCGTGGCAGCGTTCGTCGAGGAGGTCGCCCGCCACGAGATCCCCGCCGACACCCTCGCTGAGCGGGGGCGGCGCGGCTCCGCGGTGCGCCTGCTCACCGCCCACCGGTCAAAGGGCCTCGAGTGGGACCTCGTCGTCGTCGCCGGCGTGCAGGAGGGCACGTGGCCTGACGCCCGCCACCGCGGCACGCTGCTCGCGGCGGAGCGGCTGGCCGCCACGGGCGCCGCGCCCTCGTACGAGGCGGCCGCGCCGTACGCCGCGACGTACGACGCGACCTACGGGGCCACGCCCTCCTACGCCGCTCCCCGCGCGGACGTGCGCGCCGCCCCCACGACGGCCGAGCTGATCGCCGACGAGCGCCGTCTCTTCTACGTCGCCGCGACGCGTGCCCGCCGTCGGCTCATCGTCACCGCCGTCGAGAGCGCCGACCCGGACGGCGACCAGCCCTCGCCGTTCCTCGCCGACGTCGCCCGCTACGCGACCCACCGGTCGATGCGTCCGGAGCGCCGCCCGCGCCGCGGCATGTCGCTGCGAGGCGTGATCGCCGAGCTACGCGAGCTCGCGACGTACGCGCCCGACGAGGCCGTCCGCGAGGCCGCGGCGCTGCGGCTCGCGCGGCTGAGCACGAGCGGCGTCGAGGCGGCGGTCGCGGCCGACCCCGACCAGTGGTGGGGCTTGCGTGAGGTGTCCATGTCGACCGAGCCCGTACGCCCGGTCGACGAGCCCGTCGCGCTCTCCGGCAGCGCGCTGGACGGGGTCGTGTCGTGCCCGTTGTCGTGGTTCCTCACCCACGAGGCGAAGGGCGAGACGGCCAGCTCCTCCGCGCAGGGCTTCGGCCTGCTCGTGCACGCGCTGGCCGCTGACGTCGTCCGCAGCGGCGCGGCGGCCGATCCCGCCGGGCTCGACGCGTCGCTCGACGCCGTCTGGGACCGGCTCGGCTACGCCGCCCCGTGGATCGCCCAGCGCGAGCGCGAGGAGGCGCGGGTCGCGATCGGGCGGTTCGCGACCTGGCACGCCGAGCAGGAGGCGGCCGGCGTACGCCGCCCGCTGGCCGCCGAGCACGAGTTCTCGGTGACCTTCGGCGTCGGCGACGACGAGGTGACGCTGCGCGGCTCGATGGACCGGGTCGAGGTCGACGCCGCCGGGCTCGTCCACGTCGTCGACTTCAAGACCGGCAAGCGGGCGCCGACGGGCGGCGAGATCGCCGAGCACGCCCAGCTCGGCGTCTACCAGGTCGCCGTCGAGCAGGGCGCGGTCGAGCAGATCCTCCGCCGGCGCGCTCGCAGCGGCGGCGCCGAGCTGGTGCAGCTTCGCGTCGCCGACTCGGCCAAGCGCGCCGACCGTCCCAAGGTCCAGCCGCAGGACCGTCCCGACGAGGAGGAGCCGTTCTTCGCGTACGGCGCACTCTCCGACGCCGTGCGCACGATCCGTACGGAGCAGTGGGTCGCGACCCCGAGCCCCAAGGCCTGCCAGTTCTGCTCGTTCGCGCGGGTGTGCCCGGCGAAGGCCGAGGGCGCCTCGGTCCTCGACATGGTCGCTCAGGGCGTGCGGGCCTGTGGGGTCGTGAGCGAGGGCGAGGCGTCGTGACCGCACCACTGCCGCTGCTGATCCGCGACGCCGACCACCTGCGCGAGATCCTCGACATCCCGTTCTCGGCCGAGCAGATGGCCGCGATCCAGGCCCCGACCGACCGGCCGAGCGCGATCATCGCCGGTGCCGGCTCCGGCAAGACGACCGTGATGGCGGCACGCGTCGTGTGGCTCGTCGGCCACGAGGGAGTGCTCCCCGGCTCGGTCCTGGGGCTGACGTTCACCAACAAGGCGGCCGCCGAGCTCGCGCACCGCGTCCGCCAGGCGCTCGAGACCCTTGCGCGTGACGCGGGCGTGCCCGACCTGCTCGAGCGCTACGGCACGCCGACCGTCTCGACCTATCACGCATACGCCGGGACGCTCATCACCGAGTACGGTCTACTGCTCGGCTTCGAGCCCGATCTGCGGATCACCACCGACGCGTCGCGGTTTCAGCGGGCGTTCCGTGCGATCGCCTCGTACCCCGGCCCTCTCGCGCACACGACCACCTCGATGCCCGACCTCGTGGGCCAGGTGCTCGGGCTCGACGGCCAGATGGCCGAGCACCTCGTGACCCCCGACGAGGTCCGGGCGTGCGACGCCGAGCTGCGCGTCGACGTGGAGCGGGCGGTCATCGAGACCAAGAAGCTCAAGCTCCACGACGACCTCGACGCCACGACCCGTCGCCGCGACGAGCTGGTCTCGTTGGTCGAGCGCTATCGCGACGCCAAGGCCGAGGCAGGCGTGGTCGACTTCTCTGACCAGATGGAGCGCGGGGCGCGCCTCGCGGTGGAGTGCGCAGAGGTGTCGCGGTCGCAGCGCGAGCGCTTCGCGGTCGTGCTCCTCGACGAATACCAGGACACGTCCGTCGCCCAGCGCGACATGCTCCAGGGGCTGTTCTCCGGCGAGGACGGCGAGGGGCTCGGCCACTGCGTCACCGCCGTGGGCGATCCGTGCCAGGGCATCTACGGCTGGCGCGGGGCGGCGGCCAGCAACCTCACCGCGTTCCTCGAGGACTTCCCGGCCGACCCGCAGCGGGCGGCTCAGGGGAGCCTGTTCCACCTGCGGGTCAACCGCCGCAGCCGCGCCGAGAT
Source organism: Mumia sp. ZJ1417 (assembly GCF_014127285.1). Taxonomy (GTDB): domain Bacteria; phylum Actinomycetota; class Actinomycetes; order Propionibacteriales; family Nocardioidaceae; genus Mumia. The sequence continues at coordinate 1,096,337 of NZ_CP059901.1, forward strand.
CCTCGACGTCGCCAACCGCGTGGCCGCGCCCTACTACCAGGTCACCGAGGTCGTACGCCCGCTCGTGCCCGCCGAAGGGACGGAGGGCGGCACGGTGCGTGCCGCCGTCCACGAGACCGTCGTCGACGAGATCGGCTGGCTCGTCGACGAGGTCGTCGCCGCGCACGAGGGCCGTGACGGCGAGCCGACCCAGTGGTCCGAGATTGCGGTGCTCGTCCGTACGCGGTCCGAGATCCCGTCGCTCGTCGCCTCGCTGCGCGGACGCGGCGTCCCCGTCGAGGTCGTGGGGCTGGCCGGTTTGCTGAGCCAGCCCGAGGTGTCTGACGTCGTCTCGGCGCTGCGGGTGCTCGCCGACCAGACCGCCAACGCCGCGCTGCTCCGGCTGCTGACCGGGCCGCGCTGGCGCATCGGGCCCCGCGACCTCGCGCTGCTCGGCAGGCGCGCCCGCATGCTCGTCGGCGGCGTGCACGACGTCGAGGCGGAGACGCTCGCCGACGAGCTCGAGCGCGCGGTCCGTGGCACCGACCCGTCTGAGGTGGTGTCGCTCGCCGATGCGGTCGACAGCCCGGACGACGACCGTCTGCGCCTCCCGTACTCCAAGGAAGCGCGTGAGCGCTTCGCCGAGATCTCCCGCCTGCTGCGCCGCCTCCGCCGGCGGGCCAGCGGATCGCCCGCCGATCTCCTGCGGCAGGTGGTCACCGCGCTCGGGATTGACGTCGAGCTGGCGTCGACCCCGGGGTCGGCCGCCCAGGTCGCACAGGACAACCTCGCCCGGCTGCAGGACGTCGTCGCCGACTTCGTGGCCAACGACCCGTCGGCGTCGTTGTCCGCGGTGCTGGCCTATCTCGACGCCGAGGAGCGCTTCAACGACGGGCTGGAGGTCGCCTCCCCGTCCGACGCCCACTCGGTCAAGCTGCTCACGGTCCACACCGCAAAGGGCCTGGAGTGGGACGCGGTCTTCGTCCCGTTCCTCACCGCCGACGTGTTCCCCTCGCCGCGCTCGCGCCCCGCGTGGACGAGCGTCGCGCACGCGCTGCCGCACGACCTGCGAGGCGACGGAGCCGAGCTGCCGGTGATCGAGGAGCTGAGCCGCGCCGGCGACAAGGACTTCCGGGCGGCGATGCGGGCCGACGCGCAGATGGAGGAGGTACGCCTCGGCTACGTCGCCTTCACCCGGGCGCGCCGGCTCCTGGTCACGAGCGCGAGCCGGTGGAGCCGTACGCGGCAGGCCGCGTCCGACCCGAGCCCGTTCCTCGAGACCGTCGCCACCTGGTTGCGTGGCCGCGGGAGCGAGCCCGAGCTGTGGACCCCGGCGCCGGAGGACGACGCGGACAACCCCCTGCGCGGACGTTCCGAGGCCGTGGCGTGGCCGGTCATGCCGGATGCCGACGAGCTCGCGCTTCGCCGGGAGGCCGCGGCACTCGTACGGCGCTTCGCCGCCGCGAGTCCGCCGGTCGAGCCTGTCGGTCTTCCGTCGGTCGAGCCTGTCGAGACCCCCGCCCCTCCGTCGGTCGAGCCTGTCGAGACCCTCGATCCCGCCGCCGCAGCGCGCTTCGACGTCCTCGACGAAGAGATCGAACGCCTCCTCGCCGAGGCCCGCCGCGAGCGCGCCGAGACGGTCGAGGTCCCGCTGCCGCCCCACCTGTCGGCGACGTCGCTGATCGCGCTCGACAAGGATCCGGCCGCGTTCGCCCGCAGCCTCGCGCGGCCTCTCCCGCGCCCGCCGGCGCCGTCCGCGCGCTTCGGCACGCGCTTCCACGCCTGGGTCGAGGCGCACTTCTCCCAGCAGAGCCTGATCGGCGATGACGAGCTGCCAGGCCGCGACGAGACCGACATCGTGGATGAGCTCGAGCTCGCTGAGGTCATCCGTGCCTTCGAGTCCGGGCCGATGGGCGACCGTGTCCCGTACGCGATCGAGGAGCCGTTCACGCTGCGCCTCGGCGGCCAGCTCGTCAACGGCAGGATCGACGCGGTCTATCGCACGCCCGACGGGTTCGAGGTCGTCGACTGGAAGACGAGCCGGCGCGCGACCTCCGATCCGCTCCAGCTCGCCGTCTACCGGCTCGCGTGGGCCGAGAAGCACGGCATCGCCCTCGAGCGGGTGACGGCGGCGTTCCACTACGTACGCCTCGGCACCACCGTTCGTCACGACGACCTGCCTGATCGCGCGGCGCTGGAGGCGCTCGTACGCCCGAGCGTGAGTTGAGCGCGTGGCGGCGTAGGCTCGGCGCCGTGACTGAGGGATTCACGTTCGCCGACGGCGCTTACAACCGGCACTCCGAGCGGCGCGTGGACGACGCGTTCATGGACGCGCTCTGGGCCGACCCGAAGACTCCGGTGCTCGTCGTCGGAGGCGAGCACCTGGCCGCCGACGCGGACGGGCTCGTGTGGCGCAGCCCTGCCGACGTGCCCGACGGCGACCGCCTCTATCTCGGCACGGTCGACGGCACTGAGTACGCCGCGGTCATGGTGCGCCGCGTGCCCGAGCCGAGCCGGCCGCTGCGCGCGGTGGCCACGTCGCTGCCGCTCGCGCAGGCACGCCTTGCCGTCCACGCCGTCGGCGTCGCGCAGTGGCACCGGACCCACCCGCGGTGCGCACGCTGCGGATCCCCGACCGACGTCGTCGAGGGCGGGCACGTGCGGCGCTGCCCCGAGTGCGGCGCGCAGCACTTCCCTCGTACCGACCCGGCCGTCATCATGCTCATCACCGACGACGCCGACCGGGCGCTGCTCGGGCGCCGGCCCGACTGGCCCGCCACTCGCTTCTCCACGCTCGCGGGGTTCGTCGAGCCGGGAGAGTCGCTCGAAGACGCGGTGCGCCGCGAGACGTGGGAGGAGGCCGGGGTCGAGGTCGGCGAGGTCTCGTACGCGGCCAGCCAGCCGTGGCCGTTCCCGTCGAGCCTGATGCTCGGCTTCTTTGGCCGCGCCCGTACGACGCGGATCGCCGTCGACGGTACGGAGACCGCGGACGCGCGTTGGTTCGGCCGCGACGAGGTCACCCGGATGACCGCGTCAGGCGAGCTGGACCTGCCGGGGACGCTGTCGATCTCGCGCTGGCTCATCGAGCGCTGGCACGGCGGCCTCGTCCACGGTGAGTGGCGCTGACGGAGAGGTCAGACGCTCAGGGCCTCGAGCTGCGCCTTGACCTGCGCGACCGACGGGTTGGTGAGCGCGCTGCCGTCGGCGAACACGAGCGTCGGCACCGTCTGGTTGCCGCCGTTGGCCTGCTCGACGAGGAATGCGGCCTCTTCGTTCTGCTCGATGTCGACCTCGTCGAACGCGATGCCCTCGCGTTCGAGCTGACCCTTGAGGCGCTTGCAGTATCCGCACCAGGGCGTCGAGTACATCGTGAAGCTGCCAGTGGTCATCGGGGGGACTCCTCTGTCGGGCGGGGATCAGTCGTGAGCGGGGGCGCGCCCACCCAGAGGAACAGTACGGAGGGGTGGGAGATTCCCCGATTCTGCGACGTGCCGACCGGCGGCGTCGTCCACACGGGTGAACGGGGCCGAGGATCGTGTCCTCCACTCCAACTACGCTGGATCCTGAGCCGCTCCACCCACCCCGATCTCCGAGGAGACCCGTGCCGTCCGCCGACAGCCTGCTCGACGCCCTCGACCCCGAGCAGCGTGAGGTCGCACTCGCCCTGCGCGGCCCGGTCTGCGTGATCGCCGGCGCGGGCACCGGCAAGACGCGCGCGATCACCCACCGCATCGCGTACGGGACGGCGACCGGCGTCTACAAGCCGACCGAGGTCCTCGCGGTGACCTTCACCGCGCGCGCCGCCGGCGAGATGCGCGGGCGGCTGCGTCAGCTCGGCGCCGAGGGCGTGCAGGCCCGCACGTTTCACGCGGCGGCGCTGCGCCAGATCGGCTACTTCTGGCCCAAGCTGTACGGCAACCGGCTGCCGGAGCTGATCGCGTCCAAGATCCCGCTGGTCGCCGAGGCGGCCAAGCGGTGCCGCGTCCAGACCGACTCGGCGATGCTGCGCGATCTCGCGGCCGAGATCGAGTGGGCCAAGGTCTCCAACGTCCGTCCCGACGACTACCCGAGGCTCGCGCCCGACGCGCACCGCGGTCTGGACGCCGTCGACGACGCGACCGTCGCGCACGTGATGGCCGCGTACGAGGAGGTCAAGCGCGACCGCGGACGCATGGACATGGAAGACATCTTGCTCTGCACCGTCTCGATGCTCGCCGAGCACGAGCGGGTCTCGGCCGAGGTCCGCCGCCAGTACCGGTGGCTCGTCGTCGACGAGTACCAGGACGTCAACCCGCTCCAGGCGGCCCTCCTCGAGCAGTGGCTCGGAGGGCGCGACGACATCTGCGTGGTCGGCGACCCGCTCCAGACGATCTACTCGTTCGCCGGTGCCTCGCCCAAGCACCTCAACGACTTCGCCAAGACGCACCCCGGCGCACGACGCATCGAGCTGGTCCGCAACTACCGCTCGACGCCTCAGGTCGTGGCCGCGGCCAACGCCGTCTTCGCCCGTGGGCAGCGCGAGGGCGTCGTGCTCCAGGCGCAGCGCGACCCCGGCCCCGCCGTCACGTACACCCCTTATTCGGACGAGGTGGCCGAGGCCGAGTCCACCGCCGCGCAGATCCTCCAGCTCCGCGAGGGCGGCACCCCGCTGCGCGAGATGGCGATCCTGTTCCGCACCAACGCGCAGTCCGGCGCGTACGAGGAGGCGCTTGCGGCACGCAACCTCCCGTACGTCGTGCGCGGCGTCGAGCGGTTCTTCGACCGGGCCGAGGTAAGGCAGGCGGTCACGCTGCTGCGCGGCCAGGCCCGTGGCGGTGACGTCGGCGACGAGGGTCTGGTCTCTGACGTGCGTGCGGTGCTCGCGACGATGGGCTACACCGAGACCGCGCCGACGTCGGCGGGTGCGCAGCGCGACCGGTGGGAGTCGCTGCACGCCCTGGTGTCGATGGCCGCTGACCTCGAGTCCGCACAGCCCGGCGCCGACCTGACCGCGCTCGTCGACGACCTCGACCGCCGCGCGAAGCACGCTCACGCCCCGATCGCGGAGGGCGTGACCCTGACGACGCTCCACGCGGCGAAGGGGCTGGAGTGGGACGCGGTGTTCCTCGTCGGCATGCAGGAGGGCACGGTCCCGATTGCTTATGCGACCGATGACAAGGGGGTCGCCGAGGAGCGGCGGCTGTTCTACGTCGGCGTGACTCGTGCGCGTCATCGGCTCGAGATCTCGTGGTCGCTCTCCCGCAACCCCGGTGGCCGGGGGAGCAGGCGCCCGAGCCGGTTCCTCGACGGTCTGCGGCCGGCTGATGCCGAGCCGACCGGCGGGGGCGCGCGCACGCGCCGTACGCGCAAAGAGCGCAGCATCGCCCGCTGTCGCACCTGCGAGGCCGTGCTCTCGACCGGCGCCGAACGCAAGCTGGGGCGCTGCCTCGACTGTCCGTCGACCTACGACGAGGAGCTGTTCGAGCGCCTGCGCGGATGGCGCAGCGAGCAGGCGAGCACCCAGAAGGTCCCCGCGTACGTCGTGTTCACCGACGCCACGCTGACCGCGATCGCCGAGGTACGCCCGCGCGAGGCGACCGATCTGCTCAAGGTCCCGGGCGTCGGACGCACCAAGCTGGAGCGGTACGGCGCCGAGGTGCTCGAGCTCTGCGGTGAAGGATAGGTTTCGCATCCTTGCCGAGTGACGACGGCAGAAATTTTTTCCAAACTCGTCATTAATTGGTTTGCGCCTTGTCGCAAGACGGGCGTAGGGTTTTGACTCGTCAGCCCGGATCGACTTGAGAGAGGAGCGTGTTCGTCATGGGCAACATCATCTTCATCGCTAATGACGCCGACGTCTGTGGCGTCGCCATGCGCACGCGCCGACTCGGGTGGTTCATGCCGTTCGTGACCGATGCGTCGACGTACGCCGAGAAGCACCAGACCCCGGGATCCCGCCGAAGCCCTGACTCGACCTAACCGTCGATCAGACGCCACTCAGGCCGCGGAACCCGAACCGGGATCCGCGGCCTTTCTGTCGTTGCCGACAGAGAACGCGTTGCCCCACCACCAGCAACCACCTCTCTCAATCCAGGAGAACCCATGACGACCGCCGTGCTCGAGCACGAGGTGCAGCACACGTCGATCCCGTGTCGTACCCAAGACCCCGAGCTCTGGTTCGCCGAGACACCGGCCGGTGTCGAGGACGCAAAAGCACTCTGCCTCGCGTGCCCGATCCGACGGGAGTGCCTGGCGGGCGCGCTCGACCGGGGCGAGCCTTGGGGCGTGTGGGGAGGCGAGCTCTTCCTCAAGGGCACCGTCATCCCGCGCAAGCGGCCGCGGGGACGCCCGCGCAAGGACGCCGTCGCCTGACGGCCACGCAAGACCATGAAGGAGTACCCCGATGATCGATTGCCTCGTACGCGCTGCGTACGGCGCGCGCATCCGGATCGCCCGGATGCTCTAGCACCATCCGCACCATCCGCACCGGACGAACGGGCGGCTCCCCGCATCGCGCGGGGTGCCGCCCGTTCGGCTTTTGCGGTGGTCCCCACGCAGAGTGCAGGCCCCACCTGAAGGGAGCGGTGGGGCGCGCACTTTGCGGTGGTCCCCACGCAAAGTGCGGGAGCGCCGGCGGCAGGCGCGCGGCGGGCCGTACGGAGGTCAATCGGCGAAGCCGGGGAGGTTCTCCTCGAGGATCCCGCGGAACGGCGCTGTCGCACCGAGCTGGCTGAGGATGGCGAGGCCGCCGCTCCAGACCCGGTGGATGAGCAGGTACGAAGGGGGCAGGTTGATCTTCATCGCCGTACCGATGCCCTCGCGGGCGGGTCGCGAGATCCGCTGAGCCTGCTCGCGCATCCACGCGCGGTTGAACGTGAACTCCTCCTGGCGCGCGGGCTCGACGAACGGGCCGAGATAGGCGCGGATGATCTCCTCGTCGATACGGACGCCTGGTTTGAGGAACCCCTCCTCGCGGAGCCCCGCGACGACCGTCGCGTAGTCGTCGTCGACTGCCGCGCGCAGCAGCCGCCCGATCACCGGAGGAAGCCCACCCGGGACGCGGGCGACCGCGCCGTAGTCCACGACCCCGAGGCGTCCGTCGGCGAGCACCCGGTAGTTGCCGGGGTGCGGATCGGCATGGAGCATCTCCACCCGCGTCGGCCCTGCGAACAGGAACCGCGCGAACAGCTCGCCGTAGTGGTCGCGCTCGCTGGGCGTGCCGTCAGCGATCACCTGCGCGAGCGAGCCCTTGGACTCCATCCACGTCGTGATGAGGATCGTCTCGGTATGGGCGACGACCTCGGGGACGACGATCTGCGGGTCACCGGCGAACGCCTCGGCGAACGCCCGCTGGGCCTGTGCCTCGAGGGCGTAGTCGAGCTCCTCGCGCACCCGCTCGGCAAGCTCCTCGGCCAGCGGCTTGACGTCGATCGACGGGAACGCCACCGCGAAAAGCCTGCTGAGGCGCCCGATCTGACGCAGATCGGAGCGCATCGCTGCTGCGGCGCCGGGATATTGCACCTTCACGGCGACCTCGCGGCCGTCGAACCAGCGACCCCGGTGCACCTGTCCGATCGATGCCGCGGCCGCGGGCCTATCGTCGAGCTCGATCAGCTGCTCGCGCCACCTCGGCCCGAGCTCGCCGGCGAAGATGCGGTGCACCGTCGACGTCGGCATCGGCGGGGCATCGTCCTGGAGCCGGACGAAGGCGTTGCGGTAGGGCTCGATGAGCTCGGGCGGCATCGCTGCCTCGTACACGCTCATCGCCTGGCCGAACTTCATCGCGCCGCCCTTGAGCTCGCCGAGGACGGCGAAGATCTGCTCGGCGGTGCGGATCTGCACCTCGGTGAGGACGGCGTTGGCGGGGACGCCCACGAGCCGTCGGCCCACGCCGAGCGTCGTACGCCCGGCGAACCCGATCGGCAGCGAGGCGAGCTTGGCGGCACGCGTGAAGGCGCCACGCGGGACCGCGGTGTCTCGGTCGTCGGGCTTGTTGGCGCCGCCGTCACTCATGCGGTCATTCTGACACCCCGGGCCACGCCGCCGCTGCCGTCAGCGCCGCTGGTCTCCGATGCGAGGATCTGGCACGCGCAGTCAGGGTGGAGCGCGACCGGGTGGTACGTGGGAGCGCCTCCGCGCGCGGAGACCACGGCAACGGCTCCCTCCGCGGCCGCCTGGACCCGGTCGGCGTACGCGAGGACCTGCGTCGCGACGTGCAGCGCCAGGGCGTACCCGCTGGCCGCGTCCCAGCCGTGCGGATGCAGCGGTGTGCTCCGGGCGAGCGGCTGACCGAGCTGCTCGAGGACGAGCAGCCAGCCCGGCTCACCGCCCGTACGGTCGAGGTCGTCGCACCGCACGCACGGGGACGACCCAGGGCGTACGAGGGGGCCGATGCGGGCGGTGTCGCACTCGGTGACGACAGGCAGGTGGGCGACTCCAGCCCCGGCGAGGACGTCGAAGGCCTCGCGGGGGCATGGCCCGCTCGAGAGCACGACGACGAGGTCGGGGTCGGCGACGGGGCCGATCGTGGCGCGCAGCCCGGACTCGTGGAGGATACGGTGCAGCCGTGCGGCGAGCGGCCGGCCCGGCACGTCGGTGACGATCTCGACGGACGACGCGCCTCGGGCGTGGAGGCGGCGTACGACGTCGTTCGCCGGCGCGTTCGCGGCCACGAGGGCCCGGGCCTCGGTGGTCAGCGCCTCGCCACCGATCTCGTCCCACTCCTGCGCGTCGACAACGGCACCGCAGGCGCGGAGGCGGCGGACAGCGTCAGCGATCTCGGGGAGCGGGCGGCCCGCGACGGCAGCCAGCGTAGGGAGGTCGCGGGTGCCGTCGGCCAGCCGGAGCACGGTCGCCGACCCGGGGAGGTCGTCGACGAGGATCGTGGAGCCGGGCAGCGTGCCGACCTGGAGGGTGTGGACGGTGCGGCGGACGACGGTCGTACCGGGCCGGAGCAACGGCTTCATCGGGGGGGCTCCTCGGGCGTGGTGGGCGAGGGGGTCGGTCCACCCTGCCCGAGGAACGCGGTGCGGCGGGGACGTCGTCCACAGCCTCCGCACAGATCGGTCCCGGCCGGACTCGCCGCCTGCCTTCCCCTTGCCGACGCCGCGCCCGGCCAGGACCTTCTTCTGTCACGCTAGGTGGGAGACCCGGGGTCGGCAATCCCTAGGCACAGCATGCTGTCCACGCCTGTGGAAAACCCTGGGGAAAGTGTGTGGGAACCGCCGAGGAAGCCTGTGGAGATCGGGGGACGCACGGTGGACGAGCGGGGGAAGTCGGTGTCGTACGGGGCACGCACAGCCCTGTTGACCAGGGACGATCCGAACAGGAGCTGTGGACGACGAAAATCCCCTTCGGCGCGTCGCTTACCGTGGACCCATGAGTGCGCCCCTCGATCCCTCGGCCCGTGCGGTCGTCCGCCCCACGGGCCGCAGTGCGCCCGAGGTGGAGATCCGCAGGAGCAGGCGCCGGCGCAAGTCGGTCCAGGCCTACCGCGACGGCGCTCGCATCGTCGTCCTGATGCCCGCGGGGCTGAGCCGTGCCGAGGAGCAGCGCTGGGTCGACACGATGGTCGCCAAGGTCGAGGGCCGCGAGCGGCGCGTGCGTCCGGACGACGAAGGGCTGCATGCCCGTGCACGCGAGCTGAGCCGCCGGTTCCTCGACGGCGCCGCGGAGCCGACAAGCGTGCGCTGGGTCGACAACCAACGCCGCCGGTGGGGCTCGTGCACGCCTGAGGACGGGACGATCCGGCTCTCGAGCCGCCTTCAGGAGCTGCCCGACTGGGTCGTCGACTACGTGATCGTCCACGAGCTGGTGCACCTGCTTGTCCCGCACCACGGGGCGGAGTTCTGGGAGCACGTCGAGCGCTATCCCCGAACGGAGCGCGCGCGGGGCTTCTTGGAGGGAGTCGTCGCGGGCGCCGGCTGGAAGGACCTGCCCGAAGACTGAGCAGATGCCGTCACGTTCTGCCGACGCGGGGGAGCGCTTCTGCGAGTAACGATGGTGCGGTCACGAGGCTTCATTCCCCCGGAGGAGCGCCGATGAACGCGCAGCACACGCCCGAAGACTCCACCTCGCCCACTCCGTCCGTCGCGTCGCCGTCGCACGCGCTCCGCCGCCGCACGGTCCTCACGGGCTCGGCCGCCGCGGCTGCGCTCGCCGCCGCCGGATACGCCGCACCACCGGCGGCCGCGCACAGCAAGGGCCATGGGGGTGGGGGTGCCGGCGGCGACACCGCCACGTTCACCGTGCTCGGGACGACCGACTTGCACGGCAACGTCTTCAACTGGGACTACTTCAAGAACGCCGAATACACCGACTCCGCCCTGAACGACATCGGCCTCGCCAAGATCTCGACGCTGGTCGACGCGATGCGCAGCAGCCACGCCCACCCGTGCCCGCTGCTCATCGACGCTGGCGACACGCTGCAGGGCACCTCTCTGGCGTACTACTACGCCAAGATCGAGCCGATCGGCCGCCGTGTCGTCCACCCGATGGCGCGCGCGATGAATGCGATCGGCTACGACGCGGCCGCGCTCGGCAACCACGAGTTCAACTACGGCATCCCGCTGCTGCGCACGTTCGAGCGGCAGTGCGACTTCCCGCTCCTCGGCGCCAACGCCCACGACGCCGCGACGGGCCTGCCGGTCTTCTCGCCGTTCGTCATCAAGCGCGTACGCGTCGGCCGCCACACCGTACGCGTCGGCGTCCTCGGCCTCACCAACCCCGGCATCGCGATCTGGGACAAGGCCAACGTCGAGGGCAAGATGGTCTTCCCGGGCCTCGTGGAGGTCGCGAAGCACTGGGTGCCCAAGATGCGCAAGGCCGGTGCGGACGTCGTCATCGTCTCCGCGCACTCCGGCGCCGACACCTCTTCCTCGTACGGGGACGCGCTGCCGTACCCCGAGAACGCCTCGACCCTCGTCGCCGAAGAGGTCCCCGGCATCGACGCGATCCTCGTCGGCCACGCGCACGTCGAGATCGGCCAGCGCGTCGTCACGAACAAGACGACCGGCAAGAACGTCATCCTCACCGAGCCGCTGCGCTGGGGCATGCGGCTGTCGGCGATCGACGTGACGGTCAAGCGCCGGCGCCGCGGGTCGGGCTACGACGTCGTCGCGGTCACGTCGCAGGTCCTCAACGCCAATACGGTCGACGAGGACCCGCAGATCGTGAAGCTGCTGCAGGCCGACCACGACAAGGTCGTCACCTACGTCAACTCCGTGATCGGCACGTCGCTGGTCGCGATGTCGGCGGCGACCGCGCCGTGGGAGGACGTCGCGGCGCTCGACTTCATCAACTACGTGCAGGCCGACGCGGTCAAGAAGGCGATCGCCGGCACGCCGGAGGCCGACCTGCCGATGCTGAGCATCGCGGCGCCGTTCAACCGGGCGGCGGCGATCCCCGCGGGCGAGGTCTCCGTACGCGATGTGGCCGGCCTCTACATCTACGACAACACGCTGCTCGGCATCGTGTTCACCGGCGCGGAGGTCAAGGCGTACCTCGAGTTCTCGGCGCGCTACTTCAAGCCGGTCACGGGTGCCGGGCCGTTCCCGTCGAGCCAGGTGACCAACGCGGTGACCGACACGGCGCCGAACGGCACACCGGACTACAACGACGACGTGATGGGTGGCCTCGACGCCCCGCTGACGTACGACATCGACCTGTCGCAGCCCGTCGGCTCGCGCATCGTCGGTCTCGCGTACGACGGCGCGCCGGTGGCGACGGACCAGCGGTTCGTCATCGCGATCAACAACTACCGGCAGTCCGGCGGCGGCAACTTCCCGGGCGTGACGACGGCGCCGGTCGTCTACAACGCGCAGGTCGAGATCCGGCAGCTGCTCATCGACTGGGTGAGCGAGGTCGGAACGATCGACCCGGCGCTGTTCGCGTCCGTCGACTGGCGGCTCGTCCACGCCGGCGCGCCGATCACCGTGACGGGCTGACACGGAGCAGCGGACGGACTGCGGTGGGGTACCCGAGCGGAGCGGCACTGACCCGAGCGAGGACGCTCGGGTCAGTGCGCGTTCGCTGGGGTACCCGCGTCTGCGCCGGGCGTGCGGCTGCGGGCGTCAGGCGCCGACGCCGAGGCGGGTACGGGCGGCGGTCACCAGCGCCCGTACGGAGTCGTCGGTCTCGGGCAGTGCGTCCACGGGGAACCACGCGAGATCGAGGGACTCCTCGCTGATCGCGGGTACGGCGTCGGCCGGCGCGAGCGCGAGCAGCTGCACGTCGAGATGCTCGGCGTCTTGGCGCCCACCGCAGGTGAGCCCGTGCCGATCGAGGCGCAGCGGCACCGGATCGACCACCAGCCCCGCGATGCCGGACTCCTCGGTCGCCTCGCGCAGCGCCGCTCCGCGCAGCGTCGTGTCCGTGTCCTCGCAATGACCCCCGGTCTGCAGCCAACGTCGCAGCTTGCGATGCAGCGTCAGCAGCACCTGGGACCCGTCGGCGGAGACCACGAGCGCGCTCGCCGTGAGGTGGTGCGGAAGGCACGAGCGCTGCATCGCGTCCGGCCGGGCCGCGAGGTGGGAAACGTACGCCTCGCGCAGCGCCGCCTGCTCAGCGTCAGGAGCGGTCCACCCGCAGAGGAGCCCGTACGCGTCCGCGTGCAGGCTCAACGGTCGGATTCTGGACGGGGGTCGTCGCCCTCGTCCGCACCGGCGTCGTCCTCGCCCTTCGCGTCCCCATCCGCAGCCCCCTCGAGCAGGTCGGCGAGCGCGGCGTCGAACGCGGCGTCCGTGCCCTCGGCCTCGGCGTCGGGCTCGTCGTAAGCGAAGCCGAGCGGGTCGTCGAGGTCCGCGGCCGTCGGCATCAGGTCGGGGTGCGACCAGACCGCGTCGCGTGCCGAAGCGCCCTTGCGGTCGCGCAGCGCGGCCCACAGGGCAGAGGCGTCGCGCAGTCGGCGCGGCCGCAGCTCGAGCCCGACCAGCGACGCGAACGTCTGCTCGGCCGGACCGCCTGCGGCACGACGGCGACGCATCGCCTCGCGCAGCGCGGGCGCACTCGGCATCCGCCCCTCGGTCGCCTGCGTGACGACCTCGTCGACCCAGCCCTCGACGAACGCGAGCAGCGCCTCGAGCCGGGTGAGCACGGCCTGCTGCTGCGGGGTGCGCTCGGGCTCGAACAGCCCACCCTCGAGCGCCTCCTGGGCAGCCGCGAGGTTGGTCGGGTCGAGCCCGGCCATCTTCTGCTCGATCGCGCTCACGTCGATCGTCGTCCCGCGGCCGTACTCCTCGATCGTCGACAGCAGGCGCCCGCGCAGCCACGGCGCGTGCGCGAACAGCCGCTGGTGCGCGCACTCGCGCAGCGCCGCATAGAGGAAGAGGTCGGTGTCGGTCTGGTCGAGACCCTCCCCGAAGGCCCGGATGTTGGCCGGGAGCAGCGCCGAGACACCGGCGGGAGCGAGCGGGATGCCGACGTCGGTGCTCGACAGCACCTCGGTCGCCAGCGCGCCGACAGCCTGCCCGACCTGCGTGCCGAACATCGCGCCGCCGGCCTGGTTGAGGATGCCGACCAGCGGGCCGGCCATCGCCTTGGCCTCCTCGGGAAGCGCGCCCGCCATCGCGGCGACGACGTGCTCGGCGATCGGCTCGACCATCGCGCGCCAGGTCGGCATCGTCGACTCGACCCACTGCGACCGGCTCCACGCGGCCGTACGGGTCGCCGCGGCGGGGATGTCCGTCGCCGTGTCGAGCCAGACCTCGGCGAGCCGCATCGCGTCGTCGACCGCGGACGACTCCGTGCTCAGTGGCGACGGATCGGGGGAGGCGACGACCGTACGGCGCGCGACGTCGGTCGCGAGCTCCCAGTTGACCGCGCCCTCGTGCGGCGCGAACATCCGCTGCATCTGCTGCATCAGGAGGTTCATGTCGGGCATCTGCCCGCCGCTGCCGAACATGTCGCCGAACGCACCGAACATGCCCTCCATCGGCGTCCCGGCGAACGGGTTGCCGCCGCCGGTCGCGCCGCCGCCACCCTGTGCGGGGCCGGGCACCTTGCCGAACCCGATGCCGTGGTCGGGCGCGTTGGGGTCGCCGCGCCCCTCGCCCTCAGGGTCGTCGGGGAGATCGTCGGGCAGGCGGTCCGGATCGTCAGGCATGTCTCCAACGTACCCGCGACGCCCGATGGGCCCTAGGCTTGTTCGCCATGAGCGATGTAGTCCGGCTGGTCGACGTACGAGACGAGCCCCTGGACATCACCGAGGTATACGAGGCGGTCGCCGACGACGCAGCCGGGGCGGTCGTGCTGTTCGTCGGGGCCGTGCGCGACCACGACGGCGGCAAGGAGGTCGACGGCATCGGCTACTCCGCGCACTCGCGCGTGCTCCCGGTCCTCACCGAGATCACGGCGCAGGTCGTCGAGGGCACGCCCGTACGAGGGATCGCCGTCGTGCACCGGCTCGGCGACCTCGACATCGGCGAGCTCGCGGTGGTCGCCGCGGTGTCCGCGCCGCACCGGCCGGAGGCGTTCGAGGTGTGCCGCACGCTGATCGAGCGGCTCAAGGCCGAGGTGCCGATCTGGAAGCACCAGGTGTTCGACGACGGTACGGACGAGTGGGTCGGCACGCCGTAGGGCCGCCAGCAGCGGTGTTCCCGCCGCGCGCCTGCCTAGACTGTGGGCGTGAAGATCCTGTGGTGGCTGGCCGTGCCGCTGGCCGTGACGGCGCTGGCGATGCTGTGGGCCGCCTGGTACGGCCGGTCGCGAGCACGCACGACAGAGCGCCGTGCCACCCGCCGTACCGACGATCCCGCGTACGCCCGCTTCAGCGAGGCCGTCCAGCGCCCGCTCCCCGCCGACGTGGTCCATGCACGCCAGGCACCGCAGCGCCACAACGGCGTCGTGGTCCGCCGTTCGAGCTCCGCCCGCAGGTCCCGATGAGCCGGCGCACCTCCACCCTGGCCGCGGCCGGGTTCCTCGTGGTGACCCTGATCGCGATCGCCTTCCTCCTCCCCGTCCCGTACGTGACGATGCGGCCCGGCCCGACGGTCGACGCCCTCGGGAAGTACGACGACAAGCCCGTCCTGCAGGTCGAGGGCGCCAAGACGTATCCGACCGACGGCGAGATCCGCCTCACCACCGTCTCCGTGACGCGCGCGGACTCGCGGGTGAGCCTCCCGCACGCCATCACCGCTTACCTCGACCCCGCCGAGGCCGTCGTGCCGCGCGACATGGTCTATCCCGAGGGGCAGACCGCCGAGCAGGTCCGCGAGGAGAACGCCGCGCAGATGGCGTCCTCGCAGCTGACGTCGGAGGCGGCGGCGCTGACGGCGGCCGGGTACGAGGTGAAGGACGCCGTCACGATCACCGCGGTCACCGAGGACGGCCCGTCCGAGGGACGTCTCGAGCCCGGCGACATCCTCCTGTCGGTCAACGGCACCGCCGTGACGAGCACCGACCAGGCGGTCACGCTGGTGTCGGGCGCGGAGCCGGGCTCGGTGGTGACGCTCAGGATCCGCCGCGACGGCAAGAAGCAGACCGTCGACGTGACCTCGCAGGCCTCGCCGGACGACCCGGCAAAGGCGCGCATCGGCGTCAGCCTCGGCACGGACCTCGAGCTGCCGTTCACGATCAAGAACAACCTGGGCGAGTCCATCGGCGGACCGAGTGCCGGTCTCGTGTTCGCGGTCGCCCTGTACGACATGCTGACCCCTGGCGCGCTGCTCGACGGCGCGACGGTGGCCGGCACCGGTTCGATCAGCGCCGCAGGCGAGGTCGGGCCGATCGGGGGAGTGCAGCAGAAGCTCGCGGGAGCGTCGGAGGCGGGAGCTAGCGTGTTCCTCGTCCCTGCCGGCAACTGCGCCGAGGCTGCTGCAGCCGACGACTTCGGCATGCGTCTTGTCGAGGTCGCCACGTTCGACGACGCGGTTGACGCGCTCGAGAAGCTCTCCGACGACCCGAAGGCCAAGGTGCCCACATGCAGCTGACCCCCTCCAACCCGCTCCGTGAGACGGCGCTCGAGATCGCCGAGGTCGCGAGCACCTCGGGCTGGGACGTGCCGCCGCGGCTTTACGCCCTGGTCCGTACGGCTTCGCTGATCTCCGACGAGCCGGCGCTGGCGCGCGAGCTGGGGGTCGGCGCGGACGACGTCGACGACTCCTACACGGCCGTCGAGCAGGACGATCTGCCGGCCGAGCGGACATTCGAGGACTTCGTCGCCGAGATCGTCTGGCCCCCGCAGGTCGACGGCACCGCAGTCGTTCTCGAGCGGCTCATGCTGCCGCCGGACGCCGAGGGGTCGCTGCCCGACGACGAGGCCGAGGTCGTCGGCTTCGTGGCGGACCATCCCGACCGCCAAGAGGTACGCCTGACGGTGGCCGTGACGCGTGACGGACAGTCCCACTGCATCGTCGACGTACGGGGGAGCGACGAGCTCGCCGAAGGGCCCGATCTGGTCCCCGGACTGGTCTCTATGCTGCGACAGACCCTCGTTGAGTGACCTGTCACACTGGAGTCCGAGCATCCCGCTCCCTGTGAGCGTCACGCCCCTGTGAGCACTGCGAACTGAAGGAAACCCGTGAGCGAAGGATCCGCCGCCCGACCTCGACCCGACGTGGGCCGCCAAGGACGACGTGTCCTGATCCCCACCATCATCACGCTGGTGGCGCTGCTCTTCCTGGGTGCGATCTTCACCGGTGTCTGGACGGACCGGCTGTGGTTCCGCTCGGTCGACTACAGCAGCGTCTTCTCGACGATGCTCAGCACGCGGGTGCTGATGTTCCTCGGCTTCGGCCTGCTGTTCGCCGGCGTCGTGCTCCTCAACGTCTGGATCGCCTATCGCAGCCGTCCGGCGGCGACGGGGCCGCTGCGCCCCAACGACCCGGTCCTGCGCTACCGCGAGGCGATCCACCCGCTGCGCACGATCGGCATGGTCGCGTTCGGCGTCCTGCTGCTGATCTTCGCCGGCTCCTCGGCCGCAGGGCAGTGGCGGACGTTCCTCATGTGGCGCAACGCGACCGACTTCGGCAAGAACGACCCGACGTTCGGGCTCGACATCTCGTTCTTCGTCTTCGACTACCCGTGGCTGAAGTTCCTCACCGCGTACGGGTTCGCTCTCCTCATCGTCTCGGGCCTGGCAGTCGCGTTCGTCTACTACGTGTACGGCGGCATCGCGATCTCCGGCAAGAACCGCAAGATCTCGCGCGCGACGCAGACGCACCTGTCGATCATCATCGGCCTGATCATGCTGCTCAAGGCGTTCGCCTACTGGCTCGACCGGTTCGGCTTCAGCGTCGACAGCAACAACCTCCTCACCGGCATCACCTACACCGACGCCAACGCGCGCATCCCCAGCAAGAACATCTTGATGGCGGTGTCGCTGCTGTGCGCACTGCTGTTCTTCGCCAACGCGATCTGGCAGAACTGGCTCCTCCCCGGCATCAGCCTCGCGCTCCTCGTCCTCACCTCGGTGCTGATCGGCGGCATCTGGCCCGCGATCATGCAGTCGTTCCAGGTGAAGCCGTCCGAGCCCGACAAGGAGGCTCCCTACATCGCCAAGAACATCGAGGCGACACGCGAAGCGTACGGGATCGCTGACGTCCAGAAACAGGACTACAACGCCCAGACCTCGCTCACTCCGCAGCAGCTCACCGAGTCGGCCGAGTCGCGCGTGAGCACCCGTCTGCTCGACCCGACGCTCGTGTCGCCGGCGTTCGAGCAGCTCCAGCAGGTCCGCGGCTACTACAGCGTGCCCAAGACGCTCGACGTCGACCGCTACGCGATCGACGGCTCGGACAACCCCGAAGACCTCGTGATCGCGGCCCGCGAGCTCAACCTCGACGGTCTCCCCGCGAACCAGCGCAACTGGGCCAACGACCACACGGTCTACACCCACGGCTACGGCGTGATCGCGGCCCGCGGCAACCAGCGCGGCCCGCAGGGTCAGCCGGTGTGGGTCGAGCGCGACATCCCGCCGGTCGGCGAGCTCAACGTCGACAAGCAGCCGCGCATCTACTTCGGCGAGAACTCCCCGTCCTACTCGATCGTGGGCCGGCCCGACGGTGCCGACCCGATCGAGGTCGACACGCCGCGGGGCAACGGCGGCGAGAGCGAGACCGACAACGCCACCCAGAACACGTACGACGGCAAGGGTGGCGTCTCGATCGGGAGCGCCTTCAACAAGCTCCTCTATGCGGTGAAGTTCAGCGAGCCCAACATCGTCCTGTCGAACCGCGTCAACGAGAACTCCAAGATCCTGTACGACCGGCACCCCCGCGACCGTGTCGCCAAGGTCGCTCCGTGGCTGACCATCGACGGTGACCCCTATCCGGCTGTCGTCGACGGCAAGGTCGTCTGGATCATCGACGGCTACACGACGAGCGCCAACTACCCCTACTCCGAGAAGGTCTCGCTCGACGAGGCCACCTCCGACACGCTGACCGGTACGGGCGCGCAGGCCGTGCTCCCGTCGGACCGCGTCAACTACATGCGCAACGCGGTCAAGGCCGTCGTCGACGCGTACGACGGCTCGGTCGACCTGTACGAGTGGGACACCGAGGACCCCGTCCTCAAGACCTGGATGAAGGTCTTCCCCGGCACGGTCAAGCCGAAGTCGGAGATCTCGGACGACCTGCGTGAGCACCTGCGCTACCCGGTCGACATGTTCAAGGTGCAGCGCAACATCCTCGGCTCCTACCACGTGACCAACCCGCAGACCTTCTACGAGGGTGGCGAGCGCTGGAAGATCCCGGAGGACCCGACGGCCAAGGGCTCGCTGCAGCCGCCTTACTACCTGTCGATCCAGCGACCGGGCGAGGACGAGTCGCGGTTCTCGCTGACCAGCGTCTATCTCCCCAACAACCGCCAGAACCTCGCGTCGTTCGTCTCGGTGAACTCCGAGGCCGGTGATCCAGACGGCTACGGCAAGATCCAAGTCCTCCAGCTCGGGTCTGCGACGCAGGTCGACGGGCCCAACCAGATTGCCAACAACTTCGAGGCAGACAGTCGCGTCTCGTCGGCGTTGCTGCCGTTCAAGCAGGCCGGCACCAAGGTCCAGTTCGGCAACCTGCTGACCCTGCCGGTCGGTGAGGGCCTGCTGTACGTGCAACCGGTCTACATCCGACGCAACGCGACCGAGGGTTCATACCCCGTCCTGCAGTTCGTCATCGCGTCGTTCGGCGAGAGCATCGGCTTCGGCCAGAACCTCGACGAGGCGTTGCGCGTCGCCCTCGGCATCGAAGGCGCGCCGACTCCGACGCCGGAGGAGGGGGCGACCGACGAGGGCGGAGGCGACGGCGAGACGCCGGCGACACCGACCCCGCAGACGGTCGAGCAGCTCCTCGAGCAGGCCGACGCCGCGTACGACGCCGCCCAGAAGGCGCTCGAGGCGGGCAACCTCGGCGAGTACCAGCGCCAGGTCGAGCAGATGGCGACCATCTTGGAGCGGGTCCGCACGCAGGTCGGCCAGACGGCGCCTCCACAGGCCGAGTGACCGGCGACGTTCCGCTGGTCGAGTAGCCGCGAGGAACGCGCGGCGTATCGGGGTCGCGCCCAACTCATGAAGCAGGGTATGCATGGCTGACACGCCATGTGCTCATGGCCAGAGTGGGAGCGTGACCGAGGAGGCGCTCGACCCCGCCATCGCTCGCGCGCTCGCAGCCGTGCTGCGATCGCTGCGGGCGGAGTCGGGGTTGTCTCAGGAGGACGTCGCGCACGCTGCGGGCATCACCCGCAACCACTACCAGCTGCTCGAGTCCGGCTTGTCGGACCGCGCAAAGGGATCGCCGGCCAATCCTCGGCTGTCGACGCTGCTCGACCTCAGTCGCGTCTTCGGCACGCCGTTGACCCAGCTGGTCGACGCGGTCGTCACCGATCAGTCGCTCACCCATCGGCAAGGCACGTGACCGTGCACTGTCCGAGGGCCTGACCGTGCCCACCAAGAGACGCCCCGTCGCGTGGGCTGACGACATGGAGAGAGAGGCTCACAGACGTGCCGAATCGAGGAGATCCCCAGCTGCGCGAGGAGCGTGCACGAGAGTTCGGTGAGCGAGTCCGCGCCCTGCGCAAGTCGGCCGGCCTGACTCAGGAGCAGCTCGCGGACGTGACCGGCCTCAGCCGCAACCAGGTCCAGAACATCGAGCTTTCACGCAACAACGCACGCGACGAGTCGGGCAAGCTGTCGCCCGGTGTCGGCAATCCGAGGTTCGACACGATCTGGGCGCTGGCTGAGGCGCTCGGGGTCCAGGCGGAGGACCTCGTCCGACGCGACGAGAAGGCGACCTAGCCACCAGGCGCTCAGCATTGAGCCCCGTACGAGACGCCTCGTACGGGGCTCAATGCTCAGCGCGCGTCGCCGCGAAGGCGCAACGAGCCGAGGAGCACGACGACCGAGGCGACGGCCATCGCGACCGCAGCCGGCACTGCGTGGAGCAGCCCCGCGGCGGCGACGGGGATCGCGACCGCGTTGTACGCAAGGGCGAGGGAGGTGCCGGTCTTGGCGTTCACGTCGATCGCACGCGCGAGCCGGAGGGAGGCGACCGCTCCCGCGACGTCGCCGTCCGCGACGCTGACGGCCGCACCGCCGTCCGGTGCCGCGATGCTCAGCTCGGCCGAGTCGAGGCTTGCGGCATCCTCGGGTGACGTCGCGAGGAGAGCGACGCGGCGCCCGTCGGCCCGGAGGTCGTCGACGAGCTGTCGCCCCCCTGTCGCGCCGGTCTCCGCGACGATGTGGGTGATGCCGATCTCCTCGGCGAGGTGGTCGGCGGCGGCCTGGTCACGGGTGGTGACGAGGATCGGCTCGAGCCCGAGCGTACGGAGCGCGTCGACGGCCTTCTTGGCGGTCGGTCGCGGGGTGTCGATGACGGTGATCGTGCCGAGCGGGCGACCGTCGACCTCGACGGCGACGGTGACGCCGACGTGGTCGGGGGCTTCGATGCCGATCCAGGTCGGGCTCCCGACACGAACCGGGTGGCGGTCAACTGAGCCACTGACGCCGAGGTCGGGATGCTGCTGGACACCGGTCACCCGGCCGCGTACGGAGAGCCGGGCGATCGCGCGGCCGACCGGGTCCTCGCAGGAGTGCTCGAGGGCGCCGGCGAACCACCGGAGGTTGCGGTCGTGGTCGGGTGACAGCGGATCGACCGACGCGACGTGCATGCCGTCGGCGACGGTCTCCAGCCCTCGCAGGATGAGCGTGTCGACGTCGCGAGCGGCGTCGAGCGCGGACGGGTCGCGATAGGTGACGCCGAGGTCTGCGCCGCGACGCGTGCCGGCGACGACGGCCGCGGGGGCAGCGAGCCCGAGTGCGCCGGGGCAGGCGACGACGAGCACGGCAACGGCTGCGGAGACTGCCGACCACGACGCTCCGTTGAAGCCGAGCCACATCGCGAGAGTCACGCCCGCGACGGCGAGGACACCTGGCACGATCCACGCAGGTACACGACGGACGGCGGCGAGCGGACCGGCCGCAGCGATGACTCGCTGGCGGACGGTGAGAACGATCGACAGGACCGCGGGCACGATCAGGCTGGTGGACGGGTGGCCGACGGCCACGGCGTACAGGGCCCAGAGGTAGGCAGCGAGAACCCCGATCGACGCGAGCACGTCGAGCGAGAGGTCGCGCTGGCGGAGCGCGCGGAAGGCGTCGCGGTGGGTGGGCCAGGTGAGCGCGACGATGAGCGTTGAGAGCGCCAGGCATACCCATGACCACGACTCGAACCGCATCGTCGGGATCGCCGACAGAGTGGCGACGGGAACCGTCAGGACCGTTGCGACGGCCAGGCTCGCACGTGCACCAGCGGCTGTGGGCATGCGCTCATCATGCCGAGCGGTGTGTGGATCCCTGTCGCTCAGGGGCTTCGTGGAGATGCTGGTCATCGCGCATCCTCAGTGAGGAAGCGTTCGAAGTCGCTCTGGTCACCCGCCACCCACAGAGGCACGCTCGCCTTGAGCAGCATCGTGAGCTGGACAACGAACTCCGAGTCGTGGAGTTTTTCGCCGAACAGCTCGTTGATGCGTTTCCACCGATAACGCACGGTCTGAGGATGGACGCCCAGGCGAGCCGCGATCGCGGGCGCGCTGTCACGGGACTCGAGCCAGGCGAGCAGCGTCTCGGAGAGGATCTCGCGCGAGTTCTGGGTTTCGGCGAGCAGCGGCCGCAAGAGCTCTTGAGTGAGGCGGCGGCGTAGTGCGGGCTCGGCGTGAAGCCAGATCTGCGTCCGATGCTTCTCGCACTCGAGGACTGCCTGATTGGGGATGACGTCCTGGTCCGCGAGCTCGAGCGTACGAATGGTCCACCGGCGAGCGTCAGGGACCTCGTCGATCGAGACCGGCCAACTCATGGCGATGCGGACACCTGGTGCGTTGCCACGTAGATACTCGATGATCCCGGGCGTCGCATCGCTCGCGCACACGAAGAGAGCAGGGGTCACATCGATCCGCCCGAGAATAGAGGTCTCGACCTCGGCGAGGTCGGGGACGGTCACCTCTCCACGAGCATCGGCGCTGAAGACCACGAAACGCGCAGGGAGGGGCCAGGCAGCGTTCGTGGACAGGGTCTCGATCTCGTCGGCAGGCGCGCGCTTGAGGATGCTCGCGAGCAGTCGCGCACGGACGACGTTGACGTCGCGTTCGCGGGCCTGTAGCGCAGCTTCGTAGCCGATGCCGACCTGCTCCGTGAGGTGATCGATGTAGGTGAAGAGGATGTCGCCGAGCCGGCCGAGTAGGTCAGCGGAGAGCCCCTGTCCGGAAGCGAGGGCACGGAGTTCGTCCCATGCTTCGCGGGTGCCGAGTTTGAGAGCCGAACGGAGTGACGAGAGGTCGTGGCCGGCAGCTGCTTCGCCGTAGCCCATCTGGCGGAAGAGGTCGTCGACTCTGTTCGAGCCGGCTGACTTGCCGGTCGCGAGGTCGACGAACTGCTTGATCGCGCCGTTGACGGCCATCGAGATGAGTTTGTGGCGACGTCCGATGGCCGGACCGGCGTAGGCAGGGACGTGTTCCTGGATCCGGTCAGTGATCCGCGCGACGAGCGCGGGCAGGTGTGGCTTGAAGGTGTTGACGAGCGTCGCGGGCACGTCCGGGGGACCGAGCTCGCCGTGCATCTCGATCATGGGCTGCTGGTCGCTGTCTGCGTCTGAGGATTCACTGCGGTTTCCCCGCCCCTCCTGCGGTGTGCCGTGCATCACATGTCCTATCAGACGAACGGCCCCTTGGGTACCCGCAGGGCACCGAAGGAGGGAGGGTTTCCGGTGCCCCGCGGGGACTGCTCCTACTCAACAGGTCCCGCGCGAGGCTGGAAAGCCAATCGGACTGTTCGGGGGTGAACCTGGATGGAATTCCCGGTTTCCGAATTCACGGCCTGTGGGATACGAGTGAGGGGCGGCAGGGAGCATCGATGCTCCCTGCCGCCCCTCAGCGTGATGTGGTGCGATGAGACGTGGTCAGCGCTTCCTGACCTTGACCTTGATGGTCTTGGTGGCCTTGTTGACGGTGCTGCTCCCGAGGTAGCGGATGCTCAGCTTCGCCTTGCCGGCCTTCGGGAGCGCCTTGAGCTTGATCGTCGCCTTGCCGCCACGGAGGGTGGCCGTCCCGAGTTTGCGCTTGCCGAGGTAGACCGCGACCTTGCCGGTCGGTGTGACGCCAGTTGCCCTGACGGTCACGCGTACCTTGGCCTTGGTCTTCTTCGCGACGATCTTCTTGGTCGCCACCGATGCGCCCACCTTCGCGCTCGCCTTCGCGACGACCAGGCGGGCCGAGGTGCTGGAGGGCTTCGTGCTGGCATTACCGGCGTACCGCACTGACAGGGTGTGCGTTCCGGGCTTCAGTGCAGTCCGCGACAGCACGACAACGGCGCGACCCTTGACGGCGTTGGCCGACCCAAGCCGTGTGGCGCCCTTGTAGACGTCGACTCGGCCCGCGGCGTTCGTCGGTGCCACAGCGACGGTCACCCGCGGTGCGGCCCCGTACCGAACGGCAGCGGCGGTCGCGCGCAGTGTGGAGTTGACCTGAGCCGACGCGACGGCCGCCGTCGAGGCCGACGTGGCGGTTGCCGACTCGGAGCCCTTGGTGGCGGTCTGGGAGACCGAGATGGACTTGCCGATGTGAGCATCGGTCAGCTTGAGGGTGCTGCTCGTCGCTCCGGTGATTGGCTGGCCGTTCGCCTGCCACTGCGTCGTCACGTTCTCGGGTTCCATAGAGAACTCGGCGTCGGCCGCGGTGAGTGTCTGGCCTGACCTCGCAGTGCCTGCGATCGTCGGCTTGCTGATGGCGCCGAATGTCGCGACTAGTGCGAGGTTGTGTCTGGTCCCCGCGACGATCGTGGAGACAGGTGCTCCGTCGAGCGAGGCAGGCAGAGTGTTGAGGAGCGAAAGGTCGGGGTTTACCGGGTTGCCCCCCCACGAGAACGCCTTGCCGGAGGCCGTACGGGCGACGATGGTCGTCTCGACGTCGACATCTGTCACGACCTCGGATGCGAGGCCAGCTGGCTGGACATCGGCCGCGCGCTCGCCGAGCACAGTGACCTTGCCGTCGGAGGTGATGAGGGCTGCGGTCCCCTGCCCGGCTCCGATGCCCGTAACCTCGCCCTGCACTTCGTCGGGGATGGTGGGCGGTGTCAACCCCCAGGCGACGACGGTGCCGTCGGCCTTGAGTGCCAGGGCAAACAGGTTCCCGGCGGCGATGTTCACGACGTTGCTCAACCCGGCAGGGGGTGCGAGGAGGGCGGCCGTGGGGCCACCCCAGACGCGAACCGTGCCGTCGGTCTTGAGTGCGAATGCGGAGAGACCGACGTCGACTGCGGAGACCCGGCCGAGGTCGCCGGGAATCACTTCGATCCCGGTGGCGTCGCCCCACGCGACAGCGGTCCCGTCGGACTTGATTGCCACCACATTCTGCTGGCCCGCGGAGACGGCCTTGAGGTTGGCGAGTCCAGCGGGCACCCCGTGGACCATGGCCTTGTCCGGGTCGCCCCACGCCACCACCGACCCGTCGGCGGTGAGGGCCACACTGTAGGAGGCAGCCGCATCGATCGCTGTCACACGCTTCCCGTCCAACGAAGGCGGCAGGGAGTTCTCCAGGCTTTCAGCGCCCCAGACGACCGCCTTGCCTGCGTTGGCCGGGTTGACGGGCACACCCGGCGCGGCGGTCGCCGGCGCACCGAGGCCGACTAGGGCGACAGCGCTGGCGACGGCAACTGTCGCCCCCTGCCGAACGAGAGTTCTCATCGTGGTTTCTCCTTTGTGCTGCTGGCGTCGCGGGGTGACGTGCGCCAGAGATCCGGGGGGCGCCTGCCAGGCGCTTATGGGTGTGTGAGCGTGATCTAGCCACAGCGGTACGACGGGAGGCAATGAAATCGGCAAGGCTGCGCACCCTGGAGGCAAGAATTTGTGATGTAGATGACAAGAATCAGCGCCTTCTCGCCGTTCACGGGAGCTCCTCCTCCCAGCGCCTGACAGCCGAGTGGAGCGCGATCCTGAGCTCCTGGCGGCATGTCGAGGACGCGAGCTTGTCACCGAGCAGTTCGCGAAGGGCGCTCATGTGTGCGCTTGCTGTCTGCGGCGGGATGCCGAGCGTTGCGCCTACGCGGGTAAGGGGCTTCCCGCTTTCGAGCCATTCAAGGAGGAAAATGCCGAGCTGGAGGCGCCGGGCGGGCCGGAGTGCTTGAAGCGCGCCGAGGTGCCGCTCGATCAGCAGGTCCGGGAGTGCCGCGTTCCCTGCGAGCAGAAGCGTGTCGGCATCGAGTTCGCCGAACGGGACCACTGCGCGGCGATCGGTGGCGACCCCCCTGCGAAGCGTGGCAGCGCCGCGACGGGCTAGATCGACTGAGTCGCCCGACTCGGCGAGGGACGTGACCGGGCCGAGCACGACCTGCCCACCAGGGAGCGGGCGCAGCGACGTGATCGTCCACCCTGCGGGAACGAGGCACTCGTGTGGGTCGAGCCCGGCGACGGTCTGGGCGTGGGTGAGAAGCCTGCGAGGCAGCTCTTCACCCGTCGCCACGACGGCGAGATGCGGGCGACTGGCGTCCAGGCCGCAGATCTCGAGCAGAGCGTTCGTGCGGGTACCCGGACGGAAGAGCGCGGCACGGAGACGCTCTCTTCTGTCCTGCGGACGGAGAGTCAGGATGTGGGAGGTGTGCGTGAAGCCCTCGCAGGCCCGGTCGAAGAAGACGCGAACGAACGCGCACACTCGCTCCGTGTCGGACAGAGCATGATGACGCTTGGGCGCGAGGCGGCGGGCGGTCGCCAATGTCTCGAGCGCCGCGCGCTGCGCCGAAGCGAACAGCTCGCGAAGCCCTTCGAGGTCGCCTCCGATCATCGCGTGGCGATGGCCGAGCTCGTGGAGTGCCTCGGCCGCAGCGTGCGGCACCACGAAGACACCCGAGGTCGTGTCACGGTACGCGGCGATACTCGCACCGATCGCTCGGCGGCGGATCGAATCGAGTGGTCCTCCGTCGAGGACTGCGCGCTCTACGGCAGCGCCGACAGTGGCGCGCCCCCGGTAGTGGTGCCACCCGTCGAAAGCGGCTGACGGCGTCTTCTCGGGACGGCATGTGGCCGTCCTTTGGGCGGTGGCAAGCGACATGGCCCTCTCCCTCCACCGACTGTTCAGGGCAAGCGAACAGCCGAGTCGTGGTAGGGGGCGACACTCTGAAGTAGCCATATCCGCGGCCGCGTCGCAACTGATTCCGGCCAGTCTTGGGTGCGGAGCGTCCATTTTTGTGACGCGGGTGACAAGTGAAGATCACGAATTGATCACGGCGCCTCGGGGGTGGCGGGTGAGTCTGAGCGCCACCACAATGCACCACGTCTCGAGGATTTGTGTCATCCCCGGATCGGGATCTTGTCACTCGCGTTACAAGATTTGGGGTTTTCTCAGGCAGGGACACGAATTCGGCTGGACGACCTCACCGGTGTCATTTTGACTGAGCGCGTGATCGAGACCACACCGCTCGGGGGTCCCTGGTCTCCCTTCACAGTCCGTGAGTGCCAGCGCCCGGAAGGGGGCCACATGCGAGCGGCGAGCGTTGCGCCAGACCGTCAGGTACGGCGTCACCCGTGTGAGCGAGGTGTGATCGGTTCGATGACCAACGACCCGTCGGGCTTCTACGACCACGCAATGGATGCCTTGGACCGCGTGCGTGAGCACTATCCGCAGCTCCCTGACCAGATGCGGACGATCCGCTCGTCCGTTCCGGCACTCGTCAGCCGGATAAGCGCGCAGATCCTCGACGGGGTCGGGACCTACGCCGCCACTGGTGAGCGACGTCGCGAGGTCGTCGAGACTGCGGTCCTGGAGGGTGTGGGACTCTTCGTCGACCTCCTCGAGGGCCTCCCTGTGGCCTGCGACCGAGTGGACGAGGTCTTCAGGCGCATGGGCGGCAGTGCAGAGTCCCGCGGCCCCGCCGGGATCGACCTCATTCGCGCCGCGTCGCAGGTTGCGACGACCAGCGCGTGGCACGAGCTGCGGCAGGCCGCTGATGAGCTCGGGCTTCCACCCGAAGCGATCGGGTCGCTGGGCGATGTGCTTTTCGCGTTCCTGCAGCATCTCGTCGACCAGGTCGATGTCGGCTTC
This sequence comes from Mumia sp. ZJ1417, assembly GCF_014127285.1. Taxonomy (GTDB): domain Bacteria; phylum Actinomycetota; class Actinomycetes; order Propionibacteriales; family Nocardioidaceae; genus Mumia. The sequence continues at coordinate 1,123,802 of NZ_CP059901.1, forward strand.
AACGCCTCGCGCAACACCCGAGATCCGGAGGTGATTCGTCGACGACTAGCGGAGGCTGTCCTCAGAGGTGCGCCGGCGGATGACGTACGGGCGATAGCGGTAGCGGCCGCCTGGCCGCTGCCGGCCAAGTGCGTGGTCGTCTCGGCGGACCTCGTACGCCCACGTCTCCCGATCGCACCGGCGGATGACCGGCGAGTCCTCTGCCGGGTGACGGAGCGCTACGTCAGCATGATCGTGGACGCATCGCAGAGCGAGGCCGCGGTTGAGGCTCTCGGTGCGCTTCCGATCACCGGGCCGATCGCGATGAGCTGGCCGGTGCCGACCGACGAAGCCCACCACGCTGCGAGGTGGACTCGCCGCGCGATAAGGCTCTCGCGGCAGGGGTTGATCGCCTCAGCTGAGGTGATTGACTGCGCGAACTACCGCAGCGCTCTCTGGCTCCACGCGGATCCGGCACTTGGGCGGGGGATCTGTGACGAGGTGCTTGCCCCTCTCATGAGGGAGAAGCCCTATGTCCGCGCCGGTCTCGCGGAGACGCTTCTCCTTTGGCTCCGATCACGCGCGAGTGCTCCGGCGCTCGCGAATGTGCTCAAAGTCCACGATCAGACGGTTCGGAGGCGGATGAGGCGTCTGAAGGTGGACTTCGCTTCGGCCCTGGCCGATCCCGACCAGCGAATGACATTGCTGATGGTCCTCGAAGCGGTCACGCCGGTGTGGCTGACCGAAGCGGGGCGCGCGAGTCACCTGGGCCACCCCCAGGTCGCTGATGCACTCGCTGCAGCGGATGCAGACGCCGACGCTCTCTACTCTTCTGCTCACGAGAGGGTCTGAGCCGTTGACGACAGCGCCGGGTCGTACGCGAGTAGCCGGCGCCGTGGTCGTCGCGGCTTTGTCGGCCTTGGCGGTCGTTGCACTCAGCAGCAGCGGCGGTGCGGAAGAGGATCGCGACCAGTCGAGATCGAGGTTCGTCGTCTCGGGCGACGGCTTGCTGCCGACCGAGCGCCCCAAGTTGCGCGAACCGCGCGAGCCGCTGTCGCCTGAGGAGAGCGGGTACGCGATCCGCGTCGCTCAGGGCGACGACAGTGTGCCTGCCTCTGCGACGGACGTGCGGGGGGAGAGCATGCCGGAGTTCCTGTATGCCGATGTTCCCACCGATGTCGACTCCTCGGGACGCAAGGCGTTGGTGGTCCTCTACGACTACACGGCCGACACGACGTACCACCAGACCGTCGACCTCCGGGCCGGGAAGGTTGTCGAGAGTCTGAGCGCCGTGTCGCTCCAGCCACCGTTGTCTGCCGGTGAGACGGAGACGGCGATGCGGCAGGCCCTCGAGGCCGAGGGCGAGACACTGCGGTTCACGCGTGAGTTCGAGCGCTCCGAGGGGGTGCCGCTTCTCTCCGAAGAGCAGGTGTCGTACGTCGCCGGGGTGTGGACGTACGACGGGACGACAGATGGCGGTCGGGAGTGCGGTGCCGAGCGGTGCGCACAACTCGGCATCCGTGCGCCGTCGGGTACCTATCTCGACACCACGGACTTCGTCGTCAACCTGTCCGATCGCTCGATAGTCCGGCTCCATTGAGAGGCACCGTGATGCGTAGCCCTTCCCCTGCCCGTGTCGCCGTTGGCGTCGCAACGGCGGTCGCCGGAGGACTGCTGGCCGGCGGCGCGGCCCCGGCCGCGCACTCTGAGGCACCCGGTCTGGGTTGTGGTGACGCGCTCGTCGAGAAGACGCTCGAGAACGGTGCCGCGTGGCGGATGTGTGCACGCATCCACCCGATCAAGGGCCTCGTGCTCGAGAAGGTCGAGTTCAGACCGGCGACCGGTGACTACGAGTACGAGGGCTACAAGCGTGTCATCGATCAGCTCTACCTCGCGCAGCTCAACGTCCCCTATGACACGGGCGCGATCCAGTACAACGACATCACCGAGTACGGGTTCGGCGACGAGCACCTCGTCGAGCAGAGTCCCGAGCTGTGCCCTGGAGAGGCTCGCGACGTCACCCAGTCGTTCATGTTGTTCGGCGAGCTCATCGAGCGAACCATGCCGGGGATCTGCGTCGACGAGGTGGGGACGGGGCTCGCCACCCACTCGCAGGAGAGGCTGTCCGGCGGCGGGCCACGGTTCGTCGAGCACGGCACGGGGCTCGAGGTTTCTTCGGTCTCGAAGATCTCCTGGTATGAGTACCAGCAGAAGGTGACGTTCGACGACCATGGGCAGATCGACGTGGGTCTCGGGGCAACCGGCGACGTCGCGCCAGGAGCGATGTTCTTCCCGACAGCTCCCGAGGAGGGGTGGCCACTCGGTTCGGCGACGGAAGGGGAGCAGCGGTATGGCGCCTCGCACTGGCACAACGCGATCTATCGCGTCGACTTCGGGGTCGACTCCGGCGAGCACCAACGTGTCGAGCGGTGGGACTATGCGCGGCCGCCAGAAGGTCCGTCCTCGTGGACGGTGCACGGGAGGGGGACTGTTGAGGATGCGGCGTTCTCGTCGATCCCCGGCGACGATCACAACGAGCTCACGTGGTGGCGGGTCGTCAATCCGGACTCGCTGAACAAAGACGGCCACGCGAGGTCATACGAACTCGTCAACCGGAACCCAGTCGACCACTTCGCGTCGGTCACGCAGCCGCTCGTGACATTCACCAACAAGCGTGACTGCGAAGAATACGCGTCCGACAACCTCAACCCCGGCTGTCCGAACGACAGCATCCTCGACTACGTCGCCAACGACGACGCGCCGCTGACGGATCCTGTCGCGTGGGTCAACGTCGCCTTCCACCATGTGGATCGCGACGAGGACCAGTCGCCGATGCAGGTCCACTGGCAGCGGTTCCAACTCGTGCCTCGGGACTTCTTCGCGCAGACGCCATCGATCACGCCTGAGCGCAGCTGCGTGAACGGGTTCGACGAAGGTGTAGACACGTCAGCGCGACCGTGTGTCGCAACGAACCAGGTTCGTCCGTCAATCGAGACCGATCGCGCGACCGTCGATACCGGGACGATCATGACCGCCGATCCAGGAACGTGGAACACGGCGCGAACCAGGTGGGACTACTCCTATATGTGGTTCCGGAATGGCGCGCCGATCACGACGGTCGGCGAGGACGGAGTCGCGAGGCCGGCGCTGGGTCCGACCTACGTCGTGACGCCGGCGGATGCCGGGGCGAGGGTCACTGTCAAGGTGACGGCCTCGCAGGTCGGGTTTCCGTCGGGGACTGCCGAATCGGTGGCGGTGCAAGTCGTCGGGCGGCCACGATCAACGCCCACAGTGGGACTGGCGGCGCCTGCGGGTGCGTACGGACGTGCAGGAACGGTCACCGTCACCGTCTCCAACAGCGCCACAGGCACCGTCACCCTCACCTTGAACGGCCGCTCACTCGGCGCCAAGACACTGTCCAGAGGCCGAACGCTCTACTCGATCCCACGAACCACCACCCCCGGCCGATGGACCCTACGCGCCTCCTACCACGGCAACACCACCCTCAACACGGCCACACGCACCACCACCTACACCGTCACCAAAGCCCGCCCCGGCACCGTAAAGACCAAGATCACCAAGAAGCCCTCCAGCCGCAAGAAGGGCAAGGCCACCATCACCATCGCCCGCCCCACCGGCCTGACCGCCCCCAGAGGCAAGGTCACCCTCGTACTCAAAAAGGGCTCCAAGAAACTCAAGACCACCGCCACCGTCCGCAACGGCAAAGCCACCGTCAAACTCCCCAAGACCACACGCGGAACCTGGAAAATCACCACCACCTACACCGGCGACACCCGCTACACCCCCGCTCGCTCCGTCGTGATCCGGCTACGAGCAACGAGTGAGAAGGGCCTGAAACAGCCGACGGTTGAGGGAAGGCACTGAGCCGAGCGCCGGGCCCAGCGTCGGCCAGGTCTTGGGCAGCGGTGACCATCGCGCCGATGACGTTGCAGCGCTTGATCGCGACGTTGAAACGGCGGTGTTAACGAGGGTGGCGCCATTCCCGTCGAGCGTGGCGGGAGCCGCTGGCGCGGTGAGGACTCCCGCTTCGAGGTGCCAGCGGCCGTCGCGGCGACGAGAAGTGCCCGACGGGGACCACCGAGAGCGAGAAGCGTGAGGGTGACATGTGTGCCACCTGGACCGATCGGGGTCTCGATGGCCATGTAACTGGCATCGAGACCCCGGTCGGCTGTAGACGACTGACTATTTGCTTTTGTGCTTGATGGTTTTGGCTTTGGCGGGGGTGTAGCGGGTGTCGCCGGTGTAGGTGGTGGTGATTTTCCAGGTTCCGCGTGTGGTCTTGGGGAGTTTGACGGTGGCTTTGCCGTTGCGGACGGTGGCGGTGGTCTTGAGTTTCTTGGAGCCCTTTTTGAGTACGAGGGTGACCTTGCCTCTGGGGGCGGTCAGGCCGGTGGGGCGGGCGATGGTGATGGTGGCCTTGCCCTTCTTGCGGCTGGAGGGCTTCTTGGTGATCTTGGTCTTTACGGTGCCGGGGCGGGCTTTGGTGACGGTGTAGGTGGTGGTGCGTGTGGCCGTGTTGAGGGTGGTGTTGCCGTGGTAGGAGGCGCGTAGGGTCCATCGGCCGGGGGTGGTGGTTCGTGGGATCGAGTAGAGCGTTCGGCCTCTGGACAGTGTCTTGGCGCCGAGTGAGCGGCCGTTCAAGGTGAGGGTGACGGTGCCTGTGGCGCTGTTGGAGACGGTGACGGTGACCGTTCCTGCACGTCCGTACGCACCCGCAGGCGCCGCCAGTCCCACTGTGGGGGTGGGTTTGGCGACTGGGGAGGTGGGGGTGGAGGTGGCGGTGCGGGTGAGCGCGCCCTTGGTGGCGGTTGAGCGGTAGGTGATGCGCTTGCCAAGGTGTGTGGCGTTCAGTGCGAGGCTGGTGCCGGTGGCGCCCGCGATCGGGGTGCCGTTGGCCAGCCACTGGTTCGTGACGTTGTCGGGGGCGCCGGAGAAGGTGCCCGCGGTGCCGGTCAGAGTCTGACCGGGCCGTGCCACGCCGGTGACGCGAGGCACAACAGCGGTCTTCACATCCGCCACGATCACGGAGTCGTGCGCTCCGCCGGCGGCGATAGCTGTGACCGGCGCGCCGCTCAGCGAGGAAGGCACTTCCATTGCGGGATCCGAGGAGTCGTCCCAGCGGTGAATCCCGCCCTCGGAGTCCAGCGCCATTGCCTCGACGTACTGGGCGCTGATCGCAACTACCGTCTTGCCGGTCAGCGAAGCAGGGATGGGATACGCGTCCTGCGGGCCCCACTGCCGCACTGTGCCGTCCGCGAGTAGGGCGAGACCGCCCAAGCGGCGGCTAGCGATGGCCTTGACGTTGCCAGGGATGGTCAGCTCGGCGGGGAGGTCGAGCTGACCGACGTTGTTGAGTCCCCAGGCGACGACGGTCCCGTCACTCTTGAGCGCGTAGGTATGGCTGTCGCCGGCGGCAACCTTCTTGACACCAGTCAGCCCGGCAGGAACCGCGAGTGCGCCGCCGCTAGCGAGGTTTCCCCACGTGACAACGGTGCCATCGCTCTTGACCGCGGCCGCGTGCTTCGCGCCGATCGTGAGGTCGACGACACCTGACAGCCCGGCGGGCACCTTTGTCGGATCGCCCGTGATCGCTTTATAGCCCCAGCCGACAACAGTGCCGGCTTGTGTCACGACGCCAGCGTTGTCCGCGCTCGCGGCGATGGCTTTCACCTTGACGCCGTTGAGGCTTGCGGGCACCTTCTGCGGCTGAGCGCCCTGGGTGCCGTTGTGGCCCCAGGCCACGACCCGGTTGTCGCCGGTCAGCGCAACCGAGAAGCTGTGCCCATTAGCGATGGCAGTGATGGCTGTGTCCGACAGGGCTGCGGGGACGGTCGTGGCTCCCGATTCGGTCGCGCGTCCCCAGCTGACGATGGATCCGGCTTGAGCGAGCGGTACGGGGGTGACGGCGTTGGCTGGGATGGCGGCGAGTGCGCTGAGGGTCAGGCCGAGGGAGGCGACCGCGGCGGCCAGCACACGTCCGCGGCGGTGGCGGGGTGTTGGCTCTGGCCAACCGCGGGTGTTCTGGGGGTCAACACTCATCGTGGCTCTCCTTCGAGCTCGACCCGTCACGCGTGCACGCACGGCGGCGGGTGTGGTCTGCGTCACGCGCCATTCAAAGCCGCAGGCCACGCCTAGTCCAGCGATTCGCGAGAGTGGCATGAAAGAGCCCGAGAAGTTGTCACGCCAGTGACAACTTCCCGGGCTCTGGAGACCGCCTGATACTCAAGCGTGCTTCGTCCTATTTGCTTTTGTGCTTGATGGTTTTGGCTTTGGCGGGGGTGTAGCGGGTGTCGCCGGTGTAGGTGGTGGTGATTTTCCAGGTTCCGCGTGTGGTCTTGGGGAGTTTGACGGTGGCTTTGCCGTTGCGGACGGTGGCGGTGGTCTTGAGTTTCTTGGAGCCCTTTTTGAGTACGAGGGTGACCTTGCCTCTGGGGGCGGTCAGGCCGGTGGGGCGGGCGATGGTGATGGTGGCCTTGCCCTTCTTGCGGCTGGAGGGCTTCTTGGTGATCTTGGTCTTTACGGTGCCGGGGCGGGCTTTGGTGACGGTGTAGGTGGTGGTGCGTGTGGCCGTGTTGAGGGTGGTGTTGCCGTGGTAGGAGGCGCGTAGGGTCCATCGGCCGGGGTGGTGGTTCGTGGGATCGAGTAGAGCGTTCGGCCTCTGGACAGTGTCTTGGCGCCGAGTGAGCGGCCGTTCAAGGTGAGGGTGACGGTGCCTGTGGCGCTGTTGGAGACGGTGACGGTGACCGTTCCTGCACGTCCGTACGCACCCGCAGGCGCCGCCAGTCCCACTGTGGGGGTGGGTTTGGCGACTGGGGAGGTGGGGGTGGAGGTGGCGGTGCGGGTGAGCGCGCCCTTGGTGGCGGTTGAGCGGTAGGTGATGCGCTTGCCAAGGTGTGTGGCGTTCAGTGCGAGGCTGGTGCCGGTGGCGCCCGCGATCGGGGTGCCGTTGGCCAGCCACTGGTTCGTGACGTTGTCGGGGGCGCCGGAGAAGGTGCCCGCGGTGCCGGTCAGAGTCTGACCGGGCCGTGCGGTGCCGGTGACGCGCGGCGCGACAGCGGTCTTCACATCGCTCACCAACACCGAGTCATGATTGACGCCCGCAGCAACAGCCGTGACCGGCGCACCATCCAGCGACGCAGGAACCTCCCGTGTTGGGTCGGTGAAGCCGTCCCAGCGGTGGACGCCGCCCTCCGAGTCCAGCGCTATGTTCGTCCAGGAGTTGGCATCGATCGCGATGACGGTCTTGCCTGCGAGCGAGTCCGGAATCGCATTCAGATGAGGATCCTGACCCCATGTCTTCACTGTGTCGTTCGCGAGGATGGCAAGGCCACCCTGACTACGGCTGGCGATGGCCTTGACGTTGCCAGGGACGGTCAGCTCGGCAGGGAGGTCGAGCTGACCTGCGTTGTTGAGTCCCCAGGCGACGACGGTCCCGTCGTTCTTGAGCGCGTAGGTATGGCTGGAGCCGGCGGCAACCTCCTTGACCCCGGTGAGTCCGGCAGGCACGTTCAGGGCCCCGCCGCGAAGGTATCCCCACGTGACAACGGTGCCGTTGCTCTTGATGGCCACGGCATGATCGCTGCCGAGCGTGAGATCAACCACGCCGGTCAGCCCTGCCGGGACCTGGGTCGGATCACCGCTAGGCCGCTTGTATCCCCACGCGACCACACTGCCAGCCTGAGTGACGACTCCGGCGGCGTTCGCGCCTGCGGCGATGGCTTTTACCTTGACGCCGTTGAGGCTTGTGGGCACCTTCTGCGGTTGAGCGCCCTGGGTGCCGTTGTGGCCCCAGGCCACGACTCGGTTGTCGCCGGTGAGGGCAAGTGAGAAGTCGCCGCCGTTGTCGATGGCAATGAACGCGGTTTGTGCGAGTGCGGCCGGAACGGTCGTCGACGGCGTGGTTTGTACCGGTCCCCAGCTGACGATGGATCCGGCTTGAGCGAGGGGTACGGGGGTGACGGCGTTGGCTGGGATGGCGGCGAGTGCGCTGAGGGTCAGGCCGAGGGAGGCGACCGCGGCGGCCAGCACACGTCCGCGGCGGTGGCGGGGTGTTGGCTCTGGCCAACCGCGGGTGTTCTGGGGGTCAACACTCATCGTGGCTCTCCTTCGAGCTCGACCCGTCACGCGTGCACGCACGGCGGCGGGTGTGGTCTGCGTCACGCGCCATTCAAAGCCGCAGGCCACGCCTAGTCCAGCGATTCGCGAGAGTGGCATGAAAGAGCCCGAGAAGTTGTCACGCCAGTGACAACTTCCCGGGCACTGGAGCGAAATCGCTCGTGACGCCTGGCTAGGAGATGCCTTCGGCGTCGTGTTCGAGGCCGAGGGCGTTGGCGGCGGCTGCGGGGGCGATGGTCAGAGCGGCGGCGGCGCTGATGGTGGCGGCCCGACGAACCCAACGACGCGTGATCTTCATGCTGGTGCGCTCCTTGCTTGAGTGGAGGTTCTGGTGCTCGAGAAGTGAGAGAGGGCGTGTCGGGTGGACCCCGACACGCCCTCCGATGTCACATCGGCTCAACCATCAGCTGAGCGGGTCAGTAGACATTGATGTCCTTGGTGCCCGGTCCGTTGGTGTTGACGTTGTAGGTACCGCTGAAGCTGGCGGGGTTGTTGACAGCAATGGCGCCGAGGCAGCCCGTCACAGCGCTGACCTTCAGGTGGACATGCGATGTCGGCTCGTTGACGATCAGGTCCTGCGTTCCGTTGGCCTTGGGGGCCTCCACGAAGGAGCCGTGAGCGAAGCCGGCGACGGTGAACGTACAGATCGCACCGTTGGTCGCAGTGTCGCGGACTGTGGCCATCTGCGGAGCTCCGTTGCACGCTGCGATGCGACCGGCGAGAGTGTCGGTCAGGGCGGCGTTCGAGGTCTGGGTGGTCGGGTCCAGGTAGACGCACCACGACGAGCTCTGGGTGACGGTCATCGCCAGGCCGCCGGGGCCGATGCAGCCGCCCCAGGTGGTGCTAGCCAGGGTGGCGATGAGGCCGCTGGCAGGCACAGCGCCAGCTGTGGCGCTGCCGGATGCGCCCGCGCTGGTGCAGCCCATAGTGACGGTGGTGCCGCCGTTGACGACGTTGAAGGCAATCGCGCCCTTCGACGTGCCGGTGACGGTGTAGGTGCCCGAGGTGGATCCGCCGATCGAGAGGTTGTGAGGCGGGCCGGCGACGGCCGGTCCGCCGAGAAGGATGAGGGCGGTGGCGCCGAGGAAAGCGGCTGTCTTCTTGAATCGCATGGTGCGATCCCCCTTCGAACTCATGTTGTGACGGGCGTCACAACTGAGGCCACCTTGGCGATCCGGGTTGAACGGTGTCTAGGGGAGCGGACGAGAAGTTGGCCGAAGCCGGCGCCGATGCTCAGGGTGGTGAGCATCGGACGCCCCGTGATGCGCTCGGTGGTAGATCGTGTTGGGCGTGAGCGCTCGTTGAGCGCGCAGCCGTGGATGTTCACGTACGTGAACATCCACGGGTCATGGTGAGGTCGGGGAGGACCCCGTTGTGCCGTTTCCTTGCCCGCCTCCCCGGGGCATGCGAGCCTGTCGCCGTGTGGAAGATGTCACGCCGTCGCGGCGTTCGCCTGGTTGTTGTAGCCCCAGTTCTCGCTGTGCTGCTCGGTGGTTTCGCCGCGCGAAGCGCCGCGGAGGTCCCCTACCCCGGCCTCCCAGATCAAGAGCCGGAATACCCCGGCGGGGGATGGATTGGGGTGGCCCAGACCGCCATGACCCACATGGTTCGAGCAAAGCAGTGGGTGCGGATTCCCACTGTTCCGACGGCCGCGTGGAGCCAGTTGTCGTTCTCGAACTACCCGCCCGAGCATCAATGGTCAAGCACGAACCATTTCAGAAACTTCGTGTATTTCGTGTCTCCGCCTGGTTCCAGGCACAACTACGGAGACATGGAGCCTGTGACGGTCAGGACTGTCGCTTTCGGTGCGATTCCCGTGGAAGCGGTCGTCCAGATCAGTCAGCGGCGAGGCCCGGACGGGCTGCCGATTGGGCTCACCTTCACGACCGACCACGACGTTGACACCGGCACGCCGGGGGTGGTCGTCAACTTCTACCACGACTCCCAGATCGACGACGTGCTCTGGGTGAAGGTGCTGGCCGTCAAGGTGGATGGCAAGGATCTCCGACTTGCCGGGCAATGCCGGACTGTGCGGCCAGCGAAACTCTCCGTGTTGGGGGATGGCGGCGGCGATCTATCGGAGACGGAGATGGACCTTAGCAAGCACTACCGAGTCGCCGTTGGTGGACGACTTGCCGGGACGGTCGACGTTCCTGCGTTCTCGGGTTGCGTAACCAAGAGTGGCGACGACGTGTCGCGACTTGTGACGGCAACGGTCTCGGGTCCTGGCAACCCGATCAAGCTCCAGGTCAGTGCGGGGATCTGCACGAAGAAGTCGCCACTGGGAGGTCTTCCGCCGGCGCCGGGAGAGTCGACACCAGAAGCGGCGGGCTGCGAGATGGATCAGCTTCCTGCGGAGTTTCCGTATCCGAAGCGTGGCGACTGAGGTCCACGGCCATGTCGTAGGTGCGCTCTCGTCTCAAGGAAGAGAGCCCGGGAGTCTGTCATCAGGCTCCCGGGCTCTCCTTCGTGACGCCTGGCTTTGTGTTAGCCGAGGATGCGGCCGTTGGTGACGTTGATGTTGAGGGTGTTGCCTGATCCGGGGACGAGGAGGTTGATGAGCCAGGTGTTGAGGCCGCAGTGCTGGAAGTCTCCGATGGTGTAGGTGCCGCCGAGGGTGCCGCCGGTGATGAGGTTGAAGTTGCCGCCGGCGGGGGTGTTGGCGGGGATGGTGACGGGGTCCTTGGTGCGGCAGAAGGGGCCGGCGAAGGTCGGGAAGCCGGCGATCTTGATGTTGGAGAGTTTGATGTAGTAGCTGGCGGTGGAAGTGACGGGGGTGTTGTTGTTGACGATGTCGATGCGTCCGGTGATGGGGGCGGCTTCGACGAAGGTGACGTCGGCTTCGACGGGGATGAAGCCGATGACTTCGAATTTGGTGCGGGTGCCGGGTAGGGGCATGTGGCCGGTGAAGTCGCCGGTGTTGACGTCGAGGTTGGTGGTCAGTGTGGTGGGTCCGACGTTGATGGTGGAGTCGGTGGAGTTGATGTAGGAGGTGCCTTCGGCGTCGTGTTCGAGGCCGAGGGCGTTGGCGGCGGCTGCGGGGGCGATGGTCAGGGCGGCGGCGGCGCTGATGGTGGCGGCCCGACGAACCCAACGACGTGTGGTCTTCATGGTCATGAACGTGTCCTCCTGCGACAGGTGAAGGCAGCCTCATGCATGCCTTCCGAACTGGCGTAACTGGAGTTCACACTGGCGATACGGGGATTGACCTGTCCAGATGTGTGCAGCCCTGTCCGTGTGCCACGTCGGTGGATGTTCAGGTACCTGAACATCCACCGACGTGGCGGGTCGCGAAGGTAACGCGAAGCCCACGCGATGCCGTCAGCGATGCGGGGCGTGGCAGCGGTGCTGAGGCCGACCGCGCCTCAACAGGCAGAAATCTTCGTGAATCGCATCGAGACTCCGCGAGGCCGGTCCGGGTGGCCCCGCGCCCGGCTCCATTGTGACCATGCCGGGCGTACGACGGGCGTGTCGAGACTCGCGACGGTCGGATGCTTTCTGGTCGGCCTGGATGTTCAGTCCCATGAGCATCCAGATGGTCAGTTGAGGGCCAGTGTGGCGGGCTCGGCGGAGGGGCTGCGGAGCGTTGGAGCGGCGGGCCTCCGCACGGTTCGGAAACCTTGTGAGCCAGGTGACAAGAAATGGTCACGAAAGGGTCACGAAGGGGCCCTCTTTGGTCAACCCTCTGTTGCGTGACCGGGACCACACCTAACTTCATCGCAGGCGCCGGTCACCTGAGGGGGCGGCCCGGCGCCGCCTACTTATCAAGGGCGCGCCGTCGCGTGCTCAGGGAAACCGACGGAGGACGCATGGGTGGGACGGTCGAGGTCGAGGGCCTCACGAAGAGCTTCGGGAGCCAGAACATCTGGCGTGACGTGACCCTGACTCTCCCGCCCGGCGAGATCACCGCCTTGCTCGGCCCTTCGGGGACGGGCAAGTCGGTATTCCTCAAGTCGCTGATGGGCTTGATCCAACCGGAGGCCGGTGTCGCCCACATCGACGGCGTCGACATGTGCCGCGCCAAGGAGTCGCAGCGCCTCGAGCTGCGCAAGAGCTTCGGCGTCCTCTTCCAGGACGGCGCCCTCTTCGGCTCGATGCCGGTCTACGACAACGTCGCGTTTCCTCTGCGCGCCCACACCAACAAGACCGAAAAGGAGATCAAGCAGATCGTCTCCGAGAAGCTGGAGATGGTCGGCCTCCTCGGTCAGGAGCACAAGCTCCCCGGCGAGATGTCCGGCGGCATGCGCAAGCGCGCCGGCCTCGCCCGCTCGCTCGTCACGGAGCCGTCGATCATCCTCTGCGACGAGCCGGACTCGGGCCTCGACCCGGTCCGTACGGCGAACCTCGCTCAGCTCCTCCTCGACGTCAACACGCAGACCGACGCGACGATGCTCGTCGTCACCCACAACATCGAGCTCGCGCGGACGTTGCCGGACAACCTCGGCATGCTCTATCGCCGCGAACTCGTCATGTTCGGCCCGCGCGAGGAATTCCTCCTGACCGACCACCCCGTCGTGTCGCAGTTCATGAGCGGCGACCCCGACGGGCCGATCGGGATGAGCGAAGAGGTCGACCACAGCACGGTCCACGAACGTCCGGAGGAGCCGGTCTACGGCTACCCCGACGGCGGGGGGACCGCGACGATGGTGCGCGCCGGGGCGCGCGCCATCGAAGTGCTACCGCGCCAGCTCGTCCCGACGTCGGGGGCGGTACGAGCTGGCGCGGTTCGCCACGGCGGGAGGGTCTCGTCTGGCAAGGCGCCCCTCATCGTCGCCGACGACGAGGAGACTGACCCAGTAGCCCCACTCCGCAAGAAGCCCGCCGTCGTCCGGGGTCTGGACGAGATCGGCAACCTCTTTGCCCTGGGCCTGGACACGATCCGCGCGACCTTCCGTCGCCCCTTCGCCGCCCGTGAAGCGCTCGAGCAGTTCTGGTTCGTGGTGTCGGTGTCCTGGGTCCCGGCGATGCTCGTCGCCATTCCGTTCGGCGCCGTCATCGCGCTCCAGCTCGGCACGCTGACCATCCAGGTCGGCGCGCAGTCGTTCACCGGCGCGGCGAGCGTCCTCGCGGTCGTTCAACAAGCGGCACCGATCGTCACGACTCTCGTGATCGCGGGTGCGGGCGGTGCGGCCATCTGTGCCGACCTTGGTGCACGGACGATCCGCGATGAGATCGACGCGATGAAGGTGACCGGGGTGTCACCGATCCAGCGACTCGTCGTGCCACGCGTGCTCGCCTGCATGGGGGCCGCGGTCCTGCTCAACGGTCTGGTCTCGGTCGTCGGTGTCCTCGGTGGCTACTTCTTCAACGTCGTCGTGCAAGGCGGCACCCCCGGGGCCTACCTCGCCAGCTTCACCGCCCTCGCGCAGATCTCCGACCTGTGGGTCGGCGAGCTGAAGGCCGTCATCTTCGGCTTCATCGCCGGCGTCGTCGCGGCGTACCGGGGCCTCAACACCCGCCCCGGACCCAAGGGTGTCGGCGACTCGGTGAACCAGTCGGTCGTCATCACCTTCCTCCTGCTCTTCTTCGTCAACTTCGTCCTCACCACGCTGTATCTCCAGCTGGTGCCCGGCAAGGGAGCCTGACCGTCATGACCTCCACCCCCGACATCGCGCCTCGTGTCCGCCGACGGCGGCCGTGGGACAAGGCACTGGACGCGCTGGCCGACACCGGGCAGGACATCCGCTTCCACGGGCAGGTGATCGCCGCCATTCCGACCGCGATCCGCCGCTACCCGAAGGAGGTCCTCAAGCTCCTCTCCGAGGTCAGCTTCGGATCCGGTGCGCTCGCCGTCATCGGCGGCACCGTCGGCGTGATGGTCGGGATGAGCCTGTTCGTCGGCACCGTCGTCGGCATGCAGGGCTACGCCGCGCTCGACCAGATCGGCACGTCCACCCTCAACGGGTTCATCTCGGCTTACTTCAACACCCGGGAGATCGCCCCGCTCGTCGCCGCACTCGCACTCTCGGCGACCGTTGGCGCGGGCTTCACCGCTCAGCTCGGCGCGATGCGGATCAGCGAGGAGATTGACGCGCTGCAGGTGATGGGTGTCGGTGCGGTCCCGTTCCTCGTCAGCACCCGGGTGGTCGCCGGATTCATCGCGATCATCCCGCTGTACGTGATCGGCCTGCTCACCTCGTACGCGGGCTCGCGGATCGTCACCGTCTTCTTCCGAGGGCAGTCGGCGGGCACGTACGACCACTACTTCAACCTGTTCCTGCCACCGATCGACATCTTGCTGTCGTTCGCCAAGGTGCTCGTGTTCGCGGTGCTGATCATCTTGATCCACTGCCGGCTCGGCTTCAAGGCGAGCGGCGGTCCGGCAGGCGTCGGCACGGCGGTCGGTCACTCCGTGCGCCGCAGCATCGTCACCGTCGCCGTCCTCGACCTCGTCCTGTCGATGGCGATGTGGGGCACGACGACGACGGTGAGGATCGCCGGATGAGGTCGACGCGACTGCTCGACAGCCTCCTCGGCGTCGGCTACTTCCTGCTCATCGCGGCGTTCGTCACTGCCGCGATGCTCGTGTACAACAAGGCGTTTGTGTCGAGCACCGACGTCCGGCTGACGACCGGGACGATCGGCAACGCCCTCCAGAAGGGGTCCGACGTCAAGCTCAACGGTGTGCCCGTGGGGACGGTGACGTCGGTCGAGGCCGCTGAGGAAGGGGCCACGCTCACCCTCGCGCTCGAGCCCGAGATCGCCGACGAGCTCCCGCCGGACACGGTCGCGCGGCTGCTCCCCAAGACACTGTTCGGTGAGCGATACGTGGCGCTCCAAGCACCCGAGGAGTCCCTTGGCGGCGCGCTCTCGTCGGGGGACACGATCCGCCAGGACACCTCAGACGAGGCGATCGAGCTGGAGGAGGTCTTCGACGAGCTCCTCCCGCTGCTCCAGTCGATCCAGCCCGAGAAGCTGTCCGCCACCCTCGGCGAGCTGGCCGCGTTCCTGCGCGGACGCGGCACCGAGATCGGCGACTCGATGTCGAGCTGGGCCGGCTACATGGACAAGATGAACCCGTTGGTGCCGCAGATGGCCGAGGACTTCGGCAAGCTCGGTGAGCTCGCGGTCGAGTACGAAGAGGCGCTGCCCGACCTCATCAACGCGCTCGACACGATGACGACCACCTCCAAGACGCTGACCGAGCAACGCACCGAGCTCGGCGAGGTGTATGCGAACGTCATCGCCGCCGGAGACGAGACCACCGGCTGGGTCAAGGACAACAAGAAGACGATCATCGTCCTCTCGGAGGAGAGCCGCGTCGCGCTGAAGGCCACCGCCCCGTACGCCTCGCAGTTCCCTTGCCTGCTCCGGGCCACCAGCGCGTTCGTCCCGCAGATGGACGACGTGCTCGGCGCCGGGACGGACGAGCCGGGCATCCATGTCGTGCTCAACGTCGTCGAGTCCCGCGGCAAGTACCTGCCAGGCAAGGACCGCCCGCGCTACCGCAGCAACGGCAAGCCGCGGTGCCCGTACATGAACGGCCAGACCGGTACGACCCCCGTACGGGCCGCGGACGAGCCACCGGCGATCCCCGCGCCGCCGTCGAGCCGCCTCGAGCAGCAGTTCGCGGACGGCGGCGGGCTCGGTGAGGCCAACTCGCCCGGCGAGAACCAGCTCATCGCCGAGCTCGTCGCGCCGACCCAGGGCCTGGCGCCGGCCGAGTACCCGTCCTGGTCGAGCCTTCTCGTGGGCCCCACCCTCCGCCACACGAAGGTGACGCTCAAATGACCTCGACCCTGATCAAGAGCATCGTGTTCACGGTGGTCACGGTCCTGGCGACCCTCGCGCTCGCCGGCACGATCCGCAACAGCACGAGCGGCGAGTCCACGGTCTATACGGCGCTGTTCTCCGACGCGACCAGCCTCAACCGGGGTGACGACGTACGGATGGCGGGCGTCAAGGTCGGCACCGTCGAGACCATCGAGGTCGCCGACCGCAGCGTCGCCAAGGTGACCTTCACGATCTCCGACACCGTCACGCTGACGACCGGCGCGACCGCACAGCTGCGGTTCCGCAACCTCGTCGGCCAGCGCTACATCTCGCTGATGCCGGCGGAGACCACCGGCGCGCCGTTGCCCGAGGGGCACACCTTCACCGTGAGCGAGACCCGGCCGGCGCTCGACCTGACGATGTTGTTCAACGGGTTCCAGCCGCTGTTCAAGATGCTGAACCCCGACGACGTCAACCAGCTCAGCTCGGAGATCATCGCCGTCTTCCAGGGTGAGGGCGCGACCGTCGAGGGGCTGCTGTCGAGCACGGCCAGCCTCACGTCGACGCTCGCCGAGCGCGACGAGGTGATCGGTCAGCTCGTGACCAACCTCAACGACGTGCTGACGGTCGTCAATGACCGTACGGACCAGCTCGACACGACACTGGTGACCCTCCAGAAGCTCGTCAGCGGGCTGGCCGCCGACCGCGCCGCGATCGGCGACTCGATCGCGGGGATCGGGGCCCTGACCACGAGCGTCAGCGCGTTGCTCGAGGAGACACGGCCGCCGCTCAAGGGCTCGATCGCGGCGCTCGAGGACGTGTCGGCCGTGCTCGCCGACAACGAGGAGGTCGTCGACACCTTCCTCCAGCGGCTCCCGGCCAAGCTCGACAAGATCGGTCGCCTCGCGAGCTATGGCTCCTGGCTCAACTTCTACGTGTGCTCCATCGAGGGCCGCATCCCGATGCCGGAGGGCTACATGGGTGATCTCGGCGTGAAGCCGGTCGCAGGGAGGTGCCGCTGATGAGTCGGGTCAAGCGCAGATATCCCACGTCGTTCGCGGAGCGCAACAAGGTCGTCCTCGCGATCGTGGGCATGCTCTCGATGGCGCTGGTCTTCCTCGTGACGTTCAACGCCGACGCCATGCCGGTGATCGGCGGCGGCGACATCCGCGAGGCGCGCTTCGCCGAGGGCGGCGGTCTCAAGAAGGGCAACGAGGTCAGGGTCGCCGGCGTCAAGGTCGGCAAGGTCACCGAGATCTCCCTCGACGGCGCTCAGGTCGTCGTGAAGTTCCGGATCAAGGACGTCGAGCTCGGCAGCGAGACGAGGGCCGCGGTCAAGGTCAAGACGATGCTTGGCCAGAAGTACTTGGCGCTCGAACCGGCCGGGACGACGCCGCTGGACGGAGCGATCCCGGTCGAGCACACGATGACCCCGTACGACGTCAACGCGGCGTTCTCCGACCTCTCGACGACGATCGACGAGATCGACACGGAGAAGATGGAGGAGAGCTTCCTGACGCTCGCCGACGCCTTCCGTGACACCCCGGAGTCGGTGCAGACCATGGTCGCGGGACTGACCGACCTGTCGCGGACGATCTCGAGCCGCGACGAAGAGCTCGCCGAGCTGTTCGCGTCGACGACGCAGGTCACGAGCACGCTGCGCAACCGCAACGATGAGTTCGAGAAGATCATCACCGACGGCAGCGACCTGCTCGGCGAGCTGCAGGCGCGGCGCGACGCGGTCAAGGCGATGTGGGAGGGCACGGCGTCGCTCAGCCGTGAGATGAAGGGGCTCGTCGCCGACAACGAGGAGCAGCTGCGCCCGGCGCTCGCCAAGCTCGACGAGGTCACCGAGATCCTTCAGCGCAACCAGGACAACCTCAACGCCGCGCTGGCCAAGATCGGCCCGTACTACCGGATGCTGGCGACCTCGATGGGCAACGGACGGTGGGTCGACTCGTACATCTGCGGCCTCTTCGACGCCCAGGGCAGGCCGGTCCTCGACAACGACGTCCTCCGCAACTGCTCGCCGAAGGCTGGAGGTGCCCGATGAGGATCAACCTCAAGCAGTGGACGATCGGTGCGGTCATCATCGCCGCGCTCGGGCTGTCCGGCTTCGCGTCCGACCGGGTGATCGCCGCGGGCGGCACCGAGGTGACCGCGTTGTTCGACGCCACGATCGGCCTCTATCCAGGATCGGACGTGCAGGTCCTCGGCGTCGCGATCGGCACCGTGACGGCGGTGGAGCCCGAAGGCGGTCAGGTCCGCGTGTCGATGAAGCTCGACCGGGGCCAGCACGTCGCCGCGGACACGAGCGCCGTGATCGTCGCGCCGACGCTGGTCAGCGACCGGTTCGTCCAGCTCACCGAGCCGTACGTCGGGGGAGCGAAGCTCGAGTCCGGCGACGAGATCACCAAGACCGCGGTGCCCGTCGAGATCGACGAGCTCTACGCGAGCCTCAACGACGTCGGCCAGAAGCTCGGGCCCGAGGGCGCCAACCGCAACGGTGCACTGTCCGAGCTGCTCACAGTCGCCGCGGACAACCTCAAGGGCCAGGGCGCCGACATCAACGAGATGTTCGGCGAGTTCGGCAAGGCCACCAAGACGCTGTCCAACTCCGACGACGACCTGTTCGCGACGATCGCGAACCTCAAGGAGTTCAACGACATGCTCGTCGAGAACGACACGTCGGTGGCCCAGGTCAACCGGCAGTTCGCCGAGGTCGCCGACTATCTCGCCGAGGACCGCGAGAGCATGGCCGGCGCGATCGCGAGCCTCGGTGACTCGCTGGCCGTCCTCGACGACTTCATCCGCGACAACCGGGGCAACCTCAAGACCAGCGTCGACAAGCTGAAAGGCCCGACCCGGGTGCTGGTCAACCAGCAGAAGTCGCTTGAGGAGGCCGTGCAGACCATCCCGCTGGCCCTCCAGAACTTCCTCAACGCGTACAACATCGAGACGAACACCGTCGACGGGCGCGGCAACCTCAACGAGCTGTCGCTGTGGTCGACGAACGGCCTCGACGCCCAGTCGTCCGACGACGCGCCGCCGGTGCTCCTGCCCGGGCTAGGGGAGGACCGATGAGGAAGCCCCGCTGGTTGAGCCAGTCGAAACCCCGCCGCTGGTTGAGCTTGTCGAAACCGAGCCTGTCGAAACCGAGCACCCGCTGGTTGAGCCTGTCGAAACCCCGCCTGTCGAAACCCGCCATCCTCGCCGCCACCGCGACCCTGACGCTCACCGGCTGCAGCGTCGGCAGCGTGTACGACGCGCCGCTTCCCGGCGGCGCGGACGTCGGCTCTGACCCGGTCACGATCACTGCCGACTTCGACGACGTGCTCGACCTGGTCCCGCAGTCGAGCGTCAAGGTGGACAACGTCGACGTCGGTCGTGTCTCCAAGATCGCGCTGAATCCCGGCGGCCGCAGTGCCAAGGTGACGCTCGTCGTCAACGACAGCGTGCGGCTGCCCGCAGGGACAACCGCCCGGCTCCAGCAGACCTCGCTGCTCGGCGAGAAGTACGTGGCGCTGGTACGCCCGGCCGCCGCCGAGCCAGGCGACCCGGTCGGCGACGGCGACGAGATCCCGCTCGCGGCGACCTCCCAGGCCGCGCAGGTCGAGCAGGTGCTCGGCGCGCTCTCGATGGTGCTCAACGGCGGCGGGATCGGGCAGTTCCAGGAGATCTCCCGTGAGCTGCAGGCCGTGAGCAAGGGGCGCCCGGAGGAGATCAAGGGTTTCCTCCGTGAGATGGAGGGATTCGTCACCGCGCTCGACGAGCGCAAGGGCGCGATCACCGATGCCATCGACGGGCTCGCCTCGCTGTCGCAGACGCTCGAGCAGGACACCGACAAGATCGCGTCGGCGCTCGACGGGCTGAGCCCCGGCATGGAGGTCCTGGTCGAGCAGCGCACGCAGCTCGTCGCGATGCTCAAGGCGCTCGACCGTCTCTCGGACGTCACGGTCGACACGCTCGACAAGGCGCAGAAGGACATCGTCGCCGACTTCGAGCTGCTCGAGCCGATCCTCGAACAGCTTGCGAAGGCGGGCGAGGACCTTCCGAAGTCGCTCGAGATCCTGCTGACGTACCCGTTCCCGGACTCGGTGCTCGGCGCGATCAAGGGCGACTACATGAACGTCTTCATCACGACGAACTTCCGGACGCTTCCGGCGGGCTGCAAGGCGGCCGGGTGCTCGTGGCCGCAGGTGCCGGGCAGCGCTCGGACCGAACCCGCGCCGAGTCCGGTGGACGCGGATCGCCTGACCGTACGGAACGACCCGCCGACGCTGCTGCCGCCCACGGACTCGCCGACGCCGGGTGCGCCCGGGCCGACGATCCCCGTACCAACCGATGGTCCGTCCTCGCCCTCGCCGTCGCCCTCACCCTCGCCGTCTCCGGAGTCGCCGTCGCCGACGGCCCCGGAGTCGCCGAGCGCGACGCCGGACGACCCCGCGACCCCACCGAAGGAGGGTGACGACTGATGCTGACCGGTCGTACGAAGACCCAGCTCGTCGCGTTCGTGGTGGTCGCGCTGCTCGCCACCACATACCTCGGGGCGAAGTACGTGGGGATCAACCTGTTCGGCTCCGGCTACAAGATCACCGTGTCGCTGCCCGAGACGGGCGGCATCTTCACCAACGGCGAGGTGACCTACCGCGGGGTGCCGATCGGGCGCATCGAGAGCTTGAAGGCCACGGACGACGGCGTCGAGGCCGTTCTCAAGATCGACGCCGACGCGCCCGACATCCCGGCCGACGTCACCGTCAAGGTCGCGAACCGCTCGACGATCGGCGAGCAGTACATCGACCTGCGGGGCGACACCGGGGGCGAGACGCTCGCCGCGGGCGCTCAGCTCAGCGCGGGCCAGGAGGCGATCCCGCAGCCGATCGACGTGCTCCTCCGTACGTCCCGCGACTTCGCAGACTCGGTGCCCCAGGAGGACCTGACGACGGTCATCGACGAGGGGTACAACCTCTCGCAGGGGGCCAGCGGAGACCTCACGCAGCTGCTCGACGCGTCGCTGGAGTTCCACGAGATCGCCGACAAGAACTTCCTCGTCAGCGCCGCGCTCATCCGCAACTCCGAGACGGTGCTCGACACGCAGCTCGCTGCCGCCGACAGCATCAAGAGCTACAGCGAGAGCCTCGACCTCCTCGCCACCACGCTCGCCGATGCCGACGGCGACCTGCGTGCGCTGATCGCCAGCTCGCCGGTCGCGGCCCAGGAGATCAACCAGCTCTTCAAGGACGTCGGGGTCCCGCTGGGCGTCCTCATGAGCAACCTCGTCTCGACGGCACAGGTCTTCGGCACGAACTCCCAGGGTGTCGAGGACGCGCTCATCCGCATCCCCGAGGCGATCAGCATCGGGTGGGCGGTCAACGGCTCGAAGGGCCTGAACCTCGGGCTCACTCCCACGTTTTTCGACCCGCTGCCCTGTGTGGCGGGCTACGGTGGCACCGAGCTGCGCGAGGGGACCGACACGAGCGCGGGCAAGCCCTTCAACAAGAAGGCGCGCTGCACCGCGAGCCCGAGCTCAGGGAAGAACGTCCGCGGACCTCACAGCTTGCCGAAGAAGAGCAACGGCTCGGCCGCGGCGAAGGTGACCGTCCCGTCGACGATGGGCGACCTCCTGGGAGGGAGCGAATGACCGTGGACCAGATCGAGGAGCCGGCCGACACGGACGAGGCGAACGACCCGTCCGAAGCGACTGTGGCGAGCGACACGACGACGGCGGGCGCGCCGCGCTGGCGACGGTTCGTCCTGCCGGCTGCGGCGGCCCTCGTCTTCGCCGTCGGCGTCTTCCTGTGGTGGAGCGCCGCCACGGACGAGCAGCTCAGCCAGGCCGAGGTCCGTGACGAGGTGCTGATCGCGGCGACCCACCACATCGAGACCATGAACACCCTCGACTACCGCGAGGTGGACGCTGGCCTCGAGGCATGGATGGACGTCACGACCGGCACGCTCCACGACCAGCTCGCCCAGGTCGGTGACGACGAACGTCAGCTGCTCGCCGACCAGAAGAAGATCTCGACGGGCAAGGTCGTCGACAGCGCTGTCTTCTCGCTCGACGGCGACACGGCGACCGTCGTCGCCTCGGTGGAGGTGACGGTCAAGGACGATGCCGACCCGGACGCCGAGCCGACCCTCAAGCGCAACCGGTTCAGCGCCGACGCCGTGAAGGTCGGGGACCAGTGGCTCCTCGAGAACCTCCAGCAGGTGGCGGTGAACCTCTCGTGACGACCGTGCGTACGCGGCTCTCCGTACTGCGCCCGCACCTCGTGCTGGCCCTCCTGGTCGCCCTGACCGTCTTCGGGCTCGTCGGTGTCTGGATGGCGTACGACATCCGTTCGACACCCGCCGCCCAGAACCTCGCCGTCGTCGACACGACCGCGACGGCCGAGGTCCAGTCGGAGGTGTCGCGGGCGCTCACCCGGGTGCTCAGCTACAGCTACGACGACCCGACGACGACCGAGCAGGCTGCCGACGAGGTGCTGTCCGGCGACGCGCGCAAGGAGTACGACACGTTGTTCGCGTCGCTCCAGGAGCGCGCTCCCGGTCAGCAGCTCGTGCTCACCGCCCAGGTCCAGATGGCGGCGGTCAAGGAGCTCACCGACGACACCGCCACGCTGCTGGTCTTCCTCGACCAGTCGTCTCAGCGCGTCGACGACAAGGAAGCGAGCGTCTCGGCGGCGCAGCTGGCGGTCGAGGCCAAGAAGGTCGACGGCGCCTGGACAGTCACGGGCCTCACCCCACTGTGACGGTGAGGTTGGCGCGACGGCGCTGGTCGAGCGGGTACGCCCGCCGGTCGAGGCGAGCGTCGAGCAGCGCGCTCGCACGCTCGGCCTGACCGGCGCTGACGAGGCAGAAGAGCAGCGTCTCCTCGACGACCTCGCGCTGCGCGGCAGAGCCACCCACCTGGACGAGCACGGGCAGGACGTCGTCGAGCAGCGCGATGGCGTCGGTCCAGCGCTGCTCGCCTGCCGCCAGGAGGGCGTCGCACACGGTCGCGACGGCCGTACGGACGGCTGCCTCGGGCGAGTTGCGGCAGTGCTGCGCGAGTGCGGCGAGCCGCTGGTGCTCCTCTGCGCCGGCGAGCGCGAGGGCGGCGTGCAGCGCCACGAAGGGCGTCTCCGGCCGCTCGAGGAGCGCGATATCGACAGCGTCGAGGACGGGCTGGACGGGCGGCGCCGCCTCCGACATCGTCATGCGCCAGCGCCACAGCAGGGAGCCCGAGTCGATGAGCGCGCGGACCCCGGTCACGGTCGGCGGGGCGAGCTGCGAGTAGTAGCGGCGTCGTACGGCCTCGGTGTCGCCGAGCGCGAGCTCGTGCAGCGCGGCGTGCCACGAGAAGTGCGCGCGGTGGCTCGCGGAGCGTCCGCTCTCGGCGACCCAGTGATCGAGCCACACGCGTCCGCCCTCGTGCTGCCCCGTCTCGTACATGACGTGCGTCAGCGCGTGCACGGCGTGGCCTGACGACGGCTCGCACGACAGCGCGCTCTCCGCGAGCAGGCCGGCCTCCTCGAAGCGGCCCTGGTCCTGGCGGGTGAAGGCGAGCAGCGAGATGTACCACCAGTGGTCGCCGTACGCGGGCGCCAGGCCCTCGACGAGGTCCCACGCCTCCTGCTGCACGTCGGTGACGCCGGAGAACGCGATCGTCGGGACGGCGGCCGAGACCGCGAGGATGTCGCGCGGGTGCGTCGCGAGGTGGTTCATGAGTGCCCGCGCGCCCTTGTGCCGGACGTCGCGGACACGCTGCCCGACGACATCGACGAGGCTGCGCTCACGCTCGTCGCCGCGCTTGCTGACGGCGCGCCGGGCGGCCTCGAGCGAGGCCTGCACGTCGGCGTCGGCTCCGGCCTCGTGGCCGAGCAGCGCCAGCGTCGCGTGCCCGAGCGCGAAGTCGGGGTCGTGCGCGACCGCCTCGCGCAACGGCACCTCGACGTTGTCCTGCAGTCGCATGAGGCGCTCGAGACCGGCGTTGTACGCGGCGGCGGCCTCGGCCGTCGTCGAGAGGGGGAGGCCCAGCGGGTCACGAGGACGGGCCGCCGGGTGGTGACCGCTGACGAGCCGGCCGTCCGCGAGGCGACGAGGCTGCGGCGCGACCGCGTCGAGGACGGAGGTGGCGACCGCGAGCGCCTGGCTGCGGATCTCGGGCACCGCCGTCGACTCCCACAGCTCGCCGCGACGCAGCGCGCCGAGCGTCCAGACCGGAGCGTCGGCACGCCCCTCGGAGTCGACGAGGCGACCACCCTGCGTACGAAGGCCCATGCCGGCCGTCGCGACCTCGGCCAGCGCAGCGCCGCCGCGCGGGCGGAGGAGGTCGTCGAGGAACGGGTCGCCGACCGTCCGGATGTCGGCACGCGGCCCCGTACAGTTCACGACCCAGCCCACGTCGTACGAGGCCTCGCCCCCTTCGCTGGTCGAGCCTGTCGAGACCCGCACCCGCAGCCCGCCGCCCGGCAGCGGCTCGGCGCCGAGGACGGAGCCGGTGCCGAGGACGAGCCGCCCCGCCTGGCGCAGGCCGCCGATCAGCGCGGCGCTCGACGGGGCCATGCGATGCCGCAGGACGTTCCAGGCGCCGGCGTGGTCGGCGACGAACGCGCGCTTGTCGGCCTCGCTCAGGCGCCCCCACAGCGTCGACACCTGGAACCGCAGCCCGTCGGCGCCCGGCCGCCAGTCGCCAGAGTCACGGCGCACGCTCGCGAGGTGGCGGGCCGCGGCGTCGAGGATCGATGCCAGGTCGTCGCCCCAGTCGGAGACGTCGGGGATGGCGGCGAGCTTGAGCTCGGAGGCGTGGCGGCGGGGGAGACGGCCGTGACGGGAGATCGCGCGGACCACCCGGTCGTCGCGGGACCCGACGTCGGTGAGCGACAAGGTGACGTCGACGGCCGTCAGTCCCGTACCGACGAGCAGGACGTCGCCCGGACCGGAGCGGTCTCTGCGGACGACGTCGAGTGCGCCGGGTGCCCACGGGTCGGGGACGAAGAAGGCCGAGTCGGTCAGCGCGTCGGGTGCCCAGGTGTGCCCGGCAGCGGGCAGGCCGGTGGCGACGACGACCGCGTCGGCGGCGAGCTCACGCCCGTCGGCCGTGGCGACGACCACGCCGGACGGCGTACGGCGCAGCGCGACCGCCCGGGTCCGGTGGTGGCGCAGCGACGCGAACTCGCCGGGCGGACCCTGGTAGGTCTCGGTCAGCGTCTCGTCGAGGTAGCGCGCGTACTGGCGGCGCCGGGCGAACGTGCCGGGATCGCTGCCGTGCTCGGGATCCTCGCGGGTGCGCCACGCCACGAAGTGCGCGGGGTCCTGGGGGAGCGCGCTCATCCCCGCGGCGGGGACGTTGAGGAGGTGCTGGTCGTCGAGCGTCCCGAACGACGGGCCGCGGCCCCAGCGGTCGGCCGGGTCGACGAGGACGACGTCGACGCCGGTGGAGCGTCCGCCAGCGGTCCGCGTGAGATGCAGCGCGACCAACGTGCCGGATGCTCCCGCGCCGACGATGACGACGGTCGGGCGGGTACGGCGGGGAGCGGTCACAGGTCACCTCGGTCCGGACGGAGCACTGACCCTGGTAACTATAGTGACCAAGTTGAGTTTGACGAAGCTTGGTGCTTCCGCTGGCCCGGCTCCGTACGCGGCGGTACGTTGCGCCCGACGCGTGTGCGCGACGTCGAGCGGAAGGCGGGGGCCGGTGGCGGACGAGACGGACACGCTCCAGATGGCGCCGCTCGCGCACTCGCGTGACTTCTGGCGTCTGCTCCGCGACGCTGTCGTCTTCGGCGTCACCCTCGCGTTCGGAGGGCTGGTGTTCCTCTTCGTCGTCGAGAACGGCGACTTCTGGAGCGACCCGACGAGCAACGGCTGGTGGGGCGGGCGGTGGTGGTGGGTCGCCGTCACCGCAGGCGCTGGGCTGGTCGTCGGCCTCATCCGTCACGTCCTGCGGATGCCGGCGCACGTGCCGGGGCTCGTCGACGAGCTGGAGGGGGAGCACGTCGAGCCGCGGAGCGTGCCCGGCACGGTCGCCGTGTCGACCGTCTCCCTCGTCGGCGGAGCCAGCCTCGGTCCGGAGGCCGCACTCGGCTCCATGGGCGGGGGACTCGGCACGCTCGTCGGCCAGCGCCGTACGGATCCGGACATGCAGAAGGCCACGATGCTCACCGGGACAGCGGCCTCGTACGGAGGGTTGCTCGCCTCGCCGATCGTGGCGACGCTGCTCGTGCTCGAGCTGGCCAAGCCGCACCGGCGTCGCTTCACGCACGTGGTGTTCGGGTCGCTGGTGTCGGCGACGGTCGCGTTCGCGATCTTCTACCCGATCGCGGGGACGACGTTCCTCGGCATCTACGAGGTCCCCTCCTACACGTTCGAGGACTGGCACATCCTCGCGGGCGTGGGCCTCGGGCTCGCTGCCGCGGCCGGCGCGCTCGTGCTCGCCGTCATCACGGGGGTGGTGCGCCGGCTCGTCGCTCCGCTCACGACGAAGACGGTCGTACGGCCGGTGGTCGGAGGAGTGGTGTTCGGCCTCGTCGCTGTCGCGCTCCCGCTGACGCTGTTCACCGGGAGCGACCAGCTCGAGACCGTGGTCGGGTCCGGGTCGAGCCTCGGTGCCGGGTTCCTGCTCGTGATCGTGCTGGCGAAGATGGTCACGTTCGCGGTCTGTACGGAGTCCGGCTTCATCGGTGGTCCGTTCTTCCCGATGCTGTTCATCGGCGGGACGTACGGCTATGCGATCCACCTGCTCGTGCCGGACATCCCGGTCGCGCTCGCGTTCAGCTGCGTCTTCGCCGCGCTGCCCGGGGCGATCGTCGCCGCGCCGTTCTCGCTCGTCCTGATGGCGGCGCTCATGATGGACCTCGGGGCGCTGGAGACGGTGCCGATCGCCGTCGCCGTCCTCACCGCGTACATCGCGGTGACGGGGTCGGGGGTGCTGGTCGCGATGGCGAGCCGCCGGCGGAAGGCGCCGGCGTGAGGGGCAGGGTTGGGCCTGCGGGAGGCGTCCTGTACTGTCTTACCTACCGACGCGGGGTGGAGCAGTTCGGTAGCTCGCTGGGCTCATAACCCAGAGGTCGCAGGTTCAAATCCTGCCCCCGCTACAAAGACTCAGGCCCGCAGATCAGTTGATCTGCGGGCCTGAGTGCGTGTGGCCGCGCGTCGACCCGCAGCCGGGCGGCGTCCTTGCGGGTGGAAGGCCGAACTGGGTCGCCTGTCGGCGAGGGATCGGACGTGGGCAAGGTGATCGCGTTCCTCCTCTCCGAGGGCAGCGGCTGGATCACGGCCCAGGACATCGAGGCGTCAGGTGGCTTCGACCTCTGAGACCGCGAAGTCTCCTAGAGCGTCGCGCCGATGATCGAGGCGTACGCTGCCTCGCCCGCGGCATTCGGGTGAAGAGGAGATGCGGGGCTGGTGGGAACAAGTCCCTCGACCCATCGCGTGGCGGGTGCCTGGCACGCATCGTGCCCGACGCTCGGCGTCTCGACGTCGACATATTCCGCGTCGTTGGCCGCCGCTACCGCGGCGATCGTGACGTTGAGCTGGTGAACCTTTTCTTGCAGGTAGTTTGCGTCCTTCGGCAACCACGGCTGCTTCGGCCAGCATCCGTTGCGTTTGATGTAGTACCCGTAGCCGGTGACGAGGACCCGCGCCTGCGGAGACAGCGCGTGAATGCGCTGGAGGGACGCGGCGAGATCAGGCGCGAAATCATTGATCCGGTTGGCGATCTTGTCGACACCGCCAGCGGTGAGCGCGTTCATGCACGGGGTGGCGAAGTAGTTGAGCCGGATGCAGTCCTGGGCGACGCCGACGAGGCCGGCGTCATTGCCGCCGATCGTGAGTGTGACGAGGGTGGTATCAGGCTTCAGAGCATCGAGCTGCGCGGGTGCGGTGCCGGCGTCAACGCCAGCGAGCGACAGTTTCATGGGAGAGAACAGGTCGCCCGTGTCGGCGCCGCTGCACGTCACGTCGGTGAAGGACGTGGCCTTGACCTGCGCGGCGAGCAGGCGCGCGTAGTTGCGGGTCGAGCGGCCGCACGCGATCGGCCCGGTGAACGGAAGGATCAGGGGTCCAGAGGCCATCGAGTCACCGAGGGCTACGTATTTGACGGGTTCGTCGGCGGTCGCCGGCGACGCCACAACCAGTCCCGCGAATGCCGAAATGCACGCCGTCGCGAGCGCGACGACGGCGGTCCGGCGACGGGAATTGATGAAGCGAAGTCTCATGCTGACACCTCGAAGTTCTCGGCGAATAGTTCGGGTGAGGAATATGCTGCCGAGGTGGTAACAGCGAGTTCATCATCATGTGACTTAGATTTATTAGGCGCGCTTTGTGACGAGCAACAAGGGGGAAACGGCGGATCCGTTGCGGATCGCCGGTGAGCCGATCGCGTCTCGACTGCGCATCGGTGCGCCTGAGCTTGCCCGAAATGTCGTCGCGCAGATGCTCGCGGAGATCCCCGCCTATTCCGATCTCCCCTTCGAGGAGCTCACCCACGACATCGTCGACATCGTCGAGCGCTGCCTGCGTATGACCGCAGACGTCGTCGAGCGTCGGCGCCCGGCGAGGACGGGTGAGTTCGAGCCGCTGCGCGAGTCCGCGGCACATCGCGCGGACGAGGGTGTGCCCCTCGACTCGATCCTTTCTGCCTATCAGCTTGGACTGGCCATGTGCTGGGAGCGGATATCCACCGACGCCAGCCCTGATGATCTCGCCGATATGCGAGAGGCGTTGGGCCACATTCTCGATGTTCATCGCAAGATGGTGGTGGCTGTCACGAGTGCCTACATGGAGGCACGTCGGCTGGTCGACGGTGAGGAGCACGAGGGCCGGCACGCGGCGATGAGTGCCTTGCTGGCCGGCGAAGCCGACGCGTCGACGGGGCTCACGCCGGCACCTGAATACGTCGCCATGGTGCTTGCTATCGCGCCCCACCCCGATGAGCAGGCGCCGGGTGCCAGCGCGGGGATCGCTGCGCGGCGCAAGCTTCGTCGTGTGCGCGAGCTGCTGGATCGTGTCGGTGCGGAGCAGGCTCTCGTACGTCTTGACTCGACTGGGGGCACGGTGCTGTTCCCCACGGAGGGCCCCGCCGACTGGGATGACTTGCGCAAGGTCGTCGCCGGTGCCGCCGAGTCAGCGGGCGTCGATGTCACGGCTGCGGCAAGCGTGGTGAAGCCCTCGCAGATCCCGAGCGCCGTCGCGCAGGACCGCGAGATCATCGACCTCGTACGCCGTACCGGACGGCCGCCTGGTCTGTATCAGCTCGCCGACGTGCTGCTCGACTATCAGCTGAGTCGGTCGACGGCGGCGCTGCCGGGACTCGCGATGCTTCTCGAACCGTTGGAGGCGCGGCCGGAGCTGCTCAACACGCTCGAGCTCTATCTGCAGCTAGGGCTTGATCGGAGGGCGACGGCGTCGGCGTTGCACGTGCATCCGAACACGGTCGACTACCGCATCCGCCGCATCGACACGCTCACCGGCCTGTCGCCGATCAGGCACCAGGATCTGCCAGGGCTGCGGGCGGCGCTGATCGCCCGCGCCCACCGGGCCGACCGCGCCAGTAGTTGAGGAACTCGGGCGCGTGGTCGTCGTGGAACAGATCCTTATCCGCAACCTTCCCGCAGGGGTGAGCGCGTCACCGAACGGCCGTCGCCCAGGCGGCGGAAATGACCGTCGTCTCACGCAACACGCGGCACTTCGCGGCCCTCGGCGTCCCCTGCATCAACCCGTGGCGGCCGGGAGGGATGTGACCGCACAGGCCAACCCGCGTGCGGGGTCGGAGATGGCGTCCGCTAGGCTCGTGTCACCGACGCGGGGTGGAGCAGTTCGGTAGCTCGCTGGGCTCATAACCCAGAGGTCACAGGTTCAAATCCTGTCCCCGCTACAAAGAAAGACAGGGCCCGATCTGCGGAAGCGCAGATCGGGCCCTGATGCTTTCTCGCGCTCCGTTCGCGGCCCTAGTGTGGTGTCTCGTGACCGACGCCCAGAAGCCCGTCGCGGGTGACGCCGCCGCGCGTGGGTCGCGTCGCAAGGAGCGCACCCGCGTGCTCCTGCTCGACGCGGCAGAGCTCCTGCTGTCGCAGCGGGCGCCGGAGGAGATCCGGGTCGAGGACGTCGCTGCTCAGGCCGGGGTCTCGGCCGCCTCGGTGTACGTGCACTTCGGGACCAAGGACACGCTCTTGGCAGCCGTCACCGAGCGGGTCCTGGCCGTGGCTACGGACGCGCTCCGATCGGCGTACACGGCGGAGGTGCCCCCGCTCGAGCGTTTCGCCGGTGTCGGCACCGCCTACATGCAGTTGCTCCTCGAACACCCCGCGGTGGTGAAGTACCTGACCGTGACCGGTGAACGCGGTCCTCGCACGCCTGTCGAGGCCGAGGTCGTCGCGCGGTTCAGCCTGCTCCGGCGCGAGTTCGAGGAGAGCATCCGCGATGCCGTGGAGGCGAGCGCGATCCGCCGGGTCGATCCGGAGCTCATGTCGTACGTCCTGTTCGGCGCCTGGAACGGGATCGCCGCGCTGGCGCTGCGGCGCGATGACCTGATGCTGTCGCCCGAGCGCATCGAGCGGGCAGTGAGCGAGGCCGGGGTGGCACTTCTCGATGGTCTGATTAACTAGAGTCCGCCTCTAGGTTCCCTCGGAAAGCGGTCCACCATGACGCAGACAGCGACGCCCCTGCCCCTTGGCCGCGAAGCCGGCGACGAGACCTGGGACGCCGTGGTGGTGGGCGCCGGTCCGGGTGGCCTCACGTGCGCGGCGTACCTCGCAGCCAACGGCAAGCGGGTGCTCGTGCTCGAGGCCAACCAGGTCGTCGGTGGCAGCACCCAGGTCTTCCGCCGCGCGGGCAACAAGTTCGAGTTCGACGTCGGCACGCACTACGTCGGCGAGTGCGGTCCCGGCGGTCGGATGCAGACCGCGCTCTCCGGGCTGGCGCTCACCGAGCGCATCAACTGGCTGCGACAGCGCCCGGAGGGCCACTGCCAGGTGATGATCCCTGGCACCACGTTCCAGACGCCGACCGGCTGGGACACGTACCTCGACCGCCTGATCGCGGCCTTCCCCGAGGAGGAGGCGGGCCTTCGTCGCTGCGTCACGATCATGCGCACCATCGCCACCCGCGAGCGGCCGCGCCGCCGCCCGTTCGCGCTGCTGCGCTGGGGCGTACGACCCATCACGACGCTGATGGCCGCGTGCGGTCTGAGCCCCGACGCGCAGGCGGTGGTCCTCGCGGAGAACGGCGACTACACGTGGCCCCCGCACCGGACGCCCACGGCGATGCACGCGGGCTTCCTCCATCACTACCTCCAGGCCGGTGCCTACTACCCGCGGGGCGGCGGCCAGGTCATCGGCGCCCACCTCACCGACGTCGTCCAGACGCACGGGGGTCAGGTCCGCACCAAGGCCAGGGTCGACAAGATCCTGATCGAGGACGGGCGCGCCGTCGGTGTCCGCCTTCGCGACGGCGAGGAGATCCGCGCCGAGGCCGTGGTCTCCGCGGCCGACTTCAAGAAGACGTGGGCGGAGCTGGTCGGGGACGAGCACCTGACCCGACGGCTGCGGCGCAGGCTGGGGAGCCTGGAGATGACGCTGCCGATGTTCGCGGTGTACGTCGCCCTCGACGTCGACCTGCGCGAGCGGGACACCCCGCCGCTGGCCTGGGTGTGGCCCACCAACGACATCGACGGCTACTACCGCGAGGTCGCCGCGGGGCGCTGCCCCGAGCGGATGCCCGTGGGCATCAGCTGCCCCACCGCCAAGGATCCTGAGGGGACGCACTCGGCGCCCGCGGGCTACTCGACGCTCGAGCTCGTGAGCTGGGCGCCCAAGGACTACGCGTTCTGGAACGTCGAGACAGGGCCTGCGGACGGCGGGCGCTACGGCCGCGACGAGCGCTACCTCGAGCTCAAGGAGGAGCTCACCCAGCGCGTGCTCGACACCGCCGAGCTGATGATCCCGGACATCCGGGAGCGGATGGTCTTCTGCGAGGCGTCCACCCCGATCACCCAGGAGCGCTTCACCCTCACCACCGACGGCTCCTGCTACGGCATCGCCCCGCTCCTGAAGAACCTGGGACCGTTCCGGCCGCGCGTGACGACGCACATCCCGGGGCTGTTCCTCGCGGGGGGAAGCACGGAGCACATGTTCGGCATCAATGCCACGATCTACGGCGGCATGGGCACGGCCGGCGCCGTGCTCGGCCGCGACCTCGTCCAGGAGGTGCGCGAGGGCGCCGTCTTCGTGGACGAGGCACGCCTGACGGAGATCACGGACGACTTCGACCCGCTCCTCGCGTCGAAGCCCCGGTCCGACATCCGTCGACCGGTGCGCCGCCGCCCCCGGGCAGCTGCCCCGACGAGCGGCTGAGGGGATCGGTTGCAGCGGTGACGTAGGATCCGCCGGGTGCACGATCAGCCCGGCATCGCCCCCGACGACCTCGCGACCACTCTCAAGGTCCTCCGACAGCTCTCCGACCTCCACCCCGACCACCCGGATCTCCGGACGGTCAAGCGGGAGGCGTCGTTCATGTACAAGCTGATCAAGAAGGCGCGTCGCGACGAGATCCGCCGGGAGCGGCAGCGACACGACCAGGACGTCATCGAGAAGACGGCCACCGGCTCGCCGATGCGGATCGACGACGAGACGGCCGGCATCCCGCTGGTCTCGCATGCGCCGGGCGCCTTCGCCGGCGAGCTCATCACCGCTCGCGGGTGCTACATCTGCAAAGAGGACTTCACCCTCGTCGACGCCTTCTACCACTGGCTCTGCCCGCGGTGCGCGGCGATGTCGCACGCCAAGCGCGACCAGCGGACCGACCTCACCGGCAAGCGCGCGCTGCTCACCGGCGGTCGGGCGAAGATCGGCATGTACATCGCGCTGCGCCTGCTCCGCGACGGCGCGCACACCACCATCACCACCCGGTTCCCCAAGGACGCGGTGCGCCGGTTCGCCGCGATGGAGGACTCGTCCGAGTGGTTGCACCGGCTCAAGGTCGTCGGCATCGACCTGCGTGACCCCGCCCAGGTGATCAGCCTGGCCGACGACGTCGCCGCCGCAGGCCCTCTGGACATCCTGATCAACAACGCCTGCCAGACGGTGCGGCGGACGCCGGGCGCCTACTCGCGTCTGGTCGAGATGGAGGACGCCCCTCTGCCGCCGCACATCGCGCTGCCCGAGATGGTCTCCTTCGACGGCATGTCCGAGGCTCACCCTGCCGCGATCGCCGGCGCACTCTCGACCACGGCCGTCGCTCACCATGAGGGCGAGTCGCTCGAGGTCGCCGAGGCCGCGCACACTGCCGCCTCGATCACCGCACTGGCGCTCCAGGCCGGCTCGGCATCCCTGGCCGCGCACCTCGACGGCACCGCCGTGGATGCCGGCGGGCTGCTCCCGGACCTGCAGACCACGAACTCCTGGACCCAGGTCGTCGACCAGGTCGATCCGCTGGAGCTGCTCGAGGTCCAGCTCTGCAACTCGATCGCGCCGTTCCTGCTCGTCTCCCGGCTTCGCCCGGCGATGCGCGCCGCGGTCGACGCGGGTGCGCGGCGGGCGTACGTCGTCAACGTCTCGGCGATGGAGGGACAGTTCTCCCGCCGCTACAAGGGCCCGGGCCACCCGCACACCAACATGGCCAAAGCGGCGCTCAACATGATGACCCGCACCAGCGCGGGCGAGATGTTCGAGACCGACAAGATCCTGATGACCGCCGTCGACACCGGCTGGATCACCGACGAGCGGCCTCACCAGGAGAAGCTGCGGATCGCCGCGGAGGGGTGGCACGCTCCGCTCGACCTGGTCGACGGCGCCGCCCGGGTCTACGACCCGATCGTGCTAGGTGAGCGCGGGGAAGACCTCTTCGGTTGCTTCGTGAAGGACTACGAGCCGTCGCCCTGGTGACCGCGGCCCTGGCCGAGCGCTCGCAGTCGGTCGCGCAGGTGGCGCTGCTCGGCGACGTTGACGGTCGCGGCGATCGCGCGACGGTACGAGGTGGCCGCCTCGTCCGTACGGCCGGCGCGCTCGAGCAGGTGGGCGCGGACGGCGTCGACGCGCGCGAGCCGGGGATGGTGAGCCTCGAGGTCGTCCAGGTCGCAGAGCGCCGCCTCGAGCCCTCGCACCATGCTCGCTGCGACGATCCGGTTCAGCGTGATCGTCGGGTTGCGGCCGTCGGTGGTGTGCTCGAGCACCGTGTAGAGCGCGTGGATCTCGTCCCAGTCGGTCGCATCCGTGTCGGGTGCGTGGGCGTGGACGCCGGCGATGCACGCCTGGAGGAGGTACGGGCCGGGGTCGGCGCCGGGGACGACCGCGTCGAGCAGGGCGAGTCCCTCGTCGACTGCCGACCGGTCCCACCGGCTGCGGTCCTGCTCGTCGAGCGGGACGAGCTGCCCCTGTGCGCCGACCCGCGCGGGATGGCGCGCCTCGGTCAGCAGCGTGAGCGCGAGCAGCCCGGCGACCTCGGTGGAGTCGGGAGCCGCCTCGCGCAGCAGACGTGCGAGGTGGATCGCCTCGCCGGCGAGGTCGGTGTCGTGGGCCGGCGCACCGCTCGTCGTGTGGTGGGCCTCGGTGAACATCACGTACAGGACGTCCAGAACCGGAGCCAGGCGCTCGGCCACGTCGCCCGGACGGGTGAACCCGCTGCCGACCTCGGCGAGCCGGCGCTTCGCGCGGGTGATCCGCTGGGCGATCGTCGCCTCGGGCAGCTGATAGGCGTTGGCGATCTGCGCCGTCGACAGTCCCGCCACCGCCCGTAGCGTCAGCGCGACCTGGGCCGAGCGCGCGAGCGCGGGATGGCAGCACAGCTGGAGCAGCAGGAGCGCGTCGTCGCTCTGCACGCCCTCGTGGCTCAGCGGTGCCTCGAGGAGCGCGACGCGACCCTCGCGGTCACGGCGCCGCCGGTCGCTGCGTACCCGGTCGACGT
This sequence comes from Mumia sp. ZJ1417, assembly GCF_014127285.1. Taxonomy (GTDB): domain Bacteria; phylum Actinomycetota; class Actinomycetes; order Propionibacteriales; family Nocardioidaceae; genus Mumia. The sequence goes on from NZ_CP059901.1 coordinate 1,158,512, forward strand.
ACCGGCGACGGGCGGTCACCGTCAGCCAGCCCTGCGGGTCGTCCGGCGGGGCCTTCGTCCAGTGGACGTGTGCCTCGAGCAGCGCGTCCTGCACGGCGTCCTCGCACACCTCGAACTGGTCGCGACCGTACGTGCGCAGCAGCGTGGCGAGGGTCCGTGGTGCCAGCACGCGCCACGGGCCCTCGCCGTCGAGACCGGGTACGGTCACCCGTCGCCCAGGTCGGAGAACACGACCGGCCGGATCTCGAGAGCCAGGCCGGGGATGCGGGCGTCCGGGATGAGGGTGGCGAGCTCGATCGCGCGCGCCTCGTCCTCGACGTCGAGCAGGTAGAAGCCGCCCATGAACTCCTTGGCCTCGACGAACGGGCCGTCGGTGACCTCGGGCTGGTCACCGTTGCTCCGTACGACCTTCGAGCGGCTCGGGTCGCCGAGCGCCTGGGTGGCGATGAACTCGCCGTTCTCCTTGGTCGTGGCCATGAACTGCGTGTGGCCGTCTCCGATCGCCTGCTGCTGCTCCTCAGTGAGGTTCTCCAGGACGGTCGGGTCGACGTGCATCAAGATCAGGTACTTCACGATTCCTCCTGCGGTGGGACCCCGGGGCGGGGTGTCGATCGGTGGTCGTCACCGTCCTCGCTGGTACGACACCACGTCGCGAGAATCTTCGCCCGATTCGGCTGGAGGTGTCGAGATCGGCGTGCCCGTGGCGACCAGGGGGCATGACCTCACCACGGCTGAGCCTGATGCTCCTCCTCCTGCCGACGGCTGTCGTCGCCGTCGACCTCAACGTCCTCTTCCTCGCCGTACCCGAGCTCACCGCCGACCTCGGCGCGTCGGCCACCCAGCAGCTCTGGATCACCGATGTGTACGGGCTGGTCGTCGGCGTGCTCGCCATCGTGGCCGGAGCGGTCGGCGACCGCGTCGGCCGGCGGCGTCTCCTGCTGATCGGCTGCGCGGGATTCCTGGTGGCCTCCGTGCTCGCCGCGTACGCGACGACCCCGGAGTCGCTCCTGCTCGCCCGTGTCCTCCAAGGAGTCGCCGGCGCCACCCTCATGCCCTCGACGCTCGCCCTGATCGGCGACGTGTTCCCCGACGACGCGGCCCGTGCGCGGGCGATCGGCACCTGGGCGACGTGCCAGTTCGCGTTCGCCTCGCTCGGTCCGGTGGTGGGCGGGGTCCTGCTCCACTGGTTCTGGTGGGGGTCGGTCTTCCTGCTCGCGGTCCCGACGTGCGCGGTGGTGCTCGTGCTCGGCCGACGGCTGCTCCCGGAGTCACGTCCGGCCGACCGGGCGCCGCGGGTCGACATGCTCAGCGCCGGTCTGCTCATGGCCGCTCTCCTGGCGCTGTTCACGGCGGTCAAGGCATGCATCCCCGGATCTGCGACGCCGGTGCCGAGCGCTGCGGTTGCGGTGGCGGTGGTGGTCGCGGCCGGAGTCGCCTTCGTACGCCGTCAGGGCCGCCTCGCCGTCCCGTTCCTCGACCTGGACCTGCTGCGCGAGCGCGTGATCGTCGTGTCCGTCACGAGCCTGACCCTCGTCGCGGTGGTTCTCGCGGGCACCGGGTTCTGGGTGACGCAGTACCTCCAGTCGGTGGTCGGCCTCTCGCCCCTGGCCGCAGCGGTGGTGTTCATGCCGATGGGACTGGGCATCGGGGCGGGGTCGTACGCCGCTCCGCTCCTCGCCCGGCGCGTCGACCCTGACGTCCTGATCCCGGCCGGTCTGGTCGTTGCAGCGCTGGGGGCGCTCCTGCAGCTGACGGTCTCGGCGGACTCCGCGCCCGGCTACGCGCCGATGGTCGTGGCGATCACGCTGACGGCCTTCGGATGCGGGCCGCTGTTCGCCTTCGGCACGCACCGCGTCGTCTCCAGCGCTCCGCCGGCCGCCGCAGGACGGGCCGCCGCGCTCGCCGAGACGAGCAACCACCTCGGCTCCTCCCTCGGCTTCGCCGCCGTCGGCAGTCTGGCGACGGCGGTGTTCGCGCTGTCGCTGCGGCCGCTGGCCTCGGGGCTCGACGTCGGTGCTGAGACGGTGACCATGGCGCAGACACGGGCGTTTGCTGAGGGATCGCCGCAACGTGATGCTGTCCTCGACGCGATCGCGGTGGCAGGGACGGAGGCGCTGCACGCCGTCGGTCTCGGCACGGCGGTCCTGCTGCTCTGCTGTGCCGCCCTCAACGTCCGGAGGCGCATGCCGCGACGTGCCTCGGCGTCACCGGTAGTGTCCCGTCCGTGACGACGACGCAGGCCCTCCTCGGGTGCTACACGACCGACGGTGCTCCCGGCCTGCGCGCGGTGCGCGTGCACGCGACCGGGGTGATCGAGCCGCTGGGCGCGCTTGCGATGGAGTCGCCGTCGTGCGTCGTCTGGCACCCGACGCTGCCGATCGCGTACGCCACGAACGAGACGCTCTCAGGAGGTGTCACGGCCGTCGCCGTCGACGTGACGGGGGAGATGACGGTCGTCGGCGCTGCCTCGACCGGTGCCGCTCCGTGCCACGCCGCCGTGACCCGTGACGGACAGTGGTTGCTCACGGCCGACTACCTCGGCGCCACGGTCACGCTCGTCGCGCTCGAGCCCGAGGGACGTCCGTCGGCGACGGTCGACACGCTCACGCTGCACGGCACAGGGCCGCACCCCGCGCGGCAGGACGCGCCGCACCCGCACATGATCGCCGCCGACGTCGCGGGGGAGGCGTTGGTCTGCGTCGACCTCGGGACGGACCGGCTGACCTCGCTGACGATCTCCGGGGACGGGCGGCTGCAAGAGAAGGGCTCGTGGCGGCTCCCGCCGGGCACGGGGCCACGGCAGGTGGTCACCGCCCCCGATGGCGAGACGGCGCTCGTCGTCGGCGAGCTGTCGGCGACGTTGCTGCACGTACGCCTCGGCGCCTCGGGCGACGCTGTCGTGCTCGCCGAGGTGCCGACCACGGCGAGCAGTGAGACGACCTGGCCCGCGCAGATCGCGATCACCGCCGACGGTGGCCATGCCCTCGTCTCCAACCGGGGCCCCGACACGCTCGCGTTCTTCGACCTCCGGTCCGGCACCCTCGACCGGGTCGCCGAGGTCCCGGCCGGCGTCCGGTGGCCGCGCCACTTCACGCTCGCCGGTGCGCACCTCCTCGTCGCGGGGGAGCAGTCCGACACGATCGTGTCGTACGAGCTCGGCGGCGCCGACCTGATAGGCGGCTTCACGAGCCGGTTCTCGACGCCTGCCCCGACGTGGGTCGCGCTCGGGCCGTCGTAGCCGCCCGCGCGCCGGGCCTCACTGCAGCGCGGCCGTGAGGCGCATGACGTTGTCGATGTACGCCGAGGTGCGTCCGCGGGCGAGCCACTCGTCGAGCGTGAGCTCCTTGGAGATGCGGCGGTACGCGTCCTCGACCGCACGCACCTTTGCCACGATGTTCGCCCCGAGCATCATCAGCGAGACCTCGTAGTTGAGCGCGAACGAGCGCATGTCCATGTTGCTCGATCCCAGGACCGCCACGTCCTCGTCGACGCTGAAGAACTTCGCGTGGAGGATCGCCGGCGCCGGGTAGAAGTAGATGCGGACACCGGCGCGCAGCAGCGCCTCGTAGTAGGAGCGCTGTGCGTGGAACACCATGAACTGGTCGCCCTGCTCGCTGACGAACAGCTCGACCTCCACGCCGCGCTGCGCCGCCGTCGTCACGGCGTACAGGAGCGATTCGTCCGGGACGAAGTAGGGGCTGGTGATCGAGAGGCGCTGCTGCGCGGAGTAGATGAGCGTCGTGAAGAGTCGCAGGTTGTTCTCGGTCGCGAAGCCGGGACCACTCGGGATCACCTGTGCCTCGACGTCGCCGGCAGCCGGGGCGATGGTGCCGATCTCGTCCTCGAGCCGCTGGCCCGTCTCGCTGTACCAGTCGGTCGCGAAGAGGACGTTGAGAGCCGTCGCGGCCGGTCCCTCGACCCGCGCCATCAGCTCGACCCACTCGCGACCGGCCTGGTGGTTCTTGGGCTTGTTGTAGCCGGGCTCGGTGAGGTTCTGCGAGCCGGTGAACGCGACGCTGCCGTCGACGACCAGGATCTTGCGGTGGTTGCGGAGATCAGGTCGGCGCCACTGCCCCTTGAGGGGGTGGATCGGGAGCATGGCGTGCGCGTCGATCCCGGCGGCGTCGAGCCTCGCGAGGAAGTCCTGGTAGCCCGGGATCCCGCGCGAGCCGAGGTGGTCGAACAGGAACCGCACCGTCACCCCGCGCTCCTGCGCGCCCACCAGCGCCTCGAAGAACGGCGCGGTCACGTCGTCCCACGCGCAGATGTAGAACTCGACGTGGACGAAGGACTGCGCGCGTCCGATCTGCGCCGTCATCGCCGCGATGCTGTCGGCGTATCCGGGGAACAGCATCACCGCGTTGCCCGGCATCGCCGGAAGGGCGCCGAGCTTGCGGTTCAGCTCAGCGGCGGAGCGTACGTACGCGGGCCCGTCGAAGTCGTCGCCCAGCGTCGGGACCGGTGCCGTCCGCTCGACGACCTCGGCGTTCACCTCGGCCTGCTGCGCGTGGCGGCGACGCCCGAGCGAGGTCCGGCCCAGCATGAGGAAGAGGAGGAGCCCGACGAACGGGATCACCAGGATCAGCAGCAGCCACGCCATCCCACTCGACGGCCGCCGGTTGCGCGGTACGACACCGAGTGCGATCAGCTTGATCGTCAGGTCCGCGAGATACAGCGCGGTCGCAATCCAGGCAGCCATGACTCACCCTGACGCAGGCGGGGCCCGACGGCCTCACACGCGGAGGGTGAATCGCTGCTCACGCCCGCGCGGCGATCAGCCATCCGAGATAGACCACGTACGCGAGGACGAACAGCGCGCCTTCGGGACGGCTGATGCGGCGTCCGGTGACGAAGACGGGCACGCAGGCCAGGGCGACCACCGCCATCAGCACGAGGTCGGCGGTCAGCACCTCGTCGGGCACGGGGACGGCGCCTGGGGCGGCGAGCACGGTGACGCCGAGGATGAAGACGATGTTGTAGACGCTCGACCCGATGAGGTTGCCGAGGGCGAGGTCGCGGTCACCGCGGAAGGTCGAGAGCAACGTCGTGACGAGCTCGGGCGCCGACGTGCCGATGGCGATGACGGTGAGGCCGATGACGGCGTCGCTGACCCCGAGCGACGCCGCGGCGTCGATGGCACCGCTGACGAGAAGGTCGGCCCCGATCACGATGACCACGAGACCGATGACGAGGCTGAGCACGTCACGCGCCGCGCTGCCGGTGGTCGCTGCGGAGCCGGCAGCGGTGTCGGCGGGGCGCTCGGCCGCGTCGGCGCGCCCCGCGCGGAGCACCCCGTACGTGTAGGCGACGCCGAGGACGATCAGGACGGTGCCTTCGACCGAGGTCAGCGTGCCGTCGCGCCCCATCACGAACACCACGAGCGCGACGGCCGTGATGACCGGCAGGTCGAACCGCAGCGTGCGCGAGGGGAGCGCGATAGGCCGGATCGCGGCGCTCAGGCCGAGGATCAGCAGCAGATTGACCAGGTTCGTGCCGATGATGTTGCCCACGGCGAGGCCGCCGCTGTCGCTTCGGGCCGCGTCGATGCCGATCGCGAGCTCCGGCATGCTCGTCCCGAGCGCGACGACGGTCAGGCCGATGGTGATCGGGGCGACCCCCAGCCGTGCAGCGAGACCGGAGCCTCCGCGTACGAGCAGCTCGGCGCCGACGACGAGAGCGGCGAGTCCGAGGACCATGACGAGCACCGTCGACATGAGGACACCATGGCAGGGTTCGGGCCCCGTGGGTGGTCAGCGGGCGCGGGTGACGCGCGCCGTACGATCCGGGGATGCAGCGATCCTCCTCCCGTCCGCTCGCAAGCCTCGCCGTGTTCCTCGGCTCGCGCGACGGCAACGACCCCGCGCTCGTGGAGATGGCGTACGAGGTCGGTGCGCAGATCGCCGAGCGCGAGATCGAGCTCGTGTACGGCGGGGGTGGCAGCGGGCTCATGGGCGCGCTGTCGCGTGGCGCGCTCGACCACCGGGGGCGCGTGTACGGCGTGATCCCGTCGTTCATGGTCGAGCGTGAGTGGGGGCGCCGCGACGAGCCGGGCCTCGAGATGCAGGTCGTCGGCACGATGCACCAGCGCAAGGCGATGATGGCCGACCGTGCCGACGCGTTCCTCGTGCTGCCCGGCGGCCTGGGGACGCTCGAGGAGATGTTCGAGGTGTGGACCTGGCAGACGCTCGGGCTGCACACCAAGCCGCTCGGCCTGCTCAACCCGGGTGGTTTCTGGGACCCGCTGGTCGCGATGCTCGACCGGATCGCCGACAGCGACTTCATGAGCCGCGGCCTCGTCGACGCGCTCGTGGTCGACGACGACCTGCCTAACGTCCTCGACGGCCTCGCTGCACAGATCGTGGCAGCGCGGCGCTAGCTCAGGCGACCGATCGCCGGAACCCTGCCCGGTAGTCGCCGGGGCTGACGCCGACGTGCCGGACGAACAGTCGCGAGAACGCCGCCGGGTCGCGGTAGCCGACGTCGCGGACGACCTCCTGCCACGTCCGGTCGCTGTGCTCGAGGAGGTGCTGGGCGCGGCGCACCCGTACGCGCTGGAGGTAGGCGAGCGGCGTGCTGCCGGTGTCGGCCTTGTAGCGGCGCAGCATCGTCCGTGTGCTGGTGCCGAACGCCGCGGCGAGCGACGCGAGGTCGTACGGGTCGGCGAGCTGCCGGGTGAGCCAGCGCTCGACCTGCGCCGAGAACGCGCTGCCCGTCGACGGGAGCATCGCGCTGTCGACGTACGGCGCCTGGCTGACGCGCGCGTCGTCGACCAGGGCGACGCGTGCGGTGTGCCGAGCGACGGACGGCCCGCAGTGACGCCCGACGAGGTCGAGGACGAAGTCGTACATGGCGGTGAACCCGGCGGTGGTCGTGACGCCGCCGTCGTTGACCACGAGCGCCTCCGGCGTGACCGTCGTGCGGGGGAATCGCCGGGCGAGCAAGTCGGCGAACAACCATGACGTCGTCGCTCGTCGCGCGTCGAGCAGCCCCGCCTCGCCGGCGAGAAAGGCGCCGACGCAGATCGACACCACCGCGCGACCGGTCTCGGCGTGCGCGCGCATCGCCGCGACCTCCGGGCGCAGGTTTCGCAGGCGGTCGTCGAGGTCGAGCGACGGGACGAGCGCGAAGCCGGGAACGACCAGGACGTCGACCTCATGCACCGGTCGTATGCCGATCGGCACGTCGCCCGAGGCGAGGACACGCCGGCGCGGTGAGATCACGGAGGTCTCGAACGGCGCGCGGGTGCCGCCCTGCGCAGCAGACACGTGGGAAGCCATCGTGAGGAGGTCGACGACGCCGAAGACCTCTGAGGCGAAACAGTCCGGGTAGGCGAGCACACCGACCCGCAGCGCTTCCGTCATGTGGCGAGATTAGCCCGGATCGTGGCGTTCTCGCCCCTACGTGCACCGGCCCACAGCGGCGAGGATGGGGCGACACCGAGGAGAGGGAGGCACGATGACGAACGCTGAAGCGAGCACGGAGACGCTCGAGGGGTTCGTCCGCCGACGGTTTGCGGCGGAGGGCAGCGAGAAGGACGTACACGTCGCGGGGAGCGGACCCGCCGTCGTGGTGATGCCGGAGATGCCGGGGATCAGCCCGGACGTGCTGCGCTTCGCGCGGTGGGTCTGTGACGCCGGGTTCACGGTGTACGTCCCGTCGCTGTTCGGTGTCGACGGGGCGTACCCGACGGCCGAGGACGGCGCTGCGGTGATGAAGCGCGCCTGCGTGAGCGCCGAGTTTCGTGCGTTCGCCGGTGGCGGCACCAGCCCGGTCGTGACGTGGCTCCGCGCGCTGGCACGACTCGCGCACGACGAGTGCGGAGGGCCTGGGGTGGGGGCGATCGGGATGTGCTTCACCGGCAACTTCGCGCTGACGATGACGCTCGAGCCCTCCGTCATCGCCCCCGTCCTCAGCCAGCCGTCGCTCCCGCTCGACGACCCGGCCGCGCTCGAGATGTCCGCGGAGGACGCCGACGCCGTACGAGAACGCTTCGTACGCGACGACTTGAGCGCTCTTGCGTACCGTTTCGCCGACGACCGCTGGTGCACGGGACAGCGGTTCGCGGCGTACGAGAAGCTGCTGGGCGACCGGTTCGACGGCCGCGTCCTCAACGGCGATGCCGCCAATCCGGAACCGCCGCCCTTCTTCCGGGACGTCGTCGGCACACCGCACAGCGTCGTGACCGCGCACCTGGTCGACGAGGCCGGGCACCCGACGGTGACCGCGCGGGACGAGATCCTCGCGTACCTGGCGGAGCGATTGCTGCCCGACGCCTGAGCGGCGGCGCGCTCAGCGGAGACGTCGGTGAAGCTCCTCGACGCCGTCGCCGTCGAGCGCCGCGCAGGAGTCCGGACGGCCCGCCATCGCCATCACCAGGTCGAGGAGGTGGCCGCGGAGGAGCGGGCCCCTCCCGCTCCGGAACGAGGTGTCGTCGGCCTCCAGCGCCAACCCCTTCACGAGTCCTCGGCTGTTGACCGCGAAGTCCTTCGCCGCGAAGAAGCGGGCGACCTCGCCGACGGCCACAGGGTCGGGCGTGACGGGGACACCCAGCGGGCGCGCGATGTCCTGACCGTGGACGATCACCTCCCCGAGCCATGCGGCGTGGTCCTTCGTCGGTGCGGTGGTGCTCGTGGCCGCCCTGCGGAACGCCTCCAGCGTCGCCGCAGGGGTGGCGCCGCGGTAGCGGGCAAGGCGGCGATCGTTGTGCCTGCTCGCGTTGAAGCCCGCGCCCGCCATGCTGCGGATCCACGCCCAGGTCCCTGTGCTCGCGCCGGCGGTGAGGTGGGCGACGACCTGGTCGACGGTCCAGTCGGAGCAGAGGGTCCTGGCACGCCAGTCCTCGTCGCTGAGCCCCTCCAGCATGTCCACGAGCCGAACGCGCTCGGCATGGATCAGGTCCCAGAAGTGTGCGTCAGTGATGGTCATCGCACGCGAGCCTAGTGTCGGATGCGGGTCCTATGCTCCGATGGTGCCGCGTTCCCCTGATGCCGGTCTGCCCGCGCGTGACGGTCTCCCGCTCCGCCTTCTCCTCGTTCTGGCGCTGTTGTCGGCGACCGCACCGCTGTCGGTCGACTTCTACCTCGCGTCGTTCCCCGCAATCGCGTCGTCGTTGGAGACCGATGCCGGGGCGGTGCAGCTGACGCTCACCGCGTTCCTCGTCGGGCTCGGTGTGGGGCAGGTGCTCTGGGGTCCGGTGACCGACCACCTCGGCCGCGTACGCCCGCTGCTCGTCGGGTGCACGGTCAGTACGCTCGCGGCCGCGGTGGCGGTGCTCGCGCCGACGATCGAGGTGCTCATCGGCGCCCGCTTCGTCCAGGCGCTGGCGGGCGCGGCCGGCATCGTCGTCGCGCGCGCCGTGATCGCCGACCTGCTCGAAGGCTTCGCGGCCGCTCGGGCGATGTCGCTCATGATGACGATCAACAGCATCGCGCCGGTCGCCGCACCCGCGATCGGCGGTGCGGTCGCCGGGCACGTGCCGTGGCGCGGTGTCCTCGGGATCGTGCTCGCGGTGACCGTGCTGCAGCTCGTCGGCGCACTCACGACGGTCCGCGAGAGCCTCCCGCCGCAGCGCCGTACGCCGCGGGTCCAGTACGCCTCGCTGGGACGGCTGTTCGGGCGCCCGGCGTTCCTCGGGTACGCAGCCACCGTGCTGTTCACCTTCGGCGCGCTGATGACGTACATCTCGTCCTCGTCGTTCGTCTACCAAGGCGTGCTCGGCACGACCGAGCTCGTGTACGGCCTGCTCTTCGCGCTGAACGCGATCGGCCTGACGATCGGCGGTCTGGTGTCCGCGCGGTTGGCCCGCCGCCGCGTCCACCCCGCCCGTACGGTCAGCCTGGCACTGCCCGTGACCGTCGCGTCGACGGCGGCCGTGCTCGTCGTCGCGGTCTCGCCGCTCCCCGCATGGGTGCTCGCGATGCCGCTGTTCCCTATGGTCACCAGCGCCGGGTTCGTGATGGGCAACACCAGTGCACTCGCGTTGCAGCAGAGCCGTGACGTCGCCGGAGCAGGCAGCGCGCTGGTCGGTGGGCTGATGTTCCTCTTCGGTGGCGTCGTCTCGCCGCTCGGCGGCATCGCCGGCGACGACACCGCGGTGCCGATGGCGCTCGTGATGGTCGTGTCGAGCGCCTGCGCGCTCGGGAGCTTCGTCCTGACCCGGCGCTACGTGCGCGGCCACCCCGCCGCCGAGCGGGCGTTCACGGCGGAGGTCGTCACCGCGGACCGATGATTCGAGGAGTCGCTGGCGGTCCACACCCTCGTACCCACCTGACCGTACGGAGGCACCTATGCGCCACGTCGTCGCCTATATGCTCGTCTCGCTGGACGGGGTCGCTGAGGGGCCCGATCAGTTCGTCTTCGACTTCGACGAGGTCATGGACGACAACCTGCGGCGGGTGATCGACGCGCAGGACACCGTGCTGCTCGGGCACCGCATGTATGACGAGTGGTCAGCTTATTGGCCGACGTCCGACCACGAGCCGTTCGCGACCTTCATCAACAGCGTGCCGAAGTATGTTGCCGCGTCGCGCCCGTTCACGCCGGACTGGGCCGACACGACAGTCGTCGACGGGTCGTTCGAGGACTGCGTGCGCGACCTCAAAGGGACAGAGGGTGGCGACATCGGGGTGCACGGAAGCCTGGCGCTGACGCGGTCGCTGCTCGCGGCGGACCTGGTCGACCAGCTACGCCTCGTGGTCACGCCCGTTGCCGTCGGTGAGGGGCGTCGACTGTGGGACGGCGTGCGCGACGTGCAGCGGTGGGAGCTCGAGCAGGTAGTCGGCGCGCCGACCGGGAGCCTGCTGGTCGACTACCGCCGTAGTGGCGCCTAACCCGAGATCAGCGACGCGAGCACAGCCGGTCGCCCCTCCGGCGGCAGGGCCTCGAGAGCGCCGACGAGCGCGCCCGCGCACATGTCGCGGACCTCGTCGACGGGGACGTCCGGAGCGGTGGTCGCCCACTCGTGCCCGACCGTGCGCAGGTGCAGGAGCCAGCCTCGTACGGCGAGGGTGAGCAGCGGGTGCGGCTCCTGGCCCGGCACGAGCACGGCGAGGATGCGCTCCTCGTGCAGCCGCGTCGACTCCTCCAGGATCGCCTCGATCTCGGGGTCGCCGCTGGCGGCGCCGCGGTGGATCGTGCTGACGCCGAGACGGTTGGCGGCGCAGTGCCGAAGGTAGCTCTCCACGCCGTCGAGGAGCTGCTCGCGCGGTCCGACGTCGGGCTTGGGCGTCGTGGCCTGAGCGAGCTGCTCGGCGGCCTGCGCGAGCAGCGCGGCGAAGAACGCGCGCTTGTTGGGGAAGTAGTGGTAGAGCAGTCCGCGGGAGACCTCTGCCATCTCGGCGACCCGCTCGATGTGGACGTCCTCGTACGGCTGCGTCGCGAACAGCTGCGCGCCGAGGTGCAGGAGCTGGGCGCGGCGCTGCTCGGGAGAGAGCCGGGTCCGGGTTGCCACGAGCAGAGACTACTTGACACGGGTTCAGCAACCGTTCAGGCTTGCTGAACCGACGTGCAACAAGGAGTTACCGATGCGCAACGCCTGGTCCGGACACACCTTCCCGCACCCCGCCGGGCGCCGCCGGTGGATGAAGGACGCCGGCAGCATGGACCCCGAGCGTCCCGTTCAGCACATCCTCGAGCACCACCGCGACCTCGGGCCGATCTTCGAGATCGTCGTCTTCGGCCAGAAGTTCGTCTTCGTCACCGATGCCGAGCTCGCCGCCGAGCTCAACGACGAGTCGCGCTTCGTCAAGGCCAACTCACCCGCGCTCGACGGCCTGCGCGGCATCGCCGGCGACGGCCTGTTCACGGCCTACAACCACGAGCCCAACTGGCAGCTCGCCCACGACCTGCTCGTGCCCGCGTTCACCAAGCAGGCGATGCAGCGCTACCACCCGGTCATGGCCGAGACGCTCGACGAGCTGTTCGCGGTGTGGGACGCCGGCTCCGGACGCGTCGACCTGGCGGCCGACATGACCCGCCTGACGCTCGAGACGATCGGACGTACGGGGTTCAGCCAGGCGTTCGGCTCGTTCACGACCGACGAGGTGCACCCCTTCATCGAGGGCATGGTCACCGCGCTCACGCTCGGGCGGCGCAAGGGCGTGCTCATGGCGCTGCCCGGGGCGAAGCTCCTCGAGCGTCGGCTGGACCGCAAGCACGCCGACCAGCTCGACTACGTCCGCCAGTTCCTCGACGACATCGTCGCCGCGCGCCGCCGCTCGGGCAGCACGGACACCGACGACCTGCTCGGCATCATGCTCGACCAGGCGCACCCCGAGACCGGCGAGCGGCTGAGCGACGAGAACATCCGCTTCCAGATCCTCACGTTCCTCGTTGCCGGTCACGAGACGACCTCGGGTGCGTTGTCGTTCGCGTTCTACTACCTCGCGCGCCACCCCGAGGTGCTCGCCAAGGCGCAGGCCGAGACCGACGCGATCCTCGGGGACGACCCTGACGCGACGCCGTCGTACGAGCAGGTGGCGCGCTTCCGCTACCTCCGCAAGGTGCTCGACGAGTCGCTGCGGCTGTGGCCCACCGCGCCCGGCTACGCTCGCAGCCCGCGAGAGACGACCACGCTCGGCGGACGCTGGACGATGACGCCCGACGACTGGGCGCTGGTCGTCCTGCCGCTCGTGCAGCGCGACCCGGCGGTGTGGGGCGAGGACGCGGACGCGTTCGACCCCGAGCGTCCGCGCCCCAGACTCGCGAGCACGGTGAAGCCGTTCGGCACCGGCGAGCGGGCGTGCATCGGACGCCAGTTCGCGGTGCACGAGGCGACGATGGCGCTGGCGCGCATCCTGCACCGGTACGACATCGCCGGCGACCCCTCGTACGACCTGCGCATCGACGAGCGCCTCACGCTGATGCCGGAGGGCATGGAGGTCACGCTCACGCGGCGCGAGGCGCTGACCGTACGGCCAGCCTGACCCTGCGTCAGTGCTTCTTGCGGCGTGGCACGACGTGCATGACCGCGACCGCGATCGCGCCGACGACGAGTCCGAGCAGCGCTGACGCGGCGGTGTTGACGAGCCACGGGAGCGTGCTGCCCATGGCCGGCACGGCGTCGTGCACGAGCTCCTCGAGGTGGTGCACGGCGTCGTACAGGCCGTGCCAGCCCAGCTCGTCCACTCCGACGAGCAGGATGTGCCCGCCGACCCACAGCATCGCGGCCACGCCGACGACCGAGAGCGTCGCGAGGACCACGGGCATGGCGCGGACGAGGAAGCGACCGACGGCCTGCGAGACGGCCGAGGTGCGGGTGGCCATCGAGAGGCCGATGTCGTCCATCTTGACGATGAGGCCGACCGCGCCATAGACGAGCGCCGTGATGCCGACCGCGACGAGGGCGAGGATGAGCGCGCGCGACACGAACGGCTCGTCGGCCACCTCGTTGAGCGCGATCACCATGATCTCGGCCGACAGGATGAAGTCGGTCGTGATGGCGCCGGAGATCACCTTGCCCTCTTCGACGGGGCCCTGCGACGACGAGGGGACCTCGGGCGCGTGGTGGCCGGACAGCTTCTCCCAGAGCTTCTCGGCGCCCTCGTAGCAGAGATACGTCCCGCCCAGCATGAGGATCGGCGTCAGCAGCCACGGCGCGAACTGGCTCAGGAGCAGCGCGACGGGAAGGATGAAGACCAGCTTGTTGCGCAGCGAGCCGATCGCGATCTTCTTGATGATCGCCAGCTCGCGCTCCGGGCGCAGGCCCTGGACGTAGCGAGGGGTCACCGCGGCGTCGTCGACGACGACCCCAGCGGCCTTGGTGCTCGCGCGTGCCGCGGCGGCGCCGACGTCATCGACCGAGGCCGCCGCCAGCTTGGCGAGGGCGGCGATGTCGTCGAGGAGGGCGGCCAGTCCGGCGCTCACGCGCGGGGCCCCGTCGGCAGGCGGTGCAAGATCACGGGCACAGCGTACGGCCAGTGCCGGACCGGGCCGGATGACGCGGCCTTGTTACCGGCGGGTACGGTGTGACCTCCGTCTCGGAAGGACCCCTTCATGTCGTCAGCAGATGCCCCTGTTTCCCGGCGACGCCGGCGCTTCACCGTCAAGCGCATCCTCGTCGCGCTCCTCGCACTGGTCGTCCTCGCCGCGGTCGCGTTCTTCGCGCTCGCACCCGGGATCGTCGAGAAGGGCATGAACGAGATTGTGACCGAGCCGCTGCCCGAGGTCACCGACGAGACGCAGGCGCTTCACGACTCGCTGACCATCCTCGACATGCACTCCGACACGCTCCTGTGGAAGCGTGACCTCCTCGACCGCAGCGACCGTGGGCATGTCGACCTCCCGCGGCTGCAGGACGGCAACGTCGCGCTGCAGGTGTTCTCGTCGGTGAGCAAGTCTCCGAAGGGTCAGAACTTCGACTCCAACAGTGCCGACACCGACAACATCACGCTGCTGACATTCGCCCAGCTCCAGCCGCCGCGGACGTGGACCTCGATCTTCGAACGCTCGATGTACCACGCGGAGAAGCTCCAGGACGCCGAGGAACGGTCCGAGGGCGCGCTGCGCCTCGTCCGTACGAGCGACGACCTCCAAGGCCTCATCGCCGACCGCGCCGCCGGCAAGGACGTCACGGGTGCGCTGCTCTCGCTGGAGGGTCTGCAGCCGCTCGAGGGCGACGCCGACAACCTGGGGCGCCTGTACGACGCGGGTTACCGCATGGCGGGCTTCACGCACTTTTTCGACAACGAGGTCGCGGGCTCGATGCACGGTGAGGAGAAGGAAGGCCTCACCGACCTCGGGCGCGAGGTCTTCGACGAAATGGAGGAGCTCGGGATGATCGTCGACGTCGCGCACGCGAGCCACACCGCTGTCGCCGAGATGCTCGCACGCGCCACGAAGCCGGTGGTGTCCAGCCATGGGGGCGTCCAGGCCACGTGCGAGGTCAACCGCAACCTCACCGACGACGAGATCCGTGGCGTCGCTGCCACGGGAGGCGTCGTCGGCATCGCCTACTTCGACGGCGCGGTGTGCGACACCAGGGTGAAGGCGGTCGTCGACGCGATGGTCCACGTCCGCGACCTCGTGGGCATCGATCACGTCGGTCTCGGCAGCGATTATGACGGCTCGGTCGCCGTCGGCTGGGACACGTCCGAGCTCGCCGTCGTCACGCAGGAGCTGGTCGACCGTGGCTTCAGCGACGCCGACGTCGCTGCGGTCATGGGCGGTAACGTGCAGCGCGTGATGACCGAGGTGCTGCCGAAGGGTTGACCGCGGGCGTCGCGTACGCCCGTGAGCGGGGGCTCGACAACGCGAGGATCACCAGGATGTTGACGCCGACCGTCGGGAGGTGGGTCAGCGTGATCGGCTGGTCACCGCCAACGTCGGAGGCGAAGGCGGTCACCGTCGCCACAGCGCACAACGTCATGAGCACGAGCCGCGCGAGATTGCTGCCCCGCAGCACGGCGACGGCGAGCACGAGGTCGACGAGGCCGTACACCGCAAGCACGAGTGCACTCCCGCGCGCCGCGGCCTCGACGTCCCGGGTCGTCAGGTCGGCGCCGGCGTGAGTCACGGTGTCGGCGACCAGGTCGGGGGCCACCACCACAAGGACGACGGCGATGAGGATGCCGAGCGCGCGCAGCACGGCGACGCCGGCCCCGAAGGCGGTCGGTGCAGGCAGGCGTATGCGGCCGTCGGCGGGCGGCGCCACCGGATCCGGCGGCGCGTCCACGGTGCTCAGGTCCACGACGGGCAGATCGCCGTCCGTCTCGATCGCGTCGCCCCCGCCGTTGCGCGCGTGGTAGCCGGTGGAGAAGTCCTCGATGACGTTCACGGTCACGGAGGGGTCGGCACCGGTGACCGTCGCGAGGACGAAGTCCCGTTCGACATCGGTGTCGCGGGCGATCTTGTGGGTGATCTGCAGGGTGAACGTGGACAGGCCCACGCTGCGGTCGTACGTGCCGGCGGCGAGCCAGTCCACCGCAAACCCGCCGGGTAGCTTCCACCCGTCCGGGCATCGCCAGAACCGGACGTGGTGGCGCTGCGAGGGGCTGCCGTCCACCTCCCGCTCGTACGCGAAGTCCTGCTGCCGACCGAACAGCACGAGCGGGCTGACCGGTGCTCCGGTATCGCTGCGTCGTCGCAGGGTCGACGTGACGATGCGCATGCCGGACCGCAGGTCGAGATCGTCCGCGCGGGTCCAGCCGCCCTCGCGCATCGCGCGGTGGACCTGCTGCTCGCGACCGCGGAAGGCGAGGTTGACGGGATCGCCGAGGCGCCCGTCGGCGGTCCGCGCGCGGCCGATGAAGTAGCCGGGCACATAGATCTGCGTGAGGATCCGGTGCAGCCGGGGGAGCAGAAGATAGGCGACGAACAGCCAGAAGACGACCAGCAGACCCGACTGCCAGCCCCGGCGGGCCCCCTCGACGAGCAGCAGGTAGGCGAACCACGCAGCCGCCAACGCCGAGAACGCGAAGAACGCGTGGTCGATCCCGTTCGCGACAGACGCGCGGATCGTGAATCGTCGTCGCGTGACCCCCATGGGACCCAGTGTGCGCGACGCGGCTGTCCGCCGTCAGCGAACGACGGTCGGTGATCCGGGGTGCACCGGACTAGCGTGGAGCAGGTGAATGCGCCTGCACCCAGCACGGTCGCCGAGCTCCGCGCCTCCGGCCACGTCCAGAAGTCCCTCCGCGAGGAGGTCCGCGACAACCTGCTCGCCGCGCTCGCCGAGGGGCGTGATCCCTGGCCCGGCCTGCACGGGCTCGACGACACGGTCATCCCGCAGCTCGAGCGCGCCCTGATCGCCGGGCACGACGTCGTGCTCCTCGGCGAACGCGGCCAGGGCAAGACCCGTCTGCTGCGCTCGCTCGCCGGGCTCCTCGACGAGTGGACCCCGGTCATCGAAGGATCCGAGCTCGGCGAGCACCCGTACGAGCCGATTACCCCGGCCTCGCGTCGGCGCGCGAGCGAGCTCGGCGACGCGCTGCCGGTGGTGTGGCGCCACCGCGACGAGCGGTACGCCGAGAAGCTCGCGACGCCGGACACGAGCGTGGCCGACCTGATCGGCGACGTCGACCCGATGAAGGTCGCCGAAGGGCGCTCGCTCGGCGACCCTGAGACGATCCACTTCGGGCTCGTGCCGCGCTCCCACCGCGGGATCGTCGCGATCAACGAGCTGCCCGACCTCGCCGAGCGCATCCAGGTCGCGATGCTCAATGTGATGGAGGAGCGCGACATCCAGATCCGCGGGTACGTCCTGCGGCTGCCGCTCGACGTCATGGTCGTGGCGACGGCCAACCCGGAGGACTACACGAACCGCGGGCGCATCATCTCGCCGCTGAAGGACCGCTTCGGCGCGGAGATCCGGACGCACTACCCGCTGGAGCTCGAGGACGAGATCGCCGTGGTCCGGCAGGAGGCCGCGCTGGTCGCGCAGGTGCCCGACTTCCTGCTCGAGATCCTCGCCCGGTTCACGCGGGCGCTGCGCGAGTCGCAGGCCGTCGACCAGCGTGCAGGTGTGTCCGCACGGTTCTCGATCGCAGGTGCGGAGACGGTCGCGGCCGCGGCGCTGCACCGCGCGACCGTACGGGGCGAGGACACCGCCGTGGCCCGTGTCGTCGATCTCGAGACCGCCGTGGACGTGCTCGGCGGCAAGGTCGAGTTCGAGACCGGCGAGGAGGGTCGCGAGCGGGCCATCCTCGAGCACGTCCTCCGTACGGCGACCGCCGAGACCGTACGCCACCGGCTGCGCGGCATCGACTTCGCGCTGCTCGTCGAGGCGTTCGCGTCCGGTGCGACGGTGACGACCGGCGACCAGGTCACCGCGAGCGACTTCCTCGCGGGCCTCCCAGTGCTGGGAGAGTCGGCCCTGTACGACGAGGTGATGGCCCGGCTCGGCGCCACCGGCGACGGCGAGCGGGCGAGCGCGCTCGAGCTGGCGCTGGAGGGGCTCTTCCTCGCGCGCAAGATCAGCAAGGACTCCGGTGGCGGGGAGACGGTGTACGGATGAGCGCGGCAGGTGACAGATGAGCAGGCACGAGAGCCGGTACGGCCGGTACGCGGGCGGTGATCCGCTCGCGCCACCGGTCGACATCGCCGAGGCGTTGGAGGCCATCGGCGAGGACGTGATGGCTGGATACTCGCCCGAGCACGCGATGCGTGAGGTGTTGCGGCGCGGGACGGACGGTCAGCAGGGCCTCGACGACCTTGCACGTCGCGTCGCGCAGCGCCGGCGCAGCCTGCTGGAGCGTCACGACCTCGACGGCACGCTGCGCGAGGTGCGCGAGCTCCTCGACCGGGCGGTGCTCGAGGAGCGCAAGCAGCTCGCCCGTGATCTCGACGACGACGCACGCTTCGCGGAGATGCGGATGGAGAGCCTGCCGTCGTCCCCGGCGTCCGCCGTCTCCGAGCTGGCGGACTACTCCTGGCGCAGCACGCAGGCGCGCGAGGACTTCGAGCGGATCAAGGACCTGCTCGGTCGCGAGATGCTCGACCAGCGCTTCTCCGGCATGAAGCAGGCGCTCGAGAACGCCACCGACGAGGATCGCGAGGCCGTCGCCGAGATGGTGCGCGACCTCAACAGCCTGCTGGACGCGCACCGGCGCGGGGACGACACCGAGGAGCAGTTCCGGGAGTTCATGGACAAGCACGGGGACTTCTTCCCGGAGGACCCGCAGAACGTCGACGAGCTGATCGACGCGCTCGCCGCCCGCTCCGCCGCCGCGCAACGGATGCTCAACTCGATGACTCCGGAGCAACGCGAGGAGCTGATGGCGCTGTCGGCCCAGGCCTTCGGCAGCGCCGATCTCCAGGACGCGCTCGGGCAGCTCGACGTCAACCTCCAGGCGCTTCGGCCCGGCGAGGACTGGTCGGGGTCGGAGCGTTTCGACGGCGAGCAGGGGCTCCGACTCGGCGACGGCACCGGCGTCCTGCAGGAGCTCGCGGACCTCGACGCGCTCGGCGAGCAGCTCTCGCAGTCCTATCCCGGGGCGCGGATGAGCGACATCGACGTCGACAAGCTCGGCGACCTCCTCGGTGAGGACGCGGCCGTCGACGCGCGTGCGCTCGCCGAGCTCGAGCGGGCATTGCGCGAGAGCGGCGCCCTCAAGCGCGGGACGGACGGCGGGCTGCGCCTCTCCCCGAAGGCGATCCGCCAACTCGGACGGTCGCTGCTGCGCGACGTCGCGAACCGGATGTCCGGCCGCCAGGGTGCCCGCGACGTCCGGCGTGCGGGCGCAGCCGGCGAGCTCTCGGGCGAATCGCGCGAGTGGGAGTTCGGTGACACCGAGCCGTGGAACGTCACGAAGACGCTCACCAACGCGGTCCTCCGTACGACCGCCGAGGGCGGCGACGCCGGTGCAGGGGTCCGGCTCAACATCCGAGACGTCGAGGTGAGCGAGACCGAGGCGCGCACGCAGGCCGCGGTCGCGCTCCTCGTCGACACGTCGTTCTCGATGGCGATGGACGGGCGGTGGGTGCCGATGAAGCGCACGGCGCTCGCGCTCCACACGCTGATCCAGAGCCGGTTCCGCGGGGACCACCTGCAGCTCGTCGGGTTCGGCCCGTACGCCGAGGTCATGGACATCGACCAGCTCACCGCGCTCGACGCGAAGTGGGACAAGGGCACCAACCTGCACCACGCGCTTCTGCTCGCGCACCGGCACTTCCGCAAGCACCCCTCCGCGCAGCCGGTGCTGCTCATCGTCACCGACGGCGAGCCGACGTCGCACCTCGAACCCGACGGCGAGGTCTTCTTCACGTATCCGCCGTCGCCTCGTACGGTCGCGCACACCGTCCGTGCCCTCGACGACGTCGGGCGGCTCGGCGCGCAGACCACGTTCTTCCGCCTCGGCGAGGACCCCGGGCTCGCGCGGTTCATCGAGCAGATGGCGCGGCGCGTCGATGGACGCGTGGTCGCGCCGGAGCTGGAGGACCTCGGCGTCGCCGTCGTCGACAGCTATCTCGGGTCTCGTGACAGCGGCAGTGCGTACGGCGGCGGGTCGTACGGAGGGTGGTTCGGCGGTCGCGGATTCTGGGTGGACGAGTAGGCGTCTGTGCCTGAGAGACTGCCGAGATGAGCAGCGAACGGCAGTTCCCGGACATGTGGGTCGACCCCCAGGACGACCCGCGCGACTCCGACGCGCAGTCAGTCGGCGAGCGCGAGACGCTCCTCGACTACCTGCGCGTGTACCGGCTCACGCTGCGGATGAAGTGCGACGGTCTCGACGCCGAGCAGATGGCGCGCCGCTCGGTGCCGCCGTCGACGATGTCGCTGCTGGGCCTCGTACGGCACATGGCCGATGTCGAGCGGACCTGGTTCCGGCAGCGGATGGCGGGTGAGGACGCGCCGCGCTACTACCGGACGGCGGAGGACCGCGACGCCGACTTCAACGGTGCGGTCGCCGACGACGAGGTCGTGGCCGACGCGTGGCGCCGCTGGGAGGACGAAGTGGCGTACGCGGAGGCGTTCGTCGATGGCGTCTCGGACCTCGGCACGGTCGCGCGCGACACCGAGCGTGGCGAGATCCCGCTGCGCGACGTGCTGGTGCACATGATCGAGGAGTACGCGCGCCACGCCGGTCACGCGGATCTCCTCCGCGAGTGCATCGACGGGCGTACGGGGCAGTAGCCCGTCAGCGGGCGTGCAGGCGGCGGTCGAGCGTCGCGGCGGTGCTCCGTACGGCGGTGACGACCGCGTCGGCGGAGACGTCCGCCGACGACTCCCACGTGACGGCGACGGCAGCACGGACCGCAGGCGCGCTGAGCGCGACCGCGACGGACCGGAACCCCGGCGTCACCTCGCCGTCCTCGGTGGCATGCCCGCGGCGCCGGGTCTCGCCGAGCAGGTCACGCAGCTGGGTCGGCGTCGCAGGGCCGACGTCCGTACGGCTGACGAACGCGGCGGCGTCCGGATAGAGGGCGCGCACCTGCGGCCGGGCGAGCGTCGACAAGATCGCGCGCCCGGATGCGGTCAGGTGCGCCGGAAGCCGTACACCCACGTCGGTGACCAGCGACGGGCGGCCGGGGGCCCGCTCCTCGAGGACGTAGAGCACGTCCGAGCCGTGGAGGACCGCCAGGTGTGCGGACTGGCCGAGCGTGTCGACGAGGCGGGCGAGCGGGACCCGGGCGAGGCGGGCGAGCGGTTCCTGCTGCGCGAAGGCGAGCCCCACCTCCCACGCGCCGACCCCGAGCCCCCAGGTGCGGTCCTCGGGGTAGTGGACGACGAAGTCCTCCTCGGCCATCGCCGCGAGCAGGTGGTACGTGGAGGAGCGGGGCAAACCGATCTC
Source organism: Mumia sp. ZJ1417 (assembly GCF_014127285.1). GTDB lineage: Bacteria > Actinomycetota > Actinomycetes > Propionibacteriales > Nocardioidaceae > Mumia. Next base: position 1,179,739 of record NZ_CP059901.1, read on the forward strand.
GCTCGCGATGCGGCTCGCGGGGACCGGGACGGGCTGGCCCGACAGGAACCGCAACGCGCGCAGCGTCGCGGTCGCGGCGGGGACAGCACGGGACATGGGGTCAGTGTCTCGGATCCGAGATTGCCGCGCCGTTCGGCGGCGCTCTGCGCGGTCGATCGGTGTCACATGGCGGCCCCGATCTGACCGCAATGGCCGCTGTCTCGGATGCGAGACACGAGCCAGCGCGGCGCCGTAGCGGTGCGGCACGCCCGCGCCGTGGAATGGACCCATGCACACCGTCATCGTCGGCCCCGGGCCGCTCGCCCCCGAGGACGTCGTCGCCGTCGCCCGCGACGGAGCCCGCGTGGCCCTGTCCGAGGAGGCACGCTCCGCGATCAAGACCGCCCGTACGCACGTCGAGGCGTTGGCCGCCTCCGACGAGCCGGTGTACGGCGTCTCGACGGGGTTCGGCGCGCTCGCGACACGGCACATCCCGGCCGAGCAGCGCACGCAGCTCCAACGCAGCCTGATCCGCTCCCACGCGGCCGGCACCGGCCCGCAGGTCGAGGACGAGGTCGTACGGGCGCTCATGCTGCTGCGCCTGTCGACCATGGCCAGCGGGCACACCGGCGTGCGGCTCGAGGTCGCCGAGGCGTACGCGGCGATGCTCAACGCGGGCCTGACGCCCGTGGTGCGCGAGTACGGCAGCCTCGGCTGCTCCGGCGACCTCGCGCCACTGTCGCACTGCGCCCTCGCGGTGATGGGGGAGGGCGAGGTCAGCGAGGACGGTGTTGTACGCCCTGCGGCCGAGGCGCTCGCCGACCACGGGCTGACCCCCGTCGTCCTTGCCGAGAAGGAAGGCCTCGCGCTCATCAACGGCACCGACGGGATGCTCGGGATGCTCGTCCTCGCGCTTCACGACGTGCGGGCCCTGCTCGACGCCGCCGACCTCGCGGCCGCGATGAGCATCGAGGGCCAGCTCGGGACGGATCAGGTGTTCTCCGCGGAGCTGATGGCCCTGCGGCCGCACCCGGGGCAGGCCACGTCGGCCGCGCACCTGCGGACGCTGCTCGCCGGCTCGGAGATCGTGGCGAGCCACCGGCACGGCGACGGGGTGGTCCAGGACGCGTACTCGCTGCGCTGCACTCCTCAGGTCCACGGCGCCGCCCGCGACACGCTCGACCATGCGGCCCTCGTCGCGGGGCGCGAGCTCGCCTCCGCGATCGACAACCCGTCGGTCCTCGCGGACGGGCGGGTCTCGTCCCACGGGAACTTCCACGGCGCCCCGCTGGCGTACGTCCTGGACTTCCTGGCGATCGCGGTCGCCGATGTCGCCGGCATCAGCGAGCGCCGTACGGACCGGTTCCTCGACGTCTCGCGCAACCGCGGGCTGCCGCCGTTCCTCGCCGACGACCCAGGTGTGGACTCCGGCGCGATGATCGCGCAGTACACGCAGGCCGCCCTCGTCGCGGAGCTCAAGCGCCTCGCGGTGCCGGCCAGCGTCGACTCGATCCCGTCGAGCGCGATGCAGGAGGACCACGTCTCGCTCGGCTGGTCCGCGGCCCGCAAGCTCCGCAGGGCCGTGGACGCCCTCACCCGGGTGCTCGCGATCGAGATCATGGTCGCCGCGCGCGGGATCGATCTGCGCGCGCCGCTCGCGCCGTCGCCGATCACGGGCGCGGCGATCCGTACGCTCCGCGAGCACGTCCCCGGGCCCGGCCCGGACCGCTTCCTCGCCCCCGAGATCGATTCCACGGTCACCCTCGTCCGTACCGGCACGCTCCGTCCCCGATTTGGGCAGTTCCCCACCGAATCACCAGTGCGAATCGGTGGGGAAGTGCCCGAATCGGGGACGGGACCTGAGCAGGAGGCACCACGATGAGCCACGAACCCGTACGGGCGCCGCGGGGCACCCAGATCACCGCCCGCTCGTGGCAGACCGAAGCCCCGTTGCGGATGCTGATGAACAATCTGGATCCGGAGGTCGCCGAGCGCCCCGAGGACCTTGTCGTCTACGGCGGTACGGGACGCGCCGCGCGCAGCTGGGAGGCGTACGACGCGATCGTCCGCACGCTGCGCACCCTCGACGACGACGAGACCCTGCTCGTGCAGTCCGGCAAGCCGGTCGGCGTGTTCCGTACGCACGCGTGGGCGCCCCGCGTCCTCATCGCCAACTCCAACCTGGTCGGCGACTGGGCGACGTGGCCCGAGTTCCGGCGGCTCGAGGCCGAGGGGCTCACGATGTACGGCCAGATGACGGCCGGGTCGTGGATCTACATCGGCACGCAGGGGATCCTCCAGGGCACGTACGAGACCTTCGGCGCCGTGGCGCGGAAGCTGTGGGGTCTCGACAGGCTCGACCGACGGGGTGACAGGCTCGACCGACGGGGTGACAGGCTCGACCGACCGACCCTCGCCGGCACCCTCACCCTCACGGCCGGCTGCGGCGGCATGGGCGGCGCGCAGCCGCTCGCGGTCACGATGAACGAGGGCGTGGTCCTCGTCGTCGACGTGGACGAGACGCGGCTCGCGCGACGCGTCGAGCACGGCTACCTGGACGAGTACACCGCCGACCTCGACGACGCCGTCGAGCGCGTCCTCGCCGCCAAGAAGGACCGCCGCCCGCTGTCGGTCGGGGTGGTCGGCAACGCGGCGACCGTGTTCCCCGAGCTGCTCGCGCGCGGCGTCGAGATCGACATCGTCACCGACCAGACGAGCGCGCACGACCCGCTGAGCTATCTCCCCGAGGGCATCGACGTCGCGGACTGGAAGGCCGAGGCGGCGCGCGACCCGGAGGGGTTCACCGCACGCGCCCGCGCGTCGATGGCCAAGCACGTCGAGGCGATGGTCGGGTTCATGGACGCCGGCGCGGAGGTGTTCGACTACGGCAACTCGATCCGCGACGAGGCACGCCAGGGTGGGTACGCCCGCGCGTTCGCGTTCCCCGGCTTCGTCCCCGCCTACATCCGCCCGCTGTTCTGCGAGGGCAAAGGCCCGTTCCGGTGGGCGGCGCTGTCCGGTGATCCCGCCGACATCGCGGCCACCGACCGCGCGATCCTCGATCTGTTCCCCGAGGACGAGCACCTGCGCCGCTGGATCACGCAGGCGGGGGAGAAGGTCCACTTCGAGGGGCTGCCGGCGCGCATCTGCTGGCTCGGGTACGGCGAACGGCACCGCGCCGGGCTGCGTTTCAACGAGATGGTCGCGTCGGGCGAGCTGAGCGCGCCGCTCGTCATCGGGCGCGACCACCTCGACTCCGGCTCGGTCGCGTCGCCGTACCGCGAGACCGAGGCGATGGCCGACGGCTCCGACGCGATCGCGGACTGGCCGTTGCTCAACGCGCTGCTCAACACCGCCTCCGGCGCGACGTGGGTGTCGCTCCACCACGGCGGTGGCGTCGGGATCGGCCGCTCGCTCCACGCGGGGCAGGTGATCGTCGCCGACGGGACCCCGCTTGCCGCCGAGAAGATCGAGCGGGTCCTCACGAACGACCCTGGGACGGGCGTGATGCGGCACGTCGACGCCGGGTACGACCGGGCGCGCGACGTCGCGCACGAGCGTGGCGTGCGCGTGCCGATGGAAGAAGCGCCGATGGAGGAGGCGTGAAGCTTCTCGTCCCGATCGAGCGCGTCGGTCGCGATCCCCGTACGGGCGGCTATCGCCGCTTCGCGTGGAGCGACGCCGACATGGAGCTGCGCGAGTGGTTCGCCGGTGAGGCGGCCGCGCGCGGCATGGCGTACGAGGAGGACGGCAACGGCAACCAGGTGGCGTGGTGGGGGGAAGGATCCGACGCGCTGCTGCTCGGCTCGCACCTCGACTCCGTCCCGGACGGCGGCGCATACGACGGTCCGCTCGGCGTCGTCTCCGCCTTCGCGGCGCTCGATCAGCTGCGCGCAGACGGCTTCACGCCCTCGCGTCCGATCGCGGTCGCGTGCTTCGCCGACGAGGAGGGGGCGCGCTTCGGGGTCGCGTGCGCCGGCTCGCGCCTCGCCGCCGGCACGCTCGACGCTGACCGTGCGCTCGCGCTCAAGGACCGCGACGGGCTCAGCCTCGCGGAGGTCCTGACCGCCCGCGGGCGAGACCTCCGTAGGGTCGGCCGGAGCGCGTGGCTCGGCCGCATCGGCGCGTTCGTCGAGCTGCACGTCGAGCAGGGCCGCGCGCTCGTCCACTCCGAAGACGCGGTCGGTGTCGCGACGGCGATCTGGCCGCACGGGCGGTGGCGGCTCGACTTCGAGGGACGTGCGGACCATGCCGGGACCACGCCGATGGAGGACCGGCGCGACCCGATGCCCGCGTACGCCGCCACCGTGGTCGCGGCGACCCGGCGGGCGTACGAGGAGGGCGCGCGGGCGACGTTCGGGCGGATCACCGTCGAGCCGGGCGGTGCGAACGCCATCCCGTCGAGGGTCACCGGCTGGCTCGACGCCCGTGCGGACGACGAGGCCGCCCTAGCCCGGATGCTCGACGCGATCCTCATCGACGCACGCGAGGCGGCCTCGGCGTCACGCGTGCGGGTCGAGGTCGCGGTCGAGTCGTCGAGCCCGGCGGTCGCGTTCGACCTCGACCTGCGTGAACGCCTCGCGCAGGTCCTCGATGCCCCGCTGCTGCCGACAGGGGCGGGTCACGACGCGGGCGTGCTCAGCGCCTTCGTACCGACGGCGATGCTGTTCGTCCGCAACCCGACCGGCGTGTCCCACTCGCCGGAGGAGTACGCCGACGACGCGGACTGCGCCGCAGGCGTCGAGGCACTCGCACGCGTGGTGCGGGAGCTCGCATGAGCGGCTTCCCCGGGCTCGCCAACTGTCACAGCCACGTCTTCCACCGGGCTCTGCGCGGGCGCAGCGTCGGCGGCGACACGTTCTGGGCCTGGCGGGACCAGATGTACGCCGTCGCGGGCGTGCTCGACCCGGACCTCCTCCACGACCTTGCCGTGGCGACGTACGCGGAGATGCGGCTCGCGGGCATCGGCGTCGTCGGCGAGTTCCACTATCTGCACCACGGCCCGGACGGTGTCCCGTACGACGACCCGAACGCCACCGGCGAGGCGCTGATCGCTGCTGCGCGCGAGGTCGGGCTGCGGATCTGCCTGCTCGACACGTGCTATCTCGCGGCGGGGTTTGGGCGGCCTGTTGAGGGGGTCCAGCGGCGCTTCTCCGACGGTGACGCCGAGGCCTGGGCGCTGCGCGTGAGCGACCTCGCCGCCCGCCACGCCGGTGCGGACGACGTCGTGGTCGGCGCCGCGATCCACTCCGTACGGGCGGTGCCGCCGGGCCAGCTCGGCACGGTCGCCACCGCACTCCCGGAGGCGCCGCTGCACGTCCACGTCTCCGAGCAGCCGCGGGAGAACGAGGACTGCCTCGCCGCCACCGGCCATACCCCGGTCGCTTTGCTCGCCGACGCCGGCGCCTGGACGCCCCGCACGACGGCGGTTCACGCCACGCATCTCACCGAGGCCGACATCGCGACGCTCGGCGACGCGCGGGCGTACGTGTGCTTCTGCCCGACCACCGAGGCCGAGCTTGCGGACGGCGTCGGACCGTCGACCCGGTTGCGCGACGCCGGGGCGCGGCTCACGCTCGGGTCGGACAGCAACACAGTGATCGACCTGTTCGCGGAGGCGAGGGCGGTGGAGATGCACGAACGGCTGGTCAGCGGCACGCGCGGGGCGTGGAGCGCGGCGGAGCTGACGGAGGCGGCGACGCGGACGGGCTACGCCTCGCTGGGGTTCGCACCGGATCTCGCCGGCGCCGACGCGTCGACGCTGCGCGACTCCGTACGGCTCGCTGGCGCGGTCGAGCCGCTGTGGGCCGCGACGGCCGCGGACGTGGAGCCGCCCAAGGACCTGCCGTACGAGGCCGACGAGATCGCCGAGCGGATGCGCCGCGCGGTCGCCGCGATCTGGGGGCGCGTGTGAGCGGGGTTTCGACAGGCTCAACCGGCGGGGCCGAGGTTTCGACAGGCTCAACCGGCGGTGGCGGGGTTTCGACAGGCTCAACCAGCGGTGGCGGGGGTGCGCGAGCGCTGCTCCTCACCCACATCGGCGAGCTCGTCACGTGGGAGAACGAGCGCCCGCTCCGCCAGGACGCCGCGCTCGTCCTCGCCGACGGCGTCGTCGCGTGGGTCGGGGACGCGGCCGACGCGCCCGCCGCCGACGAGGTGCTGGACGTCGCCGGCGCCGCGGTCGTCCCGGGCTTCGTCGACTCCCACAGCCACCTCGTCTTCGCCGGGGACCGCGCGGCGGAGTTCGAGGCGCGGATGGCCGGGCGCCCGTACGCCGCCGGCGGCATCCGCACCACCGTTGCCGCCACCCGCACGGCCACCGACGCCGACCTCGACGCGAACGTCCGCCGACTCGTCGCCGAGATGCAGCGCCAGGGGACCACCACGGTCGAGATCAAGAGCGGGTACGGCCTCACCGTCGACGACGAGGCGCGCTCGCTGGCGATCGCCGCGCAGCACACCGACGAGACCACCTACCTCGGCGCCCACATCGTCCCCGACGGCACCACCCCCGAGGCCTACGTCGACCTCGTCACCGGCCCGATGCTCGACGCCTGCGCCCCGTACGCGCGCTGGGTCGACGTCTTCTGCGAGGACGGTGCGTTCGGCGCCGACGCCGCCCGCACCGTCCTCACCGCCGGACGCGACGCGGGCCTCGGCATGCGCGTCCACGCCAACCAGCTGTCGTACGGCCCGGGGGTGCAGCTGGCCTGCGAGCTCGGCGCGGCCGCGGTGGACCACTGCACCTACCTCAGCGACGCCGACATCGAGGCGCTCGCTACCTCCGACACCGTCGCGGGGCTCCTTCCCGGCGTCGAGTTCTCGACCCGCCATCCGTACCCCGACGCGCGCCGGCTCCTCGACGCCGGCGTCACCGTGTCGCTCGCGAGCGACTGCAACCCGGGCAGCAGCTACACGTCGTCGATCCCGTTCTGCCTCGCGCTCGCCGTGCGCGAGATGGGCATGACCCCGTACGAGGCCCTCGGCGCGGCGACGCTCGGCGGGGCCGCGTCCCTGCGTCGCGACGACATCGGCCACCTGCGGGTCGGGGCGCGTGCCGACCTCGCGATCCTCGACGCTCCCTCGGCGGTGCACCTGGCGTACCGGCCCGGCGTCCCGCTGGTCGCCCGCACGCTCGTCGGCGGCCGCTGACCCGGGTCGGCCAGGCGTCCGGTCCCTCACGCGTGCAGCGACGCGCCCTTCACCGTCTTGTCCACCGCGTTGCGGGGCCCGTGCACCGCGACGGTCGCGAACAGCTCCCGCGTATAGATCGCCATCGGCATCTCCCGCCGCAGCGCCGCCCCGTGGATCCCACGCAACCCCTCCGCGTCGGCGGTGAAGACGAGCATCGGCTGGCGCATCATCGGCAGGTAGCGCTGCCCGTCGGCGTCCTCGTACGGCTCGCGGACAGCGTCGCCGCAGCACCTGGACCGGGTCTTGTACGTTCTTTGCATGGCTGATCGGGTCCGCGCGTGGCGACCCGACGTGCCGCACCTGCGTGAGGTGCTGCACGCCGAGTTCACCGAGCACGCCTACCCGAGCCACACCCACGGCGACTGGACGCTGCTGCTCATCGACGCCGGCGCCGTCTCGTACGACCTCGACCGTCATCCCCACACCGCCGAGCCGACGACCCTCACGCTCCTCCCGCCGCACGTGCCGCACGACGGCCGTACGGCGCGCGAGGGGCGGCCGTTCCGCAAGCGCGTGCGCTATCTCGACGCGACCTGGCTGCCGCTCGGTGCCACCGGCCACAACGTCGACCAGCCGACGGTCGCGCGCCCCGACGTCACCGGCGGGGTGAGGCGTATCCATGCGGCGCTCGGCGGGGGCGACGCCTTCGAAGCGGAGTCAGAGCTGGTCCGGGTCCACGACCTGCTGCGGGAGCACCTCCACAGGCTCGCGCCGTCGACAGCCCCCGACGTGCCGCTGGCCCGCCGTCTGCGCGAGCTCCTCGACGAGGCGGTCGTCGCCGGCCTGACGCTCGATGAGGCCTCGCGGGTGCTCGGCGCACACCCGAGCCACCTCGTACGGTCGTTCTCAGCGGCGTACGGCCTCCCGCCCCACCGCTACCTCACGAGCCGCCGCGTGGACCTCGTCCGCCGGATGCTGCTGGACGGCCGTCCGGCCGCGGAGGCGGCGGTGGCCGCCGGATTTCACGACCAGGCACACCTCACGCGCCACTTCCGGCGGGTCCTCGGGACGACGCCCGGCGCCTTCGTAGGTGCCCGACCCCGTCGTCTGAGGTAGCCCCGCCCACCAATCTGAGGCACCTGGTAAGCCAAACCTAGGGTGCGCACCCGATGTGAGCGCCTACCTCAGACGACGAGAGTGAGGGCATCAGGACGAGCGAAGGAGACCCTGATGTACATCGATCCCGAGCAGTCGGTCACGACCGAGATGAAGCACCGCATCGAGCGGCTCCCGATCCCTGGTGACGACCGTCGCGCCGACCTCGTTCGCGGGCCGCGCGCACGTCGTCGTCGGGGACTGCGACTCTGAGCCGTCGTGTTGCGCCTACCCGACCGCGTCGTCCCGTGCGAGTATCCCCGCATGGGCGACGCGGTCGAGATCGAGGTCGGGAACCGTGACGTCCGCGTGTCCAACCCCGACCGCGTCTACTTCCCCGAGCGGGGCGAGACCAAGCTCGACCTCGTCACCTACTACCTCTCCGTCGGCGACGGCATCGTCAACGCGCTGCGTGAGCGGCCCTGCATGCTCCACCGCTTCCCCAAGGGTGTCGCCTCGACGAAGGTCCACCAGAAGCGCGTCCCCGCGGGGGCGCCGCCGTGGCTGGAGACCGTACGCGTGGAGTTCCCGCGGTACGGCCGCCACGCGTACGAGCTGTGCGTCACCGAGCTCGCGAGCGTGATCTGGGCGGTGCAGATGTCGACCGTCGAGTTCCACCCGTGGAACTCACGCCGCGCCGACACCGAGAAGCCCGACGAGTGGCGCATCGACCTCGACCCGGGCCCGGAGTGCGACTTCTCGACCGTACGGAGGGTGGCGCACGTCGCGCACGAGATCCTCGACGAGCTCGGGGCGGTCGGCTGGCCCAAGACCTCGGGTGGTTCCGGGATGCACATCTATGTCCGTATCGCGCCCGAGCATGGCTTCCCCGACGTCCGTCGCGCCGCGCTCGCGTTCGCCCGCGAGGTCGAGCGCCGCGTCCCTGACGAGGTGACGACGACCTGGTGGCGCAAGGACCGCGACCCGGCCAAGCTCTTCGTCGACTACAACCAGAACACCCGCGACCACACCATTGCCGCCGCCTACTCCGTACGAGGCGTCCCTGACGCACGGGTCTCCGCGCCGATCCGGTGGGACGAGGTCGACGACGTCGAGCCCGCCGCACTGACGATCGCCACGATGCCCGCCCGCTATGCCGAGCTGGGCGACCTGCACGCGGGCATCGACGAGGCCGTGTTCTCGATCGCGCCCCTGCTGGAGTGGGCGGCGCGCGACGAGGCCGAAGGGGCGCAGGTGCCGCCCGAAGAGGGTGGCTGACGGGGCGCGGGCACGCTAGCGTCGAGGGGAACGCTCACCGAGAGGAGTCCTCATGCGCAAGCTCTCCCTTCTCGTCGCTGCCGGCGTCGGATACGTCCTCGGGGCCAAGGCCGGACACGAGAGGTACGACCAGATCGTCACGCAGACCAAGAAGCTCCTCGGGAGCCAGCCGGTCCAGGACGGCTTCTCGAAGGCGACCGACACGGTCAAGGACCAGGCGCCCGTGGTCAAGGACAAGGTCACCGATGCTGCTCACAAGGTCGCAGACAAGGTGACACCGGGTTCGTCGAGCGACCATGTCGAGGTCGAGGAAGAGCTGGCCTGGACGACGTCCACCGACGACAAACCGAAGCCCTGAGGTGGCGCCCGTACGCGAGGACGTTTCCGCGGCACAGTTCGTCGCGGCGCTGCTCCCGATGGCGACGGACGAGCAGCGGGTGAAGTACCAGCGGTTCTTCCCCGGTGACGACACCTTCGTCGGCGTACGGATGGGCGCGATCTTCGGCCTTGCCAAGGAGTTCCTTGCGATGCCCGTCGACGAGCTCGAGGTGCTCCTCGACCACGACGTGCGCGAGGTCCGGGTCGGCGCCTGCTCGATCATGGGCAAGGCGGCGGCCCGCAAGCGGGTGACCGAAGAGCGGCACGAGGAGCTGTACGACCTCTACGTGCGCCGCCACGACCGGATCGACGGGTGGGACCTCGTCGACCTCGGGGCCTACCAGGTCGTCGGCAGCTGGCTCGTCGAGCGCCCGCGCGACCCGCTGTATGCGCTGGCGCGCTCGGACTTCTGGCCCGAGCGGCGTACGGCGATCGTGGCGACCGCGGCGTTCATCGGTCGCGAGGACGTGGCCGACACGTTCGCGATCAGCGCGCTGCTCCTCGACGACCCGGAGCCGCTGGTGCACAAGGGTGCCGGGTGGATGCTGCGCTACGCCGGCGACGTGGACCGGGACGCGTTGCGCGGGTTCCTCGACACGCACGCGGTCACGATGCCCCGCGTGATGCTGCGGACCGCCCTCGAGAAGTTCGACAAGCCTGAACGCGCCGCCTACCTCGCCCGCCCCGCGATTTGACGCGTTCCCCACCGAGTTGCGTCCGAGATGGGTGGGAAACGCGTCAAATCAGGGGGCGGGCCCTCAGGGTCAGCGCGTGCGTAGGCCGAACCCGTATGGGAACAGCGGGTCGTAGTCCGCGTCCCCGACGTTGAGCGGCTGCTGCGCGACCGTACGAGGCCACGTCACCGGGAGCTTGCCGGTGAACCGCTTCTTGCCGAACAGCACGTCCGCCACGCCCGCACCCTCGCTGCCGGGCAGCCAGCCTGCGACGAGCCCGTCGATCTTGCTGAGCAGGTCCGGCGCGATCTCCAGCGGTCGGCCCGAGACCACGATCACGACGCACTCCGCGGCCTGCGTGCAGACGGTGTCCACGGCCTGCTGGTCGGCCTCGGACAGCTTCATGTCCTTGATCGGCCGCAGCACCCCGTTGTCACCGGGGTCGAAGCCCCAGCGCGGGCCACCGACGTCGCCGAAGCCCTCCGCGTACGGCGTCTCGCCGACCACCACGACACCCGTCGCGTCGCTCGGCACCGGCGTGGACGCGGTCTCGCTCACCGTGACGTCACCGCGCGAGGCGTCCTCGATGCCCTCGAGGATCGTCGTGCCCGGGAACTGGTGGTACGAGCCGCCCTGCCAGGTCAGCGTCCAGCCGCCGGCCTGGTTGCCGATGTTGTCGGCGTTGCTGCCCGCGACATAGAGCGACGAGCGCTTCGACAGCGGCAGGACGTCGCCACGGTTCTTCAGCAGCACCTGCGACTTCGCCACGGCCTCGCGCGCCACCTTGCGGTGCTGCGCGCTGCCGACCTCGTCGATGTTTCGACGGTCGGTATACGGCTTCTCGAACAGGCCGAGCTCGAACTTCTGGGCCAGGATCCGGCTCACCGCGTCGTCGATCCGCGACATCGGGACGCGTCCCGCCTCGACCTCCTGGGTGAGTGCGGTGATGAACTGCCGGAACTGCGCCGGCTCCATCGCCATGTCGATGCCGGCGTTGATCGCCGTACGGACCTGCGTGTTCCAGTCGCCCGGGATCTGGTGGATCGCCTCCCAGTCGCTGATGACCAGGCCGTCGAAGCCCATCCGGCCCTTGAGGACGCCGGTGAGCAGCTCGGTGTGCGCGGTCATCTTGAGCGGGTTGCCGACCCCGTCCTCGGTCCAGTCGACCGACGAGAACGACGGCATGACCGACCCGGCGCCGTACTTCTTGATCGCGGGCCAGTACGGGGCGAGGGCGAGGCGCGTGAACTCCTCACGGCTCACGATCGCGATGCCCTGGTCGATCGTGTAGTCGCCAGCGGACGTCCCGAAGGTCGTGAGGCCGTCTCCGGCGTAGTGCTTCGGCGTTGCGAGGACGCGGTCGGCGTTGTCGAGCTGGCCGGGTCGTCCCTGGAAGCCGCGGACGGCGACGGCCATCTCCGAGACCAGCCGCGGTGACTCGCCGAAGCTCTCGTACGTACGGCCCCACCGGTCGTCCCGTGCGACGCACAGGCACGGCGCGAAGCTCCACTGCGGACCCGTCGCGCGGGTCTCCTCGGCGGTGACGTGGGAGATCTTCTCGACCAGCTTCGGGTCGCGGGTGGCACCGAGGCCGATGTTGTGCGGGAACACGGTCGCGCCGTAGAGGTTCCCGTGTCCGTGCACGGAGTCGACCCCGTACAGGACGGGGATCTTCAGGCGCGTCGCGAGCGCGCCGTCCTGGAAGCCGTCGACCATGTCGGCCCAACCCTCGGGGGAGTTGTCGGCCGGTACGGAGCCGCCGCCGGACAGGATGCTGCCGAGACCGAGGGCGGTCACGTCGGCGGGCGTCGCGTTGCCCCGCTCGGCCTGAGTCATCTGGCCGATCTTCTCGGCCAGGGTCATGCGTGAGAGCAGGTCCTTCACCCGCTTCTCGGTAGGCAGCCGCGGGTTGAGGTAGGGCAGGGTGCCCCGGTCCTTGCCCGTGCTCGCCCCGCTCGGGGTCGTGGCCGGCGCCGAGGCCGCGCCGACGCCGACGGTGCCGGCGACCAGTGCCGTTACGGCACCGAGCACCAGCGTGGTGCGTCGGAATCGGGAACGAGGTGCTGCGTCGGTGCTTCGAGGTCTGGCATCCATGAGGTCCTCCACTCGAATGTGACGTACGTCATACTCAGGCCTCCGAATATTGCGTAACCAACAACAAATGGCAAGACCTGGGTTCACGGATACGTCCCGGATCTGAGGTAGTCGTGGACCCTTACTAAGGAACTCGTCCGATGCCTGCGGCTACCTCAGACGACGAGCATTGACGTCATGATCCTGAATCCGGAGTACTACGTGGAGACCGAGATGCAGCGCCGTATCGAGGACGCCCACCCGCGCCCTCGTCGCCGTACCGTCCGGCGTCGCACGCGCCGGGCTCGGCGGTGACCCAGGGCGCGGTGTCGGCCCACGAATCTGAGTCGAATCCTGTCGGTGTCTTGGGCGATCATGGGTTCATGTCCGCCGAGTGGAGACCGACCGAGCCCCTGGTCGGGCGTGAGACCGAGCTCTCGCGCCTGCTCGCCGCAACCGGCGTCGCTGACCCGGAGGCCCGCGGGGGTGTCCTCCTCAGCGGCGACGCCGGCATCGGCAAGACTCGCCTGCTTCGCGAGCTCGCGGTCCTTGCCGCCGACGGAGGCCACCGCGTCATGGTGGGCCACTGCGTCGATCTCGGCGACAGCGCGATCCCCTTCCAGCCCTTCGCCGAGATGCTGGCGGGGTTGGACGACGCCACCCGCACGTCCATGTCCGACGCGATGCCCCCGCTCGGTCCGCTCATGTGGGGTGCCGCGGACGGCGCGGGCGTGGACCGCGGCGAGCTCTTCTCGTCGGTCGTGACCGCGCTCGAGCTGCTCGGCGCGAGCCGTCCCGTCCTTCTCATCGTCGAGGACGCCCACTGGGCAGACGCCTCCACACGGCACCTGATCCGCTACGTGCTCTCCCAGCGGTACGAGGGCGACGTCCGGGTGGTCGTCTCCTACCGTAGCGACGACCTGCACCGCCGCCACCCGTTGCGCGCCGACGTCGCGGAGTGGAGCCGGTTGCCCGGTGTCCAGCGTCTCGACCTCGGCCCGCTCGCCGACGACGAGGTTCGGGCGCTCGTGCGTTCGCGCGACGCCGGCGCGATCGGTGCGAGCGGGCTGGCCGCGATCCTCCGCCGCGCGGAGGGCAACGCGTTCATCGTCGAGGAGCTGCTCGACGTCGACGACAAGAACGGCCCGCTGCCTCCGACCTTGGCCGATCTGCTCCTCGTGCGGCTTGACCGCCTTGACGACGCTGGGCGACACGTCGTGCGTGCGCTCGCCTGTGCAGTCGGTGAGGTGAGCGACGAGCTGTTGTCCGCCGTCGTGGACCTGCCACCGAGCACGATCGAGGACGGTGTCCGCGCCGCACTCGACCACCGCATCCTCTCCCGGACCCGCAGCGACGGCTACGTCTTCCGACATGCCTTGCTCGCCGAGGTCGTACGAGACGACCTGCTGCCGGCCGAGCGACGTCGGATCCACGCGGCATACGTCAAGGTGCTGAGCGGCCGTGGCGACTCGGCCGACGTCGCGCGGCACGCGTTCGAGGCAGGTCTCGACGAGGTCGCGTTCACGGCCAGTGTCCGCGCTGCCGAGCGGGCGACCCGCGTCGCGGGCCACGACGAGGCCGCGGACCACTACGAGCGGGCGTTCTCGGTGGTGTCCGCTGCCCCTGAGGGCACCGACGTCGTCGGTCTGGTGATCGCCGCGAGCGAGGCCAAGACAGCAGCCGGATACGTACGCCGAGCCTGGGTGCTCGTCGGCGACTTCCTCGAGCAGGCCGACGACCTGCCTGTGGAGGACCGGGCGCGGCTCCTCGTCGCGTACGGCACGGCGGCGCTGATGGCCGATCGGATCGTCGAGCCGCGCCAGGCGCTCGAGGAGCTCTTCGTGCTCGTTCCCGAGCAGCCGACTGCGCTGCGGGCCTCCGTCGAGGAGCTCGCTGCCCGTGCCGCGTCCAACGAGAGGCACTTCGACGAGGCGATCCGCTGGGCGACCCAGGCGATGACACTAGGGCAGCGGCTGGGTCTCAACCGGCTCGTGGCCGACGCTGCCGCAACCAAGGCTAGGGCGCGTGCTCGGATCGGTGACGACCCCGAGGGCGACGAGCGCCGCTTCCTCGAGGTCGCAAAGATTGCGGCGACCGAGGGCGACGTCGTGGCAGAGCTGAGGGCTCGCCACCACCTCGCCTTCTACTACCACGAACGCGGCATGCTCGACCGCGCTGAGGCCGAGTTCCTCCGGACGATGAAGACGGCCGTGCAGGCCGGTCGCCAATGGGCTCCGTACGGTTTCGACGGCCGCTTCTTCGCGTCGGTCACGGCCTATCTCCTCGGTCATTGGGACCTTGTCCTCGAGCTCTGCGACGTCGGCATGCTGCAGCCGCCCAAGGTCCCCGCAGCTGATCTCGAGGCCGTCGGTCTGCTCGTCTCGGCAGGCCGGGGCGACGGCGCGGCGCTGCGCACGGCCGAGCGACTGCGCGCCCTCTGGCACAAGGACATTGTCCTCGCCATCCACTGTGCGACGGCCGCCATCGACCTGGCCCGCGATGCGGGTGAGGCGACACGCTGGCACGACGACCTGGTCATGACACTGACCCAGGACTGGGACGGTGAGTTCGTCCCGGCTCGCCTGCGGATGGGGGGCCTGCTCGTGGGACGCCTCGCCGACGAGGCGGGCCACGCGTCGACCGCCGAGCGCAGCGAGTGGCTCACGCGCGCAGAGCAGCTGCGGGCCGTCGCCGACCACGTCATCGAGCAGCGCGGCCCGTTCGGTCCCGAGGGAGCCGCGTGGTCATTGCGCCTGGACGCCGAGATCCTGCGTCTGCGCTGGATCGTCGGGGGTGAGGTTGCGCTCCCCGCGCTGCTCACCGCATGGCGCGAGACCACGCAGGCGTTCGCCGAGCTCGGACAGGTCTACGAGGAGGCCCGCTCCGCGTCCCGGCTCGCGGCAGTCCTGCAGGCCAGCGGCGACGTGGCAGGCGCCAAGGAGGTCGCGAGCAGCGCGCACGAGCAGGCCGTCGCGTTGGGCGCAGCACCGCTCACCCGCGTGCTCGAGCAGCTCGCGGGCTCGACCACGGCAGCGGCCACCTCGGCCGCTTCGAAGCCCCACGTCGCCGGCGAGAAGCCGCTGACTGCTCGTGAACGTGAGGTCCTCGAGCACCTCGTCGAGGGCCGTACCAACGGCGAGATCGCGACGCTGCTGTTCATCAGCACCAAGACGGTCTCGGTCCACGTCTCCAACATCCTCGCCAAGCTCGGGGCGTCGACCCGCACGGAGGCGGCAGCGATCGCGCGACGCCAGCGCGCCTGAGCGCAGGCGTCCGTAGGGCCCGCGTGACGAGCGGGATCGCCCGAGCGCTGAGACGCTGAGGGCATGTGCCGCTTGTTCGGTCTGCAGTGCGGTCGTCATCCGATGACCGCGACCTTCTGGCTGCTCGACGCCCCCGACAGTCTGCGGTCGCAGGGCCGTCGCAACCCGGACGGGACGGGCATCGGCGTCTTCGAGCCCGATGGTGCCGCGCGGATCGACAAGCAGCCGATCGATGCATGGGACGACACGGCCTTCGCGCGCGACGCGAAGACCATGCACGGGACGACGTTCGTCGCGCACGTCCGGTATGCCAGCACGGGTGCGCACACCGTCGCCAACACGCACCCGTTCGAGCTCGACAACCGGCTGTTCGCCCACAACGGCGTCGTCGGCGGGCTCGAGTCGCTCGACGCCCGTCTGGCCGACGTCGGTGCCAGCGCGCTGGTCGAGGGCCAGACGGACAGTGAGCGGGTCTTCGCGCTGATCACGGCGGAGATCCGCCGCAACAGCGGCGACGTGGCAGACGGCGTGCACGACGCGATCAGCTGGATCGCCGAGAACCTGCCCGTGCTGGCCCTGAACTTCGTCCTGACCACCGCGACGGACCTCTGGGCGCTGCGCTACCCGGACGTGCACCCCCTGCGGTTCCTCGAGCGGGCCGAGCGCGTCCCGGGCACCGAGGGGTGGGACGGCGCCAGCGACCGCATCCATGCCCGTGTGGATCCTGCCGACGACGACCACCGGACCGTGGTCGTGGCGACCGAGGAGATGGACGACGAGCCCGGCTGGACGGCGCTGGAGTCCGGCGAGCTGCTGCACGTCGACCGCGACCTCACCCTCACCCGTACCCATCCGTTCGGCCCGCTGCGACATCCGCTTGCGCTCGCCGACCTCGAGCCGACCGCGGCCGCGTCGCAGCGCTCCTAGCCCGAGCCCCGACTACGAGGAGGACGCGTGAACGACGTCCCGAACGCCCGTATCGGCGTCACCGGCCTGGCCGTGATGGGCCGCAACCTCGCCCGCAACCTGGCCCGCCACGGCTTCCCGGTTGCGCTGCACAACCGCACCTATGCCCGTACGGAGTCGCTGGTCGCCGACCACGGAGACGAGGGCACCTTCGTCCCGTCCGAGTCGCTGGAGGACTTCGTGGCGTCGATAGCGAAGCCACGCCCGATCATCGTGATGGTCAAGGCGGGCGAGCCCACCGACGCGGTCATCGACGAGCTCGTCCCGCTGCTCGACGAGGGCGACGTGGTCATCGACTGCGGCAACGCGCACTTCCTCGACACCCGGCGGCGCGAGGCTGCGCTGCGCGAGAAGGGACTCCACTTCGTCGGCGCGGGCGTCTCCGGCGGAGAAGAGGGCGCGCTCAACGGCCCGAGCATCATGCCGGGCGGTTCCGCTGAGTCGTACGAGACGCTCGGGCCGATGTTCGAGACCATCGCCGCCCAGGTCGACGGCACCCCGTGCTGCACCCACGTCGGCCCGGACGGCGCCGGGCACTTCGTCAAGATGGTCCACAACGGGATCGAGTACGCCGACATGCAGCTGATCGCCGAGGCGTACGACCTGCTGCGGCACGGGCTCGGCGCGGAGCCGGCGCGGATCGCGGAGATCTTCGCGCAGTGGAACGAGGGCGACCTCGAGTCCTACCTCATCGAGATCACCGCCGACGTGCTCGCCCACACCGACGCCGCCACCGGGCGACCGTTCATCGACGTCGTGCGGGACGAGGCGGAGCAGAAGGGCACCGGACGCTGGACGGTCCAGACCGCGCTGGACCTCGGCGTCCCGGTCACGGGCATCGCCGAGGCGACGTTCGCGCGCTCGGTCTCGGGGCACACCGAGCAGCGCGAGCCGGCCCGTACGGCCTATCCCGACGCGCACGCGGACACCGGGTGGCGGCCGGACGACGACGACACGTTCGTCGACGACGTCCGCCGGGCCCTGTACGCGTCGAAGGTCGTCGCGTACGCCCAGGGCTTCGACGAGATCCTGGCCGGGAGGCGCGCGTACGACTGGGGGATCGATCCGGGGGCGATGGCGACGATCTGGCGTGGCGGCTGCATCATTCGGGCGCGGTTCCTCGACCGCATCCGCGAGGCGTACGACGGCGATCCGGACCTGCCGTCGCTGCTCGTCGCCCCGTACTTCGTCGACGCCGTGCAAGCGGGCCTAGAGTCCTGGCGCCGCGTCGTCGCGATCGCCGCCCGTACCAGCATCCCGGCACCGGCGTTCGCCTCGTCGCTTGCATACTTCGACGCCCTGCGGGCCGAGCGACTGCCGGCCGCGCTAATCCAGGCCCTCCGCGACGACTTCGGCGCTCACACCTACCGGCGCGTCGACAAACCCGGCACGTTCCACACGCTCTGGGCCGGTGAGCGGTCCGAGGAGCAGCGGGGCTGAGCCTCGTGTCCCCTTCACGGGGTCGACACCGCAATTCTGAGGGGCCCCTCGGCCCGGCACCGCCGTCTCTGTCCTGCCTGCGGGCCAAGGCAACCCGATGATCGCCGAGGGCATCGCGATCGGTGCCAACACGCGGAGGCGCAGGGCATCAACGCGCTGCGCCGCCTCGGCGAGAACCTCGCGAAGCGGGTCTCTCGTACGACGACGTGATCACGATGCGGGTGTCCTCCAGAACCCGTCAGGCGCGGCCGCGGCGGACTTCGCCGGGTGGAACCGTGCGTACCGGCAATACTTCGCCAACACGAGCCTGTCCATCGGCACGCCGGTGCTGGTGCCGCTCGGGACGGCAGCGCCCGGCCATGGCAAGGGGAAGGGCGGGCACTAGTCCGACGGTTCCGCGTCCGTACGGTGCCTTGCCTCGGCGAGGCCCCGTACGGACGGCGGCACCGTGATCCCCGTGCGCAGGTCGGGCGCGGGGACCGGAGCACCGGCGACCTCGCGCAGCGGGACCACTCCCGCCCAGGCCTCGCCAGCGATGTCGTCGTCCTCGTCCTCCGGCCACCCGTCGGACACCTTGAGCGACCAGCGCTCGATCGGCAGCCCGAGCACGAGCGTGGCAGCCAGCTCGCGGCGTGTCGACGGCCGCACCTCCGCCGCGCGGCCCGGGATCAGCGCATCGGTCAGCCGGTCCAACGCCGCGACCTGCTCATCGTCCGGCAGCACCGAAGCGGCGCCGAACAGCACCGCGCTTCGGTAGTGCAGCGACGACTCGAACGTCGACCGCGCCACCACGATCCCGTCGAGCGCCGTCACGGCCACGGAGACCGGCGCCCCTGCGGCCACCACGCGCATCCAGGGCGACCCTGTGGACCCGTGGAGGAGCAGCCGGTCGCCCTCGCGCGCGAACGCGGTCGGGACCACGAGCGGTGCACCGTCGACGACCACGCCGAGGTGGCAGACGCGCACGGAGTCGAGGAGCCGGTCTAGGGCGGCTCGGTCGCGGCGCTGCTTGCCCGGCAGACGGGTGACGTCGGTGCGCGGCGGATCGGGCGACACCGGGTCAGCGTGCGGACGCGACGTACTGGTTGAGCTGGTCGCGCTCGAACTGCAGCTGCTGCATCCGGAACTTCACCGCGTCGCCGATCGACAAGATCGCGACCAGCGCCTCGTCCTCGTCGACGACCGGCACGTGGCGGATGCGCTCGTTGGTCATGATCTCGAGGAGCGCACCGATGGAGTCATCCGGCCCGCAGGTGTGGACCTCGGACGTCATGATCGACGACACCGGCTGTGTCAAAGGGTCGCTCGTGCTGCGCAGCTTGCGCACGATGTCGCGCTCCGACACGATCCCGGCGACGTGGATGCCGTCCTCGCTCACGACCAGGGCACCGATGTTGCGTGCGTCGAGCTCGTCGAGCAGCGCGGAGACCGCTGCGTCGGGGGCGATGGTGAACACGTCGGTGCTGCCCTTCGACGTGACGACGTCACTGACCTTCATCGCTTCCCCCTGGGTTCACACGTGGCCGATGCGCTCAACCTAGCGTGATCCGGGCCACTCTCACCAGCCCGCGGGAGGCCCTTGCTGCCCGTACGTGCTCCCCTGCTGCCCGTACGAGGGGTAGCCGCCGCCTCCGCCGTACGGGGAATCCCACCGCGGACCGGAGCGCGAGAACCACTCGTTGGCACCCCCGCTGAACAGCAGGACGATCACGGCGATCCCCGCCACGAGCCACAGCACGGAGACGAACGACAAGATCATCACCAGACTCGTGATGATTGTCAGCGACGCCAGCACGACCAGGGCGATCCGAGCCCACGCCTGACGACGCAGCACGAAGACGCTGACCACGAGGGAGACCACCGAGGCCACCACGAACACCGCCACCATCGCGTAGACCGCGGGACGGTTGTCCTGGACGGACTGCACGTCGGAGGGGCTCAGGTCGAAGTCGGTCGGGTTCTCGGCCATCTCGTCGAGCATCCACCCGAGCGCCACCGCGACCAGGATCCAGCCGAGGGCCGTCAGCACCGACAGCGCGATCGTGATCCAGGCGGCCAGCGTCACCGTGACAGGACGGGCGTCGGGGTCGCGGGGGATCGGAAAGCTCGACTGCGGCAGCCCGCTCGCGTATGGGTCGTACCCGCCGTACTGCTGCTGCCCGTACGAGGGCTGTTGCGGATACTGCGGACCGTACGGAGGTTGCTGCGGGCCCTGCTGGCCGTACGGAGGGTGTCCTTGGCCGTACGGCGACGGGCCCTGGCCCGGTGGTGGGCCGGGGTCGGACGGTGGCGGAGTCGGCGTGGACATGCGGCTGATCCTACGGCTGGAGAAGTCCGCGCGGTCGCTCAACCGTCCGAGCGACGGTGCGAGGCGAGGTCGGTGACGTTCGTGCGGACGGGCTCGGTCGGCGGGGTGCGCTCGTCCTCGGGCTCGTGCGGCTCGGTGTCGGGGAAGTAGCCGAGGTAGGCCATCGCCGCCTCGTGGAGCAGCGAGTTGGTCGCGAGCGCGTTGCCGTGCCACGGGCCGGGCTGGCCGTTGAGCGCGGTGAACGTGCCGCCGGCCTCCCGCACGATCGGGTCGAGCGCGGCCATGTCCCACAGCGCGAGCTCAGGCTCGGCGGCGATGTCCACGGCGCCCTCGGCGAGCAGCATGTACGACCAGAAGTCGCCGTAGCCACGCGTGCGCCAGCAGCGCCGCGTCAGTGCGAGGAAGCTCTCGAGCTTGCCGATCTCCTCCCAGCCGCCGAGCGAGGCGTACGACAGCGACGCGTCGTCCATCCGGTCGACCTTGGAGACCTGGAGGCGTGTCGCGGACATCAGCGACTTGCCGGTGTAGGCGCCGCCGCCCTTCGACGCCCACCAGCGGCGCCCGAGCGCGGGTGCCGACACGCAGGACGCGACGACCTCGTCCTCGATGGCGATCGCGATCAGCGTCGCCCACACGGGCACGCCGCGCACGTAGTTGGAGGTGCCGTCGATCGGGTCGATGATCCAGCGGCGGGTGGCGTCCTCCACGGTGCCGACCTGCTCGCCGTTCTCCTCGCCGAGCACGATGTCGCGGGTGCGGGCGCTGCGCAGCGTGCGTCGGATCGTCCGCTCGACGGCCTGGTCAGCCTCGGTCACCCACGTCATGTCGGGCTTCGTCGAGACCTTGAGATCGCCGGCGCGGAACTTCTCCATCGAGATCGAGTCGGCGTTGTCGGCGAGCACGTGGCACAGCCGAAGATCGTCGTGGTGGGAGTGCGCCATGGCCCCACAGTAGAGGTTCGCGCCCCTACGATGGAGGCCGTCCACGAGGAGGGCTGATGTTCGACATCATCGACGGAGTTCCGCTGCACCCGTTGTTCCTGCACGTGCCGATCGTTCTCATCCCTCTGACGACGTTGCTGACCCTCGCGTTCCTCGTCCCACGGTGGCGCTGGGCGCTGCGGTGGCCGCTCGCGATCGTCGCCGTGGCCGCGGCAGCGGGGACGTACGCGACGGTGCAGTCCGGCGAGGAGCTCAAGGCGCGCATCGGTGCGTCCGGCGAGATTGGCGCGGCGATCGACCTGCACCAGACCTGGGGCGACAGGTTGCTCTACGCGGCGATCGTGCTCGCGGTGCTGGCCGTGATCGCGGCCATCGTCGTCACCCGTACGGCCGGGACCGCGGCGACCGTGGTCGCCGTCCTGCTGGCGGTCGCCGGCGTCACCGCCGGGTGGATCACGTACGAGACAGGCGACCGCGGCTCGCGAGCGGTCTGGTGCGCGACGACCGTGTCGTCCGACGGCGGGTCGCTCGAGGAGTGCCTCCGCACCTGACGGACGTACGACCCGACATCACGTCCCGACATCGCACCTCTGATATCGGGGTCCAATGTCGGGACGTGATGTCGGGTCGTACGTCAACGTCAGTCGGCGCTGTCGCGCGAGGCGAGGAGGCGGCGGAACGAGTCGACGCGCGCGGCGTCCAGCGTCCCAGCAGCGACTGCGTCGTCCAGCGCGCACTCAGGGTCGGCCTCCGTGTGCTGACAGCCGCGGGGGCAGTCGACTGCCGCGTCGGCGAGGTCCGGGAACGCCGCGAGCAGCCGCTCCACCGACACGTGCGCGAGCCCGAAGCTGCGGATGCCCGGCGTGTCCACGATCCACCCGCCGAACGGCAGCGCGAGCACACGCGTCGAGGTCGAGGTGTGGCGCCCACGACGGCTCACCTCGTTGATGACGCCGGTCGTCAGCTCCGCCTCGGGGACGAGCGCGTTGACCAGCGTGGACTTGCCCACGCCGGAGTGGCCGACGAGCACGCTCGTACGACCGCGCAGCCGCTCGCGCACCATCTCGAGGTCGCCGCCGCGCTCGGTGACGACGACGTCGACTTCCAGCGGCAGCAGGGACGCGACCAGAGGCGCGGGGTCGCCGATGTCGGCCTTGGTGAGGCACACCAGCGGCGTCATCCCGGCGTCGAACGCGGCGACGAGGCACCGGTCGATGAGACGCGGACGTGGGGGAGGGTCGGCGAGCGCGGCAACCACGACCATCTGGTCAGCGTTGGCGACGATCACCCGCTCGATCGGGTCGTTGTCGTCTGCCGTGCGTCGCAGCAGGGTCGTACGGTCCTCGACCTCGACGATCCGCGCCAGCGTGTCGGGCGTCCCGGAGGTGTCGCCGACGACGCGGACCCGGTCGCCCACGACGACGGCCTTGCGCCCGAGGGGGCGCGACTTCATCGCCGTCACCACGCGCTCGTCCTGGCCGACGAGCAGCGTGTAGCGGCCGCGGTCGATGCCCACGACCCAGCCGTCGTCGGCGTCGTCGTACGAGGGGCGCTCCTTGGTCCGGGGACGCGTATGGCGACGCGGACGATCGAACTGCTCGTGCGGCCGGTCGGCGTCGTAGCGCTGCGTCACGACGCGAACCGCTCCCAGACCTGCGCGAACCCCGGGTACGTCTTGGCGGTGGTCGCCACGTCGTGCACCTGGGTGTCCTTCACCGCGAGTCCGAGCACCGCCGCCGCGTGAGCCATGCGGTGGTCCGCGTACGTCTCCAGCGCCGCGCCGTGCAGCGGGCGGGGCGTGATCGCAAGTCCGTCGTCGAGCTGCTCGACCTCGCCGCCCATGCGGGTGATCTCGGTCGCAAGCGCGGCGAGCCGGTCGGTCTCGTGGCCGCGCAGGTGCGCGATGCCGGTGAGTCGTGAGGGGCCGTCGGCGAGCGCGGCCACGGCCGCGACGACGGGGGTCAGCTCGCCTTCGTCGCGCAGGTCGAGGGTGACTCCGCTCAGCCGTCGCGGTGCGGTCACGACGAAGTCGTCGTCGTCGAACGCCACCTCGGCGCCGAACGCGGTCGCGATCTCGCGCCACCGGTCACCCGCCTGGTCGGTCGTACGGGGCCAGTGCCGGACCCGCACACGCCCACCGGTCACCAGCGCTCCGGCGATGAATGCCCCTGCGTTGGACAGGTCGGGCTCGATCGCGGCGTCGTACGCGGCGACCGGCCCGGGCGCGACGCTCCAGCGGCCCGGGACGGAATCGTCCACGTGCACCCCGCGGCGGCGCAGCTCGGTCAGGGTCATCGCGACGTGCGGCATCGAGGGGACGGGCGGCCCGTCGTGGTGGATGTCGACGCCCTCGTCGTACCGGGCGCCGGCCAGCAGGAGCGCCGACAGGAACTGGCTGGAAGCGGACGCGTCGACCGTGACCGCGCCACCGGCGACGTGACCGGCCCCCACGACGGTGAACGGCATCGTCGCCCGCCCGCCGTCGTCGACCTGCACACCGAGCGCGCGCAGGCTCGTGATCGTCGTCGCCATCGGACGTTCCCGAGCACGCTCGTCACCGTCGAACGTCACCGCGCCGTCGACGAGCGCGGCGACCGGCGGGACGAAGCGCATGACCGTCCCGGCCAGCCCGACGTCGACGGTCACCGCCTCGCGCGCGGCGCTGGTGAGCGGCTCGACCGTCCACCCATCGCTGTCAGCAGTCACCGTGGCGCCGAGCGCGCGCAGGGCGTCTGCCATCAGGGCGGTGTCGCGCGACTCCAGGGGCCGCGACAGCCGTGACGGGCCGTCCGCGAGCGCCGACAGGATCAGCGCGCGGTTGGTCTGCGACTTCGACCCGGGCAACGCCACCGTGGCGTCGACGGGGTCGGTCCGGAACGGGGCGGCCCACAGCGTTGACATCGGTGCGAGCCTATCCGACCCCCACCGACCCGCGACCCATCTGCTCAGTGGTGCTGCAGCGTCCGCTTCACCTGGTGGGCGGTGTCGTGCAGCGACTCCTGCACCGACTCGCTCGCCTCCACGACCTTGTCCTTCGCGCGCCGGGGCAGAATCTTCTTGTGGGGGTCGGGATCGAGCGTCGCCATCAGCAGGCCGCCGAGGATCGAGGCGTTCTTGACGAACTGTTTGCGGTGGCCGGCGGCCGCCTCGGGCTCGGTCTCCTTCCAGAACGGGTGGCCGATCACGGTGGTCGGTGCGAGGGTGCCGGCCAGAACGAGGGCCGACAGCCGCGGGAAGCGGCCCAGCGCGAGCGCTGTCCCAAAGGTCACCTGAACGGCCGCATTGATCCGCACCAACGTCACGGGGTCGGTCGGCAGGCGGGTGCCGGGTGCGACCGATTCGGCGAGCGCGGCGAGCCTGTCGGAGACGGGCTTGACTTTGACGGCGAGCGCAGGGGAGTTGCGGAGGGCGTTCACCCCACCGGACACGAACATCGAGGCGAGCATCGGACGGGCGGCGGTACGCAGGAGGGTCATGGCTCTTTACTACCCCGGCGCGGGCACCGCTACACCCCGACGGCGTCGAGCGGCACCGACGGGTCCGCGAGCCGGGCGGCGTCCACGCGCCTGCCGACCAGTGCCTCGAGCGGCGCGATGCCGGAGTCCCAGAGGTTCGCGTGCATCGCCGCCTCGACCACCCCGTCGCGCAGCCAGAACGCCTGGAACGCGAGCTCGCCGGTGGCGTCGGTGTCTCCTCGCAGCACGACCTCGGTCTGCGTGACGTCGGGGACGTGCCCCACGTACTCCATGCCGAGGTCGTACTGGTCGGTGTAGAAGAACGGCAGCTTGTCGAAGACGACGTCCTGGCCGAGCATCGCGCGGGCCGCGACGGGCCCGGAGTCGTTGGCCATCGCCCAGTGCTCGACGCGGACCCGGCGGCCCAGCGCCGGGTTGTCGACTGCAGCGATGTCACCGGCTGCCCAGATGGACGGGTCGGAGGTACGCAGGCTCGCATCCGTGTCGACGCCGTTCTCGCCACGCAGGCCGCTGGCGAGGATCCAGTCGACCTGCGGCGCAGCGCCGATTCCGACCACGACCGCAGTGGCCGGGAGCACGTCGCCCTCGCTGGTGACCACGGAGGACACGGCTGCGCCGTCGCCCCTGATCTCGGCAATGCCCGTACCGAGGCGAAGGTCGACGCCGTGGTGGCGGTGCAGGTCGGCGAAGATCGTGGCGACCTCGTCACCGAGCACGCGTTGCAGCGGCAACGACGCCGTCTCGAGCACCGTGACGGCGACGCCGTGGCTGCGGGCGGCCGCGGCGATCTCGAGACCGATCCACCCGGCGCCGACGATGACCAGAGGACCGCCGGCGTCGAGCACAGCCTTGATCCGCTCGGCCTCGGGCATGTCCCGCAGGTACAGCACGCCGTCGAGGTCCGCTCCGGGGATGTCGAGCCGACGCGGCCATGAGCCCGTCGCGAGCGCGAGCCTGTCGTACGACAGCGTGCTGCCGTCCTCGAGGTCGAGCGCATGGTCCGCGGGACGCAACCCGGTCACCATCGTCTCGGTACGGACGTCGATGTCATGGTCGGCCCACCACGTCGCGTCGTGCAGGTAGGCGGCGGTCTCCGGCTCGGTCCCGAGCATGTAGCCCTTTGACAGGACCGGGCGCTCGTACGGAGGACGGTCCTCGACCGTCACCAGGACGACGTCGCCGGCGAACCCCTCCTCCCGCAGCGTCTCGGCCACTCGGCCGCCAGCCAGTCCGCCGCCCACGACGACATAGGTCTCTTCACTCATGCCCAGACCGTAGGCCGTTCCCGCGTAGATCGCCAGGGTGCTCCGGACGTCAGCTCGCTGGACCGCTCTCGAGGCCGACGGAGAAGGTGAAGCGCTGGTTGCGGTCGAGGTCGTCGTCGCCGATGCGGGGCGCGGTGAGCAGCGGGCCACCGACGCTCGCCACCGTCGCGTCGAGCACCTGACCTGGTCGCGCTCTGGCCGCGACCTGCTGAGCCGTGTCGTCGGTGGGGTCGAGGTCCCACTCCTGGCGTGCGTCGCCGGCCGCGCACTCGGTCATCGTGACGGTCGAGATCAGCGGCGTGGCCGCGGACGCGAGGCACGACCCGGTGAAGGGTCCAGAGACGGCCTTCAGGCCGACCCAGCCGTCAGCCTTGAGCCCGTCCCAGACCCGCCACGACGTCCCGGAGGAGCAGTCGGCCGTCAGGCGCACGGTCGCGGCGCCCGGGCGACCACGGACGTCGAGACAGCGGATGCCGAACCCGATCGGGCGTACGGAGAGCTGCCCCGTGCTCGGCAGGGTCAACGGGCCGATGGTCGCCGTCTCGGATCGGCCGCCACGTCCGACCGCGACGACCTCGTACAGGACCCGGCCGCCGTTCGGCGCGTCGACGTCGACGTACGACAGTGCGGTGAGCGGCTCGGGGCCGGAGATCAGCTCACCAGTGATGGCGGCGGCCAGTGAGAAGCGGCCGGCCCCGGCGCCGGTGTCAGCCGCGCGGTAGACCTCGTAGCCGGTCGCGCGGGGGACCTCGTCCCAGCGCAGGGTGACCCCGTCGGACTCATCGCTGAGCGCGACGCCGGTCGGCGGCGACGGGGGATCCTCGGTCGGTGTGGGCTCGGTGGGCGTCGGCTCGGTCGGTGTCGGCTCCGTGGGCGTCGGCTCGGTCGGCTCCGGCGCGGTGGGAGTCGGCTCGTTCGGCGCCGGGTCCTCGCCGTCGCGCGGGCCGTCCGGCGTCTCGTCGGGAGCGGGCTCGTCGGGATCGGGCAGAGCCGTGTCGGGCTCATCGGTGCCGGGGTCCGTGACGGGGATGCTCGGGGCCGTCGGCAGCGGCCCGGGCAGGGTCAGACCCGGCGGAATCACGCCTGTGGGATCCGCGGGGTCGGCGGGAGCCGGCCGCGGAGCGGGAGTGCCACCTGTCGAGGGGGCAGGGAGCTGCAGCTGCGGGCCGTCGGAGGCCTCGTCGGACGTCGGTCCGGTCTGCATGTCCAGCGTCATCGCCAGGAGCGTGCCGGCCACGGCGGCGCCGATGATGCCGACGGTGACGCCGGCGGCGGCGATGCCGTGCGACGGAGCGGCCATCACCCAGTCGCGGGCGCGTCCGACCGCCGTGCCTGCGGTGCTGCCGCTCGCTGCCGTGCCCGCTGCGGTCTCGCCGCGGGTCGCCGCGACGTAGCCGGAGCCGGCGGCGCCGAGCAGGATCGGGGCGAGCAGGCCGCGCAGTCCCGAGTTGACCTCGACCAGCTCGAGATAGACGGCCGTGCACCGAGGGCACTCTTCGAGGTGCTCGCGGACCCGGGTGGTCTCGCGCTTGCCGAGGCCCTGGCGCACGTACGCGCCGAGGCGCTCGGTGGTCCAGCGGCACTGCTCCTCGGCGGTGTCGGCGAGGTGGAGCTGGAGATACGACTGACGCAGACCCTCGCGCGCCCGGTAGGCGAGCGCCGAGACCCCGTTGGCGGTCATGCCGAGCATCGGCGCGATGTCGGCAGGCTTGGCGCCCTCGACGTCGAGGTGCCACAGCACGAGCTGCCAGCGCTCGGGGAGCGAGGCGAATGCCCGGGCCGCCGCTGAGTTCTCGAAGGCGGCGACGGCCGTGTCGTCGAACTCGACACCCCCGTCGTACTTCTCGAGGTCGTCGGTGGGCTGGACCCGCCGCTCGGCGCGGATCCGGTCGACGTGCAGGCGGCGGATCGCCGTCAGGAGGTATGCGCGGAACGCCACGTCGGGGCCCGCTCCCGCGCGGAGCTGACCGAGGACCTTGATGAACGCCTCAGAGACCAGGTCGTCGCCGTCGGGGCCCGGGACCAGCTGAGCGGCCATCCTGCGTGCCGCGTCGCGGTGACGCTCGAAGAGCGCCCCGTACGCGTCGTTGTCTCCCGCGCGGACCGCCGAGATCAGCTCAGCGTCGCTCGGGACCGTGGGGTCGGCAGGAATGTCGGTCATTTCGCCTCCCACCGTAGGCGAGAACGCGTGGCCGAGGGCAGTCCGGAGAAAAAGATTGTCGAACCGGCGTCATGGTTCGTGGCGACCGTCGTCTCACCACCATGAAGCACAACGAGACAGCCTCCACCTCGGCGTACCGGGTTTCGACCGAGACGTTGTTCTTGGTCCCGATGCGCCACCTGGACGCGCTGCGCGACGTGCTTCGTCGAGGAGGGGACCCCGAAGGTGCTGCCGTCGAGCTGGGGACGGCGGCGGCGGCCGAGGGGATCGGGTGGAGCGAGCTGTTGCGCGACGTCGAAGACGTGAGCCGCAGCGTCTCGGGCTCGCTCCCACCGTACGAGATGGTCCGCGCGATGAGCATCGCGTGGACCGAGACCGCCCTCCAAGACGCGTACGCGATGTCGTGCGAGGACCCTCTGACCGGTCTGACGACGCCCGAGCACCTGCGAACCCGGCTCGACGATGCCTATCGCCTCGCCGAGCGCAACGGTGCGGCTGCCTCGGACCAGTGGGCCTTCGTGGTCGTCGAGCTGACGTCCACCGGGGGCCCCGAGATCGGACTGCTGCGATCGCTGTCGATGATCGCCGTGTCGGACCTCCTGAGGACCTGCTTCGACGGCGACGAGACCATCGCACGGCTCGGCGAGCGCCGCGCCGTGGCGCTGGTCCGCCGGTCGGACGCGACACGTGGGTACACGGCTCTGCGCGATCTCATCGCGCAGTCGCCCGACGTCCCTTCGACCCGGGTGTGGGTCGAGGGTGTCCCGGCGAGCTCGCAGGCAGCGAGCCGCCTGCTCGGTGAGCTCGGTCGCGGTTCTTCCGCGGACGAGCTCGGCTGACCGCACCGGCGTCCGCTCGCTCTCGGGTCGAGCGGACGTCGGTGCGTGACGCGTCAACAGGCGTCCTGCCCCGTGGCGGGCCGATGTGGAACGCTGGTCCCATGTGCGGCCGCTACGCCACCACCCGATCCACCGCCGACCTGAGCGCCGAGTTCGAGGCCGAGCCCGCCGAGGACCTGCCTGACCTGCGCCCCGACTACAACGTCGCGCCGACCAAGGTCGTGCCGCTGATCCTCGAACGACGTTCGTCAGAGGACCCCGACACCACACACCGGCTGGTCAAGGCCCTGACCTGGGGACTGGTCCCGAGCTGGGCCAAGGACCGCGCGATCGGCAACCGCCTCATCAACGCGCGCTCGGAGACGCTCGGCGAGAAGCCGTCGTTCCGCGCCGCGTTCGCCAAGCGGCGCGCGCTCGTGCCCGCCGACGGGTTCTACGAGTGGTACGAGACCGACCGGCTCAACGCCAAGGGCAAGCCGATCAAGCAGCCGTACTTCATCCACGCCCCCGACGGTGGCACCCTCGCGATGGCCGGCCTGTACGAGATCTGGCACGACAAGTCGCGTCCTGAGGACGACGAGGCCTCGTGGCTGTGGACCTTCACGATCATCACGACCACGGCGACCGACGAGCTCGGCCGCATCCACGACCGGGCGCCGATGCTCGTCCCCCACGACCAGTGGACGACGTGGCTCGACCCCGAGATGGACGACAAGGACCGGCTCGGAGAGCTCCTCGTCCCTGCGGCGCCTGGTGCGCTCGAGGCGTACCCCGTGTCCACGTCCGTCAACAACGTCCGCAACAACGGCCCCGAGCTGATGGAGCCGATCGCAGCCGACGGGGAGCCGGAGCCCGACGACGGGGGACAGCCCCGCCTCGGTGACCTCTGATGACGACGCTGTCCGAGGCCACGTACGACACCCCGTACGGGCCGGGTCGGATCGTGGCGCGACGTTCGGACCGCCCGTGGGCCGTGCTGGTCCTCACGCACGGCGCCGGCGGCGGGATCGAGAGCCACGACCTGGAGGTCCTCACCGCGGGCCTCCCGAAGCTGGGCGTCGGTGTCGTGCGGATCGAGATGCCGTGGCGGACCGCCGGCAAGCGCATCGCTTCTGCACCGAGCGTCCTCGATGCGTCCTTCACGTCGCTGGTCGACCACCTGCGGCCGCGGGTGCCGTTGTTCATCGGCGGGCGCAGCGCCGGTGCGCGGGTGGCCTGCCGGCGCGGGCGCGCGCTCGGTGCGGTCGGCGTCGTCGCGCTGGCGTTCCCCCTGCACCCGCCAGGCAGGCCCGAGCGCAGCCGCGCGGACGAGCTTCTCGGCGCCGGGGTCCCGACGCTCGTCGTCCAGGGCGAGCGGGACACCTTCGGCACCCCCGCGGAGTTTCCCCTCGGCACGTCGATGGTCGTGCTCCCCGGGGCCGACCACTCGCTCAAGGTCGCCAAGCGGGCAGAGCCCGACCAGGCAGCCGTCGACGCGCTGCTCGTCGAGGGCGTGCACGAGTTCCTCCATCATCGCGTCGGTCGCTCGGGCACTGCCGGGGAATGACGTTCCGCCGGACTGCGTTGACACCTGTCGTGCCGCCATCCGCGCGGCCTGGCAGCAACCGGAGGAGGATGCGTGCTCGCGACCCTGACTCGCCCCGCTGACACCGGCCCCGTCGAGCCGGACCGGACCGTGGCTCCGGAGGTAGGCTGGGCGGTGATGACCGAACCCACCGAAGCCCCTGTCGCGGCCGACTCCGAGGAGTCGACCGAGCGGGTCGAGGCGAGCGAGACCCCGGAGGAGCGCACCGCGCGCTTCGAGCGTGACGCGCTGCCGTTCCTCGACCAGCTCTACTCCGCTGCGCTGCGCATGACGCGCAGCCCGCACGATGCCGAGGACCTCGTCCAGGAGACGTTCGCCAAGGCGTACCAGTCGTTCCACCAGTTCCGGCCCGGCACCAACCTCAAGGCCTGGCTCTACCGGATCCTCACCAACACCTACATCAACTC
Organism: Mumia sp. ZJ1417; assembly: GCF_014127285.1. GTDB lineage: Bacteria > Actinomycetota > Actinomycetes > Propionibacteriales > Nocardioidaceae > Mumia. Next base: position 1,211,001 of record NZ_CP059901.1, read on the forward strand.
GTACCGCAAGAAGCAGCGCCAGCCGCAGCAGCAGATGACGGACGAGATCGAGGACTGGCAGCTCGCCCGCTCCGCTGCGCACACCTCGAGCGGCCTCAAGTCCGCCGAGATGGAGGCGCTGGAGCACCTCCCTGACAGTGACGTCAAGCGGGCGCTGCAGCAGCTGCCCGAGGACTTCCGGTACGCGGTCTACCTGGCCGACGTCGAAGGCTTCCCGTACAAGGAGATCGCCGAGATCATGGAGACCCCCATCGGCACCGTGATGTCGCGGCTCCACCGTGGACGCAAGCAGCTGCGCGAGCTGCTCACCGACTACGCCCGCGAACGCGGCATGGTTTCGGCAGGTGACAAGGCATGAGTGACGAGATCAACCTCGGGCCGGACTGCCAGAGTGCCCTCGAGAACCTCTACCTCTTCCTCGACCACGAGATGGCCGAGGGCGACTGGGACGCGGTCCACGCCCACATCGCCGACTGCGCGCCGTGCCTCACGCAGTTCGACGTGGAGCGCATCGTCAAGGAGCTCGTGTCGCGCTCGTGCCGCGAGAAGGCTCCGGAGGTCCTCCGCGCGAAGGTCCTGACCTCGATCCGGACCACGGTCACCTACACCCGTACCGACGTCGTCGGCACCGACGCCCGCGGCGAGACGGACGCGTGAGCGGGCTCGAGAAGGGCCTGACCGCGTCGCTCACCAAGCACGTCACCGAGGCTGACACCGCGCGCGCCGTCGGCAGCGGCTCGCTCGAGGTGCTCGGGACGCCGCGGGTGCTCGCCTGGTGCGAGGAGGCGACGTGCGAGGCCCTCGCGCCCGTCCTCGAGGCCGGCGCCACCTCCGTCGGCACGCGCGTACGCCTCGACCACCTCGCCGCGAGCCCGGTGGGCTCCGTCGTCGCGGTCGTGGCGACCGTGAAGGCCGTCGACGGACGCATGGTGACGTTTGAGGTCGTCGTGACCGACGCGGACGGCCGGATGCTCGCCGAGGGCGAGGTGCGCCGGGTCGTCGTCGACGTCGACCGGTTCCTCGCCCGCGTCGGCGCATGACGACGGTCCTGGTCCGTCCGGCCGCACCCGCCGAGCACGCGCTGGCGGGTGAGATCGTCGTGGCCGCCTACAGTGCCGAGGGCTACCTCGTCCGCGCCGACGGCTCGTACGACGTGGACTACGCGGCGAAGCTCGCTGACGTCGCGCATCGCGCGGAGGACTCGGACGTCCTCGTCGCCGAGCTCGACGGCGAGGTCGTAGGCACCTTCACGTGGTGCGGCCCCGGCTCGTCGATGCGTGAGCTCGCGACGCGCGACGACCAGGGGGAGTTCCGGATGCTCGGCGTCCGGCCGGACGCCGCGGGGCGCGGCGTCGCGTCCGCGATGGTGCGCTGGTGCCTCGAGCGCGCGGCCGTCGACGGCCTTCGGGAGATCGTGATCAGCTCGCTGCCCGAGATGGTGCCCGCGCACCAGGTGTACGAGCGGCACGGCTTCGTCCGTCACCCGGACCTCGACTGGTCTCCCGTGCCCGGCACCGAGCTGGTCGCCTTCACGCGCTCCGTCTGACCGCCTTCACTCTCCGTGGGGCCCCACGGAGACGTGCTGCCCCACCGGAAGCTTTCAGTGGGGCAGCGACTTTCGGTGGGGCCCCACGGAAAGTGGCGACGGCTGATCGGCGAAGCGCGCAGACAAAAAGAGCCTCGTACCGGTCTGGTACGAGGCTCTTTGGGTGCTGCTCAAGCGTTGGGACGCTTGCCGTGGTTCGCGCCCTTCTTGCGACGCGCCCGGCGCTTGCGGCCAGTCTTGCCCATGGGTCCTCCTCGAAAATGTGCTCGTTCCATGGTCGCATGCGTGGGCAACTGCCCCGTACGCGACCTCAGACGCCGGTGGTGCTGCGCGGGTACTGCGCGTTGACGTCCGTCATCACGTTGACGAGGTAGGGGATGCCCGAGGCGAACGCGCGGTCGAGAGCGGGGCCGATGTCTTTCGGGTCGGTCACGGTCTCGCCGCCGCCCCCGAGGGCGGTGACGACCTGGTCGTACCGCGTGTGGGGGGCGAGGTCGGCGGCCACGTCGTAGCCGTACAGGAATTGCATCGGTGCCTTCTCGAGGCCCCAGGCGGAGTTGTTGCCGACGACCATGACGACCGGCAGGTTGTGGCGGACGAGCGTGTCGACGTCGATGAGCGACATGCCCGCTGCCCCGTCGCCGAACAGCACGACGACCTGGCTGTCGGGCCGTGCGATCCGCGCCGCCATCGCCGCGCCGAGACCCGCACCCAGGCACCCGTACGGGCCGGGGTCGAGCCAGCAGCCGGGGCGTGCCGGCTCGAGGAACTTGCCGGCGAACGAGACGAAGTCGCCGCCGTCACCGATCACGACGGCGTCGTCGGCGAGGCGGGGGATGAGCTCGCCGTAGATCCGTGCGGGGTGGATCGGGTCGGCCTCGGCTCCGAGCAGTGCGGCGTCACGGGTGGCAGCCGCCGCGACCGCTTCGCGCAGCTGCTGGGTCCAGTCGGTCCACGACGGGCGGGAGCCGGACGTCGAGAGCAGCGCGTGCAGGACCTGGTCGAAGCACGTCGTGAGGTCACCGGCCAGCGACGCCGCGAGGTCGGCACGGGACGAGACCTGGCTCGGGCTGTCGGCGACGTGCACGACCTTCGCGTGCGGGGCACCGTCCTTGCCGCCGAAGACGCCGTAGCCGAGTCGGAAGTCGAGCGGGGTGCCGACGACCACGACGAGGTCGGCCTTGCCGAGCGCCTGCGAGCGGGCCTTGGTGACGAGCAGCGGGTGGCCGCCGGGGATCACACCGCGGCCCATGCCGTTGGCGATCGCGGGGATCCCCGACTCGTCGACGAAGCGCAGCGCCGCCTGCTCGGCGCGATCGGCCCACACGTCGGTGCCGAGGACGAGCACGGGACGCTGGGCCTCTGCGAGGAGCCGGGCGACCTGGGCGACCTGGTCACCGTCGGGCTCGAGCGCGTCGGGCAGCACGCCGTAGGCGGCGCCGGTGGCCGTCGTCCGGCTGAAGAGCTGGTCCATCGGCACGTCGAGGAACGTCGGCCCACGGTGCGAGGAGCCGGCCAGCGCGAACGCGTGGTCAACCATCGGCCCGACCTCGTCGACCGTCGGTGCCGTGCCGGCCCACTTGGAGACCGTGGAGATGATCGGCGGGTGGTCGAGCTCCTGGAGACTCCCCATGCCCCACGTGTGAGTGGCCGCGCGGCCACCGATCGTCACGAGCGGCGAGCCTGCGAAGTGCGCCTGCGCGATCGGGCTCACGCCGTTGGTGATGCCCGGGCCCGCGGTGAGGACGGCCAGGCCCGGCGTACGGCTGAGCTTGCCGGTGGCCTCTGCGGCGAAGACCGCCGAAGGCTCGTGGCGGACGTCGACGATGCGCATCGGCGTCTCGGCCTTGACGGCGGCGTCGTACAGCGGGAAGACGTGCGCACCCGAGAGCGTGAACATGGTCTCGACGCCGTGGGCCTTCGCGGCATCGACGGCGTGGTCACCGCCGTGTCCCTCGCGGCCCTCGGGAGCGGCATCGGTGGCAGTGGGGGTCTCTGCGGTCATGTGACCCAGGTTACCCAGCGGTAGGTGACCCGTACAGAGGAACCTGGACACCCGCCCAGTCGGAACGGGTCAGCGCGACGACGGGACGGGACGCCGGACGTTCGGGGTGGTGAACAGCCAGGGGCTCTCCGCGCGGATCTGCTCGATCGCCGCGAGGAGGAGGTCGGCGCGGTGCGGCGAGGGCCCCGCGAAGAGCGTGTCGTCGCCTGCCACCCCCGAGCGTCCCTTCACGCCGAGTGCCAGCTGGAGGTGGAGCGCACGCAGGAAGCGCGAGGTGTTGTAAGCGGTGGGGGACGGCCACTGGCCAGAGGACTTGCCCCGGGTCCGAGGGCGCCGCGTCCCCGCTCCCAGGCGGGCGATCCAGGGCTCGACGACGTTGGGCGCGACCGCGTCGCGGTGCAGCACCGCCATCGCGGCGTACGCGAGCCGGTCGTCCTCACCGTGGTAGAGCACGTGGTCGGTCGGGGCGAGGAGCCGGTCGGCGATGACGTCGAGCAGCACCATCAGCTCGAGCTTGTCGAAGTGGGGGGAGCGGGCCAGCGCGCCGAGGAGATCGGCCCCGTTGGCGACCGCGTGCGCCCAGCCCACGTCCGGGATCCAGCCGCGGAGGTCCTTCTCGCGGATCAGCCAGGACGTCGCCTGGTCGCCCCAGCCCATCACGGTCCCGGCGGGAAGCAGCTGCATCTCGTTGTCGCGCGTGACGATCTCGGTGAGCACGAGCGCGGTGTACGAGCGTCGGAGCACGGTGAGGTCTCCGGAGTTGCCGAGGCCGTTGCTCAGACCGGTGACGACCCCGTTGCCGAATCCGCGCAGCAGGGTGTCGTACTCGCCGGAGTGAATCCACGTGGCGAGCAGCGGGAAGGCGATGCCGTCGCGCTGCTCCGGATCGGGGCTCGCGAGCATGTCGATGAGCTCGAGCGTCAGGTCGTTGAGCGACCGATCGCTCGGCACCTGCATCCCGGCGCCGATCACGGACTGCCAGTACGACTCGGACACGGGCCTATGGTCGCACGTACCACGTCCGCAGGGAGACCCACCCCACACCCTTTTCCGCCGGGGCGTGCTGGAGGGCGATCCGGGCTGGATACGCTGGCCGCGTGCCCTCCCTCGACGACGTCGCCAGTCACCAGACGAGCCTGTCGCGCGAGGACATGGAGTGGCTCCACCAGCTCGTCGCCGACTGGCAGATCCTGGCCGACCTCTCGTTCGCCGATCTCGTGCTCTGGCTGCCCGACGCCGAGGGCAAGGGCTTCTGGGCCGGCGCGCAGATGCGCCCGACGACGGGCGTGACGGCACACCTCGACGACATCGTCGGCGACTTCGTCCCGCGCAACCGCCGCCCGACGATCGACGCGGCGTTCCGCGAGGGTCGTGTGGTGCGCGAGGGCGACCCGGAGTGGCGCGACGACATCCCCGTACGCCTCGAGACGATCCCCGTACGCCGTGACGGCGCGGTGATCGCGGTGATCGCACGCAGCACCAACCTCCTGGGCGTCCGTACGCCGAGCCGCCTCGAGCTGTCGTACCTGGCGATGGCCGACGACCTCACCGAGATGATCAGCGAGGGCGATTTCCCGCTTCCCGGCGAGCAGTCCGACCTGTCGCACTCGCCGCGCGTCGGTGACGGTCTGGTCCGAACCGACGCCGACGGCAGGGTCACGTACGCCAGCCCGAACGGCGTCTCGGCGTTCCGGCGGCTCGGCGTGACCGGCGACCTCGAGGGCACCGATCTCCCTGAGGTCACGCGCGCGCTCATCGCCGCGCCCCACCGCCCGACCGACCAGGCGATGCAGCCGGCGCTCACCGGTCGTACGGGGTCGCAGGCGGAGCTGGAGAACGGCGACGCCTCGCTCAGCATGCGGGCGATCCCGCTGCGTTCGTCGGGCAAGCCGTCAGGCGCGCTCGTGCTCCTGCGCGACGTCACCGAGCTGCGCCGACGCGAGCGCGAGCTGATGAGCAAGGAGGCGACGATCCGGGAGATCCACCACCGGGTCAAGAACAACCTCCAGACCGTGCAGGCCCTCCTGCGCCTGCAGGCCCGCCGGATGGACACCGGCGCCGGCCGCGAGGCGCTAGAAGAGGCCGTACGCCGGATCGGCTCGATCGCCGTGGTCCACGAGACGCTCAGCCAGGCCTTCGATGAGATGGTGCAGTTCGACGAGGTCGCGGACCGGCTCCGCACGATGGTTGCCGAGGTGGCGTCGCCGGCGCGCAGCGTGAGCACCGAGCGGATCGGCTCGTTCGGCGAGCTGCCCGCCGAGGTCGCGACGCCGCTCGCGATGGTGCTGACCGAGCTCATCCAGAACGCCGCCGAGCACGCGTTTGGCGAGGAGGAGAGCGGGCACGTCGTGCTGGAGGTCCGGCGTCGTGACGACCGCCTGGAGCTAGCGGTGCTTGACGACGGTGTGGGGCTGCCGAGCGGGTTCGACCCGCGCGCGACGACGAGCCTGGGGGTCTCGATCGTCGCGACGCTCGTCGAGTCCGAGCTCGGGGGGACGCTGGCCTTCGGGCCCCGTCACCCGGCAACCGGGGGCGGCGGCACGCGGGTGCGCATCGAGGTCCCGCTGGAGCGTCGGTGACGCCTTGAGGGACGGGCAGGACGTACGAAGGTCCCGCCCCCGCGATGCGGAGACGGGACCTGGGTGTGCGTCGTTGCGAGACCGCTCAGGCGGTGCGGATGCGGGCGCGGGCGGTGCGGCGCTTGAGTGCGCGGCGCTCGTCCTCGCTCATTCCGCCCCAGACACCGTGGTCCTGTCCGGACTCCAGAGCCCACGTGAGACACTGGTCACGGACGTCGCAGCGGCGGCACACCATCTTCGCTTCCTCGACCTGAGAGATCGCCGGTCCCGTGCTCCCGATCGGGAAGAACAGTTCCGGGTCCTCGTCGAGGCAGGCAGCGTGGTGACGCCAGTCCATGGCGAAACATCCTTTCATCTGGTCGCTGAGGGGGGTGCGACCTTCGGCAGTTGTGAATCTCTTCACGAGCATGGGCGGAGGCATACGGATCCCGTACCGTTGAGGTGGGACTCGAACGTTCCGATCTGCCGCCCGTCGCCTGGAATCACAGCGATCTCTCGCCCATGAATCAGCGCCACACAGCAGACTATGATCGTCGCAAGAAACGCTGGTTAACACAAGGGCAATACGCCGGAAGGAGCCTGTTTCGTGGGTCACACCGCACCTGCGCCGACACTCAGGATCAAGGTAGCGGTGGTCATCGTCGCCGTCGAGGCCCTCGCCCTGATCGCCTTCGGCGTCCTCGATCTCCTGGACCTGCACGCCGACCGGGTGGTGCTCGCGATCGGGACGTCGCTGTTCTTCTTCGGGTACGCCGGCCTCCAGCTGGTCGCGGCACGCGCGCTGTGGCACCTAGCAGGGTGGGGGCGCGGCGCACTGGCGTTCACCCAGCTCATCCAACTCGGCCTCGCGTGGAACCTTCGCGAGGCCAACCCGCCCGTGGCGCTCGTCTTCGCGATCGCGGCCGGCGCGGTGATGTGGTGCATGTTCTCGCGGTCGACGCACCGGCTGTTCTCCGAGCTCGACGCGCAGGCGCGGGCCTCGCAGCAGTAGCCCGTGTGGTTGAATAGCCTGCGGGTCACCCCCTCTTGTGCGCTCCCGCGGCCAGACCGGCCGTGTGTGGGGCTCCGGTCACCGGTCCCGTTCTCGATCGGTACGCAGACGACGTCGCTCCACGCGACCGTTCGTCCCGTTCACCCTTTCGCTCAACAGTGAGGTTCTCGTGGTTGCCGAGTCAGTCGACCGTGTCCCGTTCTCGTCGCAGTTCGCGGGGGACCCGGTATTCGACGTACACCGCGGCGGCAAGATGCAGATCGCCAGCACCGCACCGCTGCGCGACGCCGACGACCTCTCCCTGTCGTACACGCCTGGTGTCGCCCGCGTCTGCGAGGCGATCGCCGCCGACCCGTCGGTCGCCGACGACTACACCTGGGTCCCTAACACGGTCGCCGTGATCACCGACGGCTCGGCCGTCCTCGGGCTCGGCGACATCGGTCCGACGGCGTCGCTGCCGGTGATGGAGGGCAAGGCGGTCCTGTTCAAGCAGTTCGGTGGCGTCGACGCGATCCCGCTGGCGCTGGACGTCCGTGACCCCGACACTTTCGTCGACACCGTCGCGCACCTCGCGCCGAGCTTTGGGGGCATCAACCTCGAGGACATCGCCGCGCCGCGCTGCTTCGAGATCGAGCGCGCGCTGCAGGCGCGCGTCGACATCCCGGTGTTCCACGACGACCAGCACGGGACGGCGATCGTCACGCTGGCCGCGCTGCTCAACGCGCTGGCGCTGACGGGCCGGTCGGTCGAGGACACCAAGGTCGTCATCTCCGGCGCAGGTGCGGCCGGGGTCGCCATCGCCCGCATCCTGCAGGCGAGCGGCATCCGCAAGCTTGCCGTCGTGGACCGTGGTGGCGTGATCCACCCGTCCCGTGCGGACCTCACGCCGATCAAGGCCGAGCTCGCGTACGAGACCAGCGAGTGGGGTCGTACGGGCCAGCTCTCCGACGCGCTCGTCGGCGCCGACGTGTTCATCGGCGTGTCCGGCGGCACGGTGGGGGAGTCGGCGGTCGAGCGGATGGCCGACGACGCGATCGTGTTCGCGCTGGCCAACCCGACGCCCGAGGTGCACCCCGACATCGCGCGCCGCCACGCCAGGGTGGTGGCGACCGGGCGGTCCGACTACCCCAACCAGATCAACAATGTGCTGGCGTTCCCCGGCCTTTTCCGCGGCGCGCTCGACGTGCGGGCGTCGCGGGTGACCGAGGGCATGAAGGTCGCCGCCGCACGGGCCCTGTCGGACCTGGTGGGCGACCGGCTCAGCGAGTCGTACGTCATCCCGTCGCCGTTCGACGAGCGGGTCGCGCCGGCGGTGGCGGGGGCGGTGATGGCGGCAGCGCGTCGCGACGGTGTCGCGCGTCGGTAGGGCGACGGTGTCGCGCGTCGGTAGACCGACGACCCGTGGATAGGGTGCGGTCATGTTTGCCGTGTACGCCGAATCCTTCAGCAACGACGACCCGCTCTCCGGCTTGGTTGTGGGCGAGCGCCCCGACCCTGAGGTTCCTGAGGGCTGGACGACCGTCACCGTCAAGGCTGCCTCGCTGAACCACCACGACATCTGGTCCCTGAGGGGGGTCGGCCTTCGTGAGGAGCAGCTTCCGATGATCCTGGGCTGCGACGCGGCCGGGCTAGACGTGGACGGCAACGAGGTCGTCGTCCACGCGGTGATCAGCGACCCGTCGTGGACCGGTGACGAGACCCACGACCCGAAGCGCTCGCTGCTCTCGGAGCGCTACCAGGGCACATTTGCGGACAAGGTCGTCGTCCCCAGGCGCAACGTCGTCCCCAAGCCGGCGGGTCTCTCGTTCGAGGAGGCGGCCTGCCTGCCGACGGCATGGCTCACCGCGTACCGGATGCTGTTCACGCAGTCGGGTCTCAAGCCGGGCGACTCGGTCCTCGTCCAGGGCGCCGGAGGTGGCGTCGCGACGGCGCTCATCACCCTGGCACGGGCCGCGGGCATCCGCGTGTACGCGACGAGCCGTGACGAGGCGAAGCGCTCGCGTGCGCTGGAGATCGGCGCCAACGAGGTCTTCGAGTCGGGTGCGCGGCTGCCCGCCCGCGTCGACGCCGTGATGGAGACCGTCGGTGCGGCGACCTGGTCGCACTCGGTCAAGTCACTCAAGCCGGGCGGCACGATCGTCATCGCCGGCGCCACCTCCGGCAACAACCCGTCGCAGGCCGAGCTGACCCGCATCTTCTTTCTCCAGCTGCGCATCCAGGGCTCCACGATGGGCACGCGCACGGAGCTGGCTCAGCTGGTCGAGTTCCTCGACGTGACCGGCGCCCGCCCGCTCATCGATCACGTGATCCCGATGACGCAGGCCCGTGAGGGCTTCGCGGCGGTCGCCGCAGGCGACGTGTTCGGCAAGATCGTCCTCACCCGCTGACACCCGCTGACGCGGAAGGCCCGCCGCTCCGGTACGGAACGGCGGGCCTTCTCGGGTCGCGCGTGTGGCTCAGTCGTCCTCGTCGTCGAGGCGCGCCAGCCAGGTGGCGAGCCGCTCGACCGGCACCTCGAACTCAGGATTGAGGTCGACGAACTCCTGCAGCCGCTCCGAGAGCCACGCGAAGGTGACCTCCTCGTCGCCGCGACGCGAGTCCAGCTCCTCGATCCCTCTGTCGGTGAAGTACACGAGCAACCCTTAGGCGAACGCGCGCTCCATGAGCGCCTTGTTCTCCTCGAGGTGCCGCTTGTGGTTGCCGACCGACGGAGCGGCCGACGCGTCACGCGACACGGGTACGAGGGGCAGGGCGAGCTCAGGAGCCAGGTTGAGCGCCATGAACGGCCACGGACCTTGGTTGGCCGGCTCGTCCTGGACCCAGCGGACCTCGGTGGCGTTCGGATACTTCGCGAGCTCCGCCTTGATCTCCTCGAGGGGCAGCGGGTAGAGCTGCTCGACGCGGATGACAGCCGTCCGAGAGGCATCTGCCTCGACCTTGTCGCGCGTCGCGAGGACGTCGTACGAGACACGGCCGGACGCGAGGAGCACCCGCTCGACCTTATTCGTGTCCAGCGACGACTCCGCCGGGTCGGCGAGCACCGGCTCGAACGTCCCGGTGGTGAAGTCCTCCGGCCGCGACATCGCGGCCTTCAGGCGCAGCAGCTGCTTGGGCGTGAACACGATGAGCGGGCGGTGCTCGCTCTCGAGGTTCTGGCGGCGCAGCAGGTGGAAGTACGACGCGGGCGTCGACGGTTGTGCGACCGTCATGGCGTCCTCGGCGGCGAGCTGGAGGAACCGCTCGATGCGTGCCGAGGAGTGGTCCGGCCCCTGGCCCTCGTAGCCGTGCGGCAGCAGCAGCACGACACCGGACTTCTGGCCCCACTTCGCCTCACCGGCCGAGATGTACTCGTCGATGACCGACTGGGCGCCGTTGACGAAGTCGCCGAACTGCGCCTCCCACAGCGTCAGAGCCTCGGGACGCGCCACCGAGTAACCGTACTCGAAGCCGAGCGCGGCGTACTCGCTGAGCAGCGAGTCATAGATGTAGAACGTGCCCTGGTCCGGCGTCATCCGTGCCAGCGGCGTCCACTCGGCGCCGGTGTGGCGGTCGATGATCGTCGCGAACCGCTGCGAGAACGTGCCGCGGCGCGAGTCCTGACCGGCGAGTCGCACCGGGCGCCCGTCGAGCAGCAGCGAGCCGAACGCGATGATCTCGCCCGTGCCCCAGTCGATCGGGCCGGCCGTGATCGACGCGGCGCGGCGCTGCAGCTGGGGGAGCACCTTCGGGTGGACAGTGAAGCTGTCCGGGACGCTGGTGTATGCCTCCGCGATCGCCTTGAGGGTCTCGGGGGTCACCGCCGTCTCGACCTTGGCGAGCTCGGGCTTCTCCGGGTACTCCGGTGCGGTCTGGTAGTCGTCGTCGGCGGCCGTGCCGGCCTCGGCGAAGACCCGCTGGAGCTGGTCCTGGTAGTCCTTGAGCGCGCTCTCGGCCTCCTCCATCGTGATGTCGCCACGACCGACAAGAGCCGACGTGTAGAGCACACGGACCGACTTCTTCTTCTCGATGACGTCGTACATCAGCGGCTGGGTGAAGCTCGGGTCGTCGCCCTCGTTGTGGCCGCGCTTGCGGTACGTGATGAGGTCGATGACGACGTCGCTCTTGAACGCCTTGCGGTACTCGTAGGCGAGCTGGGCGATGCGGATGCACGCCTCGGGGTCGTCGCCGTTGACGTGGAAGATCGGCGCCTGGATCATCCGGGCGACGTCCGTCGCGTACGTCGAGGAGCGCGACGAGCTCGGCGAGGTGGTGAAGCCGACCTGGTTGTTGACGATCACGTGGATCGTGCCGCCGGTGCGGTAGCCGCGCAGCTGCGAGAGGTTGAGCGTCTCCGCGACCACGCCCTGGCCGGCGAAGGCCGCGTCACCGTGGATGAGCAGCGGGAGGACAGGGAACTCCTCGCCGCGGTTGAGGCGGTCCTGCTTGGCACGCGCGATGCCCTCGAGCACGGGGTCGACGACCTCGAGGTGCGAGGGGTTCGCCGCGACCGAGACCTTGATGGTGTCACCGCTGGCGGCGGTGAACTCGCCCTCGACGCCGAGGTGGTACTTCACGTCGCCCGAGCCCTGGACCGTGCGCGGGTCGATGTTGCCCTCGAACTCGCGGAACACGAAGCCGGGGTTCTTGCCGGCGATGTTGACCAGGAGGTTGAGGCGTCCGCGGTGCGCCATGCCGATGCAGACCTCGTCCAGCGAGTCGGCTGCGGCGGCCTCGCAGATCTCGTCGACGAGCGGGATCGTCGTCTCCGAGCCCTCGAGGCTGAAGCGCTTCTGGCCGACGAACTTCGTCTGCAGGAACGTCTCGAAGGCCTCGGCCTGGTTGAGCTTGTGGAGGATCCGCAGCTGCTCCTCGCGGGGCGGCTTGGAGTGCTCGCGCTCGACGCGCTCCTGGATCCAGAGGCGCTGCTCGGGGTCCTGGATGTGCATGTACTCGATGCCCGAGGTGCGGGCGTACGAGTCACGCAGGATGCCGAGGATCTCTCGCAGCTTCATGAAGCGGCGCTCACGTCCGCCGAACGAGCCGGTCGCGAACTCGCGCTCCAGGTCCCACAGCGTCAGACCGTGCGAGGAGATCTCAAGGTCCGGGTGGCTGCGGGGGGAGTGGTCGAGCGGGTTGGTGTCGGCCATGAGGTGGCCGCGCACGCGGAAGGCGTGGATCAGCTCGAGCACGCGTGCCTGGCGGTGGACCTCGTCGTCGTGGCTGACGGCGATGTCGCGTGCCCAGCGGATCGGCTCGTACGGGATCTTGAGTGCGCGGAAGATCTCGTCGTAGAAGCCCTCCTCGCCGAGCAGCAGCGCGCTGACCCGACGCAGGAAGTCGCCCGACTGCGCGCCCTGGATGATGCGGTGGTCATACGTCGACGTCAGCGTCATCATCTTGGAGATGGCCTGGGTGGCGATCGTGTGGTCCGACGCGCCCAGGAACTCCGGCGGGAAGTCCATCGAGCCGACGCCGATGATGGCGCCCTGGCCCTTCATCAGACGCGGCACGGAGTGGTTGGTGCCGATCGTGCCCGGGTTGGTGAGACTGATCGTCGTGCCCTGGAAGTCGGCCACGGTCAGCTTGTTGTTGCGGGCCTTGTCGACGACGGCCTCGTACGCGGCCCAGAAGCCGGCGAAGTCCATCGTGTCGGCCTGCTTGATCGACGGCACGAGGAGTTGACGGGTGCCGTCGGGCTTCTTCTGGTCGATCGCGAGGCCCAGGTTGACGTGGGCCGGCCGCAGCAGCGTCGGCTTGCCGTCGACGACGTCGAAGCCGGCGTTCATCTCCGGCATCGCCTTGAGCGCCTTGACCAGCGCGAAGCCGATCAGGTGCGTGAAGGACACCTTGCCGCCACGCGCCCGGGCGAGATGGTTGTTGATGACGATGCGGTTGTCGATCAACAGCTTGACCGGGACCGAGCGGACGCTGGTCGCGGTCGGGACGCTCAGGCTGTCGTCCATGTTGGCGGCCGTACGGGCGGCGGCGCCGCGCAGCACGGTCTGCTCGACATCGGTCGGGACAGGCTTCGTGGCGGCGGCCTTCGCCACGGGCGTCGCTGCCTTAGCGGTGTCTGGCTTCGCTGCCGGCCTGGCCGCCGCGGGCTTGGCCGCGGGCTTTGCCGGAGCGGCCGACGCCGGGGCTGACGGCTTCGATGCGGACGCTGCTGGAGCCTTCGCGGGTGCGGGCGTCGGTGGACTGCTCGGCGTCGTTCCACCTCCCTCGAAGAGGCGGGACCACGACGCGTCAACTGACGCCGGGTCCGACTTGTAGCGCTCGTACATCTCTTCGACGAGCCACTGATTGGTGCCAAAATCTGGCAGGGGGCTGTCGCTCTCGGCCACGGCCTCGATCGCCTCTTCCGGATTGTCCGTTGTCTCCCACGCCCGTCAGGGCATACGCGTACCAGGGTAGACCCCATACGAAGGGTCGCCAGCGACGGGACCAGGGGGTGTCGTCCGTCACCTCGGCAGCGACGACGGGGGGCTGCTCAGGGTGGTCCCCGATCCCGCTGCCCTCGGTCGCGGTGCAGGCTGGGGGCATGCTCCTTCCGCTCGTCTCGGTGTCGCTGATCGGACTGCTGGTCGGCGTGGTGGTGCGGCCCCTCACGACGGCCGGGCGTCCGCTCGCGCCGAGGGTCGTCGTCGCGCTCGTGGGCGCGTGGGCGGGATTCGCCGTCCTCGGGCTGACCGGCGTGACGGTCGACGTCATCGCGGGAACCGGCGTGTGGGTGGCGGCGCTCGGCCACGCGGGGGCGGCGCTCGGGGCGGTCCTGGCGGCGAGGGGCGACGGGGTGCCGGGGCGTCGTCGCGGACGCGCCTGAGCGCTCAGGCGCGCTGCTGGTCGCGGGAGCCGAACCGGCTCTCGGCGGCGCTCCACGCAGCGCGTGCGGCCGCCTGGACGACCGGGACCAGCGGGGCGAGCGCCGCGGTGGCGCCGTCCGGCAGCCGGTCGAGGCCCCAGCGTCGCGCGTCGTCGAGGGCGTCCGCGCCGCGTGCACGGCGTTCGAGGCGGCGCCAGCTCTGCTCGAGCGCGAGGACGGCGTCGTCGTACGAGGCGACGCTCGGGTGGTCCCCAGGGCGTACGGCCGACCGCGCGTCGACGGCGTCGGCGGCGACGGAGACGAACTGGGCCGTCGGCTTCTTGGTCACGTCGTCGACGAGGCGTGCGGACGGTCGGGTCGCCGCCTCCTCGCGCATGTCCATCCAGCGGTCGAGGACGGTGTCGTGGCGACGCAGCGCAGAGCGGTGCAGGCGCGCGAAGTAGACCCGCGCACGGCGGCGGTAGCCGATCTCCTCGGCGCCCAGGCCGAACGCGCAGGCACCGACGAGGACGAGGATCATCACGGGTCCGACGGTGGCTCCGACCAGGCCCGCGACCGCGAGCCACACGAGCCACGACATGACTCGGTGCTCACGCTGGGCCTTCATGCCGTCCAGGGTACGACGGGAAAGGGTGCGCGGGTCCGCCTTCGGGCGGGTTTCCCGGAATGCGGAGCGGCCTCATCCGTGACCACGATGCTGATCGGATGCTCGAAAGGAGCGACGTCATGACCGACATCAGAAGCGTGACCGTGCTGGGGACCGGGGTCCTGGGGTCCCAGATCGCCTACGCCACCGCGTACGCCGGCTTCGCCGTGACCGCGTACGACATCGACGACGCTGCCCTCGAGGCCGGCAAAGCACGGTTCGAGGGTCTGGCGAAGACGTACGAGGCCGAGGTCGAGGGCGCAGCAGGAGGCAGGGCTGTCGCGGCTCTCGAACGGATCACGTACTCGTCCGACCTCGCCGACGCGGTCGCGGACGCCGACCTCGTCATCGAGGCCGTCCCGGAGAGCCTCGAGATCAAGCGGTCCACCTGGCAGAAGGTCGGCGAGGCCGCGCCGGAGCGCGCGATCTTCGCGACCAACTCCTCGACCTTGCTGCCGAGCGACTTCAAGGACGCCACCGGTCGCCCGGCCCGCTTCCTCGCGCTGCACTTCGCCAACCGCGTGTGGGTCCAGAACACGGCCGAGGTGATGGGGACCGCGGACACCGATCCCGCGGTGTTCGCGGCGGTCGTGGAGTTCGCGAAGGACATCAACATGGTCCCGATCGCGCTCAAGAAGGAGCAGCCCGGCTACGTCCTGAACTCGCTGCTCGTCCCGTTCCTCAATGCCGGCGCGGCGCTGTGGGTCAACGGGGTCGCCGACGTGGAGACGATCGACAAGACCTGGCGGATCGCCACCGGCGCCCCGATGGGCCCGTTCCAGATCTTCGACGTCATCGGCATGGTCACCCCGTACAACATCGCGAAGGCCTCGGACGACCCGACGCAGCAGAAGTTCGCCGAGATCCTCAAGAGGGGCTTCATCGACGAGGGCAAGCTCGGCGTCGCGTCGGGGGAGGGCTTCTACCGGTACGGCGCGTGAGCCGCGGCGGTGAGATCCTCGCCACATGCGCAGCAGGGGAACGCCGAGGGCCGGCTGGTATCCCGACCCGAAGGACGAGGCGCTCTTCCGCTACTGGGACGGCGCGAGCTGGACGACACGCACGTCGTCCGAGCCGCGGGACCCGCACGCGCCACGGCGGCGCCCGGCCGCGCTGGTCGCCGCGGCACTGCTTGCGCTCTTTGCCCTCGGTGTCCTGGGGGCAGGGATCAAGAGCGGTCAGCTGCTCGATCTCGCTGTCGCGGCGGCGCTGCTCGGCGCGGCCGCGTGGCTGCTGCGGCAAGGAATCGGCAACCCCGCAGACTCGTGAGCGCGGCACGCAAAAGCCCCGACCTGTGACAGGTCGGGGCCCTCGTCTTGAGTGGTGCCCCCGGTAGGATTCGAACCTACGCTCCCGCCTCCGGAGGGCGGTGCTCTATCCCCTGAGCTACGGGGGCGAACGCCTCTCGGCGCCGCCTCGCTCGCGTTCCTGAACGAGCCGGACAACGGTACCGCACCCCAAGTACCGTTGCGCACATGCCCTTCCCGTCCGGCCGTCCGCCGCGCGTCCTCGTGGTGGACGACACCGACTCCATCCGCCTGCTGCTCCGGACCAACTTCGAGCTGGAGGGCTGGACCGTCCTCGAGGCGGCAGACGGCCTGGAGTGTCTCGACGTCGTGGTCGACACACATCCGGACGTCGTCACGATCGACGTGGTCATGCCCCGTATGGACGGGCTCGAGACGGTGCGCGCGCTACGCCGGTCGCCGAGCACGCGCGACATCCCGGTCGTGATGGTGACGACGCAGGCGCAGTCGCACGACCTGTTGCGTGGGCAGGAGGCCGGTGTGGAGGCGTACGTCACGAAGCCGTTCGACCCCGCTGTGCTGGTACGGACGGTGCGCGAGGTGCTCGAGGGCTCGGCGAGCCCGCAGGCCGGGCGGGGTTAAGTCGTTGACCGGCCTCGATACGATTCGTAGGTGACTCCCGAACAGCTGTCCGACGCGATCGTCGACGCCCTGAACGCCCTGGTGGCGGCGGGGACCGTCTCCCTGCCCGAGGTCCCGACCCGCGTGGTCGTCGAGCGACCGAAGGTCAAGGACCACGGCGACTATGCGACGAACGTGGCGCTGCAGCTCGGGAAGAAGGCGGGCATGGCCCCGCGCGACCTCGCCACCGCTCTCGCCGAGCAGCTCGCCCAGGCCGCCGGCGTCGGAGCCGTCGAGGTTGCCGGCCCCGGCTTCCTCAACGTCCGTGTCGACACGGGCGCCCAGGGGGTTCTCGCGGGCGAGGTCGTCCGCGCCGGGAGTGCGTACGGGCGCTCCGACGTCCTCGCCGGCCGCGCGATCAACCTCGAGTTCATCTCTGCCAACCCCACTGGTCCGCTGCATCTCGGCCACACCCGCTGGGCGGTCGTCGGCGACGCGATCGCGCGGGTGCTCACGGCGGCGGGGGCACGGGTCTCGACCGAGTTCTACGTCAACGACCGCGGCAGCCAGATGGACAAGTTCGGCGCGTCCCTCATGGCGGTGGCCAACGGCGAGGCCGTCCCCGAGGACGGCTACCACGGCGCGTACGTCGCCGACCTGGCCGCCGAGGTCGTCGAGGCCGTCCCCGGCATCCGTGATCTCCCGACCGACGAGCAGCTCGTCGCGTTCCGCGAGAAGGGCTACGAGCTCCAGCTCGCCCACCAGAAGGCCGACCTCGCGCGGTTCCGGACGATCTTCGACCTCTGGTTCTCCGAGCGCACACTCGTCGCATCCGGGGCGGTCAACCGCGCCCTCGGCGTCATCGACAAGGAAGGCCACCTGTACGAGGCCGACGGTGCCACCTGGATGCGGACCACCGACTTCGGTGACGACAAGGACCGCGTCCTGATCCGCTCCAACGGCGACATGACCTACTTCGCGTCGGACACCGCCTACTACCTCGACAAGCGCGCCCGCGGCTTCGAGCAGTGCCTCTATCTCCTCGGCGCCGACCACCACGGCTACGTCGGCCGGCTCCAGGCGATGGCGGCGTGCGCGGGCGACGACCCTTCGTACAACCTGCAGGTGCTCATCGGCCAGCTCGTGAAGATCCTGGCCGACGGAGAGGAGCTCAAGCTCTCCAAGCGGGCGGGCACGCTCGTGACCCTCACCGAGCTCGTTGACCTCATCGGCGTCGACGCCCTGCGCTACACGCTCGCGCGCCACCCGGTCGACTCGCCGCTGACGATCGACGTCGCCGAGGTGACGCGCCAGAGCGCCGAGAACCCTGTCTACTACGTCCAGTACGCCCACGCGCGGCTGTCGAGCATCCTGCGCAACGCCAGCGACCTCGGGCTCGCCCCGGCGCCCGACGCGGCCGACCTCTCGCTCCTGTCGACCTCGCGCGAGGGCGACCTGCTGCGGGCCCTCGCGGAGTTCCCGCGGGTCGTCGCGCGGGCTGCCGAGCTGCACGAGCCGCACCGCGTCGCCCGCTACCTCGAGGACACCGCCTCGGCATTCCACAAGTTCTACGACGTGTGCCGGGTGCTCCCGCAAGGAGACGAGGAGCCCGGGCCGATCCACGCCGCGCGCCTCGTCCTCGTCGACGCCAGCCGTACGGTGCTCGCCAACGGGCTCGAGCTGCTCGGCGTCTCGGCGCCCGAGCGGATGTGACCCGTGCGCGCGCACGAGGCCGGCGCCCTCCACGGGCAGGCCGGCAGCCGCGGACCCGCATGGCTCCGCGAGCCTGAGGACACCAACGCCCTGGTCGAGCACCTCTGGTCGGCCCACGTCGCCCGACGTGACGACGGGGAGCTCGAGGTCGCGGGCGTCTGCGCCACCGCGCTCGCGGCCGAGTTCGGCACGCCGCTCTACGTCGTCGACGAGGACGACCTGCGCGCTCGCGCACGGGCGTTCCGCGACGCCTTCGACGGCTGGGACGTCTACTACGCCGCCAAGGCCTTCTTATGCACGGCGGTGGCTCGCTGGATCACCGAGGAGGGCCTGCGGATGGACGTCTGCACCGGCGGCGAGCTGGCCGTCGCGCTGCGGGCCGGTGTCCCGGCAGCCAACCTGGGCCTGCACGGCAACAACAAGAGCGTCTCCGAGATCCGCCGCGCCCTCGAGGCGGGAGTCGGCAAGATCATCGTCGACTCGTACGTCGAGGTCGAGAGGGTCGCCGCCGTCGCCGACGAGCTCGGGGTGACCGCACACGTGATGGTGCGCGTGACCGCTGGCGTCGAGGCCCACACCCACGAATACATCGCGACCGCGCACGAGGATCAGAAGTTCGGCCTCTCGATCACCGAGGGCGATGCCTTCGAGGCCGTACGCCGGGTGCTGGCTCAGCCGTCGCTCCACCTCCTCGGGCTGCACTCGCACATCGGCTCGCAGATCTTCGACACGTCGGGGTTCGAGGTGGCGGCCCACCGGGTCGTGACCCTGCACGCCCGGATCGCCGAGGAGCTCGGCTACGCCGCCCCGGAGCTCGACCTGGGAGGCGGGTACGGCATCGCGTACACGACCCAGGACGACCCGGCGACGCCGCAGCAGCTCGCCGACGGCATGCGCGAGATCGTCGAGCGCGAGTGCCGCGGCCTGGGGATCGAGGTGCCGCGCCTGTCGATCGAGCCCGGTCGCGCGATCTCCGGGCCCTCGACGTTCACCCTGTACGAGGTCGGCACCACCAAGGACGTCGCGCTCGACGGTGGCGCGACCCGTCGCTATGTCGCCGTGGACGGCGGGATGAGCGACAACGTCCGTACGGCCCTGTACGACGCCGACTACTCCTGCACCCTCGCGTCGCGGGCGTCGTCGGCCGACGCGGTGCTGAGCCGGATCGTCGGCAAGCACTGCGAGTCCGGCGACATCGTGGTCAAGGACGAGTTCCTGCCGTCCGACATCGGGCCGGGCGACCTGGTCGCCGTTCCAGGGACAGGGGCGTACTGCCGCTCGCTGGCGTCCAACTACAACCACGTCCCGCGGCCTGCGGTCGTGGCGGTGAGGGCGGGCGAGGCGCTGCTGATCGTCCGGCGCGAGACCGAGGACGACCTCCTGCGGCTCGACGTCGGCTGACGGGCGCGTTCTGCCGCCTGCCCGACCTCCGAACACGCTGACCTGACCGCCGACGTGACGACTAGGCTGGACCGGTGACCTCCACCCAGCACGAGACCCGGACGCTCCGCGTCGCCCTGCTCGGCCACGGCGCCGTCGGCAGCGAGGTGGCGCGGCTTCTCACGCGCGACGCCGACGAGCTGGCCCAGCGTGTCGGCGCGCGGTTCGAGCTGGTCGGCGTGGCGGTCCACCGTGCCCGGGCCGACCGTGAGACGTCCTTCGACCCGGCGCTGCTCACCACCGACGCGATGGGCTTGGTGACCCGCGGCGACGTCGACGTCGTGATCGAGCTGATCGGCGGCATCGAGCCCGCGCGCTCGCTGGTCCTCGCCGCGCTCGACGCCGGTGCTTCGGTCGTCACCGGCAACAAGGCGCTGCTCGCCGAGGACGGCGAGACGCTCTTCGCGGCGGCCGAGAAGGCCGGCCGCGACCTCTACTACGAGGCAGCCGTCGCCGGGGCGATCCCGATCGTGCGCCCGCTGCGCGAGTCGCTGGTCGGTGACCACGTACGCCGTGTGCTGGGGATCGTCAACGGCACCACCAACTTCATCCTCGACGCCATGACCACCACCGGCCAGGGCTTCGACGAGGCCCTCGAGGAGGCGCAGCGGCTCGGCTTCGCCGAGGCCGACCCGACCGCCGATGTCGAGGGCTTCGACGCGGCGGCCAAGGCGGCGATCCTCGCAAGCCTGGCGTTCCACACACGGGTGACCATCGAGGACGTCCACCGTGAGGGCATCACCGAGGTGACCGCGGCCGACATCCGCTCCGCCGACGACATGGGCTGCGTGGTCAAGCTCCTCGCGATCTGCGACCAGAGCGCGGACGGCTCCTCTGTCGCGGCGCGTGTCCACCCCGTGATGATCCCCAAGGACCACCCGCTCGCGAGCGTCCGCGGCGCCTACAACGCCGTCTTCGTGGAGAGCGAGTCGGCCGGTCAGCTGATGTTCTACGGACCCGGTGCCGGTGGCGCGCCCACGGCGAGCGCTGTCCTCGGAGACGTGGTCAGCGTTGCCCGCAACCGTCTGCTCGGCGTCAGCGGCCCGCCCGAGCGGACGCACGCCCGGCGCGAGGTGCTCGGCATCGGCGACGCCCGTACCCGCTACCACATCGCCCTCGACGTGGACGACAAGGCCGGCGTGCTCGCGTCGGTCGCGCTGGCGTTCGCGGAGAACGAGGTCTCGATCTCGGCCGTCCGCCAGGAAGGCCACGGCGACGACGCCCAGCTCGTCGTCATCACCCACACCGCATCCGACGCGGCGCTCTCGCGCACCGTCCGGCAGCTGCGCGACCTCCCGATGGTCCGCGACGTCTCGTCGGTCATGCGGGTCGAAGGAGAAGGACTGTGACCCAGCTGCATGGCGCCCGCCCGTGGCGCGGCGTGATCGACGAGTACCGTGACTGGCTCCCCATGGTCGGTGACACGCCCGCCGTGTCGCTGGGGGAGGGCGGCACGCCGCTCGTCCGGTCCGGTTGGCTGTCGGAGCTCACCGGGAGCGACGTCCGGCTGAAGGTCGAGGGCAGCAACCCGACCGGGTCGTTCAAGGACCGGGGCATGACGGCGGCGATCACCGTCGCCCTGGCCGAGGGCGCCGAGGCCGTCGTCTGTGCGTCCACCGGCAACACCTCGGCCTCGATGGCGGCGTACGCGGTCCGGGCGGGGCTGCGGCCGATCGTGCTCGTGCCGCAGGGCAAGATCGCGGCCGGCAAGATGGCGCAGGCGTTGATGTTCGACTCACTCGTCGTGCAGGTGCGCGGCAACTTCGACGACTGCCTCGACATCGCGCGCGGCCTCGCCGACTCGTACCCCGTTGCGCTCGTCAACTCCGTCAACCCCGTCCGGCTCCAGGGCCAGAAGACGGGCGCGTTCGAGGTCGTCGACGTCTTCGGTGACGCCCCGGACGTGCACGTGATGCCGGTCGGCAACGCGGGCAACATCTCGGCGTACTGGTTGGGCTACCGCGAGTACGCCGAGGCCGACCTCGCCACCCGTACCCCGAGGATGTGGGGCTTCCAGGCCGAGGGCGCCGCCCCGCTCGTCACGGGCTCGCCCGTGCCGGACCCGGAGACCGTTGCCAGCGCCATCCGCATCGGCAACCCGGCGTCGTGGCACCTCGCGGTCGAGGCGCGCGACACCTCCGGCGGCCGCATCAGCGCCGTGTCGGACCAGGAGATCCTCGACGCCCAGCGCGAGCTCGCGCGGCGCGACGGCGTCTTCGTCGAGCCGGCCTCGGCCGCGGGAGTCGCCGGGCTGGTGAAGGCGCACGCCGCAGGCGAGGTGCCGACGGGCGCCACCATCGCGGTCGTCGTCACCGGCAACGGCCTCAAGGACATCGACACGCCACTTCAGCACCTCGGTGCGATCGCAGACCACGTCGTCGATGCGGACGTCCGCAAGGCGGCCGAGCTCGCCGGCCTGGCATGAGCCCGTTCGTCGAGGGCCCGGTCACCGTCCGTACGCCTGCGTCGTCGGCCAACCTCGGGCCCGGTTATGACGCGCTCGGCCTCGGACTCAGCCTGTACGACGAGGTGACGGCGGAGGTCGTCGACGACGGCGGGCTGACCGTCACCGTGGACGGTGTCGGCGCGGCCGACGTCCCGCGCGACGAGTCGCACCTGGTCGTCCGCTCCTTGCGTGCGGTCTTCGACGAGCTGGGGATGACCCAGCCCGGGCTGCGCGTGCACTGCGTCAACCGGATCCCGCACGCCCGTGGGCTCGGCTCGAGCTCGGCGGCGATCGTCGGTGGGATCACGGTCGCGCGGGCACTGCTGTCCGGGTCCGCCTCGATCGCGCCGCTCGGCGAGGCTCGGTTCGACGACGCCGCGGCTCTGCGCCTTGCGACGCGCCTGGAAGGCCACCCCGACAACGTCGCCGCCGCGCTGCTCGGCGGGCTGACGATCGCCTGGATGGACGGCGTCGAGGCTCGGGCGGTCCGCCTCGACGTCGAGGCGGAGGTCGTCGTGTACGTGCCTGAGGACGGGGTCAGCACAGAGGTCGCGCGCGGACTCCTGCCCGCGCATGTCCCGCACGCCGACGCCGCGCTCAACGCCGGCCGTGCCGCCCTGCTCGTCGCCGCGCTCGATGGCCGTCCCGAGCTGCTCTTCGACGCCACCGAGGATGCCTTGCACCAGGCGTACCGCGCGCCGGCGATGCCCGCCTCGTACGCGCTGGTCGAGGCGCTGCGCGCTGACGGTATCCCGGCGATCATCTCCGGCGCCGGCCCGACGGTGCTCGCGTTCGCGACCGATGCGTTCGACGCGGCCCCGCTGGTCGGCCGCGCGCCCGGGGGCTGGGCCGTGCTTTCGCTGCCGGTCGACCGTGCCGGGGCGCGCCAGGTCTGAGTCGCCCGTACGCCCGTTCCCTCCGTCGGTGCCTGGGCGTCCATGGCGCGCGGGCGCGTGGACGGTGAGTCACCGATGGGAGGGTCGGGGGGCAGAAGGTCTGTGCTGAACGTCGAAAGGTCACGATTGTATGACTCGCGGCACCAGCGGGGAACAGGTGGTCCGACGGGGGTGTTAGAGTCGCTGACAGGTGATCCGAGAGGGTCCGATCGATCGAACCCCTCTCGATCCCGTCTCTTCCCCGCATCCTCCTGAGTCGTGTACGCGCTCAGAAGTTCCAGGACCCGCGGCGGAAATCGCAATGCTTCGTCCGTTCGCACTGTATGCGGTCGGGCTTGGCGGTTCGCGACATCGTACGAACCGCTGACAACGAGCGGCGCCCGCGCGTCGCCTGACGTGGGAAGGACCTCACGTGACCGAAACACCCACTCTGCTCGACGAATCCGGCGAGCGCTCCACCGAGTCCGCACCCGCGAAGGCCCCGCGCCGTCGCAGCGGCACGGGACTCAACGCGATGGTGCTGCCTGAGCTGCAGCAGATCGCCTCCGGCCTCGGTATCAAGGGCTTCGGCAAGATGCGCAAGGGTGCCCTCATCGAGGCCATCCAGGCCGCGCAGGGCGGCGGCTCGTCCGCCCCCGCGCCCGCCGCGCAGACCAGCACCCCCCAGGCGTCGTCGGCCCCGGTCGCCGACAAGCCCCGCAACGAAGCTCCCGCGAAGCAGGACAAGCCCCGCGACGAGAAGCGCAACGACGCTCCCGCGCGGCAGGACAAGCCCCGCAAGGAGAAGCGCAACGACGACCGTGGCGAGAAGGCTCGCGACCGTGGTGACAAGCCGCGTGACGAGAAGCCGCGCGAGGACAAGTCGCGTGACGAGAAGGCGCGCGAGGACAAGTCGCGTGACGAGATGCCGCGTGACGAGAAGCCGCGCGAGGAGAAGTCGCGTGACGAGAAGCCGCGCGAGGACAAGTCGCGTGAGGACAACCGTGACCGTGCCGAGCGCAACAACCGCGACATCCGGGACGGCCGCGACCGTAGCGATCGTGGCGATCGGGGAGATCAGAAGAACGACGCCGAGAGCGACAACCGTGGCGACCGCGACCGCGACGGCGAGAGCGGCGGCCGTCGTCGCAACCGCAACCGCAACCGCAACCGCAACCGTGACCGCCCGGAGCGCACCGGGCGCGAGGTCGAGCCGATGGTGAACGAGGACGACGTCCTCATCCCGGCCGCCGGCATCCTCGACGTGCTCGACAACTACGCCTTCGTCCGGACGAGCGGCTACCTCCCCGGCGAGAACGACGTCTACGTCTCCCTGTCGATGGTCCGCAAGTGGGGCCTTCGCAAGGGCGACGCGATCGTCGGCCAGGTGCGCCAGCCCCGCGACGGCGAGCGCAAGGAGAAGTTCAACCCGCTCGTCAAGATCGAGTCGGTCAACGGCATGACGATCGACGAGGCCAAGCAGCGCGTTGAGTTCTCCAAGCTGACGCCGCTGTACCCCTCTGAGCGTCTGCGCCTCGAGATCGACCCGGCCCAGCTGTCCGGCCGCATCATCGACATCGTGTCGCCGATCGGCAAGGGCCAGCGCGGCCTGATCGTCTCGCCTCCCAAGGCCGGCAAGACGATGATCATGCAGCAGATCGCCAACGCGATCACGACCAACAACCCTGAGTGCCACCTGATGGTCGTCCTCGTCGACGAGCGTCCGGAGGAGGTCACCGACTTCCAGCGCACCGTCAAGGGCGAGGTCATCGCCTCGACCTTCGACCGTCCGGCCACCGACCACACCACGGTCGCCGAGCTGGCGATCGAGCGCGCGAAGCGGCTGGTCGAGCTCGGCCACGACGTGGTCGTCCTCCTCGACGGCATCACGCGCCTCGGCCGCGCCTACAACCTGGCGGCCCCCGCCAGCGGCCGCATCCTGTCCGGCGGTGTCGACTCCTCGGCGCTCTACCCGCCCAAGAAGTTCTTCGGCGCGGCCCGCAACATCGAGGACGGTGGCTCGCTGACGATCCTCGCCACCGCGCTCGTCGAGACCGGCTCGCGGATGGACGAGGTGATCTTCGAGGAGTTCAAGGGCACCGGCAACATGGAGCTGCGTCTGCGCCGCGAGTTCGCGGACAAGCGCATCTTCCCGGCGATCGACGTCGAGGCCTCGGGCACCCGCCGCGAGGAGCTCCTGATGAGCCGCGAAGAGCTCGCGATCGTCTGGAAGCTGCGCCGCGTCCTCTCGGCCCTCGACGGCCAGCAGGCCCTCGAGCTGATGATCGACAAGCTCAAGAGCACCAAGAGCAACGTCGAGTTCCTGATGCAGATCAACCAGAGCACCCCGTCGACGGGCCGCCGCGGCGGCGGGGACGACGACTGATGACGAACGCGTACGAGTTCCGGGCCGTCGACATCGACGGGACGGAGCGAGGGCTCGACGAGTACCGCGGCAAAGCCGTCCTCGTCGTCAACACCGCCAGCAAGTGCGGCTTCACCCCGCAGTACGAGGGGTTGGAGGAGCTCTATCGCAAGTACCAGGACGAGGGGCTCGTCGTCCTCGGCTTCCCGTGCGACCAGTTCCGCAACCAGGAGCCGGGCGACGAGGCCGAGATCAAGGAGTTCTGCTCCCTGACGTACGACGTCACGTTCCCGATGTTCTCCAAGGTCGACGTCAACGGCCCGGACGCGCACCCGCTCTACAAGTGGCTGCGCGACCAGAAGTCGGGCGTTCTCGGTGACCGGATCAAGTGGAACTTCACCAAGTTCCTGATCAACTCCGACGGCGACGTCGTGGACCGCTACGCGCCCACGACCAAGCCCGAGGACATCGCCGACGACATCGAGAAGCTCCTGCGGTGAGTCCACTGCTGGTCGCGGTGGTGCTGCTCAACGCACTCGCCGCGGCCTCGGTGCTGTTCGCGCTTACCGAGGCCAACAAGGGCGTCGCGATCTCGGAGCTCGCGGTCTTCCTGACGGCGGCGGTGGCGATGATCGCGATCTCGATCCTGCTGGTGACCGGGTCCATGATCTCGTGAGCCGCGTCACGCCTGCGTGAGCGAGCGCGGGAATGCTCCACCCGCGATTCGTGTTTCACGGAGCGACGGTGGCACAATGCCTGAGGCACTGGTTCACGGCCCGACCGGCGGGCCGACCCAGAGTCGAGCGAGAGGACAACATGAAGAAGGACATTCACCCCACGTACGTGTCGACCGAGGTCTCGTGCACCTGTGGCAACACGTTCACCACGCGCAGCACCGCGACCGACGGCGTCATCCGCGTCGAGACCTGCGCCGCCTGCCACCCGTTCTACACGGGCAAGCAGCGCATCCTGGACACGGGCGGCCGCGTCGCTCGCTTCGAGAAGCGCTACGGCAAGAAGTAACGACGTCACGGCGCCGGCCACGCTCGATGCGTGTGCCGGCGCCGTTGTCGTGCCGGGTCCCGATCGGGTGGACCCGCGAACGAGGAGGAGCCGATGAGCAGGTTCGACGCGGTGGAGACGCTCGTACGCGAGCACTCCGACCTCGAGACCCAGATGGCCGACCCCTCGGTCCACAGCGACCCCGCGAAGGCGAAGCGGCTGGGCCAGCGCTACGCCGAGCTCAGCGGCATCGTCCGCACCTTCCGCGAGTGGCAGCGGGTCGTCGACGACGTCGAGGCTGCTCGCGAGCTCGCTGACGAGGATCCTGGCTTCGCTGCGGAGGTCGAGACCCTGACCGTCCGCGAGCATGAGCTCGCCGAGCGCCTCGAGCACCTGCTCGTCCCGCGCGACCCCGCCGACTCCAAGGACGCGATCCTCGAGATCAAGGCGGGGGAGGGCGGTGAGGAGTCCGCCCTCTTCGCCGGCGACCTGCTCCGGATGTACCTGCGTTGGGCGGAGTCCCGAGGCTGGAAGACCGAGCTCATCGATGAGAACGCCTCCGACCTGGGCGGCTACAAGTCCGTGACGGTCGGCGTCAAGGCGAAGGGCACCCTGGAGCCGGGGGAGGCCCCGTACGCCAAGCTGAAGTTCGAGGGTGGCGTGCACCGTGTCCAGCGGGTCCCTGTGACCGAGTCGCAAGGGCGCGTCCACACCTCCGCAGCGGGCGTCATGGTGTTCCCCGAGGCCGAGTCCGTCGACGTCGAGGTCAACGACAACGACCTGCGGATCGACGTGTTCCGGTCATCCGGTCCTGGCGGACAGAGCGTCAACACCACCGACTCCGCGGTGCGCATCACCCACCTGCCGACCGGCATCGTCGTGAGCTGTCAGAACGAGAAGAGCCAGCTCCAGAACAAGGAGCAGGCGCTGCGCATCCTGCGCTCACGGCTGCTGCAGGCCGCGCAGGACGCGGCGGACGCCGAGGCGTCGGACGCGCGGCGCTCGCAGGTCCGTACGGTTGACCGCTCTGAGCGGATCCGTACGTACAACTTCCCCGAGAACCGCATCTCCGACCACCGCGTCGGGTTCAAGGCGTACAACCTCGACCAGGTGATGGACGGCGCCCTCGACGACGTTGTGAACGCCTGCGTCGAGGCCGATCTCGCGGCGCGCCTCGCGTCGGTCGAGGCCGGTCGGTGACAGACCTGCGAGCCTTGCTCGCCGACGCCACCCGCCAGCTCGCAGAGGCGGGAGTGGCCTCGCCGCGCAACGACGCGGAGCTGCTGCTCGCGCATGTCCTCGGCACGGGGCGGGCGGGCCTGCTGCTGGTCGACGACCTCGACGGCGCTCAGGCGAGCGCGTACGAGGTCCTCGTCGCCCGGCGCGCCACGCGTGAGCCGCTCCAGCACCTCACCACCACGGCGGCGTTCCGCTACCGCGACCTCGCGGTCGGGCCTGGCGTGTTCGTCCCGCGGCCCGAGACCGAGTCCCTGGTCGAGTGGGGGCTCACCGTCCTCGACGGCGTCGAGGCCAAGCACCCCGTCGTGGTCGACCTCGGTACGGGATCGGGCGCGATCGCGGGGGCAGTGGCGTCCGAGCGCCCTCACGCCCGCGTGCATGCGGTGGAGCTCAGCGACGACGCGTTCGCGTACGCCGAGCGCAACCTGGCCGGGCTGGAGGTCGACCTGCGGCACGGCGACCTGGCCGACGCGTTCGCCGACCTCGACGGCACGGTGGACCTCGTGCTCGCCAACCCTCCGTACATCCCGCTGACCGCGTGGGAGTCGGTGGCCGTGGAGGCGCGCGACCACGACCCCGCGCTGGCGCTCTGGTCCGGCGAGGACGGGTTGGACGCGATGCGCGACGTCGCCGCGACCGCCGCGCGCCTGCTGCGTGACGGCGCGATGGTCGGCGCGGAGCACGCCGACGTGCAGGGGGAGTCTGCTCCGGCGGTGTTCGTCGCGCACGGCGGGTTCGTCGACATGCAGGACCGTACGGACCTGGCCGGCCGGCCGCGGTTCGTGACCGCGCGGCGCGTCCGGCGCTGACACGGCCTCCCAGGCGAGGGCGCAGACGAGCGTGGGAGGCGGACTGGCACCATGGCCCTTGTGAGCGAACGGTTCTCTTGCGTCGGTGACGACGATGAGCGTGAGGCAGGCCTGGAGGCCGCCAAGGCGGCCCTCCAGAGCCAGAAGTTGGTCGTGACGCCGACCGACACGGTGTACGGCATCGCAGCGGACGCGTTCGACGCCGACGCCGTCGCCGCGCTCCTGGCGGCGAAGGGTCGTGGACGGCACATGCCGCCACCGGTCCTCGTGGGGTCGACGATGACGCTGGACGCCTTGGCGACGGGCGTCGAGCCGTACGTCTACACGATGGTCGAGGCGCTCTGGCCGGGGCCGTTGACGGTCATCTGCCACCAGCAGGACTCTCTCGCCTGGGACCTGGGCGAGACCCGGGGCACGGTCGCTGTCCGGATGCCAGATGATGCCACCACGCTCGCCCTGCTTCAGCGCACCGGCCCACTCGCGGTCTCGAGCGCGAACCTCACCGGCCACCCTGCCGCGACGACGGTCGTCGAGGCCGAGGAGCAGCTCGGCGACTCGGTCGCGGTCTATCTGGACGGCGGGCCCTCGGGCAGCGGCGTCCCGTCGACGATCGTGGACTGTACGGGGGAGCGCCCGCGGATCGTCCGTCCCGGCGCCGTCACCGCCGAGCGGTTGGCCGAGCTGGGGCTCGAGGTCGCCTGAGCCATGCGCGAGTATCTCGTCGTCTTCCTGGTCGCTGTGGCGGTGACCTATCTGCTCGCCGTGCTGGCACGGGAGGGTGCGATGAAGGTCGGGGCGTACGCGCGCGTGCGCGACCGCGACGTCCACGCGGTGCCCATCCCCTACTTCGGCGGCGTGGCGATGCTGTTCGGCCTGCTGGCGGCCTATCTCGTCGCGGCGCGGATGCCGTTCTTGTCCAGCTCGGAGGACGCGGTCCTCGCGGACGCGGGCGCCGTCATGGTCGGGGCGACGGTGATCACGCTGGTCGGGGTCATCGACGACG
The DNA here is from genome assembly GCF_014127285.1 of Mumia sp. ZJ1417. GTDB lineage: Bacteria > Actinomycetota > Actinomycetes > Propionibacteriales > Nocardioidaceae > Mumia. Next base: position 1,240,330 of record NZ_CP059901.1, read on the forward strand.
TGTACGAGCTCGACGCGCTCACGAAGTTCGCCGGACAGCTCCTGGCGGCGGTGATCACCGTCTCCATGGGCGTGCAGCTCGTCTACCTCCCGCTGCCCGGCAACACCTGGGCGATCGACCCGCTGCAGTCGATCCTCTTCTCCGTCCTGACGATCGTGATCTGCGTCAACGCGGTCAACTTCGTCGACGGTCTGGACGGGCTGGCAGCGGGAGTGGTCGGGATCGGCGCGGTCGCGTTCTTCATCTTCGCCTTCGTCCTGGTCGCCGAGAACCGGCAGACCAACGCCATCGCGGCCGCGATGCTGTGTGCCGCGCTCGCGGGCGTGTGCGTGGGGATCTTGCCGCACAACTTCAACCCGGCGCGGATGTTCATCGGCGACGCCGGAGCGATGCTCATCGGCTTCGTGCTGGCCTGCTCGGCCGTCTCGCTGTCGGGGCGGTTCTCGGCGGCCGAGGCGATCCAAGGCCTCGGCGGCGCGCAGGCGTCGCTGGTCCCCGCCCTGCTGCCGCTGTTGCTGCCGTTCGCGGTGCTGCTCGTGCCGTTCGTCGACCTGCTGATGGCGGTCGTGCGCCGGACCCGCGCGGGGCGCTCGCCGTTCGCGCCCGACAAGCTGCACCTGCACCACCGGCTGCTCGAGATCGGCCACTCCCACCGGCGGGCCGTGCTCGCGATGTACATGATCGCCGGCGTGGTCGCCTTCGGCGCTGTCGCGCTAGGCCTCGTCGGCGGCTGGCGGGCGAGCGCAGGGGTGGTGGTGATGGTGGTCGTGACGGCGTTCGTGGTGTTCTGGCTGCCCCGGGTCGGGCGTACGGGCCGAGCCTGAGAAGGCCCCGGGTTTGGGGCCCGTGAAGCGCTTGTGCTAGTTTTCACAAACACCCACCCGCACGTTTGGACGGCCGCCCCCATGACGACCACCCAGAGCTCGACCCGACGCCCCGTACGCGTGACCCGCGTGCTCGGTGGGGTCGTTCTCGCGGCGGCAGTGTCGTGCATGGCCGGCAGTGCGCTCGCGGCCGGTGGGCCAGGTGTCGTCGGGTCCTTGATCGGGGTCGCGCTCGTCGCGTTCCTGCTCGGGTTCACCGCCGTCGCTCTCAAGGTCCTCGCCAAGCCGGCGAACGGCGCGTCGCTCCTCATCGCGCTCCTGCTCTACTCGACCAACGTGCTCTTCGTTGCCGCCCTCGCTCTCGTGCTCACGCAGTCGGGTGCGCTCGGCGATGTCGTGCACGGCGGAGCCCTCGGGATCACCCTTCTCGTGGGTGCTCTCGTGAGCACCGCACTGTTCGTCGTTGCCGCCGTGACGAGCCGCCAGCCGCTGTACGACCTGGGGGTCGAGTCGTGAGCCGGGCATGCTACCGTTCCGTTGGCAATGAGCGAATCCTCCCGACGTCCTCGACGCAGCCTGAGCCAGGCGATCAGCCGGATCGTCGGAGGGATCGTGGTCTACGGAGCCATCGGCTTCGGACTGGATCGCTGGTGGGGGACCTCGTTCATGGTGTTCGCCGGCGCAGCCCTCGGGGCAGCGCTCGGGATCTTCACCGTGTACGCGGCCACGCCGCACAAGTCCTGACCGTTCATCTGCTACCCGACGTACCCATGACGCCCGTGGAACCGCGGCGCGACCGTGCCATAGATGAGGTGATCGAGTGACCACCGAAGGACGGACTGTCCTCGCAGAGTTCCACCCGCCGGGTCCCTCCAGCTTCGAGCTGCCCCCGATTTTCACGATCTTCGGTGTGGACTTCACCAAGCCGATGGTGCTGGTGATCCTCTCGGGGTTCGTCGTCGTCGGCCTCACGTACGCGTTCTCGCGTCGTGCCGCGGTGGTCCCCGGGCGGATGCAGTTCGCCGGCGAGTACATCTACAACTTCGTCCGCAACGGCATTGCCCGCGACAACATCGGGTCCGAGCACTACATGAAGTACGTGCCGTACCTGTTCGCGTTGTTCATGTTCGTGCTGGTGAACAACTACTACGGCGTGATCCCGTTCATCCAGTTCCCGTCGTTCGCGCGCATCGGCTTCGTCGTCGCGCTGGCGGCGATCACCTGGGTGGTCTACAACGCGGTCGGCATCGCCAAGCACGGCTTCGTCGGATACCTCAAGCACGAGACGGTCCCCGGTGGTATCAAGGGCCCGATCCTTCTCCTGCTCGTGCCGCTGGAGTTCTTCTCCAACATCCTGATCCGGCCGATCACGCTGACGCTGCGACTCTTCGGCAACATGTTCGCCGGCCACCTTCTGCTGATCCTGTTCGCGACCGGCGGCGCCTATCTGCTGCTGGACTCGGGCAACGCGCTGTACGGCGTGGTCGGCGTCCTGTCCTTCCTGCTCGGCATCGCGGTCAGCTTTCTCGAGCTGCTGGTGATGTTCCTGCAGGCGTACGTGTTCACCTTGCTGACCGCGATGTACATCGGCGAAGCCATCGCCGACGAACACTGACCCACCCACCCCAAAGAGTTTCACCAGAAGCGCCGCCTAGGCGCTGACGACGAAAGGAAAAGCCGTGGAAGGCTCTCTGAACATGATCGGTCTCGGCCTTGCCGCGATCGGTCCCGGTGTCGGCATCGGCCTCATCTTCGCCGCATACATCGCCGGCGTCGCCCGTCAGCCGGAGGCGCAGTCGCGCCTGCAGACGATCGCGATCCTCGGCTTCGTCCTCGCCGAGGCGCTGTTCATCATCAGCGTCGCGCTCGCGTTCGTCCTGCCTATCTGATCCAGTCGAGACGTAAGGGTCCCACCACATGGACATCACACAGCTGGCCGCGGAGGAGGCGCACAACCCCATCCTCCCGGTCTGGTCCGAGGTCATCCTCGGCCTGATCGTCTTCGGGATCGTCGTCTTCCTGGTCGCGAAGCTCGTCGTCCCGAACTTCGAGAAGGCGTACGCCGAGCGTGCCGCCGCGATCGAAGGCGGCATGAAGGAAGCGGCTCAGGCCCAGGAGGAGGCCAAGGCGGCGCTGGAGCAGTACAACGCCCAGCTCGCCGAGGCCCGGCACGAAGCCGCACGCATCCGCGAGGAGGCGCGCGAGCAGGGTGCCGCGATCACTGCCGAGATGCGAACCCAGGCGCAGGACGAGGCTCAGCGCATCGTCACGGCCGCGCACCAGCAGATCGAGGCCGAGCGCGCGCAGGCGGTTCAGTCTCTGCGCCGCGAGGTGGGGCAGCTCTCCACCGAGCTCGCGTCGCGGATCGTCGGTGAGTCGCTGGAGGACGAGGCGCGTCAGCGCCGTACCGTCGAGCGCTTCATCGTCGACCTCGAGGGCTCGTCGAACGGATCGGCGAACTGATGCGGGGCGTTTCGGCGGCTTCGCTCGCCCAAGTCCTCGACGCCGTCAGCGGTGCTGCTGCCGACGGCGCTGAGGGCGTCGCCGTAGGCGAGGACGTGTTCGCGGTCGTCGGCGCGCTCGACGCCAACCCGGTGCTCCGCCGCGTGCTGTCGGACCCCGCCAGCGAGGGCGAGGCCAAGGCCGGTCTCGTCCGCAGCCTGTTCGGCGAGAAGATCGGCTCCGGTGCGCTGGAGATCGTGTCGATCGCCGCACAGGGACGGTGGGGTTCGGCGCGTGACGTCGCCGACGCGCTGGAGCAGGCTGGTGTCCAGGCGGTCCTCAGCCGCGCTGAGCGCGACGGTCAGCTCGACGTAGTCGCCGACACTCTCCTCGAGTTCTCGCGCGTCGTGGTGGCCGACCCCGATCTTCGGCAGGCCCTCGGCGACCGGGCGACCTCCGTCGAGGGCCGCAAGGTCCTCGTCTCACGTCTACTCGACGGCAAGGCGGACGACGTGACCCTCGCCCTGGCCCGACAGGCGGTCGCCGGACGCAACCACGGGTTCGAGCAGACGCTCGCCGGCTTCTCCGAGGACGCCATTGTCCTCGCAGGTCGCCTCCAGGCGCTGGTCACCGCTGCGTACGCGCTCGATGCCGACGAGAAGCAGCGTTTGGCCGGAGCATTGGCCCGCAAGTACGGTCGAGAGGTGTACGTGGACGTCACCGTCGACCCGGCTGTGATCGGCGGTCTGTCCGTCGAGATCGCCGGGGAGCGGATCGACTCCACGGTGTCGACCAAGCTCGCAGACGCGCGTCGCGGACTCGTGGGCTGACGATGGCCCTCACAACCCTGGACCAAGTACTTCCCCAGCACGATCGAGAAGAAGGTAGGCACTGACATGGCGGAGCTCACGATCCGTCCCGATGAGATTCGCGACGCGCTCCAGCAGTTCGTCAGCGACTACAAGCCGCAGGCGACCACCGAGGAGATCGGCGTCGTCTCGGAGGCGATGGACGGGATCGCCCGCGTCCAGGGCCTGCCGTCCGCGATGGCCAACGAGCTGCTCGAGTTCGAGGACGGGACGCTCGGTCTCGCACTGAACCTCGACTCGCGCGAGATCGGCGTCGTCATCCTCGGTGACTTCGCCGGCATCGAGGAGGGTCAGCCCGTCAAGCGCACCGGCGAGGTCCTCTCGGTCGCCGTGGGTGACGGCTACCTCGGTCGTGTCGTGGATCCGCTCGGCAACCCGATCGACGGCCTCGGCGAGGTCGCGACCAGCGGCCGCCGCGCGCTCGAGCTGCAGGCACCCTCCGTGGTCGAGCGCAAGAGCGTCCACGAGCCGCTGATGACCGGCATCAAGGCGATCGACTCGATGACGCCGATCGGCCGTGGCCAGCGCCAGCTGATCATCGGTGACCGTCAGACCGGCAAGACCGCCATCGCGATCGACACGATCATCAACCAGAAGCAGGCGTGGGAGTCGGGAGACCCCAGCCAGCAGGTGCGATGCATCTACGTCGCGATCGGCCAGAAGGGCTCGACCATCGCCTCGGTGCGCTCGGCGCTCGAGGAGGCCGGTGCTCTCGAGTACACGACGATCGTCGCGGCTCCGGCCTCGGACTCGGCGGGCTTCAAGTACCTCGCCCCGTACACCGGCTCGGCCATCGGCCAGAACTGGATGTACGACGGCAAGCACGTCCTCATCGTCTTTGACGACCTGAGCAAGCAGGCCGAGGCCTACCGCGCCGTGTCGCTGCTGCTTCGCCGCCCGCCGGGCCGCGAGGCGTACCCGGGCGACGTCTTCTACCTCCACAGCCGGCTGCTCGAGCGCTGCGCGAAGCTCTCGGACGAGCTGGGCGCGGGCTCGATGACGGGTCTCCCGGTCGTCGAGACGAAGGCCAACGACGTGTCGGCCTACATCCCGACCAACGTCATCTCGATCACCGACGGTCAGATCTTCCTCCAGTCGGACCTGTTCAACTCGAACCAGCGCCCCGCGGTGGACGTCGGCATCTCGGTGTCGCGCGTCGGCAGCTCGGCGATGCTGAAGTCGATGAAGGCCGTCACCGGCTCGATCAAGATCGAGCTCGCGCAGTACCGTGCGATGGAGGCCTTCGCGATGTTCGCCTCCGACCTGGATGCCGCTTCCAAGCAGCAGCTGGCGCGCGGCGAGCGTCTGATGGCGCTGTTCCGGCAGGGCCAGTACCAGCCGTTCCCGGTCGAGGAGCAGGTTGTCTCGCTGTGGGCGGGCACAACCGGCAAGCTCGACCCGGTGCCGGTTGACGACATCTCGCGCTTCGAGTCGGAGTTCCTCGACTACCTGCGTCGCAGCGAGCCGGCGATCCTCGACACCATCCGTGAGACGGGCAAGTTCGGCGACGACTCGGCGAGCTCGCTCGAGTCGGCGTACGACGCGTTCACGAACCAGTTCGAGACCAGCGACGGCCGTTCGATCAAGCCGGGCAAGGAAGAGCACGAGGCTCTCGCCGACGAGGATGTCGAGCAGGAGCAGATCGTCAAGCAGAAGCGAGGCTGACCTCTCGTGGCCACCTCACTGCGCGAGTACCGTGCGAAGATCAAGTCGACGCAGTCGATGAAGAAGATCACGCGCGCCATGGAGCTTATCGCGGCGTCGCGCATCGTCAAGGCGCAGCAGCAGGCTGCGGCGGCGACGCCGTACGCCCGTGAGCTCACGCGCGCGGTGTCCGCTCTTGCGACCTTCGGTGCCGTCGACCACAAGCTGCTCACCGAGAACCCGGAGCCCAAGCGCGCCGCGGTCCTGGTCATCTCCAGCGACCGCGGTCTCGCCGGGTCGTACTCGTCCTCGGTCCTCAAGGAGTCGGAGCGTCTCGTCGAGAAGCTCCACGCCGAGGGCAAGGAGGTCGACATGTACGTGACGGGCCGCAAGGCCGAGGCGTACTTCCGGTTCCGCCAGCGCCCCGTGGTGCAGGCGTGGAACGGCTTCTCCGACCGCCCGGGCTACGCGAACGCCCGCGAGATCGGTGACGTCCTCACGTCCGCGTTCCTCATCGATCCCGAGGACCCGGAGACCGGGGACCCGGCGCGTGCCGTGGACGAGCTCCACATCGTATTCACCCGGTTCCGTTCGATGATCAGCCAGACCCCCGAGGTCATCCGGCTGCTCCCGCTCGAGGTCGTCGAGGGGACGGAGGCGCCGGAGAACGGCGACGTCTACCCCCTGTACGAGTTCGAGCCGTCGGCGTCGGAGGTGCTCGATGCGCTCCTGCCGAAGTACGTCAACCACCGGCTCTACTTCTGCCTGCTCCAGGCGGCGGCATCGGAGCTCGCGGCTCGCCAGCAGGCGATGAAGAACGCGACCGACAATGCCGAGGACCTGATCCAGAAGTACACCCGAATCGCCAACCAGGCCCGTCAGGCCGGGATTACCCAGGAAATCAGTGAGATCGTCGGTGGCGCGAACGCCCTCGCCGACGCGACCGCCGGGAGTGAGTGAAACATGACTGCCACTGTCAACGAGACCACGACGACGGGCCGTATCGCCCGCGTCACCGGTCCGGTCATCGACGTCGAGTTCCCGACGGACCAGATGCCGGAAATCTACAACGCCCTGCAGGTCCACACGGCGCTCGACGCCGAGGGCCGCCCTCTCACGCTCGAGGTCGCCCAGCACATCGGTGACGGCATGGTCCGCGCGATCTCCATGCAGCCGACCGACGGCCTTGTCCGCGGCGCCGTCGTGCGCGACACCGGCAAGCCGATCTCGGTGCCGGTGGGCGACGTGACCCTGGGCCACGTCTTCAACACGATCGGCGAGTGCCTCAACCTCGAAGAGGGCGAGGTGCTCGACATCAAGGAGCGCTGGGGCATCCACCGCAAGGCTCCGTCCTTCGACTCGCTCGAGCCGAAGACCGAGATGTTCCAGACCGGCATCAAGGTCATCGACCTCCTCACCCCGTACGTCCTGGGCGGCAAGATCGGCCTGTTCGGCGGCGCCGGTGTCGGCAAGACGGTGCTCATCCAGGAGATGATCGCCCGTGTTGCCCGCGACCACGGTGGTGTGTCGGTGTTCGCCGGTGTCGGTGAGCGCACTCGTGAGGGCAACGACCTCATCGTCGAGATGGACGAGTCGGGCGTTCTCGGCCAGACCGCACTGGTCTTCGGCCAGATGGACGAGCCGCCGGGCGCGCGTCTGCGTGTCGCCCTGTCGGCGCTGACGATGGCGGAGTACTTCCGCGACGTCCAGAAGCAGGACGTGCTCCTCTTCATCGACAACATCTTCCGGTTCACCCAGGCCGGCTCGGAGGTCTCCACGCTGCTCGGCCGTATGCCGTCCGCGGTGGGCTACCAGCCGACCCTGGCCGATGAGATGGGCGTGCTGCAGGAGCGGATCACGTCGACGCGTGGTCACTCGATCACCTCGATGCAGGCGATCTACGTGCCGGCCGACGACTACACCGACCCGGCGCCTGCGACGACGTTCGCGCACCTCGACGCCACGACCGAGCTCAGCCGTGAGATCGCCTCGCAGGGCATCTACCCGGCCGTGGACCCGCTGACGTCGACGTCGCGGATCCTGGACCCGCGCTACATCTCGGCCGACCACTACCAGGTCGCGACCCGTGTCAAGCAGATCCTCCAGCGCAACAAGGAGCTGCAGGACATCATCGCGATCCTCGGTGTCGACGAGCTGTCGGAGGAGGACAAGACGGTCGTGTCCCGCGCCCGTCGCATCCAGCGCTTCCTCTCGCAGAACACCTACGTGGCGAAGCAGTTCACGGGCATCGAGGGCTCCACGGTCCCGCTCGACGAGACCGTGGATGCGTTCAAGCGCATCTCGGACGGCGAGTACGACCACGTGGCCGAGCAGGCGTTCTTCATGTGCGGCGGTCTGGACGACGTCGAGAAGAAGTGGGCCGAGATCCAGAAGAGCTCCTGATCGGGAGAGAAGGAGTCCTCTGATGGCAGGCACACTGCACGTCGAGCTCGTGAGCGCCGACCGGCTGCTCTGGTCCGGCGAGGCCACGTCCTTGATGACTCGGACGCTCGACGGTGACATCGGCATCCTCCCGGGGCACGCCCCGGTGATGTCGGTGCTCGCCGACGGGGTCGTCGAGATCGAGACGGACACGAAGGAGACCTGGGTGGCCGCGGTCGACTCGGGCTTCCTCTCGGTGGCCGCAAACCGCGTGTCGATCCTGGCGGAGAGCGCGGTCATGTCGCACGACATCGACCTGGAGCGCGCGAAGCACGACCTCGAGCGGATCAAGTCCGAGGGAAGCGACGACGAAGAGGCCGCTGAGACGGTACGCCGTCTGGAGGCCCGTATCCGCGCCGTTGAGCTCGCGTCCTAAGGTCTACACAGGAGATCTTGAGTCGCTCGTCGAGGGAGGAGGGCACACATGCCGATCTGGTTGTGGGTGCTCGACTCCCTCGGCCTGCTTCTGGCCCTGGTCGTTCTTGCGGTCATCGGGCTGGCAGCGCGTCGGCGAATCCTCGCCCGGGGCGGCAGTACGTTCGACCTCAGCGTCAACCGCAAGCGTGATGTTCCGCGCGAGGAGGGTGACCCTCGCGGGTGGACCCTCGGGATCGGTCGTTACGGCGACATCCATCTCGAGTGGTTCCGCACCTTCTCTTTCTCCCCGCGTCCCGTACTCCGGCTGGAGCGCGGCCACGTCGAGGTGCTCGGGCGCCGCAAGCCGGTCGGCTCAGAGACGTTTGCGCTGCACGCGGGCAACACGATCGTCCAGTGCTCGGTCGACGGCGAGACCGAGATCCAGCTCGCCCTCAGCCCGCAGGCGCTGACGGGCCTCCTCGCCTGGCTGGAGTCGTCGCCTCCCGGCCGCGAAGTCAACAACGTCATCTGACGCCCCCCGCTGCGCCCGTACGGGCGGGTCAGCGCTCTCCGCCGGGGACCCACAGCACGTCGCCGACCTCGCGGTTGGCGTAGCGGGCGAGAATGAAGAGCAGGTCCGAGAGACGGTTCAGATACTTCGCGGTAAGGATGTTCATCGTGTCGCCGTGCTCCTCGATCGCTGCCCACGCGCTGCGCTCGGATCGTCGGCAGACCGTACGAGCGATGTGCAGGACCGACGCCGCAGGCGTACCGCCGGGCAGGATGAACGACCTCAGCGGTTCGATCTCGGCGTTGTAGTGGTCGCACCACTGCTCGAGCCGCTCGACGTACTCCGGCTCCACACGCAGCGGCGGGTACTCCGGGTTCTCGACGACCGGAGCGCCCAGATCGGCACCGACATCGAAGAGGTCATTCTGCACCCGCGCGAGCACCGCGTCGACGTCCTCGTCGAGCGTGCCCAGTGACCGGGCGTATCCGAGGTGGCTGTTGAGCTCGTCGGTGTCGGCGTACGCCTGGAGCCGGAGGTCGAGCTTCGACGTCTTGCTCATGTCGACCAAACGGGTCGTGCCGTCGTCGCCGGTACGCGTGTAGATACGGGTGAGGTTGACCATGGCGCCCACCCTATTCCTCGCGAACTGACTCTCGAGCGCGCAGTGACTCGCGAGGTCAGGGGTGGGGGTGGCGGGCGGCGACCCACGCGCGGGCGACATCCGCCTGCGCGGACCAGGCGAGCACGAGCCACCCACGGACGTCGTGCGTGACCGACGCCCGGATGCCTTCGGTCCGCAGTCGCGCCGCGGTGATCTCGGCACCGTGCTGGTCCTTGCACCGAGCGACGGGGACGAGCATCCCGTACGAAGGGAGCCGGACGCGCTTGCCGGGGGAGTGCGCCCACTTGAGGATCAGGGCCAGCCCGGCCACGGCGAGCAGACTGATGAGAGGTACGAACGCGTACCCGACGAGAGCCCCACTGCCGCCCATACCGTCAGTGTGCACCCGCGGGCTCCCGATGTGACCCTCGTGACTCCGATCACGTGGGTGTTACCGACCGGTCACAAGCGTCTAACCTAAGCCGCATGGCCGACAAGACCCCTCGCGATCGCCCCTGGGTGATGCGCACCTACGCCGGGCACTCCTCGGCGGCTGACTCCAACGCGCTGTACCGCCGCAACCTCGCGAAGGGGCAGACGGGTCTGTCCGTCGCGTTCGACCTGCCGACCCAGACCGGCTACGACCCCGACCACGAGCTCAGCCGCGGCGAGGTCGGCAAGGTCGGCGTGCCGGTCCCCGACCTCGGGGAGATGCGCCGCCTTTTCGAGGGCATCCCTCTCAACACGATGAACACCTCGATGACCATCAACGCGACGGCCATGTGGCTGCTCGCGATGTATCAGGTCGTCGCGGAGGAGCAGGCGCGCGAGGCCGGCGAGGACCCGCAGGAGTGGATCGGCCAGCTCGCGGGGACCACCCAGAACGACATCATCAAGGAATACCTCTCGCGTGGGACGTACGTGTTCCCGCCGGCGGCCTCGATCCGGCTGACGACCGACATGATCGCCTACACGGTCGTCAACATGCCCAAGTGGAACCCGCTCAACATCTGCAGCTACCACCTGCAGGAGGCCGGCGCGACGCCGGTGCAGGAGCTTGCCTACGCCCTATCGACGGCGATCACGATCCTCGACGCGGTCCGCGACGCCAGGCAGGTGCCGCCGGAGGAGTTCGAGAAGGTCGTCGGACGCATCTCGTTCTTCGTCAACGCGGGTGTCCGGTTCATCGAGGAGACGTGCAAGATGCGCGCCTTCGGCCAGCTGTGGGACGAGATCACGCGCGAGCGCTACGGCGTGCAGGACCCCAAGATGCGGCGCTTCCGCTACGGAGTCCAGGTCAACTCGCTCGGGCTCACCGAGGCACAGCCGGAGAACAACGTGCAGCGCATCGTGCTCGAGATGCTCGGCGTCAGCCTGAGCAAGAACGCCCGCGCCCGCGCCATCCAGCTGCCGGCGTGGAACGAGGCGCTCGGCCTCCCACGTCCGTGGGACCAGCAGTGGTCCCTGCGTCTCCAGCAGGTTCTCGCGTACGAGTCGGACCTGCTCGAGTACGGCGACATCTTCGACGGCAGCCACGTCATCGAGGCCAAGGTCGCCGAGCTGGTCGCCGGCGCCAAGGAGGAGATCGACCGTGTCCAGGCGATGGGCGGTGCGGTCGCCGCGGTCGAGTCGGGCTACATGAAGCAGGCGCTGGTTGCCTCCCACGCAGCGCGTCGCGCGCAGATCGAGGCGGGCGACCAGCTCGTCGTCGGCGTGAACGCCTACAAGGAGACCGAGGAGTCGCCACTGACGGCCGACCTCGACGCGGCGATCCAGACCGCCGACCCGTTGGCCGAGGCGAGCGCCATCGAGCGCGTCATCGCGTGGCGCGGGCAACGTGACGAGGCGGAGGTCGCCGAGGCGCTGGAGCGGCTCCGCACCGACGCCAAGACCGACGCGAACCTGATGGACGCCACGCTGGCCGGTGCGCGCGTCGGCGTGACGACCGGTGAGTGGGCAGGCGCGCTGCGCGAGGTGTTCGGCGAGTTCCGCGCGCCGACCGGTGTGACGGGGGTGGTCGGAGTGGCCGAGGCAGGAGCAGAGCTCACCGCGGTACGCGAGCGTGTGAAGGCGACCGGGGAGGAGCTCGGCGGACGGTTGCGTCTGCTCGTCGGCAAGCCTGGCCTGGACGGACACTCCAACGGCGCCGAGCAGATCGCGGTGCGTGCGCGCGACGCTGGGTTCGAGGTCGTCTATCAGGGCATCCGCCTGACCCCGACACAGATCGTCGCGGCGGCCGTGGACGAGGACGTCGACTGCATCGGGTTGTCGATCCTCTCCGGGTCGCACATGGAGCTCGTCCCCGACGTGCTGTCGCTGCTGCGCGAGGCGGGGATCGGGGACGTGCCGGTCGTCGTCGGCGGCATCATCCCCGAGTCCGACGCACGGCGTCTCATCGAGGCGGGTGTCGCGGCGGTCTACACGCCGAAGGACTACGGCATGACGCAGATCATGGACGACATCGTCGACGTGATCCGCAGGGCCAACGATCTGGCCTGAGGCTAGCCACGCCTTGCTGGTATGCGTCCGTACCTCCGACTAGCGTCGGGGGTACGGACGACGACGCGGGCAGGGAGCCCGCAGCGAGGAGTGAGGCACATGGCATCCGACAAGTTCGCGGCGCTGCTCAGCGAGCAGGTGGGGCACGAGTTCGCCGCACACCAGCAGTACGTCGCGATCGCGTGCTACTACGACGCGCTCACCATGCCGCGCATGGCGGCGCTCTTCTTCCAGCAGGCGCTGGAGGAGCGCGACCACGCGATGATGATGGTGCAGTACCTCCTGGACGCCGACGTGCCGGTGCGCGTCCCGGGCGTCGCTGACCCGATCAACGACTTCGACGACGCGGTCGCGCCGGTGACATTGGCGCTTGCCCAGGAGAAGCGGGTCACCGACCAGATCAACGAGCTGACCCGCGTGGCGCGCGACGCGAACGACTTCGCGTCCGACCAGTTCATGCAGTGGTTCATCAAGGAGCAGGTCGAGGAGGTCTCCAAGATGAGCGACCTCCTCGCCGTCGTGACCCGGTCGGCGGACGACCTCGAGGCGATCGAGCACTGGGTCGCTCGCGAGGAGAAGGGCGAGGCGGCCGATCCGACCGCCCCGCCGGTCGCCGGGGCCTGAGACACCCGGCGGACCCGTGCGAGTCCTGGTGGTCGGGGCCGGTGTCACGGGACTGACGTGCGCCGTGGTGGCTGCTGAGCGCGGCCACCACGTCGACGTCCTCGCGCGCGACCTGCCGCGCGAGACGACCTCGGCCGTCGCCGCGGCCTGCTGGTATCCGTACCTCGCGTTCCCCGTCGACCGCGTCCTCGGCTGGGCCCGCAGGTCGTACGAGGTGTTCGCCGCGCTCGCCGCGGACGAGTCGGACGGAGGTCCGGGCGTGCTCGTACGGCGCACTCAGGAGCTGCTGCCCGAGCGGTCGCCCGATCCGTGGTGGCGCGAGGCGGTGCCGGACCTGCGCCGGATCGCCTCGCCTCCGGACGGCTACGCCGACGGGTGGACGTTCGACGGGGCGGTCGCGCACATGCCGCGCTACCTCGACTACCTCGAGCGTAGGCTCGCTGCGTCCGGCGGCACGGTCACCCGCATGGCGCTGTCGGCCCTGCCACCCGGGGCGGACGCGGTCGTGAACGCTTCGGGTCTCGGCAGCCGGCTGCTGAGCAGTGACGAGACCACCAGCCCCGTACGAGGTCAGGTGCTGCGCCTCCCGCCCGTTCCCGGAGTCGACGAGGTGGTCCTCGCGGACCGGGACGACACCGTCACGTACGTCGTGCCGCGCGGCGACGACGTCGTGGTCGGGGGCACAAGTGAGCCCGGAGTCTGGGACCTCGCCCCTCGTACGCAGGACTCCGAGGCGATCCTGGCACGTGCCGCCGCGCTGGTCCCGGCGCTTCGCGGTGCACCGGTGCTCGGCGTCCGGGTCGGACTGCGGCCCGCGCGTCTGACCGTGCGGCTCGCGCTCGAGCGGCGCGAGGGCGCGAGCCCCGTCGTGCACTGCTACGGGCACGGCGGTGCTGGCGTGACACTGTCGTGGGGGTGCGCCGACGAGGTCGCCGACCTGCTCGACACCCTCTGAGCCGCCGGCGGCGCTGCCGGGTGATCAGCTCGCGGTGAGCTCTTTGAGGGGCTCGTCGATCTCGGCGTCCCGCGCCACGGTGGCCGGTGTCGCAGCGGCGGGCGGCGCCACGGTCTCGGCAAGAGCCTCGAGCTGCTGTGCCGCGCGCCGCGACGCACGCCCGGGCAGAGTCGGGGAGGCTTTCTCGACGCGGGTCCAGTCGGCGCGGATCTCGGAGAGGCGGTCGTCGGTGATGCGCTCGGACAAGATCGCCTGCTCGAGCTGGCGTCGGACGTCGCCGTACTCGGCGCCCGCGCGCTGGTGCGCGGCGATCACGTCCGCGTCGTTGAGCAAGGTGTGCAGCAGCGCCGTGGCCGCTGTCGCGACGGCAAGCGCGCCGGCGGTGACCTGGAGCCACGCGCGCGGCTCCGACAGCAGGCTCGTGAAGCTGGCGGAGGCGGCGAGCGCCGCGAGGACGACCGCCGTCGCTCCGATGAGGCGGTGCCGCCGGCGGGCGGCCTTGGCAGCGAGCCGGTGGCCCTCGTGCCCGACCCGGATGGTGACCAGCCACTGCACGACGGTCGGTTCGTCACCGCGATACGTCCACATGCGCAGGACCGTAGCGGGACCGGCTGCCTTCTTGGGCGAGAATGCGGCGGTCGTCCCAGGGCCCGGGCGTAGACCCCTTGTCATTTCGGACAAACGGGCGTAAGACGGATTACATGATTACCGAGGCTGAGACGGACGAGGTGCGTGGGTGGTTCGCGGGTCGCCTGCCCGAGGGGCTGTTCGAGGAGCTCGTCAGCGTGACCGTCGACCGCGAGGAGATCGTGGTGATCGGACGCATCCCCGAGCCCGCTCTGCCTGAGGGGGCCTCCGACGCCGAGCGGGCAGGTGCGGTCGAGGGTCGGATCCGTGAGTTCCGTGCGCGTACCCGGGACGCGCGGATCGAGGTCGCGCGTGAAGCCCAGCACCGGTTCACCCGTACGGTGTCGTGGGGCGTGGAGTGCGGTGACACGCGAGCGCTCTTCACCCATCTCGCGTCCCCGGTGATGACGCGGCTGCGGCAGCCCGAGCGGCAGGTGCTCGACACGCTCGTCGCCGGCGGTGTCGCGCGCAGTCGCAGCGACGCGCTCGGCTGGTGCGTGCGGCTGGTCCAGCGGCACGCGGACACGTGGCTCGACGAGCTGCGCGACTCGCTCGCGCACGTGCAGCGCGTGCGCGAGCAGGGGCCGGACGCCGAGTGAAGGCTCAATCCACGGCAGCGCGCAGCAGCCGGTCGGCCGCCTCGCCGTAGGCGACGAGGACGACCCGCTCGACCTCGGTCGTGGCGCCGCGGATCGTCGAGACCGCGACGGCGACCGCATCGTCCAGGGGCCAGCCGTACGCACCGGCGGAGATCAGCGGGAAGGCGACCACGCGTGCCTGGAGCTCGTCGGCGACCGCGAGGCTGCGTGCGTACGCCGACCGGAGCAGGTCTGTACGGTCCTCGTGCCCGGACCACACCGGGCCGACGGTGTGGATGACCCAGCGGGCCGGGAGGCGGCCGCCCGTGGTCGCGACCGCGTCGCCCGTCGGCAGTCCCTCTCGATGGCTCGTCACCCGCAGCTCGCGGCACGCCTCGAGGATCTCCGGCCCGCCGGCGCGGTGGATCGCGCCGTCCACGCCGCCACCGCCGAGCAACGTGCTGTTCGCGGCGTTGACGACGGCGTCAGCCCGGACGGTCGTGATGTCGCCCTGGACGACCTCGATGCGGATCATGCCTCCTTGCATACCTGATGGCGGCGAGCGGGGCCATGCGTGTAGTCTCGTACGAGACGAGACGCATCGTCTCGCCACCCGACGAGGACAGGGAGTGCCATGACCCAGCAACGGACCTGGTTCGTGACCGGAGCAGGACGAGGGCTGGGGCGGGCTTTCGTCGTCGCCGCCCTCGAGGTTGGTGACAGGGTCGCGGCCACCGCACGCACGCCCGCCGTGCTCGACGACCTCGCCGCCGCGTACGGAGACCAGCTCGTCGTTCTCCCGCTCGACGTGACCGACCGGTCCGCCGTCGTCCGGACCGTCGCGGAGGCTCACGGCCGGCTCGGACGACTCGACGTCGTGGTCAACAACGCCGGGTACGGGCAGATCGGCGCGATCGAGGAGCTCGCCGAGGACGAGGTGCGCCGTCAGCTCGACACGAACCTGCTCGGCGCGATCTGGGTCTCGCAGGCTGCCCTGCCCTACCTGCGTGCGCAGGGCGGCGGCCACGTCGTCCAGATCTCGACCGTCGGTGCGGTCGGGACCGTTCCGTTGTTCGGGCTCTACAACGCGAGCAAGTGGGGGCTCGAAGGGTTCAGCAGCGCGATGGCCGACGAGGTCGCGCCGTTCGGCATCCACGTGACCATGGCGCAGCTGGGCGGCTTCGCGACCGACTGGGCGGGCACGAGCATGGCCTTCGCCGAGAGCGCGATCACGGCGTACGCGCCGGTGCGCGAGGCGGTGCTCGGCATGCCGTCCTATCCCGACGGTGCCGCCGACGACGCTGCCGTCGACGCCGACGAGCCCCCTGAGGTGGCCGCGGCGGCTCTCCTCGCGCTCGTCGCCCAGCCCGCCCCGCCACGTCGCGTGATCATCGGTCGCGGTGCCCACGAGATGGTGGCGATGGCACTGGCCTGGCGCCGCGACGAGTACGCGCGTGATCCCGCGTTCACCTGGCCCGCCGCTCCCGAGACGTCATAGCGGGCAGGCCGACGAGCGCCCGCCGTGGGTGGTCGTCGTCCTCTCTGAGGCGCGACTCCACCGTCGGCGGCCATGCGGGCGAGCCTAGGAGCCCCATAAGGGGCTCGCGCGCTCAGAACAGGCGCAGACTCGGGTCGTCGATGCCGCGCAGCGCGTCGTAGTCGACGACGCGGCACTCGATGCCACGGTCGGTCGCGAGCGTGCGGGCCTGCGGCTTGATCTCCTGCGCCGCGAAAATGCCGCGTACGGGGGCGAGCAGGGGATCGCGGTTCATCAGCTCGAGGTAGCGCGTGAGCTGCTCGACGCCGTCGATCTCGCCGCGTCGCTTCACCTCGATCGCGACCGAGGCGCCGTCGGGGTCCTTGCACAAGAGGTCCACGGGGCCGATCGCGGTCATGTACTCGCGGCGCACCAGGGTCATGCCGTCACCGAGCGTCGTCGGGTGCTCGGCCAGGAGCTCCTGGAGGTGCTTCTCGACGCCGTCCTTCTGGAGCCCCGGGTCGATGCCCAGGTCGTGGCTCGAGTCGTGGACGAGCTCGTCGATGAGGATCCGCAGCGTGTCGTCGGTCTTGGTGGCCGAGACCGTCCACTCGAGGGCGCCGTCCTCGGTCCTGACCTCGCGCAGCGTCGCCGGAGGGCTCATCCAGTTGAGAGGCTTGTACGCGCGGTCGTCGGAGTGGATCGACACCGATCCGTCCGACTTCACGAGGATGAGACGTGTGGCCATCGGGAGGTGGGCCGTGAGGCGACCTGCATAGTCGACCTGGCAACGGGCAATGACGAGTCGCACCCCGACAGGCTAGCGAGCCTCATCGGACGCGGACGAGCACGGTCCCCCTGATGGTGAGGGTCTTGGACTTGAGCCTGCCCCGGGTGGTCACGCCGTCGCCGCCCTTGAGGATCACCTTCTTGCCCTTGAGGCGCCACTTGCCGGAGCGGATGTTCTTGACGCCGGCGAAGTCATCGACAAAGCGTCCGTTCTTCTTGATGCGCAGCACCCACTGCAGTTCGCGGTTGCGCCACACGCCGACGGGACCGCGTCCCGCCTTGGCTGCGGCGAGCTCGCCGGTGCTGGGGGTGGAGCTGGTGTCGGAGGGTGGGGAGGGCGCCGGCGTCGTCGGTGTCTCGGGCGCGGGCTCGGGCGTCGGCTCGGTCGTCGGAGTCGTGGTGGGCGCCGTGGTCGCTGTCGGTGCGGATGAGGTGACCGTGCCCTCGGGTGTGCCTGCGCTCGTATCGCCTTCGCCACACCCGGCGACCGTGAGGACGAGCGCGAGGACCATCGCGGGGGCTGCGCGACGGCCGCCCGACGCAGCGGCGGGGGCGGAACGGAGTGCTTCCTCGAGACGGGGCATCCGGCCATGCTAGGTGCAGCCGAACGCAGCGGCACGGTTCTCCACAGGCACGGCGTGACCTGAGTCACGGCGCGAGGTGTGTGATCGCTGCGAGACTCCTGCCCACCCGGTAGTAACCTGCCGGTAACTTACGTCCTCCCCGAACACAGGAGACATCCGTGGCGCGCGAGATCAACTCAGTCGGAGTCGTCGGCCTGGGCACCATGGGTGCCGGCATCGCAGAGGTGCTCGCCCGCAACGGCATCTCGGTGATCGGCGTCGATCGCGACGAGGCGGGGCTCGACCACGGCCGCGGCACGATCGCGCACTCGACCCAGCGCGCCGCCGAGCGGGGCAAGCTGGCCGACGACGACCGTGCGGCTCTGCTCGGTCGCATCACCTACACCACCGACCTGACCTCCCTCGCCGACGTCGATCTGGTCATCGAGGCCGTGGTCGAGCAGCTCGACGTCAAGATCGACGTCTTCCAGCAGCTCGACAAGATCGTCCGTGACGACGCGATCCTCGCATCCAACACCTCGGCGCTCTCGGTCACCGAGATCGCGTCGGCCACCAAGCTCCCCAGCCGCGTCGTCGGGCTCCACTTCTTCAACCCGGCGCCGGTCCAGGACTTCGTCGAGGTCGTCCGGACGGTCGTCTCCGCGCCCGACGTCGTCGACGACGTCGTCGCCCTGGCGCAGCGTCTGGGCAAGAGCCCCGTCACCGTCGGCGACAAGGCCGGCTTCATCGCCAACGCGCTGCTCTTCGCCTATCTCAACCACGCGGCCTCGATGTACGAGGCGCAGTACGCGACGCGCGAGGACATCGACGCCGCGATGCGACTCGGCTGCGGCTACCCGATGGGCCCGCTCGCGCTTCTCGACCTCATCGGCCTCGACACCGCGTACGAGATCCTCGAGACGATGTACCTCCAGGACCGCAAGCGTGTCCACGCGCCGTCGCCGATCCTCAAGCAGATGGTCACCGCCGGCCTCCTCGGCCGCAAGTCCGGCCGCGGCTTCTACACGTACACCGAGGAGTACGCGTCGGAGGTCGTCGCCGATGCCGCCACCCCGTCGGCCGATGTCGCGCCGCAGCTGCGCCGCGACATCGCCACCGTCGGTGTCGTCGGCACCGGCACCATGGCCGCGGGCATCGTCGAGGTCTTCGCCAAGGCCGGCTACGACGTCGTCTACGTCGGACGCACGCCCGACAAGCTCGACGGCGTCCGTGCTGCGATCACCAAGTCGCTCGACAAGGCCATCTCGCGCGGCAGGTCCACCGAGGAGAAGAAGGCCGAGGTCCTCGCGCGGCTGTCCGGCAGCACCGAGCGCGAGGCCTTGGCCGACGTCGACATCGTCGTCGAGGCGATCGCGGAGGATCTCGACGTGAAGGTCGAGCTGTTCAAGGACCTCGACCGCCTCTGCAAGCCCGGTGCGATCCTCGCCACGACAACGTCCTCGTTGCCGGTCATCGCGTGCGCCGCGGTCACCAGCCGCCCGGCCGACATCATCGGGATGCACTTCTTCAACCCCGCGCCGGTGATGAAGCTCGTCGAGGTCGTCTCGACCGTGGCGACCGCCGACGAAGTGAGCGAGACCGTCACGGCGCTGTGCGCCCAGATCGGCAAGCACCCCGTGTCGTGCGGCGACCGCGCGGGCTTCATCGTCAACGCGTTGCTCTTCCCGTACCTCAACGACGCCGTCAAGATGCTCGAGGCGCACTACGCCACCGCCGACGACATCGACGTCGCGATGAAGCTCGGCTGCCGGCTGCCGATGGGTCCGTTCGAGCTGCTCGACGTCGTCGGCAACGACGTGTCGCTGGCGATCGAGCAGACCCTCTTCCGCGAGTTCCGTGAGCCCGCCTGGGCGCCGGCGCCGCTGCTCGAGCACCTCGTGACCGCGGGCTACCTCGGGCGCAAGACCGGACGCGGCTTTCGCGACTACGCCCGCCGCTGAGCGGTCCGTACGCTGGAGCCATGTCTCGCCGACGTCGCACACCCCGTGGACCACGGGGTGCTCCTCCGCCGCTGAATGGCGGTCACCAGCGCGTCGAGGAGCGCGGCGACGGCGACTGGGTCGTCCGTACGATCACGGGGGCGACGTCCACCAAGACGTACACCTGCCCCGGCTGCGCGCAGCCGATCCGTCCGGCGACGCCCCACGTCGTCGTGTGGCCGCTCGAGCCGGGGCTCCTGAGCACCTCGGGCCTCGAGGAGCGCCGACACTGGCACAGCCCCTGCTGGCGACGCCGCCGCTGACCGCCCGCGGCCTCACCCGCCACGGGTGAGGCTCACCGCGAGGCACGCGGTGAGACTTGTGCGGTGGGACGGCGTGCCAGCACAGAGGCCTGGGTCGGGAGGGCCGTCGCCGTCAAGGCGTGGTTCGACGCGTCCTTCCCCGGCCGCTGCGTGCGTCACATGTACGACATGGACGGGCGGAACCGTGCGATCACCCTGTCCGGCCAGGCGTTCATCGCCCTGATCCCGCTCCTGGTCGTCGGTTCGAGCTGGTTGTCCAGCTCGGGCGACCAGCAGGTCGACGACCTGCTCATCGACTACTTCGGTCTCACCGGCAGCGCCGCCGAGGCCATGAGCCTGCTGTTCGCGTCGCCGCCGGACGCGACGGGCGGGTTCACCCTCGGGAGCTTCGTGATCCTGCTGCTGTCGATCGGTTCCTTCTCACGGACGCTCCAGCGGATGTACGAGCTCGCCTGGTCTCTCGAGGCCGCGCCACGGGTGAAGGCCGCCTCGGCCGGCTTCCTCGGCGTCTTCTTCATGCTCGCGATGTTCGTCCTGGTCGGTTGGGTCGGACACCTCCTCGGCCCCGCGGGCGTCCCGGTCCAAGTGGTGATCTCGGTGCCGCTGTGGATGATGCTGCTCCGGATCGAGCTGGCGGGGCGTGCCACCGTCGAGGCCCTGCTGCCCGCGGCGATCCTCACGACGGGCGTGCAGCTCGCGGCCGGCTGGTGGACCCATCTGTACGTGCCGCACCTCATCGCGATCGACGCCCAGCGCTACGGGGTGATCGGTGTCGCGTTCGCGATCGTCGCGTGGCTCGTCGTCGTGGCGTACGTGCTGGTCGGCACCGCCGTCGTCGGCTACGAGCTGTCGGTCTGGATGCGCGACCGGGGCATCACCGCCACCATGATGGCCTGGGTGGGACGGGTGGTCCCGCGCCTGACTCGGCAGGAGGACCCATGATCGATCCCGCGACGTACCCAGGTGCGTCGATCCCCTTGGAGACGCTCCCCAACCTGCGCGGTCTCGGCGGGTGGAGGACCAGCGACGGGCGCCGTGTCCGCGACGGAGTGCTCTACCGATCGACGGACCTGAGCCGGCTGAGCGGAGCGGACCTGGACGCGGTCGCCGCGCTCGGCATCCGGACGGTGGTGGACCTGCGGACCCAACCCGAGCGCGCACTGCGCCCGGATGTCGTGGTGCCGGGGGCTGAGCACGTCGTGCTCGACGTCCTCGCCGACGACACCGACGCCACACCCACCGACATGGCGACGATCCTCGAGGACCCGAAGCGCGCCAAGACGCTCCTCGGCGACGGGCAGGTGGAGGAGCTGCTCAGCCGGGCCTACACGCAGCTGGTCGCCCTCCCGAGCGCGCGTACGGCGTACCGGACGTTCTTCTCCGACCTCCTCGCGCTCGACCGCGGCCCCGTGCTGTTCCACTGCACCACGGGCAAGGACCGTACGGGGTGGGCCGCGGCGACGACCCTCCTGATGGTCGGCGTGCCGGAGGAGGACGTGGTGCGCGAGTACCTGCTCACCAACGACCAGCTCCTCCCGGCGCTCAAGCCCGTCTTCGACGAGTTCGCGGCGCACGGCGGCGATCCCGCACTGCTCCGCCCGGTCCTCGGGGTCCGTGAGGCGTACCTCGAGACCAGCATGGCGCAGGCGCGGACGCAGTACGGCGATCTCGCGACGTACTTCGCCGAGGGACTCGGCGTCGGCCCGGACCGCCGGGAGGCCCTTCGTGACCTCCTGACCGAGTGCTGAGGCCCGTCCGGGCTCAACGTCACCCGCGAAGGGTGATCCCCAGACGGGGCGTTCACCGCAGAGTGGGACGAAAGCTCGTCGCAGAGAGGGGACATCCGATGGCGGACAACGCGAACCCGTCCGGCCCGGTCGACATCGCCGTGCTGGGGTTCCTGGAGGGGGCGACGCCTGACGGCAGCGTGGCCACCGTCGTGGCCGACGCCGTCGCGAGCGGAGCCGTACGGCTGCTCGATGCGGTGATCGTCTCCCGCGGTGAAGACGGGAGCGTGACGGTGCTCGACATCGACGACGGGGACGCGATCCGCGAGATCCTGGGCGTGGAGTCCGACGTGCCGGGCCTGCTGGGTGAGGAGGACATCCTCGCGATCGCCGAGGCGGTGCCGAACGGGACGTCCGCGGTGCTCGTCGTCTGGGAGAACGTGTGGGCCGCTCGCTTCTCCGCAGCGCTCGGCGCTGTAGGAGGCGTCGTCCTCGCGCACGAGCGCATCGACCGTTCCGACCTCGACGCCGTGGTGGCGGCGTGGGGATCTGAGTGAGGAGAGTACGACCATGATCGGTGGACGTGGGGGACGCCCGGGCCTCATCGGGCTGGCGGCGAGGACTGCTGTCGTGGCAGGAACCGCCGGCGCGGTGAACAACCGGATGCAGCGACGCCAGGACGCCCGGTACGAGCAGGAGGCGCAGTCGCAGGCGTACGAGCAGCAGCAACAGCAGGCAGCGATGCAGGCTGCGGCGCAGCAGGCGGCCGCGGCCCAGCAGTACGCCGCGCAGCAGCCGGCGCCAGCTGCCGCGGGGGGCGGCGACGTCGTCACCCAGCTCGAGCGGCTCGCGGCACTGCAGCAGCAGGGGATCTTGACGTCGGAGGAGTTCGCCGCCCAGAAGGCCAAGATCCTCGGCGGCTGAGGCACTCGCCGCGCGGCGGTGATCGCCCGCGGCGAATCACCCCGTGGGTGTGATGCTGCGGCGCCGTGGCGCCGACACGCTGACTGGTACGCGGCGGGGTGGCCGCCGCCTGATGAAGGAGACCGAATGTCCACCCGTTCTGCCACACGCACCAGCAACCCCTGGGCGCAGGGGCTCACGATCTTCGCAGCAGCGATGCTGGCGATCATCGGGTTCGTCCAGGTTTTCCAGGGGATCGCCGCCATCGCCAAGGACGACGTCTTCGTCCGTACCGAGGACTACGTGTACGCGTTCAACGTCACGACGTGGGGCTGGATCCACCTCGTGCTCGGCGTGCTCTTCATCGTGATCGCGTTCGCGATCATGTCCGGCAACGCGTTCGCGCGCGGAGCCGGCATCGGCCTGGCGGTCCTCTCGATCATCGCCAACTTCCTGTGGCTGCCGTACTACCCGATCTGGGCAGTCGTGATCATCGCGTTCAACGTGTTCCTCATCTGGGCACTGGCCAACTACACGCCAGACTTCGAGAGCTGACGATTCCTTCGTTGAACGGAGCGCGCATGACGAGCGCCTCGCCCGGCCGATCGACCTCGTACGAGATCCTCGTGCGAGGCGAGCTGAGCGAGGCGCTCGTCGCTGCGCTGGCCGCGCTGCGCCTGCGTGTGGAACCCGGAGACACTGTCGCGCTTCGGGGTGCCTTTCGTGACCGTGCCGAGCTCCTCGGCGCGCTGCAGGCCCTCGAGGAGCTCGGGGTGGAGCTCATCGAGGTCACCCCCACCCAGGACGACTAACCGGGAGTCCCTGGACCACTGGCCGGCTGTTCAGCCGGCTTCCGCTCCCGCGGCCCGGCCACCAGCTCCACCACGAGCAGGCCCAGCACGATCAGGACGACGATCACCAGCGCGTTGCCCCCGGTCGGATGGTCGAGAGAGACGTAGGCGAGCACCCCGAGCGCCACGACCGCGACGCGGGCGAAGGTCCGGTAGGTGGCGACGAACGTGGACACGGGGCCGCGGGAGATGCCGGAGCGCTCGCGCATCCGTCCCGCCGCGCCCACGATGCCCGTACGGATCGCGGCGCCGGCTCCCGTCGGGGCGAGGAGGAACGCGGTCACCGCGAGCGCGAGCGCGATGACGAGGACCGCGCGCAGCGCGGTACGGATGAACAGGACGAGCTGGTCGTAGACGACTGCAGCGGCATCAGCGGGCAGCACGTCGGACGGCACCGCGTCGAGGTAGAGCGGCCGGATGAGGTTGAGGACCAGGCCCAGGAGCACCATCGCGACGGCGACCGAGATCGCGACAGCGAAGAGCGCATGCCTGCGGTCTCGCGCGATGAAGACCGCCGTCGCGAGCAGGACGAGCCCGAGGATCGGGAGCACGCGCGAGGCCGTCTCGAGCCAGCTGAACCACGTCTGCGCCTTGCCTATGTCATCGGACTGGAAGAGCACGAAGCTCGCGTTGACCTCGGGGATGCGCTCGGCCAACGCGAACCCACGGTCGACGAGGAGCTGTTTGGCCGCCTCGACGAACGTCGCGATGTTGATGCTCACCGCATTGTCGGTGACCTCGACCTGGTCGGTGTCGGCGCCGGTGAGGACGGCGACTGCCTGGCCATGGGCTTCGCGGTTGGCGGTCACCCACGCCTCCTCGAACGTCTCGGAGCGGACCACGCGGTCGACGGTGTCGCGCACGAACCCCTCCACGGCGCTCGTCAACGGAGTGGCGAGGGCGGGCAGCAGCGGAGCCGCACGGGGCGGTACGAAGTCCTGCTGCGCCACTGCGTCGAGCGCCTCCTTCGTCACCGCGTCGATGTTGAGCTGCGTGACGATCACGTCGGTGATGAGGTTGGTGAGCGCGTCCTGCACCGCCGGGTCCGAGACCAGCGGCGCGACGGTCTCGACGTAGCGGTCGGTGTCGCCGATCTCGTCGTGCGCCCACGTCGCGACGACGGACAGCGGGGCCATGAGCGCGCCGAGGAAGACGAGCACGGCGACCAGCGGCGTACGCCACCAGCCGCTGCGTCCGCCGGGGGCGGCCGTGGCGTCGGGCTGATCGGACAGGCGCTGCCTGAGATCGGCGACCTCCGCACGGAGCCGTTCGACCTCCTCGTCGTTCGCACTCATGGTGTGGTCCTTTCCACGGCCTTCGGCACGGTGTCGCTGGACAGCAGCGGGCCGATCCAGCCCCGGTCGGGACTGACGTCGACGAAGACGGCCTTGACGAACAAGGTGAGGGGGATGGCCAGAATCGCCCCGATGCCGCCGAACAGCGAGGCCCAGAAGATGAGGGACAAGAAGGTCAGCGATCCTGACAGTCCGACCGTGTTGCCGACGACTCGGGGCTGCACGAGGGTCTGCAGCACGAAGTTCACCGCCGAGTACACGAGGATCACGGCCAGCGCCGTACCCCAGCCGTGATCGAGCAGCGCGATGATCGTCGGCGGAATGAGGCCGATGATGAACCCGATGTTGGGAATGTAGTTCGTGAGGAACGCGAGGATGCCCCACAGCCACGGGTCCCGGATGTCGAGCGCGTACAGCGCGACGACGTCGACGAGGGCGACGACGAGCCCGAACAGCGTGGACACGACCAGGTACGTCCGCGTCCCCTGGGCGAACCTCCCGAACGCCTCCGCCGTACGCGAGCCGCTCGAGGGGACCCTGCGCAGCTTCGAGGCGAATGCGCCCGCGTCCGTCGCGACGAAGAAGAGCAGGACGACGATGAAGAAGATGCTCGAGAACGCGCCTGCGACACCTCCGATGAGGTCTGTCGCGATCCCGACGAGGCTGCCCAGGTCGATCGACCTGATCATCTCCTGGACCTCCGCGCTACCGACGCCCCACGACTCGAGGAGGTCCCCGATGTCGTTGACGAACGCCTGGAACTGCGGCTCGTACTCGCCGAGCAACGTCGCGAATCTGCCCGCGGCGACCACCAGGGCGACTCCGAAGCCGCCCACGATGGCGTACACCGCAAGGAGGGTGGTCCCCGTCGCGAGCCACTCGGGGACGCCGCGCCTCACGGCGAAGTCACGGACGGGTTGGACCGCGACGACGAGGACGAGCGCGAGGATGAGCGGCGCGATGATGCCAGCGAACACGCGCAACCCGATCGCTGCGGCGAGGGCGCCGGCGCAGGTGAGGATGATCAGTGGCTCACGGGGGAGCGCGAGCCGCGTCGATGGCTCTCGATCGTCAGGCACGGTTCGACGCTAGGACAGCCCTGGGCTGCTGCGACTCACCCGTGCGGTGTGAGATCGGCGCGGACGCTCACGCGTTCTGGCGGACCGAGACGAGGGTGAGCCCGAGGTCGTCGAGGGCGAAGAGCAGGTCGTTCAGGGCGACCAGGCCGGAGAACCGACCGCGCAGCACGAGCCCACCACGCTCTTCGGTCACGTCCAGGCCCCTGGCGCGGGTGGCGCGTGCCACTGCGTCGGTCAACGCACCTGCGACGACGATGACGTACGGCGTGCCCTCGTCCTCCTCCATGCGCCCAGTCTGCGACGGAGCGGGTG
Source organism: Mumia sp. ZJ1417 (assembly GCF_014127285.1). Lineage (GTDB taxonomy): Bacteria > Actinomycetota > Actinomycetes > Propionibacteriales > Nocardioidaceae > Mumia. The sequence continues at coordinate 1,266,562 of NZ_CP059901.1, forward strand.
GAGGCGACTCACCCGCTGCGGGCGAGATCGGTGCTCACAAGAGGCCGACGCGCTGCGCTTTGAGGACGGCCTCACGTCGTGACTCGACGCCGAGCTTGCGATAGATCGCCCGCAGGTGAGTCTTGAGGGTGTTGCGGGAGATGAACAGCGTCGCGCAGAGCTCGCCTTGGTCGAGGGACGTCGGGAGGTATTGGAGGATCTCCAGCTCGCGGGTCGAGAGCGCGACCACGAGCTCGTCGGTGATCTCCCGATCTTTACGGAGCTCGACGAGCAGGCGCGTGACCAGGTCGCCGTGCGCGCCCACGCGGCCGTGCTCGGCCGTGAGCAGGTCGAACGCCGACGGTCCCAGGGCGAGCCACGGCCGCCGCCACCCGTGGACCGCGGTGCTCTCGAGGGCCGGACGCAAGCGGGCCGAGGCCGCGGTGGCGTCGTCGCCCCTGTGCGCGAGCGCTGCTGCAGCGAGCAGCGTCCGTACGCGCAGGTCCTCGGGGACGTCGTGGGCGCAGTCGACCTGCTCGAGCAGCGGTCCGAGCTGCTCGCGGACACCGGTCCGCAGGGCGTCCGTGAGTGCGATCCACAACAGGTAGGGCGAGGTGTCGAGCCGCGGGTGAGCCGTACCGACCCGCTGCACCGCGTCGACCGCCGTCGTTGTCGCGCCGGCGGACAGCAACGCCGTCACTGCGCCAAGGAGGGTATGACGTGCCACGAGCCACGTGGTCGCCCGCTGGCACTCGGCCACCACCTCGTGCGCGGGGCGGGGCGGCTGCACCGCGCGATGACGGAAGTGCTCGGCGAGCAGGTCGAGCAGAGGCGACGGCAGCATCCCTGGGAGCTGGTCCGCCTGCCCCTGAGGGGGATCGACGCCCGCAGGGGAGCCGCGCTCGACGTCGAGCCACGCGCGGACGAGCGAGACCGATCGGGGTGGAGATCCGTCGCTGAGCCGCTCGACCTCGCCGGCGGCCTTGTGTGCATCCGCCGGGCGGCCGGCGGCGAAGGCCGCCCACATCGTCATCTCCGCGGCGGTCGCCCCCGCGCACGGTGCGTGGCGAGCCAGGCGAGAGGCGTACCGCCGGACGGCATCGACCTCGTCGAGCCTGCCGTCGGTGACCAGCAGCGCCCCGTAGACGCGCACCCACGCGCTGCGCAATCCTGCGGTCGGTGAGCCGGCGCCGAGGTCGACGGCAGGGTCCGCCGCCGCGATCCACTCCTGCGCGGCAGCGCCCTGGCCCTCGCCGAGCGCGAGCCAGCCGCGGCACAGGGCGGTCAACGTGCCGACTCGCTCGTGCGTGGGGATGTCGAGGCTCGTACGGCGTGCGGTGCGGGCGAGGGCGGCCGCCGCGCCCACGCTGTCGTCGTTGCGTGCCGCGCGCAGCGTCAGCAGGAGGCGCCCGCGCTCGTCGTCGCGGGCGAACACGGCCGGTACGGCGCTGGTCAGCGCATCCAGCGCGCTCCAGTCGTCATCGCCGAGACTTCGGCAGGCGAGCGCGACCGCAACGTCGGCGGCGAGGTCGTCGTCATGGGCCCGCACGGCATGGCCTGCGCTCGCCTCCAGCTGATCGCGTCCGAACGTCCAGCGTCCGGCGATCTGGTGCAGGGCGTGCAAACGCGCGACAGGCTCGCGCTCGAGCTCGCTCAGGAGCAGGTGGCGCAGCATCGGGTGGTAGCGGAGGCGGCCGGTCGCGCCGTCGCGCACGACGAAGCCGACCGAGTGCGTGATCTCGCCCAGCACGTCGTAGGCGTCGGACCGGCCCGACAGGCGGCACGCGAGGGCGACGTCGAACTCCTCGGGCACCGCAGTCGCCAAGAGGAACGCGCGCACTCTGGGATCGAGGTCGGCGACCACGTGGGCCATGAGATAGCTGCCACTCGGCGAGTAGGCACCGTCCGTCGCGAGTCCGTCGCGCGAGCGCATCGCCGTCAGCCGGACCCCGGCCGGCCATCCGTCGGTCTCGAGGTGCATCGCCTCGGCCTGGGCGTGGTCGAGCCGGCGGCCCGACCTGGCCACGACTCGAGACAGCTCACCCAGCGAGAACGCGAGCTCCTCCGCCCGGATCTCCGACACCCGCCCGGCGAGCCGGTCAGGGTGGAGCGCGACGAGGGGGTCGACACGCGAGGCGACGACGAGGGACGCCGACGGCCCTGCGGCTCCGCAGGCCGCGGCGAACGCACTGCCCCATCCCGCGAGGTGGGCATCGTCGACGAGGACGGGGCGGCCCTCGCGCAGTGCGCAAACGACCTGCTCCCACGGCCGTGCCCGCCCGCCATCGAACGACAGGGCCTCGGGATGCTCCTGCGCCCACTGACGGAGCAGGGTGGTCTTGCCGTACCCGGTCGGAGCCGCGACAAGCGTGATCGGTCGGCGTGCGGCCCGGTCGAGCGCGCTCAGGAGTCGGCGTCGAACGACGACGCCTGCATCGTCGAACGTCCGCGCGTCCTGGTCGGCCTGCAGCGTCACGGCCACACTCCCCGGTGTCACCCGTGGTGCGCACCCCCGTACGCACGTCGGCACTTGGAGGCTAGTGGCAGGTGGCCCGTCCCGCACGAGGTCTTGCACTCACGGAACGTAGGCTTGCCGGCGTGAACGACGCTCAGGTGATCCGCGGCAACTCCGTCCTCCCCGCTCGGCGCACGCCGATCACGCTCCACACCGCCGACGGGCTCGAGCTCGTCGGAGAGCTCGCGCTGCCGGAGTCGCGCCAGCCCGTGGCGACGATGATCTGCCTGCACCCTCTGCCCACGCACGGCGGGATGATGGACAGCCACCTCTTCCGCAAGGCGTCGTACCGCCTCCCCGCGCTGGCGGACATCGCGGTGCTGCGCTTCAACACGCGCGGCACCACCAGCATGCAGGGCACCAGTGGGGGAGCGTTCGACGCGGCCGTGGGCGAGCGGTACGACGTCGCTGCCGCGATCGAGTTCGCGGACTTCGAGGACCTGCCCGGCATCTGGCTCGTCGGGTGGTCGTTCGGGACGGACCTCACGCTGAAGTACGGGCTGGACGCCGAGGTGGAGGGGGCGATCTTGCTGTCGCCGCCGTTGCGCTACTCGAGCGACGCCGATCTCGACGCATGGGCTGCCGACGGCAAGCCGCTGACGGCGCTGGTGCCCGAACTCGACGACTACCTGCGGCCCGCCGAGGCCCGGGAGCGCTTCGCGCGGGTGCCGCAGGCCGAGGTGATCGCCGTCGACGGTGCGAAGCACCTGTGGGTCGGAGACACCGAGCGTGTCCTGGACGAGATCGTGGCGCGCCTCAACCCGCGTGCCACGATCCCGCTCCCACGGACGTGGGAAGGTCCGATGGAGCGGGCCGACGCCTCAGCGTACGCAGATCGTACGGTCGCGGCGTTCGAGTCGGCCCGCCCCTCGGAAGGGCCTCAAGAGGCCTGAGAGTCCTCGTCCTCGCCCTCGGCCAGATCAGCAGCCGCGGGGCCGCCGAGCTTGGCGCGACGCACCGAACGCTCGCGCGCCGGGCGCTCGATGGCCGTGTCGTCGGCCGAATCGGCGGAGACGATCGTTGTGGCGTCGTCGGCGTTGTCGTAGTCGTCCGACTCGACGACGGACGCGGCCTCCTCGACGACGGCCTCGACCTCCTCGACGACGGCTGCGACCTCAGAGCGCGGAGTCATCACGATCGACTTCTCCGGGTCCTTGTCGAGCGAGTCGAGCCCGGCGAACGAACCGATGACCTCACGCAGCTTGGTGAGCTGACCCTTGACCGCGTCGCGCTTGGCGACCAGCGAGTCGAGCTCGTGACGCACCTCGGAGATCTGCTTCTCGGCGTCGGCGCGAGCCTGGGCCAGCGAGTGCTCGGACTGCGTCCGGGCAGTGTGCATGATCTGCTCGGCCTCACGACGCGACCGCGCGACCATGCGCTCGGACTCGGCCTTGGTCTCCTCGCGGCGCTTCGTCGCGGCGGCGATCGCCTCGCGCGCCCGCGTCTCGGCGGCCGCGGCACGCGACTCGGCGTCGGTGATCATCTTGGTCGTCTGCTCGGTCGCCACGGCGTGCGACTCGGCGGCCTCCTTGGCCATCCGCTCCTTCTCGAGCGCGAGGACCCGGCGGGCCTCGGTGAGCTCGCGATCGGCGGCCGCACGGATCTGCTCGGCCGCGCGGGTCGCGGTGAGGCGCGAGGAGCTCGTCGACTGGTTGGCGGCGAGCTCGATCTGCTCCGCCTCCCGCTTGGCCTTGGCGAGGACGTCCTCGGCCTCGGCCAGGGCGAGCGCGCGCTCGCTCTCGGCCTCGGCGAGGAGACGCTCACGGGTCTCCTCGACGTCGGCGAGCTGTACGGCGCGCAGATCGTCGGCCTCCTTGGCCGCAGCCGCCTTGATCGCGGCGGCCTCGGACTCGGCGACGCGACGCACGTCCTCGGCTTCGCGCCTCGCGCGGTCGAGCATCTCGGCCGACTGCTGCTCGGCCAGGCCCAGGAGCTCTGCCGCGCGGCCACCGAGACCCGCGTAGCTCGGCTTGTTGGCCTCCGTGACCTTACTGCGGAGCTCCGCAACCTCGGTCTCGAGTGCGCTCAGCTTCTTCTCGGCCGCGGCGGCGGCGGCGTTGGCCCGCGCGAGGTCGTCGCGGTGCTGGGCCAGATAGGCATCGACAGCGTCCTTGTCGTAGCCGCCTCGCCGCACGAGCGGAAAACCGGCCCCCGGCGCCGGGTCGCCTGGGGTGCGCGAGAAGGAGTCGCCGTCGGAGTAGCTGCCGTGTGGGTCTGACATGAGGTGCCTTCGGTTGTAGTTCGGGGGGAGATCGCTTCGGGAAGCCTATCGCGACCTCCCCGCCGAACTCAGCCTGTCGGCGTCTCCTGATCAGCGATCAGACGCCGCGGAAGCGGTTGATCTGATCGACGTGACGCGCGCGCTTCTCCGCGTCGCGCACACCGAGGCCCTCCTCGGGCGACAGGCACAGCACACCGACCTTGCCCTGGTGTGCGTTGCGGTGCACGTCGAGGGCCGCCTGGCCGGTCTCTTCGAGGCTGTAGACCTTCGACACAGTCGGGTGGATCATGCCCTTATCGATGAGACGGTTGGCCTCCCACGCCTCGCGATAGTTCGCGAAGTGGGAGCTCTTGATGTTCTTCAGGTTCATCCAGAGGTAGCGGTTGTCGTACTGGTGCATGTAGCCCGACGTCGACGCGCAGGTCACGATCGTCCCGCCCTTGCGTGCGACGTAGACGCTGGCGCCGAAGGTCTCGCGGCCCGGGTGCTCGAACACGATGTCGGGATCGTCGCCACCGGTCAGCTCACGGATCTTCGAGCCGAGGCGCTTCCACTCCCGCGGATCCTGCTCGTGCTCGTTCTTCCAGAACTTGTAGTCCTCGGCGGAACGGTCGATGACCAGGTCGGCGCCCATCGAGCGGACGATCTCGGCCTTCTCCGGCGACGAGACGACACACACGGGGGTGGCGCCGCCGTTGAGCGCGAACTGCGTCGCGTACGAGCCGAGGCCGCCCGAGGCGCCCCAGATCAGGACGGTGTCGCCCTGCTTCATCGCGGCGCCGTTCTTGGAGACCAGCTGGCGGTAGGCGGTGGAGTTCACCAGGCCCGGGCTGGCGGCCTCCTCCCAGGAGAGGTGACCGGGCTTCGGCATGAGCTGGTTGGCCTTGACGATCGCGACCTCGGCGAGGCCGCCGAAGTTCGTCTCGAAACCCCAGATGCGCTGCTCGGGGTCCATCATCGTGTCGTTGTGGCCGTCGGGGCTCTCGAGCTCGACCGACAGGCAGTGGGCGACGACCTCCTGGCCGGCCTTCCAGGCGTTGACACCCGGGCCGGTGCGCAGGACGACGCCGGCAAGGTCGGAGCCGACGACGTGGTACGGGAGGTCGTGGCGCTTGGTGTACTCCGACAGGCGGCCGTACCGCTCGAGGAAACCGAAGGTCGGCACCGGCTCGAAGATCGACGTCCAGACCGTGTTGTAGTTGATCGAGCTCGCCATGACCGCGACCAGCGCCTCGCCCGGTGCCAGCTCGGGCATGGGGACCTCGTCGATGTGCAGACTCTTGCGGGGGTCCTTGTCACGCGTGGCGAGACCCTCGAACATGTCGATCTCGTCCTTGTGGACCGTGACCCCGCGATAGGTCTCGGGGATGGCGATGTTCGCGAAGTCCTCGCTCGAGGTGTCACCCGCCATGATGGCGTCGAGAATGTGCTGCACGTCGTCCTCCAGGATTGAGCGGCGCGGTTGCGTTACGCGGATATTACTCATCGGTAATCGGCCGGGGCGCGAAAAGGTGACCGACATCGCTCGCGGGCGTGGCGCGGCGTGCGTCGGTACGGCCCGGGCTTCTGGCCCTGAAGCGGCATCTCGCGCCATTATCGCTCTGCTCCGCCACCGTCCCCGGCAGGGGTAGCGTGGACCGCGCTCGTCCTCATTCAGGGAGTTCTGTGATCACACTCGACCTCAACAGCGACGTCGGCGAGTCCTTCGGGCGCTGGGAGCTCGGTGACGACACCGCGATCCTCCAGGTCGTCACCAGCGCCAACATCGCCTGCGGGTTCCACGCCGGCGACGCCCGTACGCTGCGCCGGAGCTGCGAGCACGCCGCCGAGAACGCGGTGGCCGTCGGTGCGCAGGTGAGCTATCGCGACCTCGCCGGCTTCGGGCGCCGTTTCATCGACATGGACCCTGAGGAGCTGGCGGACGACGTGCTCTATCAGATCGGGGCGCTCGACGGGCTCGCCCGCGCCTCCGGCACCCGCGTGCGCTACGTGAAACCCCACGGCGCGCTCTACAACGCGACGGTCCACCATAAGACGCAGGCACGTGCGGTCGCCGAGGCCGTCCGTGCGTACGACCCGGGACTCCCGCTGCTCGGGCTTCCCGGCTCGCAGCTTCTGGAGTGGGGCACCCGCCTGGGGCTGCGGACCGTCCGCGAGGCGTTCGCGGACCGCGCGTACACGCCTGAGGCCCACCTCGTGAGCCGTACGCAGCCCGGGGCCGTCTTGATCGACCCCGACGTCGTCGCGAGCCGGGTGGTCCGGATGGTCGTCGAGGGGCGGGTCGAGACCGTCGACGGGAGCGTCGTCGACATCAGTGCCGACTCGGTCTGCGTCCACGGCGACACGCCCGGCACAGTCGAGCTCGCGCGCCGAGTGCGTGCCGAGCTCGAGGCGGTCGGCGTGACGCTCGGCGCGTTCGTCTGAGAGGGCGGTCGACGTGTCTGTCCGGATCGTGCCGTACGGCGACCGCGCGCTGATGGTCGAGCTCGACGGGGCGGCGGAGGTTGTCGCGTGGGACGCAGCCGTGCGCGCAGCGGCACCCGACGAGGTCGCTGACGTCGTTCCCGCGGCGGCGACGCTGCTCGTGGTCGCGCGCGACGGCGCCGACCTCGCCGCGCTCACGGCCTCCTTGCGGTCGCTGCGCGTCCGGGCCGCCGACGTGGCGGCGGACGCGTCGAGGAGCGCGGAGGTCGAGATTCCCGTGCGCTACGACGGGCCCGACCTGCGCGACGTGGCGCGGATGACCGGTCTGAGCGAGGCGCAGGTCGTGCGCGCGCACACGCAGAGCGTGTGGCGGGTGGCGTTCGGGGGATTCGCGCCGGGCTTCGGCTACCTCACCGGGGGCGATCCGCGGCTGCACGTGCCGCGACGCGAGAGTGCCCGTACGGCCGTCCCGGCGGGCGCGGTCGGGCTGGCAGGGGAGTACACGGGGGTCTACCCCCGCTCCTCGCCTGGCGGCTGGCAGCTGATCGGGACGACGGAGGCGGCGATGTGGGACCTGTGTCGCGACCCGCCCGCCCTGCTGAGGCCGGGTGCGGTCGTCCGGTTCGTGGAGGACCGGTCGTGACGACGGTGCTGGAGGTGGTGCGCAGCGGCCCTCTCGCTCTCGTCGAGGACCTCGGGCGCCCCGGGCACGCCGCGATCGGCGTGGGCCGTTCGGGAGCGGCCGACCGCAGCGCGCTGCGCCTGGCCAACCGGCTGCTCGGCAACGGCGAGGAGCTGGCCGCGATCGAGGTGACCCTCGGAGGGCTCGCGCTCGTCGTACGAGGAGGCGACGCGTGGGTGGCCGTGACCGGCGCACCCGTCCCGCTCACGGTCGGGCGCCGCGCTGCCGCACCGTACGCCCCCGTGCGGGTCCGTTCCGGAGAGACCGTCCGGCTCGGGACGCCGACCAGCGGGCTCCGGTCGTACGTCGGGGTCCGTGGCGGTGTCGACGTCCCCCCGGTCCTGGGGTCACGGAGCCGCGACGTGCTCGCGGGGATCGGCCCGGAGCCGCTGGCGCCCGGCACGGTGCTGCCGGTCGGTCCGCCCCCGCAGGCGTACCCGCGCGTGGACGCGGTGCCGCAGCGTGCGTACGAGGAGATCGTCCTGCGGGTGGTCCGAGGCCCGCGAGACGAGATGGTGCGCGACCCCGACGCGCTCGTCGCCGCGGCGTGGACCGTCTCGCCCGCTGCCGACCGCGTCGGGATGCGGCTCGACGGCCGTGCGCTGACGCTGCGAGACCCGCACACGGCGATGCCCTCGGAGGGTGCGTACCGCGGGGCGGTCCAGGTGCCGCCGAGCGGCCAGCCGGTGGTGTTCCTCGCTGACCACCCGGTCACCGGGGGATATCCGGTGGTCGCTGTCGTGACCGACGCCGACGTCGACCGTGCCGCGCAGGCGCGCCCCGGTCAGAGGGTCACGCTGCGCTGGGCCTGAGATGACGGCGGAGCGTCAGTGGGCGGTGTCGGTCTTGGCCGGCTCGACGAGCTCGACGAGGATGCCGCCGGCGTCCTTCGGGTGGACGAAGTTCACGCGGCTGTCGGACGTGCCGCGGCGCGGCTGGTCGTACAGCAGGCGCATCCCGCGGTCGCGCAGGGTCTGGGCGACCGCCTCGATGTCGGTCACCCGGTAGGCGAGCTGCTGGATGCCCGGCCCGTTGCGGGTGAGGAACTTGGCGATCGTCGACTCGTCGGAGAGCGGCGCGAGGAGCTGGATGCGCTGGTCGGTGTCGCCGATGGCGAGCATCGCCTCACGCACCCCCTGCTCCTCGTTGATCTCCTCGTGCACCGAGTGCAGGCCGAAGACGTTCGCGTAGAACTCGAGGGCCTCGTCGAGGTCGGGCACGGCGATGCCGACGTGGTCGATGGCGATGAGGAGGTGTTCGGGAACCATGCGGGGCACGATAGGACACGAGGGCCCCGCGCGGCGCCTGGCCGTCCAGCCTGTGACCTTCCTCACCGAGGGGGTAGCCGATGTTACGGGCGGGTATCGTGCACCCCACCAGAGCACGCCGTCTCGGCCGCAGACATCGCGCAGTCGCGCTTCGTAAGGAGATCCCATGTCTCGTCAGTCCGTCATCGTCGCGGGGGCGCGCACCCCGATCGGTCGGCTCCTCGGGGGCCTGAAGTCCCAGTCGGCAGCCGACCTCGGCGGCGTCGCCATCAAGGGGGCGCTGGAGAAGGCTGGGATCACCGGCGAGCAGGTCGACTACGTGATCATGGGCCAGGTCCTCAGCGCCGGCGCCGGCCAGATGCCTGCACGCCAGGCGGCGTACAAGGGCGGCATCCCGCTGGACGTCCCCTCTGTCACGATCAACAAGGTGTGCCTTTCGGGCATCAGTGCGATCGCCACCGCCGACCAGCTGATTCGCGCGGGCGAGTTCGACGTCGTCGTCGCGGGCGGCCAGGAGTCGATGACCCAGGCGCCGCACCTGCTCAAGGGCTCACGCGAGGGCTTCAAGTACGGCGCGACGACGATGCTCGACCACATGGAGTACGACGGCCTGTGGGACGCGCTGACCGACCAGGCGATGGGCAAGCTCACCGAGGGCCGCAACGCCGATGTCGATGCGCTCTCGCGTGAGGAGCAGGACGCGTTCGGCGCGCGTTCGCACCAGCTCGCGGCCGCCGCGCAGAAGAACGGCCTCTTCGACGACGAGATCGTGCCGGTCGAGATCGCCGGACGCCGCGAGACGGTGACCGTCTCGGCCGACGAGGGTGTCCGTGGGGACACGACTCCCGAGTCGCTCGCCAAGCTGCGCCCGGCCTTCGCCAAGGAGGGGACGATCACCGCCGGCACCGCCTCGCAGATCTCCGACGGCGCCTGCGCGGTCGTCGTCATGGCCAAGGAGAAGGCCGAGGAGCTCGGTCTGACCTGGATCGCCGAGATCGGCGCCGCCGCGACCGTCGCCGGCCCCGACTCGACGCTGCAGCTCCAGCCTGCCAACGCGATCGTCAAGGCGTGCGAGAAGGAGGGCATCGCGCCCGCCGACCTCGATCTCGTCGAGGTCAACGAGGCCTTCGCCGCCGTCGGTATCGCCAGCCAGCGTGCCCTCGGCATCGACGAGGACAAGGTCAACGTCAACGGCGGCGCGATCTCGCTCGGGCACCCGATCGGCATGAGCGGTGCACGCATCGTCCTCCACCTCGCGCTCGAGCTGGCGCGCCGTGGTGGCGGCGTCGGAGCGGCGGCGCTGTGCGGCGGCGGCGGTCAGGGCGACGCCCTGATCGTGCGCGTCCCGCAGCAGTGACCCGTCCTTCGGTGCGCCGCAGGACGCGGACGCGATCCTGATGGCACGTCGTTCCGTCGCCGTCGGTGAGCTCGTCGGACGAGCCACCGGCGGCGACGCGCGTGCGGTCGCGCGCCTGATCTCACTCGTCGAGGATGCGTCGCCGCTGCTCCCCGAGGTCAGCGCGGCTCTCGCGCCGCACGCGGGGCATGCGCAGATCATCGGTCTGACCGGCTCGCCCGGGGTCGGGAAGTCGACGACGACGGGTGCGCTCGTCGCCGCGCTCCGAGCGCAGGGCCGCAAGGTCGGCGTCCTCGCGGTCGACCCGTCGTCGCCGTTCTCCGGAGGCGCGCTGCTGGGCGACCGGATCAGGATGCAGGACCATGCGGGAGACCCCGGCGTCTTCATCCGCTCGATGGCGACCCGCGGCCACCTCGGTGGGCTCGCCTGGGCCGCCCCGCAGGCGCTGCGTGTCCTCGATGCCGCAGGGTGCGACGTGATCCTCGTCGAGACCGTCGGTGTCGGGCAGTCCGAGATCGAGGTCGCCGGGCTCGCCGACACGACCGTCGTGCTGCTCGCGCCAGGGATGGGCGACGGCATCCAGGCGGCGAAGGCCGGGATCCTGGAGATCGGCGACGTCTACGTCGTCAACAAGGCTGACCGGGACGGTGCACGGCAGGTACGCCGCGAGCTGCGAGGGATGCTCTCGCTGACCGACCGTCCCGACGCGGCGTGGAAACCCCCGATCGTGCTCACCGTCGCGTACCGCGAGGAAGGGATCGACGAGGTCGTGGCCTCGCTCGACGCCCACTTCTCGCACCTGCGCACCAGCGGCGAGCTCGTGCGGCGACGCCAGCGGCGCACCCGCGACGAGATCGAGAACCTCGCGACGACCGAGCTGCGGACGCGGTTCGCGGCCCTCCACGGGGACCACCGGATCGACGCCCTCGCGGCCGATGTCGTCGCCGGCAAGAGCGACCCTTTCACGGCGTCGAGGCGGCTCCTCGACAGCCTGTGACGCTGATCACGGCGCGCCTGGCGACAGCGCCCAGTCCTTTCCGCTATAAACATCCGAGAGTGTGCCCGCAGCTTTCTGCCCCCGAGAAAGGCAGCCGTGGTGAAAAAGGCGATCAGCGTCGTCGTGGTGATCTTCGTGGTCTACTTCCTGCTCACAAATCCCACGGGGGCTGCCGACACCGTCGAGCTGATCTTCGGGTGGATCACCGACGCCCTCGGCCAGCTCGCGTCCTTCCTCCAATCACTGCTGACCTGACGGGGGGAATGTCGTGCTGCGCAGGGTCCTGAGGCTGGTACCCGATCGCAACATCGGCAAGCTCCTGCTCCTCGACGACGGCGAACGAGTCAAGGACGTCGTCCGCCACCACTGGGTCGTCTTCGTGATGCCGTACGCGATCGTGTCTGGCGGGGTGCTGCTCATCGCGATGTTTCCGCTGCTGCCGATCTCGGTCGCCGGGGTGCTTGCGCTGGTGGGGGTGGGGATCATCGGGTTCGGCATGTTCAGGGCCTCCGAGCAGCACCTCGACGTCTTCGTCATCACCAACCATCGCGTGCTCAAGATCCGAGGGGTCTTCGAGGTGAAGGTCGCGACGATGCCGATGGCCCGAATCCTCGACATCACGGTCGAGCGCACGCTGCTGGGACGGATCTTGGGCTACGGACACTTCGTCTTCGAATCTGCCGCGCAGGCCCAGGGACTGCGCGACATCAGCTTCATCCCGGATCCGCTCGAGCGCGACCGTACGATTCAGCGCGCCCTCGTCGCGGCCGGTCTGCGCGGCCCGGCGCGCTGACCGTACGCCCTCCTGCGGGCCCACCTGGGTGGACTGCGGCCTCGGTCACAGGCGTACGGTCGCCGGTGCATCACGATCGCATCTCCGGTCGCATGCCTCCGAGGCGCACCCGCCGGCTCATGCGTCACCGGTCGGCAGCCCGTTCTGGGTGGGCGTCTACCTGGCCGTGATGGGCGGGCTCACCCTGACCGCGCTCGTGTCGGCAAGGAGACCAAGGACGTCGACATCGAGGCCTGAGGGTCCCGTACGCGCGCGCCCCACGATTTGACCGGTTATCCACCGCATTCGGTCGGACCAAGGTGGATAGGCGGTCAAATCGTGGGGCGGCCAGGGTCAGACCGCGGCGTCGCGCTCCTGGGCGGCGAGGGCGCGGGCGAGGTCCGAACGGCCCTCGCTCACGTACCGGCGAGTTGTCGCGTCGAGATCGACCTCTGCCGCGAGCCACGCGTCGATCGTCGCGAGGTTCTCCGCGGACGGGTTGGCCCGAGGGAAGAAGCTCTCGAGGATCTCCGAGGCACGCCACACGCCCTTCTCGATGACCGTACGAGCGGTCTCGAGGTAGCGGTCGACGTACGGCTGCAGCAGCTCGGCCTGTCCGGGCTGCTGGAAGGCGCGAGCGATGCTGCGCTGCGTCTCGTTCGGCAAGTCGTCGCGGACGACGACCGCGTCCCACGCGACCTCCTTCGCGGCGGCGTCCGGACGGCCAGCGCGCGCGCCGGAGGCGTTCTCCTGGCCGGAGATGGTGTTGTCGCGCGCGAGCTCGGCGTCGATCTCGGCATCGCCGAAGGCGCCCGCACGGGCGAGCCCGGCGACCAGGGTCCAGCGCAGGTCGGTGTCGACGGCGAGACCCTCGGGCGTCACGGAGCCGTCGAGCAGCCCCTTGACGTACGCGATCGCGTCGTCGGACTCGGCAGCGCCGGCGTACGCGCGGACGAAGGCGAGCTGGTGGTCCGACCCCGGCGCGGCGGCGTCGAGCAGCGCACGCACACCCCGCTCCCACTGTGCGGCGAGAGCGTCGCGGTTGTCAGGCGCCGAGAACAGCGAGACGGCCGAGGCGCCCTGGCGCAGCAGCGTCTGCACCGCCGTCAGGTCGGACTCGGTGCCGACGCCGGCGAGCACGATCGGCACGAACTGGCGGGCGGGCAGCTCGGCGTCGCGGAGCATGTCCCACGCGGCACCCCAGCACAGCGCGCGCGCCAGCGAGTCGTCGATGTCGGCGATCGAGGTCGTGAGTGTCTGGAGGGACTGCTCGTCGAGGCGGATCTTGGCGTACGTCAGGTCGTCGTCGTTGAGCAGCACCAGGTCGGGCTGCTTCTGACCGATCAGCGCGTCGACCTCGGTGAGCGCTCCCTCGATGTCGGTCTCGACACGGGTGCGGCGCACGAGGCCGGCATCGGTGTAGTCGTAGAGGCCGATCGCGATGCGGTGACGGCGCAGCGTGGGGTACGCCTCGATGGCGGTCTGCTCGACCGCGAACGACGTGAACCCGCCGCTCGCGTCGACGACGAAGCGCGGACGCAGCGTGTTGACGCCGGAGGTCTGCAGCCACTCTTGCGCCCACGTGGTCAGCTCGCGGCCGGACGCCGTCTCGAGCTCGGCCAGCAGGTCCTTGAGCTCGGTGTTGCCGTAGGCGTGCTTGGCGAAGTACGCCCGCAGACCGGCGAAGAAGTCCTTCTCGCCGACCCACGCGACGAGCTGCTTGAGCGTCGAGGCCCCCTTGGCGTACGTGATGCCGTCGAAGTTCGCCTCGACCGCGTGCAGGTCGTAGTTGTCGGCCGCGATCGGGTGCGTCGAGGGCAGCTGGTCCTGGCGGTACGCCCAGTTCTTGCGCTGGTTGGTGAAGCCGGTCCAGGCGCCGGTGTACTTCGTGGCGTTGACCTCGGCGTGGTGCGAGGCGAACTCCGCGAACGACTCGTTGAGCCAGAGGTCGTCCCACCACTTCATCGTCACGAGGTCGCCGAACCACATGTGCGCCATCTCGTGGAGGATCGTGTTGGCGCGGCTCTCGTACGCGGCGTGGGTCTGGCGGCTGCGGAAGATGTACTCGTCGCGGTACGTCACCGCGCCGGCGTTCTCCATCGCGCCCATGTTGTACTCCGGCACGAACGCCTGGTCGTACTTGCCGAACGGGTAGCCCATCTCGAAGGCACCCTCGAAGAACCCGAAGCCCTGCTTGGTGATCTCGAAGATCTCGTCGGCGTCGACGTGCTCGCGCAGGCTCTTGCGGACCTGGATGCCCAGCGGGATCGTGCCGTACTCACCCTTGTAGGTGTCGGTGATCGTCTCGTACTCGCCGGCGATCAGCGCGGTGATGTAGGTCGACATGCGCTTGGTCTCGGCGAATGCCCAGCGGTCGACCCCGTCGCGGACCGAGGTCGGCTCGGGGGTGGGGGAGTTCGAGACGACGGTCCAGCCGCTCGGCGCGTCGATCGTGAACGTGAAGGTTGCCTTGAGGTCCGGCTGCTCGAACGTCGCGTACACGCGGCGGGCGTCGGGCACCTCGAACTGCGTGTAGAGATAGAGGCGGTCGTCGGCCGGGTCGACGAAGCGGTGCAGGCCCTCGCCCGTACGGGAGTAGGGGAGCCGTGTCTCGACCCGCAGCTCGTTCTCGCCCTCGACGAGAGCGGTGAGCGCGATGCGGTGGTCCTCGTACGCCGACGCGTCGATCTCGGTGCCGTTGAGCCAGATCTTGGGCTCGCGTGCCTCGACCAGGTCCGCGAACGTCGACGCGCCCGCCTGGTTGCTCGAGAACCGGACGACGGTGGTCGACGCGAACTCGGTGTCGGAGACGGTCAGATCGAGGTCGACGGCGTAGTGGTGGACGTCGAGGAGCGCAGCCCGCTCCTGCGCTTCGTTGCGCGTGAGGTTGGTTCCTGGCATGGGGTCCATCCTGTCATTGGGCTGGTCCCAGGGGCCACGAGCGGGGGGCGACAGGCTCAACCGGCGGGGTCGCCCACCTCGCGGGCGTACGTCGCGGGAGGCGTGCCGACGACCTCGGTGAAACGCCGTACGAGGTGGGCCTGGTCGGTGAAGCCGAGCGCGACCGCGAGCGCGGCCCAGTCCACGGCCTCGCCCGAGCGCGCTGCCGCGGCGGCGTCGAGCAGCCGGAACCGCTGCAGCACCCACTTGGGTCCGATGCCGACGTACGTCGCGAACTCGCGCTGCAGCGTCCGCAGGCTCACGCCACCTCGTGCCGCCAACGCGTCAGCGCGCACGAGCGTCCGGTCACGCTCTGCCTCCGTGACGAGGGACCCGACCTCCTCCGCCCGAGGATCAGCTTCGTACCCGACCTCGGCCAGATAGCCCGTCAGCACGTCGACCATCGCCTCGTCCGTCGCGTCGGGTGTGAGGATGCGCGCGGCGTACGGGCGGTCGTCGACACCGAGCACCTCGCCGGCGGGCCGGACCACGTCTGACAACCCGCCTACCGGCCCTCGCAGACGGCCGTGGAACCCGCCGGGCAGGAACGACGCCCCGAGCACGTGCCCGCGTCCGACGAGCCGTCGCGAGAACGGCCGCCGGGTGACGCCGTGCACGAGCAGCCGCCCGTCCTCGGCTGCGAGGTGTACACGCGGCTGCGGGACGACCGCCTGCTCGTACGGCTCGGCGATGTCCCAGCGCACACGCCAGAGATAGTCGACACCCGGCGACGCCGACTCGATCCGGCGTACGCCGATCGGCTCGGCACGCCCGACGATCGCCTGCGGATACCCCCCGGGGTCGTGCATGCCCTCAGCCTAGGCATGTCGCGTTCGTACAAGACCTGCCATGCGCTCCGCGACGAGCATGGTAGGCATGACACACGACAAGAAGGCAGAGACCACGTTCACCGTCGCGGGCTGGGAGGAGTCGGTCGTCGAGGACATCGACGGGACCGGGGCCGAGCGGAACGGCACCTACTACCCCGACCGCGGCATCACCCGCGCCACCGTCCGCTACACCTACTCCGGCGACATCGAGGGAGAAGGCGTCGTTCACTACCTGATGACGTACAAGCAGGGCGATGCGCCCGTCCTCGCCGTCGAGCGCTTCACCGGCTCGATCGGCGGCGCCGAAGGCACGTGTGTGCTCCTGCACCGTGGTTCCCACCACGAGATGGACGTCGCCGACGCCGTCGAGGTGGTCGAGGGCATGGGGACCGGGGCGCTCGAGTCGCTGCGTGGCGAGGCGACGATCACCCTCGGGGGTCACAGCGACGACGGGTACGGGTTCGTGCTCGACTACACGCTGTGAGTGACCCCGCGGCGCACTAGCGTCGCTCGCATGTCCGTCGACACCGCCACGCGCAACCGCCCTCGCGGCGCCACGGTCCTCCTCTGGCTCGTCGGTGCCGCGCTCGTGGTCTCGGTGATCCACTACATCGACAACGTCGCGAACTACTCCTCATACCCCCAACCGGGCTCGGACGGGCTGCCGGCGCCGTCGGCGGAGGTGATCGCGGCGTCGTGGTTCGTCTTCACCCTGTGCGGAGTCCTCGGGGTGATCGCGTTCTTCCGCCACCGGCGCGCCGCGTGCGTCGTCGGACTCGCGTTCTACTCGGTCAGCGGCCTCATCGGCATCGGCCACTACACGGTCGAGGGGGC
Source organism: Mumia sp. ZJ1417 (assembly GCF_014127285.1). GTDB lineage: Bacteria > Actinomycetota > Actinomycetes > Propionibacteriales > Nocardioidaceae > Mumia. The sequence goes on from NZ_CP059901.1 coordinate 1,283,381, forward strand.
GACCGACATGGTGTGGTGGCGCCAGACCCACGTGGTCGTCGACATCCTGGTCGGCGTCGCCCTTCTCGCGTTCGCCGTGTGGGTCGCCGTCGTACGCCCCGCGCCGTGGGACCCGTCACAGCGGTCCTGACGACGAGATCCTGACGGCCGGCTCGGGCAGGATGGAGCCATGGCCCTGCCCTTCGCGACGTCGCGACGTTCCACGGTCGGCATCGAGTGGGAGCTCGCGCTCGTCGACGCCGACACCGGCGACCTCCGCCAGGTCGCCCGTACGGTGCTCGACGCACTGGCCGGTCCTGACGGGACGCCGCACCCGCACGTCCACCAGGAGCTGCTGCTCAACACCGTCGAGATCGTCTCCGGCGTCCACGAGCGGATCGCTGATGCCGGCCGTGACCTGCGCCGCAGCATCGACGAGGTGCGCGACGTCACGGGCCCGCTGCGCGTCGAGCTGATGTGTGCGGGCACGCACCCGTTCGCACAGTGGGACCACCAGAAGGTCACCGACAAGGAGCGTTACAACACGCTCATCGACCGTACGCAGTGGTGGGGCCGCCAGATGCTCATCTACGGCGTCCACGTCCACGTCGGCATCGAGGACCGCGCCAAGGTGCTCCCGATCATGCGGGCCGTCCTCGCCTACTTCGGCCACCTCCAGGCGCTGTCGGCATCGTCGCCGTTCTGGGGCGGCAAGGACACCGGGTACGCGTCCAACCGCGCGCTGATGTTCCAGCAGCTGCCGACGGCCGGACTGCCGTTCCGGCTCGAGGAGTGGTCCGACCTCGAGCGCTACACCGACGACATGCTCCACACCGGCGTCATCGATGACTTCTCCGAGGTTCGATGGGACATCCGGCCGTCGCCGCGCTTCGGCACGCTGGAGGTCCGGATCTGCGACGGCACGCCGGCGCTCTCCGAACTGCTCGCGATCGCGGCGCTCACGCAGTGCCTCGTCGAGCACTTCTCGTCCGAGCTCGATGCTGGCCGCGATCTGCCCGACCTGCCGCAGTGGTTCCTCCAGGAGAACAAGTGGCGCTCGGCCCGGTACGGGATGGATGCGATCCTCATCCTCGACGCGAAGGGCGACGAGGACCTCGTCACGACGGACGTACGACGGCTGCTGCGCCTCCTCGAGCCTGTCGCGGAGCGCCTGGGATGCGCTGCGGAGCTGGCCGACATCGAGACGATCCTCGAGGGCGGAGCCTCGTACCAGCGACAGCGTGAGGTCGCCCGCCGCCACGGCGGTGACCTCCAACCTGTCGCCTTCTCGCTGGTCGAGGAAATGCACGCCGGTCGTCCGTTGTTGTGATCTGCGAGACTTCCGATCCGTCGGCGTTTCGCCGACACCCCCGACGAGAGGTGAGCATGTCCGACACCGTTGACATGTGGTTCGATCCGCTGTGCCCCTGGGCCTGGATGACGTCGCGCTGGCTGCTCGAGGTCGAGCAGGTCCGCGACGTGGAGGTCCGCTTCCACGTCATGAGCCTGTCGGTCCTCAACGAGAACGCCGAGGACCTCCCCGAGCGCTACCGCGAGATGCTCGACCGCGGGTGGGGCCCGGTGCGCGTCGCGACGGCGGCCGCCCAGAAGCACGGTGCGCACGTCCTGCGCGACCTCTACACCGCGATCGGCACCCGCGTGCACCCCGGCGGCCGTCCGCTCGACGCGACCGTGCTCGCCGAGGCGCTGGAGGAGGTCGGGCTGGAGCCCGAGCTGGTCGAGGCCGCCGACACCGACGCGTACGACGACGCCCTGCGGGCCTCTCACGAGCGGGCGATGGAGCTCGTCGGTACGGATGTGGGCACGCCCGTCATCGCGGTGAACGGCATCGCGTTCTTCGGTCCGGTCGTGTCGCCTGCGCCGAAGGGCGAGGCTGCGGGCCGGCTGTGGGACGGCTGCCTCCTCGTCGCCGGGACGGACGGCTTCTTCGAGATCAAGCGCACCCGGACGCGCGAGCCGATCTTCGACTGAGGTCCACCCGCCTCCGCTCCGCCCCGACCACTTTCCGTGGGGGCCAACGGAAAGTGCAGGCGCTAGGGTCCTCGGCATGGACCACGACATCGCCGCAGAGCGTGCCGCCGACCGTGCCGAGGCCCTCGCGGACTCGATCCGCATCGACGTCGCGCACGTCGCCGACCTCGACGCGGACGGGGTGCCGGTGCGCCTCTACCGGCCGGAGGACGACGTCCCGGTCCTCCTGTACGTCCACGGCGGCGGCTGGGTGTTCCACGACCTGGAGACCCACGACGCGTTCTGTCGCTACCTGGCGAACGCGACCGGCTGGGCGCTGCTGTCCGTGGACTACCGCCGAGCCCCCGAGGCCCCATACCCCGCGCCGCTCGACGACGTCGCGACCGCCCTCGCCTGGTTGCGCGCGCACGGCGACGAGTACGAGCTCGACACCTCCCTGATCGCGGGGATCGGCGACTCCTCCGGAGCCAACATGATCGCCGGGCTGTCCGTCCGCGATCCGGAGGCGCTGGCGTACCAGGTGCTCGTCTACCCGCCGGTCGACGCCTTCGCTGACACGGTGTCGCGGCGCGAGGAGGGGAGCGGCGCTTACGACTTCGTGACGTCGGACATGGACTGGTATTGGGACCAGTACGCCCCCACCGACGAGGCCAAGCGCAACCCCGAGGCCTCGCCGCTCCTCGCCCCCGACCTTGCCGGACAGCCGCCCACCCTCGTGATCACCGCCGAGCACGACCTGGTGCGCGACGAGGCCGAGGCGTATGCAGCGCGGTTGACCGATGCCGGCGTCCCGACCGTCGCCTGGCGGGCGCTCGGGATGGCCCACGGCTTCTGGCGCCGGCCGTGGGAGTTCGCCGAGTCGCGGTCGGCCGTGCGGCTCGTCTCGGGCACGTTGCGCGACCTGGCAGCGACGCTGGGACAATGACGTCATGCGCGTTCACCTCGGTTGCGACCACGCCGGCTTCGAGCTCAAGAACCACCTCCTGACCCACCTGCGCGATCAGGGGCACGACGTCGTGGACCACGGTCCCGCCACGTACGACGCCGAGGACGACTACCCGCCGTTCTGCTTCGCCGCCGGCGAGGCCGTCGTCGCCGACCTGGGCAGCCTGGGCGTCGTGATCGGTGGTTCCGGCAACGGCGAGCAGATCGCCGCGAACAAGGTCGACGGCGTGCGTGCGGCGCTCGCGTGGTCGCTCGAGACGGCGCAGCTCGCCCGCGAGCACAACAACGCCAACGTCGTCGGCATCGGCGCCCGCATGCACTCCACCGAGGAGGCGACCACGATCGTCGAGGCGTTCCTCGCGACGCCGTTCAGCGGAGTCGAGCGCCACGCTCGCCGGATCTCGCTGCTCGCTGCGTACGAGGAGTCGCGCGGCACCGAGGTCGCCGAGCGGCGAGAGGACTTCTGAGGCGTGCCCGAGGGACACACCCTCCACCGGCTCGCGCTCGACCTCGATGCGGCCTTCGGCGGTGACAGGACCTGGTCATCGAGCCCGCAGGGACGCTTCGCCGAGGGCGCCGCGCGGATCGGCTCGCGGGTCATGGAGGGCGCGGAGGCGTACGGCAAGCAGCTCTTCGTCCGGTTCGCCGGGCTCGAGGAGCAGGTCCGCATCCACCTCGGGCTGATCGGGGGCCTCGCGATCCATTCCGGGCTGCCCGACCCGAGCGCGATCGGTGACCTCTCGGCCCGCCCGGTGGTGGGGCAGGTGCGCTGGCGTCTGGAGTCCGTACGGGCGTGGGCCGACCTGCGGGGCGCGACGGTGTGCACGCTGATCACGCCGGACGAGAAGGCCGCCTACCTCGCCAAACTCGGCCCCGACCCGCTGCGCGACGACGCCGATCCCGAGCGTGCCTGGCGCCGGATCAACCGCTCGAAGATCACGATCGGGGCGCTGCTCATGGACCAGTCGGTCCTGGCAGGCGTCGGCAACGTCTATCGCGCGGAGGTGCTGTTCCGGCACGGCCTCGACCCCTTCATGGAGGGACGGTTCCTCCGGCGGGCCGAGTGGGACGCGATGTGGGGCGACCTCGTCGGGCTCATGGCGTACGGGGTCACGCACAACCGCATCGACACCGTACGGCCCGAGCACGAGCCGGAGGCGATGGGGCGCGCGCCGCGCAAGGACGACCATGGGGGAGAGGTCTATGTCTACCGGCGGACGCACATGCCCTGTCTCGTGTGCGGGACGCCGGTGCGTACGGAGGTGCTGGCCGGGCGCAACCTGTTCTGGTGCCCTCGTTGCCAGCCGCGAAGCCGCCGCCGTACTCCGGTCAGCCCCTGAGGCGACACCGCCCGCCCCGTCCCGCCCCGGGACGTCATACAAATCGTGGGTCCCGACCCGCGGAACGTATGACGTCCCGGGGCAGGCGGATGGAAGGTGCCGTACGCCGGTCAGCTCAGGTCGGGGAGGGCTCGCGAGGCCAGCATCGCGCTGATCTCCTCGCGTTCGCGGCGTGCGGCGGTGAGCTCGTTGGCGGAGTGGAGGGCGTTGGCGCACGACACGTCCGTCGAGGCGAGGCGAGCGAGTCCTGAAGCGGCGAACTGCCATGCGAAGCTGAGCGGTCTCATCGATCCCCCTGGGTCGTCCCGACGCGGCACCTGGTCCGCCTTCCCTGTCGAGCGGGCCAGGCGCCGCGTTGTGAGTGCCGTGTTGGTGATGCGTGATCACCGGAAACGACACGTTCCACGCTAGGCGGTCGAGGAATCCGAGCGGTTAGCCCGACATGACATGTGCGTTAACGCTGCCAGGACGGACATAGCGGGCCCCAATTCACTGGGCGCGGAGAAATCGATTGAGGTCCTCCGTGAGGGTCCCTAGGGTCGGGATGGCCGGTCGGTCCTGGCCGGCTTCCGATAGGAGGGGACCGTCCATGAGGAAGACCTTGGTACGCACGCTGGCCTCGGCGACAGCCGTCGCTGCCGTCACCGCGGGTGGCGTCGGTGCGTTCGCGAGCCCGGCGAACGCCACCGACTACCGGTGCAAGACCAGCGCGAAGGAGTTCCCGACCAACGGGTACAACGCCGACGTCAAGGTCGAGCTGTGCCTGATGAGGAACTGGGGCGGCTCCGGCGGGAGCTCGGAGATCAAGAGCGCCTACGCGAAGGTCAGCTGGGGCGAGTCGGGATCGGGCAAGTTCGAGAAGTTCGCCGTGCAGGTGCGGATCGAGCAGAACGACTCGATCATCAAGTCCAAGACCTGCGAGGTCACCAACATCAACAGCACGACGGGCTCGTACACGTGCTCGCTCGGACCGTACACCGGCATCTCGGGCAACACCGCCGACGGCACGGTCACGTACAACGTCAACGACGACGGCCTGGGCAACCAGACCTGGGGCCTGGCCGGAACGCCGAAGCTCTGACCTGCGACCACGCTGCTCGGCTCGGGCCGGGCGGCGTGGCTCGGGGGCGTGCTGGAGCGGACGACGGGAATCGAACCCGCGTAATCAGTTTGGAAGACTGAGGCTCTACCATTGAGCTACGTCCGCGCGCTGTGCCGCATGGCCGTACGCCCTGCGGTCAACCGCGACCATGATGCCACACTTGCCCTGCCGATCCGCGACGGGGGCGACCAGGTGGAGCGGACGGTGAGGATGCCCGCGATTCGGGGTCGTCCGCCATCGTCTACTACAGTGGTTCGGGCGCCCGCACCGCCCAAACGGTGCGTACCGGGATGTAGCGCAGCTTGGTAGCGCATCCGCTTTGGGAGCGGAGGGTCGCAGGTTCAAATCCTGTCATCCCGACTGCCGATGACACGTCACCACAGCGGTGACGATCTTGCACGACGACCAAGGAGAACGTACTCGTGAAGAGTGCCCAGGAGACACTGAGCCCCACCCGGGTCAAGCTGACCATCGAGGTGCCCTTCGATGAGCTGAAGCCGGCTCTCGACAAGGCGTACAAGGCCGTGGGGTCGCAGATCTCTGTGCCGGGCTTCCGCCGCGGCAAGGTCCCTGCGAAGGTCGTCGACCAGCGCGTGGGTCGCGGGACGATCCTCGACCAGGCCATCAACGACGCCCTCCCGGGCATCTACTCGCAGGCCGTCGCCGAGGCCGAGCTTCAGCCGCTCGGACAGCCCGAGGTCGATGTGACCCGCCTCGAGGACGGCGACCTCGTCGAGTTCACCGTCGAGGTGGACATCCGCCCGGAGTTCGAGACCCCCGACCTGAGCGACATCGAGGTCAGCGTTCCCGACGTCAAGGTCGAGGACAGCGACGTCGACGAGCAGGTCCAGGCGCTGCGCGAGCGTTTCGCCACCCTGACCGAGGTCGACCGCCCGGCCGCCGAGGGCGACTTCGTCACGATCGACCTGTCGGCCAGCAAGGACGGCGAGAAGATCGAGGCCGCGCAGGCCAACGGCATCGTCTACCAGGTCGGCAAGGACTCGATGCTCGACGGGCTCGACGACGCCGTGACCGGCATGTCCGCCGGGGAGTCCAAGACGTTCCAGACCCAGCTCGCCGGTGGCGACCTCAAGGGCGAGGACGTCGACGTCGACGTCACCCTGACCACGGTCAAGGAGCAGGAGCTCCCCGAGCTCGACGACGACTTCGCTCAGACCGCGTCGGAGTTCGACACCGTCGACGAGCTGCGTACGGACATCGCTGAGAAGCTCACCCGCGGCAAGCGCATCGAGCAGGCCGCCGAGGCACGCGACGCTGTGCTCGAGGCAGCCGTCGAGAAGATCGACGTCCCGCTGCCCGAGGCCGTCGTCGAGGCCGAGATCGCGAGCCGTCGCCAGCAGATCGAGCAGCAGCTCGCGTACGCCGGCATGACGATGGAGGCCTACCTCGACACCGAGGAGCAGACCATCGACGAGTTCGAGGCCGATCTTGAGAAGCGTGTGCGCGACTCGCTCGTCGCGCAGTTCCTCCTCGACCAGATCGCGACCGACTCGGAGGTCGGGATCGAGCAGGACGAGCTGACCGAGCACATGCTGCGTCGCGCCCAGCAGTCCGGCGAGGACCCGCAGTCGTTCATGCAGCACATGGTCGAGCACAACCACATCCCGGAGCTGGTCGCCGAGATCGTGCGCGGCAAGGCGCTGGCCACGCTCGTCGAGGACGCGACCGTCAAGGACGAGTCGGGCAACGTCGTCGATCTCAAGAATCTCCGTGGCGACGGCAGCATCGACGAGGCCGACGAGACCGAGTCCGCCGACGCCTGATCTGCGCCAGGTTCGTACGAAGGCCCCCTTCCGCCGCTGCGGGACGGGGCCTTCGTCGTCCCGCGTGCGAGGCGGGTAGCGGCGAAGGTCCGGATACCGTCAGTATGTGGTCATGACGATGGCGCCGCCCCGCACCGGGCACACCGCTGCGCTCGCGCTGTCGTACGCCGACGAGGTCGTCGTGCCGTGCGTCCGCGAGGTGCACCGTGCGGTGGCGCGCCGGGCGTTCGGAGCGGTGGTCGGCGGACGTGGCCCTCGGCTGGTCCACGACGCGGTGGCCGCGCTCGCCTACACCGGCGTCTCCCAAGGCCTCCGTGGAGCGAGCGCGGGACTGCGCCACCTCGCCGATCGCGGGCTCGGTACGCCGGTCGAGCGCACACCGCGCACTCGCTTGCTGCGCTCGGCGGTCAACGGTCTCGTCGGCGACCGTCTCGAGGCACGCCACGACCTGTACGCGCTCGCCATGTCCGTACGGAGCAGCGGTGTTGACGTGACGCCCGAGCGGCACGGCTTCGCCCTGGCGTACCCCGCCGCGACCAGCGAGCTCGTTGTCCTCGTGCACGGCCTCGGCGAGAACGACGACTCGTGGGACCTCGGCGCGCAGCGACGCGGCACGACGTACGAGGCGGCGCTTCACGCGCGCACCTGCGCCACGACGGTCCGGCTTCGCTACAACACCGGGCGGCACGTCTCCGACAACGGCGCCGAGCTGTCCGACCTCCTGACCAAGCTCGTCGACGGATGGCCCGTCCCGGTCGCGCGCCTCCATCTCGTGGGGCATTCGATGGGCGGGCTCGTGATCCGGGCGGCGACGTCGTACGGGGTGGCACGTCGTGCCCCGTGGACGTCGCGGGTGGCGACCGTGGTCTGCCTCGGCACGCCCCACCTAGGTGCCCCGCTCGAGCGTGCTGTCCAGGTCGGCTCACGCGTGCTTGCACTCGTGCCCGAGACGCTCCCGTTCGCGACGGTGCTGGGCATACGGTCGGTCGGCATCGTCGACCTGCGCCACGGCTACGTCTCGCCTGACGAGTGGTACGGCCGTGACCTGACCGCGCACTGGGGGGACGGCCGCATCGCGGCGGCCCCGCTCCCGCACGCGGCATACCACTTCGTCGCCGCGACCACCGACCTCGTCGTCACCGGGCGCTCCGCCACCGGTCGACCGGGTGCCGGGGATCCGGTCATCGCTCACGCCCACCCGGCACGTGTCGCCGGCGGCCACCTGGGACTCCTCAACCACCCTCAGGTCGGCGAGCTGCTCGTCGCCTGGGTCAACGGCCGGCCCTCGGCGCTCCCGTCGCCGGCCGCAGCCTCTCCCGCCCCCACCTCCCCGAAGGGACACCCATGACGCACGCCTCCACCGATTCTTACCTCCTCGAGGTCAGCACCGAGCTCGACGCCTCGCCCCGCGACGTCTGGGAGCTCGTCTCCGACCTGCGCAGGATGCCGGAGTGGAGCCCGCAGACCCGCAAGATGCTGATCCGCGGCCCGATCGGCGTGGGCACCCGCTCGCTCAACGTCAACAAGTACGGCTGGAAGGTGTGGCCGACGACGTCGGTCGTCGTGCGGTACGAGCCTCAGCGGGCGATCGCGTTCCGCGTCCCCGAGAACGGGATGGTGTGGACGTACGAGCTCGACGACCTGGGCGACGGGCGTACGCGCCTGGTCGAGCGGCGTGAGGCGCCGCGCGGGTCGACACCTATGTCTCGGATGCTCGTCAGGCGGTTCCTCGGCGGGATCGAGGAGTTCTCCGAGCAGATCGAGCGCGACATGGCCGCCACGCTGGCGCGCATGAAGTCCCTCGTCGAGCAGGACGCGTGACGCCGCCTCGCGCTGACCTGCGCAGGCTTGTGCGCCCGTAGCGAAATCGGACGGTTCCCCTCGGGTTCGTCCGTCTGCCCCGCTAGGGTCGAGGACGTGAACACAGAGATGACTCCTCGTATGGCCGGCGGCGAGGTCGGCCCGAACGATCTCGACGGCCACATCTACCAGCGGCTCCTCCGCGAGCGCATCGTCTTCCTCGGGTCGGAGGTGCGTGACCAGAACGCCAACGCGATCTGCGCGCAGATGCTGCTGCTCAACGCCGAGGATCCGAAGGCCGACATCCGGCTCTACATCAACTCTCCCGGCGGTTCGGTGGACTCCGGCATGGCGATCTACGACACCATGCAGTTCATCTCGAACGACGTTGTCACCGTGGGCATGGGGCTCGCCGCCTCCATGGGGCAGTTCCTGCTCGCCGCGGGCGAGCCGGGCAAGCGATACGCCCTCCCGCACGCGCGCATCATGATGCACCAGCCGTCCGGCGGCCTCGGCGGCTCCGCCTCCGATATCCGCATCCAGGCCGAGCAGAGCCTGCTCCTCAAGCAGCAGCTCAACGAGCTCCAGGCCCAGCACACCGGTCAGACGCTCGACGCGATCGAGCGCGACTCCGACCGTGACCGCTGGTTCACCGCCGAGCAGGCCAAGGACTACGGCTTCATCGACCACGTGATCGCCCGCGAGAACGACGTCACGCGAGGCGAGGCGTCGTGACCGCGTCCGCGCTGCCCCTCGGCGGCCCGACCCCAGGAGCCGGCATGACCATGCCCCACCAGCAGTTCGCCCCGTCGATGAACTACTACATCCCTCAGTGGGAGGAGCGGACGTCGTACGGCTTCCGCCGCATCGACCCGTACGCGAAGCTCTTCGAGGACCGCATCATCTTCCTCGGGACGCCGATCTCGGACGACGTCGCCAACGCGGTCATGGCCCAGCTGCTGTGCCTGCAGTCGATGGACCCCGACCGCGACATCTCGCTCTACATCAACTCGCCCGGCGGCTCGTTCACCGCGCTCACGGCGATCTACGACACGATGCGCTACCTCAAGCCGGACGTGCAGACCGTGTGCCTGGGCCAGGCGGCCTCGGCAGCGGCCGTGCTGCTGGCCGCAGGCACCCCGGGCAAGCGGCTCGCGTTGCCCAACAGCCGCATCCTGATCCACCAGCCGTACACCGAGGGCACGTACGGACAGAGCTCCGACCTCGAGATCACGGCCAACGAGATCCTGCGCATGCGCGACCTCCTGGAGACGATGATCTCCGAGGCGTCGGGCAAGCCCAAGGAAGAGGTGAGCCGCGACGTCGAGCGCGACAAGATCCTCACCGCCCAGCAGGCCGTCGAGTACGGTCTGGTCGACCAGGTCCTGGAGACCCTGAAGACCCCGGCGGTCTGACCATCCACTGACACGCCCGACGCCGGGTCGGCCGCATGCCGGCCCGGCACAGGGTACGGTCGAGGGAAACATCGAGCGGGGGAAGCCCCGCTACGGCGAAGGGTGAGGAACCGGTGGCACGCATCGACGGCGGCGACCTGCTCAAGTGCTCGTTCTGCGGAAAGAGCCAGAAGCAGGTTAAGAAGCTGATCGCGGGTCCAGGTGTCTACATCTGTGACGAGTGCATCGAGCTCTGCAACGAGATCATCGAGGACGAGCTGCAGGAGACGTCCGAGGTCTCGCTCGAGGAGCTTCCGAAGCCCCGCGAGATCTACGAGTTCCTCAACCAGTACGTGATCGGCCAGGACGCGGCCAAGAAGTCGCTCGCCGTGGCCGTCTACAACCACTACAAGCGCGTGCAGGCAGGCGCGGCGGCCGGTCGCCACAAAGACGACCTGGTGGAGCTGGCGAAATCCAACATCCTCCTCGTCGGCCCGACGGGCTGCGGCAAGACCTACCTCGCTCAGACGCTCGCCCGGATGCTCAACGTCCCCTTCGCGATCGCCGACGCGACGGCCCTGACCGAGGCCGGCTATGTCGGCGAGGACGTCGAGAACATCCTCCTCAAGCTCATCCAGGCCGCCGACTACGACGTCAAGAAGGCCGAGACGGGCATCATCTACATCGACGAGGTCGACAAGATCGCCCGCAAGAGCGAGAACCCGTCGATCACCCGTGACGTCTCCGGCGAGGGTGTGCAGCAGGCGCTGCTCAAGATCCTCGAGGGCACGACCGCGTCGGTGCCTCCGCAGGGCGGGCGCAAGCACCCGCACCAGGAGTTCATCCAGATCGACACGACCAACATCCTGTTCATCGTGGGTGGGGCGTTCGCCGGCATCGAGCAGATCATCGAGAGCCGCAACGGCAAGATGTCGCTCGGCTTCAACACGCAGCGCGAGGAGCGCAGTGAGGAGCGGACCACCGGTCACGTCTTCACACAGCTGATGCCCGAGGACCTGCTCAAGTTCGGCCTCATCCCCGAGTTCATCGGCCGCCTGCCCGTGATCGCGACCGTCGAGAACCTCGACAAAGAGGCGCTCGTCGAGATCCTCACGCAGCCCAAGAACGCGCTCACCAAGCAGTACGCCAAGCTCTTCGAGATCGATCACGTCGAGCTGGAGTTCACCGAGGATGCGATCGAGGCGATGGCCGACCTCGCGCTGCTTCGTGGCACCGGTGCTCGCGGTCTGCGCGCGATCATCGAAGAGGTCCTGCTCAACGTCATGTACGAGGTGCCGAGCCGCGACGACGTCGCGAAGGTCGTCGTCACCAAGGAGACGGTCCTCGACAACGTCAACCCGACGCTCGTGCCGCACCGCGACGAAGAGCGCCGCGACAAAGCCTCCTGACGCGTCGTCGGCCGAGACTCGCTAGCGGGTCCGCCTACGCGACCAGCGAGGTGGTGACGACGAGGACGAGCGACGTCGTGGCCGCCACGAGGGTCGACGCCGTCGCGAGGACGAGCGCGCGTGCCGGGACCGGCCAGAGCTCACGCAGCCGCAGGCCCAGCCCGAGGCCGAACATCCCTGCTCCGAGGAGCAACGTGGCGAGGTGGTCGCCGACGTCGAGGATGCTCTCGCCGAGCACGCCGGTCGACCGTAGAAGCACAGCCAGCACGAAGCCCGTGACGAACCACGGCACCAGCGGCGCCTTCGATGGCCCCGCCTCGCCGGCGCCGTCAGCGGCGTCACGCCGCGCTGCCACCACGTACACACCGGCGAGCGTCACCACCCGTCCGAGCTTGACCGTGGTCGCCAGCGCGACCGCAAGCGTGCCGCCGATGAGGGACCCCGTAGCGACGACCTGGGCGACCTCGTGGATGCTCGCCCCCGCCCAGACGGCTGCCTGCTCGGTCGACAAGCCGAGGAGGCGGGCGGCCGGGGGGAGGAGCACGATCATGGCAGTCCCATAGACCGTCACGAGCGCGACCGCGAGCGCGACGTTGCGCTGGCGGGTGCGGACGCCGTCCTGCACCGCGGCGATCGCTGCCGCGCCGCACACCGAGAATCCCGCCGCGATGAGGGTCACGAGCCCACGGTCGAGGCCGAGCGCATCCCCGAGCCGGCACGTGGCCGCGTACGTCACGGCGACGGTGGCGATCACCACGAGCGCGGCGCCCCAGCCGACGGAGAGCAGGTCGCTCACCGACAGCCGCAGCCCGAGCACGACGATCCCGAGCCGCAGGCAGGTACGGGAGACGTCGGCGAGGGCGTGCGTCGTCGCCTCACTCAGCGCCGGTGCGTTGGCGACGACCGCTCCCAGCGCGAGCGCGAGCATGAGCGGACCGAGGAGGGGGACCAGGTCACTCAGCAGGATCGCCACGAAGGCCGCGAACAGGGGCGTCGTGACCAGGACCGTACGGGAGAGCGGGGGAGGCACGTCTCCAGAGTCCAGCGGGGACGACCTGTCCGGTAGAGGGCGATTTCCTCCCAGGTCATAAGGTGAGGTGATGACCCCAGATGTCGACGTGCAGACCCTCCGCCTCCTCGTGGGGGTCGCGGAGCACGGCAGCATCGGCGCGGCCGCCCGGGAGCACGACATGACCCAACCCGCCGCGAGCGCTCGGCTGCGGGAGTTCGAGGCGCGCTGGCGGATCTCCGTGCTCGACCGGTCGCCTGGCGGGTCCCGACTCACCGAGGACGGGGAGGCGGTGGTGTCGTGGGCGCGGACGTTGCTCCACGAGCTCGACACCGTGCGGTCGAGCCTGCTGGCGCTCGGCGAGGAACGGCGGTCGGGAGTGGCGGTGGCGGCCAGCCTCACGATCGCCGAACTGATCCTGCCCCGGTGGCTGGCCGAGCTGCGCGCCCGCCGCCCGCAGGTGAGCCCGCGGCTGCACGTCGTGAACAGCGACACCGTGGCGGCGATGGTACGGGGCGGCGAGGTCGACCTCGGATTCGTCGAGACCACCGACGTCCCAGGCGACCTTGCGCGCCAGGTGGTCGGGCACGACAGCCTGGCCGTGGTCGTTGCCCCGGCCCACCCGTGGGCACGGCGGCGCACACCGTTGACGCGCGAGGAGCTCCAGGCAGGGGCGTACGTCCTGCGGGAGCCGGGCAGTGGCACGCGCAGCACGTTCGAGAGGGCATTGCGGCAGGAGCCGCACGTGGTGCTGGAGGCGAGCTCGACGAGCGCGCTGCTCGGTGCCGCCGCCGCGGGGGTAGGTCCGGCAGTCGTGTCGCGGCGCGCGGTGGCAGCCGAGGTGGAGCAAGGGCGCCTCGTGGTCGTCCCGGCCGCGCTCGACATGCGGCGACCGCTGACGGCGATCTGGGCGAGACGGCGTCGCCTCTCCGACGCCGCTTCCGACCTCGTCCTCATCGCCACGGAGGCCTCCCGCGCGAGCGGGTGACCTGTAGCGATGTGCCTCACTGAGCCGTGACACACCCCTAGACTCCTCGCGTGACCTACGATTTCGCGCTCCTCGGCGCCACGGGATTCACCGGCGGCCTGACGGCGGACTACCTCGCCATTCACGCTCCGGACGGCGCGACCTGGGCGATCGCCGGACGAGATCGGGCCGCGTTGGAGACCGTGGCCGCGCGGATCGCGGAGGCCGGCGGAGTCGTCCCCGCGATCGAGGTGGCTGACGTCACCGACGCCGCCTCGCTGCGTCGCCTCGCGGAGTCGACCCGCGTGCTCGCCTCCACGGTCGGCCCGTACGCCCTGCACGGCGGGCCCGTGGTCGCCGCGTGCGCCGAGGCGGGCACGGCGTACTGCGACCTCACCGGCGAGCCGGAGTTCGTCGACCGGATGTGGCTCGAGCACCACGCGACGGCCGAGCGTACGGGGGCGCGGCTCGTGCACTCGTGCGGCTTCGACTCGATCCCGCACGACATCGGCGTCCTGCACACCGTGAGACAGCTGCCGTCCGACGTACCGATCGCGATCCGCGGGTACGTGCGCGCGAGCGCGGACGTCTCCGCTGGCACCTCTCACTCGGCCCTCGGCGCGTTCGCCGGGTTCCGGTCGTCGCAGGCGACCGCGAAGGAGCGCCGTCGCCTCGAGGGTCGTCCCGAAGGACGTCGCATCCGTGGCCTCCCGGAGCGGCCGGGGCGGGGCGAGTCGGGGTCCGGCTGGGCCCTGCCATTGCCGACCATCGACCCGCAGGTCGTGCTCCGGTCGGCGCGAGCGCTGCCGTCGTACGGGCCCGACTTCTCTTACGGTCACTACGCACAGTTCCGGCGGCTGCCGATGGCCGTCGGCGCCGCCGTCGGTGTCGGGGCCCTGGTGGTGGGTGCGCAGATACCGCCCGTGCGCAAGGCGCTGCTGCGCGCCAAGACCGCAGGGGAGGGGCCGAGCGAGGCGAAGCGGGCACGGTCGTGGTTCCAGGTGCGCTTCGCGGCGGAGGCGGGCGGGGCACGACTCGTCACCGAGGCGGCCGGAGGCGATCCGGGCTATACGGAGACGGCGCGGATGCTCGGCGAGTCGACGCTCGCGCTCGCGTACGACGACCTGCCCGACCTCGCAGGCCAGCTCACGACGGCGACCGCGCTCGGCGACGCGCTGCTGGCCCGCCTCCCGTACTTCCGCACCCTCTGACGGCAGGCCCGCACCCTCGCCCCGGGACGTCATACGTGTCGAGGTCTCTCGGCCACATTCGGTATGACGTCCGGGGAGAGCGGACGGGTCAGAGCGTGCGCTTGAAGCCGATGTGGCTCGCGGTGAACCCGAGCCGCTCGTAGAAGCGGTGCGCGCCCTCGCGGCTCGCGTCGGACGTGAGCTGGACCAGGGAGCAGCCCTGGCGCCGCGCCTCGTCGACCGCCCAGACGATCAGCTGCGAGCCGAGCCCGTCGCCGCGCAGGTCGGACCGCACGCGGACGGCCTCGATCTGCGCTCGCGAGGCTCCGCGACGACCCAGTCCGCGGATGTACGTGAGCTGCATCGTCGCGATCACCTCGCCGTCGCGCTCGGCCACGAGCACGCGATTGTGCGGGTCGGCCGAGATGGCCGCGACGGCGTCGAGGTACGGAGTGAGGTCGTCGGGGGACTCGCGTGTGACTCCGAGCGGGTCGTCGACGAGCATCGCGACGATCGCAGGCACGTCGTCCGCAGTGACGTCCCGAACGTGCAGGGCGCTCACTCGGAGACGGTCTCCGCCGGCTTCGGCTCCGCCGGCTTCTTCGGCTCCGGCTCGGCGAGCTGTGCCTCGACCGCGAGGTCGCCACCCTGCTGCGAAGGATCGACCACGAACTCGACCTCGCCCGTGATGTTGCCTGCCGCACGGACGTCGCTCAGCGCACGCTTCACGATCCCGAGCCGCTGCTCCGAGCCGCGGACGACGAGCTTGGTCACCGCCGTGCGCTGAC
Source organism: Mumia sp. ZJ1417 (assembly GCF_014127285.1). GTDB lineage: Bacteria > Actinomycetota > Actinomycetes > Propionibacteriales > Nocardioidaceae > Mumia. The sequence continues at coordinate 1,299,080 of NZ_CP059901.1, forward strand.
TCACCTTGGCCGTCGACTTCGCACCGCGCACACCGGCGAGCATCTGACCGGCCGCGACGAGCAGTGCAGGGTCCTGCGGCGTCGTCGTGATCTCGATCTCGGCACTCGGCCACGCCGCACGGTGGATCGAGCCCTCCTGCCACCAGGACCAGACCTCTTCGGTGACGTAGGGGAGGAACGGCGCGAGCAGCCGCAACTGCACCGACAGGGCGATCGCGAAGGCCGCCTTGGCCGACTGCGCACCTTCGTCCTCGCCGCGGGCACGCTCCTTGACCAGCTCGAGGTAGTCGTCGCAGAAGCCCCAGAAGAACCGCTCGGTGACCTCGAGGGCGGTGGTGTAGTCGTACGCCTCGAACGCCTCGGTGGCCTCCTTCGTCACCTGACGGAGACGGCGCAGCATCGAGAGGTCGAGGAGCTCGGTGACGCGGCGCGGCTCGACGTACGAGGCGTCGACCCCGAGCCCGTACGCCTCGGGGGCGGCGAGCACGAACTTCGATGCGTTGAGCACCTTCATGGCGAGCCGGCGCCCGACCTTCATCTGCGTCTCGTCGAACGGCGAGTCGGCACCCGGCCGTGCCCCCGCGGCACGCCAGCGCACCGCGTCCGCGCCGAACTTGTCGAGGATCTCGGTCGGGACGACGACGTTGCCCTTGGACTTCGACATCTTCTTGCGGTCGGGGTCGACCACGAAGCCCGAGATCAGCGCGTGCGACCACGGAGCGGAGTGGTTCTCGAGGTGGGCGCGCACGACGCTCGAGAAGAGCCAGGTGCGGATGATGTCGTGGGCCTGCGGACGCAGATCCATCGGGAAGGTCTTCTCGAACAGCTCCGGGTCGCGCTCCCAGCCGCAGACGATCTCCGGGGTCAGCGACGACGTGGCCCAGGTGTCGAAGATGTCGGGGTCGCCCATGAAGCCGCCGGGCTTGCCGCGCTGGTGCTCCTCGAAACCCTTGGGAGCCTGCGACTGCGGGTCGATCGGGAGCTCGGACTCGTCCGGCACGATCGGGTTGTCGTAGTCGGGCTCGCCCTCGCCGTCGAGGCGGAACCACACGGGGATCGGCACGCCGAAGAAGCGCTGGCGGCTGACGAGCCAGTCGCTGTTGAGGCCGTCGATCCAGTTGGTGTAGCGCGACTGCATGTAGGGCGGATACCAGGAGATCTCGTGGCCGCGGGCGACGAGCTGGCCACGCAGCTCGGGCTCCTTGCCGCCGTTCGTGAGGTACCACTGACGCGTCGAGACGATCTCGAGCGGCTTGTCGCCCTTCTCGAAGAAGTTCGCCATGCGGGTCGTCGGCTTGGGCTCGCCGTCGAGGTCGCCGGACTCCTTCAGCGCGGCCACGATCGTCTCGCGCGCGGAGAAGACGGTCTTGCCGGCCAGCTCCTCGTACGCCCTGCGGCCCTCGTGCGAGGAGACCCAGCCCGGGGTCTCGCGGATGATGCGTCCGTCGCGGCCGACGACCGTACGCGTCGGCAGGTCGTACTCGCGCCACCACTGGACGTCGGTCAGGTCGCCGAAGGTGCAGCAGTGGACGATGCCGGAACCCTTCTCGGGGTCGGCGGCGGGGTCGGCGAGGATCGGCAGCTCGACGTCGAAGAGGGGAGACCTGGCCGTCGTGCCGAACAGGTGCTTGTAGCGCTCGTCCTCGGGGTGCGCGATCAGCGCCACGGCCGACGGCGTCAGCTCGGGACGCGTCGTCTCCACGTGCACCTTGGTGCCGTCCGGCAGGGTGTACGCGACCCGGTAGTAGTGGCCGGGGTAGTCGCGCGCCTCGAGCTCGGCCTGCGCGACCGCCGTCTGGAACGTGACGTCCCACAGGGTCGGCGCATCGGACGTGTAGGCCTCGCCGCGTGCGAGGTTGCGGAGGAAGGCGCGCTGCGACGCCGTACGGGAGACCTCACCGATCGTGGTGTAGGTCTGCTCCCAGTCGACGGACAGGCCGAGGGTGCGCCAGAGGTCCTCGAACGCCTTCTCGTCGATCGCCACGAGCCGCTCGCACAGCTCGATGAAGTTGCGCCGGCTGATCGGGATCTGCTGCGACCCCTTGCCGCTCCCTGAGCCCGTCGAAGGCTCGGGCGGCGTGAAGTCCTCGTCGTACGGCAGCGACGGGTCGCAACGGACGCCGAAGTAGTTCTGGACGCGGCGCTCGGTGGGCAGACCGTTGTCGTCCCAGCCCATCGGGTAGAAGACCTCCTTGCCGCGCATCCGCTGGAAGCGGGCGACGAGGTCGGCGTGGGTGTACGAGAAGACGTGACCGACGTGGAGCGAGCCGGAGACGGTCGGGGGAGGGGTGTCGATCGAGTACACCTGGTCGCGCGTCTTGGAGCGGTCGAACGCGTAGGTGCCCCGCTCCTGCCACAGCGCGGACCACTTCTGCTCGAGCCCCTCCAGGGCAGGCTTCTCCGGCACGTTGCTCATGCCTCCAGTCTAGGAGGGAGCGGCGCCGCGCCGTGACCCGGTTCTCGCCTGTCCTCACGGGGAAGGCGGGCCAGCCTTCGCGCCGGCCGTGACGGCCTCCTCGTACGGGTCGCGCGGGCCGGCGCCGGCGGCGACGTCCTCCTTGTGGCCGAGCGCGCTCGGCCACCACATGTGGCGTCCGACATCGAGGTTCAGCGCCGTGACCAGCACCGACCGTACGACCAGGGTGTCGAGCAGCACGCCGAACGCGACGGCGAAGCCGATCTCGGCGAAGAACACCAGCGGGAGCGTGCCGAGCACGGCGAACGTGCCGGCCAGGACCAGGCCCGCCGACGTGATCACGCCACCGGTCGCGGCAAGCCCGATGAGCGCACCGCGGCGTGTGCCGTACTGCAGCGCCTCCTCGCGCACACGGGTCATGAGGAAGATGTTGTAGTCGATCCCGAGCGCGACCAGGAACACGAACACGAACAGCGGGAACGAGGTGTCCGTCCCTGCGAAGTCGAACACGTACCTGAAGACCAGTGCGCTCACGCCGAGCGCCGCCCCGAACGACAGCACGACCGTGCCGAGCAGGATCAGCGGTGCCACGACCGCCCGCAGCAGGAGCATGAGGATCAGCAGCACCACCACGAGGACGGCCGGGATGATCACCCGGTTGTCTCGTGCCGAGGCGGTCTGGATGTCGAGCGTCACGGCCGTCATCCCGCCGACGAGCGCGTCGGGGTCGGCGGAGTCGAGCTCGCTGCGCAGCGACTCGATGGCGTCGTACGCCGCGTCGCTGTCGGGCTCCGCCTCGAGCGTCCCCTCCATGTACGCCCAGTCGCCCTCGACACGCGGCTCGGTGACGCTGCCCGCCGCGATCCCGTCATCGGCCTGGAAGGTCGTACGGACCGCATCGGCGGCGTCGGGGCTCGCGACGACGACCACCGGAGCGCCCGCCCCGCCGGGGAAGTGCTCCGACAAGACCTTCTCGCCCTTGACCGAGTCGGGCGTGCCGAGGAACGCCTCCTCGGTGCTGAGCCCGGTCGCGTTGAGCTGGAGGATGCCGATGCTGGCGATGGCGAGGATCACGGAGGTCGTCACCCACACGCGGCGCGGAGCGCGGGCGATGCGGCGACCGACGCCGGCCCACAGCCCGTGCGCGGCCGGGTCTTCGTCGCCGAAGTGGGGGATGCGAGGCCAGAAGATCCAGCGCCCGAGGACGACCAGGAGCGCGGGCAGCATCGTCAGCATCACCGCGAGCCCGCACACGATGCCGATCGCTGCGACGGGGCCGAGACCGCGGGTCGAGGTCATCTGGGCGAGCAGCAGGCAGAGCATGCCGATCGCGACGGTCGCGCCGCTGGCGATGATCGCCGGGCCCGCCCGGTGCAGGGCGACCACCATCGCCTCGCGTCGGTTCTCGTGCCGTCGCAGCTCCTCGCGATAGCGGGCGACCAGCAGCAGCGCGTAGTCCGTGCCGGCGCCGAAGACGAGCACCGTGAGGATGCTCGCGCTCTGGCCGTCGACCGTGAGGTTGGCGTGCTTGGCGAGCAGGACGACGACCGCCTGCGCGACCGTGAGCGCGACGCCGGCCGAGATCACCGGGAGCAGCCAGAGCACGGGGCTCCGGTAGGTGAAGAGCAGCAGCACCGTCACCACGCCCGCTGCGGCGAACAGCAGGGTGCTGTCGATCCCCTCGAACACCGCCGCCGAGTCCGCGGCCTGCCCTGCCGGACCCGTCACGAACGTCTCCAGGCCGTCGGGCCCGTCGCCGGCGGTGTCCTCCAGCTCGTCGACGATGTCGGGCGCCTTGTTCCAGCCGTCCTCGCCGAGGTTGAGCGGCACGATGATCTCCAGCGCCTCGCCGTCCTCGGACGGGATCGGGCCGACGACCTCGCCGTCGATGTCGTCGCGCTGCCCGAACGTCGCCGCGTCCTCCTGGGCCGCAGTCATGTCCTCTGGCTGCAGGCCTCCGTCGCGTTCGTACACGATCACGGCGGGAATCATGTTGGGCGACGAGAAGGTCTCGGCGGCCTCGAGCGCCTTGGTGGACTCGGCGCTGCTAGGGAGCCAGTTCTCGGCCTCGTTCTCCTGGACGTCCATCAGCTGCCCGGCCGTCGAGCCCAGCACCCCGACGATGATCACCCAGAAGACGATGGTCAGTGCGGGCGTGAAGCGGTGGTTGATCCAGCTGGCGATCGATCGGTGCATGTCAGTCCCCCTGCGAGCGTCCTTCGACCGTACGACCGGCCGGGCGTCGCGAAGTCATCGCTTGCATCCCTGGAATACTGGACAGCGATGACGAATCCCACGTACGTCGAGGTCGAGCGGGCCCTGCTGGCGCGCTGGCCCGAGACCAAGCTCGAGCCCTCGCTGGAGCGCATCCGTGCGCTGTGCCGGCTGATGGGCGACCCCCAGAACGCCTACCCGGTGATCCAGCTGACCGGGACCAACGGCAAGACCTCGACCGCGCGGATGATCGACGCTCTCCTGCGTGAGCTCGCCGTACGGACCGGACGGTTCACGAGTCCCCACCTGGTGTCGATGACCGAGCGGGTGAGCATCGACGGCAAGCCGCTGAGCGAGGAGCTGTTCGTCGAGGCCTATGCCGACGTCGCCGCCTACGCCCAGGTCGTCGACGACAGTCAGCCGATCCCGCTGTCGTACTTCGAGATGATGGTCGGCCTCGCGTACGCCGCCTTCGCCGACGCCCCGGTCGACGTGGCCGTCGTCGAGGTCGGCATGGGCGGCGCCTGGGACGCGACCAACGTGGTGGATGCCGCGGTCGCGGTCCTCACCCCGATCGACGTCGACCACACGCGCTATCTCGGGGAGACGCCGGGCGACATCGCGATCGAGAAGGCCGGCATCATCAAGGCCGGCGCGCAGGTCGTCACTGCCGTACAGCCCGACGACGCCGCCGCCGCGATCGCCGCCAGGGTGTCCGAAGTGGGAGCGACGCTGCACCGCGAGGGCATCGACTTCGGTGTCGTTGGTCGGACGCCTGCGATGGGAGGGCAGTTGCTCGCGCTCCAGGGGCTCGGCGCGACGTACGACGAGGTGTTCCTCCCGCTGTTCGGGGCGCACCAGGCGCACAACGCCGCGTACGCGCTGGCCGCTGTCGAGGCGTTCACCGGCGGGCGCGAGCTCGATGCCGAGATCGTGCGTGCGGCGTTCGCGACGGTGACGTCGCCCGGGCGCCTCGAGGTCGTACGCCGCAGCCCGACCGTCGTGCTCGACGCGGCGCACAACCCCGCAGGGGCGCGTGCGACGGCGGAGGCCTTGCAGGAAGCGTTCGCGTTCACGCCGCTGATCGGCGTCGTGGGCGTGATGGCGGACAAGGACGTCGACGAGATCCTGCTGGCGTTCGAGCCGGTGATGGCCGAGATCGTCTGCACCCAGAACGCCACCGACCGTGCGATGCCCGCCGCCGAGCTGGCCGACATCGCCGAAGGGATCTTCGGGTCCGACCGGGTGCACGTGGCGCGCCGACTGCCCGACGCCCTCGAGAAGGGCGTCGCGCTGTCGGAGAGCGAGCGGTACGGAGAAGGCGTCGGCAGCGGCGGTGTGCTCGTCACCGGTTCCGTCGTGACGGCAGGTGAGGCGCGGGTGCTGCTCGCGCGTGAGGAGTCGGTGGACTGATGCGTGGCATGTGTGCCGGGGTGCTGTTCCTGGAGGCGATCGTCCTCGGGCTGGCGACGCCGGTGATGATCCAGGTCGAGGACGTGTCGCCGGGGCTCGCGCTGTTCTGCGGGCTCGGCCTGGCCGTCGTCGCCGTCGTCACGTCGGGTCTGCTGCGGCACTCGTGGGCGTACACGATCGGGTGGCTCGTGCAGGTCGGCGCGGTGGCGCTCGGGTTCCTGCTGCCGATCGCGTTCTTCGTGGGAGGTATGTTCGCGGCGCTGTGGGCCGCGGCGTGGTTCCTCGGACGCAAGATCGAGGCCGACCGCGCGGCGAACCCGGAGTTCTACGCCCGCTGAACAGAGGGCGGCAGGCCCCTCGCTAGGCTTCGACGCATGTCCGAACGCACTCTGGTCCTGCTCAAGCCCGACGCCGTCCGCCGTGGACTGGTCGGCGAGATCCTCGGTCGCTACGAGGCGAAGGGCCTCTCGATCGTCGCCACGTGGTTCGGCACGATCGACGCCGCCCAGGCGGACGCACACTACGCTGAGCACGTCGAGCGCGACTTCTACCCGCCGCTGCGGACGTTCGTGACCTCCGGCCCGATGATGGCGCTCGTGCTCGAGGGCGACCAGGCGATCGAGGTCGTGCGGCTGCTCAACGGCGCCACCGACGGCCGCGTCGCCGCCCCTGGCACGATCCGCGGCGACCTCTCGCTGTCGAACCGTGAGAACCTCGTCCACGGCTCGGACTCGCCCGAGTCGGCCGCCCGCGAGACGAAGCTCTGGTTCCCCGAGCTGGGCTGACTGCTCGTCGTGAGGTACGTCGAGCCCGATCCGTCGCTTCCCGAGGTGCCGTTGGCCGGCGGGTACGTGACCGAAGGGCTCGTCCGGATCGGTGACACGGCGCGCCGTCCCCCAGCCGGCACGCTGCCCTGACGGCCGAGGTGCTGCGGTTCGTCGAGGCCGCCGGGTTCGATGGGGCTCCGCGCTGTCTCGGGACCGACCACGCCGGCCGGCAGGTCCTCTCGTACGTCCCGGGAGAGGTCGCGTCTCGTACGTCCCGCGAGGCGCACGCGCTCATCGACTTCGACATGGCGCGGCCCGCGACCCGTAAGGAGGAGGTGCAGAACCTCCTGCTGTGGTGCGCACCGCCGATGGCCCCCCGAGACCGCCCGGAGGCTATGGCCGGGGTCGACCCGTACGCCCGCGCGCGCCTCCTGGTCGACGCCTACGGCCTCGGTTCCGATGCCCGTTCGGAGGTGGTCGCCGTCGCAGAGAACACGGCGGCGCGGGCGTGGTTCCTCATGCGGGACAGAGCCGCGCGGCTGGGCGGCGGATGGGCCCGGATGTGGGCTGAGGTGTGGGGGACACGATCCGTCGCCGCCGGGAGTGGCTCGCCGAGCACCGCGCCACGCTGACCGGCGCCGTCACGGCCTGACGGCTCAGCGCAGCACTGAGCGGTCGGTTGGTGTGAGCCGGAGCTCCTCACCGATGCTCGACTGCACGACCTGCAGCACACTCTCGGAGGCAGCCGCGGCCGTCACGCGGCGTACGTGGGCGGCGTGCTCGGCCTCCGTGGCGAAGCGCGCGACGCGGACGTACGCGCGGGCGTCCGCGCGGACCGGCAGGGCGGGGAACGTGTTGGCGACGTCGGCCGACACGTACGCCGCGACGCGGGCCGACCCGAGCGCGGTCAGGCGGTCCTCGCCGGCCGCCTCCATCAGCGCGACGAATCCGTCCAGGTCGTCCGGCTGATAGACGGTCGTGACCACCAGGTCAGGAGGGGACGGCTCCTGAGCCGAGGACAGCGTGAGGGCGCCGCCGGAGACCGGGCGAAGCAGCAGGACATCGTCGGACGAGATCATCGTCGCGTTGGCGGCGTCGCGGTTGCGAGCCCAGACCGGACCCCCGTAGAACGCCTGGAGCGACTTCCCGCGGCTCACCGCGTCGTCGAACCCGCGCATCCACACGAACTGGTCGGGGTCGTCGAGGTCGCGGAACTGGCCGAGGACCGACATCCCGGCATCCTCTTGCGGTGCGAGGAACTCGGAGTCGAACAAGGAGATCAGCGTCTCCCGCTGTCCGGGGTGCAGGGCGTAGCGGCGAAGCTCGAGGAGCGCGGTGCGCGGCATGCCGCCACCCTTGCAGGCAGGTCCGACACGGACGCGGCTCCAAGACTGAGCGGGCGCTCTGGCGTGTCTGACCGGGGACCGACGCCCACCAGACCTAGCCTGAGCCCATGTCCTTCCCCTTGCGCAGCCTGCTCGGGCGCGACATGGCGGTCGACCTGGGCACAGCCAACACCCTCGTCTACGTACGAGGCAAGGGTGTGTTGCTCGACGAGCCGTCGGTCGTGGCCCTGGCCGCGCAGACCCACGAGATCCTTGCCGTGGGTACGGAGGCCAAGCGCATGCACGGGAGGACTCCCGACGCGATCTCGGTGATCCGGCCGATGAAGGACGGCGTGATCGCCGACTTCGAGGCCTGCGAGCACATGCTCCGGCTGTTCATCCAGCAGGTGCACCGGCGTCGCTACTTCACCAAGCCGCGCCTCGTCGTCTGCGTCCCCAGCGCGATCACGTCCGTCGAGCAGCGTGCGGTCCGCGAGGCGGGCTACCAGGCCGGGGCACGCCAGGTCTTCATCGTCGAGGAGCCGATGGCCGCCGCGCTCGGCGCCGGGCTTCCGGTCCACGAACCGACCGGCAACATGATCGTGGACGTCGGAGGCGGGACGACCGAGGTCGCGGTGATCGCACTCGGTGGCATCGTCGCCAGCCGTTCGATCCGTACGGCCGGCGACGACATGGACGAGGCGATCGTCGCGTGGTTCAAGAAGGAATACGCGCTCCTGCTCGGCGACCGTACGGCCGAGGACCTCAAGGCCGAAGCCGGGTCGGCGTTCCCGATGCCGGATGAGCGCACCGTCCACGTCCGCGGACGCGACATGGTCGGCGGCCTCCCTCGTACGGTCGAGGTCACCGCCGCGGAAGTCCGCCGCGCCCTCGAGGAACCGGTTGCGGCCATCGTCGACGCCGTCCGCAGCACCCTCGACCTGACCCCGCCGGAGCTCGCCGGCGACATCATGGACCGCGGCATCGTGCTGACCGGCGGCGGAGCGCTGCTGCGGGGGCTCGACGACCGCATCCGTCATGAGACCCAGATCCCCGTCCACGTCGTCGAGGACCCGCTCCACTCGGTCGCCCTCGGTGCGGGCAAGTGCGTCGAGGAGTTCGACGCACTCCGACAGGTGCTGACCTCCGAGCCCCGGAGGTGATCGCGTGGCCCGGACCCGTACCCGTCCCGACCCCGAGCCGCGCCGCCCCCGCACGGTCCTGTTCGTGCTCCTGCTCGCCGCCGTGGCGCTCATCAGTGTCGACCTCTCCGGCGCGGGCTCGCCCGCTCGTACCGTCGCGTCCACGCTCCTCGGGCCGCTGGAGTCCGGGGCGCACCGGCTGCTGAGCCCGTTCGGCATCGACAGCTTCGCGACCCGTGACGCGCTGCGCGACGAGAACGCCGCTCTCGAGGAGGAGAACGCTCGTCTGCGCGGCCTCGTCGCGTCCAGCGGAGTCGACCGGACGCGGCTCGCCGAGTACGACCGCCTCGCGCGGTACGCGGACGCGGCCGGGCTCGAGACCGTCACGACACACGTCGTCGGCCTTGGCTCGGCTCAGTCGTTCCGCCGTACGGTCACGCTCGACGCGGGCACGGCGCGGGGAGTGCGCAAGGACATGACCGTGCTCGGCCCGGACGGCCTCGTCGGCCGCGTCGTCAGCGCGACGCGGACCAACGCCGTGGTGCTCCTGCTCGTCGACGCCGACTCCGTCGTCGGTGCACGGGTGGGAGGGGACCACGAGCTCGGGATGGTCCGCGGCGACGGGAGCCTGTCGGGGTCGGGCCGCCTGACCCTGGACGTGCTCGACCGCCAGGTGGTGCCCAAGGAGGGCGACACGATCGTCGCGTGGGGCTCGCGCGACGGCGTCCCGTACATCGCGGGCGTCCCGATCGGACGGGTCGAGAAGGTCGTGGAGTCGCCGCGCGACGAGACGGCCGAGGTTACGGTCGCTCCGTTCGTCGACTTCTCCGCGCTCGACGCCGTGTCGGTCGTGGTCGGCGCCCGGACGGGGTCGTGACGTGAGCGTCCGGCGCGCGGGCACCGTGCTCGTGCTGCTCCTCGCCGCCGTCGTCCTGCAGGTGAGCCTGCTTGCACCCCTCGTCCCGACCGGTGTCGCGCCCGACCTCGTGCTCGTGGTCGTCGTCGCCGTCGGTCTGTGCACGGGGGCGGCCGATGGTGCCGTGACGGGTTTCGTCGGGGGGCTCCTGCTCGATGCCGCGCCACCGGCCGACCACGTCCTCGGGCAGTGGGCGCTGGCGTTGACGGTCGTCGGCTACCTCGCCGGGACCGTCGACCGCGGCAGCCGGCCGTCGTGGGTGAGCGATGCCGCGACTGTCGCCGCCGGCGCGTTCGTCGGCACGTCGCTGTTCGCGCTGTCCGGGCTGCTGCTCGACCAGCCTGGTGTCACGGTCTCCGGGGTGCTCCCCGTGGTTGCGCTGGCGACCGCGTACGACGTCGTCCTCGGCCTCGCAGCGGTGCCCGGGGTCCGCGCCCTGCTCGTCCGGCTGGAGCCGGCGCCCCGGGTGGGGTGGTGACGTGAGGCGCGGTCATGCCCGGCTCGTCGTCGTGCAGGTGCTCGTCGTGGCGCTGTTCGCGACGCTCGTCGCACGGCTCTGGTACGTCCAGGTGGTCGGCGGCGAGGAGTACCAGGCGCGCGCGGCGAGCAACGCCACCCGCCAGGTCGTGGTCCAGCCCCAGCGCGGGCTCGTCGTCGATGCGATGGGGCGGCCGCTGGTCACCAACCGCTCCACATGGGTCGTCACCGTCGACCGCTCGCGCCTGACCCGCCTCGACGCCGACGAGCAGGCCGATGTGCTCGGGCGCCTCGCGAGCCTCGTCGACCTGAAGTACGACGCGCTGCTCGACCGCATCAAGCTGTGCGGCGAGGAGGGTGCTCCCGAGCCGCCCGCCTGCTGGAACGGCTCCCCGTACGAGCCCGTGCCGGTCGCCCAGGACGTGCCGCGCGACGTCGCCCTGACGCTCTCGGAGCGGGCGGAGGAGTTCCCCGCGGTGGCGGCGCAGCAGCGCTACCTCCGTGCCTACCCGTCGCCGGAGGGCGTCAACGCCGCCCAGCTCCTCGGGTACGTCAGCCCGATCACCGCCGACGAGTACGCCGCGGCGCGCGAGTCCGACGACGACACGCGCAGCGCCGCCTCGATGGTCGGCCGTGCCGGGATCGAGCGGGGGTACGACGCGGACCTGCGCGGCGTGCCGGGCACCACCGGCAAGGCGGTCGACTCCCGTGGGCGCGTGATCGCCGAGGGCGCGGCCGTCGACCCCGAGGCCGGCAAGACGCTCGTGACGAGCATCGACGCGCGGGTGCAGGCGTTGGCCGAGTCCCAGCTCGAGAAGGCGATCAAGAAGGCCCGCACGACTCACGACGACGTGACCGGTCGCGACTACGAGGCCACGGCGGGTGCCGTCGTCGTGCTCGACCCGAACGACGGACGCGTGATCGCCGCGGCCAGCAACCCCACGTACGACCCCGAGGTGTGGGTCGACGGGATCTCCGACCGCAAGCTCAAGGAGCTGTACGACGACGGCTCCGGCACCCCGCTCCTCTCGCGGGCGACCCAGGCGCAGCTCGCCCCGGGCTCGACCTGGAAGCCCTTTGTCGCCGCGGGCGCGCTGGAGGACCGTTGGGACACCGGCTCGCGCCTGGACTGCTCGTCAGGGCTGCAGGTCGGCACCCGGTGGTTCAAGAACTACGAGTCGGCCTCGTACGGCTCGATCGGGTTCGACCAGGCGCTCTCGGTCTCGTGCGACACCTTCTTCTACCGGATCGCGTACGCCGCCTGGATGGACCAGGGCGGGGCCGACGCCGACGAGGGCGTGCACGACCCGCTGGTCGAGATGGCGCGGGCCTTCGGGTTCGGTGCGCGCACCGGCTTCGACGTGCCGGGCGAAGCAGCCGGGCGGCTCGGCGACCGCCCGTGGCGGCAGGACTATTGGGACGCCAACAAGGACCGCTACTGCAAGATCGCCGAGAAGCCGGAGAAGGTCGACAGCGCCTACCTTCGGCTGTTCGCCCGCGAGTTCTGCGCCGACGGGTACGTCTACCGGGCCGGGGATGCGGTCAACTTCTCGATCGGGCAGGGCGAGACGCTCGTGACCCCGCTCCAGCTCGCCGTCGCGTACGGGGCGCTGTCCAACGGGGGGACGCTCTACGAGCCGCGCGCGGCCAAAGCCGTCCTCGACGCCGACGGCCGCGTGGTGCGCGAGATCGCGCCGAAGAAGGCCGGGCGTGTCCCCGTCTCGAAGTCCCACCTGCGCTACATCGATCGCGCGCTCCTCGACACCGCCAAGAGCGGCACGATGGCGTGGAAGATGGGCGGCTTCCCGCTCGGCGAGGTGAAGATCCGGTCCAAGACCGGCACTGCCGAGGTCACCGGACGCCAGACGACCGGCTGGGTCGCCTCGTACGACGAGAACTACGTCGTCGTGATGATGATGGAGCAGGCCGGCACCGGCTCCGGATCGTCGGGCGACGCGGTGCGCGCGATCTGGGAGGGCCTGTACGGGGTGAAGGACGGCAAGGTCCGCCGAGATGAGGCGCTGATGCCGAAGGCCCGTCCGCCGAAGGGTCTGCCGCGCGTCGCTGTTGACGGCCGGGTGCTCGCGCCCCGTACCGCCACGAAGGGCGACGGCCGATGAGCACGCGAGGCACCGTACGTCCGGCACGTCCACCGGGTGCGCCGGCGCGGCGGTGGTGGGGAGACGTCGATCTGCCGCTGGTCGGCTCGGCGCTCGCGCTCGGCCTGATCGGGATGCTGCTGGTGTGGTCGGCGACCGCGTCGCGCGACGATCTCACCGGCGGCGACCCGACGGCGTACCTCGTCAAGCAGGGCACCAACGTCCTCATCGCCCTGGGGCTCGGTGCCGTGATGGCGGCGACTGACCGGCGCTGGATCCGACTGTGGGCGCCGGTCGTGTACGGAGCAGCGGTCCTCGGGTTGGTGCTGGTGTTCGTCCCGGGGGTAGGTGCGGTCGTCAACGGGTCGCGCTCGTGGCTCCAGGTCGGGGGGCTGTCGTTGCAGCCGGCCGAGCTCGCGAAGCTCGGCGTGGTGCTCGTGATGGCGCTGCTGTTCGCCGAGCGGACAGAAGGGGCGATGCGCCGCGTCGTCCGCTCGTCCGATGTCCTGCTCGCGCTCGTCTGCGCCGCGGTGCCCGCCGTGCTGATCCTTGCGCAGCCCGACCTCGGGACGTTGATGGTGATGGTCGCGATCGTGCTGGGCGTGCTGGCGGTCGCGGGGGTTCGGCTCGGGTGGCTGGTCGGGCTGGTCGCCGTCGGCATCGGCGCGATCGTGCTGGCGGTCGCGACCGGGCTGATCGAGGACTACCAGGTCCTGCGTTTCGAGGCGTTCACCAACCCCGACCTCGATCCGCGCGGCGCCGGATACAACACCGTCCAGGCGCGGATCGCGATTGGCAACGGCGGCATCTGGGGTCAGGGGCTCTTCGACGGCACCCAGACGCAGGCGGGCTTCGTGCCCGAGCAGCACACCGACTTCGTGTTCACGGTGGCGGGGGAGGAGCTCGGGCTGCTGGGCGCCGGACTCGTCGTCGTGCTCCTGGGCGTGCTCGTCTGGCGGTGCCTGCGGATCGCTCAGCGCGCCGACGACCTGTTCGACCGGCTCGCCGCCGCCGGGATCGCGTGCTGGTTCGGGTTCCAGGCGTTCCAGAACATCGGGATGTCGCTCGGGATCATGCCGGTGACGGGGGTGCCGCTGCCATTCGTCTCGTACGGGGGGACGGCGATGTTCGCCTCCGCGATGGCAGTCGGACTGCTGGTCGCGATCGGTCGCCGCAGCGCGACGCCAGCCGTGGTCGTACGCTCCCGCTCCGCCCGCTCCCGCTGACGGTTTGCCACGGGGGTGGCGACGGATTCGGTCCCTGGGGGCACGCTCGTTACCCTGGGGAGCATGCCCGTGCAGCACCTCGACACCAGCGTCGCGTCGGTCTTCGACCGGCTCGAGCCGCTCCTCCCGACGATCAGCAAGCCGATCCAGTACGTCGGCGGTGAGCTGAACTCCGTCATCAAGGAGTGGAGCTCTGTTGACGTGCGCTGGGCCCTGATGTACCCCGACGCCTACGAGGTCGGCCTGCCCAACCAGGGTGTCCAGATCCTGTACGAGGTCCTCAACGAGCGTGACTGGCTCCTGGCCGAGCGCACGTACGCGGTCTTCCCTGACATGGAAGCCCTCATGCGCGAGCACGCGATCCCGCAGTTCACGGTCGACACCCACCGCCCGGTGCGCGCGTTCGACCTGTTCGGCATCTCGTTCTCGACCGAGCTCGGCTACACCAACATGCTCACCGCCCTCGATCTTGCGGGCATCCCGCTGCGCGCCGTCGACCGCACCGACGACGACCCGATCGTCCTCGCCGGCGGGCACGCGGCGTTCAACCCGGAGCCGATCGCGGACTTCGTCGATGCCGCCGTGCTCGGCGACGGCGAGGAGATCGTCCTCAAGATCAGCGACGTCGTCCGCGAGTGGAAGGCCGAGGGAAAGCCCGGCGGCCGCGACGAGGTCCTCATGCGCCTCGCCCGCTCCGGCAGTGTCTACGTGCCGAAGTTCTACGACGTCACCTACCTCCCCGACGGCCGCATCCAGCGCGTCGCGCCCAACCGGCCGGGCGTCCCGTGGCGGGTCACCAAGCACACGCTGATGGACCTCGACCAGTGGCCGTACCCCAAGAACCCGCTGGTCCCGCTCGCCGAGACCGTCCACGAGCGCTACTCCGTCGAGATCTTCCGCGGCTGCACCCGCGGCTGCCGGTTCTGCCAGGCCGGCATGATCACGCGTCCGGTGCGCGAGCGCAGCCTGCAGACGATCGGCGAGATGGTCGACAACGGGCTGAAGAAGTCAGGCTTCGAGGAGGTCGGCCTGCTCTCGCTGTCCAGCGCCGACCATACCGAGATCGGCGAGGTCGCCAAGCAGCTCGGCGACCGGTACGAGGGCTCCAACACGTCGCTGTCGCTGCCGAGCACCCGTGTCGACGCCTTCAACATCACGCTCGCCAACGAGTTCAGCCGCAACGGGCGCCGCTCGGGCCTGACGTTCGCGCCCGAGGGCGGCTCGGAGCGTCTCCGTAAGGTGATCAACAAGATGGTCACCGAGGAGGACCTGATCCGTACGGTCGCCGCCGCGTACTCCCACGGCTGGCGTCAGGTGAAGCTCTACTTCATGTGCGGGCTCCCGACGGAGACCGACGAGGACGTCATGCAGATCGGCGAGCTCGCCAAGAAGGTCATCGAGACCGGGCGTGAGGTGTCGGGCCGCAAGGACATCCGGTGCACGGTGTCGATCGGCGGGTTCGTGCCCAAGCCGCACACGCCGTTCCAGTGGGCGGCGCAGCTCGACCACGAGACCACCGACGACCGCCTGCGCAAGCTGCGCTCCTCGGTGCAGTCCGACAAGCGCTTCGGGCGTGCGATCGGTTTCCGCTACCACGACGGCAAGCCCGGCACGATCGAAGGCCTGCTCTCGCGCGGCGACCGGCGCGTGGGGCGCGTCATCGAGGCGGTCTGGCGCGACGGTGGCCGTTTCGACGGCTGGAGCGAGCACTTCTCGTACGACCGCTGGGAGCGCTGCACCGCCGAGGCGCTGGCCGGCGAGCCGGTCGACCTCGACTGGTACACGACGCGCGAGCGCGAGTACGCCGAGGTGCTCCCGTGGGACCACCTCGACTCCGGGCTCGACCGCGACTGGCTCTGGGAGGACTGGCAGGACGCGATCGACCCCGACGGTGCGCTGGAGGTCGAGGACTGCCGCTGGACGCCGTGCTTCGACTGCGGCGTCTGCCCGCAGATGGATTCCGAGATCCAGATCGGCCCCACGGGTCGGCAGCTGCTGCCGCTCAGCGTCGTGTGACGCGGGTCCGTCAGGCGACGGCCGCCGACGCCTCAGCGCTCGCGGACCTGCGTGTCCGGTGGACGCAGGAGCAGCGCGGCCCGGTCGACGACCCGACGTTCGCCGAGCGTTTCGACGCGTGGTTCGCGCGCGAGTCGGGACAGCGGGTCGCGTGGCTCGCGCAGATCGACGACGCGCCGGTCGGGATGCTCAACGTGATGCTGTTCGAGCGGATGCCGCGACCGGGTGTGCCGGTGAGCCGGTGGGGCTACGTCGCCAACGTGTACGTCGTGCCGGAGCACCGCGACTCGGGCATCGGGGGAGACCTGATGGCTGCGGTGACCGACTACGCGGACGAGACGGGCCTGGTGCGCCTGGTCCTCAGTCCGACCGCACGGTCGGTGTCGCTCTACGAGCGGGTCGGCTTCACCGGGGGCCACGACCTGCTTCTCCGCCCTCGGGGAGCTGGTCCTCGAGCATGATCGGGCGGACGAGGTATGTGCCGAGCACGCCGATGAGAGTCGCGAGCACGACGAGCATCGCGATCGGCGCGCCCCAGCCGCCGGTCGCGTCGTGCAGGACGCCGGTGCCGAACGGGCCGAGCGCCGCGATCAGGTAACCGAGCCCCTGCACGAACCCGGACAGCGCCACCGTGCCCTCGTGGGTGCGTGAGCGCTTGGCGATCATCGTCAGCACCCACGGGAACGCCGCCCCGCCGAAGCCGAGCAGGAGCGCCCACAGCCACGGCGCCTGCGTCGGCCACCACAGCAGCCCGAGCCATCCGGCCACGGTGACCACGGCGAAGCCCCACGGCAGCCAGGCTCGGTCGCCGGTACGGGCGATCAGCAGCGGCAGGAGGAGCGCGGCGGGGATCCCGACGCCGGTCACGATCGCGAGCATGCTGCCGGCGTAGCCGTCGCTGAGGCCGGCGTCCTCGAGGATCGCGGGGAACCATCCGAACTGTGCGTACGCCTGCGCGGCCTGGGCGCCGAAGCACACGGCCATCACCCAGGCGAGGGGCGCCCGGGCCAGTCGGCTGACCCCGATGGGTGTCGAGGCGCCGGTCGTACGGACGTCGTGCCCGAGCAGCCGCAGCCACGGCAGCAGCGTGACGACCGCGAGCAGTGACCACGTGAACAGGCCCCATCGCCAGTCTCCGGCGGCCTCGGAGATCGGCACCGTGAGGGCAGCGGAGAGCGTCGCGCCTCCGACGATCGCGGCGCCGCCGATCGACGACACGAGCGCGATCCGATCGGGGAAGTGGACCTTCACCAGCGGCGGAAGGATGACGTTGCCGATCGCACACCCGGCGAGGGAAACCGCCGAGGCGACCAGGAACACCGTGGCGTCGTCGACGAAGGCGCGCACCCCGAGCCCCAGGGCGACGACGGCCATCGACGCGGCGGCCGTGGTGTGCAGGCCGATCGCCCGCACGATCGTGTTGGCGAGCGACCCGACCACCGCGAAGCACAGCACCGGCAGCGTCGTGAGCAGCCCGGCCGCGGTCGCGGACATCCCGAGGTTCTCGCGGACGGGCGACAGGACGACCCCGACGCTTCCGACGGAGGCGCGCAGGTTCAGCGCGAGCAGGATGAGGCAGACGAGGACGAACGCGCGCTTGCCGGCGGACTCGAGGATGGGGGACGTCACCCGGCCAATGTTTCACGCACGTGACGGTCGACCCCCTGCGGGTTCCGTGACGGTTCCAGGTCCACCCGGCCCCTTGACCGGAACCGAGGCGGCTCGCTAGCGTCCCGATATCGTATAGATTAGCCGCCTCGCGCCTTCAGGTCGTGGCGGCTCCGTGACGGATCGGTGGTACCTGCATGCGCGTGTTCCCCGGGGCCGACCTCGACCTCCGCAGGCGCGTGCGCGCCGCGGTGCTCGGTGCGACCTTCGTGACCCTCACCCTCTCGGCCTGCGGTGGGGGAGGAGGCGGATCAGCGAGCGGCGACACCGTCGACGACGCCCACGTCACCCTCGGAAGCTCGGCGATCAGCAACAGCCTCGATCCTGCCGCCGCACTCTCGTCGGTCGGGCGGACGTACACCAAGCAGGTCTTCGACCAGCTCGTGACGTTCGACGCGGAGGGCACGCTCCAACCGAGCCTCGCCACCGAGTGGAAGCGCGTCGACGACACCGCGATCGACTTCACCCTCCGCGAGGGGGTGACCTTCAGCAGCGGAGCCCCGCTCGACGCGGCCGCCGTCGCGGCGAACGTCGAGCGCGTGCTCTCGGGCGACCCTGCGTACGCGACGGTGGCCGGGCGCATCGCGACGGTGAAGGAGGCGAAGGCGGTCTCTCCCGACGTCGTACGGGTCGTCACCGCCGCTCCCGACGCGATCCTCCTTAACCGGATGACGCTGCTCGACATCGTCGACCCCGCGACGTTCGGCGATGACCGCCCGGCGGGCACGGGACCGTTCGAGGTCTCGGACTACGAGGCGGGCACAACGATCGAGCTCACCCGCAACGCCGACTCCTGGCGCGCGAGCGAGGCGGTGGAGAAGGTCACGATCAAGGCGATCCCCAACCCGACCACGCTCGCCAGCGCGCTGCGGACCGGCGACGTGGACGTGGCGTTCGGCCTGCCCGCCGACGTCGCCAAGCAGCTGGAGACGAACGGCTTCTCCAACGTCAACGAGCCAGCAGGATCCTCGGCGATCACCAGCCTCATCGCCGACGTCGAGCCGGCGCTCGAGGATCCGCGCGTTCGCGAGGCCATCAACCTGGCGGTCAACCGCGAGGAGTTCGTCGAGGCAGCGCTCGGTGGCTTCGGCACCCCGAACGGCAGCCAGCTCCTGCAGGAGGGCTACCTCGGGTACGACCCGTCGCTGCCCTCGTACGACTTCGACCTCGATCGGGTGAAGTCGCTGCTCTCCGAGGCCGGCGCTGAGGGCCTGGAGCTGCCGATCGCGACGACCGCGATGTTCAAGGCGCAGGCCGAGGCCGTCGCTGGCTACCTCAACGCGGCCGGGTTCAAGAGCGAGGTCGTGATCCAGGACCTCTCGGCGTTCATCCCGACGCTCCTCCAGAAGAGCGAGTACCCGCTGCTCTACTGGCAGACCGACTACTACGACCTGCGCGACATCTCGTCGGTGAGCCGCTTCGGACCCACGGCGCCGGGGCAGCAGGCCCACATCCCGGTGAACGACTACCAGAAGCTGTTCGTCCAGCAGGCGGGCCAGCTCGACGAGAAGGCACGCGAGGCCGACATCAAGGAGATGGCGAAGATCCTCAACGAGGAAGCCGGTGTCCTCTTCCTCGCCTGGACCGACAACGTCTACACGACGGCCCCGCGGATCTCGGACCTCCCGCTGTCCGGCGACAGCCTGATCCGCGCCGAGGCGATCGTCGTCACCGAGTGAGCGTGACCGGCGACGGGGCGGCGACTGCGGTCGTCGTCGCCCCGCCCCGGGCGCCTGGCACCCGTCGCCGGCGCCACGTACGGCGTGCGGGTGGCGCCGCCGCCCGGCTCGTCCTCACGCTCCTCGGCCTGCTGACGCTGCTCTTCTTCCTCGTACGGCTCAGTGGCGACCCTGCCGGAGTGCTCGCCGGGCCGTCCGCGACGCCCGAGCAGCTGGAGGCCGTACGGGCGGGTCTGGGGCTCGATCGCCCTCTCCCGGCCCAGTACGTGGCGTTCCTCGGCGACGCGGTCCGGCTCGACTTCGGCACCTCGGTGTTCACGGGAGAGTCCGCGCTCGGCACGGCGCTGGACGCCCTTCCTGCGACGCTCCTCCTGCTCGTGACGACGATGGTCACGTCGGTCGTCATCGGCATCCCCTGTGGCGTGCTCCTCGACCGCGGGGGCCGTGCGACGCGTGCGGTGATCGGATCGTGGATGACGCTGGCGCAGGCGGTCCCGACCTTCGTCCTCGGTGTCCTGCTCATCTACCTGCTGGCGGTCCGGCTCGGGTGGCTCCCCGCGTTCGGCAGCGGCACGCCTGCCACGCTGGTGATGCCGACGCTCGCGCTCGCCGCGTTCGCCGTCGCGCGGACAGCCCGCATGGTGGCCGCGGAGCTGGAGCAGGTGGAAGACCAGGACTTCCTCCGTACCGCCTCGGCCAAGGGCGCGTCGTCGCGCCGGGTCCTCTGGCGGCACGCCCTGCCCAACGCGTTCCCTGCGGTCGCCGCGGCGCTCGTCGTCGAGATGTCCTACCTGATCTCCGGAGCCGTCGTCGTGGAGGTCCTGTTCGCCTACGACGGCATCGGCAAGGAGCTCGTGGACGCGATCTTCGCCCGCGACTACCCGCTCGTCCAAGCCACCGTCTTCGTGATCGGAGTGTTCGTCGTGACCGTCAACATCCTCGGCGACGCGCTACTCACGATGCTCGACCCGCGCACCGCGAGGGCCCGCACATGAGACGCAGCCGCCTCGACCTTCGCGTGTGGGCCCCGCTGGTGGTCCTCGCCCTCATCGTGCTCGCGTGCTTCGCGGGCCCGACGCTGCTCGGACCCGACGGTGCCCAGCAGGCGCTCGGTGAGCGGCTCGCGCCACCCGCCTGGCTCCCCGGGGCCGTCGACGGCAAGCCGCTCGGCACGGACGCCTTCGGCCGCGACATGCTCACCCGCACCCTGGAGGGCGGACGTGTGTCGCTCCAGGTCGGGTTCGGCGCCGCGACCGGGGCGGTCGTCATCGGCCTGCTGCTCGGGCTCGTGGCGGGCTACTGGGGCGGCTGGTGGGACCGGGCGATCATGACGGTCGCCGACGTCTGGCTCGCCTTCCCGTTCCTCGTGATCGCCCTGGCCGCCGTCGCCGTCGTGGGCTCGGACATCCCCGTCCTCGTCGCGCTGCTGACGCTCGGCGGCTGGGTGCTCCCCACCCGGGTGACTCGGACGATCGTCCAGCGGGTCCGCGGCGAGGACTACGTCGTCGCCGCGGCAGGTGCGGGCGCGAGCGACCTCTATCTCGTACGGCGCCACATCCTGCCGCAGGTGCTCCCCGCCAATCTCGTCGTCTGGTCCTTCACGGTTGGCGCGCTGGTCGTCATCGAAGGCGCGCTGTCGTTCTTGGGGCTCGGTGTGAAGCCGCCGACCCCGTCCTGGGGCAACATCGTCTCCGACGGCACCCCCTACCTCGAGACGGCGTGGTGGATCGTCGCCTGGCCTGCCCTGATGATCGTGGTTACGGTCATGTGCGCCAACGCGCTCGGCACGGGCCTGCGCAGGCGCTGGCAGGCCGGTGCCGGCGTCCTCGACCCGTCCGCTTCGCTCGACACGAGGGTGGCCCCATGACGGCGGCGCTGGAGATCGAGGACCTGTGGGTCGAGGCCGGCCCCGCAGACGATCCGCTCGTCCTGGTCAGAGGCGTCGACCTGGCTGTCGAGCCGGGGACGGTCGTGGGCCTGGTCGGCGAGTCGGGCTCGGGCAAGACCGTCACATGCATGTCCGCGCTGGGGCTCGCCGGCCGTGGTGTCCGGATCACCCGCGGGTCCGTCCGTGCGCAGGGCACGGAGCTGGTTGGCGCAGACGAGGCCACGATGCGCCGCGTCCGAGGCGGCGTGGTCGGCACCGTCTTCCAGGACCCGCTGAGCTCGCTCAACCCGCTCCAGCGCATCGGCGACCAGATCGCGGAGGCGCTCGTGCTCCACCGCGGAGGCAGGCGTCGCGCGCACCGCGAGCGGGTGGTCTCGCTCCTCGCTCACGTCGGCGTCCCGGCTCCCGAGCAGCGCGCCAGGGCCTACCCCCACGAGCTGTCGGGCGGCCTGCGCCAACGCGTCGCGATCGCGATGGCGCTCGCCAACGACCCGGCGGTGCTCGTCGCCGACGAGCCGACGACCGCGCTCGACGTGACCGTCCAGGCGCAGGTGCTCGACGTGATCCGAGCAGCGACGCGCGACGAGGGCCGCGCCACGCTCCTGGTGACTCACGACCTGGGCGTCGTCGCGGAGGCCGCCGACCGTGTGGCGGTGATGTATGCCGGGCAGATCGTCGAGGAGGGCCCGGTCGCGTCGGTGTTCGCAGCGCCCCAGCACCCCTATACCCGCGGTCTACTCGCCAGTCGCCCCGTCGTCGCACCCGGCCGTCGCAGGCTCAGCGCCATGCCCGGGCGGCCGCCGCTCCCGGGTGCGTGGCCGCTCGGATGCGCGTTCGAGGCGCGGTGCCCGAGCGCCGACGACGCGTGCGGCGAGGAGCCCCCGGTCCACCGCGGCAACGACGGCTGGGCGCGCTGCTGGCGGCTCCCGAGCGACGGAGCCCCCGATGGCTCCGCTGAGACCCAGGAGAGCGCCGTATGAGTCCCGTCCTTGAGCTCTCCACCCTCGCCAAGGGGTACGACGTCCCGGGTGGCGGTGCTCGTCTGACCGCGGTCGACGGGGTGAGCCTCAGCATCGGCGCCGGGGAGACGTACGCCCTCGTGGGCGAGAGCGGGTGCGGCAAGTCGACGCTCGCCCGGATGGCCGCCATGCTCACCGCACGTGACTCCGGTGAGGTGTTCTGGTCGGGGCAGCCGGTTTCGGGGATGAGCCGCCGCGCCCTGCGGAGCGTCCGCGACCACACACAGGTCGTGTTCCAGGATCCCGCTGCGGCGCTGTCGCCGCGTCTGCGTGTGGCCGAGGCGATCGAGGAGCCGCTGCGGATCCGTGGCCGTACCGGCTCGCGCTCGGTCGCCGAGCTGCTCGACTCCGTCGGCCTCGACCGGTCGATGGGCGGCCGCTACCCCCGCGAGCTCAGCGGCGGCCAGCGCCAGCGGGTCGTGATCGCGCGGGCGCTCGCGCTCGACCCACGCCTTCTCGTGCTCGACGAGCCGGTCGCGTCGCTCGACGTCTCCGTCCAGGCCCAGGTCCTCAACCTCTTGGCCGATCTGCAGGCCTCGAACGGGCTCGCCTACCTGCTGATCGCGCACGACCTCGCCGTGGTGAGCAGCGTGGCGGACCGTATCGGGGTCATGTACCTCGGCCAGATCGTCGAGGAGGGCCCCGCTGACGAGCTCGTCACACAGCCTCGGCATCCGTACACCCAGATGCTGATCACCTCCGTGCCCGCCTTCACGCCGGGGGAGCGGGTCTCGCGGCCCCCGATCCTCGGCGACCCGCCGAGCCCGACTGCCCGTCGTACGGGGTGTGCCTTCGCTGCCCGCTGCGTGTCGGCGACGTCGGTGTGCCACGAGGAGGCTCCCGCGCCGCGTGACCTCGAGGGTGTCCTCGTACGGTGCCACCACGCGTCCGGCACCTGACCGGCGGACAGGGGGCCTCGGTTACGCTCGCACCGTGACGAGTCCCGACCGCACCCCGGCCAACCCCGAGGCGCCCAACCCGCAGCTCCCGACCGTTCAGAAGCTGCGGATCCGGTACGCGAAGCGGGGGCGGCTGCGCTTCACCAGCCACCGGGACTTCGGCCGGGCCTTCGAGCGGGCCGTACGCCGTGCGGGGGTCCCGATCGCACACTCGTCCGGATTCACCCCGCACCCCAAGATCTCGTACGCCGGCGCGTCCCCGACAGGGGCCGCCAGCGAGGCCGAGTACCTCGAGATCGGCGTGATCCGCCCGCTCGACCCCGAAAAGGTCGCCGGGGTGCTCGACACCGCTCTTCCGCCCGGTCTCGACATCCTCGAGGTGGTCGCCGTCAAGGAGGGGACCGGGTCGTTCGCGGACCGGCTCGAGGCCAGCCAGTGGCGCCTCGAGCTGCCCGGTGTGGCGCCTGACGAGGCGCAGCGCGCCGTGGCCGCGTTCCTCGCGGCCGACGAGGTCCCGGTTGAGCGGATGACCAAGAAGGGGCTGCGCACCTTCGACAGCCGGAGCGCCGTCGTTCGCCTGGAGTGCCGGATGTCACCCGACGTTCAGGCGCCGTGTGCGATACTGGACCTGGTCGTACGTCACGGCACCCCGTCCGTACGACCCGACGATGTTCTCGCCGGGCTCCGCGCCATCGCGGGTCTTGCGCTGTCGGCAGCCCCTGTGGCCACCCGGCTGGTGCAAGGTCCTCTTGATGCGCAGGCCGGCACGGTCGGCGATCCGTTCGCGCCCGACCGCGACGCGTCGTAGGCGCACGACGCCTGCGGCGGCGACCGCGGCGGCGGACGGGGCGCCAGTGACAGGCCGACAACAACGGAGGGCGTCGTCGAAGCCCGGTCACCCGGGCCGACCGCAGGCTTGCGTCCGCTGTGCGACCACCGGTTGCACGCGGCGACGACATCGCCTCGCGACCTGCTTCGGCGGCCGCGAGGCCGAAGGAGCGAACCATGCTCGACGAGCAGAATCCCTCGGCACCCTCCGCGGACGCCGAGTCCCACCCCGACAACGCCTCTGACTCGGGCGCGACGGTCACGACCCGCCGCCGTCGCGCGGCCTCACGCCCAGCCGGCCCACCGACGGCCGCAGTCTTCTCCGAGGCCCGCGAGCCAGCCAAGCCGGCGCGCGCCACCCGCACGCGCAAGGCGGCCGCGAAGGTCACGAAGGCCGACGAGCCGACCGAGCAGGCCGACACCGCCGATTCCACCCCTGCCGCTCCCACGGTCACCAAGACCACCCGGACGCGCAAGAAGGCGGCCTCCCGCTCCGCGGGCCCCGCCACCCCCGTCGCGGAGACGACCGACACGCACATCCCGGCCGAGGCCGCGGACGTGGAGGCTGTCGCGCAGGCACCTGCGGCTGAGGACGCCGAGGCTGAGACCCCGGCCGACGTCGTCGAGGTCCTCGAGACCGACGAGGCCGAGCCCGAGGCCGAGCCCGAGGCCGAGCCCGAGGAAGAGCCCGAGGCCGAGGCCTCCGCCCCGACCCGGCGCGCTGCGTTCGTCGCGCCACTGTTCCAGGCGCCGGAGCCCACGACGCCTCCCCGTCGCAAGCGCCGCCCCGAGCCTGTCGAGGCCGAGGACGACGACCACGAGGGTGTTGTCGCCGAGCGTCCCGACGACCGCCGCACCCGGAGCGAACGCGACGATCGTGACGACGCTGACGTGAGCGACGACGACGCCGAGGATGGCGACGAGGACAGCGACGAGGGAGACGGCACCACGCCGGCCCGCCGCCGCCGTCGTCGCGGCGGCCGCCGCCGCCGCAAGCCGACCACCGACGAGGACGTCGACACCGACGACGAGGACGACTCCCAGGACGGCGAGCAGGATGCCGCCGAGGCGTCTGCCGAGCCCTCCGACGACGACGACGACGCCGACACCGAGGGCGCCGACGCGGGCGAGGATGCGGACTCGTCCAGCGGGTCGAGCCGTCGCCGTCGCCGTCGCCGTCGTCGCGGGGAGGACAGCGACGCCGCCACCACCACCGACGACCCCGAGAACACCGTCGTCCGGGTCCGCGAGCGCCGCAGCCCCGAGGACGAGATCACCAGCGTCGCCGGTTCGACGCGGCTCGAGGCCAAGAAGCAGCGCCGCCGCGAGGGCCGCGAGGCCGGCCGCCGCCGTACGCCGATCGTGTCCGAGGCCGAGTTCCTGGCCCGCCGCGAGTCGGTCAAGCGGGAGATGGTGATCCGCCAGCGCGACGAGCTGACCCAGATCGCGGTCCTCGAGGACGACGTGCTCGTCGAGCACTACGTGTCGCGCGAGTCTCAGAACTCGATGATCGGCAACGTCTACATCGGGCGCGTCCAGAACGTGCTGCCGTCGATGGAGGCCGCGTTCGTCGACATCGGCAAGGGGCGCAACGCCGTCTTGTATGCCGGCGAGGTCGACTGGAGCAAGCTCGGTGACGGCAAGCCCCGCAAGATCGAAGAGGTCCTCAAGTCCGGGCAGACCGTGCTCGTCCAGGTGACGAAGGACCCGGTCGGCCACAAGGGTTCGCGCCTGACCAGCCAGATCAGCCTGCCGGGCCGTTTCCTCGTGTACGTCCCGGGGGGCCAGAGCAGCGGCATCTCCCGCAAGCTGCCGGACACCGAGCGCAACCGCCTCAAGTCGCTGCTCAAGGGCATCCTCCCCGAGGACGCCGGTGTGATCATCCGCACCGCGGCCGAGGGCGCGACCGAGGACCAGCTCACGCGTGACGTCGAGGCGCTCGACGCCCGCTGGAAGGACATCGAGAAGAAGGCGGGCTCCGGATCCGCTCCGCAGCTGCTCTACGGAGAGCCGGACCTCACCATCAAGGTGGTCCGTGACCTTTTCAACGAGGACTTCGCTCGGCTCGTTGTCGACGGGGCCGACGCCTCGGAGATCATCGAGGGCTACGTCAGCCACGTGGCGCCCGACCTCAAGGACCGGGTCGAGACGTGGAAGGGCTCGGAGTCGGGCGACGCCTTCTCGGCGTACCGGATCGACGAGCAGATCGCCAAAGCCCTCGACCGCAAGGTCTGGCTGCCGTCAGGCGGCTCGCTCATCATCGACCGGACCGAGGCGATGACCGTCGTCGACGTCAACACCGGCAAGTTCACCGGGTCGGGCGGCAACCTCGAGGAGACCGTCACCAAGAACAACCTGGAGGCGGCCGAGGAGATCGTGCGCCAGCTCCGGCTGCGCGACATCGGCGGCATCATCGTCATCGACTTCATCGACATGGTGCTCGAGAGCAACCGCGACCTCGTGCTGCGCCGCCTCGTCGAGTGCCTGGGCCGTGACCGTACGCGCCACCAGGTCGCCGAGGTGACTTCACTGGGGCTCGTTCAGATGACCCGCAAGCGGATCGGTACGGGGCTCCTCGAGGCGTTCAGCGAGCCCTGCGAGCACTGCGCCGGCCGCGGCCTCATCGTCCACGACCACCCGGACGAGCCCAAGAAGTCGGCCGACGAGAGCAGGCGTTCTCGCGGCGGACGTGGCAAGCGCAACGACGGCGATCAGCCGAAGCAGGCGAAGGGTGGCGAGCCGAAGAGCAGGTCGGGCCGCAAGCCTCAGGACGAGGACGCGTCGAAGGACGAGTCCACGACCGAGGACGCGCCCGTCGACGAGGCGAAGCCCGATGAGAGCGCACCTGTTGCTGACGTCCCCGCGACGGAGGCGTCGTCGGCCGACGGCGAGACTCCGGCTCCCCGCAAGCGCCGTCGTCGTCGCTCAGGCGGGACCGACAGGTCCGCTGACCAGTCTGCGGAGCAGCCGTCAGAGCAGTCTGCGGAGGCCGCCTCGCAGGGTGGTGTGGAATCGCCCGGTACGCTGGACGGCGGAGTACCCGACCCCGTTTTGACCGGCGACGGGGAGACTCCGTAGACTAGATGATCGGCACGCCTGTGTGCGTGCCGGTCTGTGTGCCCAGCCGAGTGCCCAGCATTGTTGCTCAGCGCCTGGCGGTGGCACCACCCCTAAGTTTTGGACAGCCCAGCTCCGACAGTGGAGCAGCAACGAGTGAGGATGTGAGTCGGCGGTGTACGCGATCGTGCGCAGTGGCGGCCAGCAGCAGAAGGTCGCGGTCGGCGACGTCATCGAGATCGACAAGGTCAAGACCACGGTCGGTGAGTCGGTCGAGCTCCCCGCCGTGCTCCTCGTCGACGGCGACGCGGTGACCTCGGACGCTGACTCGCTCGCCAAGGTCTCCGTGACCGCCGAGGTCATCGGCGCGACCAAGGGCCCCAAGATCATCATCCAGAAGTACAAGAACAAGACCGGTTACAAGAAGCGCCAGGGGCACCGCCAGCACTACACCCAGGTCAAGATCACCGGCATCTCGAAGTGACGCGAAAGTAGGCTCGAGCACATGGCACACAAGAAGGGCGCCGCTTCTACCAAGAACGGCCGTGACTCCAACTCGCAGCGCCTCGGTGTGAAGCGCTTCGGTGGTCAGCAGGTGAGCGCCGGCGAGATCATCGTCCGCCAGCGTGGCACCCACTTCCACCCCGGCACCAACGTCGGCCGTGGTGGCGACGACACGCTGTTCGCACTCGCCGCTGGTGCGGTCGAGTTCGGCACGCGTCGTGGTCGTCGCGTGATCAACATCGTCCCGTCGGAGTGATCTGACGGACTTCGACGTAGACGAGGGGCGGGTCCGCAGCACGCGGGCTCGCCCCTCGTCCCGTCTCGTCGGGATTCTGCCGACCGGATCGGCGCGAGCACACCCGTACGAGAGACAATCCTGAGGAGGTGGCACGGATGGCAGTCCCGACGTTCGTCGACAAGGTGACCCTGCACGTCAAGGGCGGTGACGGCGGCAACGGCATCGCCTCGGTGCACCGCGAGAAGTTCAAGCCGCTCGGCGGCCCCGACGGAGGCAACGGAGGCCACGGCGGCGACGTCGTCCTGCGGGTCTCTCCTGACGTGACCACGCTGGTCGACTACTACCACGAGCCCCACCGCCGAGGCGGCAAGGGAACCCACGGCAGCGGCGGCAACCGCAACGGCGGGCAGGGCGACGACCTGGTGCTCCCGGTGCCGGAGGGCACCGTCGTTCGAGGCGCCGATGGCGAGCTCCTCGCCGACCTCGTCGGCCAGGGCACCGAGCTCGTCGTCGCGCAGGGCGGACGGGGCGGCCTCGGCAACGCGGCGCTCGCCTCGAGCAAGCGCAAGGCTCCGGGGTTCGCGCTCAAGGGCGAGCCGGGAGACGAGCGCTCGATCACCCTCGAGCTCAAGGTCGTCGCCGACATCGGCCTCGTCGGATTCCCCAGCGCGGGCAAGTCCAGCCTGATCGCGGCGCTGTCGCGCGCCCGTCCCAAGATCGCCGACTATCCGTTCACGACGCTCGTCCCGAACCTCGGGGTGGTCGTGGCGGGTGACACCACGTACACGGTCGCCGACGTCCCCGGCCTCATCGAGGGCGCGGCCGACGGCCGCGGCCTGGGCCACGACTTCCTGCGGCACGTGGAGCGGTGCGCGGCGCTCGTGCACGTCATCGACTGTGCGACCATCGAGCCCGGTCGCGATCCGCTGACCGACCTCGACGTCATCGAGGGCGAGCTCAGCGCGTACGGCGGCCTCGACGACCGGCCGCGACTGGTCGCCCTCAACAAGGTCGACGTCCCCGACGCCAAGACGATCGCCGAGTTCGTCCGGGGCGAGCTGGAGGAGCGTGGCCTGGAGGTCTTCGAGATCTCCGCGGCGAGCCACGAGGGCCTCAAGGCGCTGTCGTACGCGATGGCAGAGGTCGTCGCGTCGTCCCGCAAGGCCACCACGCCGGCTCCGGCCACACGGACGATCCTGCAGCCTCGCTCGGCTGACGGCGGCGACGACTTCACCATCACTCATAAGGGCGGTCAGTGGATCGTCCGCGGCGAGAAGCCCGAGCGGTGGGTGCGCCAGACCGACTTCACCAACGACGAGGCCGTCGGATTCCTCGCCGACCGCCTGAACCGGCTCGGTGTCGAGACGCGGCTGCTCGCGATGGGAGCCGAGGCCGGCGACGATGTCGTCATCGGCAGCGTCGACGATGCCGTGGTGTTCGACTTCGACCCGCAGATCAGTGCCGGGGCCGAGCTGCTCGGCTCGCGTCGCGGCGAGGACGACCGACTCATCGAGAACCATCGCCGTACCAACAAGCAGCGCCGCGACGACCTCGCCCGCAAGCGCGAGTTCGAGCAGACGGCGCGCGAGGTCCGCGAGGGGGACAGGGTCGTCCCCGACAACCTGTGGTCGGAGGACGACGAGGAGTGAGGCAGGCATTGTGGGGGTGACGTCGTGAGGATCGTCGTCAAGGTCGGCTCGTCGTCGCTCAGCTCGGCGGACGGGGGGCTCGACCTGTCACGCTTGCACACGCTCGTCGACGCGCTCGCTGCCGCCCGCGAGCGGGGCGACGAGGTCGTGCTCGTGAGCTCCGGCGCTATCGCGTCAGGGCTGAGGCCTCTCGGCCTTCCCGCGCGCCCACGCGACCTCGCGACCCAGCAGGCGGCGGCGAGCGTGGGGCAGGGGCTGCTGGTGGCGCGCTACACCGAACGGTTCGCGCGCCACGACCTCGTCGTCGGCCAGGTGCTGCTGACCGTGGACGACGTCGTCCGCCGCACCCACTACCGCAACGCCTACCGGACACTGGCCCGCCTGCTGGACCTCGGCGTCGTGCCCGTCGTCAACGAGAACGACACGGTCGCCACAGGTGAGATCCGCTTCGGCGACAACGACCGGCTGGCGGCGCTCGTCGCCCACCTCGTCCACGCCGACCGGCTCGTGCTGCTCTCGGACGTCGACGGACTGTACGACGGCAACCCGACGCTTCCGGGGACGTCCTTGATCCCCGATGTCCGCAGCGACGGTGACCTGGAGGGCCTCGACCTCGCCAAGCCGAGCCAGTCCAAGGTCGGTACGGGCGGGATGGTGACCAAGGTCGAGGCCGCCCGCATCGCCACGGGAGCCGGCATCCCCGTGGTGCTCACGAGTGCGGCGCAGGTGGGAGAGGCGCTCGAGGGCAAGCCGGTCGGCACGACCTTCCACCCGACCGGTCGCCGGCGGCCCACCCGCCTGCTCTGGCTCGCCCATGCGACCACGGGCAAGGGCACTCTGGTGCTCGACGCGGGTGCCGTGCGCGCGCTGGTCGAGCGCCGGGCATCGCTCTTGCCCGCCGGTGTGGTCGGGGTCCAGGGTGCCTTCGACTCCGGTGACCCGGTCGACCTCGCGGCCGAGGACGGCACGGTCGTCGCCAGAGGTTTGGTGAACTACGACGCCTCGGAGCTGCCGCGGATGATCGGTCGCTCGACTCACGACCTGGCCGCCGAGCTGGGTGCCGAGTACGAGCGCGAACTGGTGCACCGCGACGACCTCGTCGTGCTCTGAGCCAATCCTCGTAACTTCATCACGTGCCGAACACCTGCCGGATAGGGTGTTCCGCGGACATCCAAAGCCGAGGGAGGGCTCGTGGTCGGCCAGCACAAGCTGTGGCACGTCGCACTGACAGTGGCGGGGGCACCGCACGACGACGACGCCGTACGGACGGCGATGCTGCGCCTGCGTGACGAGCACGCTTTCCTCCACTCGCTGCGCTACGACGTCGACCGAGCCGAGATCTGCTACTGGGAGCAGGCGAGCGAGATGCTCGACGTCGCGGCCATGGCGATGCGCGTGTGGGGGGAGCACCGTGGCTCCGCCGGGCTGCCGCGGTGGGACGTGGTCGGGCTCGAGGTGCTCGACCAGCCGACGTACCACCTACGGACGCCCATGGGCGAGACGTTCGACGACCCCGACGCGGGGATGGTCGCCCCGACTCCGGTCCACTTCTGAGTCACTATCCTGAAGTCGTGAGCCACGACCTCGAATCCCACGTCCACGCCGCCGCCCGGTCGGCCCGCGCAGCAGCCCTCGATCTGCGTGCGGTCCCACGCGCGGCCAAGGACGCGGCCCTCCACGCGATGGCCGACGCGCTCGTCGCGCACACCGACGAGATCCTCGCTGCCAACGCGACGGACGTGGAGAAGGGGCGCGCCTCTGGGCTCGGCGAGCACCTCATCGACCGGTTGCGTCTCGATGCCGATCGTGTCGCCGCGATGGCACAGGGCACCCGCGACATCGCGGCACTTCCCGACCCGGTCGGTGAGGTCGTCCGGGGATCGACGCTGGCCAACGGGCTCCAGCTTCGCCAGGTACGGGTGCCGATCGGTGTCATCGGGATGATCTACGAGGGTCGCCCGAACGTGACCGCTGACGCGGCCGCGATCTGCCTGAAGGCGGGCAATGCGGTGCTGCTGCGCGGCTCCGGCTCGGCAGCGGCCTCGAACGCTGCGATCACGGCGATCCTCCGTGACGCGGTCGCCTCCGCGGGGCTGCCGGCTGATGCGATTTCGGCGATCGACCCGTCCGACCGCTCGAGCTCGACGGCGCTCCTTCGGGCACGTGGACTCGTCGACCTCGTGATCCCGCGAGGGGGAGCGGGCCTGATCCAGACGGTCGTCCGGGAGTCCCTGGTGCCGGTGATCGAGACGGGGACCGGCAACGTCCACGTCTACGTCGATGCCGAGGCCGACCTCGACATGGCGCTCGAGATCGTCGTCAACGCCAAGACGCAGCGCACGAGCGTCTGCAACGCGGCGGAGTCGCTCCTGGTGCACAAGGCGGTCGCCGACGAGTTCTTGCCGAGGGTCGTCGCCGCCCTTCTGGAGCGGGAGGTCACCATCCACGGCGATGCCGCGTTCCTCGCGGCCGACGAGGCGGTCGTGACGGCGACGGACGACGACTACGCGACCGAATACCTCTCGCTCGACATCGCGGCCCGCGTCGTCGACTCGTTCGAGGATGCGGTCGCCCACATCCGGACGTACTCGTCGGGCCACACCGAGGCGATCGTCACGCGCTCGCTGGCGACGGCCCAGCGGTTCACCGCGGCGGTGGACGCCGCCGCGATCATGATCAACGCGTCCACGCGCTTCACGGACGGCGGTGAGCTGGGCATGGGTGCCGAGATCGGCATCTCCACCCAGAAGCTCCACGCGCGGGGCCCGATGGGTCTGCCCGAGATGACCACGACCACCTTCGTCGTCACAGGTGACGGCCACGTGCGCTGAGCCCGGGGTCGTTCGTACGCGCAGCAGGCTCGGACGGTAGATTGGCGCTCATGTCGTTCACCGGATCCGTCTTCACCGACCTCCTGGCGCAGAGCGCCGAGCAGGAGGAAGCCCTGTCGCCGTACGTCGTCAGCGGTGCGGTGCTCCTTCTCTTCGTCCTCCTCCTCGTCGGGCTCTTCGCCTTCGGCAAGGGGCGCGAGCACTCCTGATGAGCCTGCCGCTCGAGGCCGGCCGGCGCCCCCGCGTGGGGGTGATGGGTGGGACGTTCGACCCCATCCATCACGGTCACCTCGTGGCGGGATCGGAGGTCCAGTCGTGGTTCGGACTCGACGAGGTCGTGTTCGTCCCGACGGGTGAGCCGTGGCAGAAGGCCGACCGCAAGGTCTCGCCCGGCGAGGACCGCTACTTGATGACGGTCATCGCCACCGCCTCCAACCCGAAGTTCTGGGTGAGTCGTGTCGACATCGACCGCTCGGGGCCGACGTACACGATCGACACCCTGCGCGACCTCCGCGCCCACTACGGCGGCGAGGTCGACCTCTACTTCATCACCGGCGCCGACGCCCTCGCGCAGATCCTCACCTGGCGCGACACCGAGGAGATGTTTGACCTCGCGCACTTCGTGGGGTGCACCCGTCCTGGGCACGTCATCGACATGAAGACGCTCGACGCCCTGCCCAAGGACCGGGTCACCATCGTCGAGATCCCCGCTCTGGCGATCTCCTCGACCGACTGCCGGGAGCGGGTCGGTGGGGGCGAGCCCGTCTGGTATCTGGTCCCTGACGGCGTCGTCCAGTACATCGCCAAGCACCGCCTCTACGTGGACGCCACCGGGGCGACCACTCCTCGCAAATCTCACCACCCGAACGGGAGACAGCCGTGACCGCATCGCCGCGTGCGCTGGAGCTGACGCAGGTGGCGGCAGCTGCCGCCGCCGACAAGCTCGCGCACGAGATCATCGCCTTCGACGTTTCTGAGCACCTCGTCATCACCGACGTGTTCGTGATCGCGTCGGCGTCCAACGACCGCCAGGTGCGTGCGGTGGTCGACGCCGTGCAGGAGAAGCTGCTCGAGCACGGCGCGAAGGTCGTCCGTCGTGAGGGCGAGCGTGAGGGGCGCTGGGTCCTGCTCGACTACGCCGACATCGTGGTGCACGTCCAGCACGACGAAGACCGCTCGTTCTACGCGCTCGAGCGGCTATGGGGCGACTGCCCGGCGATCCCGCTGTCCGGCCTCGGCGATGCCGCCGGCAAGGCACCTGCGACGTCGCAGGCCGTACGAGAGGGCGAGGACACCGACGGCGTGCCGTTGGCCGGCGAGCCGCCGGTCGCCGACGCATGAGTCGGCGGGTCATCGTCTGGCGCCACGGTCAGACCGACTGGAACCTCGCAGGTCGCCTGCAGGGCCAGACGGACACGATGCTCAACGCGACCGGGCGCGCGCAGGCCGCAGAGATGGCGTCGCGGCTTGCCGTGCTCAACCCGACGCGCATCGTCAGCTCGGACCTGCAGCGGGCGAGCGCGACCGCCGCGGCGCTCTCGAGGATCGTCGACGTGCCTGTGGAGACCGACGTCCGGCTCCGCGAGGTCGCCTTCGGCGAACGTGAGGGGCTGACGCGCCACGAGATCCACGCGCGCTACCCCGACCTCGAGGCGCGTTTCCGACGCGGCGAGGAGATCGTGTCGCCCGGTGGCGAGTCGCACGCCGACGCGGCCGAGCGGTTCGGCGCAGCGCTGCGCGAGCTGATCGCCGTCATGGACAAGGACGAGACGGTGGTCGTCGTCGCCCACGGCGCCGTCATCCGGGTCGGCGTGTGTGCCTTCGTGGGTCTCCCGCAGGAGCACTGGCGCTCGTTCGGCGGCTTCAGCAACGGCTGCTGGGCGGTGCTCCAGGAGGGCTTCGGGCGGTGGCAGGTCACCGAGTGGAACGCCGGCAACCTCCCGGTCCCGGAGATGAGCGACGACGCCGATGCCTCGGACGACGGGGCTCGTACCCGGGAGGGGGACCCCGATTTCGGTTCCCGTGGAGCGACCCGCTAAGATCGAGTCTGCTCGCTGAGTGAAAAACTGCTCAGCGCGGGGCTATGGCGCAGTTGGTAGCGCGCTTCCATGGCATGGAAGAGGTCCGGGGTTCGAATCCCCGTAGCTCCACCGATCACAGACCCTGTCCGCCAGACACCGGCGGACAGGGTCTTGTCGTTTCTGCCTCGATCCTCCCTCCGAGCCGAACAAAGTGCACCCTCGCGGGCGAGGTGATCGGCGGCGCCTTGATGTCCAGCCCCACGGCGACGACGTGGCCGCAGTGGCGGACCTGCCTCCGTCACCCTTCGCGAAGAGCGGCTGAGTCGTAGAGTGCGCAGGTGAGCGGGCTCGCGGTGACCTGGTGGGGGCACTCGACCACGACGGTCGAGCTGGGGGCGACCCGA
Source organism: Mumia sp. ZJ1417 (assembly GCF_014127285.1). Classification (GTDB taxonomy): domain Bacteria; phylum Actinomycetota; class Actinomycetes; order Propionibacteriales; family Nocardioidaceae; genus Mumia. The sequence continues at coordinate 1,333,776 of NZ_CP059901.1, forward strand.
GTGCTCACCGATCCTGTCTTTGTGGACCGCTTCGTCCATCTGCGTCGCCACGCGACCTCGCCGACGGACGAGGCGACGGCCGCTGACCTCGTGCTGGTCTCGCACCTCCACATGGACCACTTCCACCTGCCGTCGCTGCGCCGTCTCACCGCGGGCACGCCGGTCGTCGTCCCCGCCGGCAGTCGCGATCTCCTCGCCCGTACCGGGCTCGACGTCCTTGAGGCGAGCCCGGGGGACCGGCTCACCGTCGCCGGCGTGCGTGTCGAGGTGTCGGCGGCCGACCACCCCGCGACTCGCCATCGATGGTCGCGCAAGGCCGCGCAGCCCGTCGGGTTCCGGGTCGAGGGCGCGGGGCGGTCGCTGTGGTTTCCCGGCGACACGGGCCCGGCCACGGACGTCTCCGACGTGAGGCCGGTCGATCTCGCGCTCGTCCCGGTGGGCGGGTGGGGGCCGACGCTCGGCGACGATCACGTCGGCCCCGCCGACGCAGCAGACCTCGTACGACGCGTCGGCGCGCGGTGGGCGGTCCCCGTGCACTGGGGGACGTTCTGGCCACTCGGGATGGGACGGGTCGCGCCAGGTGTCCGCCGGCAGCTCTTCGAGACACCGGGCGAGCGGTTCCTCGATGCCGTCGACGAGGACGAGGTGCGCGGCGTGCTCGCCGAGCACGGCCGCCGGATCGCGCTCGACCGCTGACCGCTGATGGGCGGAGAACGCGGCTCGCCCGTGCGACGATGACGTCGTGACCGGTACGGCACGCGACCTGTTCGACCGCGCTCGTCGGCACGCACTGGTCGGTCGTGACGACGAGCTGGCGGCCCTGCGTGCCTTCCTGGACGACGACAGCCGGATGCTGGCGTACCTGCACGGACCCGGCGGGGTGGGCAAGTCCGTGCTGCTCGATGCGGTCGTCACGGACGCGATCACCGCCGGGCGAACGGTCGTCAGCCTCGACTGCGCTGACCTGGACCCGGGATCTGTCGGGTTCAGGGAGCGGCTGAGCGAGGCGTGCGGGTTGACGGACGGCTCCGCGGGCGACCCCGAGTCCGTCCTCGCGATCGATCGCTTCGAGCTCGCCGAGCAGACGGCGGGCTGGTTCTGGCGCTCCTTCGTCCCCGCTCTTCCCGCGGGTGCGCACGTCCTCCTCGCGGGGCGGCGACCTCCTCCGGCCTCGTGGCGTACGGACCCTGCCTTCGCCGCGTACGGCCTAGTCGTCCCGGTCCGGAACCTCGACCCCGAGGCGGCCGCGGCACTGGTGCGGTCACGAGGCGTGAGCGACGAGGAGACCGCCGCGGGAGTGGTCCGTGACAGCCGGGGCCATCCGCTGGCGATCGTCGTCGCGACCGACGCGCGCACGGGCGCGAGCAGCGCGGCCGGCACGAGCCCGCTGCGCTCCGACCCGGACGTGACCGCAGCGCTCCTCGGCCGGTTCCTCGACGAGGGCGTCACCCCGCTCCAGCGGGCCGCGCTGCACGTCTGCGGCCACGCTCGACGGGTGGACCGAGGCATGCTGCGCGAGGTCCTCGCGCAGGACGACGGCGACGCGGACGGGTTGCTAGAGTGGCTTCGGGAACGCCCGTACGCGGAGTCGCACCCCGACGGTCTGACCCTCCACGAGGTCGTGCGCGACGCGCTCGACAGGGACCTCCGGTGGCGTGACCGAGACGCGTTCGTGGACCTCCACCGCCGGATCCGCGCTGTCATCGTGGAGCGGATGAGCCGGCCGGAGGGCGCGGACCAGGACCGCCTCGCCGCCGATCTCCTGCACCTTCACCGCGGGAACCCTGAGGCGCAGGACCTGTACGCGTTCGACGACCTGGGCGCACTGATGGCGCGTCCGCTCGCGTCGGGCGATCTCGAGTGGGTCGTGGACGCGTTCGCCGCTGAGGCACGCGCGAGCGTGGCGGCGTACTGGCTGCGCGAGCAGCCCGAGGCGTGGACGGTGTTCGAGGACGCCACTGGCCGGCGCAGCGGCGTCTGCCTGGCCGTACGCCTCGACCGGGCTGCTCCCGACGTCGCGGACCACGACGTCGTCACGGGCTGGGCGCTCGCCGCGCTCGCCCAGCGTCGTCCGCCCGAGCCGGGGGAGGCGGTGATCCATCAGATCGGGCTCGACGCCACGGCCCCCGGGCGCATCGGGCCCGTGTCCGACCAGGTGGCGGCGCAGTCGCTGCGAGGATGGCGTCTCAGGGACCTCGGTTGGGTCGTCGTGTCGAGCGCCCACGAGTCGGCCTGGGCGCCGGTGTGGACGTACATCGGCTTCGAACGGTTCGGTGCGTGCGAGGTCGACGGTCGCGAGGTGGGCGTGTGGGCGCGTGACTTCGCCCGCAGCCCGTACGAGGACTGGCTGGAAGGGCTGGGCGCTCGCGAACTCGACGACACCGGCGCCATCCCGCCCCCTGTCGCCCCCGCGGTGGCACTCTCGCGTGCCGACTTCCGCCACGCGGTGCGGGCACTCCTCAAGGACCTCACGGACGCCCCTCGGCTCCGAACCAACCCGCTCGTGGGCTCGCGCCTGGTCACGTCGGGTGAGGATCCGACGGCGACGCTCGTCGCGCGGGTCCGTGACGCCGTCGCGGTGCTCGCCCGGCGTCCACGCTCGGAGGTCGCCGTACGGGCGCTGGACCGCACCTTCCTGCGGCCCGCCGGGTCCCAGGAGAGGGCGGCCGAGGTGCTGGGCCTGCCGTTCAGCACCTACCGCCGGCACCTCGCCGCTGGCATCGACCGCCTCGACGAGATCCTGTGGGACTGGGAGCTGCACGGTCCGCCGAGCGGGCAGGAGCTGGACAGAGAACGGTCTGGAGAGTGAGCACCTGACGGCCTGAGGCTGAGGAGGTCCGGATCCAGGAGGTTCCCATGTCCACCACCCCAGCACGTCTCGGCACCGTGGTCGTCGCCGGCGGGAGCGTCGCGGGACTGCTCTCGGCGGCGGCCGTCTCTCGGCACGCCGACCGGGTCGTCGTCCTCGAGCGCGACTTCCTGCCCGACACACCCGCGCCGCGGCCCGGCACCCCACAGGCGATCCACACGCACGGACTCCTCCCTTCCGGGCGGTTCGCGATGGACGCGCTGCTCCCGGGCTTCACGGACGCGCTGGTCGAGGCTGGGGCACATGCCGACGGGGACGTCGGCATCGTGGGGCGCTGGTGGGTCGGAGGCGGGCTCGTCGCCGAGTGCGAGACCGGGGCCGGCGGCGTCGCCGTCTCCCGGCTCCTCCTCGAGCACACCCTCCGTTCCCGTGTCGCCGCGCTCCCGACCGTCGAGATCCGCACCGCCACGGATGTCGCACGGCTGACGGCGCACGACGGCCGGGTCACCGGTGTCGTCGCACGCGACCGCGACGCTGACCCCGCGGAGCGGGTGATCGAGTCGGATCTGGTCGTCGACGCGACCGGCCGCGCGGGACGGGCGCACCGGTGGTTGCCCGCGATCGGCGCCACGCCTCCGGACGAGGAACGGATCGAGATCGGCATCCGGTACGTGACGACCCACGTCAAAGCGGTCGACGGCGACGTCGGCGACCGCATGTTCGTGATCTCCGCCGCCACGCCCGAGGTGCCTCGGGGCGCGGTCGCGATCCGGCAGGAGGACGCCACGTGGACGCTGACGCTGTTCGCGTACGGCGACGAGCCTGTGCCGCTCGACGCCGACGGGCTCCGGCGCGCCGCCGAGAACGTGGTCGCGGCGGAGGTCGCCACCCTGCTCGACGACCGCGAACCCCTGCACGACGCGCTCGCCTACCGCTTCCCCGACTGCCGACGGCGTGCCTTCGAGCGCCTTCGCGACCTGCCCTTCGGGTACGCCGCGGTGGGCGACGCGATCTGCAGCCTCGACCCGACCTTCGGGCACGGGATGAGCCTCGCCGCGATGCAGGCCGTCGCGCTCGGTCGCGCGGTCGGCTCGGGTGGCCTCGACGAGGTGCGCGCCCGATACCCCCGGGAGGCGGCACGGATCGTCGACGGCGCGTGGACGATCGTCAGGGGAGCCGATCTGCAGCTGCCGGGAGTCGTGGGGACACAAACGCGTGCGGACGTGCTGATCGGGCGGTACGTCCGCCGGCTGCAGCGGGTGGCCCGCCGCGATCCGGTCGTCGCGGCCGCCCTCCTGCGGGTGACGGCGCTCGTCGCTCGACCGGAGAGCCTGCTGGCACCCCACGTCGCCGCGCGGGTGCTCGCGTCGCGCGGCGCGCGCTGACGGCCCGTCGCTCAGCGGCCGAACCGTCGTACGGCCTCGTCGTGCTCGTCGCGAAGCCAGTCCGCGGCGCCGGCGAGTCGGGGGTCCGTCGACGCGCCAGAACGGAGGTCTGCAAGGTAGGCGCGGTCGGCGGTGATCCGTCGTACGAGCGCGTCGTGGTCGCCGACGGTGCCGTGCCCGGGCACGACGATCGAGACGTCGGGCGCTGTCGTCTCGAACATCGCCAGCGCCGCCGCGTAGTCGTCCCACGGGTCGGCCGCCTCGAGGTCGAGCAGCGGCGGCTCGACGTCCGACAGCATGTCACCCGCCAGCAGGACGCCGACGTCCTCGACGAGCAGCGCTGCGTGCCCGACGGCGTGCGCGCGGTGCTCCAGCACCCGGCACCGGCGCCCCGTCCAGGGGAGCGTGGTCGCGCCAGGCGCGAGCGCGGTCACGCGGCTCAGGCCGCTCGGGTCGACACCCGCGAGCGCTTCTCGCGCCTTGCCGGCGTTGTCGCCCTCGACCGCGCGGGCCCGCTGCGCCCCGCGCGCCGTCGCCCACCGTGGGGCGTCGCCGAGCGCGGGTCGCCACAGGAGGTGGTCCCAGTGCGGGTGGGTGGAGAACGCCCCGGTGACCGTGAGCTCGCGTGACGCGAGCTCCGCGGCCAGGGCGTCGATCTCGGACGCCGTGACCGCCGGGTCGACGACAAGGCACTCCCGCCCGTCGGCCCCGACGACCACGGTGGTGGTCGTGGTGCAGAACGGGTGGGTCGCGACGAGGACACCGGGAGCGACCTCGATCATCAGAGCACCGGGACGGCCGCCAGGGACGTGGCGAGCGCCTCGTCGCTCAGTGGGTCGTCCTCGAGCCGCCCGTGGAGGTAGGAGTCGTACGCGCCGAGCTCGAGGAGCCCGTGGCCCGACAGGCCGATGACGATGACCGGCTCCTCGCCCGACTCAGCCGCGGTGAGCGCCGCGCGACGGGCCTGCGCGAGCGCGTGCGAGGACTCAGGCGCCGCGACGATGCCCTCCGTACGGGCGAACTCGGTCGCGGTCTCGAAGCACTCGCTCTGGTGGAGCGCGACCGCCTCGATCAGCCCCTCGTGCGCGACGTGCGAGACCAGCGGAGCCATCGCGTGGTAGCGCAGCCCGCCGGCGTGGATGGTGGACGGCACGAAGTCGTGGCCGAGCGTGTACATCTTCATCAGCGGCGTCATGCCGCCGGTGTCACCGAAGTCGTACCGGTACTCGCCGCGCGTGAGCGTCGGGCACGAGGACGGCTCGACGGCGACGATACGCGGCTGCTGGCGTCCGGCGAGCTTCTCGCGCAGGAACGGGAAGGCGAGCCCGGCGAAGTTGGAGCCGCCGCCCGCGCAGCCGATGACGAGATCGGCCCCGGACTCGCCAGCCTTCGCGAGCTGGAGCACCGCCTCTTCCCCGATCACCGTCTGGTGCAGGAGGACGTGGTTGAGGACCGAGCCGAGGGCGTACTTGGTGCCGTCGTCCTGCGCCGCGAGCTCGACGGCCTCGGTGATCGCGATGCCGAGCGAGCCGGGGTGGTCGGTGGGGAAGCCCTTGCCAAACTCGGTCAGCGTGCTCGGCGACCGGTGCACCTTGCCGCCGAAGACCTCGATGAGCGTGCGGCGCTGCGGCTTGGTGTCGTACGAGGCGCCGACCTGCCACACCTCGCACTCGAGCCCGAACAGCGCGCACGCGTACGACAGCGCCGTGCCCCACTGCCCGGCGCCGGTCTCGGTGGTGAGCCGGGTGATGCCGTTCTGGGCGTTGTAGTAGACCTGCGGGACGGACGTGTTCGTCTTGTGGGAGCCGGCCGGCGAGACACCCTCGTACTTGTAGTAGATCCGCGCGGACGTGCCGAGCTTCTGCTCCCAGCGGCGGGCGCGGACCAGGGGCGACGGGCGGTACTGGCGGTAGATGTCGCGGACGGCCTCGGGGATCTCGACGTAGCGCTCGGTGGTGACCTCCTGAGCGATCAGCTCGGGCGGGAAGAGCGGAGCCAGGTCGTCGGGCCCGACGGGCTCGTGCGTGGCCGGGTGGAGCGGCGGGGGCGGCGGCGTGGGGAGGTCGGCGACGATGTTGTACCAGTGGGTCGGCATCTCCGACTCGTCGAGCGTGAAGCGGATGCGGTCGTCGGTCATCGTTCCTCCTGCGTCGGGTGTCGCGCCAGCGTAGCGAGCGGTACTTGCGTCGGCGTGGGATGAGATGCAACTCTAGGGTTGCATGTTGACAGATGACGCGAAGGGCGGCAGCAGATGGACGCGCACGACAGGATCGACAAGCGGCGGGAGATCGACGCATCGGCCCAGGAGGTGTGGGACCTGGTCTCGATCCCCGGCTGGTACATCAACGACGGCACGGCATACGTCGAGCACGAGATCGAGTACGAGGGCGACGTGGCGCTCGTCCGCGACCCGCAGCATGGAGTCTTCGCGTTCCGTACGGTCGCGCTGGAACCGCCTCGGTACGCGGCGTTCCGTTGGATCGCCGACCACACTGCGGCCGAGCCCGACGACGAGTCGACCCTGGTCGAGTTCTGGATCGACGAGCGCCCCGGCGGAGTGACGCTGCGAGTGGCCGAGAGCGGATTCGCCTCGCTCAGCGGCTCGGAGGACGAGCGGCGGGCCAAGCTGGCCGAGAACGCAGAGGGCTGGGAGATTGAGCTCGTCGTCGCACGGGACCACCTCACCGTCAGCGCTGTCACCGGCGACGCGTGAGCGCACCGACATCACCCGCACCGGTATTCGCCGCGCTCGGCGACGCGACGCGCTGGCGGATCCTCGTACGGCTCGGGCAGCGGGGCGCCTCGGCGTCGGCGCTCGCGGCCGAGCTCCCGATCTCACGCCAGGCCGTCGTGAAGCACCTCGAGGTCCTGCGCGCAGTGGGGCTCGTGACCTCCGAGCGACGCGGACGCGAGGTGGTCTTCCGTCCGCTCGGCGGCCCCCTCAGCGCGCTCGGACGGGACCTCCAGCGCCAAGCAGCGGCATGGGACCGGCGGCTCGCGACGCTCGCGGAGAAGGCCGAGCGGGACGAGTGACCGAGTGACCGTACGCCGACTCGTCCCACCCCACATCGGACCTCAGTCGAAGAGGTCGGAGAGCCAGTTCTCCTTCTTCTTCTTCTTGTACGAGCGGTCGTCGTAACGGCGGTCGTCGCGGCGCTCCTCGTACCGCGGCTGCTGGTATGACTGCTGCGGCCGCTCCTGGTAGGTCGGGGCGGGCGCCGGCGCTGCTGCAGGTGCGGGCGCTGCCTGCGTCCCGGCGCGGTCGATGATCTTGTCGAGCTCACCGCGGTCCAGCCAGACGCCGCGGCACTCGGGGCAGTAGTCGATCTCGATCCCGCTGCGCTCGCTCATCACGAGGGTGGTGTCGTCGTTGGGGCATCTCATGGGTCAATCCTGCGGGGTCCGAGGTCCGCAGCCAAGCCCTCAGCCTTCTGTCCAACCCCTCGCGACGTGCGCAAGGAACGCCGGGTCGTCGGACGTCAGCCTGTCGACCTCCTCGCCGCCGTCGCAGCGGCACAGCGCAACGGTGGCGCGCCTCGCTGTCCGACTGACCACGCTCCACGTCCCGCCGGCACGCACCCAGCGCTCCAGCACCTCGAGATCGTCGGACATCTCCCCATCATGGCGCGTGAGCGTGGCGCGTGGCACCGTACGAGGATGCCGATCCCCAAGAGCGCGGGACGCCTCAACCGGGCGGGCCCCAACCGGCTCATCGTTCACGTCGCGCCGTGGATGCCTGGGTTCGGCGTCGTGAGCCACCGCGGCCGCCGGTCGGGACGGACGTTCCGCACGCCCGTCGCGGTCTTCCGACGTGGCGACGAGATCGCGTTCGCGCTCGTGTACGGAGCTGAGACCGACTGGGTGCGCAACGTGCGCGCGGCCGGCGGGGCGACCGTACGGACACGGGGTCGGGATCTCCGTTTCACCCACCCTCGGCTGGTCCACGACCCGGACCGGACTCGTGCCCCCGCACCGGTGCGGCTCGCCCTCGCCGCGCTCGGGGTTGAGGACTTCCTCGTCTGCGACGCCGCGGGATGACGGTTAGCGTGCAGGGGAGACCGGCCACGGGGGTGGCGCCGAGCGCAGGGGGTCTACATGCATCGCTCAACGAGACGTCGTAGAACCTCGGTGGTGGTGCTGTTCGCGTGCGCGGCTGTCCTCGGCGCGTGCGGCGAGGCGGCCGACGACGACCCGGATCCGACCGTGTCGACCCCGGCCGAGATGTCGCCGACCACCGAGGGATCAGCCACGCCGACGGACGGCACGTCCACTGCGACGCCCCGCAGGGTGACGGTGGGCAAGGGGCAGGAGCACCGGATCACGACCGCCGAACCGGCGCTCGTGGCGTGTGACGGCGGCGGCGAGGTGAAGGTGCTCGCTGCTGCCACGGTCACCGCCACCGGCCCGTGCGGCGAGATCGACGTCGACACCGACGGCGCTACTGTCACGTTCGAGACGGTCCGCGACCTTGGGGTCGACGGCTCCGACAACACGATCACCGGGGTGCGGACCCTCGAGCTCGACGTCGGTGGCAGCCGCAACGAGATCATGATCAAGCAGCTGCGGGCCGTCGACGTCGAAGGCTCTGACAACACGATCCTGCACGGGTCCGCACTGACCCCGCGAGTCGACGACGAGGGGCAGGGCAACACCATCGGCGAGGGCTGAGCCGGCGTCAGCGCAGGTGCTGTCGCGCACCCTCGCGCACCGCATCGGACAGAAGGGTCAGCGCGGGGGAGTCGAGCTGGTACTGATGCCAGTGGAGCCGTACGTCGATCCGCCCGCGCTCACCGATCTCGCGCACCGCGTCCGACTCCTCGAGCGGGCCGGACTGGAGGTCGGGGAGCATGCCCCAGCCGATCCCGAGGGCGATCGACTCACGGAACGCCTCGGACCCGGGGACGTAGTGGCGGGGCGGGTCCACGCGGCGGCGCGTGACGCGGCGGACGAGTCGCTGCTGCAGCTCGTCGTCCCTGTCGAACTCGACCACGGGTGCCCGCGCGAGCGCGTCCGGTGTCAGGCCGTCGGGGAACCAGCGGGCGGCGAACGACGGAGCCGCCATTGCCCGGTAGCGCATCGTCCCGAGCACGCTCACCGAGCAGCCGGGGACCCGGTCGCCCACGGCGCTGACGGCTGCCATCGCCGAGCCGTCCCGCATCCGGGCAAGGGCGTAGCGTTCGTCCTCGCGCTGCACGTCGAGGAGCACCCGGTCGGCGACGCCCGCGACGGAGGGGAGGAACCAGGTCGCCAGCGAGTCGGCGTTCACGACCACCGGCACAGCGACGGGGACGGTGTCGCCGCTGACGGGGGTGAGCTCGCGGACGAGCAGGTCGACCTGCCGGGCGAGACGAAGGACCTCTGCCCCCTGCTCGGTGACGGTCACAGGTCGCGTCCGGCGTACGAGGACCCGGCCGGTGGCGGCCTCGAGCGCCTTCATCCGCTGGCTCACCGCAGACGGTGTGATCCGCAGGTGGGACGCGGCGGCCTCGAAGCTGCCCTCGGAGACGACCGCAGCGAGGGTACGGAGCTGGTCCAGGGCCAGATCGCCTCTCATAAAGCTCTCCTTCATCGGATGAAGAAAGATTAGCTGGAATCAGCACGTGGAGGCGCCTAGCGTCGTGTCTGTGAACGACACCGACACGCTTGCCGCGCTGCTCGCCGGCCTTGCCACGGGCCTGTCCCTGATCGTGGCGATCGGGGCGCAGAACGCGTTCGTCCTGCGTCAGGGGCTGCGCCAGGAAGGCGTCGGCGCGGTCGTGCTGGTCTGTGCCGCGTCGGACGTCGTGCTGATCCTCGCCGGTGTCGCCGGGGTCGGCGCGCTGCTCGAGCGGGCGCCGGGGCTGGTCGAGGTGGCGCGCTGGGCCGGCGCGGCGTTCCTGGTCGCGTACGGGCTGATGGCGGCGCGACGGGCCGTCGTCGGCGGGCGGCTGGCCGTCGACGACCGAGGCACACGGAGGTCCCTCTGGCCGGTGGTCGCGACGGCACTCGCGCTGACGTGGCTCAACCCGCACGTCTACCTCGACACCGTGATCCTCCTCGGCTCCGTCGCGGGTTCGTACGGCGACGCGCGGTGGGCTTTCGCGGGCGGCGCGGTGGTGGCGAGCATGGCGTGGTTCGCCGGCCTGGGGTACGGAGCACGGGTGTTGAGGCCGGTGTTCGCCCGGCCTGCAGCGTGGCGGGTGCTCGACGCCGCGGTGGCGGTCGTGATGCTCGCGATTGCGGCGCGGCTCACGTTTGGCGGGTGACGGCGGGCATGCCGCGGGTGTCGAACCGGACTCGTTGTTAGGCTTCCGAGACGACCAGTCGTAGCGGAAGGGGCCTCCGTGTCGGCATCAGACGGCGCATCGCCGACTCGTGCGCTCCCTCTGGCGCGCCCAGAAGTCCCCCAGGCGGGGCCGTACACGCTCCACACCCTGCTGGGTTCGGGCGGCTTCGGAGCGGTCTACGTCGCGAGCACCCAGGGCGGCCCGCGGGTCGCGGTGAAGGTGCTCACCTTCGAGGGACGCGGGGCACGCGAGCGCTTCGCGGAAGAGGCGCGGCTGCTCCATGAGCTCGGTGGGCGCGGGTTCCCCGCGTACGTCACGGGCGATCTCACCCCTGCCCGGCCGTGGTTCGCGATGGAGCTGCTCGAGGGCATCACGATCGACGAGGCTGTCCGCCATGCGGGGCCGATGGCGGTCCCTACGGTCGCCGCGGTCGCGCTCGACCTCGGGCGCTCGCTCCACCGGCTGCACGGCCTCGGCTTCGTGCACCGCGACATCAAGCCCGCCAACGCCGTCCTCGCGGGCCGCCGCGCGACCCTCATCGACGTGGGCATCGCTAAGGGGGAGCACGGGCTCGATCTCACCACGACCGGCGAGATGATCGGCTCCGCCGCGTGGGCCGCTCCCGAGCGCCTGCTCGGTGATCGCGCCACGCCGGCAAGCGACGTGTACGGGCTCGGGCTGTTGGTCGCCTACGCCTCGGCGGGGCGACGTCCGTTCCCGAGCGGCGACGACGCCCGGACGGTCGCGGCGGTCGTCGACGGCCGACTCGACCTCGCTGGGGTGCCCGATGCCTTGCGCGACCTGGTCGTGCGGATGACGGCGCGCGAGCCTGCCGACCGTCCGACCATGCCGCAGGCAGCAGCCTCGCTCGCCGACCTCGCGCGTGACGAGCCGAGGTCCGACCAGGCGCCGCGCAGCGAGGCGCCACGTCGACCTGCGCCTGCGCCCGTCCCCGCACCTGCACCGGTCCCCACCCCTGCGCCCGTTCCCACCCCGCCACCGGCCACCGCGGACACCACACCGACCAAGGCCGCACCCGCTCCTCGGCCGCAGCCCGTTCCCACAGGTGCCGAGGAGGCCCTCCAGCGGCTGGCGGGCAACTCGAGTCTCGCGGCTTCTCTGCGGGTGGCGCACGAGCGAGGCTACGACCGCGCGGCGGTCGCGATCGTCGCGCGTGCCCAGCGGCGTTCCCACCGGCGCGCGGTGAAGGCGCTCGACCCGGCGCGCGTGAAGGCGACAGTGTGGCGCGCGCACGGCTGGTACGACGACCAGCACGCGGCGCGACGTCGCTTCGTCGACACCGACGAGGGATGGGCCAAGGAGCGTGCGCTCATCCGGCGCGGCTGGTGGCTGGACAAGGCCGCCGGCTTCACGGCGATGCTCGGCATCCTGCTCGTGGTCGCCGCCGGTGCGAGCACGGACGGCTCCGGGGCGAGGGCTCCGTTCGCGTGGCTCGACTCGATCTTGCCGTTCGTCGCCGTGCGTGACGGGCGCGGCCTCGCCTGGGATCTCCTCCTGGTGCTGATCGCGGTGGGGGCACTGCTCTTCGCGGGCGTGAAGTGGTCGGGTGAGGCGCGGCTCGCGCGGGGCCAAGGGGCGCCGCAGAGCATCCGGATCGGCCCGTCGCTGCTCGCCGCGGCGTACGCCGTGGTCGCCGTCGCGATGGTGCTCACCGTCCTCGGCTTCTTGTCCTGACCTCGCCCGGCGTCAGGCCAGGGACAAGAACACTCGCTCGAGCTTCTCGGCGTCGGCCTCTTCGCCGGCGGCGAGGCACTCCTTGAGGCCTGAGGCGACCAGGGCGAACCCCGCCCGGTCGAGAGCCTTGCTCACCGCGGCGAGCTGCGTCACGACGTCCTCGCAGTCACGCTCCTCCTCGAGCATGCGCAGGACGCCGGCCAGCTGCCCCTGCGCGCGCCGCAGGCGGTTGACGACGGGCTGGGTGGCTTCGGTGGAGAGCTGCATGCCTTGAACGATACCCCCCGGGGTGTAGGCTCGCACGCAGTCGACCGATACCCCCCTGGGTATCCGAGGAGGATCAGATGTGCCGAGCAGTCACGTGCCGTACGTGTGGCAAGACGACGTGGGCCGGGTGCGGCCAGCACGTCGCGACGGTGATGGGGCCCGTCCCGAAGGCTGATCGGTGCACCTGCGACCGGGCGGCCGCCAAGCCACGCTCGCTGGCGAGCTGGCTCCCGTTCGGGCGGCGGTGAGCGCTGTGGAGCCGCGTTGCACGATCGTCGTCGGTGGCGTCGCCGCGGGGATGTCCGCCGCGACGCGCCTGCGCCGGAACGACGAGCACCGCCGCGTCGTGGTGCTCGAACGAGGTGCCCACGTGTCTTTCGCCAACTGTGGGCTTCCCTACCACGTGGGTGGCGTGATCGAGAAGCGCGACGACCTGCTGCTCCAGACCCCCACGTCGCTGGCGGCACGCTTCGGTCTCGACGTGCGGACCCGGCACGAGGTCGTCACGATCGACCGCGATCGCCGCACGGTCGTCGTCCGCGCGTTCGACGAGGACCGCGAGTACGAGGAGTCGTACGACGAGCTCGTCCTCGCCACGGGGGCCCGTGCCGTACGGCCGCCGATCCCCGGTGCCGAGCGCGCCCACACGCTGCGCGACCTCGACGACATGGACGCGATCCTCGCCGTGCTCGATGGGTCGTCGGTGGCCGTGGCCCGCTCCGTGGTCGTCGTGGGTGCCGGGTTCATCGGGATCGAGCTCGCCGAGAACCTCACCCGTCGCGGGCTCGGCGTCGCCCTCGTCGAGCGCGAGGCCCAGGTGCTCCCGCCGCTCGACGTCGAGATGGCAGGACTTGTCGACGCGCGACTGCGGGCGCACGGGGTCGACGTGCGGACCAGCGCCGGCGTGGCCCGCATCGACGCCGACGAGGTTGTGCTCGACGACGGGACGCGGCTGGCGGCCGACCTCGTGGTGACCGCCGTCGGAGTGGTGCCCGAGTCCGGCCTGGCCGAGCGTGCCGGCCTCGCTGTCGGTGAGGGTGGGGGCGTCGAGGTGGACCCGCAGCAGCGGACCAGCGACCCCGCGATCTTCGCCGTCGGCGACGTCGCCGTGAAGCGCGATGCTCTGAACGGCCAGGCGACCCTCGTCCCGCTCGCGCAGACCGCCAACCGTCAGGGGCGCCTGGTCGCCGACGTCATCGCGGGACGCGACGTCGTCGCGCCACCCGTGCTCGGGACCGCCGTCGTCGGTGCCTTTGGCATGACCGCGGCGACGGTCGGGTGGAGCGAGAAGCGCGTACGCGCAGCGGGGCGTCCAGTCCGCGTGATCCACACCCATCCGAGCGACCACGCCGGCTACTACCCGGGGGCGCGTGCGATCGCGCTCAAGCTCCTCGTCGATCCCCGTACGGACGCGATCCTCGGCGCGCAGGGCGTGGGGGAGGCGGGCGTCGACAAGCGCATCGACGTCATCGCGACGGCGATGCGCGGTGGTCTGCGTGCGAGTGACCTCGCCGACCTCGAGCTCGCGTACGCGCCGCAGTACGGATCCGCGAAGGACCCGGTCAACATGCTCGGCATGGTCGCCGACAACCTCGCGGCGGGCTTCACCGACACGGTGCAGTGGCACGAGGTCGACGAGGTGGCGCGCTCCGGCGCGACGGTCATCGACGTGCGGACGCCGGAGGAGTACGCGTCCGGGACGCTGCCCGATGCCGTCAACGTTCCCTTGGACGAGCTGCGTCACCGGCACCAGGAGCTGCCTGAGGGGCGTCTCGTCGTCACGTGCGCGGTTGGGCAGCGCGGGCACACCGCGACGCGGCTGTTGCGCCAGCTCGGGCGCGAGGACGTCGCCAACCTCGACGGCGGCTACCGGACGTGGAAGCAGGCGGTCGGCGTCTGAGCGCATGGGCGGGCGATGTCGACCGGACGGGAGGGAGCACGCGCGCCAGCGCCGCCCCCGAGGTCCGTGAGATTCCGGACGGGCCTGGGACATCGCGTGGATCGACTCCGGATGGCGCTCTACAGATCCGGCCTCTCCGGTGCTGCACTTCACGCGTGAGCGCTGAGGTCGGCGGAGGTCCTCAGTCGTCCTCGGCGAGGGCAGCCCGGCAGTGTGGGTCCTCCTCGGTGGCGCGCGCGAGACGAGCGGCGAGAAGCTCAGCGGTCTGCGCGAGCACGTCGACACGGTCGGTGCCGAGCGTGTCGAGCACCAGGGTGCGCAGCGACTCCTCCCGTATGGCGCGGGCGCGGGCCGCGGCCTGGCGGCCCGCCTGCGTGATCACGACGTCGGCGCTGCGGCCGTCGGCGGCACAGGTCTCTCGGGCGAGCAGGCCCCGCTGCTCCATGCGGCGCGCCTGGTGGGACAACCGGCTCTTCTCCCACTCGAGCGCGAGTCGTAGGTCGCGTGAGCGCATCCGGCCGTCCGGCGCCTCGACGAGCGCCTCGAGAACGATGTAGTCCGCATCGGACAGTCCCGTCTCGCGGGTGATCTCGCGGGCGAGGTGGCGTACGAGACGCTCGTGCGTCGACGCGTACGCGCGCCAGGCGTCCAGGCTCGTCGAGGTCGTGCTCGTGGCGGTCACGCGTCCAGCCTAGCCGTTGGTTGATGTATCATCCACAGCCGAGTAAGGTTGATCCATCAACCTAGACGGAGGACCTTCATGCCCGACTACGGCCACGACCTGAGATTCGGCACGTTCCTCACGCCCCAGAACGCCGCGCCCGACCAGGTCGTCGCACTGGCGCAGCTCAGCGAGGAGCTCGGGTACGACCTCGTGACCTTCCAGGACCACCCGTACCAGCCCGCGTTCCTCGACACGTGGACGCTCCTCAGCTATGTCGCCGCGCGAACCACCCGCGTGCACCTGGCGCCGAACGTCCTCAACCTTCCGCTCCGCAACCCTGCGGTGATCGCCCGTTCCGTCGCGAGCCTCGACCTCTTGTCCGGCGGCAGGATCGACCTCGGTCTCGGCGCCGGAGCGTTCTGGGAGGCCATCGAGGCGATGGGCGGTCCGAAGCTGACGCCCGGGCAGAGCGTGGCGGCGCTCGCCGAGGCGCTCGACGTGATCCGCGGGATCTGGGCCGTCGACCAGCGCGGCGGCCTGTTCGTCCCAGGTGAGTTCCACTCCGCGACCGGCGCCAAGCGTGGCCCGGCACCTGCTCACGACGTGCCGATCTGGCTCGGCGCCTACAAGCCGCGGATGCTGCGGCTGATCGGCGAGAAGGCCGACGGGTGGCTGCCGAGCCTGAGCTATCTGCAGCCTGGCGACCTCGCGCGAGGCAACGCGGTGATCGACGAGGCGGCCCTCGCCGCGGGACGCGAGCCCCGAGACGTCCGGCGGCTGCTCAACGTCCTCGGTGGGCAGGAGATCCGGCGCCCGGAGGAGTGGCTCGACCAGCTGCTCCCGCTGGCGCTCGAGGACGGCATCAGCACCTTCATCCTCGGCACCGACGACCCACGCAGGATGCAGGAGTTCGCTGAGGAGGTGATCCCCGCGCTGCGCGAGGAGGTCGCTGCCGAACGGGTGGACGCGCCGGGGACCGCCATGGGCGGGCGGAGTGCGCGCGCCCTGTCTCGCCGCGCTCCGGGGATCGACTACGACGCGATCCCGCCGTCGCTGGCTGCCGACGCGGTCGAGCCCGCCGACCCGACGTACGGGCGTGTGCGCCACAGCTACGTCCACCGGGGCAGTCCGGGGCTCGTGCTCCGGCCGGCCGACACCGCGCAGGTCGCCGAGGCTGTCGCGTACGCCCGGCGCCAGCAGGTGCCTTTCGTCGCCCGCAGCGGCGGCCACGGCATTGGCGGGTCGTCGACCAACGACGGCGGGATCGTGGTGGATCTCGGACGGCTGAAGACCGTGGAGGTTCTCGACCGCGCGCGCCGGATCGTCCGGCTCGGCGTCGGCCTGCGATGGCGCGAGGTCGCCCGAGAGCTCGCGCCGTATGGGCTCGCGATCAGCTCGGGCGACTCCGGCGACGTCGGTGTCGGCGGCCTCGCGACGTCCGGGGGCATCGGGCTGCTCGCGCGCTCGTACGGGCTCACCGTCGATCACGTCGTCAGCGCTGACGTCGTGCTCGCAGACGGCACGGTCGTCCGCGCCGACGCCGACCACCACCCGGACCTGCTGTGGGCCGTGCGCGGCGGTGGCGAGTACGTCGGGGTCGTGACCAGTCTCGACATCGAGGCCATGGAGCTCTCCGACGTCGTGCTCGCGGTGATCGTGCATGAGGTGGACGACACGGCCGACTACCTCGCCCGGCTGGGCTCGCTGACCGAGTCGACGTCCCGCCTGCTCACCCCGTTCACGACCGTGTTCCCGGCCGGTGACAGCCAGACGTACGCGCGGATCATGCTGGTGTGGGCCGGCGACGACACCGAGACGGCAGTCGGATCGATCGAGCCGTTCCTCCACCTCGCGCCGGTCGTGCAGCAGCAGGCGCAGGTCGCGCCGTACAAGGGCATCATCGGCTCGACCGGCGACCCGACGGCGGGCCACGTGCAGCCGCCGACCCGGTCGGCGCTCGTGGCGCACCTCGACGACGGTGTCGTCCAAAAGGCGGGGCGGATGATGGACGACGGTCGCTTGCAGATGATGCAGGTGCGTGCCTTCCCCGGCGCGGCCGGTGACGTCACCGCCGAGGCGACCGCGTTCGCGCACCGCGACCGGGCGTACAGCGTGCTGGTGGTCGCCGCGGGCGACGACTCCGTCGACGCGGAGTGGGACGGGGTCGTCGACGCGCTCTACGGCAACTTCGAAACCGTCCTCACACCCGAGACGACCGCGAAGACCTTCCCCCCGGCGACGCTGGCACGCCTGCGCGAGGTCAAGGCGAACTACGACCCGGACGGTGTGCTCGGTCGCACATCGCTCGGTGATTGAGCGGGGGCGCCCTGGGCACCGTCCAGGTGAGTCGAAAGAAGGAGGAGCTCCATGAGCAAGACGATGAAGAGCGACAAGCACCCTACGGTCGAGGCGCCCTACCGGGCTTCGAAGCAGATGGCCGACCACCTCCAGCAGATCCACGTCGAGCTGATCGATCTCCACCTGATCGGCAAGCAGGCGCACTGGAACGTCGTCGGCAAGAACTTCCGCGACCTCCATCTCCAGCTCGACGAGATCGTCGACGCAGCGCGGGGATTCAGCGACGACGTCGCCGAGCGGATGCGCGCCATCTCCATCACGCCGGACGGACGTGCCGCGACGGTCGCCGAGCGCAGCAGCCTGCCGGACTACCCGTCCGACGAGGTCGACACGGCCGAGACCGTCGATCTCGTGACCAGTGCGCTGCACGCCGTGGCGGCGACCGCACGGCGGATCCACGACGACGTCGACGAGGAGGACCCGACGACGGCGGACTTACTGCACGCGATCCTCGAGCGGGTCGAGCAGCTCGCCTGGATGGTCGGAGCGGAGAACCGCATCGCCAACCGCAGCATCCCGCGACCGATCCACGAGTAGCGCGGACGCTGCCGCGGTGAGCGACGTCCGCCACGGGTGGGCGCGCCTTTTCGGCGTGGCTCACTGATGGTCGACGTGGCTCACCACGGCCGTACGGAGGCGGTGGCCGACTCCGATGCCCAACCGGCGTTGCCCAGGCTGGCGTGGCAAACCCCGGGCGGGCGCGACGATGGCCGGTCCCGACGGGGACCGGCCATCGTCGTGCGCGAAGGTCAGCTCACGCCGGCCTTCTTCTTGAGGTCGTCGACGAACGTGGGGTTGTCCTCGAGCCACTGCTTCACCGCGTCCTCCTCAGCGACGTCGTCGCCGGAGTTGAACATGAGGTTCTCCAGCGAGAAGAGCTGCTCGTCGTTCAGTGTGAACGCGCCGATCATCTCCTCGACGTCGCCGAAGCGCTCACCGAAGTCCTTCGACCCGTAGGCGTGGATCTCCTCGGCCTCGCCGAGCGTGCCCTTGGGATCCTCGAGGTCACGCATGGGGAACTCGTCGTACGCCCAGTGCGGGCGCCACAGCGTCACGGCAATGTTGTCACCGGACTTCGTCGCGCTCTTCAGCTCGGCCAGCATCGCCGGGGTCGACGAGATGACGTAGTCCATCTTGTCCAGGCCGTACGTGGGCACGACCTCCTCCTGCGTGACCTTCGTGAGGCCGGCACCCGCCTCGATACCGACCAGGCGGTTGCCGTACTCGTCGGCCATGCCCGCCAGGTCCTCCAGCGACTTGGCCGGCGAGCTCTCGTTGACGGCGATCGTCAGCTTGGCGTTGTCGTACCAGGTGCCGAGATCGGTGATGTCGTCGCCGAACTTCTTCAGATACGAGGCGTGGGTGAGCGGGAGCCACGTGTCGAAGGTGACGTCGAAGTCCCCGCCGGCCAGGCCGGTGAAGACGACCCCGACGTCCGCGGTCTCGGTCTCGACCTCGTACCCCTCGTCCTCGAGGATCGCCTTCCACAGGTGGGAGACGGCGATGCCTTCGTCCCATCCGGAGGGGATGCCGATCGAGATCGACTTCTCGTCGTCGCCGCTGGCCGACTCAGAGCCTCCGCAGGCGGCGAGGCCGACGCTCAGGACGAGCGCGGACGCGGTGGCGGTGACGCCCCGCAGGAGTCGGGATGTGCGTACGCGTGACATGTGTTCCTTCCTTCGGCTGCGCCGGTGGGCGCCGCCTGGGTTGGGGGTGTCGTCGCTCAGGAGCGGCTCGTGGCCAGCGCCTTGGCGACAGGGGTGCGGGCGGAAAGGCCCGCGGTGACGCGATCGAGGAAGATCGCGAGGATCACGACGGAGATGCCAGCTTCGAAGCCCATGCCGACCTCCACGCTGCTGAGGGCTGACACGACGTCGCGGCCGAGGCCCTCGGCGCCGACCATGCCCGAGATCACGACCATCGAGAGCGCGAGCATGATGACCTGGTTGACGCCGGCCATGATCGTCGGCATCGCCAGCGGGAGCTGGACCTGCCGCAGGATGCGGCCTGGGGTGGCACCGAACGCCTGTCCCGCCTCCACGACCTCGCCGTCGACCTGCCGGATGCCGAGCTCGGTGAAGCGGACGCCCGGCGCGAGGGCGAAGATCACCGTCGCGACGATGCCCGGGACGACGCCGGTGAGGAAGATGACGACCGTCGGGATGAGATAGACGAACGCCGGCATCGTCTGCATGAAGTCCAGCACCGGCTTGACCACGGCGGAGACCGTGTCGTTGCGCGCCGCCCAGATGCCGACCGGGACGGCGATCGCCAGGGCGATGACGGAGGCGAGCAGCACGAGCGCGAGCGTCTTCATCGCGTTGTCCCACTGGTCGACGCTCGCGATGAGCGTGAAGCCGACAACGGCGACGAGGGCGAGCCGCCAGCCCTTCGCGACAAGGGCGACCAGCGCCAGCAGCACCGCGAGCACCCAGAACGGCGGGGCCAGGAGGAGCTCGCTGAGGCCGTCGTACGCCCCGGAAAGAACCTCCTTCACGAACCCGAAGAACGGGCGGAACGTGTCGGTCACCCAGTCGACACCGGTCTCGACCCATTCGCCGAGGGGCATGCGAGGGATGGGGCTGTCAGTCATCGTCGCCTCCCGTGGTCGGCTCGGCAGGGGCCATCGCGGACAGCAGCGTCACTCGCGGCACGACGCCGACGAGCCTTCCGTCGTCATCGGTCACCGGTACGGGCAGCGTGCCCTCCGCGGCAGGGGCGAAGACATCGGCCAGCAGCGTCGTCGTCCGCACGGACGCGACGTCCTCGCGCACCGCGCTGGCGATGGTGTCCTTGCCCTCGCGGAGTGCGGCGACCGCGTCGACGTCGTGGACGACGCCGCGCAGGACGCGCTGGCGGTCGACGACGTACGCAGCCGGCACCTGCGCCTCGCGCATCGTGCGGCTGGCCTGACGAGGGCCCCCGGCCAGGGGGACGACCGCGGTGGGGCGGACCATCACCGACGAGGCCGTCAGCACGCGGCTGCGGTCGACGTCGGCGACGAACTGCGCGACGTAGTCGTTCGCCGGGTCGGACAGGATCTGCTCGGTGGTGCCGACCTGAGCGATCCGGCCGTCACGCATGACGGCGATCCGGTCGCCGATGTGCATGGCCTCATTGAGGTCGTGCGTGATGAAGACGATGGTCTTGCCGAGGCGGCGCTGCAGATCGAGCAGCTGCTCCTGCATCTCGCGGCGGATCAGCGGGTCGAGCGCTGAGAACGCCTCATCCATGAGGAGGATGTCGGTGTCGGCCGCCAGCGCGCGGGCGAGCCCGACCCGCTGGCGCATACCGCCGGACAGCTGCGAGGGCAACGAGCTCTCCCACCCGTCGAGGCCGACGAGCGCGAGCGCCTCGGCGGCCTTGGCGCGGCGCTCCTTCTTGCGGACTCCCTGGATCTCGAGGGGGTACGCGGCGTTGTCGAGCACCGTGCGGTGGGGAAGCAAGGCGAAGTGCTGGAAGACCATGCTGACGCGGGCGCGGCGCAGGGCGCGCAGGGACTTCGCGTCGACCGTCGCGAGGTCGTCGTCGCCGATCAGCACCCGCCCGGCGCTCGGGCGCCACAGGCCGTTGAGCATCCGGATGAGCGTCGACTTGCCCGACCCCGACAACCCCATCACGACGAAGATCTCGCCGACACGGATCTCGAGGCTCGCGTCGATGACGGCGGCGGTGCCGTACGGCTTGACCTCATCGCGGCTCGCGCCGGCCTCGAGGCGTCGCACGGCCTCGGCGGGGCGTCGGCCGAAGACCTTCGAGACGTTCTCGATGCGCAGGGCGACCGGGGCGTCGGTCGAGGATTCCAGGAGCGGTGAGAGTTCTTGACCCACGCTGGCGGTCATCACGGGACTTCTTCGCCACCTTTCGGACGTTCGGCTGCACCCGCCGCGTCGGGGGTCGACGCGAGAGGCGTCAGGCGCAGCCTCGCTGTCTGCTGGCGACGTAGGCACCATCGTGGGTGCCCGTGACCGGGGTCCCGCTGGAGGCGGGCGCGCCGTACGGACGAACGTCGCGCTCCTTGCATCCTGCCTGGTCAAGGTCACTAACGGTAACGACAGGGGGCGCTGCAGGGCCTTACGTGCGGTGTGTTACGGGCGGCAGGTGACGCCTGTGGTGGCAGGGGCTGTGGGCTCCAGCTTCGTTATCGGTTCGTGATCCCTCGGGGGCGGCGCGAGGCGGTGAAGGCACCCAGTCGGGGTGACGCCGCGACGGCCGTCACGGCGTCGAAACCGCCGCCGGTCAGCGATCGGGTCACCCCGTCGGAGACCCTCGCGCCGACGGTGCTGGTCGGCGTTTCGTAGAACAGCCAAAGACTGCCCTCTGGGTGCAGGACACGATGGAGCTCGGCGGCCAGCCTCGAGGCGTCGCTGGTCCAGAAGACGTTGACGTTCACCGCGAACGCGAGGTCGTACGCGGCGCCCGGCAGCATCGCCGCGACGTCCTCGATGGCGCCTCGTCGTACGTCCCACCGGGCCGGTGACCCGGCGTCGGCGCAGCGCTGCCTCGTACGGCGCTCGGCGACCTCCGAGCGGTCGACACCGAGGTACGAGCCGTCAGGTCCGAGGCGTTCGAGGACCAGCTGCGCGGCGACGCCCGGTCCGCCGCCGATCTCCAGGACGGCGCTCGAGCGCGTGAGCGGGAGCGAGGCGACGGCGTGGGTGAGGCGTGCGGGGACAGCCATGCCCCACCGTACGACGTCCGCCGTTCGTCGAACGTGGGCTCGTTTTGGGATGATCGGGGCATGAGCCTCAACCTCACCGGTGACGCCGAAGCGGACCAGCTGCTCGACTCCGACCCGTTCGCGCTGCTCGTCGGCATGCTTCTCGATCAGCAGTATCCGATGGAGGCGGCGTTCGCGGGCCCGCTCAAGATCGTGCAGCGGGTCGGCAGCATCGACGTGCAGACGATCGCGGAGTACGACCCCGAGGCGTTCGCCGCGCTCTGCTCCACGCCACCGGCGGTCCACCGCTATCCGGGCTCGATGGCCAAGCGCATCCAGGAGCTCGCCGCGTACCTGATGAGCGAGTACGACGGCGAACCCGCACGCCTCTGGACCGAGGGCGACCCCGACGGCAAGACCGTGCTCAAGCGCCTCAAGGCGTTGCCGGGGTACGGCGACCAGAAGGCGCGGATCTTCCTCGCGATGCTGGGCAAGCAGCGTGGGGTCGAGCCGGCCGGGTGGCGTCAGGCTGCGGGCGCGTACGGCGACGAGGGCTCGCGCCGCTCGATCGCCGATGTCGTCGACGCCGAGACGCTCCAGGAGGTGCGGACGTTCAAGAAGGAGCAGAAGGCGGCAGCGAAGGCAGCCAAGGGCAAGGTGTCTGAGGGGTCTTAATCCGGGCTCCGCTGGCGCTCCGCCCCTGCTCGACCAGCGAGTCCGCTGGCCGAGCAGGACGGATCGCTCACATCGGCGGCATCAGGACCGAGTCGATGAGATAGACGGTCGCGTTCGCGGTCTTCACCCCGCCGCAGACCACCGCTGCGTCCTCGGCACCGACGGTGAGCTCGTCGGCCGAGCCCTTCACCTCCAGCTCAGCACCGTTCGCCGTCGTGTGCGTCCCCACGACCTCGTCGGGGCTGAGCTGCCCCGGCACGACGTGGTACGTCAGCACCGACGTCAGGGTCTCCGCTCCGGCCGGCTTCGCCAGCTCGGCGACGGTCTCCTTCGGCAGCTTCGCGAACGCCGCGTCGACCGGCGCGAACACCGTGAACTCGTCGCCGTTGAGGGTGTCGACGAGATTCACGTCCGGGTTGAGCTGCCCGCTCACGGCCGCGGTGAGCGTCTTGAGGAGCGGGTTGTTGCTCGCCGCGGTCGCGACCGGGTCCTGGGCCATCCCGTCGACCGAGCCGGCACCGTCGGGCACCTGTTCGGCGTACGAGGCGCAGCCGGGACCGACGAGCTCGGACGAGGCGTCAGACATGGCAGCATCGTCGGTCATCTCGGAGGTTGCCGACTCCGAAGCGCTCGGCGTGGAGTCGCCCGAGCCTGAGCCCGAGTCGGAGTCGTCGCTGCCGCAGCCTGCGGTGAAGAGGGCCAGGGACGCCAGCATGGCCACCGCCGCGAAGCGGGTCTTGTGCGTGGTCCTACTCATGGTTGTGCCTTCCTGTCGTGATCGGTCACTCCACCGAGAAGCTGACGCTGTGCCAGCCGGTGGCACCGTCCGGGCGTGGTTCGGCCCGGTCGGAGGTCTGTGTGGTCCCGTCCGCGTCGGTCGCGCGCACGGTGAGCGTGTGGTCGCCGCGGGTCGCGTCGCGCCAGTGCCACGTCCATTGGCGCCACGTGTCGATGCCGTCCTGCGGGGCGAGCTGCGCCGACTCCCACGAGCCGTCGTCGACCCGCATCTCCACGGCCCGTACGCCGACGTGCTGCGCCCAGGCGACGCCGCCGACTCGGACGGAGTCGCGGTCGAACGACTGGAACGAGCGCGGGACGTCGATGCGCGACGCGAGCTTGATCGGGGCCTGCTCGGCCCAGTCGCGCTCGGTCCAGTACGCCTCGAAGTCTGCGAACCGCGTGACCTCCAGGTCGACGAGCCACTTCGTCGCCGACACGTAGCCGTACAGCCCGGGCACGACCATCCGTGCGGGGAAGCCGTGGTCCAGCGGCAGTGGCTCACCGTTCATCGCGAGCGCGACCAGCGCGTCGCGCCCGTCGAGGACCGCGTCCAGCGGCGTACCGATCACCATCCCGTCCGCGCTCGTGGACTTGAGCGCGTCGGCGCCGTCGCGCACCCCCGCGCGCCGCAAGAGGTCGGCCAGGGGGACGCCGATCCACGTGGCGTTGCCGGCGTACGGGCCTCCGACCTCGTTGGAGACGCAGGTGAGCGTGATGCGGCGCTCGATCAGCGGCATGTCGAGGAGGTCGGCGAAGCTCAGCTCGAGCTCCTCGTCCACGTCGCCGTGGATCCGCAGGCGCCAGGTGTCGGCGGGGACGTCGGGAACGATCAGCGCGGTGTCGACGCGGTAGAAGTCGCGGTTCGGCGTCACGTACGAGGTCACGCCTGACAGCGGGTCGAGCCCGTCCGGCAGCGGGGGCGCGGGGCTGCGCGGGACCGGGACGCGGATGCGCGACCGCGACACCGCCGCATCCGACCCGCCCGCGATCCGGGTCACCGCACCGCCGGTCGCCGCGACGGCGGCCGTGCCGAGGACGGCGACGAGGAACCGTCGGCGGTCGAACCCTGACGGCAGGTCGTCGCCGGGTCGGCGTGAGGGGACCGCGCCAAGGCTCTGGTCAGAGACAGGAAGCGCCCGCAGCAGGACGAGGAGCGTCGCTGCCGCGACGATGCCGGTCGCGACGGGGGCGAGGAGGGCGACCGCGGGCCATGCCGAGGTCGTCGAGTCGACCGCCGTCGCCACCACCGCGACCGCGCCCACGGCTGCCACGAGGACGACCGCGAGCCGGCGGCGGGAAGCCCCGAGCACTCCCGCCGCCGCAGCCAGCACGAGGAGCACCAACGCCATCCCGCCCAGCAGGACCGCTTTGTCGCTCTCGCCGAACGCCCGGACGGCGAAGTCCTTCACGAACCCCGGCGTCAACGCGATCACCGCGTTGCCGACCGCAACGACGGGCGAAGGCCCTCCGGTGACGGCCGCCACCGCCGTCCCCACCGCCACGCCGGCCAGTACGGCGAGCACACCGCTGCCGGCAGCGAGGAGGCGAACCCGGGTCCTGGTCATGCCCTTGCTTCGCGGCGACCGGCGACACGGATGGGTCCGGCGAGTGACAATGTGAACGCGGACGATCGGACCCATCCCCGGGGCGCACTGCCTCGAATCACCGATGACAGTCCCTCCAACCAGGAGTGCCGATGGCAGACCCAGAGCGTGGCCGGCGCCCAGCCCCCGACGCGAGCACGCCCGACACGGGTGACGCGGTCGAGTCCCTGATGGGACGCGTGGCCAGAGGGGACGAGCAGGCCTTCGCCGCGGTGTACGACGCGCTGGCGGGTGCCGTCTTCGGCCTCGTACGGAGGATTCTGCGTGACCCGGTGCGCTCGGAGGAGGTGACGCAGGAGGTGTTCTTGCAGGTGTGGCAGATCGCGCCGCGTTTCGACGCGCGGCGGGGGCGTGCAAAGACGTGGGTGCTGACGCTGGCCCATCGCCGTGCCGTCGATGCTGTACGGCACGACCAGGCCGCGGCCGACCGCGACGCACGGTACGACTGGTCCGGCGGGCCCGCGTACGACCAGGTCACCGACGAGGTGACCGTACGGCTCGAGCACGAGCAGGTACGCCGATGCGTGGGCACGCTGACCGACCTGCAGCGTGAAGCGGTCGGCCTCGCCTACTACCAGGGCCACACCTACGCGGAGGTCGCGGTGATCCTTGAGGCCAACCCGGCGACGGTGAAGACCCGCCTGCGCGATGGATTGATCCGCCTGCGCGACTGCCTGGGGGTGACGGCATGACCAGCGATCCGCACACGCTCGCGGGCGCGTTCGCCCTCGATGCGCTCGACGCCGAGGAGCGCGCCTCGTACGAGTCCCACCTCGCCGAGTGCGCGGACTGCGAAGAGGAGGTCCTCGGCTTCCAGGAGACGGCCGCGCGGCTCGGTGCCGCGCAGGAGGCGGCACCTCCGGCGCACCTGCGCCGCGCCGTCCTCGACGCGGTCTCCCGCACCCCGCAGGAGCGGCCTGTCGTCACCGACCTCTCCAGCGCGCGGTCGTGGCGCCGCGGGTGGCCGGCACGGATCATGCTCGCTGCGGCGGCCCTCGCGCTGGTCGTCGGCGCAGTCGGCTTCGGCCTGTCCCAGCGCGACCAGGTCGACCAGATGGAGGCCCGCCAGGCCGCGATGACGGAGGTGCTCTCCGCCCCGGACGTCGAGATGGTGGCGGCCCCGGTCGACGGTGGCGGGACGGTGCGCGTCGTGCAGTCTGCCGACCTCGGCAAGGCCGTGATGGTCGTCGCGGACCTGCCCCGGCTCGGCGACGACCTGGACTACCAGATGTGGACGGAGTCGGACGGCGCCATGCACAGCGCAGGCGTCCTGCCACGCGACGAGCAGGGGGCGCGGGGAGCGCACCTCATGGACGACGTCACCGGTGTGACGGCGGTCGCGATCAGCGTGGAGCCCGCGGGTGGGTCGAAGGAGCCGACGAGCGCCCCGATCGTCACGGTCGTGACGTCCTGACGTCCGGGCTCACCCCAGGTCGGCCCGCTCTGCGAGCCCGCGGACGTACGAGGCCTGACCGAGGTGCTGGACGCTGTCGTCGAACATGCTGACGAGCCGGACGGCCGCCGTCACCGGGGGATCCCACCGGTCGTCGACGATGCGTCGCAGCCCTGCGACGTCGACGCCGTGCAGGAAGGACCGGAGCCGCCCGGTGACGTCGTGGTGGTAGCCGGCGAGCTTCTCGCCGCTGACCACGACGGTGGCGACCTCGTCAGGCGACTGCCCGTAGCCGGTGGCGGACTTGGCGAACGGGAGCCCGAGCTCGTCGTACCAGCTGTCGGCCGTCCACGCCTGAAGGGTGCCCATGAGGTCAGCCCCGTGGTCGTCGAGCACGCGCGCCTGGTGCCAGACGAGCCAGCAGACCGTGTTGGACTCGCCGTCCGGGCGGTACGTGCCGATCGGGAGGGGGAGGTCGCGAGTGAGGTCGTCGACGAGGTCATCGATCCGGTCGACCTGGTCGAGCAGGATCGCGCGCAAGGTGTCGAGTGCGGCGGAATCATTGCTCATAGGGGCCACGTTAGGGGTTTCGGCTGACAACGCCCGCTCGAGCGGCCGGCGGCGGGGGAATAGGCCGACTGGTCAGATAGTTGAAGGCTGTACTAGATTGGTTCCAGAGCGATCGCGGGAGCGATCAGACAAGGGGACGAGCAGATGCAGTTCGGGATCTTCACCGTCGGCGACGTCACGACCGACCCGACGACGGGCCGGACGCCGTCCGAGCACGAGCGGATCAAGGCGACCATCGAGATCGCCAAGAAGGCCGAGGAGGTCGGGCTCGACGTCTTCGCGACGGGGGAGCACCACAACCCGCCCTTCATCCCGTCCGCCCCGACGACCACGCTGGCCTACATCGCCGCGCAGACCGAACGGCTCATCCTCTCGACCTCCACGACGCTGATCACCACGACCGACCCGGTGCGCATCGCTGAGGACTACGCGACGCTGCAGCACCTGTCGGACGGCCGCAACGACCTGATGCTGGGTCGCGGCAACACCGGTCCGGTCTATCCGTGGTTCGGCAAGGACATCCGGCAGGGCATCGAGCTCGCGATCGAGAACTACCACCTGCTGCGCCGCCTCTGGACCGAGGACGTCGTCGACTGGGAGGGCAAGTTCCGTACGCCGCTGCAGGGCTTCACCGCGACCCCGCGCCCGCTCGACGGAGTCGCGCCGTTCGTCTGGCACGGCTCGATCCGCAGCCCGGAGATCGCCGAGCAGGCCGCCTACTACGGCGACGGGTTCTTCTCGAACCACATCTTCTGGCCTGCCAGCCACACCCAGCGCATGGTCGCGTTCTACCGTCAGCGCTTCGAGCACTACGGCCACGGCAGCGCCGACCAGGCCATCGTCGGCCTCGGCGGGCAGGTGTTCATGCGCAAGAACAGCCAGGACGCGGTGGACGAGTTCCGGCCGTACTTCGACAACGCGCCCGTCTATGGGCACGGGCCGAGCCTCGAGGACTTCACCCGCGAGACGCCGCTCACCGTCGGCAGCCCGCAGCAGGTCATCGAGCGGACGCTGGGGTTCCGGGAGTACGTCGGCGACTACCAGCGCCAGCTGTGGCTCATGGACCACGCAGGTCTGCCGCTCAAGACCGTGCTCGAGCAGCTCGACCTCCTCGGCGAGGAGGTCGTCCCGGTGCTGCGCAAGGAGTTCGCCGCGCTGAAGCCCGCCCATGTTCCCGAGGCCCCGACTCACGCATCGCTCGTCGCCGTCGCGCAGGCCGCGACCACTGAGGAGGTGACTGCATGACCACCCGCAAGATCACCGTCGTCAGCGCCGGCCTGAGCCAGCCGTCCTCGACACGCCTGCTCGCCGACCGGCTTGCCCAGGCGGTCCGCGACGACCTGCTCACCAGCGGGGTCGAGGCCGAGGTGACCGTGCACGAGCTGCGTGAGCACGCGCACGACATCACCAACGCGATGCTCACCGGCTTCGCCCCGGCCGGACTCCAGGCGGTCCTCGACGACGTCGTGGCCGCGGACGGGCTGGTCGTCGTGACGCCGATCTTCACCGCGTCCTACTCGGGGCTCTTCAAGTCCTTCTTCGACGTGCTCGAGAAGGACTCCCTGGCCGGCAAGCCGGTGCTGATCGCCGCCACGGCGGGCACGGCACGCCACTCGCTGGCCCTCGAGCACGCGCTGCGGCCGATGTTCGCCTATCTGCGCGCTGTCGTCGTGCCGACCGCTGTCTTCGCGGCGTCGGAGGACTGGGGCGGTGTCGACGGTGTGAACGGTGCCTTGCAGTCCCGTGTCGAGAGGGCCGCCGGCGAGCTCTCGACGCTGGTCGCCGCCCGAGCGAGCAGCGCGCCGGTCGACCCGTTCGCGATGACGAGCTCGTTCGAGGATCTTCTCTCAGGGTCCTGAGCTCCGCGTGGCTGCCGTGTTGGCCCACGTGAGTGTGCTGTGATGCGGTGATGAGCAGGGGAGTGACGCTGACGGAGCGGGCGAGGGGGTACGGGCTGTGGCCCGGTGACCTCCTCGCCAGCCTGCCCGGCGCGACGGTGGAGCAGATGATCGCCCGGTACGAGGACAGGCCACGGTTCGTCGTCGTCCTCTCTCTCGACGATGACGGCTCGCCCCTCGACGGCATGCCGGTCAGGGTGGTCCTCACCTTCGACGGCGCGCGGTTGCGGACCCTGCGGACGAGGCTGCGCGCACGCCTGCCACGTGCGACCTCGCGGCGCCCCGAGGTCGTCGAACTCGTACGCGGACGTTTCGGCTACCGCCTCCTGCACACCGCTGGACGTGTCTCCGTCCGCTCCGGCGAGCTCGTCATCGACGTCTCGCCGATTCACACCCTCGAGGCCGCCGCGTCCCACGCCCTCGCCTCCTGACCGGGGCACCGAGTGCACGGACCCGCGCCGGTACGGTGGCCCGTGTGACCGCACCCGTACGCCCCCAGATCGGTGTCGTCGTCCTCACCCAGGGCAAGCGCCCCGAGGACCTCGACGCTGCGCTCCGTTCCGTCCTCGCGCAGGGCGATGTGGATGTGGACATCGTGTGCGTCGGCAACGGGTGGGCGCCGTCCGGGCTGCCGGAGGGCGTTCGTGCCCTCGCGCTCCCCGAGAACCTCGGCATCCCGGCCGGACGCAACGCCGGCGTCCCCCACGTGACCGGCGACCTGCTGCTGTTCGTCGACGACGACGCCCGTCTGGACGGCGACGACTTCCTTGCGCGTGCGGCGGCGCTGTTCGCGGCCGACCGCCGCCTCGGAGTCGTCCAGCCTCGGGTGGAGAGCCCGGGGGAGACCGCCCCGACGCGGTGGATCCCGCGCATGCGCAAGGGCGACCCACGGCGCTCGTCGACGGCGTTCTCGCTGTGGGAGGGCGTGCTGGTCGTGCGCCGCGCCGCGTTCGACGCCGCCGGCGGTTGGGGAGACGAGTTCTTCTACGCCCACGAGGGCATCGAGCTGGCATGGCGGGTGTGGGACGCGGGGTACGAGGTCTGGTACCGCGGCGATCTCGCGTGCCTCCACCCCGCGATCGACCCGGCACGGCACGACTTCTACTACCGCCTCAACGCCCGCAACCGCGTCTGGCTGGCCCGCCGCAACCTGCGGTGGCCGTTCTCGTGGGCGTACGTCGCGAGCTGGACGCTGGTCGCGCTCCTGCGGGCGGTGCGGTCGTCGATCGGTCGGCGCTCGCTGCGTCCGTGGTTGGCGGGCTGGCGTGAGGGATGGCGTACGGACCCGGGGGAGCGCCGTCCGCTCAAGTGGCGCACCGTGCTCGCGATGACGCTGCGCGGACGCCCGCCCGTCGTCTGACCCGCGGGTCACTGTGCCGAGTTCGCGGGTCACTCTCTGGCGTTCGTGGGTCACTGTCCGCCGCGAACGAGGGCAGTTGGTGGCGTAGCGTCCAGGCCTGTCGGGTCCGTGGACGCCAGCCCACCGACGACGCTCAGCCCGCGGCGGCCCGTTTACGGAGGCCGTGCGGGTCAGACGACCGTACGGAGCCCGTCCTCGTCGCCTTCGTCATCCTCGTCGGAGTCGTCTCCGAGGAGCCCGCGCTGGCGCATGCGACGCATCCGACGCTCGTGGCGGCGACGCAGTGCAGCCTCGTTGCCGGACTCGCTGAAGTACTTCTCGACGACCTCACCGATCGGGCCGTCGTGGACGAGCTGGCCCTCGCGCAGATAGAGGCCGCGGCTGCAGAAGCGGGTGAGGTTCGCCTCGCTGTGCGACACCATGAACAGCGTCCGGCCCTCGCTCAGCATCTCGTCGATCCGCTCGAAGCACTTCTCGCGGAAGGCGCGGTCGCCGACCGCCAGCACCTCGTCGACGAGCATGATCGGCTCGTCGAGGCGCGAGACCACACTGAACGCCACCCGGACCTTCATCCCGGAGGAGAGGTGCTTGTAGGGAGTGTCGACGAAGTCCTCGATCTCGGCGAACTCGACGATCTCGTCGAACGACGCCGCGATCTGCTTCTTGCTCGTGCCGTGCAGACCGGCGGCGAGGAAGATGTTGTCGCGCACCGTCAGGTCTCCGACGAAGCCGCCGGTGATCTCGATCAGCGGGGCCACACCGCCGTTGACGACGGCGCGCCCTTCGTCGGGGATGAGAACGCCGGCGATCGTCTTGAGAAGCGTCGACTTGCCCTGACCGTTGCGACCGACGACGCCGATCGCCTCACCGGGCTGCACGTCGAACGAGATGTTGCGCAACCCCCAGAACTCGCCGGCGCGCACTCCGGACTGGCCCTTGAAGACGAGGTCGCGGATGCTGCGGTGGCGCCGTGACCGGTGGAACCGGACCGAGACGTCCTGGACCGAGATGATGGGTTCGGTCATGACTCAGAGCTCCTTGAGGACCGTGCGCTCGAGGCGGGCGAAGATCCACCAGCCGAACGCGAGAATCGCGACGGAGACGGCCGCCGCATATCCGACGTGGAGCCAGTTGAGGTAGTGCGGGAAGATCCCGGACCGGAAGAGCTGGAGGATGTCGGCGACAGGGTTGGCCACGTACACCCAGCGGATGTCCTCGGGCAGCCGTGTCGTCGTATAGAGCACCGGTGACGCGTAGAAGAACAGACGAAGGAAGATCTGGACCACACGGTTGAGGTCGGGCACCAGGACGGTGAGGACGCTCAAGGCGAACCCGATGCCGCACAGCAAGGTGGCCATCAGCAGCATCGCCAGCGGCAGCGTGATCAGCATGTTCCAGTGGAGCGGCACCTGGAAGGCGATCAGGAAACCGGCGAGCACCGGCAGCGCGAAGACGTACTCGACCGCGTTGGACGCGACGACACGCAGCACCCAGATCTCGCGAGGCAGGTTGGTTGATCGGATCAACCGAGACGAGCTACGCAGCGCCTTGGAGCTCTGTGAGACGGTCGAGTTGAACCACTGCCACGGCAGCATGCCCGCGAGCAGGAAGACGATGTACGGCTCGTCGCCCGGGACGTCACGTGCGAACAGCATGGAGAAGATCGCCCAGTAGACGAGGCTCATCAGGAGCGGGTCGAGGACCGTCCACACGTATCCGAGGACGGAATTCGCGTAGCGCACCTTCAGGTCACGGCGGACCAGGAGGAGGAAGATCTTCCGTACGCCCCAGATTGCGCGGACCCGCGCCCAGGGCGATCGGGTATAGCTCGAGTCGACCATCGATCCCTCTCGTCAGGTGTCGCGTCCCATTCGGGGACGGCCCCGGCATAGCAGGCCCACTCTACGTGTGAGGGTCCTGGAACCCACGCATACCCTCCGGCTCCGGGTTCGTGCCACAAGTTACTCTCTAGGTCGTGACTACGATGCGAAACGTGGCCGTGGTGCTGGCCGGCGGCACCGGCACCCGGGTCGGCCTGTCGATCCCGAAACAGTTGATCAAGATCGCGGGCAAGCCGATCATCGAGCACACGATCGCGGTCATGCAGGCATCCCCTCTGATCGACGAGATCGTGGTGCTGATGACGCCGGGCCACCTGGACCCGGTGCGGAGCATCGTCCGCAACGGCGGGTACGACAAGGTGACCCAGATCTTGGAGGGCGCCGACACCCGCAACGCCACGACCCAGCGCGCGCTGGACGCCCTCGGTGACGAGGAGTGCAACGTCCTCCTCCACGACGCCGTGCGCCCGCTGGTGTCGCAGACGATCATCGAGGACGTCGTCGCCGCGCTCGGCGAGTACGAGGCTGTCGACACCGTCATCCCGTCGGCCGACACGATCGTCGCGGTCCACGAGGACTCCGACACCATCGCCGACGTGCTCCCGCGCCACCTCCTGCGGCGCGGGCAGACCCCGCAAGCGTTCCGTCTCTCGGTGATCCGTGCCGCCTATGCGAAGGCGACGCAAGACCCCGACTTCGTCGCGACCGACGACTGCACCGTCGTCCTGCGCTACACGCCCGATGTCCCGATCACGGTCGTCGACGGTCACGAGCGCAACATGAAGGTCACCGAGCCGATCGACGTCTACATCGCCGACAAGCTGTTCCAACTGGCGTCCGCCGAGCGTCCGGAGGCCCTCACCGACGTCCAACAGGCCGCCGCGCTCGAGGGCAAGACTGTCGTCGTCTTCGGCGGCTCGTACGGCATCGGTGGCGACATCGCCGCCCTCGCGGAGCGCGCAGGCGCGACCGTCTTCACGTTCGCGCGCTCGAGCACCGACACCCACGTCGAGCGACGCGCCGACGTCCGCGCCGCTGCCGAGACCGTCCTCGCCAAGACCGGACGGGTCGACTACGTCGTCAACACCGCGGGCGTCCTCCCGATCGCACCGCTGGCGGAGACGAGCGAGGAGACGATCTACAACGCGACCGAGGTGAACTACCTCGGTCCGATTTTCATCGCCCAGGAGTTCTACCCCCACCTCGCGGCATCGTCGGGCTCGCTGCTTCTCTTCACCTCCTCCTCGTACACCCGTGGCCGCTCGGGCTACTCGCTGTACTCCTCGGCGAAGGCAGCCGTGGTGAACCTCACCCAGGCGCTGGCCGACGAGTGGGCCGGCGACGTGCGCGTGAACTGCGTGAACCCCGAGCGCACGGGCACCCCGATGCGCACGAAGGCGTTCGGCGAGGAGCCCGCGGGCACGCTGCTGTCCTCGGAGGAGGTCGCGCGCCAGTCGCTCGACGTGCTCCTCTCGTCGCAGACGGGCCACGTCATCGACATCCGCCGCGAGAATGGCCCGGCTGCGATCACGAATGGCTGACCCAGGTCTGGCGCCCCCCGAGGCCGCACGCGTCATGGCGGCCCGCGCGGGCGACGCTGCCACCGAGCTCACCACCGCCGCGGCGGTCGTCCTGGCGGCGGCTGCCGCGCTGGCCGGCGTCGTCGAACCCGTCGTCGTCACGGTCCTCCTTGTCGTGATCGCCGCGCTGGCGTACGACGGCTGGCGCTTCGTGCACCGCGACGACCTCTCACCCAACGTCGAGCGAGTCCTGCTCGGCCACGGCGGCGCGCTGCGCGGCATGGTGGGCGCGGCGGTCACCGTGTGCTTCGTGGCGTGGAGCGACGCCTCGGCGTGGGTCGCTGCGCTCGCGGCCATGATGAGCATCGGCGTCGTCGTGCTGGAGCCGGTGCTGGGCCAAGCACGCCAGTACCGCGTCACCTTCGTCTCGAACGTTCCCGGTCTGACACCGGCGCCGAAGCAGATCGACCTCGAGTCCGCGGCGACCGGCGCTCACCTGGGCGCGCTCGCGTTCGGCGCGGTCACCGCCGGGATCGGGCTTTCTCCGTGGTGGTGGGCCGCGGTGACGCTGGTCGCTGCCGGCCCCGACATCGTCATGGGACTCAACGCCGTCGTCCGTATGCGCGCGGGACGACGGATCGAGGCCGATCTCGCGGGCGCGCTGACCGCGTACGCGCCCGACGCGGTCGTCTACACGGCGTGGCCGGAGGACGGCTCGCACCAGGTGACGATGTGGCTGCCCTACCTGCGACGCACCGGGCGCAAGTTCCTCATCGTGACGCGTCACAACTACCCGGCCGAGCTGCTCGCCGAGCACACCGACCTGCCGATCGTGATGCGGCACGGCTCACGCGACCTCGACGACGTGGTCACCCCGTCGTTGACGACCGCGTTCTATGTCAACGCCTCCTCGGGCAACAGCATCTTCGTCCGGCACCACCGGCTGACCCATGTGTTCCTCGGCCACGGCGACTCGGACAAGCCGTCGTCCTACAACCCGACGCACGCGATGTACGACCGGATCTTCGCCGCGGGTGAGGCGGCGGTGCGTCGCTACGCCGCCCACGGGGTGTCGATCCCTCGCGACACGTTCGACGTCGTCGGCCGTCCGCAGGTCGAAGGCGTCACGCGTGTGGACGGGCCGGTTCCGGCGCAGCCGACCGTCCTCTATGCGCCGACCTGGCGCGGGCACGTGGACGAGACGGCCTACCACTCGCTGCCGATCGGCACCGCCATCGTCGGCGCCCTGCTGGAGCGGGGCGCGACGGTGATCTTCCGGCCGCACCCGTTCAGCTACCGGTTCGAGACCGACACGGACACCATCCGTACGATCCATCAGATGCTCCGCGAGGACGCCGAACGCACCGGACGCGCGCACGTCTTCGGTGAGCGTGCCGAGCGCACGATGTCGATCTTCGACTGCATCAATGCCGCCGACGCGATGGTCTCTGACGTGTCGAGCGTGGTCGTCGACTGGCTCTTCTCCGGCAAGCCGTTCGCGATGACAGCGATGACGGAGCACGGTCGCGACTTCGTCGGCCACTACCCGATCGCCGCGGCCTCGTACGTGATCGAGGGGGACGCGTCCAACGTCTCGTCCGCGCTCGACTCGATGCTCGGCAGCGACCCGCTCGCTCTGGAGCGGCGGGCGGTCCGCAACGACTACCTCGGCGACTTCCCGGCCGAGGGTTATGCCGACGTGTTCGTCGACCGCGCCCGCGACGTCATCGACCACCGCCGTACGGGCACCCTGGTCGAGGACACGGCGGTAGGCGAGACCGACGACGCCGGAGTCAAGCTCACCCTCGGTGCCGTACGCCGCCAGCTAGCCGTCGCTGCACGCGACGTCACGACCGGCGGCCTCGCCCTGCTCACCTTCGTCGCCGCGCTGCTCGGCGCGCCTCGGGGGCTGTCGCTCGGCGGCGCGCTGGTGACGATGGCGCTGTTCGTGGTCCTGCACCGGCGCGCACGCCCCGGCAACCGAAAATTTCAGCAGATCGCCGGGACTCTCCAGATGTCCCGCCTGCTGCTTGTCCTGGCGCTGGTGGTGGCGTGGTTCGACTGGCACGGCAGCTCGTGGATGGTTGCGGTCTCGCTCGCGGTGCTGGCCGCCTCGACGTCCGTGGAGACGACCGTCTTCGACAGCTGGGAGCGGGTCGGGCTGGAGGCGCGCAACCTGCCTTCGTTGAACGTCGATGTCCGCGAGGTGGTGCCGCGCGGCGTCGTCGGCGTCGTCGGCGCGGCAGCCGTCGTCGTCGCATGGCTCGCCGCGGCGGCGGGCCTGACGACGGTCCTCGTGCTGGTCGCGGCTGCGTGCCTCGTCGCGGTGGTGCTCGCACTCGCCAGCGGCCTGCGGAGGGTGCACCGGTGCGTCGACGCGGAGGACCGCCTGTACGCGACGCTCGAGGAGCAGGCGCCCGAGTTCACCGTCTACTTCGGCTCGAACGTCGGGGCGCGCTACCAGGTCGGCATGTGGATCCCGTACTTCGAACGACTCGGTCGCCCGTTCGTCGTGGTGACGCGCAACCTCACGATGTTCCGGGCCTTGGAAGGCCTCACGTCCGCGCCGGTGATCCACCGCCCGTCGATCCGCAGCCTTCAAGAGGTGATCGTCCCGAGCATGCGGGCGGCCTTCTACGTGAACAACGCCCCCAACAACACGCACTTCATCGAGCGTCGCCAGATGGTCCACGTCTGGCTCAACCACGGTGACTCCGAGAAGCCTGCCTGCTACAACCCCGTGCACGCGATCTACGACCGGATCTTTGCCGCGGGCCAGGCGGGCATCGACCGCTATGCGCGTCACGGTGTCGAGATCCCGCGGGAGAAGTTCGAGATCGTCGGGCGTCCGCAGGTGGAGGACATCAGGCCGGCACGCGGACCGATCGGTGACCTGACCGACCGTACGGTCCTGTACGCCCCGACGTGGCGTGGTCCGTACGCCGACTCCGAGGTCTACTCGTTGCCTCGGGGCGAGGAGATCGTACGGGCGCTGCTCAAGCGCGGCGTCCGGGTGATCTTCCGGTCGCACCCGTTCAACTACCGCTTCCCGGACGCGACGCGGACGATCGCCAAGATCGGTGCGCTGCTCGACGCGGACCGCGCCCGTACCGGGCGTCAGCACGTCTGGGGAGATGCAGCCGAGCTGCACATGTCGGTGGTCGACTGCTTCAACGCCTCGGATGCGATGGTCTCCGACGTCTCGGCCGTTGTCTCCGACTACCTCCAGTCGCAGAAGCCGTTCGCGATGATCGCCGTCGGCCGCTCGTCGGAGGTGCTCCGAGAGGAGGCCCCCGCGGCACGTGCGGCCTACGTCGTCGACGGTGCGATCTCCGATCTCGAGCCCGCGCTCGACGCGATGCTCGGTGAGGACCCGCTGGTCGAGGTGCGCGAGCAAACGCGCGTCTACTACCTGGGTGACTTCCCTGCCGGCACCTATGCCGACGGGTTCCTGACTGCCGGACGTCGCCTGATCGACGCCGGTCCGCTCGATGAAGGGCTGCGCTGATGAGCACTGCGCCGATGAGTGACGAGGCCATGGTGCCGGCGTCGGTCATGCCGCCCGTATCGGTCTTCATGACCGTGCGCAACGAGGAGCGTGACCTCGCCGAGTGTGTCGAGCGCATCCTCCTCCAGGACTATGCCGGCGAGCTGGAGGTCGTCGTCGCGGTGGGGCCGTCCGCGGACCGCACGCGCGAGATCGCCGACGCGCTCGCCGCGGAGCATCCCTCGGTCACGATCGTGGACAACCCGACCGGGCTCACGCCGCAAGGGCTCAACGCCGCGATCGGTGCCGCGCGTCACGACTACCTGGTCCGTGCCGACGGGCACGCGCTCTTCCCGTCCGACTACCTGACGCGGGTGGTCACGGCGTTGAGGGACACCGGTGCCGCGAACGTGGGTGGCCGCATGGCGCCGCGCGGGACGACGGCTTTCGGGCGAGCCGTCGCGCGGACGATGTCATCGCGCTTCGGCATCGGCGGCGCGGCCTTCCACACCGGCGGTGCCCCAGGACCGCAGCTGACGGTCTATCTCGGGGCGTTCCGCCGCAGTGCGCTCGAGAAGGTCGGCGGGTACGACGAGCACTTCGTCCGGGCCCAGGACTGGGAGCTGAACCACCGCCTCCGCGAGTCGGGGGAGACGGTGTGGTTCCTGCCGGACCTTGCGGTCACCTACCACCCGCGCGAGACGTGGAAGTCGTTCGCCCAGCAGCAGTACCGTACCGGCGGCTGGCGTCGACGGGTCATCAAAGAGCACCCCGACACCGCGTCGGTGCGCTACCTGGCTCCGCCCGCGGTCGTCGTCATGTCCGTCCTCGGGCTCGCGCTCGGCCTCGCGGGGATCTTCACGACGCCGTGGCTGCTGCTCGGTTTCGCGGCACCTGGTGTCTACCTGGCGGGTGTGACGGCCGCGTCGTTGTGGGAGGGCCGTGACCTCGACGCCGCGGCCCGAGTCCGTCTGCCGGTCGCCATGGTCACGATGCACGGGGCCTGGGGGCTAGGCTTCCTCGTGAGTTAGTAGATCACTTTAGGAGACTTTTGTGACCCAGGTGCTTCTGCGGGCCCACCGCAACCCGTTCACGACGCCGGCGGCGGACCGGGTCCTCGCGCGCAACCTCGTCGGCGACAACGTCGGCAACCTGTTGTTCAGCTATGCCGTCCAGCGGACGCTGTCCACATCAGAGGCGACGATCCAGATCGCTCGCCTCAACCACGCCCGGACGCTAGGCCCTGAGGAGATCGACGAGCGGTTCGACCACGTCGTCATCCCGCTCGCCAACGCCTTCCGCAAGCGGTTCCTCCCCAACCTCGACGCGATCACCGAGACGATCGAGAAGCTCTCGATCCCCGTCACCGTGGTCGGCGTCGGAGTGCAGTCTGCTGTGGGCGAGGGCGTACGCGCGCCGCGCCAGGTCGGCGACGCCGTGACGCGCTTCATGCGCGCCGTGCTCGACCACTCTCCCTCGATCGGGGTCCGGGGCGAGTGGACCGCCGAATACCTCGCGGGGCTCGGCTTCGGCGGCGACCACGTCGACGTGATCGGCTGCCCGTCGATGTTCCTCCACGGCGACACGCTTCCGCTCCGCGACCCCGGGCGCCACCTCGATCCCGCAGGCCCGATCGCCTTCAACCTGTCGCCGTACCTCAAGCAGATGGCCCCGGTGGTCGAGGACCAGGTCGCGCGCTATCCCGGCCTGGTCTACTTCGCCCAGGACATCCGGACGCTCGCGCTCCTGCTCGAGGGCCAGGTCGACCGTCCCGGCGCCGATCTCCGGCTTCCCGTCCACCCCGACCACCCGCTGATCGCCGAGGGGCGCACGCGATTCCCTCTCGACTCGACGACGTGGATGGAGGCGCTCGCCCGCTTCCCGTTCTCCTACGGCACCCGCATCCACGGCAACATCGCCGCGCTGCTCGCCGGGACCCCGGCGTACGTCCTGACCCACGACGCGCGCACGCTCGAGCTCGCCCGCTACCACGAGATCCCGCACCGGCGCATCGATGTCGACGTGAACGGGGTGGACGCGGTCGCCCTGCACGCCGAGGCGGACTGGCAGCCGCTGGTCGATGGGCACGCGGAGCGGTTCGGGCGCTACTCGGACTTCCTGCACCGACACGGGCTGCGCCACGTGTTCGACCCGGGTGAGTCGGCTGACGACTTCGACCGGCGCATCGCCCGCAAGTCGTTCCCGCCGGTGGTCGGCGAGCCGTCGGTCTCCTCGGTCCGGGGCCGGATTCTCAGTCCTCGTCTGCGGGGCCGGCTGCGGAGGTTGGTCCGACCGGTACGGATGCGAGCCTGATCGCCTCGTCGAGCGCCGCCACGAAACGGGCGGTGCTCGCCCCCGGCGCGGTGTCGCCGAAGTAGGCCTCCGACAGCTCGCGCATCCGCTCGCGCGGCCACGGCCGGTCGAGGATCGCGGCCGCGTGCGGCGCGTCCGCCGCCTCCAGTCGCGGCACCTCGTCGAGGAAGAGCGAGGGCGGCAGCGTGGTGCGAGCCTCGGTCGGGACGGTCACGAGCATCGGCTTGCCCGTCGCCAGCCAGTCGTAGGCGACCGAGGAGAGATCGGTGACGCACACGTCCGCGAAGGCCCATTGCCACCCGTACGGGCCCGTGTCGACGAGGTGGTCAGAACCTCGCTCTGCGAGCAGGGCGCGGATGCGGCGGTCGGCAGCCGCGTACGAGGGGTCCTGGACGCCCGTACGGGGGTGCGGCCGGTAGATCACGCGATAGCGCGGGTCGTCCACCAGGGAGCGGACGAGGGCGACGCCGTGCGACGCCACCGAACCGTACGCCATGCTGGCCCGGTCGCCCTCCCACGTCGGTGCGTAGAGCACCCTCGTGCGGCCGTCGTCGGGCCAGCCCGGCGCGCCGGGATAGTCAAGATCGAGCTGCGGCCGCCCGACCTCGCGGACGTGCGCGGCGGCGTCGAACTCCCGAAGGGCGCCGGCGATCCGCGCACGGGCGGCCGCGCCGGCGACGAGCACCCGGTCGTACGCCTTGTTCTGGTTGGTGACGCTGGAGTCCTTGTCGCTCTCACCGTGGCCCAGGTGTACGTGGACGGGGCTCGCGAAGCGCAGCATGCGGAAGTTGAGGGGGAGGTGGTTGACGTAGGCGACGACCTGCAGCCTTCCGCGGGCGACGAGGGCCTCGAGGTACGACGAGCCCGGCGCGAAGAACACGGGCAGCGAGGTCTCGTCCAGGACGCGACGCCCAGTGTCAGGGCGCGCCGCGATCACGACCACGGGCCAGGGAAGCGCGGCGAGGACACGGTCCCACTGGTGGAGCTGGTAGAGGTTCTCGGGGCCGTCGGCGAAGTAGAGCGCGACCGGTGCGTCCAGGGCCGCCGGGTCGTCGTTGCAGCGTGCGGCGAACGACCGGCGGTCGAGCCGGTTGCGGAGAAGCGCACCCCCTCGGCGCGCGACCTGGCCAAGGCGACGGATCCGGTGCACGCCGGACAGCCTACCGTCGTGGCAGGTGCCGTCTCCGCACTCCTCAGGGAGTCGGCTCAGGGTGTCGGCGCTCGAAGCCGTGACGACGCCATGATGGCCACGAAGTGCCCCACCACGGCGAGCAGGGCCAGCGGCAGCAGCACGACGACCAGGGTGCGTGTCCCCGCGAGACCTCCCCATGCGTCGCCGGCGAGGAGGTCGACGACGGCAGCGGCGAGAGCGAACAACGTGAGCTCGACCGAGTGGTAGAGCCGGTGGAACGGCACGAAGCGTGCCCACCGACGCAGCGTGGCGACGAGTCCGGGGCGCGGGGCGGCGGCCTCGGCGCTGTCGGCGACCCGGGGGAGCCCGGAGAAGGCGCGCGAGACGTGGACGAAGTCGTTGAGGGACTTGTTGAGCAGGATGACGACCGCCAGGAGTGCGCCGAGCGTCGTCCAGCCGTAGTGGTCGGACATGTCCGGCAGCCCGCCGGCCGCCCGTACGCCGAGCGCGATCGGGATCAGCGACTCGGTGGTGTAGTGGCCGATCTTGTCCAGGAACGTGCCGGCGGGGGAGAGGGTGCCGCGCCATCGCGCGACCTCACCGTCCGCGCAGTCGAGGAGCATCTGGAGCTGGCCGAAGAACACGGCCAGGACGACCCCGACGAGGCCGGGCACGAGCAGCGATCCGGCAGCGAGCCAGCCGCTGAGGATCATCAGGCCCGTCACCGCGTTCGCGCTGAGCCCGAGCCTGACCAGCGGTCGGCTCACGTACGGCGAGATGTCGCGGAGATAGAGGTCGGCGACCCAGTGCTCCGCGCTGCGCCGCGCCCGGACCTCGGGCGGCTGGGCGATCGCCCGGTACTCCGCGAGGGTCGGGTGGCGAGGACGTGGGGCAGCGGAGTCGGGCACGGCGGCTACCGTAGCAGCCGGACCCCTGTGCTTTTGGCGGTGAGCAGCGCCGGGTCGGGCGCCGTCCAGCGCAGGACCTCCGGGCAGAACGGCTCGTGCCACTCCCGTACGACGGTGCCGTCGTCGCTCGCGGTCACCTCGGCCCACCACTTCGGGCAGTGCGGGCACTGCGTGATCACGAGATCGACCGGGTCGAACTCGACGGAGACCATCGGCGTGCTGCGCTGCGGGTGGCCGCCGGCCTGGCTGAGGTCCACCATGAACCCCTCCGTGATCGGGTCGTGCCCGTCCGGATCCTCGCGGTCGCTGCCGACCACCACGACCTCGTGGACGAAGCCACAGGAGTCGACGATCCGGTGCTGGTAGCTGAAACCGGTCTCGTCGCCGAGCCCCCGCGTCGCGATCAGCGCACGAGTGCGTGCGACGTCGTCGGGATGCTGGTGGTCTAGGACGACCTCGGAGGTGATCTGCATCGACGGCGCGAAGCCGAAGATCGCGCAGAGCTCCTCGGAGAAGACCCAGGTGTCCGTACGTGGCCAGTACGTGAAGTGGCCCAAGGCGGGCGATGGCCCCCACGGCATGTCGTGCTTCATACGCGCTCCCCCGCGTCACGGCCGCCCCCCAGCGGCCTGAGACACGACCGTAGGCGCGCCAGGGTGGCTGTGACAAGGGTTGCGAGCACGTTGCAGACCGTGAGCGGGCTGCGTCAGACCGCCAGGGTGCCCGCCGCTAGGGACGCGGGCGGCGTGCCGTCGCCGAACGGGCGGCCGCCGAGCTCCTCGCGTCCGTGCGCGGTGTGCCAGCCGGACAGGTCCGGGCCCTTCGGCACGATCTGCGTCGGGTTGATGTCGGCGTGGACGACGTAGTAGTGCGCCTTGATCTGGTCGAAGTCGATCGTGTCACCGAACCCGGCGGTCTGGAACAGGTCGCGGGCGTACGCCCACAGCACCGGCATCTCGGCCAGCTTCTGACGGTTGCACTTGAAGTGCCCGTGGTAGACGGCGTCGAAGCGCGCCAGTGTCGTGAACAGCCGCACGTCGGCCTCGGTGATCGTGTCACCCATCAGGTAGCGCCGGGTCGCGAGGCGGTCCTCGAGCCAGTCGAGCGCGGTCCACAACCGGTCGTACGCGGCGTCATAGGCATGTTGCGACCCTGCGAAGCCGCAGCGGTAGACCCCGTTGTTGACCTCGGTGAAGACCCGCTTCATCACGGGTTCCATCTCGTCGCGCAGGTCCTCGGGCCACAGGTCGGGCGCCCCCTCGCGGTGGAAGTCGGCCCACTCGAAGAAGAGGTCACGGGTGATCTGGTCGAAGTCGTTGGTCGCGACCGCCCTGGTGGGGACGTCGACCATCGCCGGAACGGTGATGCCGAGCGGATAGTCAGGGTCGCGGGCGAAGTAGGCCTGCTGGAGCCGCTCGTACCCGAGCACGGGGTCGACGCCGCCAGGGTCGAGGTCGAAAGTCCAGCTGCGGGCGTCGTGGACGGGTCCGCACAGCCCCATCGAGATCGCGTCCTCGAGGCCGAGGAGCCGGCGGACGATGACTGCTCGGTTTGCCCAGGGGCACGCGCGCGCCGCGACGAGCCGGTAGCGGCCGGGCTCGACCCGATAGCCGTCGCGGCCGTCTCGGGTGATGCGGGTGGTGAGGTAGCGCATGTCGCGGCTGTAGTCCTCACCGCTGTGCACGTAGGCGCCCTTGGTGGAGTGCGCGTCGTCGGTCGTCGAGGTCACGGGACCAGTCTGCCGGGACGGGCCACGTGGTGCCGTCCTGCCCTCACCATCCGGATCGCAGGGACGGTGAGGAAGGCCGCGACGAGGTTGAGCGGTCCGAACCCCCACATGGCGATGATGACGCCGGCGAGAAGCCCGCCGAGCGCCCCGCCGAGGCTCATCACGAAGTCGGAGGCACCCTGCACGGGCGGCCGCATCTCGGTGGGAACCGCCTGGGCGATCAGCGAGGAGCCAGCGATCGTCGAGGCGGACCATCCCAGTCCGAGCAGCGTCAGTCCGACGATCATCCGTGTCTCGGACTCACCCGCGGTCCCGGCGACGAGGGTGGCAAGGAGCAGCAGCGCCTGGCCGAGCACGATCGTGCGTCCGCGTCCCCAGCGGTCGGCGAGGATGCCCATCACGGGCGAGAGCGCGAACATCCCCGCGATGTGGAGGCTGATCGTCAGGCCGATGATCGTGAGGCTGGATCCGTGGTCGGCCATGTGGACGGGCGTCATCGCCATCACCGCCACCATGAGCGCATGTGCCCCGGAGACGGAGACGACGCCGGTCCGCGCGGCGGCGTTGACACGCAGGACGGGCCAGGCGTCGCGCATGCGCGGCCGCGTCGAGACCCCGTCGACCACCTCGGGCCGCAGGGACTTGGCGACGCGCAGGGGGTCGGGGACGAGCGCCAACCCGGTCAGGACCGCGGTGGCGGCGAACCCGACGGCCGCGA
The DNA here is from genome assembly GCF_014127285.1 of Mumia sp. ZJ1417. GTDB lineage: Bacteria > Actinomycetota > Actinomycetes > Propionibacteriales > Nocardioidaceae > Mumia. Next base: position 1,377,708 of record NZ_CP059901.1, read on the forward strand.
TCGCGAACGGGCCCGCGAGGTCGGGGATGCCGAGCATGTCCGCGGTGCGTGCGCCGACCTCTGTGAGGTTGGGCCCGATGACGGAGCCGATCGTCGTCGCCCACACCACGAGCGACAGCGCCCGCCCGACGTGGAGGGGCTGGGCGAGGTCGGTGGCGGCGTAGCGCGACTGGAGGTTGGTGGCGGTGTTGGCGCCGACCACGAAGAGACCGGCGAGGATCAGCCACGTCGCGTCGAGCTGGGCGCCCGCGACCACGACCAGTGCGCCTGCGGCCGCGAGCAGCCAGCCGGTCGCAAGCGCCGGACGGCGGCCGCGGGCCGAGGCCAGCGCGGCGAGCGGCAACGCGAGCAGGGCAGAGCCGAGGGTGAGCATCGTCGTCGCAAGCCCCGCCCATGCCGACGACCCCGACACGTCCCTGACGAGAAGCGCCCCGACCGACAGCGCGGCCCCTGCTCCCAGGCCACCGACGACCTGCGCGCCGGACAGCACGCCGACCGTACGGCGCTGGATGCTCGCGACCCGCTCGGGCGAGTGTGCGGGCGTGCTCACCAGATCGTCACGCGCTGATCGACGTCCAGCCACAGGGCGTCGTCATCGGTGAGCCCGAAGGCGTCGTAGAAGGCGTCGACGTTGCGGACGACCTGGTTGCACCGGAACTCCGGCGGCGCGTGCGGGTCGATCGTCAGGCGGCGCACGACCTCGGTCGGACGCACCTTGCCCCGCCAGACCTGCGCCCACGACACGAAGAACCGCTGCACGCCCGTGAGGCCGTCGAGGACCGGGGGCTCCTGTCCGCCGAGCGAAAGGTGGTACGCCTTCAGCGCGATGCCGAGGCCACCGAGGTCGCCGATGTTCTCGCCGATCGTGAGCGCGCCGTTGACGGTCTGGCCGTCGGCGCCGTCGGGCGAGAGCGCGTCGTACTGCGCGATCAGCGAGCCGGTGAGCTTGTCGAACGCGGCACGGTCGTCGTCGGTCCACCAGTTGCGCAGCGCGCCGGTGCCGTCGTACTGGGAGCCCTGGTCGTCGAACCCGTGCCCGATCTCATGGCCGATCACGCCGCCGATGCCGCCGTAGTTGACGGCGTCGTCGGCCTCGGCGTCGAAGAACGGAGGCTGGAGGATCGCGGCCGGGAAGACGATCTCGTTCATCGTGGGGTTGTAGTAGGCGTTGACCGTCTGTGGGGTCATCAGCCACTCGTCGCGGTCGATCGGCTTCCCGATCTTGGCCAGCTCGCGGTCGGTGGCGACGTCGGAGGCGCGGCGGACGTTGCCGAGGAGGTCGTACGGGTCGGCGACGAGTGCGTCGTAGTCGCGCCACGTCTTGGGGAAGCCGACCTTCGGGGTGAACGACGCGAGCTTCTCGAGCGCGCGCTCCTTGGTCACGTCGCTCATCCACGACAGGTCGCGGATGCTCTGCTCGTACGCGGCCACGAGGTGGGCGACGAGCTCGTCCATGCGCGCGGCTGCGGTGGGCGGGAAGTGGCGCTCGACGTAGAGGCGGCCGACGCCCTCACCGATCGCACCCTCGACGAACGCGACGCCGCGCTTCCAGCGGGCGCGCAGCTCGTCGGTGCCCGAGAGCGTGCGGCCGTAGAAGTCGAAGTTCTCGTCGACGAACGCGCTCGACAGGTAGGGCGCAGCGGCGCTGACGAGGCGGAAGCGCAGCCAGTCCTTCCACGCCTCGACGTCCTCACCGCGCAGAGTCTCGGACAGCGCCTCGAAGTACGAGGGCTGCGCGACGACGACCTCGGCCAGCACGGCCACGTCGAACCGCGCGGCCGCAGCCCAGGCACGCCAGTCCAGAGCGGGGGTCAGCAGCTGGAGCTCGTCGAGCGCCGTGAGGTTGTACGTCTTGACGGCGTCACGGCTGGCGACGCGGTCCCAGTGGCCGGCGGCGAGCCGGGCCTCGAGCGCGTAGATGCGAGCGGCGCGGCCCTGGCCGTCGTCGAGCCCGGCGAGGGTGAGCATCGTCGCGAGGTGCCCCTTGTAAGCCTCGCGGATCGCCGCGAACTGCTCCTCGCGGTAGTACGCCTCGTCAGGAAGGCCGAGGCCGCCCTGGAGCATCGTGACGATGTAGCGGTCGGGGTTGCCGCTGTCGGGTCCGACGTACATGCCAAACACGCTCGACGCCGCCCGGCGCTCGAGGCGGCCGATCGCCTCGACCACGTCATGGAGGTCGCTGATCGTGTCGACGCGGGCGAGGTCGTCGGCCAGCGGCGTCGCACCGAGCGCCTCGACCCGCTCGGTGTCCATGAAGCTGGTGAAGAGCGCACCGATCTTGGCCGCCTCGTCATCGACGGTCGACCCAGCCGGGTTGCCGGGAGCCTGCTGGCACTCCTCGACGATCGCGCGGACGTCGGCCTCGGCCTCGTCGACGAGGGTGATGAACGATCCGGCGACCGCGCGATCGGCCGGGATCTCGGCGGTGGCGAGCCAGCTCCCGTTCACGTGTCGGAACAGGTCGTCCTGCACCCGGACGTCGTTGTCGATCCCGCTGCTGTCGATGCCTGATCTCATCCGGTCAGTCTAGGGAGAGGAGGCCGTCTCACGCGATGGAGTTCGGGGCGGGGTGAGGATCACCAGGACCGCCTCGGCCTGGTCGTCGCCCACCACCTCGTACGCGTGGGGACGGTCGGCGACGAACCTCGCGTGCTCGCCGGTCGCCACATCCTGCAGTGCATCGTCGGGGCCTAGGCGCAGGCGCCCGCAGGTCACCACGAGGTGCTCGACGACGCCGTCGCCGTGCGCGGGGGAGCGCCGGATCGTGCCGGGCTCGAAACGCATCGCGTACGTCTCGACCGTCGCGCCGTCGCGCACCCGGACGTCGAGAAGGTGCGCGGTGAGCCCGTCGCCGGAGACCTCGGCACCGACGGCGTCGTCGAGCAGTGCCGCGAGCGGGACGTGGAGCGGGCCCGCGAGGGCGTACAGCGTGGCGATGGTCGGATTGCGCAGGCCTGCCTCGAGCTCCGAGAGCGAGCCCTTGCCGATCTGCGCCGCCCGAGAGAGCGCCGACTGGCTGAGCCCGCGCTGCACCCGTAGGTCGCGCACGCGCGCGCCGATCCGCGCGGCGGGATCGGGAGGACTGGACATGGGGGCCACCCTAGCCCGTACAGTTCCGTATACAGAACGTTCCGTATGCAGAACGCGCGAGGAGACGGCGATGACGAGGTCGGATGTGCCCGGACGGCAGCCGTACGTCGCGGGCGTGGTGGCGGCGCTCGTCGGGTTCACGAGCTCGTTCGCCGTCGTCCTCGCGGGGCTGCGCGCCGTCGGGGCGTCCGGGCCGGAAGCGGCGTCGGGCCTGCTGGTCCTGTGCGTCGCGCAAGCGGTCGGCATGATCGTGCTGTCGTGGCGCTATCGGATGCCGTTGACGCTGGCGTGGTCCACGCCGGGCGCGGCGATGCTCGCGGGGGCCGCCGCGACCGACGGGGGCTGGCCTGCCGCGGTCGGCGCGTTCGCGGTGACCGGGCTGCTGATCGTGGCCACGGCGGCATGGCCCGCGCTCGGGGGGATCGTCGCACGCATCCCGGCCCCGGTCGCGCACGCGATGCTCGCCGGGGTGCTCCTCCCGCTGTGCCTCGAACCTGTCCGGGGCCTCGCGGCCAGCCCGTGGATGGTCGCGCCGATCGTGGTCACGTGGCTCGTGCTGCTGCGCCTCGCGCCGCGCTGGGCCGTGCCGGCGGCGTTCGCCGTGACGATGGCGGTCGTCGCGCTCTGGCTCGCGCAAAACGGCGACAGCCTCGACGGGCCGCTCCTGCCTCACCTCGTGTGGACGGCTCCGTCGCTGGAGTGGCAGGCCGTCGTCGGGATCGCGCTGCCGCTGTACGTCGTGACGATGGCCGCGCAGAACGTCCCCGGCGTCGCCGTGATGGCGTCGTACGGGTTCACCGTCCCGTGGCGCGCGACGATGGCGACGACCGGAGTCGGCACCCTCCTCGGGGCGTCCGCCGGAGGTCATGCGATCAACCTCGCCGCCATCACCGCGGCGCTGGCGGCGGGACCCGAGGCAGGGCCCGACCCGAGACGACGGTGGCTCGCCGCGCACACGGCCGGCTGGGCGTACCTCGTCATCGCGCTGCTCTCGACCGCGCTCGCCACAGTCGTCGCCGCAGCCCCGCGGGGAGTGGTCGAGGCCGCGGCCGGGCTCGCGCTCGTCGGCACGCTCGGGGCCTCGCTGCACGCCGCGATGTCGGCGACCGTACGCCGCGAGCCCGCCGTCATCACCTTCGTCGTGGCGGCCAGCGGCGTGACCGTCGCGGGGATCGGCGCGGCGTTCTGGGCGCTGGTCGCCGGCGTCGCCGCACACCTCGTCCTGCGGTCTCCCAGACCCGGACCGGCTACTTCACCGAGCCGGACACCAGCCCGTTGACGATGTAGCGCTGCAGGGCGAGGAAGACCACCATGACCGGGATCGCCGCGAGCACGGCGCCGGCGGCGAAGATCGTCCAGTTGGTCGACGTCTGCTCCGAGACGTAGCCGAAGAGCCCGACCGAGAGCGTCTGCTGGTCCGGGTCGGTCAGGAACACGCTCGCGATCACGAACTCGCTCGTCGCCGTGATGAACGCGAGCAGCCCGACGACCGCGAGGATCGGCGTCACAAGCCGCAGGATGATCCCGAAGAAGATCTGCGCGTGGCTCGCCCCGTCCAGCCTCGCGGCCTCGTCGATCGAGACGGGCACGGTGTTGAAGAAGCCGTACATGAGGTACGTGTTCACACCGAGCGCGCCGCCGAGGTAGACGAGGATCAGGCCGGCGTGTGTGCCGATCCCGAGCGAGGGGAAGACGTCACCGATCGTCGACATGAGGATGAAGATCGCGACGACGGCGAGCATCTGCGGGAACATCTGGATCAGCATCAGCGACATCAGCCCGAAGCGGCGGCCGGTGAACCGCATCCGTGAGAACGCGTACGCCGCGAGTGCGCCGAGGAAGACGGTGCCGATGGCCGTGATGCCGCCGACGACCAGGGTGTTGACGAACCACTTGCCGTACGGCCGGGACGGGTCGGTGAACAGCTCGCGGTAGTTGCTGAGGTCGATCGTGGCGAACAAACGGCTGCTGCCGGCCAGCGTGCCGGACGGGTCGAGCGAGGCCGACAGGACGTACAGCAGCGGGAACGCGGCGTACGCGGTGACGACGATGCCGATGACGTGTCGCCAGCCGAGCGTGGCGAACCACCGACGGAAGGTACGGCGGCGTGGTGCGGGGACGGTGCTCATCAGTGGATGTCCTCCAGTGCCTTCGTACGGCGGAACAGCAGCGCGGAGATCACACCGATGACGACGAAGATGATGATCGCCAGCGCGCTCGCGAGCCCGTAGTCGCGGCCCGTGCCCGTTCCGAACGCAACCTTGTAGACCATCGTGATCAGCAGGTCGGTCGCGCCGACGTCGTTGGCGGTGTCCTCGAAGCGAGGGCCGCCGCGGGTGAGCATGTAGATCACGTTGAAGTTGTTGAAGTTGTAGGCGAACGTCGTGATGAGCAGCGGTGCCACCGACACGAGCAGGAGCGGCAGCTTGACCGCGCGGAACGCCTTCCAGGGGCTCGCGCCGTCCATGCGTGCCGCCTCGCTCATCTCGTCGGGGATCGACTGGAGCGCGCCGGTGCACACGAGGAACATGTAGGGGAAGCCCAGCCAGAGGTTCACGAAGAGCACGCTGAAGCGCGCGAGCCACGGGTCGGTGAGCCACTCGATATCGGCGCCGCCGAGCAGCACCTGGTTGATGAAGCCGAACTCCGCGTTGAGCATCCCCGACCAGACGAGACCGGACAGGAACGCGGGGAACGCGTACGGGAGGATCAGCATCACCCGGTAGAACTTCTTGCCCCGCATCCGCGCGACGTTGAAGACGGTCGCGAGGAACAGTCCGAGGCCGAAGCAGAGCACCACCGACAGCGTCGCGAAGACGAACGTCCACGCGATCACCGACACGAGCGAGTCGCGCAGCTGCGGGGTCTCGGCCGCCCGGCGGAAGTTGTCGAAGCCGACGTTGATCTGCCATCCGGGCACCAGCTCGTCGCCGTCGGCGGAGACGAAGGCGCCGTCCCCCTCGTCGCGGTAGACGACCCCGGTCGTGGTGTCCGTGACGCTGTCGGTCGCGGCGTCGTAGCGGAGGTGGGAGCGGTACTCGTACGCGCTGCTGCCGTCGGCCGTACGGAGGCTGCCGTCGGCCGGGTCGTCGGAGACCGGGACCGCCACCTCGAGGATCTCGTCCTGGCGCTGGAGCAGCTCCTCGAACGAGAGCGACGTGTAGCCGTCGAGGCCGACCGCCTTGCCCGAACCATCGGTCTCGGCGTCGTCGGTGGGCTCCTGCGGCTCGTCGGACGAACCGACCGTGACCGCTCCGTCGGGAGCCGTCAGGAGGAAGGCGAGCTCACCGCGGCGTTCGAGCACGGAGAGCTGGTACTGGGGGGAGTCGGGAACCCGTTCCTGGCCCTTCGTCGAGATCGCTGCGACCGCGTCGTCCTTGCTCCCGAGGTGGCCGTCGCCGGCATTCGTGAACGCGATGAAGCCGGTGTAGACCATCACGAACACCTGGAAGACCAGCAGGAGCACGATGCCGGGAGCGAGGTACTTCGCGGGGAGGCCGTCTCGGCGCAAGTAGACGACGTTGACCGCGACGGTGAGCACCACGCCGATCGCGAGGACGAGCCACTCGTCCTGCGCGGCGAGCAGGAACACCGCGTACAGCGCGAAGGCGTCGACGACCGCGAGCAGCACGATCTTGACGAGGATGCCGACGAGCCCGTCGGTCTCGCCCGGACGGCTCAACCACGCCCACGGGCCACGACGGCCCGGTCGCTGGTCCGGAGATCCCGAGCCCTCGGTGCGGGGTTCGTCGGTGAGCGTCATGAGGTGAGGCCCCTCCTGGGGAACGTACGGGGGAAGTCAGGGCGGCCGGGGAGCGGAGGACCCGCTCCCCGGCCGTCAGGACGAGGTCAGCCGGCGACCTTCGCCTGGACGCTGGTGACCATCTTCGGCCAGGCCTGCGCCGGGTTGGCCTTGCCCTTGATGATGTCGAGCTCGGTCGCGCCCCAGTCGGCCCAGACCGCGTCCATCTGCGCGATGGCGGGCATCGGAGCGCCGGTCTTGCCGATCTCGCCGAACGCCGCGACGATCGGGTCGGACGCCGCCTTCTCGAACGACGCCTTCAGGGCCGGCGGACGCCCGCCCTGGGCGAACAGCGCGTCCTGGGCGTCCTCGGTGCTGAGGTAGTTGAGCGCGAACTCGCTCGCCGCGAGCGCGTTCTTCGCCTTGGCGCTGATGAAGAAGCCGTTGACGCCGATGAACGGGGTGGCTGCCTCGGAGCCACCGGTCGGGATCGGGTCGATCGCGATCTCGATCCCGGCCTTCTGCATGTCCGGGATGTTCCACGGGCCGGTGAGGAAGTACGGGGACTCGCCCTTGTTGAAGGCATCCTTGGCGATGTCGCCGGTGATGTTGGCGTTGAACGCGCCGGCCTTCGACCACGCGGCCAGGTCCTTGGCGAACTCGACGCCGCCGGGGTTGCCCAGACCGAGCTTGGTCGGGTCGTAGTCGCCCTCGGCGTTGCGCTCGAAGACGGGAGCGCCGTACGAGGTCTGGATGCCGTAGAGGTGGTAGGGATCGCCCTGCTTGGGGTCGAGCCCGACGAGGAACGGATACTTCGCCTTGCCGGAGTCGACGACCTTCTTGCCGGCCGCGACGACGTCGTCCATCGTCGCCGTCGGCTCGGGGAGCAGCGCGGTGTTGCGGACCAGGGCGACGTTCTCGATCGCATACGGCAGGCCGTAGGTCTTGCCCTCGAACGTCATGGCCTGGACGGCCGCGTCCTCGAACTGCGAGGCCTTGTCGCCGAGCTCGAGCGGCGCGACGACGCCGTTCTGGACGAATTTGCCGACCCAGTCGTGCGGGCCGACGATCAGGTCCGGGCCCTTGCCGGCGGAGACCTGGGTGATGAAGTCGTCGCGAGCGGCCTGGAAGTCCTTGATGACGAGCTTGACCTCGACGCCCTTGTCCTCCTTGAAGGACGCGACGGCGTCCTTGAGGGCGGGCGCACGCTCGGCGTCGACCCACATGGACAGGGTCGAGGTGGCGCCGCTGTCGCCGTCCTTCTTGTCGTCTTCTGCCGAGCCGCCGCACGCGCTCAGCAGGAGGGCGGATGCCGCGGCGAGGACGCCTGCGGTGAGTGCGCCCCTCGAGTTCACCAGCATGATGCTCCCTTCAAGGTGTGGAATCGCTTCCATTTCTAGGTCAGATACGCCGTGCTCGGCAAGAGGCGCGGCGAAACATGCTCGCAACATTTCGATAACGGGCTGGTCAGTGCCCTGGTTTTTCAGGGGAGGGCGCCACCAGCTTCGGAGGCTCGTGCTGGAGAGCGTCGCGGAGATGTGTTGTAATCGCTTCCAATTCAGTGACGTTCGACACGACGGAGGAGAGAGCATGGCGGTCGAGGTTGCGCCTCGGATCGACGGGCCGGCGGCCACGGAGGATCGTACGGAGCGGGGTGGATGGTGGCGTGATGCCGTCGTCTACCAGGTCTATCCGCGGTCGTTCGCCGACGGCGACGGCGATGGCACGGGTGACCTTCGCGGGATCACGCGACACCTCTCGTCGCTCGCCGAGCTCGGCGTCGACGCGGTCTGGCTCTCGCCCTTCTACCCCTCGCCGCAGCGTGACGGCGGGTACGACGTGAGCGACTACTGCGACGTCGACCCGATGTTCGGCTCGCTCGACGACTTCGACCTGCTGGTGGGTGAGGCGCGCGCCCTCGGGCTGAGGGTGATCATCGACCTCGTCCCCAACCACGCCTCGAGCGACCACCCGCTGTTTGCCGCCGCGCTCGCCGCGGCACCGGGCAGCCGCGAGCGTGCCCGCTTCGTCTTCCGCGACGGCGCGGGAGAGTCCGGCGAGCTGCCTCCCAACGACTGGCGCTCGCACTTCGGCGGCCCGGCGTGGACGCGGGTGACGGAGGCGGACGGCCTCCCCGGCCAGTGGTACCTCCACCTGTTCGACCCCACCCAGCCCGACTTCGACTGGGAGAACGACGAGGTCCTCGCGTTCTTCGACGACGTGCTCGACTTCTGGCTCGCGCGCAGTGTCGACGGCTTCCGGGTGGACGTGGCGCACGCGCTCGTGAAGGCGCCAGGACTTCCGAACTGGGGTGGCAGGGCCGATGGCGCGAGCAGCCCGGGCTTCCCGGGCGAGGACGCGCCGATGTTCGACCAGCCCGGCGTCCACCGGATCTACGAGCGCTGGCGTGCTCGCCTGGAGACGTGGGGCTCCGACCGCATCCTGTGCGCCGAGGCGAACGTCACACCGCTGACCCGGGCCGCAAAGTGGGTGCGCCCGCGCGAGATGCACCAGGCCTTCAACTTCGCCTACCTCCACACGCCGTGGGACGCCCGTGCGCTGCGTGCGGTCATCGACGAGTCGCTGGCGGCGTTCGGGGGAGTGGGAGCGCCGAGCACGTGGGTGCTCTCCAACCACGACGTCGTCCGGCACGCGACACGCTTCGCGCTGCCGGCCGGGTCGGTCGAGACGGGGCACGGCATCACGGAGGCCACCGGCCTCGACCCCGTACGAGGTGAGCGTCGTGCGCGCGCGGCCGCGCTCCTGATGCTCTCCCTGCCGGGCGCGGTGTACCTCTATCAGGGGGAAGAGCTCGGGCTGCCCGAGGTGCTCGACATCCCCGCCGCGCAGCGCCGCGACCCGTACTTCCTCCGCAGCGGCGGCGCGGTGACCGGCCGCGACGGCTGCCGTGTCCCCATCCCGTGGGAGGCCGACGCGCCGGCGTACGGGTTCAACGCGACCGGCGAGAGCTGGCTCCCGCAGCCGGCGCAGTGGGCCTCGTACGCCCGGGACGTGCAGCGACGTGACCCGGCCTCGACGCTGTCGCTCTACACGGCCGCGCTCGACCTGAGAAAGTCCCTCGGGCTCGGATCGGGTTCGCTAGCGTGGTCCCGCACCGATGACGCGGTGCTCGGACTCGTGAACGGGGAGGTGCTCGTGCTGGCAAACCTCTCCTCCGACCCGGTCCCGGTCGACGGTCACGAGGTCCTCCTCGCCAGCACCCCCGACGCCGTGGTCGACGGACACCTCACGTCCGACGCGACCGTGTGGCTTCGTCTGCGTCCTGCGGGCGAGCCCACCCCTGAGGGGGCGTGAGGCGGTGTCGAGCAAGGCGGTGACGATCAAGGAGGTCGCCGAGCGGGCAGGCCTCTCGGTCGCTACCGTCTCTCGGGCCCTCAGCGGGCGCGGGCATGTCTCCGAGACCGCACGCACCCTCAGCGCGCAGGCCGCCCGCGAGCTCGGCTACGTCGCCTCGTACAACGCCGCCAGTCTCGCGTCCGGGCGCAGCAAGAACGTCGGCCTGGTCGTGCCCTGGGTCAACCGGTGGTTCTTCAGCACCGTCATCGAGACGGCGTCGACCGTGCTCGCCGCCGAGGGGTACGACCTCACGCTCTACTACCTCGGCGGCGGCAAGCGTGAGCGCGACCTGGTGTTCAGCGACTTCCTGCTGCGCAAACGCGTCGACGGCCTCCTCGCGGTCTCGCTCGAGCTCGACGACGCCGAGCGTGCGGACCTGCTGCGGGTCGGCACGCCCGTCGTGTGCATCGGCGGCGTGATGCCCGGCGTCTCGACCGTGAGCATCGACGACTTCGCGTCCGCCCGGCTCGCGACCGAGCACCTGATCGCGCTCGGGCACGAACGGATCGCCCACCTCGGCTGGGAGGGGCCGGGCGACTTCGACCTCGCAACCACGCGGCAGGGCGGGTACGCGCACGCGTTGAGCGAGGCAGGGATCCCGCCTGCCCCGGAGCTGCTCGTCCTCGGTGACTTCACGATGGCCGAGGGGTACGCCGCCGCCAAACGGCTGCTGTGCGATCCCCGGCTGCGCCCCACGGCGATCTTTGCCGCCTCCGACGAGATGGCGATCGGCGCGATCACGGCGGCACGCGACCTCGGGCTCGACGTCCCGCGTGACGTGTCCGTCGTCGGCATCGACGGACACGACCTCGGCCCGGTCTTCGGGCTGACGACCGTCGACCAGCACGTGCGCGCCCAGGCGACGCAGGCGGCGGGGCTGCTGCTCGGTCTTCTCGACGCCGAGCCCGGCGACCGCGAGCCGGTCCACTCCGAGCTCGAGGTCGACCTGGTGGTCCGGGCCAGCACGATGGTGCCGAACCCCGACAGACCTCCGAGCCGGTAGCGTCTGGCAGGTGGCCCTCTCCTCACGGCGGTCGCGCTGGTCCAACATGGCGACGGCGCTGGCGCACCCCGTCCGCATCCTGCCGGTGACATTCGTCGCCGGCAGCATCGTGGGCACGCTGATCCTGATGCTGCCGGGCATGCGGACGGAGGGTCAGAGCGGCAACGGACTGCTCCAGGCCTCGTTCACGTCCGTCTCCGCCGTGACCGTGACCGGGCTGAGCACCGTCGACGTCTCGTCGTACTGGACGCCGCTCGGGCAGGTGGTCGTCCTCGTGCTCGTCCAGATCGGCGGTTTCGGGTTCGTCACGCTGGCGACGATCCTCGGTGTCGTCGTCGGGGGCCGGATCGGACTGCGCTCGCGGCTGGCCGCACAGGTCGACCTGCACCTCGTGAACCTCGGCGAGGTCATCCCGCTGGTCAAGCGGATCCTGTTCACGATGCTCGCCTTCGAGGCGGTGGTCGCGGTCGTCCTGACGGTGGGCTTCGAGTCGCGCCACGGCGAGGGGTGGGGAGAGGCCCTCTGGCACGGCATCTTCTACTCCGTGATGGCGTTCAACAACGCCGGGTTCGCGCTGGCACCCGACAGCCTCGTCGGCTACGCCGGCGACGCCGCGCTGATCCTGCCGATCTCGGTGGCGGTCTTCGTCGGGGCGATGGGCTTCCCCGTGCTCGCCGAGCTCTCGAAGCGCTGGCGCCGCCCCGAGCGCTGGTCGATCCACACGCGCCTCACGGTCTGGGGCTCGTTTCTCCTGCTCGGCGTGGGCACGCTGCTGTTCGCGGCCGTCGAGTGGGCCAACCCGGCGACCATCGGCTCGATGCCGCTCGGGGAGAAGCTCGTGACGTCCTTCGAGGGTGGCGTCATGCCACGCTCGGGCGGCTTCAACTCGGTCGACTACTCCGACGCCCACCCGGAGACGACGCTCATCGCCACGATCATGATGTTCATCGGCGGCGGCTCGGCGAGCACCGCCGGCGGCATCAAGATCACGACCTTCTTCCTTCTCGGGTACGTCATCCTGGCCGAGGTCCGCGGCGACCCCGACGTGACCATCGGCTCGCGACGCATCGGCGCCAGCACCCTGCGTCAGGCGCTCACGGTCGCGCTGATCGCCGTGATGCTGGTGGTCGTGGGGACGTTGGCGCTGCTGGCGCTGGCCGACGTCAGCCTCGAGGAAGCCTTGTTCGAGGCGACGTCCGCCTTCGGCACTACCGGCCTCTCGATGGGGATCACCGGTACGCTTCCCGGCGGCGCACAGGTGGTGCTGATGGCCTTGATGCTGATCGGACGTGTCGGTACGGTCGCGACGGCATCCGCGCTCGCGCTGCGCGCCCGGCCACGTCGCTTCCACCTCCCCGAGGAGCGCCCCATCATCGGATGAGCGGCGCAGGGTCGGACGACCCGACGCACGGCACGGATTGACCTACGACGAGGAGACGAGCAGTGGCTAAGCAGGACGTCCCGGCGGATGCACCGGTCCTCGTGATCGGTCTCGGGCGCTTCGGCACGGCGGTCGCGTCGTCGCTGACCCGCCTCGGGCACGAGGTGCTGGGGATCGACGAGAGCATGGATCTCGTGCAGAAGTGGGCGACCGAGTTCACGCACGTCGTCCAGGCGGACTCGACCGACGAGGAGGCCCTCCGGCAGATCGGCGCTGACCAGTTCGACCGCGCCGTCGTCGGTATCGGCACCGACATCGAGGCGAGCGTGCTGACCGTGCTCACCCTCAACGAGCTCGGGGTGCGCGAGGTCTGGGCGAAGGCCATCAACAAGAAGCACGGCAAGATCCTCGAGCGCGTCGGTGCGCGTCACGTCGTCTATCCGGAGTCAGCGATGGGCGAGCGCGTCGCGCACATGGTCACCGGCACGATGATCGACTTCATCGAGTTCGACGACGGGTTCGCGATCGCCCGTACGGCGGCACCTGCCGGAGCGGTCGGCCGGACGCTCGCGGAGTCGGCCCTGCGCAGCCAGTACGGCATCACGGTCGTCGGGGTGAAGCGGCCCGGCGCCGACTTCACGTACGCCCGACCGGAGACGTTCGTCGGCGAGTTCGACGAGCTCATCGTGTCCGGCGCGACGAAGAAGGTCGAGCGCTTCGCCGGCCTCTCCTGACCGCGAGTCACTCCGGGAGGCTGCTCCGACCGACGACGTGCATCCAGGCGCCCCATGCCGAGCGGACCATGTCCGTGAGGTCGTGCCGCATCGCCCACTCCAGGTCGCGCGCAGCCAGCTCGCCCGACGCGACGATCCGCGCGGGGTCGCCCGGACGGCGCGGCCCGATGGTCGGAACGAAGTCGATCCCCGTCACCGACGCGATCGTGTCCATGATCTGGCGTACGGAGACGCCCTCACCGCTCCCCAGGTTGTAGACGGGCTCGAGCGCCGCCTCGTTGGCCAGCGCCCGCGCCGCGACGACGTGGCTGTGCGCGAGGTCGGTGACAGAGACGTAGTCGCGGACGCACGTGCCGTCGGGCGTCGCGTAGTCGTCGCCGTTGATCATCGGCACCCCGCCGTCTGTCAGCGTCTTGAACACCTTGGGGAAGAGGTTGTGCGGGCTCGCGTCGTACAGATCCTCATACCCCGACCCGACGACGTTGAAGTATCGGAGCGACGTCTGCCGCAGCCCGGTCGCGACCGCCTGCGCGCGCAGCACCCACTCGTCGACGAGCTTGCTCTCCCCGTACGGGGACTCTGGCGACGTCGGCGTCGTCTCGGTGACGATCTCGGTGTCAGGCGTGCCGTACACGGCGGCTGACGACGAGAACACGATCGACTCGACACCCTCCTCGGCCATCGCCTCGAGCAGGTGGACAGTGCCCGTCACGTTCTGCTCGTACGTGTGCAGCGGCCTGTGCACCGAGACACCGGCGTACTTGTAGCCCGCCACGTGCACCACCCCGCGTACGGCGTGCCCGCGCAGCGTCGTACGGACGGTGTCGGTGTCGGTGACGTTGGCCTCGACGAAGGGGACGTCGCCCGGGACGAACTCGCGGAACCCCGTCTCCAGGGAGTCGAGCACGACGACCTCGATGTCGGCGTCGAGGAACGCGCGGACGACGTGCGAGCCGATGTATCCCGCGCCGCCGGTGACGAGCCAGGTCATGCGATCGACCCTAACCGACGGTGACGCGCAGGATGCGGTCGTCGCCGGCCCGTGGGTCGCCACGGCCGTCGGTATTGCTGGTCGTCACCCAGAGCGACCCATCGGGGGCGGGGACGGCGTTGCGGATGCGGCCGAGGTCCTCGCCGGCGAGGCGCCGTCGCGGTCGTCCGGCATCGGTGCCCGACAACGGCACAGCCCAGACGCACTGTCCGCGCAGCGCGGCGACGTACGCCGTCCCGTACGCGATCCCGACTCCGGCGGGCGAGGCGTCGTCGGTGCTCCACCACGCCTTCGGGCCGGTGATGCCCTTGGCGTCGGTCGGACCCTCGGTCTGCGGCCAGCCGTAGTTGGCGCCGCGCTCGATCAGGTTGAGCTCGTCGGTCTCCTGGTCGCCGAACTCCGCCGCCCAGAGTCGGCCCGCGGAGTCGAACGCGAGCCCCTCGATGTTGCGGTGACCGTACGACCACACACGGTTGCCGAACGGGTTGCCTTCGGCGGCCTTGCCGTCGAGCGTCATGCGCAGGACCTTCCCGGCGGGCGAGTCGACGTCCTGGGAGCGCTCGCCCTGCCCGGCGTCGCCGGTGCTGGCGTACAGCGTGCCGTCGGGGCCGATCACGAGCCTGCCGCCGTTGTGGTTGAACGCGCGGGGGATGCCGTCGAGCAGCACCTTCGGCCGGCCCAGGCGTCGCCCGTCGTACGCCATGCGCACGATCCGGTTGTCGTCAGGCGAGGTGAAGGCCGCGATCACCGCGTCCTCGCCAGGGAGGACGACGATCCCCATGAGACCGCCCTCACCGCTGTCGGTGTCGACGCCGGGCACCTCGCCGACGGTGGTCGTACGCCCGCCACCGACTCGGACGACACGCGCGGTGTCGCGCTCGGTGACCAGCGCGCTGCCGTCGCGGAGGAACGCCAGCCCCCACGGAACGGTGAGGTCCTCGGCGATCGCGCCGTCGACGCTCAGGCGCGTCGGGTCGCCCGGCGCAGCGGGTGCCGGAGACGCCGGAGCCGTCGACGGCGACGCAGGGGGAGCGGTCGTCGGCTCGGTGGCCGGAGCCGAGTCGGGGTCGTCGCCGGTGCAGCCGGTGGCGAGCCCGGCCCCAGCAGCAGCGAGTGCGACGAGGACCTCTCGGCGAGTCAGCGACATAGGGACAGTCTTCCGTACGGCGCGTCGGTGGACACCCCTGCGCGCGCCGCGACGGCCCGTTCTTCTCGCGCTGCCGACCCGCCTGCTCAGGAGTAACGTGCCGAGCGGGGCCGGGCCCGGGCCCGACATCGACCGACGACGCAGGAGGGCGGATGGACGGCACGGTGTGGCTGGCGGCAGACGACACGTTTCGTCTGGACACGGGGTTCTCCGACTACCTGATCATCGGGATCTACTTCATCTTCGTCCTCGGCATCGGCATCCTCGCCAAGCGCCAGGTCTCCAGCAGCATCGACTTCTTCCTCTCCGGACGGTCGCTTCCTGCCTGGGTGACCGGCCTCGCGTTCATCTCGGCGAACCTCGGCGCGGTCGAGATCATGGGCATGTCGGCCAACGGTGCGCAGTACGGCCTGCCGACCATGCACTACTTCTGGATCGGCGCTGTCCCGGCGATGCTGTTCCTGGGCATCGTGATGATGCCCTTCTACTACGGCTCGAAGGTCCGCAGCGTCCCCGAGTTCATGCGCATGCGGTTCGGCACCGGCGCGCACCTGGTCAACGCGCTGAGCTTCGCGATCGCCCAGCTGCTGATCGCCGGCGTCAACCTCTACCTGCTCGCGACGATCGTCGAGGTCATCTTGGGCTGGCCGCTGTGGGTGTCGCTGATCGCGGCCGCGATCGTCGTCCTCACCTACACCACGCTCGGCGGCCTCTCCGCCGCGATCTACAACGAGGTGCTGCAGTTCTTCGTGATCGTGGCCGCGCTGCTGCCGCTCACGCTGGTCGCGCTGCACAAGGTCGGCGGGGTCAGCGGTCTGACCGACAAGATCTCGGCGACGCCTGGGGGCGACGAGGAGCTCTCGTCCTGGCCGGGCACCAACCTCACCGGCATCGAGGACCCGTTCTGGTCGGTGGTCGGGATCGTGTTCGGCCTGGGCTTCGTGCTGTCCTTCGGCTACTGGACGACGAACTTCGTCGAGGTCCAGCGCGCGATGGCGTCGAAGTCGATGTCGGCCGCGCGCAGCGCCCCGATCATCGGCACCTTCCCGAAGATGTTCGTGCCGTTCATCGTCGTCGTCCCCGGCATGATCTGCGCGGTCCTCATCCCGGAGATGATCGACCTCAAGGCCGGCGACGCAGAAGCGGGCGTGGACTACAACGACGCCATCTTGCTGCTCATGCGCGACCTGTTGCCCAACGGCATGCTGGGCCTGGCCATCGCCGGTCTGCTCGCGTCGTTCATGGCCGGCATGGCCGCCAACATCTCCGCGTTCAATACGGTCTTCAGCGTCGACCTCTGGCAGCAGTACGTCCACAAGGACCGGCCAGACGGCTACTACACCTCGGTCGGTCGCTGGGCCACCGTCGGCGCGACCGTGGTCGCGATCTTCACCGCACTGATCGCGTCGAACTACTCGAACCTGATGGACTACCTGCAGACGCTGTTCGGGTTCTTCAACGCCCCGCTGTTCGCGACGTTCATCCTCGGTATGTTCTGGAAACGGATGACGGCCACCGCAGGTTGGGTCGGGCTGGTCTCCGGTACCGCGGCGGCCGTGCTCGTCGCCTTCTTGAGCGAGGACGCGTTCGGCAGTGCGAGCATCGGCGTGCTGCCACTGTCCGGCCAGGGGGCGAGCTTCGTCGCGGCGAGCGCCGCGTTCGTGGTCGACATCGTCGTCAGCTATGTCGTCAGCCTGGCGACGCAGCCGAAGCCGGCCACCGAGCTGCGTGGCTTCGTCTACTCGCTGACCCCGCGTGACCAGCTGCGCGACCCGCTCGCCCACCTGCTGCCGTGGTACCGGCGCCCGACCGTCCTCGCCGCGATCTCGCTGGTCATGGTGATCATCTTGAACATCATCTTCTGGTGAGAGGATCTCCCATGGCTGAGCGCAAGAACCGCTTCAAGATCGCGTCGGCGTTCGACATCAGGACGATCATCGGCACCCTGCTGGGCATCTACGGCGTGATTCTCACCTTCCTCGGCATCTTCAACGCCTCCGACGCCGAGCTCGAGAAGGCCGACGGCTTCAACGTGAACCTCGTCAACGGGCTGATCCTGCTCGCGGTCGCCCTCATGTTCATCGTCTGGGTGATCGTGAAGCCGCTGGTCGTCGAAGAGGTGCCCCCGGAGGCGCTGGAGGACCAGAAGGCAGGCCCTGAGTAGGCGCGACCGGGTGGGACACGGCCCGCGCTAGCATGGGTGCCATGTACGGCGAGCTCCTTGTCGAGCCGCGCTGACGCCACCCGGTCAGCGCGGCAGCCCCTCTGCTCGAGGGGCTGTTCTGTGTACGGAGCCGTACGAGAGACATTCGGAGGAGACCCAGGTGAGCACCCAGCACGCGGAAGCGGCGTCGTACGACGTCCGCGCGACCCAGGACAAGTGGCGCGCGGTGTGGGACGAGCTTCGCCCGTACGACGCGGACGGCAGCGACCCGAACCGCGAGCGGCGCTACGCGCTCACGATGTTCCCGTACCCGTCGGGCGACCTCCACATGGGGCACGGCGAGGTCTTCGCGCTGCATGACGTCCTCGCGCGCTACTGGCGGCTCAAGGGCTACGACGTCCTCAACCCGATCGGCTGGGACTCCTTCGGCCTGCCCGCCGAGAACGCCGCGATCAAGCGCAACGAGAACCCCGCCACGTTCACGTACGACAACATCGAGACGCAGGCCGAGTCGATCCGCCGCTACGGCGTGAGCTTCGACTGGACGCGCCGCCTCCACACCTCCGACCCGGAGTACTACCACTGGACCCAGTGGCTCTTCCTGCGCCTGTTCGAGCGTGGCCTGGCCTACCGCAAGGCCTCGTACGTCAACTGGTGCCCCAATGACCAGACGGTGCTCGCCAACGAGCAGGTCGTCCAGGGATTCTGCGAGCGCTGCGGCGCGGTGGTCACCAAGCGCGAGCTGACTCAGTGGTACTTCAAGATCACCGACTATGCCCAGCGTCTCCTCGACGACATGGAGCAGCTCGAGGGCACCTGGCCGGAGCGCGTCCTGACGATGCAGCGCAACTGGATCGGCCGTTCCGAAGGGGCGTGGGTCGACTTCGCGGTCCCCGGACGAGACGAGCCCGTACGGGTCTTCACCACGCGGCCGGACACCCTGTACGGCGCGACGTTCATGGTCGTGGCGCCCGACGCCAAGCTGGCCGCCGAGCTCGTGAGCGACGAGCAGCGGCCTGCGTTCGAGGCGTACCTCGAGCGCACCAAGCAGGCCACCGAGATCGAGCGCCAGTCGACCGACCGTCCCAAGACCGGCGTGTTCCTCGGCGTCCACGCGATCAACCCGCTGACCGGTGCCCAGATGCCGGTGTGGGCGGCCGACTACGTGCTGGCCGACTACGGCTCCGGCGCGGTCATGGCGGTCCCGGCGCACGACCAGCGCGACCTCGACTTCGCCCGTACGTACGACCTGCCGGTCCGTCGCGTCGTCGACGTGCCGGGGGAGGACAACCCGGAGGAGACCGGCGTCGCGACGACCGGTGACGGCACGTACGTCAACTCGGCCGCGCTCGACGGTCTCACCGACAAGACCGAGGG